>NZ_KN214173.1 GCF_000763055.1 Collinsella sp. 4_8_47FAA | reverse complement strand
AATCGGGCGGCTCATTATTTTTCGCTAACTACGTCCGAAAAATAATGTGACAAATGACAAATGACAAATGACCACAGGGGGGCGAGGTACTACGACCTCGCCCATGGGAATCCGATATCCGATACCGATACGTCGGGGTGGTTTGGAGGGGTTTCACCCCTCCATCTCGGCGGAGCCGAGCGGGCAAGGAAGAGGTGCCGCCGCCGATGACGCGCAGCAATCTCGACCGCTGGGAGGATTGCGGAGAAGCCCCGCAGGGCACGTCCTTAGCGCAGCTAAGGTCTAACGTGCTAGACTTTAGTCGGTTAAAATCTGACGTAAGGCGGTTCCGACATGGCACACATAGCGAAGTACAAGGCAACCTCGGTCGGGCACATGCTCGCCCACTACAGGCGCGATGCATCCAGCCTGGAGCGTGACAACATCGACCCGAGCCGCGTTAAAAACGACTTGGTTGTCGGGCACTACACGAACAAGGACGGGAAGCTTGTTGTGGGGCGCGTGAGGGCGCGT
>NZ_KN214172.1 GCF_000763055.1 Collinsella sp. 4_8_47FAA | reverse complement strand
ACGCGCCCTCACGCGCCCCACAACAAGCTTCCCGTCCTTGTTCGTGTAGTGCCCGACAACCAAGTCGTTTTTAACGCGGCTCGGGTCGATGTTGTCACGCTCCAGGCTGGATGCATCGCGCCTGTAGTGGGCGAGCATGTGCCCGACCGAGGTTGCCTTGTACTTCGCTATGTGTGCCATGTCGGAACCGCCTTACGTCAGATTTTAACCGACTAAAGTCTAGCACGTTAGACCTTAGCTGCGCTAAGGACGTGCCCTGCGGGGCTTCTCCGCAATCCTCCCACGCGGTCGAGATTGCTGCGCGTCATCGGCGGCGGCACCTCTTCCTTGCCCGCTCGGCTCCGCCGAGATGGAGGGGTGAAACCCCTCCAAACCACCCCGACCGTATCGGTATCGGATATCGGATTCCCATGGGCGAGGTCGTAGTACCTCGCCCCCCTCGTGGTCAATTTGTCATTTGTCATTTGTCACATTATTTTTCGGACGTAGTTAGCGAAAAAATAATGAGCCGCCCGATT
>NZ_KN214171.1 GCF_000763055.1 Collinsella sp. 4_8_47FAA | reverse complement strand
TCCCAGGCGATCTCCTCGGGGACGGACACGGGGAGGTCCTGGGAGTGCTCGACGGCGCGGACGAACTCCGCGGCCTCGTGGAGGCTCTCCATGGTGCCGGTGTCCAGCCACGCGTAGCCGCGGCCGAGGGTGACCACGGACAGCGTCCCCTCCTCCAGGTACATCTGGTTGAGCGTGGTGATCTCCAGCTCCCCGCGGGCGGAAGGCTGAACCTTGTGGGCCTTGACGGCGACGTCGCCCGGGTAGAAGTACAGGCCGGTGACGGCGTAGGAGCTCTTGGGGCGGGCGGGCTTCTCCTCGATGGACACGGCCCTCCCCCCGCGGTCGAACTCCACGACGCCGAAGCGCTCGGGGTCGTCCACGTGGTAGCCGAAGACCGTGGCTCGGCCCGACTCGGCGTTCCGGGCGGCGCGCGTCAGGTGGCGCGACAGGCCGTTGCCGTAGAAGATGTTGTCGCCGAGCACCAGGGCGCACGGCTCGCCGGCGATGAACTCCTCGCCGATGGTGAAGGCCTGCGCCAGGCCGTCC
>NZ_KN214170.1 GCF_000763055.1 Collinsella sp. 4_8_47FAA | reverse complement strand
CGGAAACACGACCGCGATGTTCTACAACATCGAGCAGCGCGCCCCTGGGCGAAAAAGGACGTCGAGGCGGTCAACCGCCGCCGCCGCGCCGACGCCAAGGCGAAGCGCGAGGCCGATGAGTGCGGGCGCATCGAGGGCGCCGCCCGCGCGGAACAGCATCGCAAAGACCTTCTCGATTGTTGGGGGGCTCACATCGACGAGGAAACCTTGCAGGAGGGCCGCCGCGACCACACCGCCTACCAGTGGTGCGATCTCGGCTTCGTTCCGATTGCCGAGGCTCGGTGGCGGCTTACCCGATACGGAGGCAATTCCGCATGGTATTACTGCTCTCCCTGGGATGTGCGCTATGACCCAGACCGCGCCAAGGAGCTGCTGGAGACGGGGCCGCGTGAGTACGACAGGCTGCCCGACGGTCGTCCGTACGAGTGGGCGTCCGTGGTGGCAAGCGTAAAAAAAACGGGGATGGTCAAAAACCCTCCCCGTTTCGTTAGCGGTGTCGACCCGCCTACCTGCGAGTCCTGTAGACCTTGC
>NZ_KN214169.1 GCF_000763055.1 Collinsella sp. 4_8_47FAA | reverse complement strand
ACTGCGATCTGCCCAAGGAGGTGAGCCGCCATGATTGAGATTGACGGCGTCGAGCTGCGCACCGCGGCACAGTGGGAGAAGAAGCACCGCCATGTCAAGAAAGGCCAGCTCGGAAAGGGTGTGGAGCGCACTTGGCGCTCCCCGAACGGAAACACGACCGCGATGTTCTACAACATCGAGCAGACGCGCCCCTGGGCGAAAAAGGACGTCGAGGCGGTCAACCGCCGCCGCCGCGCCGACGCCAAGGCGAAGCGCGAGGCCGATGAGTGCGGGCGCATCGAGGGCGCCGCCCGCGCGGAACAGCATCGCAAAGACCTTCTCGATTNTTGGGGGGGCTCACATCGACGAGGAAACCTTGCAGGAGGGCCGCCGCGACCACACCGCCTACCAGTGGTGCGATCTCGGCTTCGTTCCGATTGCCGAGGCTCGGTGGCGGCTTACCCGATACGGAGGCAATTCCGCATGGTATTACTGCTCTCCCTGGGATGTGCGCTATGACCCAGACCGCGCCAAGGAGCTGCTGGAGACGGGGCC
>NZ_KN214168.1 GCF_000763055.1 Collinsella sp. 4_8_47FAA | reverse complement strand
CGGAGCCGTACGCTTAGGCTGCGCCACGGACGGTGGCGCAGGGTTCAAGGCAAGGAGGTTGTCATGGTCAGGGTTCGTCTTGAGGGCCTGCCCGACGAGGTTCAGCGCATCGCCGACGCGATGCAGGCGGCGGGGTGCGTTCTGGAGCGCTCCCGCGAGTACCCGAACCGCGGCGAGAGCAGGTACGTGCGCGTATACCTCGACTGCGATCTGCCCAAGGAGGTGAGCCGCCATGATTGAGATTGACGGCGTCGAGCTGCGCACCGCGGCACAGTGGGAGAAGAAGCACCGCCATGTCAAGAAAGGCCAGCTCGGAAAGGGTGTGGAGCGCACTTGGCGCTCCCCGAACGGAAACACGACCGCGATGTTCTACAACATCGAGCAGACGCGCCCCTGGGCGAAAAAGGACGTCGAGGCGGTCAACCGCCGCCGCCGCGCCGACGCCAAGGCGAAGCGCGAGGCCGATGAGTGCGGGCGCATCGAGGGCGCCGCCCGCGCGGAACAGCATCGCAAAGACCTTCTCGATTGTTGGGGGGCTCACATCGACGA
>NZ_KN214167.1 GCF_000763055.1 Collinsella sp. 4_8_47FAA | reverse complement strand
CGGTCTTGGCCTCGCCGGCGAACAGGCCCGCGGCGCGGCTGGCGGCGAGCCCGGGCAGGTGGGCGACCCCGAGCCCCGCGGCGCGGGCCCGCCTCACGGCGAGGGACCCTATGTTGCGGAACTGGTCGACGACGACGAGCGTGCCGGCGGGCGCGGAGGCGAACAGCGCGTCGAGCTCGGCCTCCCTGTTGCGGACGGGGGCGCTGGCCAGCACCTCCCCGTCGCGGTCGATCAGGCAGGCCCAGTGCGACGACTTGCCGACGTCCAGGCCGAGCACGGCCGCGGGTCTGGTGGATGGCGCTTTCACGGTGGTATCCTTCCGGTAGTCGTTCGACCGGATGGCCTCCCCCTCGGCACTCACATTACCAGCCGCGGCGCCTGCCCGGCACTTTCCTATCAGCCGTCGGGGGCGGCGCGTCCCGCGCCGGCAGCACCCAACAGGCCCTCTCGGGGGCAGGGACGTTCGGCCGTGCGCGGGCGCCCGGTCGGCGGCCCGTTCTGGGCGCGCCTCAATCGTAGCCCGAGACGGTCCCGGGCTGACAATTTCGACTGTAATGGACGTTCTTAAA
>NZ_KN214166.1 GCF_000763055.1 Collinsella sp. 4_8_47FAA | reverse complement strand
TTGGGTGTTCCTATAGTTTTGTCAACCGTCGGGGCTACTCCCGGTAGGGCACCCGGTCGCGCATCACGGCGTATATCGCCCTGAGCCGCTTCCTCGCGACGGCCTTGAGCGCCCGCCCGTGCCCCATGCCCCGCGCCCTGCAGGCCCGGTAGTACTCGCCGTAGCGCCCCGAGGACCTCACCAGGCTGTTGCACGAGAAGATCAGCAGGGACTTGAGCCTCGCGTCGCCGCGCCTGGACGCCCTGACCGACCTCACCGACGTGCCGGAGCTCCTCACCCTCGGGGCTATGCCGCAGTACGAGGCCAGGTGGTCGTGGTCCGGGAACCTCCCGATGTCGACCGACACCGCGAGCTGCGCCGCGGTCCTCGGGCCGATGCCGGGCACGGTGAGCAGACACGCGTAGGTCTCGTCGCCCTCGAGCAGCGCCGCCGTCTCGGCCTCGAGGGCCCCGGCCTCGTCGAGGGCCTCCGATATCCGGGCGGCCAGGAACCTGGCCTGCCTGTTCTCGGCCTCGACGAGCGCCGGCGGGGGCGCGGTGGAGGCGGCCGCGGCCTCCCCGGCGGCCTCGGCCCGCGGGCCCTCGGCCCCGGA
>NZ_KN214165.1 GCF_000763055.1 Collinsella sp. 4_8_47FAA | reverse complement strand
CGCTCCTACAGGGGGCTCGTGGGGAGCACGTTCGAGAACGTCATCGCGAGGGACTTCGGCGCCGAGGGGCCGTGGCAGAAGCTCGGCACCGACGTCACCGAGTTCAAGGTGGCCGGCGCCAAGGCCTACTGGGCCCCGGTGCTCGACTTCTGCACGAAGGAGATCGTGGCGAGCGACATATCGACCTCGCCGGACCTCGCCCAGCAGCACAGGATGCTCGACCGGCTCCTCGAGGCCCTGCCCGACGGGGCGGCGCCGACCATGCACTCGGACATGGGCTGGCAGTACCAGCACGAGTCCTACGCCTCCAGGCTGGAGGGGGCGGGCATCACCCAGAGCATGTCGCGCAAGGGGAACTGCATCGACAACGCCGCCACCGAGCAGCTCTTCGGCCACGTGAAGGACGAGTTCTACCGCGGCAGGGAGTGGGGCAGCTTCGGGGACTTCAAGCGCGACCTGGAGGAGTACATAGACCATTGGAACACGCGGCGCAGGCAGGTAAGATTGAAGGGCCTGACGCCGGAGGAGTTCCGGAACCGGGCCCTTGCGGCGTAGTCGCTATTTGTTCAGTCCAAGTTTCGGGGCGCAGTTCACTG
>NZ_KN214164.1 GCF_000763055.1 Collinsella sp. 4_8_47FAA | reverse complement strand
TTGGTCCTCTGGATGAAGCCTTGAGCGCCAAGGTCGAGCGCGGAGACGAGGACGTGAGCGTGGGGGTTCCCGCCGCGGCCGTCATCATGTATCGCCCAGTCGCACGCCTTCGCGGGGAACATCCCGCAGAAGTCGCGCACGCAGGCGCGGCGGCCGTCGGCATCGAGCTCGATCGGCAACGCAAACTCATAGCGCAGCGCGACGAGCTCGTTTCCGCCGCCGCCCTCGGCCCATGCCCGCTCGGCCCCGTTCCAGAGCTCGCCGCGCCCGATGGGCGGCACGCCACCGGGCAGAGACAGACCCTCCTCGACGACGCGTTCCTTCCTGGCATAGTCGCAGACCTGCCCCGTCCGCTCTTCCACAAGCGCCTGGCCCGACTGGTACGCGGCCTTCCTGACCGCGCCCGCCCCGGTGGCGGGCGAGCAGCCGCGGTAGTTCAGATGGAAGATGGCCATGCGAGTTCCTTTCAGGCAAGGGGCGCAGATGCGCCCCGCGCAGCGGCGCGGAGTGCCGTGAGCCGCGGTCGGCGAACGGTGCCCGCAGCGCGGAGTGCAAGGGAGCGCAGCGACCGCGCAGCCCGACACCGTAGACGTGAGCCGTCTCAGGCGAACGGCTTCGGGGTCGGGCGTAGGGCCGTCTGCCAA
>NZ_KN214163.1 GCF_000763055.1 Collinsella sp. 4_8_47FAA | reverse complement strand
AACTGGTGTGTCCATCCTCGCAGTATCCGGTTCTCAAGGTGCACGCCCCGCGGCTGATCCGGTCCGACCGGGCCGCGCGGCAAGGAGATATATTGCCAGACCGGAGGGGCCCCGGGGGCGGGAATCGCGCACTCCATATTTTGTTCACAAATGAATTAACTGGGCTCCGAGTTGCTCAGAGTCACAAATATGGTCATAAACCTTGGACAGACCGTATGACCTCGGGAATCTTGCTGTCCACTGTAGACATAGCATCTTTATACCCTCGTCAGTCTCCGCTAGTAAGCCCGTAATAAATTGAAGGACAACGTTAACAAACCTATAAAACGCCAGCGGGGCTCTATCACCAATTAGATAGAGCCCCGCTGGCGGAGTGTATTTGATTAAAACAACGTTCCTGAATTGATTTGCTGGAAATAAGGAGCAAAAGATCCGTCCGGATATACGTGGCGACAGAACCCTGTAGCTGACTGAGCGCCACCAGAAAGCGGCATAAGCACAAAGATCGGCTCTACCTCACCGCGGACGACAAAGATGCCCTCGACTAAAGCCAATCCGGACACCCCTAAAGCAGATAGAGCAAATGTCGGTTTATATAACGCAAAAAGGGGGAGGCCGCGAGGCCTCCCCCTTCCAAGTTCAAGCGTACGGCTCGGTGCCGTCCACCGGTCAGCGGCG
>NZ_KN214162.1 GCF_000763055.1 Collinsella sp. 4_8_47FAA | reverse complement strand
GNGCCCCACAACAAGACTTCCCGTCCTTGTTCGTGTAGTGCCCGACAACCAAGTCGGTTTTTTAACGTCGGCTCGGGTCGATGTTGTCACGCTCCAGGCTGGATGCATCGCGCCTGTAGTGGGCGAGCATGTGCCCGACCGAGGTTGCCTTGTACTTCGCTATGTGTGCCATGTCGGAACCGCCTTACGTCAGATTTTAACCGACTAAAGTCTAGCACGTTAGACCTTAGCTGCGCTAAGGACGTGCCCTGCGGGGCTTCTCCGCAATCCTCCCACGCGGTCGAGATTGCTGCGCGTCATCGGCGGCGGCACCTCTTCCTTGCCCGCTCGGCTCCGCCGAGATGGAGGGGTGAAACCCCTCCAAACCACCCCGACGTATCGGTATCGGATATCGGATTCCCATGGGCGAGGTCGTAGTACCTCGCCCCCCTCGTGGTCATTTGTCATTTGTCATTTGTCACATATTTTTCGGACGTAGTTAGCGAAAAATAATGAGCGCCCGATTCTGCAGGTCTCATCCAGTCGAGACACGGGCAAGGAAAGGGTCGATGGAGCAGAGCGTCCATCGACCCTTAATCAAGTCTGGTCTATTCGGTTGGCCGTCGCGTCAATTCCGCAATCCGTGAACGAGTCGGCTTAGATCTGCGCGAGCGCAGACCACGCCGCCCCGTAGTCACGCATTGCTGCATTGACCCGACTACT
>NZ_KN214161.1 GCF_000763055.1 Collinsella sp. 4_8_47FAA | reverse complement strand
ACGTTCCTTTTAATATGAGCAGGACATTGTCAAGAGGCAAAATCGGGCCTGGCCCCAACGATATGGGGTCAGGCCCTCTCCCTATATCAGCCCGTCCGCGGCGACCTCGGCGTGTCTTACCGACGCTCGTCTTTGCAGTTTAATATCCGCCCGCGGCGATCTCTCGCTGGGCAATCCGTTGCTACGGCTGAGGCTTCTACGTCGAACCGACAGTCTGTGCACGCGTGTGGCGCCCTGGGCGCTCGCAGAAAAGGGACCTGAGGTTCGCCTCAACGGCTTCGGATCGAACCGCTTCCGGGGTGACTGGCTTATGTGCGGGGGACCGCCCCCTACGCCTCCTCGGCCATGAGGCCGACCGCCCACACCCAGCAGGCGAGCTCGCGCGCCGTGGCCACGTTCGCCTTGTTGCCGTGGACCCCGCGCGCGAGCAGCGCCTCCCGCCTCTCGACCAGCCTCCGCACGCCCTTGGCGGCATGCCTGCGGGCGACCCGGTCCGGGGCCTGGCCCCTGGCGAGGCCCTTCGGCCGCCCCGAGCACGTCAGGTAGTGCCACGCGGCCTCGACCAGCGTCTTCCTCAGGTGCTTGTTGCCGGCCTTGGTGATCGCGCCCCTGCGGTCGCTCTCCCCGCTGGAGTGCTCGGAGGGCGTCAGGCCGACCCACGCCGCGAACGAGCGGGCATTCCCGAACCTCGAGAACTCGCCGGCCTCGAACACGAGGTCGGCGGCGGACGCGGTGT
>NZ_KN214160.1 GCF_000763055.1 Collinsella sp. 4_8_47FAA | reverse complement strand
GAAAGGCGAGAGGAACTCCAGGGTCGTGCCACCATTCCAAGAGTCCCCCAGATGTGTCAGTCCATTCCAGAGGAACCTGTTTTCCCTGCACTGCCTTGACGTTCAAGCCGAGGATCGACTCCCACCACGTGTGCACGTGGGACAGCCCTGTGGGAAAGCCTCGTGGGAAAGCCTCGTGGGAAAGACACGAGGGAAAACCATAGATGCTTTGATCCACGGGGCGGACTGCGTGACACTGCTGCTACCGCTCTGGAGGAAAGCGCAAGTGCATGCCCGCATTCGAGACGAGGACTGACTCCCCTGGGGAGACTGCAGAAGTACCCCAAGATCCATGTCAGCACTGGAGAGGAATCCTCAGGTTCCGGCCCTGAGTTCACACAAGGTCTTAGGCCCCGGCATCAGCGGGAGAGGAATTCCGAAAGGCCCCCGAGGAACTCGCATGGGGACTGGCCTTTCCTGAGGCCACCAGAGCGGGTCCCTGAGGGCCCCGTCGTAAGTCGAGAGCACCTGCCGCAACTCGAGAAAATCCAGGAGGTTTTGCCCTCCAGGCGAGATGAGGCCCATTTCCGCTGAGGCTTCTCGAGGCTAATCACATCTAACCCCTGGAACTTCCAAAGGGTCCTTCACACCCTTTCTGCAACTCAAGAAGTTCCCCGACACACCCGTCTCCACTCGAGAGGAAGCACGAGGGTCCCGCACACATCCAGGGGAGCCCCGTTTCCGCCTCCGAGCTCGAGATGAGGGATCCTTTCCCTGTTTCGTAGGGAAAGAATTCCCGGCGTTCCCGTCGCATCTCAAGAGGAGGC
>NZ_KN214159.1 GCF_000763055.1 Collinsella sp. 4_8_47FAA | reverse complement strand
CCGGTCGCGTTCGGCCTTCCACGGCGATGACACGGCCCTCGGGGGTCTCCGCTTTATCCACGGCCGTGTAGGCGCCGCAGTTGATCACGGTGCCGTAGAGCGACCAGTCGTACTGCGCGTAGGCGTCCGGGTCGGACATGTCGAAGGTGTCGATTTCGCAGAAGTCGAAGTCCTTCGCCACGCCGCGCTCCTCGGCGAGCGCGCGCACCGCACGGCCCAGCTGGCCGTTGCAGCCGGTGACGAGGGTGCGCCTGGGCGCCATGGGGACGACGTCGGCGAGCATCGGGTGGTTGAGGTCGGCCTCGGAGACGGTGGCCTGGTCCAGCGGGATGGGCCACTGGATGGCGAGCTCGGGGTCGGCGAGGTTCACGAAGGTGTAGGTCTTCTTCAATTCAATGGACCAGTGGGCGTCCACCAGGTAGGTGTAGGCGGTGCCGTCCTCCAGGGCCTGGAAGGAGTTGCCCACGCCGCGCGGGACGTAGATGGCCTTGCTCGGGTCCAGGGTGCAGGTGAACACCTTCCCGTAGGTGGCGCTGCCCTCGCGCAGGTCCACCCAGGCGCCGAAGACGCTGCCGCGCGCCACGGAGATGAACTTGTCCCAGGGCTCGGCGTGGATGCCGCGGGTGACGCCGCGGCTGTCGTTGTAGGAGATGTTGTTCTGGACGACCCTGAGGTCCGGGATGCCCAGGGCGGTCATCTTGGCGCGCTGCCAGTTCTCCTTGAACCAGCCGCGCGAGTCGCCGTGGACGGCGAGGTCGACGACCTTGAGGCCCTCGATGCCGGTCTCGGCGACGGAGAGGTCCTTCTCGAATGCGATGTCTGCCATGT
>NZ_KN214158.1 GCF_000763055.1 Collinsella sp. 4_8_47FAA | reverse complement strand
CAAGGAGGTTGTCATGGTCAGGGTTCGTCTTGAGGGCCTGCCCGACGAGGTTCAGCGCATCGCCGACGCGATGCAGGCGGCGGGGTGCGTTCTGGAGCGCTCCCGCGAGTACCCGAACCGCGGCGAGAGCAGGTACGTGCGCGTATACCTCGACTGCGATCTGCCCAAGGAGGTGAGCCGCCATGATTGAGATTGACGGCGTCGAGCTGCGCACCGCGGCACAGTGGGAGAAGAAGCACCGCCATGTCAAGAAAGGCCAGCTCGGAAAGGGTGTGGAGCGCACTTGGCGCTCCCCGAACGGAAACACGACCGCGATGTTCTACAACATCGAGCAGACGCGCCCCTGGGCGAAAAAGGACGTCGAGGCGGTCAACCGCCGCCGCCGCGCCGACGCCAAGGCGAAGCGCGAGGCCGATGAGTGCGGGCGCATCGAGGGCGCCGCCCGCGCGGAACAGCATCGCAAAGACCTTCTCGATTGTTGGGGGGCTCACATCGACGAGGAAACCTTGCAGGAGGGCCGCCGCGACCACACCGCCTACCAGTGGTGCGATCTCGGCTTCGTTCCGATTGCCGAGGCTCGGTGGCGGCTTACCCGATACGGAGGCAATTCCGCATGGTATTACTGCTCTCCCTGGGATGTGCGCTATGACCCAGACCGCGCCAAGGAGCTGCTGGAGACGGGGCCGCGTGAGTACGACAGGCTGCCCGACGGTCGTCCGTACGATGGGCGTCCGTGGTGGCAAGCGTAAAAAAAACGGGGATGGTCAAAAACCCTCCCCGTTTCGTTAGCGGTGTCGACCCGCCTACCTGCGAGTCCTGTAGACCTTGC
>NZ_KN214157.1 GCF_000763055.1 Collinsella sp. 4_8_47FAA | reverse complement strand
AGTAGTCGAACTGGTGATAGTAGCGACGGTAGTTGAGGTTGTGCTTGGTGACCGTCTCGTAGTAGCGAGCCAGGCGGTCGGTAACGAGCACCGTCAGAATCCACGGAGAGACGATGACGCGGAACTCGTCGTCAAGGCCGGGGATCGCGAACTCGGCGGTGTCGATGATGTTGATGTCGGTGTCGCCGGTCACGCCGCGGGTCAGGAAGGCGCGGACGCGCTCGTCGAGCTTGCGGTTCTCGTCCTCGCCCATGAACAGGAACACGGGGACGCCCGGCTCCACGAGCTCGAGGGTGCCGTGGAAGAAGTCGGCCGAGGTGATGTAGCGGGTGCGCTTCCACTGCATCTCCTCCAGGATGCACATCGAGAACAGGATCGTCTCGCCCCACAGGGCGCCGGAGCCGATGAACATGGTGTAGGGGGCCAGGGCGTACTTCTTGGCGAGCTCCTCGGCGCGCGGCTCGAAGCGCTTGCGGATATCGAGCATGTCCTTCCAGATGTCCTTGGTCTGCTCGATAAACAGATCGAACTTGGGGAAGCAGCCGCGGCGGTTGAGCAGGCGCAGGCCGAAGCAGTCGGCGAGGTAGTAGCCCTTCTCGCAGCCGCCCGAACCATGGTCAGAAGCCATGGCGACGCAGTTCTCGGCGCCGACAGCCTGGCCGATGGGGCCCTCGGGCTTGGTCATGGCGTAGACGCGAATGCCCTTTTCCTTCATCTTCTTGACGGCCTCGAGGACCTCGGGGGTGGTGCCGGACTCGGAGGCGGTGAGCACGACGGACTTCTCGGTCATGCGCTTGTGGCCCATGACGTTCCACTCGGCGGCGTGGATCAGGTAGACCTCGAGGTCGCGGTCGCCGAACTTGTTCATGAGGTACT
>NZ_KN214156.1 GCF_000763055.1 Collinsella sp. 4_8_47FAA | reverse complement strand
GGCCGGGCCCTTACGCCAGCACGCCGAAGAACGCGCCGACGATGCCCACGGCCATGGTGGCCACGATCAGCACCATGGGGTTGATCTTCTTGGACAGCAGCCAGTAGTACAGCCAGAAGGCGATCATGCCGAGCATGCCGGGCATGATGCCGTCCAGGATGTCCTGGAGGGTCTGGGCGTCGTCGCCCGAGCCGATGGCCACCGGGATGCTGGCCCAGAACATGTCCTTGCACATGGCGCCCACGACCATGACGCCCACGATTCCCACGCAGGTCATGATCTTCTGCATGAGGCCGGTCCTCTGGGCCTCGTCCAGGAAGCCCACGCCCAGCTCGTAGCCCTTGACGGCGCCCCAGATGCGCAGCGCGAAGCCGGGGACGTTGTAGATGAGCAGGAAGGCGATGGGGCCGAAGGGGTTGCCGGCCTGGCACAGGCTGATGCCCACCGCGGCGGCGACCACGCGCAGCGTCGACAGGAAGATGGAGTCGCCGATGCCGGACAGCGGGCCCATGAGGGCGGCCTTGACGTCGTTGACGCTCTCGGGCTCGATCTCGCCGCGGGCGACCTTCTCCTCCATGGCCATCGCGATGCCGCCGACGAACGGGGCGAACTGGACGGTGATGTTGAAGAACGCGCAGTGGCGGTGCAGGGCCTCGGCGTAGTCGTCGGGGCGGCCGGCGTAGATCTTCTTGAGCATGTTGGCGACCATCAGGCAGAAGGCGATGTTCATCTGCTTGTAGTAGGTCCAGGAGAACTCCATGCCCAGGGCGCCGACGTTGACGGCGCTCTTGACGAGGTCGGAGCGCGTGATCTTGTTCTCGGGACTAGAAGTCATCGTCCTCATCCCCTTCCGCGGAGAGCTGGGGCTGGGCTCCGCCCAGGCCGAGCAGGTCGAACTTGTCGATGCCGATGATGATGGCGATCAGGGCGACGCCCAGGACGGGCACGTTGGCGTAGGAGCACAGCAGGAAGCCCAGGAAGTAGAAGGGCACGAGCTGCTTGGTGAGCACCAGGCGGCCGAGCATGGCGAAGCCCATGGCAGGCAGGATGTT
>NZ_KN214155.1 GCF_000763055.1 Collinsella sp. 4_8_47FAA | reverse complement strand
GATCGGCCTTGCGCGCTTCGGCTTCGTTTAGCAAAGCGCGGCTTCTTCCTTAGCCGCCGCGACGATTCGCGCCGCTTCGTCCTCCGCAGGTTGCACGACCGCCCTATCGACCGCACCGCGCACCTTGTCGATATCAACAGCCTTGTCGGTGTAGACACGTTGCGCCCGCGTCTCCTCGTCAAGCTCGATTGCTGGGCGGTAGCCCATACGCCTTTCGAGGTAGTCGCCAAGCTCCTTGTGCATCGACTGATAGAACGAGCGCGGGCACATCTTCTTGTGTTAAATCGCCCATCGAGGATTGGCGTGAACGGCACGTGCATGTGGTCACGTGCGGGCGTGCCGTCCTTGAGCACCTCGTCCTTGTGGACGTAGCCGCCCATCATGTTGTCGATGCCGAACTTGTTCGACAGATACCAGTACGTGAGACGAAAGAACCTGTCCTCATCGCCCTTCCGCACGTTGTCTGGAAGCGTCACGACAACGTCAGCCATGACAACCGCGTCCTTGCGCGTGGCGCGCTTCCCTGCGGTCTTCTGCGCCTCGTTCACGCGCTCTATGCGCCGTTCCACCGTGCCCCAGTTCGGCTCGCCCTCACGCGCCCTCACGCGCCCCACAACAAGCTTCCCGTCCTTGTTCGTGTAGTGCCCGACAACCAAGTCGTTTTTAACGCGGCTCGGGTCGATGTTGTCACGCTCCAGGCTGGATGCATCGCGCCTGTAGTGGGCGAGCATGTGCCCGACCGAGGTTGCCTTGTACTTCGCTATGTGTGCCATGTCGGAACCGCCTTACGTCAGATTTTAACCGACTAAAGTCTAGCACGTTAGACCTTAGCTGCGCTAAGGACGTGCCCTGCGGGGCTTCTCCGCAATCCTCCCAGCGGTCGAGATTGCTGCGCGTCATCGGCGGCGGCACCTCTTCCTTGCCCGCTCGGCTCCGCCGAGATGGAGGGGTGAAACCCCTCCAAACCACCCCGACGTATCGGTATCGGATATCGGATTCCCATGGGCGAGGTCGTAGTACCTCGCCCCCCTGTGGTCATTTGTCATTTGTCATTTGTCACATTATTTTTCGGACGTAGTTAGCGAAAAATAATGAGCCGCCCGAT
>NZ_KN214154.1 GCF_000763055.1 Collinsella sp. 4_8_47FAA | reverse complement strand
GCCGGATGATCTGTACGAGCTGTACAACCCCGCGATGGTCGAGCTCAGGGCAGCGCTCGACCAGTACTCGTTGAGCGCCAATGACCGCGGGTACCTGAGCCCGCCGCAGTCCGCCATGACCAGGTTGGAGCTCACGCAGAAGGCCATCGGTTTGGATACCGGGGTCGAGGAGTACTGGAAACGTGTCGACGTGGAGAACGAGAAACGGGAAAAACGGGAACGCGAAACGGTAAAATCATCGGGAACTACCGTGAAACTCCCCGATGTTTCCCGGGAAACATTCCCGATTGACGATAGGTTGAACAATGGGCATAACGAAGCGTGAAATAGCGTCTGAGCTGGGCGTCTCAAAGCGCACAGTCGCGAACTACATCGAGAAACTGGGACTGGGAAACCATGTTTCACGAAACGGGAATACCGATTTTCTCGATGACTTCGCCGCCGCGGCCATCGCCGACGCCCTGAAGAACCCCGGCAAACCGTCCCGCCAGCCGGCCGCCGCGCCCGCTGCGCCCGCCCCGGACTCCCTGGTTGACTCCCTGGCCGCCCAACTGGAAATCGAACGGTCCCGCAACGCCGAGCTGATGGAGGCACTTGCGGCCGAGCGCGACCGCGCCGCCCGCGCCGAGGCCGAGGCCAAGGCGCAGCTCGCAGAGGCGAACGCTAGGGTCGCGGAGCTCGCCGGAAAGCTAGCATCGCTCGCCGAGCGCCAGCAGGCGATCGCGGCCACGCCGTGGTGGCGCCGCGGCCGCATGGCCATGAAGCTGCTCGGCCCAGGGGGAGAATAGCGGGAGCCCCGCGGCCCCTTCGATGGGCCGCGGGGCTCTTCGGTTTTCATCGCGGCGGCAGGTTTAGAACGGGTACACGAGCTTGCCGTCGATCTCGACCTCGGATACGCCGCAGTACTGGTTGGCGCGGTCCCAGAAATCATCCAGGCTGCCGCCGGGGCCGACCGCCGCGGCAGGCGGCAGACGCAGCACCTCGCGGCTGAAGCCCCTTTCGGTCCGAGGCTTGGTCCCGTCATCGCCGCCTCCCCTGTCGAACTCGAGGCGGCTCCAGAGCACCGCCGCCGAGCCGTCGGCGGTGAGCTCGAGGACGTCCTTGCTCAGCGCCGCCGATCCGTCGGCGCGGGTGTAGTAGCTCTCGACCTTG
>NZ_KN214153.1 GCF_000763055.1 Collinsella sp. 4_8_47FAA | reverse complement strand
CTGCATGAAAGACCGCGGATTAGGCCGACAATGGTGAGTGTCTAATCCAACCGTGGCGGCCACGCCGCATTCATGGAAGGGGCTCCCATGCTCGATACTACCACCTTCATCGGCCTCGACGTCCACGCCCGCTCGATAAAGGCCGTCTCCCTCGACGTCATGACCGGGGAGGTACGTGCCGCGACCTTCGGCTACGACGCCGGCGCCGTCGCGGAGTGGGTCCGTTCCGTGGACCCCAGGGCCAGGTGCGTGTACGAGTCCGGGGTCACGGGCTTCGACCTGCAGAAGAGGCTTTCCGGCCTGGGGGTCGACTGCGTGGTCGGCGCCGTCTCGAAGATGATCAAGCCCAGCGCGGACAGGCGCAGGAAGAACGACCGCAACGACGCCGAGTTCCTCGCCCGCATGCTGTCGGTCGGCAACGTGGTCGAGGTGTGGGTCCCCGACGACGAGTGCGAGGCCGCCCGCGACCTGACCAGGGCGCTCGAGGACGCGAGGGACGACCTCTCGCGCTCGAAGCAGCGGCTCTCCAAGTTCCTGCTCAGGCACGGGCTCGTCTTCGACGAGAGGACGCCCACCGGCCGCAGGAAGGGCAACTGGACCCGGGCGCACTGGTCCTGGATCGAGTCGATAAGGTTCGCGGAGAGGGCCGACGAGGAGGTACTCGCCTACTACGTCGACGCGGTCAGGCGGGCGGCGGAGGAGAAGGCGAGGCTCGAGGGGCTCGTCGAGGCCGAGGCCCGCAAGCCCAGGTGGAGGAAGAGGGTCGACTCCCTCCGCTGCCTCAAGGGCGTAGACACCGCGTCCGCCGCCGACCTCGTGTTCGAGGCCGGCGAGTTCTCGAGGTTCGGGAACGCCCGCTCGTTCGCGGCGTGGGTCGGCCTGACGCCCTCCGAGCACTCCAGCGGGGAGAGCGACCGCAGGGGCGCGATCACCAAGGCCGGCAACAAGCACCTGAGGAAGACGCTGGTCGAGGCCGCGTGGCACTACCTGACGTGCTCGGGGCGGCCGAAGGGCCTCGCCAGGGGCCAGGCCCCGGACCGGGTCGCCCGCAGGCATGCCGCCAAGGGCGTGCGGAGGCTGGTCGAGAGGCGGGAGGCGCTGCTCGCGCGCGGGGTCCACGGCAACAAGGCGAACGTGGCCACGGCGCGCGAGCTCGCCTGCTGGGTGTGGGCGGTCGGCCTCATGGCCGAGGAGGCGTAGGGGGCGGTCCCCCGCACATAAGCCAGTCACCCCGG
>NZ_KN214152.1 GCF_000763055.1 Collinsella sp. 4_8_47FAA | reverse complement strand
GAAAGGTAGGAGGCCATGACGAAAGGTCTGCACGTGCCTTCCGAGATCGGCAAGCTCAGGAAGGTCTGCCTGCACCGTCCCGGCGACGAGCTCCTCAACCTGCCGCCCGACGAGCTCGAGCGACTCCTGTTCGACGACGTCCCGTTCCTGGAGGTCGCACAGCAGGAGCACGACACCTTCGCCCAGATCCTGAGGGACCAGGGCGTGGAGGTCCTCTACCTCGAGAACCTCGTCGCGGAGGTGTTCGACCAGGTCCCCGGCGCCCGCGCCGAGTTCACCGACCAGTACATCGCCGAGGCCGGCATCCGCGGCCAGCACATGCCGCAGATCGTCCGCGAGAAGCTGGACTCCATCGAGGACAACCTCGAGTTCGTCAAGAAGACCATGGCCGGCATGACCAAGTCCGAGATCGACATGCCCCTCACGGCCTCCACGACCCTCGACTCCCTGGTCAACTCCGAGTCCGAGTCCGACCTGATCATCGACCCGATGCCCAACCTCTACTTCACCCGCGACCCGTTCGCGGTCGTCGGCGAGGGCGTCAACCTCAACCGCATGTACTCGGTCACCCGCAACCGCGAGACCCTGTACGGCAAGTACGTCTTCAAGTACCACCCCGACTACAAAGACGTCTCGCTGTACTTCCGCCGCGACTGTCAGTTCCACACCGAGGGCGGCGACGTGCTGAACATCAACGAGAAGACCCTCGCCGTCGGCATCTCCCAGCGCACCCAGGCCGCCGCTATCGACGTCATGGCCCAGAACATCTTCTGGAACTCCGACTCCAAGGTCGAGCGCATCCTGGCCTTCGACATCCCGGTCTCGCGCGCCTTCATGCACCTCGACACGGTCTTCACCCAGATCGACGTCGATAAGTTCACGATCCACCCCGCCATCATGGGCACCCTGCGCGTCTACGAGCTGACCGCCGGCAAGAACCCGGGCGACGTGAACATCCGCCTGATCGAGGACACCCTCGAGCACGTCCTGGAGGACGCCACCGGCGTCGACCAGGTCAAGCTGATCCCCTGCGGCGGCGGCGACCCGATCGCGGCCTCCCGCGAGCAGTGGAACGACGGCTCCAACACCCTGTGCGTCGAGCCCGGCAAGATCTGCGTCTACGCCCGCAACACCGTCACCAACGACGTGCTGTACAAGGAGGGCCTGGACCTTCTCGTCGTGCCCTCCGCCGAGCTCTCCCGCGGCCGCGGCGGCCCGCGCTGCATGAGCATGCCCTTCTGGCGCGAGGACCTCTAA
>NZ_KN214151.1 GCF_000763055.1 Collinsella sp. 4_8_47FAA | reverse complement strand
GCGCCGCGTGTTCCAATGGTCTATGTACTCCTCCAGGTCGCGCTTGAAGTCCCCGAAGCTGCCCCACTCCCTGCCGCGGTAGAACTCGTCCTTCACGTGGCCGAAGAGCTGCTCGGTGGCGGCGTTGTCGATGCAGTTCCCCTTGCGCGACATGCTCTGGGTGATGCCCGCCCCCTCCAGCCTGGAGGCGTAGGACTCGTGCTGGTACTGCCAGCCCATGTCCGAGTGCATGGTCGGCGCCGCCCCGTCGGGCAGGGCCTCGAGGAGCCGGTCGAGCATCCTGTGCTGCTGGGCGAGGTCCGGCGAGGTCGATATGTCGCTCGCCACGATCTCCTTCGTGCAGAAGTCGAGCACCGGGGCCCAGTAGGCCTTGGCGCCGGCCACCTTGAACTCGGTGACGTCGGTGCCGAGCTTCTGCCACGGCCCCTCGGCGCCGAAGTCCCTCGCGATGACGTTCTCGAACGTGCTCCCCACGAGCCCCCTGTAGGAGCTGTACCGGCGGCGGGAGCCCCGGCGGCGTATCCCGCACCGGATGCCCATCTCGCGCATCATCTTGAGCACGGTCTTGTCGGCCACGACCGCGCCCAGCTCGGCGCGCAGGCACATGGCTATCTGCCGGTGCCCGCAGCCGTTGGCGGTGCGCGAGAATATCTCGGCCGCGGCGTCGCGCAGCTCGGGCCTGGTCGGCCTCCGCGGGTGCGCCAGCGCGTAGTAGTAGGTCGACCTCCTGAGCCCCGAGCACTCCAGCAGGTGGCGCAGGGAGTGCCCCTCCGCCCTCAGCGCCCTCACAGCCTCGGCCGCCGCCCTGGTCAGAGCCCGTCCCGCTCGACCAGGGCGCGCAATTTTTTTAGGTAGGCGACCTCGGCCTCGAGCCTGCGGCAGCGCTCCTCGACCTCCTGCTCGCGGGTGCGGGCCCGGGGTTTCGACCTCGACCCCCTCGGCCTGCCCTTCGGGCGGGGCCGCAGCGCCTCGGCGCCGCCCTCGCGGTAGAGCCTGCACCAGCGCTCCAGCGGGGACTTCGACCTGATCCCGAACTCGGCCATAGCGTCGGCCTTCGCCATCCCGCCGTCGACCACGGCCGACGCCGCGGCGACCCTCTGCTCGAATGTGTACCTGGATTGTTTCCCGCCCATGGACAGCAGCGCCTCGCTTCCGAACGCCCGGTATACCCACTGCCATTCTCTCACGGTCTCGCGGGGGACGGACAGGGCCTCGGCCGCCGGCTTGCAGCCGACGCCGGCGTCGAAGAGCTCGACGGCCCGCCTCCTGGACTCCAGGTCGTGCTTCACCCTGAGGTCTATACTCATGGAAAACCTCCCATTTCCCGATGTCCAAGAAATGGGAGGCAGTTCACAGGCACCTTTGTGG
>NZ_KN214150.1 GCF_000763055.1 Collinsella sp. 4_8_47FAA | reverse complement strand
TGGCGCGCGCAGACGTGGTGTAAGAGCGTCCTGAGGTCCGTCGCTGCAAGTCCCGATGTTACTCCTTCTTGAGACCGCGCCTCTCGACTATCTCGTCCACTATCTCCCTGGCGCGCCGCCCGAGCGCGCGGCGCCTCCCCTCTGTCGGGGCCGGCCTGTCCGCGGGCTCGGCGAAGCCCTCGGCGGCCGAGGCCTCGGAGAACACGCGCTGCTGGGACCACTGCCCCTCGGTCTCCATGAGGCTCGCGCACGTCAGGCGCAGCATCGACTCCCTCGAGGGGAAGGACTGCACGACCCTGTAGCGGCGCTTGATCTCGCGGTTGGCGCGCTCCTGGACGTTGTTGGTGCGGAGCTTGGCCCAGTGCGCCCTGGGGAAGGCCGTGAACGCCAGCGCGGAGTCCTCGGCCTGCTCGAAGACCTCGCCGGCCCTGGCGGACACCGACGCCACCCAGGGCGCCGCCTCGGCCCACACGCAGCGCGCGAGGTCGGGGTCGTCCTGGTAGACTGCGGCGTGCACGAGGTCCCTGACGGCCGCCTTGGAGTCCTCGGGCCTGCCCGAGCAGGCGCTCTGGAGGTTGCGCTGCAGGTGCGTCACGCAGCGCTGCCAGGCGCAGCCCTGGAACAGGCGCGAGACGGCGGCCACGAGCCCGGCGTGGCTGTCGGAGACCACGAGGCGAACTCCGGCCAGCCCGCGCTCGCGCAGCCCGCCGAGGAATGCCGCCCAGGAGTCCTCGCTCTCAGTGTCGACCACGTCGCAGCCCAGGAAGTGCTTGCGCCCGTCGTCACCCAGCCCGATCGCGGTCACGACGCCCTGCGAGACGACCGACGAGCCGACCCTGCAGCTCATGTAGGTGGCGTCGAGCCACAGGTAGCAGCACGGCGTGCCCGACAGGTCGCGGCGGCGGAACTCCGCCACCTCGGCGTCGAGGTCGGAGCAGAGGCTCGAGACCTCCGAGCTCGACAGCGAGGATATGCCCAGCTTGGACGCCACGCGCTCGACCTTGCGGGTGGACACGCCGCACACGTACATCTCCTGCACGATGGCGGCCACCGAGGTGTCGACGCGCGACCATCGCGCGAGCATGCCCTCGGGGTAGTAGGTGCCGTGCCTGAGCTTGGGTATCTCGAGCTCCACGTCGCCCACGGCGGTCTTGAGCGACCTGGGGCGGTAGCCGTTGCGGCTGTTCTCCCTGCCGTCGCTGCGCTCGTTGCGGCCCGCGCCGCACATCTGCTGGGCCTCGGAGTCCATCAGCGCGTTCATCACGCCGCCCAGCACCCTGCACGCGAACTCGCGCGCGTCGCCGCACTCCTGCCAAAGCCTCGCCGCCTCGAGGGCCTCGTCGCGGCCGAGGCGCAGTACACTCTCTTCTTGGGGCATCGCCTTTCCTTCCATTCGTCACCTTCATTACTCCAACGACGAATTCTAGGCGGTGTCCCCTCCCTTTCAAGAAAGGGAAGAGGCGGGGTATGCCCCGCCTCTTACACCACATCTCTGCGCGCTACC
>NZ_KN214149.1 GCF_000763055.1 Collinsella sp. 4_8_47FAA | reverse complement strand
CTTCATCCGAACACTTCCCACATTCATCCGCACATGTGCGGATGAATGTGGGAACCCGATACCCTGAGGGCCGGACCGGCCGGCCCCGGGAGATCGGAGGACGGCATGTCCGGAAAGAAGAATAGGGGCTCCGCGAGGGCGGTCCCGAGGGCCTACGGAAGGCTCACGAGGCACGAGCGGGACACGGTCCAGAGGATGCTGGAGCGCGGGGCCTCGTGCAGGGAGATCGCGAGGGAGCTGGGCAGGTCGCCCTCGACGGTGAGCGCCGAGGTGGCGTCGCACAGGTTCGTGACGGCGCCGAAGCCCAGGCGCGGCGAGCGCGTGGACGCCTCCGCCGACCTGTCGGCGGCCTGCCCGCGCCTGGCCGCGTGGCCGCGATGCTGCAACGGCTGCGGCCGGTACCGCGCGATCGGCTGCAAGCGCCGCCCCCACGTCTTCTACGAGGCCCGGGCCGCGCAGCTGTGCGCCGACTCGGTCCTCGTCTCGTCCAGGCGCGGGATAGACGCCGACGAGCCCGCCGCGGCGGCCAGGCTGGAGGCGATAAGGGACTGCCTGCGCCGGGGGCTCTCGCCCGAGCAGATGGCGGCGCGCAACGGCGGCCCGGTGGACCTGTCGCCGTCGACCATCTACCGCTGGGTCTCGGCGGGCTACGACGGCATGACCAACATGGAGCTCAGGCGCAAGGTCGGCTACAGGCCGAGGAAGAGCGCCGCCGGCCGGGCGGCCACGCGCCACTCCGCCCGCAGGTCGCATGCCGCGTTCCTCGCCCTCGGGGAGGACGCGTGCGCCGCGGCCTGGGAGATGGACACGGTCGAGGGCGCCCGGGAGGACTCCGCCTGCCTGCTCACGCTGCTGCACCGCCCCAGCAGGCTCCAGCTCGCGCTGCCGCTGGAGGAGAAGACCGCCGGGTGCGTCGCGGACGCCCTGGGCGATATCAGGGAGGTCCTCGGCGCCGACGGCATGGGCAGGGTCTTCCGCGCCGTGCTCACCGACAACGGCGCCGAGTTCTCCGACGAGGCGGCGATCGCGGCGCTGCTCGGCGAGGGGCCGGGCGAGACGAGGCTGTTCTACTGCGACCCCGGGCGCAGCGACCAGAAGGGCGCCTGCGAGCGCAACCACGTCGAGATCAGGAAGCTGCTGCCCAAGGGCGCCGGAATCAGGTTCGACCGGCTCGCCCCGGCCGACCTGGCGCTGGCCATGTCGCACGTGAACTCCGAGCCCCGCGGCGCGCTCGGCTTCGCGACGCCCGCGCGCGCCTTCAGGGCGATGCTCGGGGAGGACGCGGCGGCGCTGCTGGACGCCTACGGTGTGTGGGACGTGCCGCTCGGCGACCTCGACCTGACGCCGGGGCTCATCGAGAGGGCGCGCGCCGAGAGGGGCGATGCCCCGCTGGCCTAGCCTAGAAGGAAAAACGGAATAGACGGACCGACCGTCCGGCTGAGTCTGGGAAGAGGTGCCGGGCGGCGGGCGGAGCATGGCCACCGGACCTATCGAAACACATCTCCACCGTTCCATCAACTGGGAAAACGGCGCCCCCGGACCCCAGGAGGGGCCGCGGGGGCGTTCGGCTAGCTGCGGGAATGGCCTATTTGCTCAATGTGTTCGGCTGAGATCGGAAATCAACC
>NZ_KN214148.1 GCF_000763055.1 Collinsella sp. 4_8_47FAA | reverse complement strand
GCTTGCTGGGCTTTCTTTTTTTTATCTGCGCTTGTAAACCTCGCGTCTATGCGCAACATCGACCACGAGAATGACGAGCCTGCCGTCATTGATGTCGCACAGGATTCGGTAGTCACCGACCCTGTAATCGCCACACGCCTTGCCAAGTTTCCCGTCAAATGCCCTTGCCCCCTGCGTTCTTGGGTCTTCGAGCTTCGCTATCTCGTCAAGCTCGTCAAACACCCCGCGCGGCAACGCCCTTATCGAGCTTGCGCATCGCCTTGTCGGCGTTCCTCGTGAAATCAATTCGCCAGGCCACAGTGCGCCCTTACCTCGTCGATGCTGTAGGTCTCAAGCCTGCCAGCACGATAGTCCTCGATATCCTTGAGAATCCCGTACTCGTACTCGAAACGGTCGATAGCTTCTTGCAGGGCTTCGTTAACGTAGAAGCTCCTCGACCTGCCAGTCTCCTTCGCAAGACGGCTGTAGCGCTCGTTCAACTCGGTTGGAATCCTCATTGATGTGACCGCGGTAGCCATGTCGCACCTCCTTGTCGTGTATTACAGGTAATACTATAACACATCATCTAGCCCGCCCGCGATACGTCCTCTGCGGTGCAGCGTGGTCGCGGTTCCACGCATCCGCCGCCCGCTGCGCATCGCGCAGCACGTCATTAAGGCTCTGTTGCCTTGGCTGTTCCCTGCGCATCAGATATTCGAGCGGGCGCGATATTCGGCTTCTAAGCTCTTCCACTTTGATTCGTATTCCCGCAACTCCTGCTCTGATGCGGCTCGCGAGTCCATCGCACTTAACAACGATGTTATCGAGGATTGCGCCGCGCTCAGCTTTTCCCGCAGCTTCCCAGCCCCGAACCTCGGTAGCGATGGGTCGAAGCTCCTCAACGTCTCGCGCAACTCCGTCCGCTCGTTGCCGAAGGCACTCCAATCGGTCTTGCTCATCTTCAATGTCGAGTTTCACATCATCGAGTTGGTTGTCCAGCTCGGCAAGGTCACCCTCCTTGTCGGCAATCTGTGCCACAAGATCGGCCTTGCGCGCTTCGGCTTCGTTTAGCAAAGCGGCGGCTTCTTCCTTAGCCGCCGCGACGATTCGCGCCGCTTCGTCCTCCGCAGGTTGCACGACCGCCCTATCGACCGCACCGCGCACCTTGTCGATATCAACAGCCTTGTCGGTGTAGACACGTTGCGCCCGCGTCTCCTCGTCAAGCTCGATTGCTGGGCGGTAGCCCATACGCCTTTCGAGGTAGTCGCCAAGCTCCTTGTGCATCGACTGATAGAACGAGCGCGGGCACATCTTCTTGTAGTTAAATCGCCCATCGAGGATTGGCGTGAACGGCACGTGCATGTGGTCACGTGCGGGCGTGCCGTCCTTGAGCACCTCGTCCTTGTGGACGTAGCCGCCCATCATGTTGTCGATGCCGAACTTGTTCGACAGATACCAGTACGTGAGACGAAAGAACCTGTCCTCATCGCCCTTCCGCACGTTGTCTGGAAGCGTCACGACAACGTCAGCCATGACAACCGCGTCCTTGCGCGTGGCGCGCTTCCCTGCGGTCTTCTGCGCCTCGTTCACGCGCTCTATGCGCCGTTCCACCGTGCCCCAGTTCGGCTCGCCCTCACGCGCCCTCACGCGCCCCACAACAAGCTTCCCGTCCTTGTTCGTGTAGTGCCCGACAACCAAGTCGTTTTTAACGCGGCTCGGGTCGATGTTGTCACGCTCCAGGCTGGATGCATCGCGCCTGTAGTGGGCGAGCATGTGCCCGACCGAGGTTGCCTTGTACTTCGCTATGTG
>NZ_KN214147.1 GCF_000763055.1 Collinsella sp. 4_8_47FAA | reverse complement strand
GCCCCACAACAAGCTTCCCGTCCTTGTTCGTGTAGTGCCCGACAACCAAGTCGTTTTTAACGCGGCTCGGGTCGATGTTGTCACGCTCCAGGCTGGATGCATCGCGCCTGTAGTGGGCGAGCATGTGCCCGACCGAGGTTGCCTTGTACTTCGCTATGTGTGCCATGTCGGAACCGCCTTACGTCAGATTTTAACCGACTAAAGTCTAGCACGTTAGACCTTAGCTGCGCTAAGGACGTGCCCTGCGGGGCTTCTCCGCAATCCTCCCAGCGGTCGAGATTGCTGCGCGTCATCGGCGGCGGCACCTCTTCCTTGCCCGCTCGGCTCCGCCGAGATGGAGGGGTGAAACCCCTCCAAACCACCCCGACGTATCGGTATCGGATATCGGATTCCCATGGGCGAGGTCGTAGTACCTCGCCCCCCTGTGGTCATTTGTCATTTGTCATTTGTCACATTATTTTTCGGACGTAGTTAGCGAAAAATAATGAGCCGCCCGATTCTGCAGGTCTCATCCAGTCGAGACACGGGCAAGGAAAGGGTCGATGGAGCAGAGCGTCCATCGACCCTTAATCAAGTCTGGTCTATTCGGTTGGCCGTCGCGTCAATTCCGCAATCCGTGAACGAGTCGGCTTAGATCTGCGCGAGCGCAGACCACGCCGCCCCGTAGTCACGCATTGCTGCATTGACCCGACTACTCTTTGGCACCTGACTGTTCCACGCACTTGCGCTTACGTTCGGCGTTCAGATAGTTCCCGCGACAATAGCGCTCGAGAATCGAGTTGTACCCCACGATGATTTCGCGGTACTGCTCGGGAAACTCCCTCAGCGCCGCAGCCGTGAAATCGTTGATGGTCTCGAACCTCTCGCACATGATGAAGCCGACCAACTCGAAGAGCATGTCCTGCTTGTCCTTAGTCGAGAGCTGTTCGAGCTGACCAATGTCGAAGTTGTTTCCCTCGATGCGTGCTTCGACCGGATACAGCTCCTTGCCCTTCTTGCGACAGGAAGCCGTGTCGTGAATCAGATAGTCATACGCATGCCTGATGTTGTTGATTGGCTCGGCTGACGAACAGCACTTCTTGCCGTCCGCGCTCAATCGGTTCAAGACATTGATGATTGCCTTGCGTGTCGTGTTGCCGCCCCAGACAACAATGACGTGCGCATGCGTCTTGCGCTGTTTGCTCTTCTGGTCATGGTCTATGTCGTGAACCGCATAAGCGAAAGGCACTTGAAGAATGTCGTCTATCTCGTCCTGCCAGTCATCGCGCATGTTCTCTGGGTAGCAGATGCCCTCCCAGAGCTTCACCTTCGTCTCGCCAGCGTTTGCCGCCATGCTATAATCTCCTTGTCTCGAATGCCCCTGCTGCCGCCAAGCTTGCTGGGGCTTTTCTTTTTTTTATCTGCGCTTGTAAACCTCGCGTCTATGCGCAACATCGACCACGAGAATGACGAGCCTGCCGTCATTGATGTCGCACAGGATTCGGTAGTCACCGACCCTGTATCGCCACACGCCTGCCAAGTTTCCCGTCAATGCCTTGCCCCTGCTTCTTGGGTCTTCGAGCTTCGCTATCTCGTCAAGCTCGTCAAACACCCGCGCGGCAACGCCCTTATCGAGCTTGCGCATCGCCTTGTCGGCGTTCCTCGTGAAATCAATTCGCCAGGCCACAGTGCGCCCTTACCTCGTCGATGCTGTAGGTCTCAAGCCTGCCAGCACGATAGTCCTCGATATCCTTGAGAATCCCGTACTCGTACTCGAAACGGTCGATAGCTTCTTGCAGGGCTTCGTTAACGTAGAAGCTCCTCGACCTGCCAGTCTCCTTCGCAAGACGGCTGTAGCGCTCGTTCAACTCGGTTGGAATCCTCATTGATGTGACCGCGGTAGCCATGTCGCACCTCCTTGTCGTGTATTACAGGTAATACTATAACACATCATCTAGCCCGCCCGCGATACGTCCTCTGCGGTGCAGCGTGGTCGCGGTTCCACGCATCCGCCGCCCGCTGCGCATCGCGCAGCACGTCATTAAGGCTCTGTTGCCTTGGCTGTTCCCTGCGCATCAGATATTCGAGCGGGCGCGATATTCGGCTTCTAAGCT
>NZ_KN214146.1 GCF_000763055.1 Collinsella sp. 4_8_47FAA | reverse complement strand
AGAGCGGCAATCTGCCTTTCAACTTCGGCGGCATGACCAGAAGGTCAATGCCGCCTCGTTTCAAGGCACCTTGCTCGCTCTGGCGGGATTTCGCTCATATGACCCAATCCGCTGTCAAGAGCCACAATGGCCCCGCCGACCGCTTGCAATCGGTCGGCGGGGCCTGCCGTTAACCCGTCCCGGTCCGCCCCCGGCATGTCATCGACGCCTTCGGCTCAGTCTCATATCCGCGGATACCGTTCTGCCGGCCCGCACTCCATTCCTTCGGCGGGGTTCCCCAAGTCTGTCGAGGCGCATGCGGAGGGCTCCGCGCGCACAGCGAAATAGGGGGTGTCCCCGAAGGCCGCCCGGCTCGCCGGGACGGGGGCTATGTCTATTCCGCGCCCTCCCGGCACATCATGCCGAGGGCCCAGAGCCACCTCACGAGCTCGGCCGCGGTGGCCGCGTTGGCCTTCGCCGCGGGCATGCCGCGGGCGAGCATCTCCTCGCGCCGCCGCAGGAGCCGCTCGGACCCCTTCCTCCCGTGCATCCTTATCTCGAGGGGCACGCCCGTGTCCCTCGGCATGAGCTTCGGCTGGTGCCGTGCCGCGGCGTAGCACCATGAGCCCTCAACGGCCAGCTTCCTCACGAGCGCGCTGCCCGCGCCGCTGATGCCTCCGAGCCGCACGGAGTCCGCGCTCGACCTCTGACTCGGCGCGAGGCCGAAATAGGCCGTGACCTGCCTTCCGGACGGAACCTCGTGAAGTCGCCGACCTCGGCCGAGAAGGCCGCGGCCAGCGCGAAGGCGCAGCCCTTGATCGACTGGAGGGCGGCCACCTCCGCGGCGATCGGGCTGGCATCCGCGGCGGCCCTGTACTCGGAGAGCAGGTCCGCCCGGGCCTCCGCCGCGGCCTCGGCCTCGTTCCTCAGGGCGGCGAGCGTCCGAACCCCGCCATCGTCCTCCGGCCTGACCTTGTCGAGCCACCTCAGGAAGTCGTAGGTCCAGTACTTCCTCGGGTTGCCGGCGGGCGTGGTGCCGCCGTAGACGAACCCCCGCTTTGCGAGGAAGGCGAGCAGCCGCTGCTTGGCGGTCGCCAGGCGCGCGGTCGCCCCGTCGTAGGCGCCGGCGAGGTCCCTGATGCCTTCGACCTCGGGGGAGGGGACCCATACGGGGGAGATGTCGTGGGCGAGTATCGCCTTGGCCATCCTGGCGGCGTCGTTCCTGTCGTTCTTGGAGGCCGAGTCGGCGGCCGACCTGGGGATCTTCGAGACCGCGGCGACGACGCACTCGACGCCGAGCCCGGCGAGCTCCCTTTGCGGGGCGAAGCCGAGGTAGCCGCTCTCGTAGGCCGCGAGCGACGGCCCGGGGAGCCCATCCATCCACCCGGCGATCTCGCCCCAGGGGTTGCCGGGGAACCTCCTCGTCACGGCCTCGCCGGTGTCCGCGTCGAGGGCGCAGACGGTGGTCGACCTCAGGTGGACGTCCATCCCGAACGCGGTAGAATACTTTGGCATGGGAGCCTCCCAACCTCGTTGCGGCGCGGCTGCGCCTATGGCACTTCAACATCATTGTCGCAGCCCCGACCCGCGGTCACGAGCGGGGGCTCCTGTCTTTTTAGTGCCCTCGGATTGGGTCATAGTGTCTGTCGGTGCCAAAACATCGGCGTAACACTTGGCACATGGGTAGTTGGCACTTGGGGACGTTCCTTTTAATATGAGCAGGACATTGTCAAGAGGCAAAATCGGGCCTGGCCCCAACGATATGGGGTCAGGCCCTCTCCCTATATCAGCCCGTCCGCGGCGACCTCGGCGTGTCTTACCGACGCTCGTCTTTGCAGTTTAATATCCGCCCGCGGCGATCTCTCGCTGGGCAATCCGTTGCTACGGCTGAGGCTTCTACGTCGAACCGACAGTCTGTGCACGCGTGTGGCGCCCTGGGCGCTCGCAGAAAAGGGACCTGAGGTTCGCCTCAACGGCTTCGGATCGAACCGCTTCCGGGGTGACTGGCTTATGTGCGGGGGACCGCCCCCTACGCCTCCTCGGCCATGAGGCCGACCGCCCACACCCAGCAGGCGAGCTCGCGCGCCGTGGCCACGTTCGCCTTGTTGCCGTGGACCCCGCGCGCGAGCAGCGCCTCCCGC
>NZ_KN214145.1 GCF_000763055.1 Collinsella sp. 4_8_47FAA | reverse complement strand
TGGATGGCGAGCTCGGGGTCGGCGAGGTTCACGAAGGTGTAGGTCTTCTTCAATTCAATGGACCAGTGGGCGTCCACCAGGGTAGGTGTAGGCGGTGCCGTCCTCCAGGGCCTGGAAGGAGTTGCCCACGCCGCGCGGGACGTAGATGGCCTTGCTCGGGTCCAGGGTGCAGGTGAATACCTTCCCGTAGGTGGCGCTGCCCTCGCGCAGGTCCACCCATGCGCCGAAGACCGAGCCGCGGGCCACGGAGATGAACTTGTCCCAGGGCTCGGCGTGGATGCCGCGGGTGACGCCGCGGCTGTCGTTGTAGGAGATGTTGTTCTGGACGACCCTGAGGTCCGGGATGCCCAGGGCGCACATCTTGGCGCGCTGCCAGTTCTCCTTGAACCAGCCGCGCGAGTCGCCGTGGACGGCGAGGTCGACGACCTTGAGGCCCTCGATGCCGGTCTCGGCGACGGAGAGGTCCTTCTCGAATGCGATGTCTGCCATGTCTCTGCTCTCCTTACTGCCCCTGCGCGCGGTAGCGGGCCTCGGTGGCCTCCTTGGCCGGGCGCCACCAGGACTCGTTGGCCACGTACCAGTCGATGGCGGCCTTGAGCCCCCCGGCGAAGTCGGTGTGGGCCGGCCTCCAGCCGAGCTCGCGCTGGAGCTTGGTGGAGTCGATGGCGTAGCGGCGGTCGTGGCCGGGGCGGTCGGCGACCCAGTCGAAGTCCTCGGGGTCGCGGCCCATCGCCTCGAGGATCATGCGCAGCACGGTGATGTTGTCCCTCTCGCCGTCGGCGCCGATGAGGTAGGTCTCCCCCATGCGGCCCTTGGTGAGGATGTCCCAGACGGCGCTGGAGTGGTCCTCGGTGTGTATCCAGTCGCGGACGTTCTCGCCGCGGCCGTAGAGCTTGGGGCGCACGCCGTCGATGATGTTCGTGATCTGCCTGGGGATGAACTTCTCCACGTGCTGGTAGGGGCCGTAGTTGTTGGAGCAGTTGGAGATCGTGGTGCGCAGGCCGTAGGTGCGGGTCCAGGCGCGCACGAGCATGTCGGAGCTGGCCTTGGTCGAGCTGTACGGCGAGGACGGGTGGTACGGCGTCTCCTCGGTGAACTTCGCCGGGTCGTCGAGCGCCAGGTCGCCGTAGACCTCGTCGGTGGAGACGTGGTGGTAGCGGACGCCGAATTTGCGGACGGCCTCCAGCAGGCGGAAGGTGCCCTCGACGTTGGTGCGCAGGAAGGGCTCCGGGTCGGCGATGGAGTTGTCGTTGTGGGACTCGGCGGCGTAGTGCACGATCGCGTCGTGGCCCGGGACGATGCGGTCCAGCAGCCCGGCGTCGCAGATATCGCCCACGACGAGCTCCACGCGGTCGGAGGGCAGCCCCGCGATGTTCTCGGGGTTGCCGGCGTAGGTCAGCTTGTCCAGGACGGTGACATGGACGCCCGGGTGGTTGTCCACGACGTAGTGCACGTAGTTGCTGCCGATGAAGCCGCAGCCGCCCGTGACGATGATGTTCCTGGGCTCGAAGAGCTCTTCAGTCATGTCTCTATCTCCAGTCATCCGTTTAGTACTCGCGCGGGCTGTTGACGATCTCGCCGGCGGCGACCTTCTTGAGGTGCCGGCCGTAGACCGACTTGCCGTAGGCCGCGGCCGCCTCCTCCAGCCGCGCCGTGTCGATCCAGCCGTTCTCCCAGGCGATCTCCTCGGGGACGGACACGGGGAGGTCCTGGGAGTGCTCGACGGCGCGGACGAACTCCGCGGCCTCGTGGAGGCTCTCCATGGTGCCGGTGTCCAGCCACGCGTAGCCGCGGCCGAGGGTGACCACGGACAGCGTCCCCTCCTCCAGGTACATCTGGTTGAGCGTGGTGATCTCCAGCTCCCCGCGGGCGGAAGGCTGAACCTTGTGGGCCTTGACGGCGACGTCGCCCGGGTAGAAGTACAGGCCGGTGACGGCGTAGGAGCTCTTGGGGCGGGCGGGCTTCTCCTCGATGGACACGGCCCTCCCCCCGCGGTCGAACTCCACGACGCCGAAGCGCTCGGGGTCGTCCACGTGGTAGCCGAAGACCGTGGCTCGGCCCGACTCGGCGTTCCGGGCGGCGCGCGTCAGGTGGCGCGACAGGCCGTTGCCGTAGAAGATGTTGTCGCCGAGCACCAGGGCGCACGGC
>NZ_KN214144.1 GCF_000763055.1 Collinsella sp. 4_8_47FAA | reverse complement strand
AACTGGTGTGTCCATCCTCGCAGTATCCGGTTCTCAAGGTGCACGCCCCGCGGCTGATCCGGTCCGACCGGGCCGCGCGGCAAGGAGATATATTGCCAGACCGGAGGGGCCCCGGGGGCGGGAATCTGGGCGTACACATTTCCTACACATTTTGTGATTCTCAGCTGTGTTTGCCGGTAATAAAGAGGGGACCTCGTTTCCGAGATCCCCTCCTCCGTCTAACTGTAGAAATAGGCTTTCAAAGCCTTAGGCCAACAACTTGCGACCAGACTCCTCAATCGCGTCAAGTGCGGCATCAGCCTCGGCGGCATCCGCGCCCTTAGCGAAGATGTACAGCTTAATCTTGGGCTCGGTGCCGGAAGGACGAACAATACCCTTGTTGCCGCCCTCAAGATCGAACTCAATGACGTTAGCCTTCGGCAGGCCGTTCACGCAGGTGTTGTAATCCACGACAGCCTCAATCTTGGAACCGGCGAGCTCCGCGGGCGGGTTCTCGCGCAGACCAGCCATGATGCCGGCCATCTTTGCCGCACCCTCAGCGCCCGGATAGCTCAGCGAAATCGTCTTGTTGTGATAGTAGCCATACTTCTCGTACAGCTCGTGCATCGCATCTGCAAGGTTCTTGCCCTGGAGCTTGTAATACTGCGCCATCTGGCAAATCAGAAGAGAAGTGCTCACGGCGTCCTTGTCGCGCACGTGGTCACCGGCCAGATAGCCGTAGCTCTCCTCAAAACCGAAGATAAAGCGATCGACCTCGCCAGCATCGGAAAGAGAAGTAATGATGTCGCCGATGTACTTGAAGCCCGTCAGGCAGCGGCGGAGCTCAAAACCGTACTCGTCGGCCAGAGCGTCAACCATGGCGGAAGAAACGATAGTAGTGACAGCAACCTTCTTAGTGAGGTCCTCACCGCGAGCAGCGCGGGTCTTGCAGATATAGTCAAGCAGCAGAACGCCCATCTCATTGCCGGTCAGCAGCAGATAGTCATCGCCATTCTTAACGGCAACGCCAACGCGATCGGCGTCAGGATCGGTTGCAAGCAGCAGATCGGGGTGAACCTGCTCGCACAGGTCAATGCCCTTCTGCATGGCCTGACGAATCTCGGGGTTAGGATACGGGCAGGTCGGGAAATCGCCGTTAGGCTCCTTCTGCTCGGGAACAACCGTGACATCAGTGATGCCAGCGCGCTCGAGCACCGTCGTGACGGGAATGAGGCCAGTGCCGTTAAGCGGAGTGTAGACGAGCTTAAGCGGAGCGCCAGCGATCTCCTCGGCAGAAAGGTTAGTCACGCCGCGGGCGAGAACGGCGTCGTAATAACGCTCGAGGCACGAGTCATCGATCCATTTGACCAGACCCTGCTCAAGAGCCTCATCGAAGTCCATGGACTTCACGCCGGTGAACGTATCGGTCTCGGCGATAGCCTTAGAAATTGCATCGGCGGCCTCGCTGGTGATCTGGCAGCCGTCGGGGCCATAGGCCTTATAGCCGTTATAAGGCGCCGGATTATGACTAGCGGTCATGCAAATGCCACCGGAGCACTTAAGGTCGCGGACGGCCCAGGAGAGCGTCGGCACAGGAGAAATCTTGGGATACACGAGGGCAGTCACGCCGTTTGCTGCAAGAATGGCAGCCGTCGTCTTGACGAACAGCTCACCTTTATTGCGGCTATCGCGAGCGATGGCGACCGTCGGATGCTCGAAGGTCGCATTGAGGTAGTCAGCGAATCCCTGGGTCGCACGACCGACCGTATAGATATTCATACGGTTAGTGCCCGCACCGATAGTGCCGCGAAGGCCGGCAGTACCGAAGGCGAGATCCTGGAAGAAAGCGTCGGTGATGGCGTCCTCATCACCCTGCTCCTTCATCGTGTTAAGCTCAGCGAGGAGCTCCTCGTCCTTGACATTGGCAATCCAAGTATCAAGCAGCTCATGAACATCTGCCATGTGAGTCCTTCCGTCACAATCAATAAAACGACCCGTGTAAAACAGGACAAGCGCAGCAGTGCGCTAAAGCAAATATTAGTCCATTGAGAACAAAGAACCGACCAAAGAACGGTGAACGTCTATATTCAGCGGTGGATGATTAAATTGATTTAATTGCATAAGGAATGTTTCACACAAACGCAAAAAAGGGGGAGGCCGCGAGGCCTCCCCCTTCTCAGTTCGATGACGGCTCGGTGCCGTCCACCGGTCAGCGGCGCCCTGGGC
>NZ_KN214143.1 GCF_000763055.1 Collinsella sp. 4_8_47FAA | reverse complement strand
TAGCGCGGGAGGTGTACCGCGTGCTCATGGACCCGAACCCCGACGGCGCCGCGCCGGAAGGCCCCGAGCTCGCGAAGATGCGCAAGGCGATGCGGGTGACCCAGAAGCAGGCCGCCGCGGGGGCTCGGCATGTCCGCGGCCTCACTCGGTCACCTGGAACATGGGAGACGGCGGTCGACGAAACTGGAGAGGAGGTATTACGAGCTCCTGTGCGAATTGAAGGGAGCGCTCCCGCAAACTGCCTATTGACAACTTATAGGAGCGTCGGTTTTCTTTTCGCATTTTTTGCCGTGGTTGAGGGCCGCCGCCCAAACGTAGTAGATAGGCCCATTTCATGGCGAACGGGCCACACGGATGTCCTCGCGAGGCCAAAATGATCCGTTTCCCTCTGTCCACGGGAGATCAAGTGCTGTTACGAATATGGTGTCATTTCAAAACTATGCCGGTTTACTACGATAAAAACGAGATTCCCGACCACGCGTGATTTTTTCGCAAAACTACAAGCCGTCTACCTGCACTGATAATTGTCCTTGGGGGAAGCGGGCACTGCGGGGGCGCGTCAACAGCGCGCGATTTCCGCGTCGCAGCGCTACCCTGATGCTGAACGCCGGGACGATGACCCACTGACCTGCTGACGCCTCTTCGGCCGTCCTCAAATCCGACCTGTCTCGCCCCGGCTTCCGCGACCCGGAGTCCTGCCATGACCTAATAGGAGCATGAGCGCGGACAATCGGATAAGGCAACTTGATTGTAGCGCTCCCGTCAGTGCAATGTCTGGGAGGCTCGGGCGCGGAGCAGGCGGCAGACCGAGGGGAGCGAAAATGGAAGGCGAAACGGTCATCGCGGGCGTCGACACGCACAAGGACGTGCATGTCCTGTGCCTGCTCGACGGCCTCGGGAGGAAGATCTGGAGCGGGAGCTTCAGGGCCGACCCCGAGGGCTACGACAGGCTGGCGGAGGCGATAGGCGACCCGGGGAGCTGTGCGGTCGTCGGCGTCGAGGGCACGGCGTCGTACGGGGCCGGGCTGACGAGGAGGCTCGCGGAGCTCGGGTACAACGTGGTCGAGGTGCTCAGGCCCAAGAGGGACAAGGCGAGGCCCGGCGAGGGGAAGAGCGACCCGCTGGACGCCGAGCGCGCGGCGCGCAAGGCGGCGTCCGGGAGGGGCTGCTCCGTGCCGAAGTCGCAGGACGGCTGGGTCGAGGCGGTGCGCCAGCTCTACGTCGCGCGCAGGCTGGCCGTCGCGACGTCCACGTCCTGCGTGGCCTGCGCGAAGTCGATGCTCACGACGGCCCCGGGCGCCCTGAGGGAGCGGTTCAGGGGCTGCGAGCGGCCGAAGGACCTCATGCCGCTGCTCGCGCGCAGGAGGAAGGCGGGCGACGCGCTCGAGGAGAGCGTGCTGGCCTCGCTGCGGTCCGTCGCGACGGTCTGGAAGGAGGCCCGCAGCCAGGTCGAATCCTGCGACGCGCGCATCCGCGCGCTGCTGGAGGCGAACGCGCCCGCGCTGCTCGGCGTCGAGGGCTGCGGCACGACGACCGCCGCCGCCCTGGTCGTGGCCGCCGGCGACAACCCCGGCAGGCTGAAGGGCGAGGCGGCGTTCTCGATGCTGTGCGGCGTCTCCCCGATCCCCGCGTCGAGCGGGAAGACGGAGCGGCACAGGCTCAACCGCGGCGGCAACCGGCAGGCGAACTGGGCGCTCTACGAGATCGCGATCAAGCGCATGGCATACGACGAGAGGACGAAGAGGTACGTGGCGAAGCGAACCTCCGAGGGGAAGTCCCGGAGGGAGGCGATCCGCTGCCTGAAGCGCTACATAGCGCGGGAGGTGTACCGCGTGCTCATGGACCCGAACCCCGACGGCGCCGCGCCGGAAGGCCCCGAGCTCGCGAAGATGCGCAAGGCGATGCGGGTGACCCAGAAGCAGGCCGCCGCGGGGCTCGGCATGTCCGCGGCCTCACTCGGTCACCTGGAACATGGGAGACGGCGGTCGACGAAACTGGAGAGGAGGTATTACGAGCTCCTGTGCGAATTGAAGGGAGCGCTCCCGCAAACTGCCTATTGACAACTTATAGGAGCGTCGGTTTTCTTTTCGCATTTTTTGCCGTGGTTGAGGGCCGCCGCCCAAACGTAGTAGATAGGCCCATTTCATGGCGAACGGGCCACACGGATGTCCTCGCGAGGCCAAAATGATCCGTTTCCCTCTGTCCACGGGAGATCAAGTGCTGTTACGAATATGGTGTCATTTCAAAACTATGCCGGTTTACTACGATAAAAACGAGATTCCCGACCACGCGTGATTTTTTCGC
>NZ_KN214142.1 GCF_000763055.1 Collinsella sp. 4_8_47FAA | reverse complement strand
GTTAGCGCCGGGCGATTTTAGCCGCTAATAGTCAAACTATTTTGACCAATCCCGGTCACCGAATAATGGCCACCGTGCCTCCCCGCCGCCACTACGCTGGTGGTGCCAACACGCCGGCGTTAGGAGGACCATTGAGGTGAACGAGAGACACGATGACCTACAGGAGATTATAGACGCGGCGCTCCGGGAGATGGCCGCGGAGGAGGGCGACGGGTTCGACCCGCAGGCATGCAACCTCGCGGAGTTCTGCAGGAGGACGGGGCTCACCCGCTCCCGCGCGAGGACGGTCAGGGCACACGGGTTCAGGGCCCTGCCCCACGGGAACAGCGGGAGGAGGGCCGCGCCGGGCGTGCTCGCCGGCCACACCGGCCTGGTGGACGACCTCCTGCGGAAGGGCGTCACCAACTCGCAGGTGATATTCGAGCGGCTGCTCGGCCAGGGCTACGCCGGCGGCCTCACCACGGTGAAGACCTATATCGCCGCGCACCGGGACCTCGTGCCCGCGAAGAGGCGGCAGGCGGCCCCGCAGGGCTGCCGCGGCCAGCGCTTCAGGACGGCGCCCGGAGAGGCCTACCAGATGGACTGGGGCTTCGTCGCGGTCGAGCGCCCTGGCGGGGAGCGGGCGCGGATCGCCTGCTTCGCCATGGTCTGCCACCATTGCGGGGGCGCCCACGTCGAGTTCTTCCCGAACGCGCGCCAGGAGAACCTCCTCATCGGGATGCTGCACGCGTTCTCGGCGCTGGGCGTGCCCGCGACCGTGCTCACCGACAACATGAAGAGCGTGGTCGTCCGCCGCGATGCCGACGGCCGGCCCGTCTGGCAGGCCGACTACGCCGAGTTCATGGGCGTCGTCGGCTTCCGCACCAGGTTGTGCAGGCCGCGCCACCCCTATACGAAGGGCAAGGTGGAGAGGCTCGTCCGCTTCGTGAAGGGGAACTTCCTCGCGGGAAGGTCCTTTACCGACCTTGACGCCCTCAACCGGGAGGCCGCCCTCTGGTGCGCCGAGCAGGGAGGCCGCTGGCGGCGCGCGGCGGCATGCGTCCCGATGCGCGAGCACGAGGCGGCGTGCTCGGCGAACACCAGGCCGCTCGAGGTCACGGCCGAGGTCGAGCGGTACCTGTGCCCGCGCCGGAAGATCTCCTTCGACGGCTTCGTGAGCTTCGAGGGGCACCGCTACGGCGTGCCCTACTGGTACGTCCGCCGCGAGTGCAGGGTGAACCGGGAGGGGCGCGTGGTGCACATATACAGCGACGACCTCTCCCGCGAGCTCGTCGCCCACGCCGTCGGCACCGGCGCCGACAGCTGGTGCGAGGGGCAGTGGGAGACATCGCCGGCGCAGCCCGAGGAGCTGCCGACCCAGCCGGTGGGGACCGTGGTCGAGCAAATCGCCCCGCCCAGGACGAAACCCGGTTTCGAGAGGTTCGACTTCGGGAGGGCCGAATGATGGCGGGCGCGGGGGCGAGCCCCTACGAGCTCGCGAGCGACGCCGCGTCGAGGCTCGGGATCGCCGTCGGGGCGGAGGAGCTCGCGACCCTCGCCTCGGACCTCGACCTCGGCGACGGGGAGATGGCCGCCGTGGCAGCCACCTTCTCCTACCTTGCGGAGAAGAGGAGGCTCGCCTCCATCGAGACGCTGCTGAGGCTGAGCAGGCTGCCCAGGCGCGAGCCCAAGACCTTCGAGGGCTTCGACTTCTCCAGGATCCAGGGCCGGGACGCGGCCGCGCTGGGCAAGCTCCCGTCGCTGGCCGACCTCTACGCGCACCGCAACGTCGCCTTCGTCGGGCCCGGCGGCATAGGGAAGACGCACCTCGCGCAGGCCTACGGGCGCGAGTGCTGCATGCGGGGGCTCAAGACCTACTACATAAAGGCGACCGAGCTCAGGGACAGGTTCCAGAAGGCCGTCCAGCGGGGAAACACCTCGCGGGTCGTCTCCTCGCTCGTCAAGCCGTCGTGCCTCATCATTGACGAGGTGGGGAGATGCGTCTACGACAGGCCGTGCACCGACCTGTTCTTCGATGTCGTCGACAGGCGCTACGAGAAGGAGGGGCCGAACGCGATGGTCCTCACGAGCAACATCGCCCCGAGCGGGTGGGATGAGTTCTTCACGGGCGACGACACGCTCCTCTGCGCCCTCGACAGGCTGTTCGACAAGGCGTCGGTGTTCGTGATGCGGGGCCCGAGCTACCGCGGCAGGGAGCTTGACACCTACTCGGTGGAGGCCGTCCCCCAGGCGGTGAAGGTGAGGGGGATCCAGCCCGAGGGGATGTAGGAATGCGATAGGAAAGTCATAGATGCGGGCGTGTTGGCTAAAATGGGTCGGCCGGGATTGGTCAATCTCGGCCGACTATATTTGGCTAAATTATTCCGGCGCTAACA
>NZ_KN214141.1 GCF_000763055.1 Collinsella sp. 4_8_47FAA | reverse complement strand
TGCCCAAGGGCGCCGGGGCCAGGTTCGACCGGCTGACGGCGGCGGACTGCGCGCTGCTCATGTCGCAGGTGAACTCCGAGCCGAGGGGGGCGCTCGGGTTCCTGACGCCGGCGCGCGTGCTGCGGATGGCCCTCGGGGAGGACGCCTCCGCCCTCATGGACGCGTTCGGGATAGAGGAGCTGGCGCCCGGCGAGCTCGACCTCACGCCCGGCTGCATCGAAAGGGCCAGGGCCGCGAGGGGCGAGGGGCCGCTGGCGGGATAGGCGGCGGGCCGGGACATGGGCCGGAGGGCCCGTTGCGCTGAGTCCGGAACGGCTGCGCGGCGGGCTGGCGGAGCATGCGGCGGCGGCATGGGGGCACCGGACTCCACAGCCCCTCCACCTGCGGAAACGAAGTGATGGCCAGGTGCCGGGAGCTATTTCCGCGTTGCGCTAGCTGCGGAAACGCGGGGTCCGTTCAGGCTGTTGCGTTGAGATTGAAAATCAACCCTGGATTGAGCGCGTCGATCTGCGCAAGCCACAGACGCGAGCTAGCGTCACTCGGCATACGCCAATCGCCGCGCGGGCTGAGCGTCACCGAGCCCACCTTGGGACCATCGGGCAGGCAGCTGCGCTTAAACTGCTGGGCAAAGAAGCGACGGTAGAACGTACGTAGCCACGTGTAGACGGTCTTGGCGTCGTAGACGCCCTCGAAGCTCTTGAGCGCCATGCGGTAGATCTTGCCCGGCTCAAAGCCAAAACGCAGCAGGTAGTAGAGGAAGTAGTCGTGCAGCTCGTACGGGCCCACCAAATCCTCGGTCTTCTGCGCAATCTCGCCGTCGCCCGTGGGCGGCAGAAGCTCGGGGGACACCGGCGTATCGAGGATATCGAGCAAGACCTCGGCAATGCGCCCGCCAAAGACATCGGCAGCATAGCGTACCAGATGGCGCACAAGCGTCTTGGGCACGCTCGCGTTGACGGCGTACATGCTCATGTGGTCGCCGTTATAGGTAGCCCAGCCGAGCGCCAGCTCCGACAGGTCGCCCGTGCCAATGACAAAACCGCCAGCCTGGTTGGCCAGATCCATGAGAATCTGCGTGCGCTCGCGCGCCTGGCTGTTCTCGTAGGTCACGTCCTGCACGGCCGGATCATGCTCGATGTCCTTAAAGTGCTGCTCCACGGCTGCATGAATCGAGACTTCGCGAAAGCTCACGCCTAGGTCGCGAGCGAGCGACTCGGCATTGGACTTGGTGCGGTGCGTCGTGCCAAAGCCGGGCATGGACACGGCCGTGATACCGGTGCGCAGCAGGCCCAAGGCGTCGAACGCACGCACGGTCACGAGGAGCGCCAGCGTGGAATCGAGGCCGCCCGAAAGGCCGATGACGGCCGCCTTGGTGCCCGTATGGGCAAGGCGGGTCTTGAGGCCGGCGGTCTGCAGGTCGAGGATAGTCTCGCAACGCTCAGCCAGATCACCGTGGTCGGCCGGCACAAAGGGAGCGCGGGGGAAGACTCGGTCGATGTCGAGCGCATCGCGCAGGACAGGTTCTTCGGCCAGTACGCCCTCAAACGAAAACTCAACGGTCGCGGATTCCGGCGCATCGTCGGTGCGCGTCCACGTCGTCGAGCGACGGCGCTCGGCAACCAGGCGGTCAAGGTCAACGTCGGCGATGGCCATATCGCAGGTAAGCAGTTTGGTCGCGGCGAGCTTGGAGCCGTTTTCGTAGACGAGGTTCTCACCCGCAAAGACCATGTCGGTCGTGGACTCGCCCTCGCTCGCGTCCGCGTAGGCATAGGCGCAGTACAGGCGCGCGCTTTGGTTAGAGATAAGGCTGCGGCGGTAATCCGCCTTACCGATAATCTCGTCCGAAGCCGACGGATTGAGGATCACCGTCGCACCGGCAAGCGCCATCTCGGTCGAAGGGGGCGCCGGCACCCACAGGTCCTCGCAGACTTCAACGCCCAGCACCATATCCTCGGCACCCTCATCACAGCAGCGGTAGACAAGCCCCGAACCCAGCGGAACCGGACCCTGACCGGCAAATTCAACCCACACGGGATCCGCAGGCGACGGAGCAAACCAGCGACGCTCATAGAACTCGCCATAGTTGGGCAGATACTTCTTAGCCGTAAGACCCAAAAGCTCACCCGCACAGCACACGGCGGCGCAGTTGTAGATGTTTTCAGCCACCGCAACGGGCAAGCCAACGGTAAAGACGATCGGCAGCTCACGGGTTTCATCGAGGATGTGCACCAGAGCAGCCTCGCAGGCATGCAGCAGCGTGCGGTTATGGAACAGATCGGCCGCGGTATAGCCGGTCAGGTTAAGCTCGGGCAGTACCAGCGCGCGAACGCCACGCTCGGTAGCCTCGCGAACAGCCGCCAGCGCCACCTCGGCATTGCCCTCGACATCGGCCACACGCATCTTGGGCGAGGCCGCCGCCACACGCAAAAAGCCATCAGACTGAGAAAGGTGAAGATTCATAAGAATGCTCCCGTGCGTAAACGCCATTCACAACAATTAGCAAGCCCTATTGTAGTTCAACCGCCGGGTGTAACCGCATCCCACCAACTTGGTGAGCTATTGATGAGTTGATGGTATCTGTTAAATGTCACGTACGATTCACATCTGGTGGGTACCCTGATGGCTACACGAAACGAAGCAGATTTACACCGGGAGGACCCCGTATGACAACCAAGTACACCGACGCGCCACGCACGCGCGTCATGACGCCGGCATCGCTCAACAACGGCGTGCACGAGAACCATTCCATCGGACAGACCATGGCCATCGCGCCCAAAAAGGGCCTGTTTGACGACATTTCCATTCCCCAGATCATCGCCGGCGCCGCAGCTGCCGCCACGAGCGTGGCGCTTGCTTCAAAGATCGGCATTGCCGGCTCGGTGATTGGTGCCGCTGTGAGCTCAGTCATCACTGTTGTGTCCTCGCAGGTCTATCGCCACTTTATCTCCGCCAGCGCCGAAGCAATCAAGGGCACGCATGCCGCTGTCGACTACCCTGCCGGCGCCTACGAGCCCGTTGAGCCCGATGTCGAGGAGCACCTAGGTGGCGCCGCGACCACGCAGGAGATGCGCCAGGTTGCGGGACGCGCGACCACGGCGCGCGTCGCCCCCAACAGCCTGCGCGCCAAGGCGGCGGCAGAGCGCAGCCAGACGCAAAAGAAGGTCATCGTCTTCTCGATCGCTATCGCCATCGTCGCGGTCATCGCCTGCGCCGGCGCCATCCTTATCACCACTGCCGGTGAGGGTCTGGGCGAGCGTCCCGAGCCAATCCTGTCGTCGCGCACGACCGAGAGCGATGCAAATGGCAACACCCAGTCGCAGGATCAGCAGGCACAGACGGACGATACGCAAGACAGTTCTACCTCTGCCAATTCGTCCTCGAACGCCCAAAACCAATCGCAGGGCACCGATTCCTCTACGGCCAACAGCAGCACGCCGTCCGGCACGACCGACTCAAGCCAAACGACTGACGGTTCGCAGCCGAGCACGGGCGGCCAGACGAGCGACACCACGTCGGGAACGGGCACAACAGACAGCAGCAACACCAACAGCTCGAACAGCTCGAGCGGAACCGCGTCCGGCACGGCATCTGACAACTCGAGCCAAGGCACGGCATCGGGCAACTAAGCACGTTTGCCTCTCATAGATAACCGACCTGTACAACGGGCGCGAATCGACAGCGGTTCGCGCCCGTTTGCCTTGGGCGCCGCCATGGCGAACGCTATGCGATGGTAAGATGCTTTACATGTGTAAAGAGGAGATTTGCCATGAGCAAGACAATAGTTAGGCCCATGCTTTCGCTGGGCAACCACATCTATCTGTATCGCCTGCTACGCGATGCGATTGGATGCGGCAAGCAAACGTTTATGACGCAGGTCGAGGAGGCGCTCGCCGCTGGCGACATGACTGCTTATGACCTGGGCTTTGAGTCCACGCGCGAGCTGCTCGAGGAACTTAACGACTGCATTAAGCTGACCGTCTTTAAAGGCGGCCGCCTGTATGCCACCGTCATCGCCAACGAGGCCTGGGATGCTGCGCTTGCCAAGGGCGAGGACAAGCCCAAGACCGCCAAGGGCGCCAAGCAGTCCTACAAAAAGAAAAAGCGCGGTGAGAAGGACCTCAAGGCCGTGCGCCCCAAGCACGTTAAACGTCCTGAGCCCGAACCCGAACCCGTGGCTGAAGCTGTGCCGGAGCCCGAGCCCGAACCCGAGACAGAGATCGAAGTCGCTATCGAGGTGACGGCAGAAGCCAGAACCGAAATCGCCGCCACGACCGATCCCGAAGTTATGTCAGAGCAGGAAGCCACTGCGGGGCTCAACGAGGCTCCCAAGTCGACAACCGAAGAAGCCGCTAACCAACCCGAGACGTCTGCGTTCCAAAACAGCGATATCTTTGGCGACGAGGCCGAGGACGAACAGCCCGACGAGCCCGACGATCAAGACGCTACTGAGTCGACGCCGGAGCCCGAGACGCCGCGGCCTGCCATCTCGCTTACGGTCGTCTATGACCCCGAGAACGCCAACGCCGGCATCACCACCATGGCATCCACGCCCATCGAGGTAAAGTCGAGCGTCGAGAATCAGAGCGCTCCGCAAGTCGAGCTCGACACCGCGACCGCAGACGCACCCGCCATCGTCGAGCCCGCAGATTCCGCGGCGATGCCGAAAGCGGACACCGAATCAGTCCTTGATTCTCATTTTCATTGCAACAGCCTCAGGACTCAGCGCAACGCGTTGCGCTGAGTCCTGAGGCGCGAATCCGGGTAGGCAACCCCAGAGGGGCCGGAATCCCCCGGCCCGCGATGGAGGGAGGCCGGCATGTCCAGACCCAAGCCGTCCGGAAGGTCGTACGGGAGGCTCACGAGGCACGAGAGGAACACGGTCGAGAGGATGCTCGACCGCAACCGCAGCGCCCGCGAGATCGCCGCGGAGCTCGGCAGGTCGCCCTCGACCGTGACCAGGGAGGTGGCGGCGCACCGCTACGTCACCGCGCCGCGCTCGCGCTACGGCGAGCCCGCGCCCGCGGACCTGTCGGGGGCCTGCCCCAGGCTCTCCGCGTGGCCGAGGTGCTGCAACGGCTGCTCGCACAGGAGGGGCTACGGCTGCTCGAGGAGGCCCAGGGTGTTCTACAGCGCCAGGAGGGCGCAGGAGGCGGC
>NZ_KN214140.1:10176-12348 GCF_000763055.1 Collinsella sp. 4_8_47FAA | reverse complement strand
CTGTTCCGCGCGGGCGGCGCCCTCGATGCGCCCGCACTCATCGGCCTCGCGCTTCGCCTTGGCGTCGGCGCGGCGGCGGCGGTTGACCGCCTCGACGTCCTTTTTCGCCCAGGGGCGCGTCTGCTCGATGTTGTAGAACATCGCGGTCGTGTTTCCGTTCGGGGAGCGCCAAGTGCGCTCCACACCCTTTCCGAGCTGGCCTTTCTTGACATGGCGGTGCTTCTTCTCCCACTGTGCCGCGGTGCGCAGCTCGACGCCGTCAATCTCAATCATGGCGGCTCACCTCCTTGGGCAGATCGCAGTCGAGGTATACGCGCACGTACCTGCTCTCGCCGCGGTTCGGGTACTCGCGGGAGCGCTCCAGAACGCACCCCGCCGCCTGCATCGCGTCGGCGATGCGCTGAACCTCGTCGGGCAGGCCCTCAAGACGAACCCTGACCATGACAACCTCCTTGCCTTGAACCCTGCGCCACCGTCCGTGGCGCAGCCTAAGCGTACGGCTCCGAAAAAGTCAGAAAAAGTCTAGTTATCGCAGGTCAGACGTGCCATCGCGCAGGCGCACATGCACGCGTATATTTACACGTGCGACCCCTCCAAAATATTTTTTCGCCAACCTCCGCGGCGACCGCGGGCGGCGGGATTGCCGCCGCGAACGGTCATGGCCATAGCCGGCGCCGATGTAGCTGAAGCTACCGCGGCGGCTAGTGCTTGTGGCCGCGGGGGCGTTTCTGTTCGGCCTGCGGCGGCTCGGGCTTGCGAGGCGCGGGGTCCTCGCCCGCGAGCCTCGCCCGCTCGTCAGCGAGCTTGCGGCGCTCGATGCCCAGCCCCGCGGCCTTGAGCAGGGGGCCGGACAGCATCGCAGCGCTGTTGCCGCCCTGCAGCTGGCGAATCTTGAGGTCAAGTGCGGCAATTTGCTCGTCGAGCTGAGCGATCATCTCCGCGCGGGTATCGACCTGATCCGCGGTGGCCATGGCCACGCGGCGTTGGGCATCGGCGGCCGCGGCGGCGGTGGCCATGGCCACGCGGCGGCGCTTGGCCAGCGCGCCCCTGTGCCTGCCCTGGGCGCGACCGCGCTTGGCCTTCTCGATGCGGCCGCGCTGACGCTCGAGCTCCGCGACTTCCCGTTGCAGCTGCTCGACCGCAACGCCCTCCTGCTGCAGCTCTGCGCGAAGGACCCGCAGGCGGGCGTTGCGGTCGCGTATCTCTTTATTCAGCTTGACGCGATCGGCGTGCCCGATTAGCCCGGTGCCGCCCTCGTGCACGGTCGGCTGCTCATCCAGCCCTCTATCTTTATTGCTGCGATGGTCGATAACCTGCGCCGTGGTTCCCGTTGCGGAGGCGTGTGCCGCGAGGTGCCTGTTGGCGATCTCTGCCCAGGCCGCGCGGACGGCCGTGAGTTCGGCGCTACCGACGTCGCGCGCGGCCTGACCCGAGATACGGTGCATCTGCACTGGCCTCTTACTCGTGCGGTCCTTCGTGCCCAGGCCCTCGGCCTTCGCCTGCTTCATGGTCAGGCGGCGGCCATCCTTGAAGTTATATATCTTCTCCCAGCCATCTGCCTTGGCTGCCTTCCAATCGGTTGCGCGGATGGGCGCCTGCTGCCCATGTGCATCCTGGCACAGGTACCAGCACTGCCCCTTCTCACCCTTGGTCCTCTGGATGAAGCCTTGAGCGCCAAGGTCGAGCGCGGAGACGAGGACGTGAGCGTGGGGGTTCCCGCCGCGGCCGTCATCATGTATCGCCCAGTCGCACGCCTTCGCGGGGAACATCCCGCAGAAGTCGCGCACGCAGGCGCGGCGGCCGTCGGCATCGAGCTCGATCGGCAACGCAAACTCATAGCGCAGCGCGACGAGCTCGTTTCCGCCGCCGCCCTCGGCCCATGCCCGCTCGGCCCCGTTCCAGAGCTCGCCGCGCCCGATGGGCGGCACGCCACCGGGCAGAGACAGACCCTCCTCGACGACGCGTTCCTTCCTGGCATAGTCGCAGACCTGCCCCGTCCGCTCTTCCACAAGCGCCTGGCCCGACTGGTACGCGGCCTTCCTGACCGCGCCCGCCCCGGTGGCGGGCGAGCAGCCGCGGTAGTTCAGATGGAAGATGGCCATGCGAGTTCCTTTCAGGCAAGGGGCGCAGATGCGCCCCGCGCAGCGGCGCGGAGTGCCGTGAGCCGCGGTC
>NZ_KN214140.1:8700-9615 GCF_000763055.1 Collinsella sp. 4_8_47FAA | reverse complement strand
GTTGGGCGGCCAGGGAGTCAACCAGGGAGTCCGGGGCGGGCGCAGCGGGCGCGGCGGCCGGCTGGCGGGACGGTTTGCCGGGGTTCTTCAGGGCGTCGGCGATGGCCGCGGCGGCGAAGTCATCGAGAAAATCGGTATTCCCGTTTCGTGAAACATGGTTTCCCAGTCCCAGTTTCTCGATGTAGTTCGCGACTGTGCGCTTTGAGACGCCCAGCTCAGACGCTATTTCACGCTTCGTTATGCCCATTGTTCAACCTATCGTCAATCGGGAATGTTTCCCGGGAAACATCGGGGAGTTTCACGGTAGTTCCCGATGATTTTACCGTTTCGCGTTCCCGTTTTTCCCGTTTCTCGTTCTCCACGTCGACACGTTTCCAGTACTCCTCGACCCCGGTATCCAAACCGATGGCCTTCTGCGTGAGCTCCAACCTGGTCATGGCGGACTGCGGCGGGCTCAGGTACCCGCGGTCATTGGCGCTCAACGAGTACTGGTCGAGCGCTGCCCTGAGCTCGACCATCGCGGGGTTGTACAGCTCGTACAGATCATCCGGCTTCGGTTTTTCCGGCTCGGTGGCGCCCTTCGGCACATCCTTCAGCCACTTGATGACGGTCGGGCGTGAGATGCCGAGAGCACGGGCGATCTCACTATGGTTGGCGTCGGGGTGCTCTGCGGCGTACTCGCGAACGAGGTCGGCCTTCGTCGGGGCCCCATCCTTATTGCGCCATGCGCCATCCGGGTCGTCAAATTCTTGAACCGTTCGCGCCCTGGCCAAGTGCACGGCCTGTTTGCGCCCGTTTCTCTTGTTTTTCGGCAGCTCGATGGCGGTACGGCGCTCGATGCGCTCGCGGGTGAGCTTGTGGATGATGGGGTCGTAGTACGCCTCGATCGCGGCGAGCGCATGGTCCTCGGTGAAG
>NZ_KN214140.1:5531-7586 GCF_000763055.1 Collinsella sp. 4_8_47FAA | reverse complement strand
TCCAACCTGGTCATGGCGGACTGCGGCGGGCTCAGGTACCCGCGGTCATTGGCGCTCAACGAGTACTGGTCGAGCGCTGCCCTGAGCTCGACCATCGCGGGGTTGTACAGCTCGTACAGATCATCCGGCTTCGGTTTTTCCGGCTCGGTGGCGCCCTTCGGCACATCCTTCAGCCACTTGATGACGGTCGGGCGTGAGATGCCGAGAGCACGGGCGATCTCACTATGGTTGGCGTCGGGGTGCTCTGCGGCGTACTCGCGAACGAGGTCGGCCTTCGTCGGGGCCCCATCCTTATTGCGCCATGCGCCATCCGGGTCGTCAAATTCTTGAACCGTTCGCGCCCTGGCCAAGTGCACGGCCTGTTTGCGCCCGTTTCTCTTGTTTTTCGGCAGCTCGATGGCGGTACGGCGCTCGATGCGCTCGCGGGTGAGCTTGTGGATGATGGGGTCGTAGTACGCCTCGATCGCGGCGAGCGCATGGTCCTCGGTGAAGTGGTTGTCCTCGCGCACCGTCAGGCCCTCGAGTGTCGGCACGAGCGCGAGAGCGTCGGCCTCGAGCTCGTCGTACGGGATGCCGCACTTCCTGGCATAGGCGGCCAGGACGTTGAGGCACCAGTAGCGGTGGTGGTCGGTGGCCTTCGTCTCGACCTGGCCAAGCCACCAGTCGTACAGGTCGCGCTTGCAGGTCCAGCGACCGGGGGCCTTGCCCTCGACGATGCGCGCCTGGTACCACTCGGGCCAGAGCTTCTTGGCGCGCTCGATGGGGGTCCGCCCGGCGGTGCGCATGAGCTCGATGAGCTCGGCGCGGTCCTTGCCGCCGCGGACGCCGGCGTATCCGAGCAGGTAGTCGAGGCTGCATCGCCAGGGTTTCCCGTCCTCGCCGTTGTGGACGAACGCCACGGCCTCGTACTTGTCCTTGATTTTCGACCCGGCGGCCTTGCCGTTGAGCTTCGTCGGGGTGCCGGGCATCCTGAAGGGCTGGTAGATGCCCTGGTGCTGGACGTCCTCGAGCGTCGAGACGGTATCGCGCCAGATGTAGTCCGTGAGCATCGCCTTGATCTCCTGCACGAACGGCACGATACGCGGGATCAACGGAATCGGCTGGTCGAGCACGTAGTAGAGGTGGAAACCCGTACCCGAGTTCACGAGGAAAGTCGGCTGTGGGAGGGATACCCATTTGTCCGCGGCGAACTTCGGGTCACGGCCGTTTCGGAACTGCTTCAGCATGTTCTTCAACTCCTGCACGCCGACGCCGTCGAGGTCGATCGCGAACGCGTGCAGGAACCGGGCGTTCGCGGCAACGCGGCTCTTGCCAAAATACGACACGGGTGCGCAAAAGACGGACTCGTTCTTCCTGTTCGAGTCGACGACGCGCTCCTCAACTCCGTCGAGGTCGTCGGTCAGCGTGAACCGCTCGATCACGGGGACATCGTGCTCGATGCCCGTCTTGGTCTTGACTGTCTTGGTCTTATGGGTGATCTGGATGGCGATGCCGTTGGGATGGCCGCCACCCCTCTCATGCCACGGGACCACCTCACCGCGGGGCTGCAGGAAGCCATCGGGGAAGATAGTCCGCCAGAAGTCGTACGGGCTGACCCATTCCCAGGACGGATAGTCGGACAGAAGGATGTCGTTCTTCTCTATGTAGGCATGGCGCTGGGCTGCCCACCAGGCGTCATCATGCCCGGGTTTCTTCTTGCGATCTGCCACTGAACACCACCATCCATACCAGCCGCCCCCGAGGGGTAAAGCTACGCCTTTACAGGACGTATATTATCAATACAGTTATTTTACACCCCTGCGGCAAAAAAATTGGGCTGCGAAACCCGCGATCATGGCCCGCCCCCGAGGGGTAAGGCTACGCCTTTACAGGACGTATATTATCAATATATTTATTGTACACCCCTGCGGCCATCTGTATAACGTGTTTTACACCTATACGGCGAATGGTGTGCTAGAATGTATAACGTGTTATACAGATGATTGGGAGGTGCACCGTGGCAACTGCTACCGCGGCATTGAGAATGCCCGAGGACTTGGCAATCAGGTACGACCG
>NZ_KN214140.1:3134-4600 GCF_000763055.1 Collinsella sp. 4_8_47FAA | reverse complement strand
TCACCGCGGGGCTGCAGGAAGCCATCGGGGAAGATAGTCCGCCAGAAGTCGTACGGGCTGACCCATTCCCAGGACGGATAGTCGGACAGAAGGATGTCGTTCTTCTCTATGTAGGCATGGCGCTGGGCTGCCCACCAGGCGTCATCATGCCCGGGTTTCTTCTTGCGATCTGCCACTGAACACCACCATCCATACCAGCCGCCCCCGAGGGGTAAAGCTACGCCTTTACAGGACGTATATTATCAATACAGTTATTTTACACCCCTGCGGCAAAAAAATTGGGCTGCGAAACCCGCGATCATGGCCCGCCCCCGAGGGGTAAGGCTACGCCTTTACAGGACGTATATTATCAATATATTTATTGTACACCCCTGCGGCCATCTGTATAACGTGTTTTACACCTATACGGCGAATGGTGTGCTAGAATGTATAACGTGTTATACAGATGATTGGGAGGTGCACCGTGGCAACTGCTACCGCGGCATTGAGAATGCCCGAGGACTTGGCAATCAGGTACGACCGTTTGGCGAAATCAACGGGACGCACGAAGACTTTCTACATGACAGAAGCACTCGCTGCCGAGATTGACAGGCTTGAGTACGAATACGGCCTATTGAAGAAGGTCGAGGATTACCGGGCCGGCAGGCTTGAGACCGTGACGCTCGACGAGCTGGAGGAAAGCCTTGGCTTGGCGGATTGAGATCGACAAGGACGTCCAGCGTTCGATGAAGAAGCTGGACAAGCAGATCGCCAGGAGGATCGTGGCGAAACTTCATGAGATTTCACAGCTCGAAGACCCGAGAAGCATGGGAAAGGGATTGACCGAGAACAAGTCAGGTCTCTGGCGCTATAGGGTCGGTGACTATCGGATAGTCGCCGATATCGAGGACGATGTTCTCGTCATCCTTGTTGTCGATGTTGACCACCGAAGCAAGGTCTACAGGACTCGCAGGTAGGCGGGTCGACACCGCTAACGAAACGGGGAGGGTTTTTGACCATCCCCGTTTTTTTTACGCTTGCCACCACGGACGCCCATCGTACGGACGACCGTCGGGCAGCCTGTCGTACTCACGCGGCCCCGTCTCCAGCAGCTCCTTGGCGCGGTCTGGGTCATAGCGCACATCCCAGGGAGAGCAGTAATACCATGCGGAATTGCCTCCGTATCGGGTAAGCCGCCACCGAGCCTCGGCAATCGGAACGAAGCCGAGATCGCACCACTGGTAGGCGGTGTGGTCGCGGCGGCCCTCCTGCAAGGTTTCCTCGTCGATGTGAGCCCCCCAACAATCGAGAAGGTCTTTGCGATGCTGTTCCGCGCGGGCGGCGCCCTCGATGCGCCCGCACTCATCGGCCTCGCGCTTCGCCTTGGCGTCGGCGCGGCGGCGGCGGTTGACCGCCTCGACGTCCTTTTTCGCCCAGGGGCGCGTCTGCTCGATGTTGTAGAACATCGCGGTCGTGTTCCGTTCGGG
>NZ_KN214140.1:0-1636 GCF_000763055.1 Collinsella sp. 4_8_47FAA | reverse complement strand
GCCAAGGTCGAGCGCGGAGACGAGGACGTGAGCGTGGGGGTTCCCGCCGCGGCCGTCATCATGTATCGCCCAGTCGCACGCCTTCGCGGGGAACATCCCGCAGAAGTCGCGCACGCAGGCGCGGCGGCCGTCGGCATCGAGCTCGATCGGCAACGCAAACTCATAGCGCAGCGCGACGAGCTCGTTTCCGCCGCCGCCCTCGGCCCATGCCCGCTCGGCCCCGTTCCAGAGCTCGCCGCGCCCGATGGGCGGCACGCCACCGGGCAGAGACAGACCCTCCTCGACGACGCGTTCCTTCCTGGCATAGTCGCAGACCTGCCCCGTCCGCTCTTCCACAAGCGCCTGGCCCGACTGGTACGCGGCCTTCCTGACCGCGCCCGCCCCGGTGGCGGGCGAGCAGCCGCGGTAGTTCAGATGGAAGATGGCCATGCGAGTTCCTTTCAGGCAAGGGGCGCAGATGCGCCCCGCGCAGCGGCGCGGAGTGCCGTGAGCCGCGGTCGGCGAACGGTGCCCGCAGCGCGGAGTGCAAGGGAGCGCAGCGACCGCGCAGCCCGACACCGTAGACGTGAGCCGTCTCAGGCGAACGGCTTCGGGGTCGGGCGTAGGGCCGTCTGCCAAGACCGCACGCAGTGCAGGACTTTTGACGCATCGCGGCAAAAGTACTGCCAAGTGCGCACTACCTCTGGTAGTGATATACCCAGCTCGCGAAATTTTACCGTGAGTATGGGTATATTTTGCTGCAAAGACAAAACGCTAACGAGCAAGGAAGGGCGGTCATTTATGACGGCATCCATCGACGAGCAGATTGCACGGAAGAGGGCCGCGGCAGACAAGCAGTCAGCTCGCGCCGCCGCGCTGAAGAAGGAGCTGAGGGACCTCGAGAAGAAGAAGGCCGCGGCCGAGCGGAAGGCCCGCACGCACCGCTTGGTCGAGGTCGGCGTGATCCTCGAGCAGACCTCTGGCATGACCTTCGATACCGAGGACAGCCGCCGCGCCCTGTCCGTCGCGCTGACCGAGCAGCTGCGGTACACGGACGGCACGCCGTTCACCCGCGGCGGCCAGATCGCCGAGGCCGTCAACATGCTGCTGGGGGATCAGAAATGAACGTCACCATCACTTTTAAAAACAAGGTCGAGAGCTACTACACCCGCGCCGACGGATCGGCGGCGCTGAGCAAGGACGTCCTCGAGCTCACCGCCGACGGCTCGGCGGCGGTGCTCTGGAGCCGCCTCGAGTTCGACAGGGGAGGCGGCGATGACGGGACCAAGCCTCGGACCGAAAGGGGCTTCAGCCGCGAGGTGCTGCGTCTGCCGCCTGCCGCGGCGGTCGGCCCCGGCGGCAGCCTGGATGATTTCTGGGACCGCGCCAACCAGTACTGCGGCGTATCCGAGGTCGAGATCGACGGCAAGCTCGTGTACCCGTTCTAAACCTGCCGCCGCGATGAAAACCGAAGAGCCCCGCGGCCCATCGAAGGGGCCGCGGGGCTCCCGCTATTCTCCCCCTGGGCCGAGCAGCTTCATGGCCATGCGGCCGCGGCGCCACCACGGCGTGGCCGCGATCGCCTGCTGGCGCTCGGCGAGCGATGCTAGCTTTCCGGCGAGCTCCGCGACCCTAGCGTTCGCCTCTGCGAGCTGCG
>NZ_KN214139.1 GCF_000763055.1 Collinsella sp. 4_8_47FAA | reverse complement strand
CCTCCGGTGAACCGGTTGTCGACCAACGGCACGGCCGGGTAGCCGCGTGCGGCGCGGATAACCGCTGAAGGCATCTAAGCGGGAAGCCGTTCCAGGGATTAGTTCTCCTTCCGGTAAGGGCCCAGGTAGACTACCTGGTCGATAGACGGCAGGTGCAAGGACGGCGACGTCCTCAGCCGAGCCGCACTAATCGCCCGAGCTCTTCCGGAACCGCACCTCGCGGCCCGCGGGACATGCGCTCTTAGGCGCGGTCCGGGCACGAGGATGCCCCCGAGTCAGTTCCCTTTCCTATACGCCATGCGGCCCCCAGGGCACGCGAGAGAGACACCCGGACACCGTAACGGTGGGCGCCGCCCACCGGTCAGCGGCCAGAGCATGGGGGGCACGCCCGGTCCCGTTCCGAACCCGGAAGCTAAGCCCCATCGCGCCGAGAGTACTGCGGGGTCAGCCCGTGGGAGGCCAGGGCGCCGCTGACCGGTGGACGGCACCGAGCCGTCATCGAACTGAGAAGGGGGAGGCCTCGCGGCCTCCCCCTTTTTTGAGTTGTATATACGTTGTACTTTGGGACCTAGCTCCCCCGTATGTGCTCTTACTGTTTGGCTGTATTTTGAGTCCATCTAGTGTATTTGAGCGATAATTACTCGCATTGGCGTTAGGGAGGGCTTGATGTTTACCGTATTTGTCTTGGGCAATATTGCTTCGGGTAAGTCGACTGCCTGCCGCTATTTCGAATCTCGTGGCGCTATGCTTATCGATCTGGATGAGCTTGCAAAATCGCTGTATGTGCCGGGCTCTGATATCGTCAATACACTCGCGGATGAATTCGGTTGGGACATTTTGGATGAGGAAGGCGGCATTCGCCGCGGCATCCTCGCTTCTCGAGCTTTCGCTTCTCCTGATTCGGTCGCACGGCTCAATGACATCGTGCATCCCATTCTGATTGAACAGCTTTCGCTTAGGATTCTCGATCCGGTTTGTTGTACGGTTTCATCTCCCCGTTATCCTTTTGCGGTGGTCGAGGTTTCTGCTCCGACTGGTTTTGAGGATGCATTTGGCTTGGCTGATGAAATTTTGGTCATCAGCGCCCCTTTGTCAGTTCGTCGCGAGCGCGCTATTCAACGTGGCATGGAGCCATCTGATTTCGATGCCCGTTCTGCTTGCCAGCCCGAAGAGTCTGCGCTGTGCAATCTCGCTACAACTGTGATTGACAATGCGGCAGACGATAACTCGCTCTTTGAACAACTGGACGCATGGCTTTCGCGCCATGGGTTCGGGGATGTAGTGGATAAGGAGGAGGCCGATGCTTAAGACACGTTTCCTTACGTGGTATCGCCTTATACCGCTGGCTGCCGTTTTTGCCTTCGGCCTTATCTCATTCGTTTACTCGTATGCTCCTGCCGCTTTCTTTAAGCCGCTGTATCCGATTGACTACGAGGCGTATGTAAAGCAATCCAGCATTTCGCATAATCTGGATCCGTATCTGGTGTGCGCTGTCATTAAGTCTGAATCGAATTGGGATCCCGAGGCCGAGTCGAATCAGGGTGCTCAGGGATTGATGCAGCTGATGCCCGAGACTGCCCAGGATATGATCGCCAAGGGCCTTGTCGACGGTGGCGAGTATTCGGCCGACAATCTTAACGATCCGGCTACGAATATCGAGTTTGGCTGCGCATATCTTTCGTATCTTCTAGCGTATTTTAACGGGTCGACGGATAGCGCCATCGCCGCCTATAACGCCGGCATGGGCAATGTCGACGGATGGGCGCAGCAGGGTACGTCGCTTCATAATGCAATCACCTTTCCCGAGACGCAGGCGTATCTGATTCGTGTCAATAATGCCTGGGCTCGCTACAAGACCATCTATCCCGATCGGTTCGTATAGGACTATGCCTGCCGCCTGCGTATACTGCAGATGTATGAGTTAGGAGTATCCATGGCGGAATTTGAAGTAGAACGCGTTGGTGGTGAACTTAAGCGCTTTGGCGTTGAAGGCTCTGACGTGCCGTTTAAGGTCGTGTCTCCCTATGAGCCTGCCGGTTCCCAGCCTAAGGCCATTGAGTCGCTTGTGCAGGGCGTGAGGGACGGAGACCGCTATCAGGTTTTGCTGGGCGTGACTGGTTCGGGCAAGACCTTCACGATGGCAAAGACTATTGAGGCCCTGGGAAAGCCGACGCTGGTCATGGCTCCGAATAAAACGCTCGCCGCTCAGCTTGCGAGCGAGCTCAAAGAGTTCTTTCCCAACAACGCTGTGGTCTACTTCGTCTCGTACTACGACTACTATCAGCCCGAGGCGTATGTGCCGCAAAGCGATACATATATCGAGAAAGACTCCTCGATTAACGAAGAGGTCGAGATGCTGCGCCATCAGGCGACCGCGTCACTGCTCTCTCGACGCGATGTGATCGTTGTCGCATCGGTCTCGTGTATCTATGGCATTGGCTCTCCTGAGGACTATGCGGGTCTGGCTCCAAACGTCGACAAGAAGGTGCCGCTCGAGCGCGATGACTTTATCCATGCACTTATCGACATTCAATATGATCGCAATGACTATGACCTGGCACGCGGCACGTTCCGCGTGCGCGGCGATGTTGTCGACGTGTATCCGCCTTATGCCGAGCATCCGTTGCGGTTTGAGTTCTTTGGCGACGAGGTCGAGCTGATTGCCGAGATCGATGAGGTCACCGGTGAGATGCTTCGTGAGTACGAGGCCATCCCCGTATGGCCGGCATCGCACTACGTGACCGAGAAGCCGAAGGTCAAGGCGGCTCTGAAATCGATCAGCGAAGAGTGCGAGAAGCGCGTGGCGGAGCTCAAGGCGACCGACAAGTTGCTCGAGGCGCAGCGTCTGCAGCAGCGCACCGATTATGATCTTGAGATGCTCGAGACGATGGGCTTTTGCAACGGCATCGAGAACTACTCGCGTCATCTGGACGGTCGCAAACCGGGTGAGCCGCCGTTTACCTTGATCGACTACTTTCCCAAGGACATGCTTTGCATCATCGACGAGAGCCATGTGACGGTGCCGCAGATTCGCGGCATGCACGAAGGTGACCGTTCGCGTAAGGTGACCCTGGTGGAGCATGGTTTTCGCCTGCCCTCGGCGCTCGACAACCGTCCGCTTCGCTTCGATGAGTTTGAGGCAAGGATTCCGCAGTTCATCTACGTCTCGGCCACGCCGGGCGACTATGAGTTGCGCGTGAGTCAAAACGATGTTGAACAGATTATTCGTCCGACCGGCCTGCTCGACCCCAAGATCGATGTGCGTCCGGTTCGTGGGCAGATTGACGATCTTGAGGATGAGATTCGCGAGCGCGTTGCCCGCAAAGAGCGCGTGCTGGTGACCACGCTCACCAAGCGCATGGCCGAGGACCTGACCGACCACCTGCTTGATGCCGGCATTAAGGTCAACTACATGCACTCCGATACAGCGACGATGGACCGTGTCGAGATCCTGCGAACGCTGCGCGAGGGAAAGATTGATGTTCTCGTTGGCATCAACCTGCTCCGTGAGGGTCTAGACCTTCCTGAGGTCTCGCTGGTGGCAATTCTCGACGCTGACAAGGAAGGCTTCTTGCGCAACCGCCGTTCGTTGATTCAGACGATTGGTCGTGCGGCCCGTAATGCCGACGGCGAGGTCATCATGTATGCAGACGTTGTGACCGATTCGATGAAAGAAGCCATCGAGGAGACGCAACGCCGTCGCGAGATTCAGATGGCATATAACGAAGAGCATGGCATTGTGCCCAAGACAGTGCGCAAGGCCATCAACGACATCTCAAGTTTTATTGCCGAGGCCGAAAAAACCGTGGGTTCCAAGGGGCGCTCGAAGGGCGACTCTCTTGGCCATGGCGCATTCTATACGCCCGATGAGTCGGGCGAGGGCGGCGTGCCGGAAACGGTGGCGCCCGAGCAGACACTTGCGGAGCAGTTGGAAGAACTGCCGCATGACGAGCTTGTGCGGATTGTCGAAACCATGGAAGAGGATATGCGTAACGCTTCTGCCGCCATGGACTTTGAGGAGGCGGCGCGCCTGCGCGATGCCGTCGTTCAGATTCGGGCGATGCTCGAGGGCGCGTCTGAGGACGAGACGATCGAGCGCTTACGTTCACAGGCCCGCAAGGGTTCCACGTTCGCATCGGGCAGAAAACGCCAGGGTGCACGGTTTAAGAAATAGCGAACAGGCCCCGAGTTCCCTGTGGAGCTCGGGGCCTGTGTCTTTTGCGCACTGGAATTCGTGCGTTAGAGGTCTGCAATCAGGGCTTCGGCACAACGGATGCCGTCGGTGGCCGCGCTCATGATGCCGCCAGCATATCCAGCTCCCTCACCACAAGGGTAGAGGCCCGGGGTCGACACGGCATGGCACGTTCGGTCTCGGGTGACAGTGACAGGTGAGCTCGAACGAGTCTCCACGCCGGTAAGAACGGCATCGGGGCGGTCGTAGCCTCGTAGCTTTTTTCCGAGTAGGGGAAGTCCCAGGCGGAGCGACTCGACGATATGCTGCGGCAGGGCTTCGTCAATTGCCGTCCAGGTCACACCGAGCGGATAGGTGGGCTTTACCTTTCCGGGCGCCTTGCTGGCGCGTCCTGCGAGGAAATCTCCGACGAGTTGTGCCGGTGCGTTCCAGTTGGAACCGCCTAGGCGATAGGCGGCCGCCTCGCAGGCGCGCTGGAGCTCGATGCCGGCGAGCGGGTCATCGTTGGGAAGGTCCTCAGGCGTGACGTTAACGAGCAGGGCGGCGTTTGCGTTGCGTCCGTCGCGGGCATTGAGGCTGGCGCCGTTGACGCACAGGTGGCCCTGCTCGGAAGAGGCGGCGACAACCTGCCCGCCGGGGCACATGCAAAACGAGAACACGCTGCGGCCGTTGGGAAGATGGGCGACGAGCTTGTAGGGGGCTGCTCCGAGGGCAGGATGTCCCGCCAAGGCTCCATATTGGGCTCGGTCGATGTCGCGCTGCGGATGCTCGATGCGAACGCCCATGGCAAAGGTCTTTTGTGCGAGGGCCACGTTGTGGTCCTTAAGGAGCTCAAAAATATCGCGAGCAGAATGCCCGCAGGCGAGGATGAGGTGCTTTGTTTCGATTGGCTCGTAAGCGGCGTCTTGGGACGATTGGACATCAATACCGGTGATGGCGCCAGACGCGTCGGTGCGAATGTCGACGAGCTTCGTTCGATAACGGACGACACCTCCGAGCTGCTCGATGCGCTGGGATATAGCGGTGACAACCGTGGGAAGGATGTCGGAGCCAATGTGCGGCTTGGCATCCCACAGAATATCGCGGGGCGCACCTGCCTCGACGAAGGTTTCGAGGATAAGGCGATGGGCGGGATTTTTTGTTCCCGTATTGAGCTTGCCGTCCGAGAAGGTCCCCGCGCCGCCCAGACCAAACTGAATATTGCTCTCGGGGTCGAGGATGCGCTCCTTTAGAAAGAGGTCGATCGCCTGCGAGCGGCGAAATGCCGGGTCGCCGCGCTCGATAAGCAAGGGCTTAAGACCTGCTTCGGCGAGCGTGAGCGCAGCGAAAAGGCCGGCGCATCCGGCGCCGACAACGACGGGGCGCTCTTTGGATGCGTCGGAAATGGGGGAGGGGAATGAAGGCTCATCGTCTTCTATCGCGCGTACGCGCGAGCGGTCACGTTCGGAAACGCTGCCGACCGCTTCTCGCTCGAGGTGGGGACTGGTCAGCTCAACACGAAAGCTCAGGATAAAATGGACGTCTCGTTTTTTGCGAGCGTCGATTGACTTGCGGTGGAGCTCGATGGACTTGATCTCGGAGTCCTTGCAACGTAGGACGCGCTTGGCGACTCGCTTGCCAACAATGAGGCAGGCATTTTCATCGCCGGCTTCATCGAGCGAAGCGTTGACTTGGGTGATTTCGATCATCGAGGTCTCCTTAGAGGCAAGAAAGAGGCCGTCCGGTATCCCAGACGGCCCGAATGCGTTTTTGATTATAGACTGCGCGGCTACAGGCTACTTGCAGCGCGAATGCCCGAGAGCCATGCCCACGCAAGGTTAAAGCCTCCGCAATCGGCGTCGATGTCGAGCGCTTCGCCGCAGACGTAAAGCGGGGCGTCGACAACGCTGCGCGCGCGTAGACTGGGTGTTGAGATACTCTCGACAGATACGCCACCACGCGTGACCTGCGCCGAGCGCTCCTCGGCTGTTCCCTCGACGAGCAACTTAAAGTGCTTGAGGATCGAGACCAGGTGGATGACATCGTTGGAGCCTGGATGGCACTGCTCGAACGCCGTGCAGACGACGCGGGAGAGTTGCGGGGCGAGCATGCCGTCGAGCCAACGGGGACCGCGGGGCGAAAAGCCGCCGAGCAGCTCAACGCGCCGGTTGAGCATATCGAGCAGCTCGTCTTTGGAGAGGTCGGGGAAAACGTCGAGCAGGATCGTATCACCGCGCTGGATACGACGGGAGAGGTTGAAGACAGCGACGCCCGAGATGCCGAAGGCTCGAAACAGTACTTCACCGTCTTCGTGCCAGAGCTCACTATGGTTACGGGTGAGCGTCAAGCGGGCGCGGACGCGCAGACCATCCAACGTCTTGAGTGCCGCCCGATCGCCAACGACCGTTGCCGATACGGGGCAGAGGATGGGGCGCAGCGAGGTGAGGGGGAGGCCAAACGTATCGGCTATACCGGTGGGGTTGCCGCCCGTGGCGATAATTACGGCATGTGCCTCCAGGGCCTCGTTCTTGCGAGGGACATCGGCGAGCGCTTTCCGAAGCGAGCGGAGCTCCGATTTTCGGTCGTCGTGCTTCTTTGCCTTGAGTGCCCGCGCTGGACGGTCTATTTGGAGTGTCCAGCCTTCGGAAGCTTTGTGCGCCGAGGCAACGTTGGCTCCGCAGATTAAGGTGATACCTAGGCGGTCGCAAACGTTGAGAAGCGCGTCGCGCACCGATTCGGCGCGAAGGGAGCGCGGGTACAGCCGGCCTTCCTCGGAGGTTGTCATGATGCCCAGCGAGGAGAAGAAACCCATAAGCTCTTGTTCGGGCCGGGGGCCCATAACGGATTCAACGAATGCGGGGTGGTTATACCGCTGTGGATCAATCGATTCGTTGGAGAGGTTGCAGCGGCCGTTGCCGGTCGCAAGGAGCTTAAGGCCGCAGGCGACATCGCGCTCAACGATGCAGACGCTTTTGCCAGCTCGTGCGGCCGTAATGGCGGCGGCGAGGCCTGAAGCCCCGCCGCCGATTACCAGGACGTCATAGAAGGCGCTCGCGTTCACTTAGGCCTCGTCGGTCTCGTGCGGGGTAATGGCCTCGACGGCAGAGACTGCCTTGGGCAACATGCCATCGGGCAGTGCGGTCTCGACCTCGCCCTTATCGCAGGCCTCGGCGAGTGCCGGATTAATGGGAAGCTGGCCCAAGATGTCGAGGTTATAGCGCTCTGCGACCTCGGGGAGCTTGCTCTTGCCAAAGACCTCGATCTTCTTGCCGCAGTCGGGGCACTCAATATAGCTCATGTTCTCGACAATGCCCAGAATGGGGACGTTCATCTTCTCGGCCATGTTGACCGCCTTGGCGACGATCATCGAGACCAGATCCTGCGGGCTCGTGACGATGACGATGCCGTCGACGGGCAGTGACTGGAAGACGGTGAGAGCGACGTCGCCTGTTCCCGGAGGCATGTCGACCAGCAGGTAGTCGATGGGGCCCCACGAGGTCTCGCTCCAGAACTGCCTAATGGCGCCTGCGATGACCGGACCGCGCCAAAGGACGGGGTCGGTCTCGTTTTGGAGCAGCAGGTTGGAGCTCATGACCTTGACGCCGTGCTCGGAGATTTCGGGCAGCATAAGGTTGCCAAGGGCATGGACGTGGCGTCCGCTCATACCGAACATCTTGGGGATAGAGGGACCGGTGATGTCGGCATCGAGGACGCCGACCTTGTGGCCGTGACGGGCAAGCTCGGTGGCGATGGCACCGGTGACAAACGACTTGCCGACACCGCCCTTGCCGGAAAGCACGGCGATGACGCGTTTGACCTCGGACAGCGTATTCTCCTCAAATTGCGACGGCGACGTTTGTCCGCCGGCGGCCTGTGCGTGCTCGCAACCCATGTATGACTCCTTTGTATATGTTGGGGCCGGGGCCCCGTGATGTGACACGAGCGTCATTGTACCCTCGTTTGCGAGCGGGAGTCATTTACGATGCATTTGGGCCGAGCGTGCTTGCAATACGATGGGTCCAAGCGAATGGGCGGGCTTACTGAACTTTGCTGGCGAACTCAAGGTATTGCATGCGCTGCAGCTTGTCGATCGTCGAGGCGTATGGGCTGTCTTCAGATTCCAAGTCGTAGCGCAGCCCGTCGGCACCAAGGTAGCCGGCGACATTGATGGTGGGCACATCTGACCTTGTTGCAAGCAGAGCCTTTTGATAGTCGGTGAGCGGGGCGCCGATCTTATTAAGGGTAATGGCTGCAATCTCGTTTGCCCCGACGGTGTCGTAGACGTTGAGCTCGGTATTGCCGGCGATTTCATAGTTAGCCCAGACAAAATATGTCGACTGATAGATACGGAAAGCGTGGCTTGCCGTATCTTCCTGAGGGTACAGCTCGTCGTTGAGAGTTGTTGCGGCGCTCGGCTGATGGTCGCCAAAAAAGACAAGGACAACCGGTCTGCCGATATTGCGGAGCTCGTTGATAAAGTACTCGAGGTCCCGGTCGGATGCGTTGATGCAGGTAAGATAGGTGTTGAGCGCGCTATTGGCACCCTCGCTGGCTCCCTCGACCCAATAGTTTGTCAGCTCCTCGGCGGGAACGGTGCCATAGTCGTAGCCGCCGTGATTTTGCATCGTGACGTCAAAGATGAACTGCGGGGCTTCGTCGGTTCTAAGCAGGTCGAGTATCTTGTCGTAGGTGGCGTAGTCGCATACGCCGGCATGGTAACAGGGCGCACCTTCGAAATCGCCGATTGAAAGAAAGTCTCCAAAGCCCAGCTGCTGATAGATTTTATCTCGATGGTAGTTGACGGGGTTTTGCGGGTGCATGGCGGTAGCGGTATACCCAAGCTCCTTAAGGTCCTTTGCCAGGCTGTTGACGCCATTCATCTGATACAGCTGATAGGGGATTTTGCCTAATCCGACAAAGGCCGTTGTCGCTCCGGTCAAAAATTCGAATTCGGAGTTCGCCGTTCCGCCACCGGCGACCGAAGCGAGCATGGTGCCGCGAACAAGTGTGTCGGGAAGCGAGTTGTAGAATGCGGGGCCGGTGTACCCGGCCGCCTGGAGTTGCTCAAAGCACGAAAGATCGCTAAAACTCTCATTCATGACGGCAACAATCGTCGGCTTGATTTCATTGAACTGGGCAACGGCCGCCGCGCGCTGCTCGCTCGAGCCATACGTGCTGTCGTAGGCGGCGGCGAGCTCCTGCTCGATGCTCTGCGCCTCATCGGGCGTATAGTCTTCGGGCTTCTCAATGGGCAACTCGTTGACCATTTCGGTGAACGAAGTGATAAAACCCTGAGACGCATACGTGGTGATGGGCTGCCAACGGTCAAATCCAAAATTCAGCGCCTGCTCCAAGTCGATGCTGGAAAAGCCCGAGAGCCCCACAACGGTCACTAGCAGAAAAGCGCAGAGGTTAGCGGCGATTGCGGGGAAGACATGGGTTGGCGTACGGAGCTTTCTCGGTCGGATAAGCGAAAGAAGCCCTAGGGAAATCTCCAGCAGGGCTAGAGAGGTTACGATTCCGGCGGTAAAGGTAAACTCGTATCCCTCGCTCACTTCCATTGCGGTGCCAAGGGCCAAGATATCGCTTGGCAGGATGGCCTCGCCTTTAAACGTTATGACGAAGTGCTCGGCAATGCCAAGGATGCAACAGGCGACGGGCACGAGGGCCATGACGCCTCCATGACGCTGTCCCAGCAAATAAAGGGAGAGCAGAACCGTCGCGAGCAGCCCGACGGAAAACCCGAATGAGTTGGCGGGAATGCGATAGAACGTTTCGTTACAGGCAATTTCGAGTGAAACGAACGAGAGCGCTGAAACAGCGGCGATGACAAGGATGTCACGGCAAATACAGGCAACCGTTCCCGTCGCAAGATCGGTTTGGTCGATAAGTCCCGAAACCAAGGGCTCGACAAGAAGTATGACGGCGGTAGCACCGAGCGCCGAATAAGAAAGGACCCATAGGGAATTGTCCTCATTTACGAGCAATTGATTCGTAATCCATGCAGCTACCATGCCGAGCGGGATGAGGAGCGTCGCGCACCAAAAGACGCGGGCAATGGGCGGCTTTTCATTGTGTTTGATTGAAAAATATACGCGCACCACGACGATGGCCACGATAAGGACGGCGATGAATATGGGCAGATTGGCCATGTCGCTCGAAGTGATTTCAAGGGGGATATCTTCGGTCATGGACGTTCCTCTGTTACGGCAAATTAAGTTCAGTATTAGATTACTGTAACCTTTCCACGGCATTTCGAGAAACAAAGCGCCCGATACGCAAAGCTAAAGGTCTGCGAATCTTGTATTACGAACATCTGTGCACGTCGAGTGCGCTAAACTCATCGACAGTATGATTCGATGCAATAGGAGGCAAGGAGCTTCCATGTCTGATTCTTCTATCGTTATTCGCGGCGCTCGTGAGCACAACCTCCGTGATATCGATGTTTCCATTCCGCGTGACCAACTCGTGGTCATTACCGGTCTTTCTGGCTCGGGCAAGAGTTCGCTGGCATTTGACACTATCTATGCCGAGGGCCAGCGTCGATACGTCGAGAGTCTTTCGAGCTATGCGCGCCAGTTCTTGGGCCAGATGGACAAGCCCGACTTGGATTCAATCGACGGCCTTTCGCCGGCGGTGTCGATCGACCAAAAGACGACGTCTAAAAACCCTCGCTCGACGGTTGGCACCGTAACCGAGATTTATGACTATCTGCGCCTGCTGTTCGCCCGTGTGGGCACCCCGCACTGTCCCGAATGCGGCCGCGTCATTGAGCGCCAGACGACCGACCAGGTTGCCGACAAGGTCTTGGCGGCGGGGGAGGGCCGCCGCGCGTTTGTGCTGGCGCCGGTGGTGCGCGGGCGAAAAGGCGAGTACACCAAACTGTTTGAGGATCTTCGCGCCGAGGGCTTTAGCCGCGTGCGTGTCGACGGTGAAGTGCGCTCGCTCGACGACCCGATCGATCTGGACAAGAAGTTCAAGCACGATATCGAGGTCGTGGTCGATCGCATCGTGATCCGTGAGAACTCTCTTGGCCGTATCGCCGAGTCTGTTGAGCAGGCGACCGCGCTGGCTCACGGCAATGTAAACGTGTACATGCTGCCCGATCGTGATGCTCCCGAGGGGACCGAGGGCGAGCTTCTGGAGTATTCGTTGGCCTTGGCGTGCCCGGAGCATGGACACTCCATTGACGATCTTCAGCCGCGTGATTTTTCGTTCAACGCTCCCTATGGCGCATGTCCTGAGTGCGACGGCCTGGGCTTTAAGAAAACCGTTGATGCCGAGGCGCTGATTGAGGATCCCTCGAAGTCCATTGCCGACGGAGTCTTTGGTAGCCTGTTTGGCAATTCGAACTACTATCCGCAGATTTTTGCTGCGGTCTGCAAACACTTTAAGGTGAGCGCCGATACGCCGTGGGAGGACTTGCCCCCTCGCGTGCGTCGTGCATTCTTGGATGGCCTGGGCGATACGAAGATCTCGGTCGACTACCAAAAGCTCGACGGACGTCGCAGCCAGTGGGATACCAAGTTTTCGGGCGTTCGCAACATCCTGTACGAACGCTATACCGAGACGACGAACGAGAACACCAAGACGCGCCTGGAGAAGTACATTCGCGAGGAACCGTGCTCGAGCTGCCACGGCGCTCGTTTGCGCCCTGAGATGCTCGCCGTCACCGTGGGCGGCAAGTCCATTTACGAAGTTTGTTGCCTGTCGTGCCGTGAATCGCTCGAGTTTTTTGAGGGCCTGGAACTCACCGAGCGCCAACAGTTTATCGGCGGCCGTATCGTCAAGGAAATTCTGGAGCGCCTGCGTTTTCTGGTCGATGTTGGACTCGACTATCTGACACTCGATCGCGCCTCGGCGACGCTTTCCGGTGGCGAGGCACAGCGTATTCGCTTGGCAACGCAGATCGGCGCGGGTCTCATGGGCGTGCTCTATATTCTGGACGAGCCCTCGATCGGTCTTCATCAGCGTGACAACGAGCGCCTGATCAAGACGCTCGAGCGCCTGCGCGATATCGGCAATACCGTTATCGTTGTCGAACACGACGAGGATACAATCCGTGCCGCCGACTACGTGATCGACATGGGGCCCGGCGCCGGTGTCAACGGCGGGCACGTAGTCGCGGCGGGAACGCCTGCCGATATCATGGCGTGTCCTGAGTCGATGACGGGCGCTTATCTGACCGGCAAACGAATGATCCGGGTGCCTGATGAACGGCGCAAGCCCGGTCGCGGCTGCCTTAAAATTACGGGCGCTCGAGCCAACAACCTCAAAAACGTTACCGCCAAGATCGAGTTTGGTACGCTTACGGTTGTTACCGGCGTGTCGGGATCGGGCAAGAGCTCCCTGGTTACCGACACCATTGCGCCTGCCCTTACGAATGCCATTCACCGCTCGACGCGCCCCGTGGGTCCGTATAAGAAAATCGAGGGCATCGAGTGTATCGATAAGGTTATCGATATCGACCAGTCGCCGATTGGCCGCACGCCGCGTTCCAACCCTGCTACCTATATCGGCCTGTGGGATGATCTTCGCGCGCTGTTTGCGAGTACGCCGGAGTCGAAGGCGCGCGGCTACTCGCCGGGTCGTTTCTCCTTTAATGTGAGTGGCGGGCGCTGTGAGGCGTGCAAGGGCGACGGGCAGATGAAGATCGAGATGCACTTCCTTCCCGATATCTACGTTCCCTGCGAAGTTTGCGGCGGTAAACGCTACAACCGCGAGACACTCGAGGTCACCTACCGTGGCAAGACCATCTCGGACGTGCTCGACATGAGCGTCACCGAGGCGCTGGCCTTCTTTGGGAATATCCCGCAGATTAAGCGCAAGCTCCAGACGCTGTACGATGTAGGCTTAGGCTACGTGAGCCTGGGCCAGCCCGCCACGACGCTCTCGGGCGGCGAGGCGCAGCGTGTGAAGCTCGCCAAGGAGCTTCATCGACGCCAGACGGGCAAGACGTTCTATATTTTGGACGAGCCGACGACCGGCCTTCATTTTGAGGACGTCCGCCAGCTGCTCGATGTGCTGCAGCGCTTGGTCGATGCGGGCAACACGGTGCTGGTGATTGAGCACAACCTTGATGTCATCAAGGTTGCCGACCGCCTGATCGATATGGGTCCCGAAGGCGGTAACGGCGGCGGAACCGTCGTGGTTTCGGGCACACCGGAGCAGGTTGCGGACTGTCCACAGAGTTATACGGGCAAGTTTTTGGCGCCGTTGCTCAGGCGTGACCGGGAGCGTCAGGCTCAACTTGATGCTCAATAAATAGACGATTCAGTTTATGGGCGCCATCGACTCCTTGTGATTCGATGGCGCTTGCTGTGCCGAAGTGACGTATGCAGCCGAATTGGACATATACTTAATCCTTGCGTCCGAATGCGAGGGAAAGGATATGTCATGGCAAAGGCTGTAAAGACGCCAAAAACCAATGCGATGCGCGAGCTGGAAAGTGCCGGCATTTCCTATGTTCTACATACGTACGAAGACGATGGTGATGAGTCGGTGGGCCTGGGGGTCGCGATTTCGGAGCAGCTTGGCGAGGAGCCCGGTCAAGGATTTAAGACTTTGGTCTGTGTGACGCCGTCCAACGACTATGTCGTGTGCTGCATCCCTGTTGCCGACGAGCTCGATTTAAAGTCCGCCGCGCGTGCCGCGGGGGAAAAGTCCTTGGCCATGATGCATGTGAAGGATTTGCTTGCGGCGACTGGCTACGTTCGCGGCGGCTGCAGCCCGGTCGGTATGAAAAAACGCTACCGGACGCTCATTGATGAGACGTGTGTCCTTTGGGATACCATTTTTATTTCGGGAGGCAAGCGTGGTTATCAGCTCGAGCTTGCACCCGATGATTTAATTGCATTTTGCGGGGCGACGGTTGCCGCGATTACGAGAGAGGACTGAGCGATGCCGCAGGAAGAATTGAAGCGCGGAGCTCATTTTGCAAAAGAATCTGCGCCTCAGACACCCTCATCCGAAGCTCCTTCGTCGCGAGATGACACTGACGACATGGGCTCGTCGGACTACTCCACGGTTGGTCGTTCCGCTGGGCTTATGACCATCCTGACCATCGTGTCTCGCGTTACCGGTTTTATCCGCACGTGGGCAATGGCGGCCGCTATCGGCATGTCGCTACTCTCGTCCTCCTATCAGGTCGCCAACAACCTGCCCAATATGCTCTACGAACTCGTGATGGGCGGCATGCTCGTGACGGCGTTTTTGCCCGTGTACATGGGCGTGAGGCGTGAGCAGGGTCGCGAGGCCTCGAACGAGTACGTGGGCAACCTGCTCGGCATTCTGCTTTTGGTGCTGGGTGGCATTTCGTTGCTGGGGACCGTGTTCGCCCCGGGCTTTATCTGGACGCAATCGTTCCTTTCGGGTGACGGCGGCAGCATGGATACCGCTGCGTTCATGTTCCGTTTCTTTGCCATCCAGATTCTGTTCTATGGTTTGGGCTCGGTGTTTTCGGGCGTTCTCAACGCACACCGCGACTACTTCTGGTCGACGTTTGCCCCGGTCCTCAACAATGTGATCGTCATTGCGAGCTTTATGGGTTTTGCGCCCGTGTCCGCACAGTTTGGCGAACGTGCCGGCATCATCTTAATTGCGGCCGGTACGACCCTCGGTGTCTTTGTTCAGATGGCATGTCAGATCCCCGCGCTTGGCAAGCACGGCGTGCATCCCCATATCCATATCGACTTTAAGGACCCCGCGCTGCGCCAGACGATTGCGCTCGGTATCCCGACGCTGCTCGCCACGGTGTGCATGTTTGTCTCGACTTCTATCACCAACGCTGCCGCGCTGGTGGTCCAGCCCGAGACCGGTCCTTCTGTCATCGCCTATGCGCGCCTGTGGTACACGCTGCCCTACGCGCTGATTGCCGCCTCGCTTTCGACGGCGCTCTATACCGAGCTCTCTCACGACGCACAGGAGAAGGATTACGACAGCGTTCGCACGGGCATTTCGCGTGGCGTCGCCCAGATGCTGTTCTTCCTGATTCCGTTCGCGCTGTACCTGATTGTCTTCGCGCGTCCGCTCAACATGATTTACTGTGCCGGCAAGTTTGATGAGTCCGGCGTGGCGCTGGTGTCCGAGTTCCTTGTCTACCTGGCGTTCTCGCTGCCGCTCTACGGCGTGGTCGTGTTGATGCAGAAGAGCTTCTCTGCCTTGCTCGACATGAAGCCCTATAGCCGCTATTGCCTGTATTCCGCCATCGGCCAGGCCGGCTCGGTTCTGCTGTTTGGCGTTGTGCTGGGCTTCGGTATGCCGGCAATCGCGCTTTCGTATGTCGTCGACTACGTGATCTTGGTCGGTTGTTCGCTGTGGTGGCTGCGTCGTCGTCTGCGTGGTCTTCAGGTCAAATCTATCCTGCATGGCGGTTTCTTTGGCCTTTTGCTCGGTGGCCTGGGTGCTGCCACAGGCGCCGGCGTTATGTGGGCGCTTGAGCACTTTGTCGGCGCACTTGGCGGCTCGATTCTGTTTACTCTTGGCTACGTTTGCGTTGCCGGTGTCGTCTCGCTTGCTGTTACCTTTGGCCTTGCCGTCGTCCTTAAGATGCCCGAGGTCTCGGCGCTGCTTCGTCGCAAGTAGGTGCGTGTGGCCGGTCACGACAACATTCCAACACTCGCCGAGCAGGTTTCGCGCGTTCCCACGCAGCCCGGATGCTACCTTTGGAAGGATGCCAAGGGCGATGTCATCTACGTTGGCAAGGCGAAAAACCTGCGTTCCCGTATGCGCCAGTACGTGACGCTGCAGGATGAGCGTCAAAAGATCCCGCTGATGATGCAGCTGGTGGCGAGCTTTGACTACATCGTTGTCGAAACCGAGCATGAGGCGCTTGTACTCGAGCGCAACCTGATCGGCCAGTACCATCCGTACTTTAACGTCGACCTCAAGGATGACAAGAGCTACCCCTTTATCGCCATTACAAAGGGCGACCTGTATCCCGCTATCAAATACACGCGTGAGCGTCATAAGCCGGGAACGCGCTATTTTGGACCCTATACCGATAGCCGTGCGGCACGTGAGACGATAGATACGCTGCGCAAGGTTATCCCCATCTGCTCTGCATCCTGTGCGGAGTGGCGTCGTTGTCGCCGTATCATCGAGTCCCACAAGGGCGAGGAAGACATCGTCAATATGATTTGCGCGCAAAACGGGCGCCCCTGCTTTGACTACCATGTCGGGCGCGGCCCGGGTGCGTGTGTCGGCGCGATTTCCCCGGCAGACTATGCCAAGAACGTCAAGCGCGTCGAGCGCTTTTTGTCGGGCCATCGCAAGGATGTCGTCGACGAGCTGACTTCCGAGATGGCGGATGCCGCCGAGGCACTCGATTTTGAGCGCGCGGCACGCGTCAAGCGTCGTTTGGAGGTCATCAGGGGTCTGGACGACCGTCAGCAAGTCGTTTTTCCCTCCAGTGTCGATATCGATGTCATCGGTTTCTACCGCGAGGAGACCATCTCTGCCGCTTGCGTCTTTGTCGTGCGTGAGGGCCGAACAGTTCGCACCTGCGAGTTCATTCTCGACAAGGGTCTTGATGTTGACGAGGAAGAGCTCCAGTCGGGCTTTCTTAAGCGCTATTACGACGAGACGGCTGATATTCCAGCTGAGATAAACCTCTCTGTCGAGCTTGAGGATGCGGAGGCGCTGGGGGAGTGGCTTGCAGGCAAGCGCGAGCGTTCCTGCCATCTCCATAGGCCGCAGCGTGGCGAAAAGCACCGTTTGCTCGATATGGCATCCAAAAATGCGCGCCATGCCCTCATGCGCTACATGATGCGAACGGGGTACGCTGACGACCGCACCAATCAAGCGCTCTTGGAGCTCGAAAGCGCGCTGGCGCTGCCGGCGCCGCCGATGCGTATCGAGTGCTTCGATATCTCGACGCTGCACGGAACCTTTACCGTCGCCTCGATGGTGGTGTTTACCAACGGGCGCGCTGACAAGAGCCAGTACCGTCGTTTTAAAATTCAGGCCGAATTGGACGAGGCGAACGACTTCGTATCGATGTCCGAGGTTCTGGGGCGTCGCTATGCTCCCGAGCGCATGGCGGACGAGCGCTTTGGCTCGCGCCCCGATTTGCTCGTTGTCGATGGCGGCAAGCCGCAATTGACCGCTGCAATTAAGCAACTTGAGGCGCTCGGCCTCGATATACCAGTTTGTGGCTTGGCAAAGGCCGATGAGGAGGTTTTCGTGCCGTGGGACGAGACTCCCGTCGTGCTGCCGACCGGCTCCGCTTCGCTTTACCTGATCAAGCAGGTTCGCGATGAATCCCACCGATTTGCGATTACGTTCCACCGCGAGTTGCGCGATAAGGCTATGACGGTTTCGGTGCTTGACGACGTTCCGGGCGTGGGACCCACTAGAAAACGTGCCATCATGCGCCATTTTGGCTCGATGAAGCGCTTGCGCGCGGCAAGCGAGCAGGAGATTGCGGAAGTTCGAGGCGTTCCGGCCGATGTCGCCAAAGCAGTCCACGAGGCGCTCGTTGCGTGGAATGCCGAGCGCGCCGAGGCGGCGGCTGGCCATTCCGATAGCTAAACACGAGCCTAAACTACTGATATACATGATTGCGTGATTTTCAACCATTTATTTCGCCATGATTGCCTGCTGGTTTCGGGTTTTATTAACGCTAAAACGTTTGACTAGTCATGGTGAACAACCCTGCTATCCTGCGGGTTGACGAAGACTGATATCTCACCTCGCCGATACATACTGTCTGGCGAATCGTTTGTCAACGAATTCGGTGAACGGTAGTAAATACCGTTCAAGCGGATGTATGTATCGGTCGCCGAGCGCGGCACCTCAGTTGGGTTCGTCGGTAGGTAAGGTATATATCGTCCGCAAGTTGCGCGGGGGCAAGTCTAGGTGCTCCCGAGTAAGATTCTCTATTGATAGGAGAAGACATGGCCATCATCAACAAGGGTATGTCCAGGCGTTCGTTCCTCGGCCTCACCGGCAGCGTCGCTGCTGTCGCAGGGCTTGGTCTCACCGGCTGCGGTGGCAGCTCTAGCGACGAGGGTTCCGCTTCCGGTTCCACCGATTCCGCCAACCGTGGCGGCGGCGTGATCACCGCTGGTTCCGCTTACGCTCCGTCCAGCTTCGATCCCGCCAGCACCGGCTCTGCTGTGGGCCTGGGTGCTAACTGGCACGTCGTCGAGGGCCTCTACGGCATCGATTACCACGACTACAGCACCTTCAACGAGCTCGCCACCGACGATCCCAAGTCTGTGGACGACACCACTTTCGAGGTCACCATCCGCAAGGGCGCCAAGTTCTCCGATGGCACCGAGGTCACCGCTGACGATGTCGTCGCCTCCTACACCGCTTGCGCCGCTTCCGCTACCTATGCTCCGTTCTTCCAGCCCTTCGAGTCCATCGAGGCCAAGGACGCCAGTACCGTGACGGTCAAGACCAAGGTCCCCAACTTCTCCCTGCTCAAGGATCGTCTGGCCATCGTCCGCGTTACCCCGGCCACTCAGACCGAGGAAGATCGCGCCAAGCAGCCGATCGGCTCCGGCCCCTGGATGTACGACTCTATCTCCGATACCGAGATCACCCTGGTTCCCAACCCCGAGTACAACGGTGAGTATGCTGCCGAGGATAAGAAGATCCAGTACAGCATCCTGACCGACCCCACCGCTCGCGTTACCGCTCAGCAGGAGGGCTCCACGCTCGTTATGGAGCTCGTTACCGCTGACGCCGTCGACCAGCTCGAGAGCGCCGGCTGCAAGATCGATAACGTTCAGGGTTTCGGCACCCGCTTCATCATGTTCAACGTCGCCAAGGAGCCTTGGAACAACGTCAAGGTCCGTCAGGCCGTCATGTATGCGCTCGACACCGAGAAGATGGTCAGCAACACCTTCGCCGGCCTTGCCACCGCTGCCAGCTGCTACCTGCCCAAGAGCTTCACCAACTATCATGAGGCTTCCACGGTGTACAAGACTGACGCCAAGAAGGCTAAGAAGCTCATCGAGGAGTCTGGCATCACCCCGGGTGCCATCACCCTGCGCACCACCGACAACGAGCAGATTAAGGGCATGGCCGCCCAGGTCAAGAACGACCTCGACGCTCTCGGCTTCGATGTGACCATCCAGACCGATACCTCGCCGGCTACCTACGCTGCCATTGACGGCGGCGAGGCCTACGATATCCTCCTTGCCCCTGGCGATCCTTCCTGCTTCGGCGCTGATCCCGACCTGCTGCTCAACTGGTGGTACGGCGACAACGTCTGGATGCAGACCCGTTGCCCGTGGAAGGAGTCCGCTGAGTGGCAGAAGCTCCACGGTCTCATGGACGAGGCTCTTGCCGCCGAGGGCGACGAGCAGCAGAAGAAGTGGAACGAGTGCTTCGACATCATTGCCGACAACGCCGTTCTGTACCCCGTTGTCCACGTCAAGACCGTCTCCGCTTCCTGGGACGATCCGTCCACTGCGCCCAACGGCGAGGCCCTCGATGGCTTCAAGGGCATCGGCACGACGAGCATGTCCTTCAGGGGCGTTGCGACCGTCAAGGCGTAAGACTCGCTTGAGTCTGTATGCAGGATGTCGGTCGTTGGGACCGTATCCTCATAGTTGAAACAAAGACCCGGGCGGCAACAATGTCGCTCGGGTCTTGTAATGAGTATCCGTACTCATATACCAGTTGGTCCTACCGACAAAAGAAAGGGGAGAGAACGTGAACAACTTGCTACGTTTGATTGGAAGGCGTCTTGTGGCGCTGCCGATCATGGCATTGGGCGTCACCGTCCTGGTGTTCTTCCTTATGTCGTTCTCCAAGACCGACCCCGCCTACACGGCGTTGGGTGACGGTGCCTCGCCCGAGGCGGTTGCCGAGTACCATGAGAAGTATGGTCTGGACGACCCCTGGCCCGTGCGCTACGTGCGCTATATGGGCGATTTGATCCATGGCGACATGGGCACCTATGGTGCTGCTCGCAACTCCGTTGCCAAGCGCATCTCCACGGCCCTGCCCGTCACGATGCAGCTGACCTTCATCGGCCTTGCCATCGGTGCGGTCGTTTCGTTTTTGCTCGGCGTCATCGCGGCACTGTATCGCGACAAATGGCCGGACCAAGTGATCCGCGTCTTTTCCATCGCCGGCTTGGCAACCCCGTCGTTCTGGCTTGCCGTTCTGTTGATCCTGCTGTTCTCTTCCTACCTTAAGGTGCTCCCGGCATCGGGTGCTCTGCCTCACTTCACCACGAATCCGGTTGGCTATCTGGGACGTATGATCATGCCCGCTATCGCCTTGGCATTTCCGCTGACGGGCCAGATGACTCGTATCGTGCGTACCGCCATGGTCGAGGAGCTCGACAAGGACTATGTCCGTATGGCTCGCGGCGCCGGCGTTCCCGAGAAGGTCGTCGTCGGCATCAACGTTCTTCGCAATGCGCTGATTACCCCGGTCACCACCCTCGGTCTTAAGATCGGTTACCTCATGGGCGGCGCCGTCGTCATCGAGGTTATCTTCAACCTCCCCGGCATGGGCACCGCGATTCTGCAGGGCGTTCAGGGCAACGAGGCGAACCTGGTTCAGGGCGTCGTTATCGTCGTTGCTCTTGCCTTCATCATCATCAACATCGTGGTTGACATGCTCTACCTGCTCATCAACCCGCGCATCAGGACGGTGTAGATTATGGTAAAGATTCGAGAGAAGCAAACCGAGCAGCTCGAGAAGGCTGCCTCCAAGGGGCTCAAGCTCGGTGGCTGGAAGAAGATGACGTTGTCTTCTAAGATTGCCGCCGTCGTGCTGGTGCTGGTCGCCCTGACTGCGATTCTGGCGCCCCTTCTTGCCCCCTATAGCCCGGTCGAGATCTTTACGGCTCGCCAGGCTCCCGGCAACGGATTTATCTTCGGTACCGACGATAAGGGTCGCGACATTCTGTCGCGTATGCTCTACGGTGGTCGTTACTCGCTGATTATCGGCTTTGGCGCCACTGCCATGGCTCTGGTCTGCGGCTCAGTCGTGGGCGCCCTTGCAGCGGTTTCGCGCAAGGCCGTCTCCGAGACGATCATGCGTATCCTGGACATCATCATGTCCATCCCGGGCATCGCCCTCGCGGCCGTCTTTGTCTCCATCCTGGGCAACTCCGTGCCGTCGATCATCTTCGCCATCGGCTTTATGTACACTCCGCAGATTGCCCGTATCGTGCGCGCCAACATCGTGTCCGAGTACGGCGAGGACTATGTCCGCGCGGTCATCGTTTCCGGCGCCAAGGCTCCGTGGATTTTGATCAAGCATGTTCTGCGTAACTGCATCGCCCCGATCATGGTCTTCACCGTTACCCTGGTCGCCGACGCCATCATCTTCGAGGCCTCGCTGACCTTCATCGGCGCTGGTATCCAGGAGCCCACCGCTACCTGGGGCAACATCCTCGCCGACGCCCGCGGCGGCGTGCTCGCCGGCCGTTGGTGGCAGGCGCTGTTCCCGGGCCTGGCCATCATGATCACCTGCCTGGCGCTCAACATCCTCTCCGAGGGCATTACCGACGCCATGGCCGCCGCTCCCTCCGCTGCCCTGGATCCTACCGATTCCTCCAAGCGTCGCGAGGCCGACCTGCTGGTCTCCGACCCCGTTCGCGCCTACAAGGAGCAGGCCCAGTCCCTCTCCGCTCGCCTTGGCGCCCTGCGCGATGTCGAGCTCAAGCGTGACGATCGCCACGTGCCCGACGAGTCCGTTGAGCCGATTCTCTCGGTCCGTGACTTCTGCATCCAGTTTGAGCATCACGGTGATATCAACGTCGTCGACCATGTCAACTTTGACGTTCGTCCTGGTCAGACCATGGGCCTGGTGGGCGAGTCCGGTTGCGGTAAGTCCATCACCACGCTGGCCATCATGGGCCTGACCGACGATGACGAGCATCTTTCCGGCGAGGTTCTTTGGGAGGGCCGTGACCTGCTCAAGATGAGCAAGAAGGAGTGGTTCGGCCTGCGCGGTACCGATATCGCTATGGTCTATCAGGACGCCCTGTCCTCGCTTAATCCCTCCATGCTCATCTCTGCCCAGATGAAGCAGCTCACCAAGCGCGGCGGAACCCGCAGCGCCGAGGAGCTCCTGGAGCTCGTCGGCCTCGATCCCAAGCGCACGCTCGAGAGCTATCCGCACGAGCTTTCCGGCGGCCAGCGTCAGCGTGTCCTGATCGCTATGGCCCTTACCCGCGACCCCAAGCTGGTCATCTGCGACGAGCCCACGACCGCTCTGGACGTTACCGTCCAGAAGCAGGTCATCAAGCTGCTCAACGATCTTCAGGCCAAGCTCGGCTTTGCCATGATCTTCGTTTCGCATGACCTGGCTCTGGTCGCCGAGGTTGCCCATAACATCACGGTTATGTACGCTGGCCAGGTTATCGAGCAGGCACCCACCAAGGAGCTGCTCACCAACCCGATCCACGAGTACACCCGCGGTCTTCTGGGTTCCGTTCTGTCCATCGAGAGCGGTTCGGGTCGCCTGCACCAGGTGCCCGGCGCCGTTCCGAGCCCGCGCGATTTCCCCAAGGGCGATCGCTTCGCGCCCCGCTCGAGCCATCCGCGTATTGGCCTGGACACCCGTCCGGTCTTCAAGCGCGTGCCCGGTACCGAGCACTTCTATTCCGAGCTCCCCGACGAGGTGCTCAAGGCAAATGGTTTGACCCCTCACGCGGAGGTGATGTAGATGAGCGAGACCGCAGTCAACGGCGTCGAGCCGATCATCTTCCTTGATGACGTCCACGTCACCTTTAGGACCCGTACCGGCTCGATTCTGCACCCCAACCTGGTTCACGCCGTCCAGGGTGTAACGATTAAGCTCATGCCCGGACAGACCATCGGCATCGTCGGCGAGTCCGGTTGCGGTAAGTCCACCACCGCCAACGTCATGTGCGGCCTGCAGGCCCCTACGAGCGGCAAGGTCTACTTTAAGGGCAAGGACGTTACCAAACGTACCGCCGAGGACCGTCGCCACATGGGTCGCGTCATCTCGGTCGTGTTCCAGAACCCGGCCACGGCGCTCAATCCCCGCATGGTCGTTCGCGAGCAGCTGCTCGACCCCATGCGCGTCCACAACCTGGGTACCGAGGCCGAGCAGGAGAAGCGCGTCAAGGAGCTCCTGGAGCTCACCGGTCTGCCCAGCTCCGCCGCCGAGGTTCTTCCCGGTCAGCTTTCGGGCGGCCAGCGTCAGCGCGTCGCAATTGCCCGTGCCCTGTCGCTGAACCCCGATGCCATCATCGCCGACGAGCCCACCTCGGCTCTGGACGTTTCGGTCCGCGCACAGATTCTGAACCTGTTGACCGACCTTAAGAAGGAGCTCGGCCTGGCCATGGTGTTCATCAGCCATGACATCCAGACGGTCCGCTATATCTCTGACGACATCATCGTTATGAATGGCGGCAAGATCGTCGAGCATGGCGAGGCCAAGCAGGTCTTCCAGCACCCTCAGGACCCCTACACCAAGATGCTGCTCGGCGCTGCGCCGTCGCTGCTGCATCCCAAGCTCGGCGAGTAGCCTCGCTTTCCCTCCCGTGCGCCCGGTTCCCTTGCCGGGCGCACCTCCGTTGCGATTTCGAAAGGTTGGGTTCACGAGCCATGCCAAGTGCTCAAGAGCTACAACAGCAATTTGGTGAATATCGAGGCGCTATGCCCCGTCCATCGGATTTCGATCTCTTTTGGAAGGATCGTATGGCCGAGGCCGACACCGTCGAGCTCGACTACGCGATCGAGGCGGCTTCGGTTGCGGATTCCGCGACCTGTCGGTTTTTCGACCTCTGGTATACCGGCATGTGTGGTGCACGCCTGCATGCCAAGTACCTCAAGCCGGTCTCGGAGGAGCCCATGCCGCTGGTGCTTCAGTTCCATGGATATCCGGGTGCGAGCCGCAGCTGGTTTGAGCAGGCGTCGTTTGCGGGCATGGGCATGGCGCTCATTGCTCTCGACTGCCCCGGCCAGGGTGGCCCCTCCGAGGATATTGGTGGATTTGAGGGCACGACGGTCGCGGGCCATATCGCCGCCGGTATCGACGGCGACCCGGCCAATCTCTACTATGTCCGCTTGCACCAGGATATCCGCATTCTGTGCCGTATCGTTCGCGAGCTCGAGGGCATCGATCTTACCCGCGTGTATGTGAACGGCGCATCGCAGGGCGGCGGTTTGGGTATTGCGACCTGCGCGCTCAATAGCGATTTGGTTGACCGCGCGGCCATCCTCTACCCCTTCTTATCGGACTTCCGCCTGGTTTGGGATCTGGACGCCGACGATATTGCCTACGAGGGTCTGCGCTATTGGTCGCGTTGGTTTGACGAGGACTCGACTCGTATCGAGGAAGCCTATGCCAAGCTGGCGTACTTCGATTCCAAGAACTTTGCCCCCATGGTCAAATGCCCCGTTCTGTTTGGCACGGGCACAGCCGATATCGTCTGTCCGCCGGCGACGCAGTTTGCGGTCTACAACAACCTGACCTGTGAAAAGCGTCATGAGTTCTTTGAAGGTTTTGGCCACGAGGAGATTCAGGACTTTGATGATCTGATCATTTCGTTTTTCTGCGAGGGAGGGGAGGATCATGTCTAAGTGCGAGAGCAATGTTGACGAGCTGATAGTCCCCGGGCTCGTGGGAATTCCTGGAACGGTTTCGTCAAGGCTCGCAGAATATCGGGACTGGCACGGTGATGTCCAAGCAGATATTTCTGATTTAGAGACATGCGCTTCGAATCTTGAGATTCAAGGCCTGGCCATTACGGCGATTGACTTTGTTAACCTCTGCGCCCGTTACTCGGAGGTTTCCTTTGAACTCGGTGACGATGCGGTCCACGCTCGTTTGATTGAGCCTGTTGGTCGTGCCCGAGTATCTGAGCGTGTGCCGCTGTGCCTGATGTTCCACGACATCGATCGGCCTGTGCGCGGCTGGCATCACATGACGAGATTTGCCGCCATGGGGTATGCCGTCCTCGCGCTGGATGACGATGTTGCTGGTGCGGACGACCTGCAGCGGGGGATTGCTTCGCCCGCTTTTGTCAGGCGCGTCCGTTGGGGCTGCGCGCTGGCGAAGGTCGCGCGCAATCTTGATGGCATGGACCCCGACCGCATCTTTGCATGGGGCGAGGGCCTTGGCGGTGGAGTCGCGCTGGCGGTTTCTGCTCTGGACGAGCGGGGCCTTGCCTGCACGGCGGTTGCCAATCCAATTCCCGGTGGCCTCGAGGCTCTGTCGTCTCGGGTGCGCGGATCGGTGCTCATGGGCACATCGCTCATGGATGCCGTGAGCGATCCCAAGGGCCAGCTTGCCGTATTCAACGGTCTTGAGTGTGACCGGAGGCATATCATTTATGCCAAATACGCTCATGAGCGCATCAATGCGTTCGAAAACGAAGTCGTCGACTTCTTTAACCAAACGTTCTACCCGTGTTCTTTGGCCTAGACGGCCTGGACACTGCCAACAAGAGTGGGCGGCATAGGGCCGCCCGCCAGACAACTAAGGAGATTCTTGTGGCAACTCAGAAATTCACCGGCGTTATCCCTCCCGTCGTTGTTCCCGATACCGAAGACCACCAGCTCGATGTTGCCTCCTTTGAGCGCAGCATCAACCGCATGATCGATGCCGGCGTCGATGGCCTGTTCTTCCTGGGCTCTTCGGGCGAGGTCGTCTTCTCCACCGACGAGCGCCGCCGTCAGATCATCGCCGAGGCCGTGCGCATCGTCGACCACCGCGTTCCTGTTCTGGTCGGCATCATCGACACCGAGACCGAGCGCATGATCGAGCACGGTAAGGTCGCTCAGGAGCTGGGTGCCGACGCGCTTGTCGCCACCTGCCCGTTCTATGCCCTGCAGGGCATGACCGAGGTCGAGGAGCACTTCCGCATCCTTCACGAGGAGCTCGACCTGCCCATCTTTGCCTATGATATTCCCGTCTGCGTCCACACCAAGCTCCCCTGGAAGCTCCTTGCCAAGCTCGGTGCCGAGGGCGTCCTGGCCGGCGTCAAGGATTCCTCGGGCGATGACATCTCGTTCCGCTACCTCGTTCAGGAGAACGAGAAGAACGGCCATCCGATGAGCATCCTCACCGGTCACGAGGTTGTTGTCGACGGCGCTTACCTCGGTGGCGCCGACGGTTCCGTCCCGGGTCTCGCTAACGTTGAGCCCGAGGGCTACGTGCGTCAGTGGAAGGCCGCTCAGGCTGGTGACTGGGCTACCGTCAAGGCTGAGCAGGATCGTCTCAATGAGATTTCGCACATCTGGGACGTCACCTCGGGCGTCCAGGGCTATGCCGGTGGCGTCGGCGCCTTCAAGACCGCTATGAACCTCATGGGCATCTTCGACAGCCCGACCATGCCGCGCCCGGTGAAGGCCATGACCGGCGAGAATGTCGAGGCGATTAAGAAGGTCCTCCAGGACAACGGTCTCCTGTAAAGATTCCCCAGGCACCCGATCTTGGGGCTCAAGTGGTCGGGCGTGACCCATTAGGTCAACGCCCGACCACTTTCACCCCAACCTCGGGCACCTGGGAAACCTTTATCATGCTGCGGCGATAACACCGCCTTCATTTCCTGTAGTTGTTTTTATCTCCTAAGGAGAACGACATGGAGAACAAGTACGTCTGCTCTGTCGACATCGGCGGAACTAAGATCGCGACCGCCATTATGGAGTACCCGGCTGACGGCAGCGTGCCCCATCCCGTATTTGAGGCCGAGGTTCCTACTGAGGCCCAGGAGGGCGGCGAGGCCGTCTTCCAGCGTATCGAGGCGTCCATCAAGGCCGCTCTTGAGGCGAATCCCGATGTCGAGGTTCTCGGTGTCGGTATCGGTGCCGCAGGCGTCGTCGATCCCAAGACGGGCGCCATCGCGTATGCCAACGAGATCATGCCCGGCTGGTCCGGCGTTCAGTTGGGGCCGCGTCTGCGCGAGGACCTTGGTCTCCCCGTTGCCGTGGTGGGCGACGTGCAGGCTCATGCTCTGGGCGAGGCCCACTGGGGCGTCGGCAAAGGCAAGTTCTCCGTTTTGTGCTTGGGCATCGGCACGGGCATCGGCGGCGCATATGTCGAGAACGGCCGTGTGATGCAGGGCTTCCATGGTGCTGCCGGTCATATGGGCCACATCGAGTGCTCGGCTGCCGCTGGCATTCCCTGCGCCTGTGGACGTTCCGGTCATCTTGAGTCGGTTGCTTCCGGCACTTCCATTGGTCGTATGTACGATGAGCGCTTTGGTCGCGTCGACCCCAGCCGTCCTTCGGTCGGTCGCGACGTGAACGACCTGTGCCGTGCGGGCGACGCAAAGGCGACCGAGGTCATCCATGACGCCGGCTTTGCGCTGGGCGCCAGCTTGGGCTCGCTTGCCAACATCTTGGATCCCGAGGTCATCGTGCTTTCGGGCGGCGTGATTCACCAGGGTCCCGATTGGCGTTCGCAGACGTGGAAGGATTCGGTGCACGAGGGCTATGCCAGCCAGGCGCTCGATCCGCTTCAAGACACGCCGATTCTCATCGGGTCTCTGGAGGGCGACGCGCCGCTCATCGGTGCCGCCGAACACCTTCTTGCGTCGTTGAAGTAAACATAACTACCAAGTGGGCCTTCTGAGGTGCCGCAGATTGACGTGAAAGAGGAGCGAAGCGTAGTTCGGTACGCGAGCGACGGTTTGAACGTCAAGGTGCGGTGTCTCAGAAGGCTGTTTTGAGAAAGGTTGAGTCGAACATGACCGTTGATCCTTTGATCCAGTCCCTGAAGGGCAAGCTCGTCGTGAGCGTTCAGGCCTATATGGGCGAGCCGCTTCGTACGCCCGAGACCATGGCTCAAATGTCTCGCGCCTGCGAGCTTGGCGGCGCCGCCGCCATTCGCTGCCAAGGCCTTGCCGACATTGCCGCCATTAAGGGTCGCTGTGAGGTTCCTGTTATCGGCCTGTGGAAGGATGGGCACGAGGGCGTCTACATCACGCCGACGCTGCGCCATGCTCGCGCCTGCGTTGCCGCCGGTGCCGATATCGTGGCAATTGATGCCACTGATCGCCCACGTCCCGATGGCAAGACCGTCGAGGACACCTTCCGTCCGCTGCACGAGGAGGGCGTGCTCCTGATGGCGGATTGTGCCACCATCGAGGACATTCGCCGTGCGGTTGATATGGGCTTTGACCTGGTATCCACTACGCTTTCTCACGGTGTCGCCGCCATCGACTGCACCATGGCCGATGGCCCTGATCTGCCGCTCCTGCGTCAGGCGACCGAGGAATTCCCCGGTCTTCCCATCATCTGCGAGGGCCGCGTGCACACGCCCGAGGAGGCCCGCGCCGCGATCGATGCGGGCGCCTGGGCAGTTGTCGTAGGCACTGCCATTACGCACCCCACGAGTATTACAAGTTGGTTCAAGGCTGCGCTTGAGGCGTAAGACAGGCCTCGTATCCGCTTGGGGCGGTATACTCAATAAAGGCAATTGATCGCGCGGGATCCGCTGGCCGGGTCCCGCGCTTGTTTTAGGAGGCACACATGCAAAAGGGAGATGCCATGGATGCGGCGGAGCGCTCGGAGCGCATCCCCGATATCGTCATCATCACCGGAATGTCCGGATCGGGCCGAACGCAGGCCATGCATGTGTTTGAGGACATGGGCTACTTTTGCATCGACAACTTGCCTCCACGTCTCATCGCCCAGCTTGCCGAACTCGTCGGCATCAATACGGGCGTGGGCAGACATCTTGCCGTCACCTGCGACCTGCGCAGCCAGGGTTTGTTCGATGAACTGCTCGATGCCGTTGCCGCGCTCGAGGAGCGCGAGATGAGCTGTGACATCGTGTTTCTCGAGGCCTCTGACGAGGTGCTGATCCGTCGTTATAGCGAAAACCGCCGCCGCCACCCCATTGCCAAGCCGGGAGAGACTACGGCCGATGCGATTCAGCGCGAGCGCCTGCAGCTGCAGGGCGTGCGCGATCGAGCCGATATGATCATCGACACGAGCCGCCTGCGCACCTCTGCCCTGCGCAACAAATTGCGCATGGCGTTCTCCGAGCTGTCCGACCAGCAGCTCATGGACGTTCACGTGTTCTCGTTTGGCTTTAAGCACGGCATGCCCGTCGAGGCGGACATTATGATCGACGTCCGCTTCCTGCCCAATCCGTTCTACGATCCCGAGATGCGCACCATGACCGGTCTCGATAAGAAAGTCTCCGACTTTGTTCTGGACCATCCTAAGACCCAGGAGTTCTGGAAGGCCTGGACGCAGCTGCTCGATACGGTCATGCCCGGCTATATCGCGGAGGGCAAGCCACAGCTTTCTATTGCCATCGGCTGCACGGGCGGTCAACACCGCAGCGTTGCCATCGCCGAGGCCACGGCACGTTATTTAGAAGGTGCCCAGTATCACGTGAGTATTTCCCATCGCGACCTGTCGCGCGCCAACACGAAAGCATAGGTCTGCATGTCGTTTACCGCCGAGGTGCGTGACGAGCTCGCGCGCTGCGAACCCGAATGTGAATACTGCGATTTGTCGACGCTTGCCGCCCTGACGCGTGTGAGCGGTACACTTTCGCTGGCCGGCTCCGGGCGGTATCGTTTGACGGTCGCGACCGAGACGGGTGCCGTCGCGCGCACGATGATCACACTGACGCATCGCATCCTTAAGCTCAAAACGGAATTCACCGTTCGTAAATCGGTCTTGCATAAGGTCCGTAACTATCTCATTACCCTGCCCGATCAGCCCGACCTGGACAAGGCTCTGGTGCTGCTGGGCATTCTCGACCGCAGGGGAGGGCTCGTCGCTGGTGTTCCCCGGCACATCGTTGCCCGTCCCTGCTGCAGGCTTGCCTACATCCGCGGCGCGCTCATCGCCGGCGGTTTCGTGGCCGATCCACGCGGCGATTTTCATTTGGAGATTGCGGTGCAGGGCGAGCAGTATGCCCGGGGGCTTTGCGATCTATTGGAGCAGATTGGGGTCCATGCGCGCGTTAACGCGCGGCGCGGATCCTTTGCCGTCTACATTAAGAGCGCCGAGGAGATCGAGCAGCTTCTAAAGCTGGTCGGCGCCAAGCGCAGCGTTGCCGAGATCGAGGAAGCGCGCGCGGTCAAATTGGTTAAGAACGACGTAAACCGTCGCGTGAATGCCGAGCTGGCCAATCAGACCAGAAGTGCGGGTGCCGCCCAGCATCAGCTTGCGTTGATCGATGAGCTCGAACAGCGGGGTTTGCGCGACACGCTTCCGGACGCCTTGGCGGTCTTTTGCGACCTGCGCGAGCGCTATCCTGATCTGTCACTGCGCGATCTGGGGGAGATGGCTGACCCTCCCTTGTCGAAGTCGGCCCTCTACCATCGAGTTTTGAGGCTTGAAAAGCTCATTGAAGCAAACAGGTAGTTGAGCGAAACTGCTTATATAGGGATTGAACTGCTGTTTTACTCTTTAAAACGTTTTAACGTAAATTTGATTTTCAATTTCGAGCATTCTCGTGAAATTCAAGTCAAAAAAAAGGTATATTAGGCGAGTGGTTAGTTTGTGGGCCTCAACGGCGGGCGCTGTAGCTCGCGGGGGCCTTACGAAAGGAGACACAATGGCAGTAAAGGTTGCTATTAACGGCTTCGGTCGCATCGGTCGTCTGGCTTTCCGTCAGATGTTCGGTCATGAGGGCTCCGAGATCGTCGCTATCAACGACCTCACCTCTCCCGATATGCTCGCTTACCTGCTGAAGTACGACTCCACGCAGGGCAACTACGCTCGCGATCACGAGGTCGTTGCTGGCGAGGATTCCATCACCGTTGACGGCAAGGAGATCAAGATCTACAAGGAGGCCGACGCCAACAACCTGCCTTGGGGCGACCTCGACGTCGACGTCGTTCTCGAGTGCACCGGCTTCTACACCAGCAAGGCTAAGGCTCAGGCCCACATCAACGCTGGCGCCAAGAAGGTCGTCATCTCCGCTCCGGCCGGCAGCGATCTGCCCACCATCGTGTACAACGTCAACCATGAGACGCTGACCGCTGAGGACAACATCATCTCCGCTGCTTCCTGCACCACCAACTGCCTCGCCCCGATGGCCAAGGGTCTGAACGACTTCGCTCCCATCGTGTCCGGCATCATGACCACCATTCACGCCTGGACCGGCGACCAGATGCCGCTCGACGGCCCGCAGCGCAAGGGCAACAAGCGTCGTAGCCGCGCCTGCGCCGTCAACATCGTCCCCAACACCACCGGTGCTGCCAAGGCCATCGGCCTGGTTCTCCCCGAGCTCAACGGTAAGCTCATCGGTGCCGCCCAGCGCGTCCCGACGCCGACCGGCTCTATCACCAACCTCTACGCTGTCGTTGACAAGAAGGTCACCGTCGACGAGGTTAACGCCGCTATGAAGGCCTACGCTGCCACCATCTCCGAGACCTTCGGTTACAACGAGGACGACATCGTCTCCACCGACATCATCGGCGAGACCCACGGCTCCATCTTCGACGCCACTCAGACCATGTGCTCTGACCTCGGCAACGGCCAGACCCTCGTTCAGGTCACCTCTTGGTACGACAACGAGAACTCTTACACCTCTCAGATGGTCCGCACCATCAAGTACTTCGAGAAGTTCGTTGCTTAATTTAGCTTTTAGCGAATAGCTCGTTGAGCGTCTAAAGAAGGGCGCGGCCTTATAGGGCTTACACCCTAGGGTCGCGCCCTTTTTATAGGAAATCGTCTGCCGTAATGGGAGGCAGACACGTACGAAAGGTAGAAGCAAACATGGCCTTTACCAAGAAGACCGTCCGCGACATCGATGTCGACGGCAAGCGCGTTCTCGTCCGCGTTGACTTCAACGTGCCTATCAAGGATGGCGTCGTTGGCGACACCACCCGTATCAAGGCTGCCCTGCCCACCATCAACTATCTCGTTGAGCACAACGCCCGCGTCATCCTCATGAGCCACCTCGGCCGTCCCGAGGGCACTGGCTTCCAGCCTGAGCTCTCCCTTGAGCCTGTCGCCAAGAAGCTCGCTGAGCTCTCTGGTCTGGACGTTGCCTTTGTCGCCGACACTTACGGCGAGAAGGCTGCCGAGGCTGTCGCTGCCGTCGAGCCGGGCAAGGTTCTCGTTCTCGAGAACGTCCGTTTCGACAAGCGTGAGAAGAAGAACGATCCCGAGATCGCCAAGAAGCTCGCTTCCTATGGTGACGTCTTCGTTCTCGACGCCTTTGGCACCGCTCACCGCGCCCAGGGTTCCGTCGTGGGCCCCGCCGCTTACCTGCCCGCAGTCGCCGGCTTCCTTCTCGAGAAGGAGGTCGACACGCTGACCGGTATCTTCGCCGAGCCCGAGCGTCCCTTCGTCGCTATCGTCGGCGGTTCCAAGGTTTCCTCCAAGATCGGCGTTCTCGATCACCTCATCGACTCCGCTGACACCCTGATCATCGGTGGCGGCATGGCCTACACCTTCTTCCTGGCTCAGGGCCTGTCCGTTGGTCAGTCCCTCAAGGAAGAGGACTGGGTCGAGCGCGCCGGCGAGATGCTCAAGAAGGCCGAGGAGAAGGGTGTCAAGATCCTACTCCCCATCGACAACCGTGTTGCCGATCACTTTGGCGAGGACGCTGTCCCCGAGGTTGTTGCTTCCGACGCTATCCCCGACGATCGTGAGGGTATGGACATCGGTCCCAAGACCGAGGAGCTCTATGCCGAGGCTGTCAAGGGCGCCAAGACCGTGTTCTGGAACGGCCCCATGGGCGTCTTCGAGTTTGACAACTTTGCTCACGGCACCCAGGCTATCGCCGAGGCTCTCGCCGAGGCTGACTGCACCTCGATCATCGGCGGTGGTGACTCTGTCGCAGCTGTCAACAAGTTCAACCTGGCCGACAAGATGAGCTGGATCTCCACCGGTGGTGGCGCTTCCATGGAGCTCGTCGAGGGTAAGGCCCTGCCCGGAGTGGAGGCGCTTCTCGATGCCTAATCGCACCCTTCTTATCGCTGGTAACTGGAAGATGAACAACGACGTCGCCGAGGCCGCCAAGCTCGCCGACGAGCTGGCTCAGGCTCTGCCCGAGGTTCCGGCTGGCGTCGAGGTGCTCGTCTGCCCTCCGACCATCGACATCACCACGGTTCATGACCGCATTCAGGCTGCCCCCATCGCCCTCGGTGCACAGAACGTGTACTGGGAGGCCAAGGGTGCCTTCACCGGTGAGTCTTCTTGCGACATGCTCAAGTCCGCTGGCTGCACCTACTGCATCATCGGTCACTCCGAGCGTCGCGACTACTTCCACGAGACCGACGAGGATCAGAACAAGAAGGCTAAGGCTCTCGTTTCCGCCGGTCTTGTTCCCGTCTTCTGCTGCGGCGAGTCCCTCGAGGTCCGCGAGGCTGGCACCTATGTCGAGCACGTCGTGAACCAGGTCAAGGCTGGCCTTGCTGGCCTTGAGATCACCTGCCCCAAGCAGGTCGTCGTCGCCTACGAGCCCATCTGGGCCATCGGCACAGGCAAGACCGCTACCGCCGAGGACGCTCAGGAGGTCTGCGGCGCTATCCGTGAGACCCTCAAGGAGATGTTCGGCGAGGAGCTCGCCAACGGCATCCGCGTGCTGTATGGCGGTTCCGCCAAGCCCGGCAACATCGCCGAGCTCGTCGCCAAGCCCGACGTTGACGGCGCCCTCGTGGGCGGCGCTTCGCTCAAGGCTGCCGACTTCGCCTCTATGGTCGTCAAGGCAGGCGAGTAGGACATATGGCACAACGTCATCTTCCTGCACTCCTGATCATCATGGATGGTTGCGGCCTTGCTCCGGCCGATGGCGAGAACGCCGTCGCCGCTGCCAAGACGCCCTTCCTTGATAGCCTGTACGAGAAGTACCCCCACACCACGCTCGGCGCTTCGGGCGAGGACGTGGGCCTTCCCGACGGCCAGATGGGCAACTCCGAGGTGGGTCACCTCAATATCGGTGCCGGCCGCATCGTGTTCCAGGAGCTTTCGCGCATCAACAATGCCATCAAGGACGGCTCCATCGCCAAGAACGAGGTTTTTGTCAAGGCTATGGACGATGTCAAGGCTGACGGCAAGACTCTCCACCTCATGGGCCTTATGAGCCCTGGCGGTGTTCATTCTCATATGAACCACGTTGAGGCTCTGGTCAAGATGGCTGCCGAGCATGGCGTCAAGACCGTTCGTGTCCACGCCTTCATGGATGGCCGCGACGTCGACCCGCAGTCCGGTGCTGGCTACATGAGCGAGTTCTGCGCCTTCCTTGCCAAGATTTCCGAGGAGACCGGTTGCGACGCTCGCGTTGCCACCGTCTCGGGTCGTTATTGGGCGATGGACCGCGACAACCGTTGGGAGCGCATCCAGCGTGCCTACGACGTCATGGTCAATGCGTCCGATGCCGATACCGACCCCGTTGCCGGCATCAAGGCCTACTACGAGAAGGATCCGCGCGGCGACGAGTTCGTCGAGCCCTTCGCTGCCCACAATGAGGGCATCCACGAGGGCGACGCGGCCATCTTCTTCAACTTCCGTCCCGACCGCGCCCGTCAGATGACCCGCGTGTTCACGGACAAGGAGTTCGACGGCTTTGAGCGCGAGCAGATCAAGCTCTCGCACTTTGTGACGATGACTGAGTACGATCCGACGTTTGACGTCGAGGTCGCCTTCCCCAAGACGTTCCCCGAGAACGTCCTGGCCGACGTTATCGCCGCCAATGGCCTGAAGCAGCTGCACACTGCCGAGACCGAGAAGTACGCCCACGTGACGTTCTTCCTCAACGGCGGCATCGAGGAGCCCAAGGAGGGCGAGGAGCGCGTGCTCGTCGCTTCCCCCAAGGTTGCTACCTACGATCTGCAGCCCGAGATGAGCGCTCCCGAGGTTACCGAGAAGCTCGTCGCCGCCATCAACGAGGATCGCGCTGATTTCTACATCGTGAACTTCGCGAACTGCGACATGGTTGGCCACACCGGTGTCTTCGACGCTGCCGTTAAGGCTGTCGAGGCTGTTGACGATGCCCTGTCCAAGGTTGTCCCGGCGATTCTCGCCAAGGGCGGCTTTGCGCTGATTACCGCCGACCACGGCAACGCCGATCACATGTTTGACGTTGCTTCCGACGGTTCCAAGCATCCGTTTACGGCTCACACCACCAACCGCGTGCCGTTCATCATCGTTGATGAGAAGGCACAGCTCACCGGTATCGAGGACGGTCGTCTTTCCGATATCGCCCCGACTATGCTCACCATGGCTGGTCTGGAGCCTTCCGCCGAGATGACGGGCCGCGTGCTCGCCACCGAGGCCTAAGAGAAAACTCCAAGCGTTTTCATGCAAGGGGGTTGCCCATATTCGGGCAACCCCCATTTTGGTATTTCTGCCATTTCTACCCCGTCCCCGAGTGGCAGGTAGGGGAGAGCGGGGGATTGTGGTACAGTACTGGAGTTTGAATTGTTCTATTAAGGAGCTTATCTATGGGTCCGTTCCAGATTCTTCTGTTTGTCGTTTGGGCTGTCTCTGCCGTGGCGCTGACGATTCTCGTCCTGATGCATTCCGGTAAGGGTACCGGCGTTTCGGATATGATTGCCAGCTCGCTGTATAACTCCAGCTCAGCCACAGGCGTTATGGAGCAGAACCTTGACCGCCTGACCGTCATTATGGCTGTCGTGTTTGCCGTGTGCGTCGTGCTGTGCATGTTCTTCTTCCCGCAGGGCATCGTGGGCTACTAAGCTCGAACCACATAAATATTTGAAAAGGGTTCCGCAAGTGCGGAACCCTTTTTGTTTACATATTTGTAACAGAGTCAAAATATCCTCATATACTTCGCCCAACTAAAGAAAATCTCGACCGTTAACCGGAATTAGCCCCAAATCGTGCATAAAATGCGCTACTATATTGCAATACGTTGGCCCGCTTTGTATAACCAGCCAAAACGGCGGACCGCGTTTGAATGGTTCGATTGGGCTGTCTTGACGTTGCCCGACCGAACTTACTTTGTCCTATCTCATAAGGAGGATGGCATGGCTGATTCTATGTTCCACCAGCCCGTTATGGGTCGTCGCGCCTTTGTCGGCGGCACCCTTGCTGCGAGCTCTATGGCTTTTCTTGCCGCATGCGGCAAGAAGGGCGGCGACACTTCCGGTTCTGAGTCCGGTTCGACGCTGAACTTCTACATCAACAACCCGGTCTGCATCGACCCCTACAATGTTCAGGAAGATCAGGGTACTCAGGTCGAGTACCAGCTCTTTGACGCTTTGACCTCTTACGACGCCGAGAAGGGCGAGATCGTTCCGCTGGCTTGCGAGTCCTTCGAGGCCAACGACGACGCCACCGAGTTTACCTTCAAGATCAAGAAGGCCAAGTTCCACAACGGTGACGACGTTACCTCCAAGTCCTTCAAGCTCGGTTGGGAGCGTCTGGTCAACACCAAGTCGGCCATCGCTACCGAGTACGGCCCTTCCGAGGTCTCCTATCACCTTTCTATGGTCGAGGGCTATGACGACCTGCTTGCCGGTAACGCTACCGAGCTCAGCGGTGTTACTTGCCCCGACGATGAGACCCTCGTCGTCAAGCTGTCTTCCGCTTACGCCGACTTCCCCTTCGTCGCCTCTCACCCGGCTCTGGCCCCGGTTCCCGAGTGCGCCGAGTCCGATGTCAAGAGCTTCTACCTTGCACCGGTCGGTAACGGCCCGTTCATGATGGACGGCAAGTGGGAGGATGGTCAGGAGATCAACCTCAAGAAGTTCGACGATTACTATGGCGACAAGGCCAAGATCGATAGCATCCACTTCCAGGTCATCAAGGACATGGAGACTGCTTACAAGGAGTTCCAGGCCGGTAACCTCGATGTCTGCGACGTTCCCGTTGCTCAGATCGATGCCGCCAAGAAGGATCGCGGCGTGTCCAAGGACGGCTACACCATGGGTGACGGCGAGCGCATGCTGCTCGGCGCCGAGCCTTCCACGTACTATCTGACCTGCAACACCACGGCCGAGCCGTTCAACAACGCCGACCTGCGTAGGGGCATCTCCCTGGCCATCAACCGTGAGGCCATCTGCAAGACCATCTTCAAGGGTACCCGTACCCCTGCCGACGGCATTGTTCCTCCGGGCATCGATGGCTACAAGGAGGGCGCATGGGAGTTCTGCGCCTACGATGTCGACAAGGCTAACGAGTACCTCGACAAGGTTGCTCCCGCTGGCGCTAACGGGGATCGTGGCATTAGCGTGACCCTTTCCTACAACCAGGACGGCGGTCACAAGGAGATCATGGAGTCCATCATCGGCGACCTCGCCAAGGTTGGCGTTACCGCTGTCTCCGATACCCCTGAGTGGTCTGCCCTGCTCGAGCAGTATCAGAACTTTAACTATCAGTTCGGTCGTCTGGGTTGGATTGCCGACTACCCGATCATGGACAACTTCCTGTATCCGCTGTTCCATTCCGACTCCCTCGGTGGCGACAACCGCTCTGGTTACAGCAACCCCGAGTTCGACGCCAAGGTCGACGAGGCTCGTGCTATTGTTGACGACAAGGAGCGCGTCGCTAAGATGCAGGAGGCCGACGCAATGGTCGCTGCCGACTGCCCGGTCATCCCTGTGATGTTCTACACGCACACCATCGTCGGTTCCGATCGCATCAAGCACCTCTATGTCGATCCGCAGAAGCATGCCGAGCTGGGTACCGCTGAGCTCGCCTAAGAGTTTGCAGCTTCCGTGAGGGTCAAGTATTTACGTAGACCTCATGGGAAACATACAGTTCTCCCTAACCTGGGGTAAACTGGCTGATGGTAATTTTGGGATGCCGGTCTGGCGATCGGCATCCCATTTAGGTTAATCCCTAGATAGGGGAGTGGTATGGGTAAGTACATCGTTAAACGTGTGCTTCAGTTCATCCCGGTGTTTTTGGGCGTTACGCTGATTCTGTTCGCCCTCCAGAATATCGTGCCGGGAGATCCGATCAAGCTGATCGGTGGAGACAAGGCTCTGTCCCCCGAGGTGGAGCTTCAGCTTCGCGTCCGCTATCACCTAGTCCAGTCGGACGAGGACGGCAACGCGATTCTTGACGAGAACGGCGATCCCGTTCAAACGTCGCTCGTGGACCGTTACTTGTATTACATGAACGGCCTGCTTCATGGCGATCTGGGCAATTCGTATCAGCGCAAGCTGCCGGTTACGGAAATCTTTGCCCAGAAGTATCCGTATACGGTCAAACTTGCCGCGTGCGCCATCGTGCTCGAGGCAATTATGGGTATCGGTGCGGGTATCATTTCGGCGGTAAAGCGGTATTCCTTCTGGGATATTTTGGTAACGCTTACCACGTCGATCCTCGTTGCGGTCCCGGCCTTCTGGCTCGGTATGTTGCTGCAGCTGTTCTTTGGCGTCATCCTCAAGGACGCCACGGGCGGTGCAATCTCCATGCCGATCTCGGGTGCCGGCGGTTCCAGCTCTCAGTATCAGGATTGGATGCACTATGTGCTTCCGACCATTACGCTGGCTTCGGTTTCGACCGCTTACGCCGCCCGCATTATGCGCTCGCAGCTGCTTGACGTCATGAACCAGGATTACATCCGTACGGCAAAGGCCAAGGGTCTCTCCAATCGCGCGATCATCGTCAAGCATGCGCTTAAGAATGCACTCATCCCCGTCGTTACCTATATTGGTGTCGACTTTGGTGGCATGCTTTCGGGCGCCATCCTGACCGAGACGGTCTTTAACTGGCCCGGTATCGGCTATGAGGTCTATCGCGCCATTAGCATGCGTGACTGGCCCATCGTTATGGGCGGCGTTACGCTCATCGTTGTCGTCGTCATGGTGATCAACCTGCTCGTCGACATTAGCTATGCATTCCTCGACCCGCGCATCCGCCTTGGCGGTCCGTCGGATAAGGCCTAAGGGAGGTACGTCTCATGCAGGAAACTGATTCTCAGTCTCAGGAGCAGGCTACCGCCACCAAGGCCGCATCTGCTCCCGCCAAGTCCCGCACGCTGTGGGGCGACGCTTTTAAGCGTCTTCGTAAGAACAAACTCGCCGTTATCGGTGTCTGTTGGATCATCATCGTCGTTGTGGTTGCCCTGACCGCAGATCTGTGGGCTAAGCCCTGGCTCGGTTCTCCGACGGCTTCCGACTCGACCACCATGGCCGAGACGTCGCTGCTGGCTCCGTGTGCCGAGCACCCGTTTGGCACCGACGCCCTTGGTCGTGACATTCTCGTCCGCGTTATCTACGGTGCGCGCGTTTCGCTGTCTGTCGGAATTATGGCCACCGCGATCTCCACGCTGATCGGTCTGGTCATGGGTGCTCTGGCCGGTTTCTACGGCGGCATCTGGGATACGATCATCATGCGCTGTGCGGACATCTTCCTGGCGTTCCCGTACGTGCTGTTCGTTGTCGCCATGATCGCCGTTATCGGCCGTGGTCTTCAGAACGTCTTTATCGCCATCGGCATTCTTGGCTGGCCTTCGATTGCGCGCGTCTTTCGCTCTGCAATCTTGACGGTCAAGGAAAACGATTATGTTGACGCTGCGCGCGCGATGGGTGCATCTGATGCTCGTATCGTCGTGCGTCACATCTTCCCGAACTCCGTCGCCTCCATTGTGGTCTACGCGACCATGAACATTGGTGGCGCCATTCTGACCGAGTCCGCTCTGTCCTTCCTCGGCATGGGCGTTATTCCGCCTACGCCTTCGTGGGGCTCCATGATTCAGGACGGTCAGCAGTATCTTCTGACTGCTCCCTGGATGATGATCATGCCCGGTCTGGCAATTCTCTCGACGGTGCTCGCCTTCACCCTGCTGGGTGACGGTCTGCGCGACGCCCTCGACGTCAAGATGAAGGACGCATAAGGATGAAGAAGAACAAGAACTATGTGGACCTGAAGGACCAGCCGGTTCCCGAGGGCCAGCATCTGCTCGAGGTCGATGACCTTAAGATGTATTTCCACACCGAGGATGGCGTTGTTCGCGCTGTCGACGGTGTCTCCTACACGCTCGATCGCGGCGAGACCCTGGGTGTCGTCGGTGAGTCCGGCTCCGGTAAGTCCGTGACCGCCATGACCATCATGGGTCTTATCTCGATGCCTCCGGGAAAGATCGAGGGCGGCGACGTTCGCTATCGCGGTCGTTCTATCCTCGAGATGACCGAGGAAGAGATGCAGCACATTCGCGGTAACGACATCGCGATGATCTTCCAGGATCCTATGACCTCCTTGAACCCGGTCTATAAGATCGGCAAGCAGGTGGGCGAGGGTCTTCGTCTGCACCGCGGCTACTCCAAGCAGGAGGCGCTCAAGCGTGCCACCGAGCTTTTGGACCTCGTTGGTATTCCCGAGCCCGAGAAGCGCGTCAATGAGTATCCGCACCAGTTCTCTGGCGGTATGCGTCAGCGCGTCATGATCGCTATGGCTCTTGCCTGCGATCCCGATATCCTGATTGCCGACGAGCCCACGACGGCTCTGGACGTTACCATTCAGGCTCAGATTATCGAGCTCATGCAGGAGATGCAGGAGAAGAACGGCAACGCCATTATCATGATTACCCATGACCTGGGCGTCGTTGCCGATATGGCCGATAAGATCATGGTTATGTATGCAGGCCGTCCCGTCGAGTTCGGTACTGCTGAGGAAATCTTCTACGAGAGCCGCCACCCCTACACCTGGGGCCTTATCCGCTCCATCCCGGAGCAGGCCATCGAAGAGAAGAAGCCGCTTACGCCGATTCACGGCAACCCGCCTTCGCTCATGAACCTGCCTGAGGGCTGCGTCTTCTCGCCTCGTTGTCCCTATGCGACGGACAAGTGCCGCAAGCAGCGCCCCGAGCGCGTTGTCACCGAGTCTGGTCATTACTCTGCGTGCCACTACTCCGGTGACCCCGAGTTCCTCAAGAACGCTCCTGAGACGTCCCGTACGCGCAAGGATTCCAAGAAGGGAGGCGAGGCGTAATGGCAGATACCAACGAGCGCACTCCGCTGCTGAAGGTCGAGCACCTCTCTAAGGAGTTTCCCGCTGAGTCCGGCATGTTCGCCAAGCGCTTCTCCAAGCGTGTCGTCTCTGCTGTGAATGACATTTCATTCGAGATTTATCCGGGGGAGACCTTTGGTCTGGTTGGTGAGTCTGGTTGCGGTAAGTCCACGACGGGTCGCACCATCATGCGCCTGACCAAGCCGACCGCCGGTAAGGTGTTCTTCCAGGGTAAAGATGTTGCCGAGATGAGCAAGCATGAGATCAAGGACATGCGTCGCGAGATGCAGTTCATCTTCCAGGATCCCTATGCTTCGCTCAATCCCCGTATGACCATCGGCGAGATCGTCTCCGAGCCCATGACCATTCATGGCGTGGGTACCAAGGAGGAGCGTATCGAGCGCGTCCGCGAGCTGCTGGACGTCGTCGGTCTGAATCCCGAGCACATCAACCGTTATCCGCACGAGTTCTCGGGCGGCCAGCGCCAGCGTGTCGGCATCGCCCGCGCGTTCGCTCTGAAGCCCAAGCTGATTATCTGCGACGAGCCTGTCTCTGCACTTGACGTATCCATTCAGGCCCAGGTTCTGAACCTTCTTAAGGAGCTCCAGGACAAGTTCGGTACCGCGTATCTGTTTATCGCTCACGACCTGTCCGTCGTGCAGCACATCTCCGATCGCGTTGCCGTTATGTATCTGGGTAAGATGGTTGAGGTTTCGGACTGGAAGACGCTCTATAGCGAGCCTCACCATCCGTACACGCAGTCGCTGCTGTCTGCCGTGCCGGTTCCCGATCCGGATATCCAGAAGACCCGTAAGCGCATCATCCTCGCCGGCGATCCGCCGTCACCGCTGGATCCGCCGACCGGCTGCCGTTTCCACACTCGCTGCCCGATCGCGCAGGGCATCTGCTCTGAGAAGCTTCCCGAGTTTAAGGAAGTCGCACCGGGTCACTGCTGCGCGTGCCACTTCGCGGAGCCGTTCCCGATCAAGGAATCGCACATCGACCTGTAGTCGGTTGTTATCGTCCGGGCCCGCCCTGAAGTTACTTTTCAGAACGTCCTCGGACATGCAAGAAACCCCCGCTGCGCACTTCGTGCGGCGGGGGTTTCTTGCGTCCTGTGGAGTGTTCTGAAAAGTAACTTCAGGGCGGGCCCTGCGGTAACTCGGCAGGGGGAGTGCGATTCCTCGATCGCTCACTTAATCTGATGAGAAATTGAGTGAGGCCGGAGCTTTGGCTCCGGCCTCCTTATATAAGGGCTCGGCTTTGCCGAGCCACCAAATTTGCATCAGCCCCCAGAACATGTTTGAGAACTGTGCCTGAAGTATGTATTTGCAGGCCCCGAATCGGTGTTGCCTCCCGGCGCATTCCGCAGGGGGAGCGATATTTTGCAGCACGAAGTGCGCAGCAAAATATCGCTCATGCCCGAGGACGCGCCGGGAGGCAACACCGATTCGGGGCCGGACACACGGATTTACCTGCGCATTTACAAATTCGTAAACTTTTTTGAAAAAAGTGCTTGCACAGTTCTCGAATCATAGGTTATTATCTTCCTCGTTGAACGCGCGGGTCCAACAAAACGAACTGCGAATCAACAACATAGCATGTCGGAGTGGCGGAATTGGCAGACGCGCTAGCTTGAGGTGCTAGTGACCGCTTTTTGGTCATGCGGGTTCAAGTCCCGCCTCCGACACCATCGCATTTGAGAAGCCTCTTCGGAGGCTTTTTTGTTACCGATAGACGGTGGGGTCCACGATGGAAACGCTTGAACGCAACGAGTGGGCAGACGTTGCCCAACTAGTCGAGATCACGAGCGATGCTGTCATCATCTGTGAGCTCGACGGAACCATTCTGCATGTGAATAATCGCTTACTTGGTTTGATGTGCGAGGAACGCGCCGACGTCATCGGTGGAGATGTTAAAGACGTCCTGTACTCATCAGCTTTTGAACGTGCGACGGAACATCGTCTGCCATTTGAAACTGATGGCTCCGAGAACGAACTGATGCTCAAGCTGAGTGACGGCTCCTTTATGCCCGTCTTGGTTCGTGCGGGCTCCGTAACGCCTCCACGCATCTTTGGGCGCCGCGCGCCACGTGTCCTGGTGGCGCTCCATAGCATCGAAGAACAGTATTCGCACGACCGTCAGCTCAAGCGTGCGTTATCGGAGCTTAGAGTGGCGAACAAGCGCCTCTCTGGCACGCTCTCGGTCATTATGAGTACCGTGGGCTCCGATGAGCTGCCCAGCCTACTTGATACCGTTTTGAACCAGCTTGTAGGAACGCTCGATGCTTCGGGTGCCGCTATCTATTTTTCTGAGAGCGGCGGTTTTAAGCTACGCGGTGTTTCCAAGGAGCTGTACGACAGCTACCTGCCCGAGTTTTTGCCGTATGGCGCTGGCATTCCGACGTATGTTCTTCGCGAGTCGCGTGCCTGTCGCTTGTCGATTCAACAGGTCCTTGAGGGTGATAAGGCCGCCTCCGGTATGTTTATGGACCTGGACAATCGTTCTAAGCACCTGTTGCGCATGCAGGATATGCCTCCGTACCGCAACGAGATCTGTCTTCCCGTTTTTTACGGTACGCAGATTCTTGGCGTGCTGGAAGTTGGTTGGAAACGCCCCCAGGCACCGCTCGCCTATGACGTTAATGTGCTCGAGGTCATTTGCGATTACCTGTCTATCCAGCTGGTCGGCATGGCATCGAGCCTTCGCTCCCGTCGCACGGCCGAGCTTGGCCGCTCGCTCAATGTCTTGCGTGATGAGTTGTTTGCCTTTCTAGACGATTCCGCCGCGGCTACCCAGGCGGTATCGTCCGAGATCTGCAATATGCTTAACTGCCATTTTTGCCCTGTTGAGTATGACGCCAGTCTGGATTCCTACGTCATAGATTTTGAAGGTGGCAGTCGCGTTGCTTTGCCGGACGATCCCGAGAAGCTTTTCTTTTCCACGACGGCGCCAGCGGCACGTCTGGGGGCTGGCCCTGATGGCTTTGAGGCATCTGTTTTGGGCGGTACGAGTGCCGAGGACCTTAAACACGTCCGTATAACTCGCGTTGACGAATCGATGCCTATGGGAGGCTGGCTTAGGGCGCACGGTCTGCCTTGTCAAGGTCTCTACGTTGACTCCGGCATCGAGGCGGGGCGCCCGCGCTCTGAGGGTGATGGCAGGCACAGTAACGACGCGATTGTTCCTGCTTCTGTTGCGAAGAGCCCGACGACGCGCGCGCTGCTGCTTCGTGATGGTAGCCAAGAGCCGATTGATGATCTTGAATATGACTACTTGGTGCACTTGGCGCATGACTTTGAACTGATCTACGAAGGCGAATCTCAAAAGCGCGAGGAGCGCCATATCGCTCAGACCCTTCAGATCGGCATGAGAAATTCCCTGGGGGATGTTCCGGGTATCGCAACCGATTCGGTGTACCTGTCGGCCACGAACTCGGCGTTGGTCGGCGGCGATTTCTATACGCTCATCCGTCTTCCCGACGACTGCGCCGTCATGATTCTGGGTGATGTGTCTGGCAAAGGCATTGAGGCCGCATCGATGTCCGCGCTCGTCAAGACGGCCCTGACGGCATATGCCTGGGAGGGCGCTGGACCGGCCCGCATGGCACGCTCCCTTAACAGCATGCTCATGGGCTTTTCGAGGGTCGAGACGTTCGTGACGGCCTTTATCGCCAAGATTGACCTTAAGGCCGGACGCGCAACGTATTGTTCGGCGGGCCATCCTCCGACCATGGTCATCAGGCCAGAGTCGATGCCGCTGGGTGGCGGTGAGGCACGTGGGGGAGAGGTTGAGCTGCTTGGATGCCAATCGGGCGTAATCGGTGCCTTTGAGAGCATGGTGTACGAGACAGGCGTGTTTACGTTCGCCCCCGGCGACATGCTCTTCATGTATACGGATGGAACGATTGAGGCCCGCGACCGCACCGGAGCGTTCTTTGGCGAGCAGCGCTTGCGCGACCTTCTGCTTTCTGTTTCGGGGGAGGGCGTGTCGGGCATTTGCGGCAAGGTCTTGGGCGAGCTTGACCGATTTACCGAATCGGCGCTGGACGATGACATTGCATTGGTGTCCCTTGAGTTTTTACGGGGTCGTTCATAGACGACGCTGGGCGGGCTGAATCCGCACGGTTGGGGAAACGAATGCATCGAGTGGGCTTTTTTGGGAACCATGGTCGTATGAATGAGTGGAATGACATAGCGGTTTTGACGCCACCGGGCGATATCGACATCGCCACGGTGCCTGCGCTGCGTCGGCGGCTGGATGCTTTGATTGGCCGCGGCGTGCGTCGTGTCGTCATCAACTGTCAGGCTGTTAGCTTTATCGATTCGACGGGCTTGGCATTCCTGCTTACGCGCGCTCGTGAGCTCATGAGGCGAGAAGGCCTGCTTTCGCTCGTCAATGCATCAGGTGAAGTTGTTCGCTTTTTGGAGATTGCTCGTCTTGTCGATATCCTTCATGTCGCGGGGCCGGCACGGGAGTCTATTCCCGCCATTCCGGTGGGGGAGCTGCCTCGCTGGAGTAAGAGTGTCGAGGTCCGTCAGGGTATCGAGAATCTTCCATACTACCGACATCGCATCGCTGAACTCCTTGAATCGCTTCCGTTGCGCCGTGACGAGCGCTACGATGTCGCATTGGCGTCGGGGGAGGCGCTGGGTAATGCCTATGACCATGCGGGCGGTATCGGGTGCGTCCTGACGGTTCAGGCCTATGGCGATCGCGTTGTGGTTGAGGTGCTTGATCGAGGTGTCGGCTATTCTATCGATGAAACGAGCGAACCGGTCGCATCTGAGGAGCGCGGCCGTGGCATCAAGCTTATGCGTATGCTCGTCGATAACGTGGAGGTTGCTCGTCGTACGGACGGCGCCGGCACGCGCGTGCAGATGGTGAAGCTGTTTAGCGGAGCGCTGGAATCGTGTGCCTAGCCAATCGCTTTAGCGCGTTTAGCTACTAAGAACATGCGGCAGACAAGTTTTTTGAAAAAAGTACTTGCGTCTTTTGGACAACTCGCGTAAATTAATAACCCGCAAGCGGACATGGCTCAGTTGGTAGAGCACAACCTTGCCAAGGTTGGGGTCGCGGGTTCGAGCCCCGTTGTCCGCTCCATTGCATTTCCGGACCGTTTAGGCGGTCCTTTTTCGGCGAAGTGGCCAAGTGGTAAGGCAGAGGCCTGCAAAGCCTTTACCCCCGGTTCGAATCCGGGCTTCGCCTCCAGGCAACATCCGGGCGCTCCGGCGCCCGTTTTGTTTTACATATGCGGACATGGCTCAGTTGGTAGAGCACAACCTTGCCAAGGTTGGGGTCGCGGGTTCGAGCCCCGTTGTCCGCTCCAAACGCAACAACCCGGCTACTACGGTAGCCGGGCTTTTTTGTATCCATCGCATGGGCTCGAACCCGAGAGGGAGCGAGCGTTTTGGGGCGTGGCTGTGGCGTTGTTTGCTGCGAATGTGCGCTTTGGGCGTATCATCGTGGGCATCTCGCATAACCTCGTTGCAAGGGAGATACGCCCCGTGGCTACAGAAAAGTCTTCTTCGCGCTCATGGATGTCCGATGCCGCGATCTATCAGATCTACCCGCGCTCGTTTAAGGATTCGACTGGTTCGGGTCTGGGCGATATCGCGGGCATTACCCAGCAGATGGACTATCTTGAGCGGCTGGGTATCGAGGCCATCTGGCTGAGCCCGTTTTACCCATCGCCTCTTGTCGATGGTGGCTATGATGTGGCGGACTACTGCGATGTCGATCCACGTCTCGGCTCGCTTGACGACTTCGATGATATGATCGCTGCGGCTCACGCGCGCGGCATCAAGGTCATCGTCGACATCGTGCCCAACCATTCATCCAGCCAGCACCCCTGGTTCAAAGCCGCTCTTGCCGCCGGCCCCGGATCGCCCGAGCGCGCCCGTTATATCTTCCGCGATGGTCGCGGCGAGCATGGCGAGCTGCCTCCCACCAATTGGAATGCCAACTTTGGCGGCCCCGCATGGACGCGTGTTGCGGACGGTCAGTGGTATCTGCACATGTTTACGCCCGAGCAGCCGGACTTTGACTGGTCATGCCCTGAGGTTCACGCGCTCTTTTGCGACGTCCTGGCGTTTTGGAGCGATCGAGGCGTCGACGGCTTTCGCATTGATGTGGCGCAGGGTCTCGCCAAGGATCTCGACCGCGATGACCTCGACCGGTGGCATCTCGCCGAGGGCGATGACATGGTTGACGACGGCACCCATCCGCTGTGGGACCGCAACGAGGTCCACGAGATCTATCGAGAGTGGCGCCGCGTGTTCGACCGCTATAATCCGCCACGCAGCGCCGTTGCCGAGGCGTGGGTGCTGCCCGAGCGCCAGTATCTCTACGCGCGTCCCAGCGAGCTTGGCCAGACATTCAACTTTGAGTTTGCCAAGGCCACTTGGACCTATGATGACATGCACACTGCAATCGAGAAGGGCTTGAAGGCAGCCGTCGAATCCGATTCCGCCTCGACCTGGGTACTCTCCAACCACGACGTGCCGCGCGTGGCGACACGCTATGCCCTGCCGCAAATCAAGGCGACGCGCTACCACCAGATTGCGCTCGACTGGCTCTTGCGCGACGGGTCGTCTTATGATGAGGACCGTGAACTCGGCGAGCGCCGCGCGCGGGCGGCCCTTTTGCTTGAGCTGGCGCTTCCGGGCTCGGCATACGTGTATCAGGGTGAGGAGCTCGGCCTTTTTGAGGTGGCTGATATTCCGTGGGATGCACTCGAAGATCCCACTGCAACCAATACGCACGGACCGAAGCGTGAGAAGGGGCGCGACGGCTGTCGTGTGCCCCTGCCGTGGGTGGCGGCGGACGATCCCGCGCAGGGCGGATCGTTTGGGTTTTCGCCGGCGGACGCCGATGCGGCGCCCCATCTGCCGCAACCTGCATGGTTTTCCGATTACGCTGTCGATAGGGAAGAAGCGGACCCGACATCGATGCTTGCGCTCTATCGTGACGCCCTCTGGCTGCGGCGCAAGCTGCGCGGGTGCGCCAACGATCTTGCGTGGCTCGATCTTGACGGGCGCACCGGTCTTGCGGATGGCGCCGAGGGCGCCGAGGGCGGCGTCATCGCCTATCGCCGCGACAACGGCTGGGCGTGTGTGACGAACTTCGGTGCAGCACCCGTGGAGTTGCCGGCGGGCAGGGTCCTGCTCACCTCATCACCGCTTGCAGACGGCAGGCTCGCGCAGGACAGCTCTGCCTGGATCATGCTCGGTGAGATGTAAGGGCCTCTTGCGGCGAGTTTGCGTTTGCCTACACCTTCCGTGGCGGCTGATGTCTTCGCGAGGTTCGCGAGGGCGTTGCAAAACTTTTCAAAAAAAGTTCTTGCATAGGATGCGGGCATCACGTAAGATTAATCCCCGTAAGCGGACATGGCTCAGTTGGTAGAGCACAACCTTGCCAAGGTTGGGGTCGCGGGTTCGAGCCCCGTTGTCCGCTCCATTTGGGCGTTTAGCTCAGGGGGAGAGCGCTTCCCTGACACGGAAGAGGTCAGAAGTTCAAATCTTCTAACGCCCACCAAATGTTCGCAGCTCAGAGGCTATGTCCTCTGGGCTGTTTTGTTTTGCCACCAAGCACGCCGCCAAATAAGCCACCAAATATTGATCCAAGGTCTGTACGCGATGGTCTTCGCATCCCGTAGAGGTGCCGGCAGATTGCATACGTCCTGGCCGATCGTGACCGCAACATGTTGGTCAAGCATAATCTTTTGGATTCTTTTGGCGTGAGCGGCTTGGTTTTGGTAGGATTTGTCAGCGGCTTGACTAAGGGGGTTTTATAACTGCCATGCAGGTAGCCGTGTTGGTAACGTTTTACCGACTTGCCAAGAACCCCTCATAATTAATGCGTCTGGAAAATGACCAATTGCTTTGACCTGCTGAAACACTATATGTTGTGTTTGAACTAAAAAAAGAATACAGGATATAGATGTGTCTTTGTCGTATGATAGATGGCGGACAGAGAACGAAGACCTTAACTGCCTCTTTCGAACGTGTCCTTGAGCCGCTTGATTGGCTCTAGGGAATGTCCGCATGGAGGCTTATGGTTTATCGAGAACACAGATTGCGCGACGGCGCCGCAAGACAGGGGCAAGCCCTGCCGGGCATCGTTTGGCTCTGAAGCGCAATGAGGCTACGACGCGAAAGAGGCAAGAGGATGAAGATCATCAAGCGCAGCGGCACCGAGGTTGTCTTTGACATCGATAAGATCGTCAATGCCATCCGCGCCGCCAACTTGGAGGTCGAGGAGAGCTCTCGTCTAACCGACCGCCAGGTGGTTTATGCGGCGCAAAACGTCGCCGAGGCATGCGAGAACGCGGGCCACACCGTTTCGGTCGAGGAGATCCAGGATTTGGTCGAGGACGAGATCATGCGTCTCGACTGCTACGAGGTTGCCCGCCACTACATCATCTATCGCTATGTTCAGAGCCTGAAGCGCCAGAAGAACACGACCGATGACAAGATCCTGTCGTTGATTGAGTGCAATAACGAAGAGGTCAAGCAGGAGAACTCCAACAAGAACCCGACCGTCAACTCCGTTCAGCGCGACTATATGGCCGGCGAGATTTCCAAGGACCTGACCCAGCGCGTGCTGCTGCCCCAGGAGATCGTGGACGCCCATAATGAGGGCCTGATCCACTTCCATGATTCGGATTACTTTGCTCAGCACATGCACAACTGCGACCTGGTGAACCTGGAGGACATGCTCCAGAACGGCACCGTTATCTCGGGCACGCTGATCGAGAAGCCGCACAGCTTCTCGACCGCCTGCAACATCGCGACGCAGATTATCGCTCAGGTTGCTTCCTCCCAGTACGGCGGCCAGTCGATTTCGCTGACCCATCTTGCTCCGTTTGTTGAGGTGAGCCGTCAGAAGATTCGCGGCGAGGTCGCCCGCGAGCTCGAGGAGCTCGGCGTTTCCGCATCTCCCGAAAAGGTCCGCGAGGTTGTTGAGGACCGCCTGCGTGACGAGATCCGTCGCGGCGTTCAGACGATTCAGTATCAGGTCGTAACTCTTATGACCACCAACGGCCAGGCGCCGTTCGTGACGGTCTTTATGTATCTTAACGAGGCCCGTACGCCTCAGGAGAAGCACGACCTTGCCATGATCGTGGAGGAGACGCTTCGCCAGCGCTACGAGGGCGTTAAGAACGAGGCCGGCGTATGGATTACCCCGGCATTCCCCAAGCTCATCTATGTGCTCGAGGACGATAACGTTCACGAGAATTCCCCGTACTTCTACCTGACCCAGCTGGCCGCTAAGTGCACCGCCAAGCGCATGGTGCCCGACTACATCTCCGAGAAGAAGATGCGCGAGCTCAAGCTGTCGAAGGGCGAGACCGCGGGCAACGGCGACTGCTATACCTGCATGGGCTGCCGCAGCTTCCTGACGCCCGACCGCTCCGGTAACGGATTTAACAACGTGGCCAACGCGCTGAACTATGACCCAAACAAGCCCAAGTACTATGGCCGCTTTAACCAGGGCGTTGTGACCATTAACCTGCCTGATGTCGCGCTGAGCTCGCATCAGGACATGGACAAGTTCTGGAAGATCTTCGACGAGCGCCTTGAGCTATGCCACCGCGCCCTGCTGTGCCGTCATGAGCGTCTGATGGGTACGCTTTCGGATGCCGCGCCGATTCTTTGGCAGTACGGTGCCCTCGCCCGCCTGAAGAAGGGCGAGACGATCGACAAGCTGCTCGTGGGCGGTTACTCCACCATTAGTCTGGGTTATGCCGGCCTGTATGAGTGCGTCAAGTACATGACGGGCCACAGCCACACCGAGAAGGAGGGCACGCCCTTTGCCATGGCCGTCATGCAGCGCATGAACGACAAGTGCGCGGAGTGGAAGGCCGAAAGCGATATTGACTTCTCGCTGTACGGTACCCCGCTTGAGTCGACGACCTACAAGTTCGCCAAGTGCCTGCAGCGTCGTTTTGGCATCATCCCGGGCGTGACGGACAAGGGCTACATCACCAACAGCTACCACGTCCACGTGTCCGAGGAGATCGACGCATTCGACAAGCTCAAATTCGAGGGTATGTTCCAGCAGCTTTCGCCGGGCGGTGCCATCTCCTACGTCGAGGTTCCCAACATGCAGGACAACCTCAAGGCTGTCATCCGCGTGATGCAGTACATCTACGACAACATCATGTACGCCGAGCTCAACACCAAGAGCGATTACTGCCAGGTGTGCGGCTACGACGGTGAGATCAAGATTGTCGAGGATGACGGCAAGCTGGTGTGGGAGTGCCCCAACTGTGGCAATCGTGACCAGGAGAAGATGAACGTCGCCCGTCGTACGTGCGGCTACATCGGTACCCAGTTCTGGAACCAGGGTCGAACCGAGGAGATCCGCGACCGCGTGCTGCATCTCTAATAACCATCCCAGGCCGCCCCGTAGCGAGGCCCCGGACCTTTACTCGCTATTTCGGACAGTCCTGGCTCACGACGGAGGCGCCACTGGCGCCTCCTGTTCGTGCGGAACTCATATCGAGCAAAGGTCCGGGGCCTCGCTACGGGGCGGCCAAGTTGACGTAGCTGAGATGCAGCTCGCGGTCTGCTCACTCCTCGAAGTTTTTAGCGGAAATAATTCGAGCTGCAGCAGCGATTGATTTGCAATGGCGGTTGAGCTGCAACAAAGTTTTTATTGGACCTCGAACCCTATACTCGATGTTCGCTTCGTTCATTGAGTTACCCTTTGCATGAGGTCGGGACATATCGTCCCGCCCGCAGTTTCGCAGGCCGAAGGCCGAGAATGTTTGAGGACGGGATGATATGTCCCGACCTCCCGGGAGAGTTACCTATGAACTACGCGAACATTAAGTATTTCGACATTGCTGATGGGGAAGGCGTTCGTACTTCTCTGTTTGTGAGCGGGTGCCGTCGTGGGTGCAAGAATTGCTTTAACTCTGTCGCGTGGGACTTTGCTGCGGGTGAGCCGTTCGATCGTGCCGTCGAGGACAAGATTATCGAGAGCCTCGACCACCCCTTTATCGATGGTCTGACGATTCTGGGCGGCGAGCCTATGGAGCCCGAGAATCAGGTGGGGCTTGTTGACTTTATCGAACGCGTGCGTGCGGCCTATCCCGCGGGGTCGGGCAAGACCATTTGGTGCTTTACCGGCGACGTGCTCGAGGAGCTTATGCCGGGTGGCCGTCATCATACCGAGGTGACGAACCGTATCCTGGCCCGCCTCGACATGTTGGTGGACGGCCCGTTTGTTCAGGATCTGTACGATATCTCATTGCGTTTTAGAGGCTCGAGTAACCAGCGTGTGATCGATATGAACGCTACGCGCGACCGTGCTGAGCGCGAGGGTGTTGCGCTTTGTGATGCGGTTGAACTTTGGCGGGACGATCCAGTCTATTCGACCCATACTATGTAGCTTGTGGCCGATGCCAAAGGGCGTGGTACCATAGCGCGAACGCAAAATCGGAAAAGTGAGGCCCAGATGATCGATCAGGAAAAAGTCGAGGCCGCCATTAAGCTGTTGCTTGAGGGCATAGGCGAGGACCCAACTCGTGAGGGCCTGCTGGAGACCCCGGCGCGCGTTGCCCGTATGTATGGTGAGATCGCCGGCGGTATGGACCAGAGTGCCGAGGAGCACCTGTCCAAAACCTTTGCCGTCGCTTCGAACGATTTGGTTATCGAGCGCGACATCACGTTCTACTCGCTGTGCGAACATCATCTGCTGCCGTTTTATGGCAAGGCCGCCATTGGTTATATCCCCAACGGCCGTGTCGCAGGGCTCTCTAAGCTTGCCCGCACGGTTGAGGTCTACGCCCGTCGTCTGCAGCTGCAGGAGCAGCTGTGCGCACAGGTTGCCGATGCCCTCCTGGAGTATCTCGCTCCCCAGGGAGCGATTGTGCTCATGGAGGCTGAGCATATGTGCATGACCATGCGCGGCGTGCAAAAGCCTGGCACCAAGACCGTGACGCTCGCTCGCCGCGGCGTCTTTGAGACCGATCCGTCGCTCGAGGAGCGGTTCTTTAGGATGCTGGGCCGTTAGCATGAGGGTCGTCAATGACTTTACATCGAAGACCGATGGGGGGACGCCGCGTCGCGGCTTCATGGCTTCGGGCCTGGCCCCCTTTGATGCCATGCCTCGCATTGATTACATCTGTGCCAACGGTCTGTTCCGGCGGCACCTGGGCAACATTGCACAGTTGGAATCGGGGCGCATCTTCTGCCGCCACGGTATTGACCACCTGCTGGATGTCGCTCGCATTATGTGGATCAAGAATCTCGAGGAACAGCTCGAATTTGACCGCGAGGTCATCTACGCCACGGCACTTCTTCACGATATCGGCAAAGATGAACAGTATGAATCGGGTATATCCCATGATGTTGCAAGCGAACGCGTCGCTGATGCAATTCTCGGCGGTATGCCCGATGACGTAGCGTTTGAGCCGGCCGATGCCGCAGCCATTAAGACGGCCATTCTGGGCCATCGAAAGCTGCGCGTGAACAGCCAACCGCTCGAGCGCCTGCTCTATGCAGCCGACAAAGCGTCGCGCGCCTGCTTTGCATGCCCCGCGCGCAATGCTTGCAACTGGAGCGATGATAAAAAGAACCTGTCGATTCGCGTGTAGTTAGTTTACGCGGTCGGGGTTCTAAACGAAGGAGACGATCGCGATGAGCAACAAGAAACTGCCCGAGAATGCAACCAAGACTGAAGTCGCCGAGCTCGCCCGCCGTGGAAGGGGCGAAATATCCACCGCAACGGCGGTGCCCCACGTGAACTATGACGATCTGCGCCATGCCGACCGCATCACCGTTGAAGGTCTTGAGGTTTTTGCTAACCACGGCGTGTATCCCGAAGAGAACGCGCTGGGCCAGAAATTCATCGTGTCCTTGGTACTCTATGCTGACCTGCGTGCAGCGGGAGAGCACGATAACTTGGACGCCTCGATTGACTACGGCTCGGTGTGCCACGATGTCGATGGCTATCTGCGCGAGCATACGTTTAAGCTCATCGAGGCGGCAGCTGAAGGTACGGCCCAGATGCTGCTGCGCCGTTATCCCTCGCTGCTTGGTGTGCGCATCAAGCTCGATAAGCCGTGGGCGCCTGTTGGCCTGCCCTTGGCAAGCTGTGGCGTCGAGATCGAGCGTGTGCGCTAACCGGTTCTAATACGTCTCTATGGGTGGCTGCTTGAGCCGCTGCGACAGAGCCCTGTTGTTGGGGCAGTACGTGTCGAGCAGCGCGTGAAACCGATGATTGTGGCTCGGCTCGAGCAGGTGGACGAGCTCGTGGGCGACAACCATGTCAAGGCACTCGACGGGGTAGGCGGCAAGTTCTCGTGCGATGCGAATGGCGCCGGTTTTGGGCGTGCATGATCCCCAGCGCGTTTTCATGCTGCGCACGGAAACGCGGGAAACGGCGACACCCATTGCGATTTCGTATGCGTGCACCATATCACGCAGCGCCGATGTGACTTCGGACGTATAGAGCTGGTCAATATGGGCTTGGATCTCACTGGGCGTTAAGCCGTCGAGGGTCGCATTCCACTTGGCCTGCGGACGTTCGTCTGGCTCGTCGGCACCCATAAAACTTGCGAAGGTGGCCTGCTTGGGCCGCGGTGCGGGTGATGCAAAGTTGTGATCGAGTGCGTCCTGTACCGTGATGGGCTTGCCCCAAAGCGCAATGATGGACGAGGGGCTGAGCGGCTCTCGTGCCGTCGCCTGACGTTGCTCGCGCTGGGCAAGCCGGCTGATAATCCAGGCGCTGTTGCGCTTCACAAACGCTTCGATGCGCTCGCGACTGGCGCCGAGCGGTGCGCTGGCGTGGACCTCACCGCTCGATGTGACGCGTAGGTTGAAGTTCTTGACGCGCTTTTTGGTAACGACGACGGGGATGGGCGTCCCATCCGGTCGGGATACGGAAATCGTAAACTGCTGCGTCAAAAGCGGTCCTTCAGATTGGGGACGGGCCGGCATGTCAACCGTTCGGCATGCCGACCTGCTCAAGGAATGTGAAATTAATAACGCTCAAAGAAGGCAAGCGCGTTGTCGCTGCAGAGCTTTTGCATCACGGTCTTGCCAAAATGCTTGGAAAGCATGTTCTGGAACTCGGGCATCTTGCTGGCATCGGAGAGGAAAGCGGGCACCGTGGCACCGTCCCAGTCGCCGCCGAGTGCGATGACGTCCTCGCCGCCCAGGTCGAGCCAGTGCTCGATATGTGCCGCTAGCTGGTCGAAGGTGACGTCTGCGGCGGTCTTGTCGGTTGCGTCGTTGGAAAGGAACTCGCTGCAGTAGTTGAGGCCGACGATACCGCCCATGTCGCGAATGGTGCGGAACTGGTCGTCGGTAAGGTTGCGTTTGACGCCGCAAACCGCACGGGAGTTGGAGTGGCTGGCGACGAAGGGACGCGTGGCGTGGGCGACAACCTCGTCAAAGCACTCATCGTTGAGGTGGGAGACGTCGAGTACCATGCCGGCGTGCTCCATCTGCGTAAGTGCCTCGATGCCGGCGCCGGTGAGGCCGGCGTGGGTGTCGTGGCCGCTCGCGAGCGGCCCCTGCGCATTCCAGCTGAGTGACGACATAAGCACGCCCAAGCTCTTGAGCACTTCGATCAGCGCGGGGTCCTCGGCAAAGAACGTGGCGTTTTCGATGGTGTGGATGCAAGCGACCTTGCCGTCCTTGAGCGCGGGGCGAATGTCTGCGGCGCTGCGCACGTTGACCATACGGTCGTGGTTGAGCATTGCCTGGCCGCTCATATGCGCCATGATCTGCGCCTGGAAGCGCGCGGCGTGGGCGGTGGGAATCTCGTCGGGGACAAACGTGGCGAAGCACTGTGCCCACGGCGTGTTGCCGATCTTTGCGAGCGAGATGGCACAGGCGTTACCCTCGATGAGGTCGAAATCTTGCGGATGCGTTTCGTCGCCGGGGAAATAACCGTCGGTGCCGGCGGTAAAGCGCAGGTCGAGATCGAGCGTGGCCCAGCCGATGCGGTCGGCGGTGTCGCAGTGTAGGTCAAATACGGGATATGCCATGGTTCCTCCGGTTGCAGCGTTTCTTTGCAAACTGTCTTCAAATTGTATGACTAGGGTATAGTTAACGCCATATGTTCATGGCGGCCCGTGTTGTGCGCCGCCCTTATCACGGAGGTTTCCATGTCCAACCAGGGCAAGAAGGTCAAGACTCATTATCGCGGCACGCTCGACGACGGCACGCAGTTCGATAGCTCCTACGATCGCGGTGAGCCGCTGGAGTTCACCTGCGGCGCCGGCCAGATGATCAAGGGCTTCGACGCCGCTGTTGTCGACATGCAGGTGGGTGAGAAGAAGACCGTGCACATTCCTGCTGCCGATGCCTACGGCGAGCACAATCCCGAGATGGTTCTGACCTTCCCGGCCGAACAGGTTCCCAACATCGAGCAGATTGAGAAGGGCATGAAGCTCTTCTTGTCCACGCCGAGCGGTATGCCCGTCCCCGCCGTGGTCATCGATGTAACGCCCGAGGCCGTGACGCTCGACGCCAACCACGAGCTGGCCGGTAAGGACCTCAACTTTGATATCGAGCTCGTCGAGGTCGAGGGTTAGAGTATGCCTGAACGCTTGGTTTCGACGACATGCTTGGGAAATCTCAACGATCCGTCCTATGAACTCCTGCTTCGCCGGAAGTTGGGCGGCGTCTTTGAAGTTGACGATCTGCTGCTCGATTGGGACCAGGCTGATGTATACGCGTTTGTGGGCGTGACGGAGCTGGGGCGCACGGTCGATGTTCGGCTGGATACTGCCGACGGCGGTCGTCTTGCCGACGGCGACGTGCTCGCCATTGACCGTTCGGGCATGGTGCCCGTGGCGGTTGTCGTGCGCTTGCGCAGCGCCGAGGTTTATTTGGTCGAAGTTGACCGCATGGACCCGATTGCGCTCGCGCATTCGTGCTGGGAGATCGGCAACATGCATGCGCCGCTCTTCCGGGGCGACTCGGACGAGCATACTGTGCGCATGTATACGCCGGTGCAGCCTGTTTTGGGCCGCATGCTCCGGGGTGTCGAGGGTGTTCGGCTCTCGCTGGTTACCCGTGAACTCGATGCGGACCGGCGCTTTGCGTCGAGTGCGGCGGAGGTCGTCGTGAGCATGGCTCCCGACTTTACCATCGTAAAAAAGGCGCGCGGCTAAGCGCGCGTATGCGCAAGACGGGCTTTGAGGGGCGACCGATCAAGGTCCGTCTTGCTGTTGATATGAGGCTTTGGGGGAAGCATATGGGTCTTGAGGGAATCAAACTGATTGCATGCGATTTGGACGGCACGTTGCTGCATCCGGGGGAGCGCGAGCTGCGTTCCGAGGCCTTTGAGCTTATCGATGAGCTGCATCGTCGTGGTATCGTGTTTATGCCGGCGAGTGGCCGTCAATATGCGAGCTTGCGCTACCTGTTTGCCCCGGTGGCCGATGAGCTCGCCTATGTATGCGAAAACGGAACCCTGGTGATGAGCGAGGGGCGTGCCGTCGTCAAGCGTTCCATGGAGCGTAGCCTTGCTATGGTTATCGCGAATACCGTGGTTGCGTATCCCCATACCGACATGACCCTTTCGTGTGAGGGGCACATCTACACCATGAGCGGCAACGATGCGTTCGTCGACCATTTGCGCTATGTGGTCCACTGCGATGTGGCGGTGGTCGACCGTCCCGAGGACATCGACGAGGATGTCATTAAGATTGGCTTCCAGACGCCCGAGGTGGATTATCCGGCGGCCCGGGAGTATTTCGAGCGCCTCTTTGGCGACCGTGTCGATGTGATGACGTCAGGAACCGCATGGACGGACCTTATCGGTTTCGGTTCGGGCAAGGGCTCCGCGCTTGTCGATTACGGTCGTATCCTGGGGATTTCGCCCGATGAGATGATGGCATTTGGCGACAATGAGAACGATCGCGACATGCTCAACGTCGTGGGCCATCCCTATCTGATGGAGAGCTGCAACCCCACCATGCGCGGTATCAACGATCGCGTCCGTTACGTGCACACGGTCGAAGAAGAACTGCACCGCCTGCTCGCCGAGTAGGTTTTCGGGACATGCCTAGAAATGTACTGTTTGCTGCAAAGCGCGGAAAGGTGGATTTTAAGGCATGTCCCGAACATCTACCGGCAGTCGGGGCAGAGACCCTCGAAGATGGTGTAGTGCGACGTGACGTGCCAGCCGATTTGCTCGGACGCTTTGGCGTCGAGCTGGGCATCGAAGGGGAGCGGTACGTCGATGACGCGGCTGCACGAGGTGCAGATGATATGCGCATGCGGCTCGATCGTGCGATCGAAGCGGCTGCCGCCCGGCGTCTTGATGGAGAGGATCTCGCCGGCGTCGGCCAAGAGATTGAGATTGCGGTAGACCGTACCGCGGCTGATTTTGTCATCCTGCGCGCGCACGGCGTTGTAGATTTCGTCGGCGGTGGGATGGTTATAGCTTTGGCGCACGGCGTCAAGAACCAGCTTTCGCTGCCTGGTATTCCTTCTTTGCACCGCCATGCGCCTCGCCTCTTTTCTATCAACGGTCGTAGGTAAATGATACCGTATTTAGCACACAATACTAATAATGAGGACTGAAACCGTCTTCATTGGCAAGTGGGGCTCGGGCCTGAGCGTCTACGAGGCGAAAACGCGTTCCCATGCGCTCGTAGGAGGCATGAAGCGCCTCGAGATGAGATAGGATATTTGCCGGAGCTCCCTGTATCTCCATCTCGACTGAACCGTCTTCCATGTTACGTACCCAGCCGGTGAGTGCGCGTGCCTGCGCGAGGTTGGTGTTGGTGAAGCGGAAGCCGACGCCCTGGACCTGCCCCTCCCACCGCAGGAAATAGCGCTGCGGGGCGCCTTGAGTGGCCTCGTCGCTTGCGAGCACAGTAAGCCTGCGGCGCAGCTCGAGCTCGACGTTTGACGGTTTTTGAGGCTCTCGACTGCCGCCGGTGACGCTGGAGAAGAACGTATCGAAGAGGCCCATCGCTATGCCTGCTTGTCTGCGTCGGCCGGGAAGGTTATGCCGGCCTGCTGACGCACGGCATCCATGATGCGCAGTGAGACGAGCGTGACATCGCGGTAGTGGCCAAGCTCGTGACGTCCCGCCGGGGTCTCCCAAATCTCTTCCTTGACGTTATCGATGCCGCCGATGGCGGTGATAAAGTCTGCGAGTTCGTATTCCATGGTGTTGCTTGATCTGGGCAGGTCGAGCACGCGGCCGTTGTCGCTCTGTTCGCGCGGCGCCTCGGTCGCCGAGCCGTGTACGACGTCGCCGCGATAGTCGATGCGGACGTTGCGGGGCGTGGACAGATGGTCAATCTGGATAGTGCCACGCTCGCCTTCGATCTGCGAGGGCAGTAGGTCATTCGTAATTTTGGAGTGCGCGAGCTCGACGGAGATACGGCCACCGCCGTAGCTGGCGAGGATGGAACCGCAGCCATCGATGGGGCCGTGCGTGAGCTGTCGCGTGGTGGGGTCGAGCAGAGTAGCCATGCTCGTAAGGCCGGAGGGCATGCCGAAAATCTCGACCATGGGCTCGACGGTGTAGACGCCAATGTCCATGAGGGAGCCCGATGCCATATTGCAGTCGAAGATATTGGTGGTGCGTCCCGCGAGAATTTCGTTGTAGCGCGAAGAATATTTGCCAAAGCGCAATGAGGCGCGGCGGATGGGGGCGATCTCACCCAGGGCGTCCTCGATGGCGTGGAAAGCGGGGTCATGGAGGGGGCGCATGGCCTCGAGGGCTACGACACCTGCTGCCTCGGCAGCGCGGAAGACTTCCAGCGCCTGCGCTTCGGTGGCGCAGAAGGGCTTCTCGACGATGACGTGCTTGCCGCCGGCGATACAGGCGAGCGCCTGCTCGCAGTGGAGCGCATTGGGGCTGCCGATGTAGACGGCGTCGACGTCGGCAGCGGACGCAAGCTCGTCAAGCGCGGTGAAGTTACGCTCGCCACCATGCTTAGCGGTGAAGGCGGCGCCGCGATCTGCATCGCGCGAGAGCGTGCCCACAAACGCAGCTTGGTCGCTGGCGTTGACGACCTGGATAAAGTCGTCGGTAATCATGGATGTGCCGATGGTCGCTATACGCAGCATGTATCCCCCTCGTGCCGTTCGGTTTACAGGATGAGTGTAGCGCGAGGGGACAGGAAATAGCGTGCGAAAACGCCGTTACAGGTCGCTCTCGTTAAAGCCGGCGTCGATATCGAGGTTGCTGCCGTCGGCCGCCGTGGTGGCAAGCTCGTCGCAGCGCTCGTTGAGCTCATGGCCGGCGTGGCCCTTAACCCAGATGAACTCCACTTTGTGCTTGCTCTTTGCGGTGAGCAGACGCTCCCACAGATCGCGGTTCTTGACAGGCTGCTTGTTGGCGGTCTTCCATCCGCGCTTTTTCCAGCCGTCGATCCAGTGTTTGTTAAAGGCGTTGACGACGTACTGCGAATCGGAATGGACTTCGACGTCGCAGGGGCGGTTGAGCGCCTCGAGTGCTACGATGACCGCCATGAGCTCCATGCGGTTGTTGGTGGTCTTGGCGTAACCGCGCGAAAGCTCGGAGGTAAAGGTCTTGCCGGCGGGGTTGGTGTATTTGAGCACGGCGCCGTAGCCGCCGCGTCCCGGATTTGATCGGGCCGAGCCGTCGGTATAGATGATGACCTTCACATGGTTCCTTTCGTTGGGTACGTTTCGTGCGAGTGACCATTGTAGCGCCATGCCCGCCGGGGGCTAGCAATCTATGATTTCTACCCCGTCTTCCGACAGTTAGTTGGCATGGATGATGCGGTTGAGCTCATCGAGGTATTGCTGCAAGAGGGGAGAGGGCTTGCGCTCGTCGTGCATGATATAGCCTACGTGCATCGTTGGGGCGTCTGCTAACGGGATCGATGCCATACCCCATTGCATTTCATTGGAGAGGACGCCGGTCGACAGGGTGTAACCGTTCGACGTGATAAGTAAGTTGGTAAGTGTTCCGCGGTCCGAGATTCGTATGTTGCGGTCGCAAGGGATATAGCTAAAAGGTTCCTCGGCGTAATAGAAGGAGTTTGAGGTTCCCTGCTCAAAGCTGTAGCGCGTATAGGGCGTGAGGTCGGCAAGGGACAGCTGAGGGCGGCGTGCGAGCGGGTGGCGCTCGCTAACGAAGACGTGGACCGTCGCGTCGAATAGGGGATGGAAGCTTGCACGGGCATCGGCGAAGGCCTTCTGCAGAACGCGGGCGTTAAAGTCATCCAGATACAGAATGCCGATATCGCTGCGAAACGCACGGACGTCATCAATGATCTGCGATGTGGTGGTCTCGCGCATGATGAACTCGAACTTGCTGTCGCGGCAGCGCTCGACCACGTTGACAAAGGCCTCGACCGAAAAGGCGTAGTGCTGGGCGGAAATGGCGAGGCGGGCTTGCGGGGTGCCGCCGTCCTCGTAGCGTGCCTCGAGCATGTCGGCCTGCTCTACGACCTGGCGCGCATAACCCAAAAGCTCGGTGCCGTCGTTGGTGAGTGCAACACCGCGGCTAGAGCGCGTAAAAATTTCGATATGAAGTTCCTGCTCCAGGCTTTTGACGGCGTTTGAGATGTTGGACTGAGCAGTATAGAGGCGCTGAGCTGCGGCGTTGATTGAGCCGGACTCTGCCACGGCGATCAGAAAACGAAGCTGTTGGAGGGTCATCGGCGCTCGTCCTTTCGATTGTTATCTATAAAACAGATAACATGTTAGCGCTTTTAAGTGATTGACCGAGGGAAACAATGCTCGTACTATTCAAAACACACAAAGGCAGTAGGTAATTAAGCCAACTACGGAATCGGGATGCGAAAGGAGGCCCGCATATGAATTGCTTACCAAGACGAATGCCGGGCTCCTGTTTGCGCCCGTCGGCGTGATCAGGAGACAGCGACTTACTTCTCTCTTATTTATTTACTTTTATTTGATCAAGGAGATCATCATGAGCCAGTTCATCAACAACTCCGAGCACACCTTTGGTTTCGATACCCTGCAGCTGCACGTTGGTCAGGAGAGCGCCGATCCTGCATCCGACTCCCGTGCCGTGCCTATCTACCAGACCACGAGCTATGTGTTCCGCAACTCCCAGCACGCCGCCGACCGCTTTGGTCTTGCAGACGCCGGTAACATCTACGGCCGTCTGACCAACTCCACCCAGGGCGTCTTCGAGGATCGTATCGCCGCACTCGAGGGCGGCGTTGCTGGCCTTGCCGTCGCCTCCGGTGCTGCTGCCATCACCTATACCCTGCAGGCTCTTGCCCAGGCCGGTGACCACGTGGTGGCTCAGAAGACCATTTACGGTGGCTCCTACAACCTGCTGGAGCATACGCTCTCCCAGTTTGGCGTCGAGACCACGTTTGTCGATGCCCATAACCTGGAAGAGGTCGAGGGTGCCATCAAGGACAACACCACGGTCATCTATCTCGAGACGCTCGGCAACCCCAACTCCGACATCCCCAACATCGACGCCATCTCCGAGATCGCCAAGAAGCACGGTCTGCCGGTTGTCGTCGACAACACCTTCGGCACCCCGTATCTGTTCCGTCCGCTGGAGCATGGTGCCAACATCGTCGTCCACTCCGCAACCAAGTTCATCGGCGGCCACGGCACCTCGCTGGGCGGTGTGATCGTCGACGGCGGTAACTTCGATTGGAAGGCGAGCGGAAAGTACGCCCAGATCGCTGAGCCCAACCCCTCCTACCACGGTGTTTCGTTTGCCGAGGCTGCCGGTCCCGCCGCCTTCGCGACCTTTGTCCGCGCTATCCTGCTGCGTGACGAGGGCGCCTGCATCAGCCCGTTCAACGCCTGGGTCTTGCTCCAGGGCACCGAGACCCTGTCGCTGCGCGTTGACCGTCATGTCGAGAACACCAAGAAGGTCGTTGAGTTCCTGGCTGGTGACAGCCACGTCGCCAAGGTGAACCACCCGAGCCTGCCTGAGCACCCCGACCATGAGCTTTACAAGCAGTATTTCCCCAACGGCGGTGCCTCGATCTTTACCTTTGAGATTAAGGGTGGCCAGGAGGCAGCTTGGAAGTTCATCGATCATCTGCAGGTGTTCTCGCTGCTCGCCAACGTGGCCGACGTCAAGTCGCTCGTCGTGCACCCGGCTACCACCACGCACTCCCAGCTCTCTGCCGAGGAGCTCGCTGAGCAGAACATCACGCCCTCCACGATTCGTCTTTCCATCGGTACCGAGAACGCCGAGGACATCATTTGGGATCTGAAGCAGGCCTTCGCCGCGCTGGACGAGTAAGGCGACTTGTGCAAGGACCCCTTGCGACTCGATAGGTATAACTGCATAAAATGCCTGCTCAAGGCGCCTGTGCGAACAATGGTTGCACAGGCGCCTTTTTTGCATAGGAAGGGCGCTGTTACAGGGTTTTTGGCATGCTTTATGCAATCGAGATGTGGAAAACTCCTGTTGAGAGGATGTGAGTTTTACGCAATTGACGTGCGCCTTTTGAGTAAAACCGCAGGTCGCGATTTGCTCGGGGTACTATGCAGCGCGATCGAATCACACGCAGCTCAAACGCAGCAAAAAACGCACTACGGAGGTTTCCAGCTACATGAGGATCGATTCACGAAAACCGAAAGCCGCCGCCCTTTCCGCCGCTCTGACCGTGGCACTTTTGGCGGGCGCCGGCGCAACTGATGCCCACGCGGCAACACTATCCGATACGGTTGGATCTACGCCGTCCGAGGCGACGCTGGTGCAGCCCGTCGACTACCGCGGCGACGGTTATGGCTCTATGCAGGAGTGGAACGCCTCGATGGGGGCAAAGCGCGATTCCCTGGAGATGCGCGCTCAGATTATTATGAATATGTATGGCGACTATGTTACCGATGACGAGCGCGCTGTGCTGCAGAGCTGCATCGACGGTGCGGGTAGCCTGTTGACGATGGGGGAGGTCGACGCCAAGTCGACCGAGCTCGACGAGCTTCGCTCCACGCTTGAGGATGCCAAGCGCGAGGCGCTCGAGGCTGCCGCAGCCGAAGCCGAGGCCGCTGAGGCCGTTCAGGCTTCGTATTACAACGCCGGCTCCGGCTCGTCTTACGCGTCTGCTGCGTATTACGCGAACGGCTCGGGCCTGACGCGCTCGAGCGGCGTCAATAACTATAACGGCCGCCGCGAGACTTATTACAGCAGCAACGTGTTGTATCACCACCGCACGGGCGAATGGACGCAGGATTCCGAGGGCTTTTGGCGCGATTCCGATGGCTACTACGTCGTGGCCGCGGGTGATAAAGCTCAGGGCTCCACGTTTACCGGTTCCAAGGGCGAGTGCAAGGTCTATGACTCCGGCTGCGCAGCCGGAACCACCGACTACTACACTGGCTGGTAATTTTTCTGCATCACGGATATTTGGCGGATGGGCGTCTTTACCGAGCTTTAGGGCAACGTAAGGACGCCCGTTCTATGTATGCGTTTGAGCTAACAGAGCCCTTACCGTGACGGTACGTCGCGCATATGGGCGCGGGGCACACTAGTTCATGAGAAATAAGGTCTTTCTCGTGGAGGAAGTGGTCTTGTGAACGCTCGAGATATTGCCATTGCCGCCGTCGCATTGGTGCTTGGCTGCCTTGGTCCTACGGCCGCGCTCGTTGCGGGCATGCAGGGGTCTTGTGGGGCTGCCTCTATCGTGGTCAGTGCGTTGGTCGCGGCCGCACTGCTGGGAAGTGCGGGTGTAGTCCTTTGTCGCGACGATGAGGACCAGGCGTCGGAGTCGCAGCTCTAACCGTCGGGACATCGACTACTGGTTATAGATGAAGATGAAAGCCGCCGTAAGGGGAGTGCTCCTTGTGGCGGCTTTGCTGTTGAGCCTGTTGACGTGGTGAGCCGGGCGCTACCAGCTTTTCTCGATATCGCGGATGCGCTGATAGAGCCAATCGTTTTGCGGCACTTGGATATCGTGTTTGACGGCCAGGCGGCAAATGGTGCCCGCGAACTCCTCGACTTCGGTTTTTCGTTGCGCGATGCGGTCCTGCGCCATCGAGGGCATACCGGTGGGGTCGATTCCCTCGATGAGGTGCACCATCTGCGTCAGGTCTGCCTCGGTGAGTTCGATGCCTTCGGCATTGGCGACCGCAAGCGTCTCGCGCATGGCGGAGACAAAACAGCGGCGCTGCTCGGAGCCCGGCTCCGTGGCGCTTCCGTAGGTCCCGCCGTAGGCCATGCAGGTCTGGTTGATGCCGTCGTTGAGCATGAGTTTGGCCCACATGCGGTGCGCAATGTCGCTCTCGACGGTATGGGCGATGCCGCAGCGCGTATAGAGCTCGTCGATAGCGGCGACGGTCGCGGGGTCCGTGCCGGCCGCCGCGCCAAAGCGGATCTCGCCCGCATTGGTAAAGGTGAGCGCGCCGTTGAGGAACACGGCGTCCATGCCCTGGCAGATACCAAGAACGGTATGCTCCCAGCCAAAGCGTTCGGCAATCTTTTGCTCGCTCGTAATGCCGTTGCATAGCGAGGCGATGAGCGTGTTGGGTCCCACGACGCGCTCCATAGTCTTGAGTGCTTGGTCGAGACCGGTGGTCTTGACTGTCAGGATGACCAGATCGGCGGGCGTCGCCTCGCTGGCGCGGACGGACGTGAGATCGCAGGGCTTGCCGTTGACAGTGAGCGCATCGCCCGCGTGACGCTCAAAACGGGTGTCATCCATAACGTATTCGACGGCGTCATTGCCGAGGGCCCTGGCAATCATGCTGCCATAGAGCAGGCCGACGCCGCCCTTGCCGATAAAAGCGACCTTGTTGATCTGCATGTGAATCATCTCCCCATGTAAAAGGCGCCCGCGTAAGGGGCGCCTGATGGATTGTATGCTGCCAGGGTGATTGGTGGGTGCGCGGGGCGGCTGTTATAAAAAAGAAACGTTTGCCTGGACGCTACGCTGCAGGGCAGACCGCAAAGACATGCGCGTGGTCATGCCCGGCTCCTTTCATCGGGCTTTTTGCTGATGTTAAAGCGGTGCCGTGACGGCTCGATTTCTGCTGCGTTACGATACGTTCTCGATTGCGATTCCACGATGTTTCGGCTGCGTGACCATTGTGTTTCGCCTTGCCGGGGCGCTGATGGCGAAGGGAGGGGCCGTGCAATACCGTGTTGACCCCAAAAGTGGTAACCGAATATCCGCTCTGGGTCTGGGCTGCATGAGGTTTCCCGGTGCGCCGGGACACCCCGATGCGAAGACCGCCGACGCTATCATCTCCCGTGCGGTGGAGCAGGGGATTAACTACCTGGACACGGCCTATCTCTATCCCGGCAACGAGGCGTGCATGGGCGCTTCGCTTGAACGATTGGGGCTGCGTGACCGGGTGTTGCTGGCGACCAAGTTGCCGCATGCTTCGTGCAAGTGTGCGGAGGATTTCGACCGGTTCTTCGATGAGCAATTGCGCCGCCTGCGGACCGACCATATCGACTATTACCTCATGCACAACATTACCTCGCCCGCCCAGTGGGAACGTGTGGTGGCGTTGGGCATCGAGGACTGGATTGCGCGCCAAAAGGCTTCGGGGCGCATTCGCCAGATCGGTTTTTCGTACCACGGCAGTGCGGCGGACTTCCTCACGATGCTCGATGCGTATGTGTGGGACTTTTGCCAGATCCAGTACAACTACGCTGGAGAGCGATATCAGGCGGGAACGGCGGGGCTCATGGCCGCCGCCGAGCGAGGTCTCGCGGTGTTTGTGATGGAGCCGCTTTTGGGCGGACGCTTGGCAGGCAAATTGCCTCCGCGGGCGCGCGCTGTTCTCGATGGTGCATGCGATCGGCATTTGCATACGCCTGCCGCTTGGGGGCTCTCGTGGGTGTGGAATCATCCCCAGGTGACCATGTTGCTTTCTGGTATGACCGATACCGCGCAAGTGGACGAGAATTCGTCACTGGCAGACCTCGCGTTGCCGAATTCGATGACGGCCAACCAGCTCGACACGATTGCGCGCGTGTTGATGGAGTTTGAGAAATCGAACCGTGTGCCCTGCACGGGATGCGGCTACTGCATGCCATGTCCCAAGGGTATTAACATTCCCGGCTGCTTTGCCGCTTACAACGCGAGCTACGCGCACAGCTGGTTTACGGGGCTGTCTCAATACTTTACGGCGAGCGCGGTGCGCACGAGCGAGCCCAAGCTGGTGAGCAATTGCGTCAAGTGCGGTAAATGCGCACGTCACTGCCCGCAGCACATCGATATTCCCGAGCGTCTCGATGACGTGCGCCGACGTTTCCAGCCTGGCCCCGTAACGGCTGTGCTTAAAGCCTTCCGCACAACGCGCTCCTCATGATCCTTTTATATCTTGTGATGGAATAGTTCCTGTTTACGGCAGAATAGGGCAACAGCAGGAACTATTTCGCCGCAACTAATGGGAGACTATCGTGGGTGACCGAGGTTTACGTAATGATTCGCGTGAGGTTCGTTGGGGCATTTTGGGCGCCGGGCACATTTCTCATCGATTTGCATCGTCGCTCAAGAAGGTCGACGGGGCACGGCTGGTGGCTGCGGCCGGCCGCACTCCTGCACATGTCGAGGAATTTTGCCGAGTGTTTTCGATCGATGCTGCGCATGGCCATGTCTCGGTCGACGATAACGGCAATGCGGCTTATGACGCGCTGATTGCCGACCCCGATGTCGACGCAATCTACTTGGCTCTTCCGCATGGCATGCATACGCGTTGGGCCTGTCGCGCGCTGCGCGCCGGAAAGGCCGTGCTGTGCGAAAAGCCGGCCGTTTTGAGTGAGGAAGAGGCTCTCTCGATTGCCTCCACCTCTCGTGAGCGCGGCGTGCTGTTAATGGAGGCGATGAAGAATCGGTTTTGCCCGATGCGCACTCGCGTGAAGGACTTGCTTGCGTCGGGTGAGCTTGGCCGTATTGTCTCGATTGAAAGCGTGCAAAAGCTCGATTACGGCGAGCCTCCTTCGGGCTATCTGCTTGATCCGTTGCAGGGCGGCTGTCTATATGACATGGGCTGTTATGCGGTCGGTTGGTTTGAGGATTTGCTCGCGGGCGCGTGCGAGGTTTCGTCCCGTGAAGTTCGCTGGCGTGACGTATCGAGCGGCCGCGTCGATTGGGCCGACGAGATCCATATGAGCGTCGGCGGTATACCCATTCATATGGCGTGCGACGGCAAAGCAACATATGAAAGCCGCTTAACGATTGCCTGTGAGCGGGGCTCGTTGGAAATCGAGCGTCTCCATCGCCCCGAGCTCGCCCATGTGAAGTATTCCGACGGTCGAACGCTAGAAATAAATGCCCCGTTTGAGATCGATGATTTCTACGGCGAAATCCAGCATGCGACCCAGCTCATCTGGGCGGGGAAACTCGAGAGTCCCGTCATGCCCCTTGCCGCCACGCAGCGCTGTGCGCACATCATCGATGCGATTCGCTTAAAACTTTAGGGCGCGGGGGCATGGCGCCAGCGCCTGGAATGCCTTGGAGGCCTTTGCCCCTGATGCCCCTTTTATAACTTGCGGTGGAATACGGTCTGTTTGCGCCAAAATAAGGCACCAATAGACCGTATTTTTCCGCAACTGATGAGGGGGAGTTGGAGATGCTGACGATCGGGTGTCATCTTTCGACGACGAAGGGCTATCGGGCGATGGGGGAGACGGCGTTGTCCATTGGCGCCAATACCTTTGCGTTCTTTACGCGCAACCCGCGAGGTGGCAAGGCAAAAGACCTTGACATGGATGACGTGGCGGCCCTGCGCGAGCTTATGGAGCAAAACGACTTTGGCCCGCTCGTGGCTCATGCCCCGTATACCTATAACCCCTGCTCCGCTAAGGAGCGGGCGCGCGAGTTTGCCCTGGAGGCCATGGCCGAGGATCTGCAGCGTATGGAAGCACTGCCCGGCAACTACTACAACTTCCATCCCGGTGCGCATGTGGGGCAGGGCTCCGACGCCGGCATTCAGATGATTGTTGATACGCTGTGCCAGGTGATGTTTGAGGGCCAGCAGACGACGGTGCTGCTCGAGACCATGGCCGGCAAGGGCACCGAGGTGGGCCGCAGCTTTGAGGAGCTGGCGCTAATCATCGAGGGCGTTGCCGACAAGCGCCCCGAGCTGTCGGCCAAGTTGGGCGTTTGCCTAGATACCTGCCATGTGAATGACGCCGGCTATGACATCGTCCGCGATCTTGACGGTGTGCTTGACGAGTTCGATCGCGTGGTGGGTATCGAGCGCCTGCGCGCCGTGCACATCAATGACTCCAAGAATCCTTGCGGCGCCCATAAGGATCGCCACGAGTGCATCGGCAAGGGCTACCTGGGTAGTGAAGAGTTTGGCGGCGGTATGCAGGTTATACAGAATATTGTATCGAATGGCCGCTTGCGCGCATTGCCATTCATCTTGGAGACACCGAACGAACTTGCAGGTTATGCGGCTGAAATCAAACTGTTAAGGTCGTTGCAGCAGTAATGGCTGCCATAAAGTGGAGCGCTCCATTCACGTTATGGGTTTGTTTCAATCAGTTTTCTAATTGCAGATTCTTCCAAGCGGGTGCATAATAACCCTCAGTTTTTGCAGACCTCTGAATCACGTGGGGTCATTGGAAGGAGACTGATTATGAAGCTGAAGAAGCTTGGCGCATTTGCCGCCACGGGTGCTATGGCGCTCGCCCTCGCTCTGACGGGCTGCGGCTCGTCCAACGCCACCTCTGGTTCTGATGCCGGTTCCAGCAGCTCTGACGACGCTAAGGTCGAGAAGGTCGACGGCTCCAAGGAGTACGCGCTCGTCAAGGACGGTACGCTGACCGTCGGCACCTCTGCCGAGTACGCTCCGTTTGAGTACAAGGATGACAACGGCGATTATCAGGGCTTTGACCTTGAGCTCATCAAGGCTATCGGCGACAAGCTGGGCCTGGATGTCGAGTATGTCAACAATGACTTTGACACGCTGGTTCCGGGCGTCGCTTCGGGTGCCAAATATGACGTCTCCATCGCGGCTATCACCGACACGCCCGAGCGTGAGAAGGAAGTCACTTTCTCCGATTCCTACTACATGGACGATCAGGCTATCGTGACCAAGGTCGATAACACCGACATCACGGCCGACAACTACAGCGAGAAGCTCAACAACGCCGATGCTACCATCATCGTCCAGTCTGGCTCGACCGCCGAGTCCTTTGCCCAGGAGAACTTCCCCAAGGCCAAGATTGTCCCCTACAAGGACGCCACCGAGTGCTTCAGCGCCCTGCAGTCCGATAAGGGCGACGCCGTAGTCACCAACCGCTCTGTTGCCAGCCAGCTGACCGCCGAGCAGTTCAACACCTGCCAGACCATTAAGCAGATTAGCACCGGCGAGGAGTACGCCATCGCCATCAACCAGGGCAACACCAAGCTCAAGGACGACATCAACCAGGCCATCAAGGACCTGACCGACGACGGTACCGTTGACGCCCTCATGGCTAAGTACAACATCAAGTAAAATAGCTACTTGATTGCTCGCGGGCCCTTTCCGTTTTGGCGGAGAGGGCCTTTGCGCTTCTCTTGACGGAGAGTATTTCCGTCTCGTTTTGCCGGCAACTTCTACGATAGGAGCCACCTTGTCTCGACTGAACAAAGGAGCCGCGGAGCAGCGTTTTCCACTGCCCGCCTTGCTTCAAAAGCTAGCCTGCGCCATGGCCGTGACGCTCGCGCTGGTGTGCGCAGGGGCATATGCGCCCACGACCGCCCAGGCGCTTGAGGCCGCAAAGATTACCGCCCGACCCAACACTGGTTCGGGCAGCGCTGTGGTCGGCGGTACCGAGACGCGCATTACCTGGGAGGTCCAGGCCGATGCCGATGAGGAGCTGAGCGGTCTTTCGCTGACGTTTGTCGACGGCACGACGTTTGGTACCGATGACACGCGATTGACGATGCTCTCGGGCGAGGACCTCATGGATCGTACGCCCATGAAGCCCACGTGCAAGGCTGACGGCCAGACGCTCAAGATTGATTTTGGCGAGACGGCGCCTGCCGGCGGCTATTTCCGAGTCGAGGTTTACGGCGTGACGTTTCCCGTCGAGGGCGGCGATGAGGCCTTTAGTGGCACCTATACGCTCGCCGACGGTTCGACCAAGAAGATTTCAAAAATTCCTTCCGTCGAGATCAAGGGCGTGACGGCCTTCGATAACTTCCTGGCCGATCTTAAGGAGCAGCCGTGGGTCGAGGCCTGGAACTCCAATATGTTCCTGCGCCTGTTCTTGAACCCGGTCATTTTGGTCCAAAGCCTGCCGATCGTCTTTAAGGGCTTCCTTATGTCGCTTTCGATCGTGCTTGTGGCGTTTCCGCTGGCAATTCCCTTCGGTTTTGCCCTGTCGCTCATGCGCATCTCCAAGTCGCGCATCCTGCGTTGCCTCGCCGGCATCTACGTGAATATCATTCGCGGTACGCCGGCGTTCCTGCAGATCTATATCGCGTTCTTCGGTCTGCCGTTGGCCGGCGTCAAGGTGGACGACTATGTCTTGGGCGTTATCGTCATGGCCATGAACTCGTCTGCGTACCTATGCGAGATCTTCCGTGCCGGTATTCAATCGATCCCCAAGGGCCAAAACGAAGCTGCTCGCTCTCTGGGCATGAATGCCTTCCAGACGCTGCTCTACGTTATGATTCCGCAGACGTTCCGCAATGTTTTGCCTACGCTGACCAGCGAGTTTATCTTGCTTTACAAGGATACGTCGCTGCTTGCGGCCGTGGGCGTGGTCGAGATCGTCATGAACGCCCGTACCATCGTGGCCACGACGGGCTCCATTACACCGTACGTGGTTGCCGCCCTGTTCTATCTGGTCATCACCCTGCCGCTTGCTCGCTTGGTGAGCGGTCTTGAGGCGAGGCTTTTGGGCACGGCCGAAACCAAAAAGAAGCGTCCCACCAAGAGTGCCGGACAGGTTGTCGCGACGCCCGCCGATCACATCGCCGGTCTGTAAGGAGGTCCTATTATGAGCGAAACCAATAACGCGAACGAGGTCGTCGTCAGCATCAAGAACCTCCAGAAGGCCTTTGGCGATAACGTGGTCCTGCGCGATATCGATCTGGATGTGCACAAGGGCGAGGTCGTCGTAGTCCTGGGTCCTTCGGGCTCGGGCAAGTCGACGATGCTTCGCTGCATCAATCGTCTGGAGCATCCCACGAGCGGCTCGATTGTCGTTGAGGGCGTGGACGTGTGCGCCAAGGGCGTCGACCTTAACAAAGTACGTACGCATCTGGGTATGGTGTTCCAGCAGTTCAATTTGTTCCCGCACCTGTCAGTCAAAAAGAACGTCATGCTCGCGCAGCAGAAGGTGCTCAAGCGCAGCAAGGAAGAGGCCGAGAAGATTGCCGTCGAGGAGCTGACCAAGGTCGGCCTGGCCGAGCGCATCGACTTTATGCCGAGCCAGCTCTCGGGCGGCCAGCAGCAGCGCGTGGCCATCGCCCGCGCCCTGTCGATGAACCCGCACGTGATGCTCTTTGACGAGGCCACGTCGGCGCTCGACCCTGAGCTCGTGCGCGACGTTCTGGGCGTCATGCGCGACCTGGCGCACGACGGTATGACCATGATCGTCGTGACGCACGAGATGGGCTTTGCCCGCGATGTCGCCGACCGCGTCGTCTTTATGGACGGCGGCGTCATTGTGGAAGAGGGTACGCCGAGCGAGGTCTTCGACCACCCCAAGAGCGAGCGCACCAAGGCGTTCTTGGGCAATATCTCGTAGCCGCTTTATATGACTGACATAGCAGAAAACGGGAGCCGGATGTGATCCGGCTCCCGTTTTTGTTGGGACGCGAATGTGTTTTGTTGCAATGCGCGTTGCGGGCGGAGCTCATTGCCGCTAGGCGAGCTCGGCTCCAAGGGCGCGGCAGGCCGCTTCGCTCTCATCATCGGGGGCGTCGTAGCAGATGACGGAATCGACGACGTTGACGCCCTCCTCGTCGGCGTCCGCCTTCCAGTTGTCCATCCATTCGCCCTCGGCCCACGAATAAGAGCCAAAGAGGACGACCTTCTTATCGCCGAGGGTCTCCTTGACCTCGTCCCACATCGGCTGGAACTCGTCATACTCAAGCTCCTCGGAACCCATGGCGGGGCAGCCGAAGGCAATGGCGTCATAGCTGGCGGCCTTGTCTGCGGAGAAGTCGGCGCAGGAAATGACCTCTGCCTCGGCGCCGGCACCGGTTGCGCCCTCGGCAACGAAGTTTGCCATGGCCTCGGTGTTGCCTGTACCGCTCCAGTAGACGACGGCGATCTTGCTCATATGTTTTCCTTTCGGTTGTGCGGCGTGCGGCCGCGTTTTGTATGCTCTATCGGGTTGCCTGGACAAGTTGTCCCAGGGTGCAGCCCTGTTGATAGATGTAGGTTAGGTATTGCGTGCATGCGCGATAGGAATCGAAGGTCGTGAGCGCCTGCTCAACGTTTGTGTATACCTTCCATGCGCCAAAGACCTTATAGTTTTCGCCGTGCTGGACGATAAACTGATGGACATCTTCGTAGGGATAGCCCAAAAAATAGCCAATTTCGTGGGGGAACTCGCATATGCACCCCGTATCGCAGTGTCTATTTCGCGCGAGCGCGCAGACGCTGCCGTCATAGGCGCTTTCTGCGGCATTGCTGCTTGCCAGCGTGATGCGCGCGGCGAGATACACCAGGGATGCGGGCAGGTTGTGGACATCGTAACCTTCGGCGGCTAGCGCCGTCGTGGCACGGGGGTCGGAGAGGTATCGCATGAGGTCCGCAGGGCGGTACACATAGATGAGCGCTCCGCAGGGGCGCCAGACCAAAACGCTCATATGGATCCCGAGTGGCTGGAGCTCGCGGTTGCATTGGGTTATGACGGCGAGCAGGCGAGAGCGTCGCTCTTCGATATGGGCGGCGCTGGGTTTTCCGTTTTGGTTGGCGTAAACGCCGGGATAGGTAAAGAGCGAAGCCGGCTTGATGCCTGCGAGCGTAGGGGAGCAGTTGCGCACGACAGCCGTTTGGTATGTTGGGATGTCAATGGTTCGAGTCACGATGCTCCTTTCGGGTCCTCAGTTGTTAGCCTAGGAAAACCTATACACGAAAGTAAGCCATGGTCAACAAAAAAGTTTGAAGAGGGAAACTAATTGACCGAACGGACATGATTTTGGGTTAAGATGGGGACACCCCATGGGGGTATCTAGATAGCGCTACTTGAAAGGGGAACGCATGAGCGACTTGCTCAACCCTGCGAATCTCATCGTGCTGGCCGTCATTGCCGTCGGCATGTTTTTTGGACTGCGTCGTATTGCCGCTTCGACACACGGAAAGAGCTGCTGCAGCGATGGCGCGAGCGGTAAGAAGGCCAAGAAGGTAGTGGTTGCGGATACCGATCCGTCCCACTACCCCTATAGCGATGAGTTGCTCATCGGCGGCATGAGCTGCGATGGCTGCGCTCAGAATGTGGCCAATGCCCTCAATGCGCTGAATGGTGTGTGGGCAACGGTAACGTACGCGGACCACACGGCACGCGTACGCTCGAAGCGCCCGGTTGATCGCGACACACTCGAGACGGCGGTGAGGGGTGCGGGCTATTACGTTATGAAAATGTAGGCGTTGCCCTCTCCGGTGGGTACCAGCCTCCTGCCCATTGTGACTATCGGCATCCAAAAATTTGCGCAAAAATAACCTTTAGATGCGGCAAAAGTGGAGTTTGGTGACGGTTTGCGCGGAATTCACTACCAATCGAGCATCTATTAACCCGTCCAAAAAATTACAGGTGTATACTTATACACTGATTATTGCTGTGCTCAGATTGCAATTAACCGTGGACAGAAATGAAGAATGCTAAAGCTGGGCTTTAGGACAGGGGAGGCTATAACCTTATGAGACGAGTGGGAACACTTGGCTTGGTGGCAGCGCTTGCCGCTATCTTGGTATCGCCGCTGCCGGCGCACGCCGAAGACGCATCGGGTGCCGTTACCTACAATGCGGGAAATGGGTATTCCTTTGAGAAGCTCTCGCATCCTACGGTAGGAACGTCGCAGCCGGATGGCATCGTCGACTACCAGGGTAACGGTGCCGTTGCCGTTCCGGGCGCCGATGGTAATACGGCCAACAACGAAGGCGATCGCGGCCAGAGCTACACTTAGGCGGCTGCGAGCTATGGTGACTGGCTTTATGTGGGCACCTGCTATGCGGCGATGGGCAACACGCTGACGCTCATGAACAGCACGCTGGGCGATTCCTTTGATGCTGAAACCATGCGCCTGACGCTGGAGGCCATGTTTAACGGTACCTTCTTCTATGGACAGCAGAAGGAGGACGGCACGGCCGACAAGGACAGCGGCGGCATCTTGGTCAAGATCAATACCAAGACCGGTGAGACCAAGCTGCTACTCTCTGAATCGCTCAACGGCGTCGCTCCTTTGTTCCGCAATGCCGTGAGCTATAAGGGTAAGCTCTATTTCTGCGGCAGCGTCAGGGCCAATGGCGGCAAAAGCGGCCTGCCTGCTGTATATGAGATTGATCCTAAGACGGATGAGTACAAAGTTGTCTATCAGGGCCTTTCGAGCATGCAGGATTACGGTGCTGCCTACAAGCAGGGCATTTCTACCGGTATCCGCGGCATGTGTGTCCATGATGGCCAGCTCGTCATCAGTAATGTGGGTAAAGACGCGGCCGGTAAGTTTGTGTCGACAATCCTGACGTCGCCTGACCCGTCGAAGGGCCAGGACAGCTTCATCGAGATTGCTAACTCGGACACGTTGTTTAACTATCCGGCGATTCGCTATCAGGACAGCATCTACGGCGGCGCCATTTGGGATATGGTCTCGTACAATGGCCATCTCTATGCGACCATCTGCACCGGTACGCCCGAGAACGCTCCCGATGATAATTCCATGCAGTCGTTTGCCATGGTCCGTGGCGACAAGAATGCCGACGGCAGCTATTCGTGGACTCCCATTGTCGGCGATCAGAAGACGGACGGTGCAAAGTACTGCTTTGGCATCGATCCTGCCCGTACCCGTTCTGGCGCTGCCAACCTCATCGTCTACAACGACTACCTCTATATCGGTGAATACAACGACGAGGAGATTGCCCTCGAGCGCATCCTGTTCAACAAATCCAACACCGAAGAGGGCGGCAAGAGCAGCATGGGTGGCGTTGACTGCTCGTTTGTGAATGCCAATCTTGAGCAGTCGGTTAACATCTATCGCATGGACAAGGACGAGAACATGGAGCTCGTCGTTGGCGATCGCACCGACATGTTCCCCGAGGGCGGTATTTCCGGCCTGACTTCGGGCTTTGGCCGAAACGAGAACCAGTACATTTGGCGCATGCAGAAGTTCGACGGCAAGCTGTATATCGGTACCTTTGATACCGCGAGCCTGCTTGAGCCGATCGGCCAGTTCTCCAATGGCGACATTATCGATATGACGCCCGAGGAGTGGGACTCTCAGGTTCAGCGCCTTAGGGACCTGCTCGATCACCTGCTCGACAAGAAATCGCCTGACGACCCCATCGTTCCCGTGAACACGCTTGCGGACGATGATTCAAACGAGGCCGTCGAGGTCGATGATTCGAACGAAGCTGCTGAGGTTGATGATTCAAACAAGGCCGTCGATGTCGATGACGAGAAGACCGAGGTTGCTAAGGGCTTTGGCGATCTGAGCGATGCGCTGGAGGATGCCGCGGGCGGTCTTTGCGATCAGGCCGCGACGATGTCCCAGGACTTTGAGGACGACGCCGCTTATGTCCAGAAGATCGATGGCGAGATCGCGTACTTCAAGTCCTTTGCCGACCAGTATCAGGACATGCTCGATAGCTATGAGAGCCTTAAGCGGCAGTACGAGGATGCCTATGGCACCGAGCTGCCGAGCGATATTCAGGATGCGCTCGATAAGCTGCTGAGCGAGGAGAACCTCAAGAAGTTGCAGAGTGTCCTTACGTGCATGTGTTACCTGCGCGATGCCGAGCGCGGCTTTGATATGTATGTGACCGAGGACGGCGTGAACTTTACGACGCTGACGACCAATGGCTTTAACGATCCGTATAACCATGGTCTGCGCACCTTTGCGGTGACCAACCAGGGTCTGTGCCTTGGTACCGCCAACCCGTTCTATGGTTGCCAGGTCTGGATCCAGCGCAAGGAGAATTCGGAGAATCCGGTTGATCCCGGTACTCCGGATCCGACGGAACCCACCGATCCTTCGCAGCCGGGTGGCGGCGATCAGCCTGGCGGCAGCCAGACGGGTGGCAACGACCAGTCGAACAGCACCACGACCACCGTCACGACGACCGCTAAGAAGACTCCGAAGGACGGCTCGCTGCCTCGCGCTGGCGACTCGACCCTCACGCTGGTCTTGGGATTGCTGGTTGCAGCTGCCGCAGTGCTTGGCATTGCTCTCGTCTTGCGCAAGCGTTCTCGTCGCTAGGCTCGTCCGCGTAGCTCAATGTCCTGGATATCGTCGAAGTTGATGGCGATATCCCTGAGTTTGAGCAGCTTGAATGCGGGTAACGCTTCGTCGAGAATGCCCGTGCGGCTACGATAGCCGTACGTATCGTAATAGGTGACGCGCACCAAGTCGCCGCGTTTGAGGCCCTCGAGCTTTTGCGAAAGCTCGAGGGCTTTTTCTTCCGTGAGCTCACGTTTTTGCTCGACGGTGATTTCCTGCTTGCGCACGAGTTCGTAGTATCCCGTGAGGGCGGCAAAGGGCATAAACTGTGCGGCGCGGTTGGCGCGCACGGCACCGTTGGCAGTGAGGTTGGGGTCGGCTGCGCGGCGTCTGCCCTCGGGGTCCGCCAGGCGCTCGAAGGCGGTCGGCGGGCGCATGGGCTGTTGTTTGGGTTTAGGCACGGTGTCCTCCAACTTGATCGTTGCGCTCGCGCGCGGTGGCGCCGGCGGTAAAGCTTAATCCCTTGACGAGCGCGTTCTTGCCGTACTTGCCTTTCACGGCCAGGACGGCGCGCGCCAGGTCGCGCTCGCGCTCATCGGCCTCGATATCGCTGAACAGATCGATGGTGGCAAATTCCTCGGGCACAAGATTGCTAAAGCCCAGGTTGATGCGCTTGACCGGTCGTTTGGGATCGACAGTCTGCGCCCAGAGCTCATCGAAATAGCCCATGATCTTCTTAAACGAATTGGTACGCTCGGGCAGCTTGCGCGAGGCGTTGGAGTGCGCAAAGAGCGCGGCATAGCCACCACGCGGTTTGCCACCATGCTCTCCCACAAAGATGCCATCGATTGCCTGCGCTTCGCGCACCAGGCGGCGCCGTTCGTCATCGCGCTGGACGGGCTTGGGAGCACGGGGCGCGAGCTCGGGGCCGGCGGTTGCGGTGGGTTCGATGCTCGACGTACTCGAGCGCAGGTGTCCGCATCCGTCCACATATTGTGCAGTACCGCTGGCATCAAGCCTGCGTATGTCGGCGCGCTCGCTCGCGTAGCCCACAAAGAGCGAGATGCTGTCGCAGACCACGTGCTTATCGATCAAGTCCAACACGGCGTTGTCGACCATCTCGCGCAAGACGGTGTAGGCCTGCTCGTAGGCATAGCCCTTCGAGAGCACCTGTCCTGTGGTGGTCGAAGTTGCTTGCGGGCGATAGGCTTGGATATCGGCGATGGTTGTCGGCTCGCGTCCGAAGGCGTGGTCGATGAGATACTCGGCATTGACGCCGAGCTCGTCGTAAAGCAGGTTTTCGTCGAGCGCCGCGACGCCCATCAGATCGTAGACGCCGTATTTTTCGAGTCGTGCTGCCACGCCGGGGCCGATGCCCCAGATATCGGTGATGGGACGATGGGGCCAGATTTCCTTGCGAAAGGTCTCATCGTCGAGTATGCCGATGCGGCTGGGTACGTGCTTGGCGGTGATATCGAGTGCAACCTTGGCCTGGAATAGGTTGGGGCCGATGCCGACCGTCGCCGTGATGCCGGTGCGCGCCAGGACCTCGTCGCGCAACATGCAGGCGAAGCCTTCCGCATCGGTGTGATAGAGGTCCAGATAGGGTGTCACGTCGATAAAGCACTCGTCAATTGAGTAGACGTGCACGTCCTGGGGGCTGACGTATTCCAGATAAATGCCGTAGATTTGCGCCGACACCTCCATGTAGTGCTGCATGCGCGGCACTGCTTTGATGCAGTCGATGCCGTCGGGAATCTCGAACAGACGGCAGCGGTTGTGAATACCTAAGTCCTTCATGGCCTGCGTGATAGCGAGGCAGATGGTCGTGCGTCCGCGCGATTCGTCGGCAACGACTAGGTTGGTGGTGAGCGGATCGAGCCCACGGTCGACGCACTCGACGCTGGCATAAAACGTCTTGAGGTCGATGCAGATATAGGTGTGCTGCTCGTGCGCCATCCGTGCCCTTCCATCAAACACATGTTCTTATCGAATACCTGTTCGATAATACCCGCTTGCACGGACACCGTCAAAATCTGTCCCTTTTTGGCAAGTATGGTCGTGCGGCTTCATCGGGGTTTTAACGCAGCCCTAAAGAGCGCGAAACAGCTCGGAAAAGCTCGCTTCGTAGCATGAGCCTAACGATCGATACCACCATAAAGCACGGAAGGGTTGTGGGGATAATGGTCAACTATGGGTTTGGTATGCCGACGCGCTTGGTTGCGGATGGGGATGTGGCTCGCTGGTGCGGGCGATTGGTTGCCCACTATGGCGGCACCAAGGCACTGGTCGTGCTGGGAGGCGACAAGCACACGCGCGATGAGCTCGTTTCGGCGGCGCTGGGCTCGCTCGATCGTGCCCTGCTCGAACGCGTACTCTTTCGTTGCGGTTCGGCCGGGGGCGACGGGGGAGACGATTTGGTCGATGAGGCCGTAGCCCTGGCAACCGATGAGGGCGTGGACTTTGTCCTGGCGATTGGCGATGCCGATACTGCTGGCTTTGCGCGCGAGCTCGCGCGTCGCATGGCGGCGCTCGATGCCGGCGAAGACGGTTTTGTCCCTTATGGATGCATTCTCTCGGAGGGCAAGGCGCCTGCTGTCGTGGGCACCGGTGAGGTTCCCGTTTTTGCCATTATCGCGCCCGAACTGCTGGAGGGCATCGGGTCTCCTCTGCGTGAGTTGCTCGGTAGCATCTGCGCCGCGGCCTAATATTTGCCATAAAAGGACGGGTTATTTTTGGTTGGTAAAGCGTTTGACCTGCCAAAATAAGCCTGTCCCTTTTTAATCGGTTGCCGTTTGGGGGCCGATTGGCAACGCTCGCTGATTGTAGTCTTGACCTGCGCTAGAATAGTGGCATCTGAATGTCCGGGCGCATGGAGGCGTGCGCCCGTATGCTGAGGAGGACTCTATGGCAACTGTTGCCGCACCTATCGATGCTACGTCGACTGCCGCTTGGAAGGCGCTCGAGGCTCATCAGGAGAAGCTCGAGGCCGAAGGTATCGACCTCAAGGCCTGGTTCGCTGCTGACGCCGACCGCGTGAACAAGCTGAGCTTTGACGCCGGTGACCTGCACTTCGATCTGTCGAAGAACCTGGTGACCGATGAGACCGTCAAGCTGCTGTGCGATCTTGCCCGCGAGGTGAAGCTCGAGGAGCGCCGCGACGCCATGTTCTCTGGCGAGCACATCAACACTACCGAGGACCGCGCTGTCCTGCACACCGCGCTGCGCCGCCCGGCAAGCGAGAAGGGCCAGCTCATCGTCGACGGCCAGGACGTCGTCGCCGACGTGCACGAGGTCCTCGACCGCATGTATGCCTTCGCCGAGCGCGTGCGCTCCGGTGAGTGGAAGGGCGTTACCGGCAAGAAGATCGAGCATCTGGTGTCCATCGGCATCGGCGGCTCCGACCTGGGCCCGGTCATGGCCTACGAGGCTCTGCGTCCCTATGCCGACGCCGGTATCGACTGCCGCTACATCTCCAACATCGACCCCAACGACCAGGCCGAGAAGCTCAAGGGCCTGGATCCCGAGACCACGCTCGTAATCATCGTCTCCAAGACCTTCACCACGCTCGAGACCCTCACCAACGCCCGCGAGGTCAAGACCTGGATGCTCGAGCAGCTCAAGGCTCAGGGCGCCATCGACGGCTCCGATGAGCAGAACGCCGAGGCCGTGGCAAAGCACTTCGTCGCCGTTTCCACCGCACTCGAGAAGGTCGAGGCCTTCGGTATCGACCCCGCCAACGCCTTCGGTTTCTGGAACTGGGTCGGTGGCCGCTATTCCGTTGACTCCGCCGTGGGCCTGTCGCTGATCGTCGTGCTCGGCCCCGAGCGCTTCCAGCAGTTCCTCGAGGGCTTCCACGCCATCGACGAGTACTTCTGCAACACCCCGCTCGAGAACAACGCCGTCGCGCTGATGGGCCTGCTCAATGTCTGGTACGTCAACTTCTTCGGTTCCAAGAGCCACGCCGTGCTGCCGTACTGCCAGTACCTGCACCGCTTCCCGGCCTACCTGCAGCAGCTCACCATGGAGTCCAACGGCAAGCATGTCCGCTGGGACGGCAGCGCCGTGACCTCCGACACCGGTGAGATCTTCTGGGGCGAGCCCGGCACCAACGGCCAGCATGCCTTCTATCAGCTGCTGCACCAGGGCACTGTGGTGGTTCCGGCCGACTTCATCGCCTTCGCCAATACCGCCAACCCTGCGACCGACGGCGGCCAGGATGTCCACGAGCTGTTCCTGGGCAACTTCCTGGCCCAGACCAAGGCGCTCGCCTTTGGTAAGACGGCCGATGAGGTTCGTGCCGAGGGCACGCCCGAGCAGATCGTCCCGGCCCGTTGCTTTGAGGGCAATCGCCCGACGACCTCGATCTTCGGCGACACGCTGACCCCGTTCGCACTCGGCGAGCTCATCGCCCTGTACGAGCACATCACGTTTGTCGAGGGCACGGTCTGGGGCATCGACTCCTACGACCAGTGGGGCGTCGAGCTGGGCAAGCAGCTTGCCAAGCAGATTACCCCGGCCTTCCACGATGACGCCGCCAAGGCCGAGCAGGACGCTTCGACCCAGGCGCTCATCGAGTTCTATCGCGCGCATCGCAAGTAGTCGCTGCTGTTAACGCATCGCGCCTTATAGTCAGGGGCCCGTATCCTATCGGATGCGGGCCCCTTTGCTTTGCCGTAGTCCCGGGGCGCACGGCCTTTGTGGAACATCGCTGGGGCGCCGCGCGCCGCGAGAACCCTGCGCCTAGATCTCGGCCTCCGCATGGTCTCGCTGCGCCTCGGGCAGCTCCCCGTAGAGCGGATGGTCTTCGAGCCTAAAGCGCTCGACCTGTTCGGGAGTGCGACCGCGCACAAAGAGCCACGAGCGATCGATCGGCGTCGCCATGAGCGTGCTGGGCAGCGCGTCGGCGCGGTCGGAAAACACCCGGGCACTCTCGGGATCCTGGAACGCCAGCACCAGATGCGTGTCGCAGTTGCCCATGATGGAGCGTGCGCGTGCCTCGCCATAGAGCGCATCGAGCTGATTGGTCGACTGCAATAGCAGCGTTGCCCAGATGTTGCGGCTTCGGATAATCGAGAGCACGTTGTCGATCTGAGGGATCTGCAGATTTGCGAAGTCATCGAGCATAAAGCGCACGGGCACGGGCAGGCTGCCGTCGTGCTGCCTATCGGCTTCGCGAATGAGGCCCATAAACGCCTGCGTAATAAAGAGGCCGGTCAGCGGATCGAGATTGCGGTCAATATCGCTCACGGTTACAAACAGGGCGCAGGGGGTGTGTCCCATGGAAGCGAAGTCCACCTGATGGCGCTCACGATAGAGCTGTGCCGCACCGTCGAATCCCAGACACATGACCTTTTCGGCAAGGATGCCGACGATGCTCGCGTGCATGCGCTCGGCATTTTGCGTAATGGCGTAGCGCCGCCATAGCGAGAGGGCATAGCTTTGGGGGTCGGTCGTGATCAGATCGTCAAACAATCGACCCGTGGCACCGTCCTGCAGGTGCTCGATCAGCTTGATGACCGAGCTGATCGTCTGCTCGTCGGCGGGTAGCTGTTCGGTGACGTAGGCGATAAGACACGACAGCAGGTTTGCCGCCGCATGATCCCAAAAAGGCTGGTTGTTGTCCTCGATGGGGCAGATGGCCTTTGCCACCGAGAGGATGTCCTGCTGGTTGGGCCTGCCGTCCGCCTTGCGGCGAATGTGCCTCAGGGGGTTGTAGCCGCAGCGCTCGATGCCGGGCGCAAGGGCCGGGACGGTGTTGAGGTCGGCGAAGTTGAGACATTGCACGCGGTAGCCGTGGGCTGCCAGCACGGGTCCCACTTCGCGACAGAGCGTGCCTTTGGTGTCGAGCACGATGTAGCTTGCGTTCATTTGCAGCAGGTTGGGCTTGAGGACGTTTCGGGTCTTGCCGGCTCCCGAGGGGCCGATCACAAGTGCGTTGTTGTTGAGTCCCGTTTGGCGGGTGTCGCAGGAAAGCGTTCGATCCTTGGCGAGGATGGTGGACGATGCGGACTCAGATGCGGCGAGGCGGCTGGTGAGGTTAGACATGGGCGACCTCCTTGGTGGTCGAGAGGATTTCGTGGGCAAAGCCGAGCTCGACGGCGCGCTCGGCCGAAAGGTAGGTGTCTTTTGCAGTGAGGGACTGGATGCGCTTGGGCGTGAGGCCGCTGCGGTCCGAGAGGATTTGCGTGAGGGTCTTGCGGGTCTGCATGAGACGCCGGCTGGTTTCCTGCAGCGCAAGTGCCGAGCCGCCTGCCCCCTGGGGGATCAGTGGGTCGTGAATCATGAGCTCTGCATGGGGCGCCATACGGCGATCGTCGCCGCCCATAAAGATCACAGCGCCCATGGACGCGGCGAATTCCAGGCAGACAGTGCGGATGGGGCACGATGCGAGGCGCATGGCGTCATAGATCGCAAGACCCGATCGCACGCTTCCGCCGGCGCTGGCGACAAATATGGTGATGGGGCGGCTGGGGTCGGTGGCATCGAGCAGGCGGATCTGCTGGCATAGGTCGTGGGCCATCGGGGTTTTGATGTTTCCCATGACGGAGAGCTCGCGACGGGCGAGCATCTCATCGTAAATGCTGGTGAGCGTGATACCTCGGGCGGATTCACGCATGGTGAGGGGGCTGATGATGGGGGAGTGATTGGTGTCCATGAGGACTCCTTTCTGTTGGTTGTGTTGTGGAATAGGATTGTTGCCCGCGGAGGGGCTGGCGGGCTACAGGGTTCGTCCAAGCCTGAGATCGAGCTCGGTTGTGGGACAGGCTGCCTGTTCGTGCGGCTCGCAAGCGCCAAGGGCTCCAAAGCGATGGAGCGTTGCGGTGGGCGTGGTGTAGGCGAGCCGCAGCTGATGCTCGACAGGGGCACATCCGTCATTTTTGTAATGAGCCGCGTAGTACTGCGCGATGCTGGCGTTCATCTCGCTGCCATTGCGATGGCGCTCAAACTGGCGTCTGCAGGTCTCGATGATCTTTGCTACCGACTTGGGCGCCGTCGCGGGAACAAGGGCGAGATAGCCCTCAAATAGCTCGTTGATGCTCAGGAGGCACAGCAGGTCGACCAGCGTCCTTATGGCTGCTCCCTCGGCGGAAAAGTGCGCGGTCATGTGGTTATATCGGTTGCGGTCGACGATGGCCGCATGGGGTCTTGGAGTTTTCTGCCCCGTGGTCCCGGGCTTTTGCCGCGCCTGTGTATTGAGCTCGACGTTGCAGCGCTTGAGGCCGTCCAACGGAAGGAACAGTGCGGTGCGCAGGGTGTTCCGCTTGCTTTCGAGTTCATGACGCTCGTCGGGTTCCCATTCGAGCTTGAGTTTCGTGTCGAGCGCCGTAAGCATATGGGCTAGGCAGCCTACGGTAAGAACGTGCGAATCGTTGTCGCGTTTTGGGGCATAGGGGTCTGTCAGCTTGCGAATGTCGGGGTCGCCCATGATCTTTGTGCAGCGCTTCAGCAGTTGAGGGTGATCGGCCAAGATCGTCGCGAGCGGTAGCGACGCGTAGTTCTTGATGGTCGCGGCGGCAAAGGCGGCGTCATATTCGTTTGCATATGCTCGCTCAATGCGGGCATCCAGAATGCTTTTCTTATCGCCGTCTTCAGCGTGGTGGTTTGTCATAGCTTCTCCAATCGGTTGATGTTCGTGCTGTTTGTTGATGTGTTGGTTGTCGTGAGTGATGTGCTTGCCGTGGGTGATGTGCTGACGTTGGGGTGCTATGCGGTTTTCAATGAGCCCGTGAGGCAGTTGCTGCAGGGGCGGGATGGAACGGCCCATGCAAGGCGGAAGGCATCGTGCTCAAAATCGAGACAGCAATGCCCTGGGTGCCTCACATGTGGCAGTTACCTCATTAAGTTGTCATTGCGTTTGGGGTTGTACTTTGCCGATCTTCCTTCTCTTACACGCTAAAACTCAAACTTCATATGCTCGATCTACTTAAAACCGCAACGGCGGTCTTTTATCAACTTATATGTCGGAACGCGTCTTTGCAAGTACTTTTTTGTCTTTGTTTCAAATGGGGTGGTTTTGCAACCGTCATACGCGCGCCGTGCGAACGTGCCCCGGCTCGGATAAGATAGTGCGCGATAAAAACGATGCAAGGAGGCACATATGGCAATTAAAGCCATCGCAATGGATATCGATGGTACGCTCACCAACGATCAGAAGGTGATCAGCCCGCGTACGCGCGAAAAGCTGCTCGCGGCGCAGGAGTCGGGCATTAAGCTCATTTTGGCTTCTGGCCGTCCCGCATGGGGACTACATGCTCTGGCGCAGGAGCTCGACCTTCAAAACCATGATGGTCTGCTAGTCGCTTTCAATGGCGCGCATGTGGTCGACGCTCAGACCGATGAGGTTCTTTTTGACCAGGCCATGCCGGCTGACGAGCTGCACCGTCTGATTGATCATCTGCAAAACTATGATGTGATCCCCATGATCTCGCTCGGGCGTGACCTGCATGTAGAGGACTCGTATCGCTGCATGATTACACTGCCGGACGGCTCGCAGAAGAATATCGTCAAATACGAGCGCGATGCCTGCGACCTTAAGATTCGCGAGGTGGAGAGCCTGCATGAGGTCGCTGATGCTTATCCCGTGGACAAGCTACTCACTGCGGGCGACCCGGCATACCTGCAGGCGCATTACGAGGAGATGTATACGCCCTTTAAGCAGACGCTTTCGGGCATGTTTACGGCCGACTGGTACTTTGAGTACACGGCGCCTGGTATCGACAAGGCCCGCGCGCTCGAGGGTGCCCTGCCCAAGCTCGGCATCGATGCCAGCGAGGTCGTCTCGTTTGGCGACGGCCAGAACGACAAGTCCATGATTGAGTGGGCCGGCACCGGTGTTGCCATGGGCAACGCCGTCGATGAGGTTAAGGCTGTAGCCCAGATGGTGACCGCCAATAACAACGAAGACGGCATTGCGGTGGCGCTGGATAAGCTGCTGGGTTAGAATCGCCGATAGTGCATGGTTCGGGCGTCTGCTTGCGGGCGCCCTTTTGTTAGGGAGGGTGCCGTGTCCGCATTTCCGTTCGACGCCGTTATCTTTGACATGGACGGCGTGATTGTCGATACCGAGTATTACTACCTGGGCGAGACTGCCGCGTTTGCCAAGGAGCTTGGGCTTAACCTGACTCAAGAGGAGTTGAACGGGCAGGTTGGTACCTCGCATCAGTTCTTCCTGCGTATGCTGGTCGATTGGTTTGAGCGCGCCGGTAAGGGGCATTTAACTGGCGAGGAAGCGTTGGCCCGTTGGGATGAGTGGGCGCATAAGCGTCCGCGCGACTATCAGGCTTTGATTAACCCAGGCGCCGTGGATACGATTCGAGAGCTGCCGCGCCGCGGCGTTCGCGTGGCGCTTGCCAGCTCGTCTCCCATGAATAGCATCGAGGAAGTGCTCAATGCGTGCGGGTTGTCGGATGCCTTTGAGTATGTGGTGAGCGGCGAGCAGTTTAAGGAGAGCAAGCCCGAGCCCGACATCTACCTGCATGCGCTGGACCTGCTGGGGCTGCCCGCGAATCGCTGCTGCTGCGTCGAGGATTCGGTGCCTGGCATCACTGCCGGCAAGCGAGCCGGCCTGACAGTCATTGCCAAGCGCGAGGAGCGCTTTGGTTTTAGCCAGGATGCCGCGGACAAGATTATCGACCAGCTGCCGGAGCTGCTCGCGCTTTCTTAGGAGCGCGGTAGTTGCGCGTTTTTCGGGTCTGATGAGTAAATACCCGACATTTTGGTGCGGCAGCAAGCATACTTTATGCTAATGCGGGCTTAAGGACTTGCTGAATGCCCTTAAGCCCGTTTTAGACTTAATTGTGCTGGGAGAGGGTATATGCCACCGACTGAAGGGCTAACTGATGGTAAAGCAGCGATACCGCTGTACCAACAGGTTATTGATATCATTAAAAACGAAATCAACTCCGGTGCCTACAAGGCGGGCGCGCGGATACCCAACGAATTCGAATTGGCTGAGAGCTATAAAGTTGGCCGCGTTACCGTGCGACGCGCTATTGAGGAGCTCGTCCAGCAGGGCTATCTAACGAAGCGGCAGGGGAAAGGCACGTTTGTCAATGCCCCCAAGCTTAAGCGCAAGATTCGCCAGAAGGATGACGTCCAGAGTTTTTCGGACGCATGCCGCGTTAACGGAATGGAGCCGGGGGCGTGCGTCATTTCGAGAAAGATACTGCCGGCAGATTCTACCGAAGCGCAGTTCTTTGGTGTTCCCGTTGGAACTGATTTGATTTGCGTTGAGCGTGTACGTACTGCCGATGGAGTCCCCGTCATGCTCGAGAACAACATATACGTTTACGAGGACAACGCCTATCTATCAACGGCACCTCTATCTAACCAATCAATTTTTGAGTTCGTGCGCAACCGAACGGGCCGCACGCCCGCGTTTACCGACCCGTGCACGCTCGAGATCGCGTGCGCGTCGCCCGAGGTCGCTCGGCTGTTGGCAGTTCCCGTTGGCGAACCCTTGTTTTATATGGAAGCCTTCTTTTTCGATGAGCAGCGGCGGCCGTTTATCATCGGTCGTCAGCGGATCGTTGGGTCTCGCTACGTTTTTGACATCTAGGACATTGCGAATGGAAGCGCCCGGTGGATCATCTCACCGGGCGTTTCCATACCGTTCACGGCGCGAACGCAACCGTTCAACCGTGTTGCGGCAATCAGTTTGAAATTATCTTGATGAAGGAAAAAGCTGCTGGTAATCTATGGGACGTCATAGAACGTTTGCATTGTGCAAACGTTGAAGCGAGATGCGATGCAGTCTCGAGTTCTTTGGAGGTATCTATGTCAGATACGAAGGCGAAGAAGACAAACAGACGTTTAAAGTTCAAATTACCGCATGTCTATACGATCATGTTCTTGCTGATCGTTGTCTTTGCGGTCCTGACTTGGATCGTTCCCTCTGGTCAGTATCAGCGCAAGACGATTTCGACAGCAGCGGGCGAGCGTGAAGTCGCCGTTGCTGGAACCTATGAACAGGTCGATAAGAACTACACCGATTCCGAGACCGGCGAGACCATCAATCTGGGCCAGGATATCTTCGCGGTTCTGCAAGCGCCCACCAAGGGTATCCAAGAGGCTGCCGACGTCGTTGCGTTCGTCTTATTGATTGGCGGATCGTTCGCGATCATCACCAAGACCAACGCTTTGAATGCCGGCATGAGCCGTGTGATTAAAAAGCTCAAGAACAAGGACATCCTCATCATTCCCATCACGATGACATTGCTGTCCATTTGTGGCACTACGTTTGGCATGTCTGAGGAAGCCCTGCCGTTCTATGCCATCTTCATTCCCATCATGATGGGTATCGGTTATGACTCGATGACGGCATTCATCATCTGCTTCCTTGGTCCTAACCTGGGATATTGTGCTTCGACCATCGACCCGTTTAATGTTTTGATCGCCCAAGGCATCATTGGCATCGAGGGTAATCCGCAACTGTGGCTGCGCGCCGTTTCTTGGGTCATCTTCACTGCCGTCGGTATCGCATGGGCCATGCGCTACGCCATGCGCGTCAAGAAAAACCCCGAGTCGTCCATTGTGTACGAGGACGATAAGCTCAAGCGTATTGAGTTTTCCGTGACCGATGCCTCCATCGAGGAAGAGTTCACTATCCGTCAGAAGCTCGTGCTTATCGATTTTGCTTGCGGTATGGGCATTATCGTCTGGGGTCTTGTTACCCAGGGCTGGTACATGAATGAGATTTCCGCCGTGTTCCTTGGCATGGGCTTGCTTGCCGGTATCCTGGGCGGCCTTGACCAGCAGACGATCGCAGAGGAGTTCGTTAAGGGTCTCGCCGACTTTGCGTACGCTGCCATCGTTATCGGTATCGCTCGCGGTATTCTGGTCATCGCCGAGGGCGGCATGATCATCGACACCATCCTCCAGGCGCTCGCTACCGCGCTTGCCGGTGCACCCGCCGCCGTCTACACCACGTTTATGTATATCGTCCTTGGCCTGCTCTCTTTGCTGGTTCCCTCGAGTTCTGGCCTGGCGGCGCTCACCATGCCCGTTATGGGCCCCCTGACCGAGCTCATGGGCCTCAATCCCGAGGCGGCCGTCACCGCGCTTCAGTTTGCTAACCAGACCATCAACACCATCAGCCCCGTGGCGGGCATGACGGTCGCCGGCCTTGCCGTGGCTAGGATTTCGTTTGGCCAATGGTGGAAGACCATTTGGAAGTTCTTCATTTTCATGGTCGTCTTTGGCCTGATCGTAACGGCAATCTCTGGCATGCTTCCGGTGTAGGTGGTTGTGATGTCTGATCGTTTGACGGTCCTGACGTCTAAGAGCGTCTTTACCGGTACGGGGGACCTGCCGTTTGAAGGTTTCGTAGCGGTCCGTGGCAATCGAATTGAGGCTGTTGGCACCAAGTGTGAGGTAGCTTCGTATTTGACCCAGGCGGACGAGGTAGTTGACCTGGGCGACCGCACTGTCATGCCCGGCCTGATCGATGTGCATACCTTCTATACAGGTTGGGCGCTGCGGACGTTGGGGTCTGATCTGTCCGGCATCGATGATGCCAAAGAGGCCGTGTCGCTCTTGCGTGCATGGAAAGAAGATCATCCGGATTGCGCGGCGGCTTTTGGCCACAACCTACCCGAAACGTTGGCATCGGATGCCGAGAACGCAAATACGGCAGCTGTGTTTGACGATTGTTTTGGCGATATCCCCGTCGTCTGCTTTACACCGGGAGCGGAGACCTGCGTTCTCAATGCTGCCGCCAGTGCGCGATACGGCTTTACACCCCAGGCGTGCTATGCCGAGAAGATCTGGCGCATGATAAGCGATTTCCTCGCGCTGCCCGAGGTGCGTGCCGGGTATTCGGACTACATGAGCATGCTTAACGAGCGCGGCGTTACCGCCATCAAGGAAATGGCGTTTGATGACTACTACGGCTTTGCCGACGAAATGGCTCGCCGTGAGGAATCTGGTGAGCTGACGGTTCGCGTCTCTATGATGTCGCAGCCGGTGGGCGCCGGTGCAAATCTGGCATATGCCCGCGAGGCGCGAGAGCGCTTCCGGGGACCGTTCGTTCGTTTTTCTGGCTTCAACCGTATGACCGATCGCGGCGTATGGGTGGGGCTTGCCGAGATGATAGACCCCTATGAGGACACGGCCGCTGCGGGCGCTGCCGGCAAGACGGTCGTCGAGGAGCCAGAGTGGGATCTGATTGAGAACGAGTTGCGTGCAATTGATGCTGGCGGCTTCCGATATTCCTTGCATTGCCAGGGCGATGGCGCCGTTCGTCGCACCGTGGCACTCTATGCCTCGCTGCCTCGAGACGAGCATGGACGGATGCTTCGCCGCCATGCGATTACCGATCTCGAGAACTCTGACCCGACCGATCTTGTCGAGTTTGGCAAGTTAGGTGGAATTTGCGAGGTCTATCCGCAGATTCTGACGCTGGACCGGCGCGAGGATTGCCTGTCGATGATGCGTCGACAAATTGGCGAGACGCGACTTTTGCACAGCTGGAATCGCCGCGGCATGGAAGATTCCGGATGCACAGTGTGCTGCGGCACGGATCTGCCGCTGCTGATTCCGAGCCTGGGCGAGTCAATCTACAGCGCGTGCGGCGGATTCTTCGCCGACGGACTGCCCGTGAATGAGGTCAACACGCTGACGCTTGTCGAGCTCTTGCGCGCTTGGACTGCCGGGGGCGCGTACGATCTGATGCGCGAAGACGAGCTGGGTACGCTTGAGGTTGGCAAGCTTGCCGATATCTGCGTGCTCGATCGGGATGTGTTCGACCTCGATTATCGCGACGCACGCGATCTTGCGGTTGATATGACGATGTCGGACGGACAAATCGTGTTCGATCGAAATAAGGAGGCATAAGATGTCTGAATCCAAACCGACGCTGCACCGCGAACAGATTGCGGGCATGAATATCCACTACATCATGTGGTCGTTCGATTACTTCCTTGATGTGCAGCAGCGCTTGGGCTTTGAGTCCATTGAGCTGTGGTGTGCAGAGCCGCATGTGACGCTCGACCATACGGGCTACTTTGAGGCTGAGGTCTTGGCGAAAAAGGCTGCAGACCGTGGGCTTAGGTATCGTACTCTGTGCCCCGAGAATGTTGTCTATCCTTGGCAGTATTGCGCACGCAAACCGCTGCATGAACAGCGCAGCCTGGCGTACTTTAAGCACGGCATTGAGCTTGCCGAGGTACTTGGGTGCGACCGTATGTCCATCAACTCGGGCTGGGGCGACTGGGACGAGGACCGCGAGGAAGCCTGGAAGCGCAGCCGCGAGCACTTGTCCATTCTGGCGGAGTATGCCGGCGAGCACGGTCTGGTGCTTACGATGGAAAGCCTGCGTCCCGAGGAGAGCAACCTTGTGACGACGGTTTCCGATGCGAAGCGCATGATTGACGAGGTCGCGAGCCCGTACTTACAGCCCATGGTTGATACAACCGCGATGGGCGTTGCAGGCGAGACGCTCGAGGACTGGTTTGCCGCCTTTGGTGATGGGGCAATTCACGAGATGCACTTTATCGACGGTGACCCGTATGGCCATCTGGTGTGGGGCGATGGCAAGCACGATATGGACGCCTTCGTCGCCACGCTCAACGCCCATGGTTTCGACGGCATGCTGGGCCAGGAAATCACGGACGGTCGTTACTACGATGACCCGGCGGCGGCAGATGCCAAGAACATGGCCGCATTCGAGAAATATCTGATTGACTAAAACAACCATCGGCCACGCAACCAACGTCATTGATTGCGGGCCAAATAAGAAAGGAACTGGATATGAACGCACACGATCTGATCAAAGAGGCAATTGCCGAGAAGGGCAAGTTCGACAGCGTCTACTGGATTGCTTGCGGTGGCTCCATGATCGATTTGATTCCGGCTCATGAGCTTCTGCAGCGCGAGGCAACCACCTTCACTTCGTATATCTATACGGCTCGCGAGTTTGATATCATGCGTCCGCGTCGTCTGGGCGAGAAGTCCCTGGTCATCGCTTGCAGCCACAGTGGCAATACCCCGGAGGTCGTCGAGGGCTGCGAGATTGCCCTTGCCGCCGGCGCTACTGTGATCGCCCAGACCGACAACGCTGGATCCAAGATCGACTCCGGCAAGTGGACCACGTGGGTCTACCCATGGGGCGAGGGTGTGCCGCAGGCCGAGGTCCCCGCTGGCATTTCGCTGTCTCTTGCGGCAGAGCTGCTCGATCAGCAGGAGGGCTACGCCGATCTTGCCGATATGTATGCAGGTATCGCCGAGATGGATAAGATTCTTCCCCCGGCACGCGAGAAGGTAAATGCCGAGCTGGGCGATCGCTTTGCCAAGCTTTGCCAGGAGCACGAGTTCTTCTATATTCTGGGCAGCGGTCCCAACTTTAGCCAGACCTACGGTTTCGCTATCTGCTCTCTTATGGAGATGCAGTGGCAGCACTGCAGCTACATCCACTCTGCCGAGTACTTCCATGGCCCCTTCGAGGCTACTCAGGATGGCGTTTTTTACTTCCTGCAGATGGGCTCCAGCGAGTGCCGTGCTATGGACGAGCGCGCCCTGGCGTTCCTTAAGACGCATACCGATACGCTGATGGTGCTCGATGCCAAGGAGTACGGTATGGAAGCCGTGCCGGCGAGCGTCCGTGCCTATCTGGACCCGGTGCTGTTCTACGCCATGAACTGCGAGCTGCGTGCCGCACGCGGCAAGGTGTTTGATCACGATCCCGATTTCCGTCGCTATATGGGTGTTGTCGAGTACTAGAAGGGACAAAGGCCATGGCATTTAACGTTAACGCGCTCGGATTTGGCGACAACGTCGTCGATCGCTACGAGCATATCCACACCATGTATCCTGGCGGCAACGCGGTTAACTTCGCCGTTTATGCCAAGAAATGCGGTGCCGCACGTTCTGCATACATGGGCATTTTTGGCAATGACGCCGCTGCCGAGCATGTCATTGCAAGCCTCGAGGATGAGGGTATCGAGCTTGACAAGTGCGAGCAGATGATTGGCGAGAACGGAGCGGCTCGCGTGACCGTCGTTGACGGTGACCGTGTCTTCCTCGGCTCCAACGAGGGCGGTATCCGTGGCGATGCGCGCTATGTCCTCGATCGCTTTGACCTTTCGTACATGAAGCAGTTCGATGTGGTTCATTCGGGAAACTATTGCTTTACCGAGCGCGAGTTGCCCAAGTTGAAGGCTGCGGGCGTCACGGTCTCTTTTGACTTTTCGGACGACTCTACCGACGAGTACTACGAGCAGATTGCGCCCTACGTCGATTTCGCTTTCTTTAGTGCGGCGGATGCCGCGAGTGAGGACGAGATTCGCGAGCGTCTGGCATGGGTGAAGGGCCTGGGTCCGCGTTTTGTGTCGGCTACGGCGGGCGCCGAGGGCTGCATTGCTTACGACGGCGAGCGTTATTACCGCCAGCTGGCTAAACCGGTAACGGACATGAAGGACACCATGGGGGCGGGCGACTCGTTCCTCACCTCGTTTTTGATGTGCTATCTCGATTCCGCCAAGCGCGGTGAGGATGGCGCCGAGGCCATCGAGCGCGCGCTCGACTTTGCTGCCGGGTTTGCCTCGACCGTGTGCGGCATGGAAGGTTCTTGGGGCCACGGAGCACCAATCGTCGAATAGCCGAGCTGTCCCGGGGAGCTGTATTGGTGCCTTCCCGTGACTCGGTGGTCAAAAAAGCCAAATATGAGTACTGTGACTAATTTAGTCGCAGCAAAATCGACCCCTTCAGACGTGATTTGAGCGTTTGGAGGGGTTTAAGATTGCGAAAATGCAGGATGAGTGACTGTAAAAGTGTTAGTTAATGGACAATCGTAGATTATTCTGGTGGTCGGAAAGCTCAGAGTAATGTATCCATTTCGCTAGCAGTACTCATATTTGACGTTTTTTGACCACAGGGGTTAGCGAAGGCTAAAAACAGAGTGTGCATTCGCTAAAACCGCCGACTCAATATGCTTTGCGTCGCATTTTTTGAGCGAGGCGACGTGTTCTGAGGCGCTTTCGAGCGATCTGATGAGTGACTGTGCGCTTATTTCTGCGTTTGCCTCCGCTGGTGCATCGGTCTCGAGCAGTAAACGATCGAGTGGAATTTGTCGTACGTATTCGCGTCCTCGTTTAGATGCGAGCATGCGTTCGTTGACGGAAAAATAACAGCCCGCATTACGCGCGCGGACGAGTTCGTCCGAAGTACCGCTAAACCAGTGGAAGATGATAACGGGGGAGTCGGGGTTTGGGATGAGTAGTCCATGCGATTCGAGGACGTCCAGTACGGCTCCTGCCGAACGAACGGCGTGAATTGATATCACGCGCCCGGTAAGAGGATGCTGCACGAGCGCATCGCAGAGCCGGTTAAGTGCCTGTATTTGTAGCGGCTCACTTCCAGCAAAGCGCGCGGAAAAGTCGAGTCCGACTTCGCCGATGTAGCGTTCTTGGGCAGCAACTTCGCAAAGCAGATTGACTTCGACAAAACCGCAGTGGCCATCGGCGAGCCACCAGGGGTGAAGCCCAACGCCGGCGATGATGCCTGGTTGGCGACAGGCGCGCTCGTTTGCGGCCGAAAAGTCGCGCGGATTGACGCCGCAGTCAAATAGACCCAAGCCCAGCGCCGTCGCCTCATCGGCAACGGCGTCCGGGTGAGCCATTAAATCAAGATGGCAGTGTGCATCAAATAACCGGGGCTCCATCTCGGTGCGCTCCGCTAGTCCAGACGTTGGCCATCGGAGCGTACGCGCTCAGTGCCGCGGCCGCCGATCTGGCGGATAATCTCGCCGGCAATCATCTGGCCCATGATGGGCGGCATAAAGCTGGCGGTTCCCAGCTCGGTGCGCTCGTGGATGTTGGAAGGGTCGCGGGGCTGTGTCTTAACCGATTCCTCGCAGCTAAACAGTACATGCAGGCTCTTGATTCCGCGCTTCTTGCATTCTTTGCGCATGATGCGGCTCATGGGGTCGCGTACCGTATCGAAAATGTCGGCAAAGCGGAGGCACTCGGGATGGAGCTTGTTGGCCCCGCCCATGGAGCTAACCAAACGAATGTCGTGGTCCTGAGCATATTTGGCAATGGTGAGCTTGGCCGAGATGGTGTCGATGGCGTCGACGACGTAGTCGATCTTGCCTTCCGTCTGCTCCAAAACGCTCGCGAAGAAATCATCGATGTTGTCGCTCAGCAGGTATTCGGTGCGTTTGATGACGGTAGCGGTAGGGTTGATGTCGTGAATCATAGCCTCCATGACGTCGACTTTGCGCTTTCCGATGGTGCTGTGAAAGGCGATGGCCTGGCGATTGATATTACTGGGCGCGATGATGTCCTTATCCAGAATGACGAAATGACCGATGCCGCCGCGGGCGAGTGCCTCGCAGCAGTTGGAGCCCACGCCTCCGCAGCCGAGCACTAGCACCGTAGCATCGGCGAGCTTATCGAGTGCCTCGCGGCCCATGATAATCTCGAGCTTGGTGTCGCGTGTCTCGATGGGAGTTGCGGCTGTGGTTTCGGTCATAGATATCCTCCGATGGGGAAGCGAATCGTGTTTTAGCTATCGTCATTATAGGTAATCGCCCATAGGTTGCGATGGCGTTTGCTTTGATGTGGTTTGAAGCATTGCGATTAGATAGTTAGACAAACATCTAAATATTGAGTATAGTGTGCACGTCATGAGAGATGATGAGAGGAGGTCTTATGCCGGGAGAGGGTTTTAAGGCGCTTGCCGATCCAACGCGACGGCGCATTTTGGAGTTGCTGCGCGAGGGCAATTGCACGGCGGGGGAGCTTGCCGAGCATTTCGATATCAGTAAGCCGTCGCTGAGCCGTCACTTGGCGACGCTCAAAAACGCCGGGTTGGTGACCGACGAGCGCCATGGCCAAAACATCGTTTACAGCTTAAACACCACCGTCATGCAGGACTTGATCGGTTGGTTTATGGGCTTTACAAACACGGAAGGTGATAAGGATGAATAACGAAAACAAGGGCATTCACGCCACGGGGGTATCGTCGCGCGTGTGGGCCATGTTTGTTGTGGTCTGCGCTATTAATGTTGTAGCGCACCTCATGGTGATGCCGAGCCTGCCTGCACAGATTCCCACGCACTGGGGCGCGAACGGCGCCGTCGACGGTTGGGGTCCTAGCTGGATGGCCTCCGCGCTCGGCGTGCTGCCTCTGGCGCTTCTCGCAATGTTCCGCATGGTGCCGCGCATCGACCCCAAAGGTGAGGCATATCGAACCTCGGGCAAGTTCTACCAGGGCTTCGTAATCGCCTTCACCTTGTTCATGTGCGCCATAAGCTGGCTGGGAGAGCTTACGGTCTGGGGCGTGGTGCCGTCGGTCGGTTCGGTTAACGTGCTGATTTCCGGTGTTGTCGGTTTGCTATTCATCGGCGTAGGCAACTACTTGCCGCGTGTGAAGCAGAACTATACGCTCGGTATCAAGACACCTTGGGCGCTTGCCGATCCCGAGAACTGGCGCCGTACTCAGCGTTTTGGCGGCGCCTGCTTTATGGTGCTGGGTATTGGCCTGATTGTGATGGGCGTGGCAGGCAGCGTGCTTTCGAGTGAAGTCGTCGCCGCGGTGATTGCGGTTCTGGCGTTTGGTTCGGTTGGAGCCGTCTACGTCTACTCGTATCTGTTGTGGCGCAAATCGCAGCGAGCCGCTCGTTAAGGTTGCGGAAAACTAGCGTACGCAGTTCATAGTATGTTCCGGGGGACTTTTCCCAGGTAGTATTAGGGGGTGTGGGCAACCATGCCCCTTTTTCGTTACGTTTCAGAGCTGGTTCCCTCATTTCGTTTCCACTAAAGCGAATCAAGAATAGGGAAACAGCAGGTAGAAAGGATAGAACAGACATATGGCGGAGTTTATCTACCAGATGTATCAGGCTCGCAAGGCCCATGGCGACAAGGTAATCCTTGACGACGTGATCCTGAGCTTCTACCCCGGTGCCAAGATCGGCGTCGTGGGTCCCAACGGCATGGGCAAGTCGACCCTGCTCAAGATTATGGCCGGCATCGAGGAGGTCTCCAACGGCGATGCCAGGCTCACTCCCGGCTACACCGTGGGCATCCTGCAGCAGGAGCCGCCGCTCGACGATGACAAGACCGTCATCGAGAACGTGCGCATGGCGTTTGGCGACATGATTGCCAAGGTCGATCGCTTCAACAAGATCGGCGAGGAGATGTGCGACCCGGATTGCGACATGGACGCCCTCATGGCCGAGATGGGCAAGCTCCAGGACGAGATCGACGCCGCCGACGGCTGGGATATCGATTCCAAGCTCGGCCAGGCCATGGACGCCCTGCAGCTGCCCGATTCCGACATGCCGGTCAACGTGCTTTCCGGCGGCGAGCGCCGTCGCGTGGCCCTGTGCAAGCTGCTGCTCGAGGCTCCCGACCTGCTGCTGCTCGACGAGCCCACGAACCACCTGGACGCTGAGTCGATCCTGTGGCTCGAGCACTTCCTGCACAACTACCAGGGCGCGGTGCTTGCCGTCACGCACGATCGCTACTTCCTGGACAACGTTGCCGAGTGGATCTGCGAGGTCGACCGCGGTCACCTTTATCCCTACAAGGGCAACTACTCCACGTATCTGGAGACCAAGGCCGCCCGTATCGAGGCGCAGGGCAACCGCGACGCCAAGCTCGCCAAGCGCATGGAGGCCGAGCTCGAGTGGGTACGCAGCTCGCCCAAGGCTCGCCAGGCCAAGAACAAGGCCCGTCTGGCTCGTTACGAGGAGATGGAGGCCGAGGCCCGCGCAAGCCAGAAGCTCGACTGGACCGACATCCGCATCCCCGTGGGCCCGCGTCTGGGCAACAAGGTGCTCGAGGCTCATCACCTGCACAAGGAGTTCGATGGCCGTGTGCTCATCGACGACCTATCGTTCACCCTGCCGCGCAACGGTATCGTGGGCGTCATCGGCCCCAACGGTGTCGGTAAGACCACACTGTTCAAGACGATTGTGGGTCTGGAGCCGCTGACTTCGGGCGAGCTCGAGGTGGGCGAGACCGTCAAGATTTCTTACGTCGACCAGAACCGTTCTGGCATCGACCCCGATAAGAACCTGTGGGAGGTAGTCTCGGATGGCCTGGACCACATGATGGTCGGCGAGACCGAGGTCCCCAGCCGCGCGTACGTGGCGAGCTTTGGCTTTAAGGGCCAGGACCAGCAGAAGCGCGCTGGCGTACTCTCCGGTGGCGAGCGCAACCGTCTGAACTTGGCGCTTACGCTCAAGCAGGGCGGCAACCTGCTGCTCCTCGACGAGCCCACGAACGACCTCGACGTCGAGACGCTGTCCTCGCTCGAAGCGGCACTGCTCGAGTTCCCGGGCTGCTCGGTGGTCATTAGCCACGACCGTATGTTCCTGGACCGCGTCGCCACGCACATTCTGGCGTGGGAGGGCACCGACGAGAATCCGGGCAACTGGTATTGGTTCGAGGGCAACTTCGAGGCCTATCAGGCCAACCGCATCGAGCGCCTGGGCGAGGATGCAGCCCAGCCGCATCGTATTCACCGCAAGCTGACGCGCGACTAGATCGTTACGCGGTTTTCCAAACCGCGTAACTGCTCGACGCTGCGCGGATCGCAAGCACCCCATCTTGCCGTTCAAGCCGTCGCTCGCGTACCGAAGTACGCGTCGCTCCTCTTTCACGGCAACCTGGGGCACTTGCGGCCCGCTCGCTGTTGGTTACGCAACATCAACAAATAAAAACGGCTCAAATCCTGATTTGGATTTGAGCCGTTTGTCGTTACTGCTCGGGTTCTTCGACTTTATCGATGGTCCAGGCGGCTCCGAGACCGCCGGTGGTGTTGCGGCGGATGCGCACGGTAACCTCGCGGCGCTCGCCGGCCTGCGTATAGTGCAGGGGGAAGCTTGCGCGGTTTCGCGCGGCCTCGATGGTGCCGCGCTCGCGGGCGATCCAGTAGTACTCGCCGACAATGCCGAGGGTATCGGCGCCGTAGGGGAGATAGGTCGACAGCTGGTGTAGCAACGGGCCGGGGCAGAAGACCTCGGTTGCGAAATCGATGGGGAAGTCCTCGGGGATGGTCGGTGCTGCGGGTGCGGGGGCCGGTGCCATCGCCGGTGCGGAGGCCTGCTCATTGACGGGCGTCACCTCGATGACGGGCGCGGGTTCGGTGCCGAGTACTGATTCGGTGTGGTTGATTTTCAATCTCAACGCAACAGCCTGAACGGACCCCGCGTTTCCGCAGCTAGCGCAACGCGGAAATAGCTCCCGGCACCTGGCCATCACTTCGTTTCCGCAGGTGGAGGGGCTGTGGAGTCCGGTGCCCCCATGCCGCCGCCGCATGCTCCGCCAGCCCGCCGCGCAGCCGTTCCGGACTCAGCGCAACGGGCCCTCCGGCCCATGTCCCGGCCCGCCGCCTATCCCGCCAGCGGCCCCTCGCCCCTCGCGGCCCTGGCCCTTTCGATGCAGCCGGGCGTGAGGTCGAGCTCGCCGGGCGCCAGCTCCTCTATCCCGAACGCGTCCATGAGGGCGGAGGCGTCC
>NZ_KN214138.1:115436-120519 GCF_000763055.1 Collinsella sp. 4_8_47FAA | reverse complement strand
AACTGGTGTGTCCATCCTCGCAGTATCCGGTTCTCAAGGTGCACGCCCCGCGGCTGATCCGGTCCGACCGGGCCGCGCGGCAAGGAGATATATTGCCAGACCGGAGGGGCCCCGGGGGCGGGAATCTAGGCGTACACATTTCCTACACATCTTGGAATCCGACTAACGTTTGCCAGCCGTTACCTACCGCTCGCCGAGCATCTCTTTATATAAGGCAGTCTCATGGTTAAAGCGGATACGTCCCCCTAGCTAAAGCACAGCCAGCATCGAGCAACTCATCACGTTCTTCCACCGAGAACCCCTCGGCGTAGACGCGCACCACTGGTTCGGTCCCGCTAGGACGGACCAGCAGCCACGTGTCATCCTCGAATGCCAAACGCAAGCCATCCATATGACTAACGTTTTGCGGCGCCTTGCCACAAATCGACTTGGGGTTTACGCCCGGCAGCAGGGTTCGTAACGTTTCGGCATCTTCGGCCTCAAGGCGCAAATCGCGTCGACCGTAACTCGTCTTACCAAAACTGTCCTCGAGTTGGTCGACCAGAACGCCCAAAGGCGCGTCCGTCTTTGCCATAAGCTCACACAGAATCAGACAGGCGAGGATTCCATCGCGCTCGGGCATATGCGCGGCGATGCCGATACCACCGGCTTCTTCGCCGCCCATGAGGACGCCGCCCTTCTTCATCTCTGCCGCTATATATTTGAAACCGACTGGTTTGACGGTCACGCGGCAGCCAAGCGCATCGGCAATGCGGCGCACGAGCGTCGAGCATGAAAGATTGACGACGACGCGCCCCTTCAAATTACGAAATTGAACCAAGTCGCCCAAAACGAGCGCCATGATCTGATGCGGATGTATATATCTGCCGCGCTCGTCAACCGCGCCGATACGGTCAGCGTCGCCGTCGGTCACCAGGCCAGCGCAAGCTCCGTCCTCGATAACCGTGCGCTCGCAAGCGTCCACCCACGGCTCAACGGGGTCGGGGCAGATATCTTCTTGGTCAGACGCCTGCCCGGCGTGAATCTCGTGCACCTCAACGCCAAGCTCGCGCAGCAAGTCGGCTAGATAGCCCTGGGCTGCGCCGCCCATGGGATCGACAACCACGCGCAGGTGCGCGGCGCGGATGGCTTCGGCATCGACAAACGATGCCACCGTCTGCATATAGTCAGGAATGATATCCGCGGTGCGATATTGCCCCTCGATCCCCGTTGGCTCGGGAGCCATGGTCTCTTCGAGCTCTTCGATGACATCCTGGTTGGCGGTCGAGCCGTCACCCATGCGAATCTTGAGGCACAGATAGCCCTGCGGATGATGGGACCCCGTCACCATGAGCGCGCCGCACGCCTCACCGTCATAAGCCGCCGCCCACGTAAGGGCAGGGGTCGGGACAGGTCGCGAAGCGAGCACGGCGTCTAGCCCGTGCGCCGCTAGCACGCCCGCCGCAAGCTCAGCGAACTCGCGCGCCAGGGGCCGGGTATCGAACCCTATATATACCGTTTTGCCCGGATTGGTCTTTTGCCACAACTCGCCGACGGCATCGGCGATACGGGCAACGTTATCGGCAGTGAAGTCCTCATCGACGCGAGCGCGCCAACCGTCAGTTCCAAAATGAATTATCGCGCACACGCGCAGACACCTCGCAGTGTTTGGATCATGGTACGCATGGGGTATACCCGCAACATGCACTCGGCAACCTGCCGGCACCAGCATTCACCATTTGGGCAAATGCTGCCGAGGACATGCAGGCAATAAAAAAACCGCCCCGTATGGAGCGGTTTTGCCCTTTATATATCGAGCGCCTCGGCCATCGCTGCCGTAGTGATTGCCGTGGTTCCACAGCAACTGCCCACCATTGCGGCACCGGCATGCCTCCATTCGATGCATGCGCGCGCGAAAGCTTCGGGGTTCTCGTGCCATACGGGGCCATCCTGAGTCTGGACCGGATCGCCCACGTTGGGACGCACCGTGACGGGAGTAGTCGCCGATGCAACCATCCTGGGCACCGCCGCGTTCGCGGCCGCAAGCGAACAGCAATTAACACCAACCGAGTTTGCGCCGTGTTTTTCGGCGTACAAAACGGCTGCCTCGATGTTGAGGCCATCGCCCAACAGGTCGCCTTTATCGTCAACGACAAAACTCACCAGAACAGGCATGCCGTCGGCGGCGTCTCGGGCGCCGGCAAGCATGGGCTGCAAATTACGGATGGACGTCACCGTCTCGATCAGCAGACCGTCAACACCAGCATTGAGCAAGGCGTGCGCCTGTTCGCGCGCAATGCCTCGGATTTCACGATACTCGGCAGAGTCCTCGGCAAACCACTCAATACCGATCGGGCCCATCGAGCCCAGCAGCAGCTGAGGGTGCGCCTGGCGGGCATCGTCGACAGCCCCGCGATTGACCTCCGCCACGGACGGCGCAATCTGGTCGTGCTTGAGGGCATAGCTCGATGCCTGAAAGGTGTTGGTAATGAGCACCTGCGCGCCGGCGGCGACATACAAGCGATGGATACGAGAAACGGTCTGCGGCTCTGCCAGATTCCAAAACGCCGGTGGAATGTCGGCGGCATCGTACTCACTCAACAGAACACTGCCCATGGGACCCTGCGCCAACAAGGTCTCGCTCGACAAGCGGCGCGTAAGTTCCTCGGCACCAAAGCGGTTGTAATAACTCGTATCCATATATATCCCGCTATTCCTCGACGCTGATTCCCTGCTTTTCGAGATAGGCGAGCCAGCGGTTCATCGTGTCCTCGGAAAGCGCATGCTCCATCATGCAGGCCTCGGAATCGGCTCGCTCAAATTCGACACCGAGCTCCTGAACCAAAAACGTGCGGATGAGGCGATGACGGTACCAGATAGCCGTACCAACCTCGCGGCCGCGATCGGTCAGGACTACCTTGCCGTAGTGCGATTGCTCGACAAGTTCGGATGCCTTGAGCGCCGAAACCGCTTTATTGACCGATGCCTTGGAGACGCCAAGGCGCTGCGCGATGTCGACCGATCGCACGCCGTTGGTTTCCCCCTCTTCGCTTTCAATGCGAACCATGCACTCCAAGTAGTCTTCGTTCGCCACCGTCAGATGTAGTTCGCGCGAGCTATTTGTCGTATCCATGATCTTCCGTCCCTTCTGCATTCAATGGCTGATTCTACCCCATCCAAGCGTCGTGGTATGCCGTGGCATACCGTGCTAGAGTTCTTGTTGCACACGACGACCAAGATTGGAGCGGTCTTTATGGAAAACACCACCACGAGCCCCGATGTCCTCGAACGCTTTTTGCGCTACGTCCAGATCAACACGCAGTCCGAGGATGCAAACTGCGACCAGGTACCCTCGAGCGCCGTTCAGTTTGACCTTGCCAACGTGCTGGCTGAAGAGCTGCGCGAGCTTGGTGCGGAAGATGCCCACGTGACCGAGCACGCCTATGTCTGCGCGCATATCCCCGCAAGTGCGGGCGCTGAGGACAAGCCCGCCCTGGGCCTGATCGCCCATCTCGACACCACCGAAGTTGCACCGGGCGCCGGCGTGAAGCCGCATATCGTACACTACGAAGGCGGCGACCTGGTCTGCGGCACGGTTGACGGTAAGCCCGTTGCCATGAGTACCGCCAAGCTTCCCGCCCTGACTGACCTCGCGGGTGAGGACCTGGTCTGCAGCGATGGCACCACGCTGCTGGGCGCGGACGACAAGGCAGGCGTCGCCGAGATCATGTCGCTTGTCGCGCGTATCGCTCAGGACCCTTCTCTGCCCCATCCCACACTCGGCATTTGCTTCTGCCCTGACGAGGAGATCGGCCACGGAGCCGAGCTGTTGGATATCGATGCCTTTGGCTGCAAGTACGCCTACACGGTCGACGGCGGCCCCATCGGCGAGCTGGAGTGGGAGTGCTTTAACGCCGCCGAGGCGACCGTCCGCTTTGAGGGCCAGTCCATCCACCCGGGCGACGCCAAGGGCCGTATGGTCAACGCAGGCAATCTGTTCTGCGACTTCAACGCGTTGCTCCCCTACGCGCAGCGCCCGGAGTATACGGAAGGCTACGAGGGCTTTTATCACCTTGAGGGTGTATCTGCGACCGTCGATCACGCCACAGCGCGCTATATCGTCCGCGACCATGACGCCGCCAAGTTCCAGCAGAAACTCGACCTTATTGATGCCGCCGCCTCGATGCTCAACCAGCGTCTGGGTGAGGAGCGCGTGACGGTCGAGATTAAGCAGCAGTATCGAAATATGGCCGAGATCGTTCGTGACTATCCCGAGCTTATTGATGTTGCCAAGGAAGCCTACCTTGCCTGCGGCGTTGAGCCCCAAGTGCTGCCGATTCGTGGCGGCACCGACGGCGCCCAGCTGTCGTTCCGCGGTCTGCCCTGCCCCAACCTTTCCACCGGCGGCTATTGCTACCACGGCGTCAACGAGTTCGTCCCGGTCAGTTCGCTCGTCAAGATGACCGACGTGCTCCAGGAGCTCGTCGCCCGCTTTGCATAAGCCTGGCTGCACAAGTCCAAAAGACGAATTGCCCCGTCCTCAACCAAGAACGGGGCAATTTTTTTGCTGCAATGAGAACAGGTTGACGCGCGCCAGCCTATTAACGCAAGGAGTGTCCCAAACTGCCGGCACAGACGATATGAGCAGGACATAAAAACAATGAGAGCCCCTGCTGCATGAAAGACCGCGGATTAGGCCGACAATGGTGAGTGTCTAATCCAACCGTGGCGGCCACGCCGCATTCATGGAAGGGGCTCCCATGCTCGATACTACCACCTTCATCGGCCTCGACGTCCACGCCCGCTCGATAAAGGCCGTCTCCCTCGACGTCATGACCGGGGAGGTACGTGCCGCGACCTTCGGCTACGACGCCGGCGCCGTCGCGGAGTGGGTCCGTTCCGTGGACCCCAGGGCCAGGTGCGTGTACGAGTCCGGGGTCACGGGCTTCGACCTGCAGAAGAGGCTTTCCGGCCTGGGGGTCGACTGCGTGGTCGGCGCCGTCTCGAAGATGATCAAGCCCAGCGCGGACAGGCGCAGGAAGAACGACCGCAACGACGCCGAGTTCCTCGCCCGCATGCTGTCGGTCGGCAACGTGGTCGAGGT
>NZ_KN214138.1:85154-114623 GCF_000763055.1 Collinsella sp. 4_8_47FAA | reverse complement strand
GCTCGTGAGGTGGCTCTGGGCCCTCGGCATGATGTGCCGGGAGGGCGCGGAATAGACATAGCCCCCGTCCCGGCGAGCCGGGCGGCCTTCGGGGACACCCCCTATTTCGCTGTGCGCGCGGAGCCCTCCGCATGCGCCTCGACAGACTTGGGGAACCCCGCCGAAGGAATGGAGTGCGGGCCGGCAGAACGGTATCCGCGGATATGAGACTGAGCCGAAGGCGTCGATGACATGCCGGGGGCGGACCGGGACGGGTTAACGGCAGGCCCCGCCGACCGATTGCAAGCGGTCGGCGGGGCCATTGTGGCTCTTGACAGCGGATTGGGTCATATGAGCGAAATCCCGCCAGAGCGAGCAAGGTGCCTTGAAACGAGGCGGCATTGACCTTCTGGTCATGCCGCCGAAGTTGAAAGGCAGATTGCCGCTCTGGCGGGTTTGCAGCGTCAACTGGTTACGCGGTTTGGTAAAACCGCGTAACTCTAGTAGTTGGCTTCGTAGCCGTTGCCGTCGCCGGTGGGCTCTTCGTAGTAGTCCGAATCGCTCGAATCGCTTGAGTCATCGGAATCGTCAGAGCTGACCGATGAGGTTGCGGTACCGTTTGCGTAGTCGTCAGACGTGTTGTTGTTCAGGTCGCCGATCGTAGAGCTGGAACCGTCGGAAAGACCCATGGTGTTGGGACCCTTGGGATCCTTGCCGGCATCGACGCGCTCCATCATTTCCTTGAGCTCGTCCTCGTAGACAAAGACGTAGCTCACACCGTCGATCATGGTGCTGTCGTCGGCATACGAGGGCAGGTTGGCCGAGTAGATGCCGTCGACATCCATACCGCGCATGGCATTGACCGTAGCCACGATATCCTGAACGCTCATATCGGTCACGAGCATATCGGACAGCGAATTAACCAGGCCAAAGATCTTCGTGGCATCGAAGTTATTGAGAATCTGGTTGGCAAGGGCGCCAAGCACCTGACGCTGGTGGCGCATGCGCGTGTAGTCGCCGTCGGCATAGGTGTAGCGGCAGCGGGCATAGGTAAGGGCGGTGGCGCCGTCCATATGCTGCTGACCAGCGGTAATCTTAATATCCAGGTGCTCGGGGTCGTCAACATCATCGGTTGCGTTAATGTCGATACCGCCAACCGAATCAATCAGCGCCTGCATACCGTCGAAGCTGACCTCGGCATAGTGGGAAATCTGAACACCGCACAGCTCGTTGACCGCCTCGACCATGGCCTCGGCGCCGCCAACGGTATGGCAGGCGTTGATCTTCATGGTCTCGCCCTTGTACTCGACCTTGGTGTCGCGCGGAACGGAAATGAGCGTCGCCTGCTTTTGCGTGGGGTCGATGCGTGCCAGGATAATCGAGTCGGCACGATACGTATCCTCGCCCGGACGGCCGTCGGTGCCAAGAAGCAGCACGTAGAACGGATCCTTTGCCTCATCGGTGTCAACCAGAACCCGACGCAGATTGTCGGTAATGACATTAGAATCGCCGAGCTTGCCCATAATGGTGGCAAACCACAGGCCGGCAGCGGTAGTGGCACTCAGCAGCACGCCAAGCACGACAATGAGCGCGACGTGACGAATCGTGTGGCTACGACGACGTTGACGAGCGCGCTCGGAATAGCGAGCCACGTTATCGCGACTGTAGATCTTGGCCTGCGCACCAGTTGAGGGTCTTCGGGCGGTGGTATCCGCGAGGGGCTTTTTATTAAACATAGGCAACCTGTATTAGTAGATGACGGGATCGGGGACGGTAGCATGCTCGACATGCGCGCCGAGCGCCTGCAGCTTTTCGACAAACTGCTCGTAGCCGCGCTTGATGTGATGGATGGCCGAAACCTCGGTCGTCCCGTCGGCGATCAAGCCCGCTACGACGAGGGCCGCTCCGCCACGCAGATCGGGCGAGGTAACCTGTGCACCCGAGAAGCCCTTGACGCCATGAATCATGGCATGATGGCTCTCGATACGAATGTCGGCACCCATGCGCACCAGCTCAGAGGCAAACATAAAGCGATTCTCGAAGATGTTTTCGGTAATAACGGAACTGCCGTCGGCAAGGGCGGAGAGCACCATAATCTGCGCCTGCATGTCGGTCGGGAAACCGGGGAACGGAAGCGTCTGGATGTCGACCGGCTTGATACGCTCGGCACGGTTCACATGGACGCCATCTTCGACGCGCTCGCAGTCGATACCCATGAGCTCCATCTTCTTGAGCACCATGCCCAAGTGAATGGGGCAAAAACCCGTGACGTCGACACCGCGATCGTCGGCCATCAACGCACCGGCAACGATAAAGGTACCGGCCTCGATGCGGTCGCCCACCACGCGATGGGTAACGGGATGGAGCTCTTCCACGCCTTCGATAGTCACGACGGGCGTACCGGCGCCAACAATCTTGGCGCCCATCTCGTTGAGCATGTTAGCGAGATCGACGATCTCGGGCTCGCGGGCGGCATTGTCGATAACCGTGGTGCCCTGTGCGCGCACAGAGGCCATGATGAGGTTCTCGGTCGCACCGACGCTGGCGAACTCGAGCGTGACGGTGGTACCGCGCAGACCTTGGGGCGCATTAGCGTTGATGTAACCGTGGGCGGTATCGAACTCAACGCCCAGGGCCTCAAGACCAAGAATGTGCATATCGATCTTGCGAGCACCCAGGTTGCAGCCGCCCGGCATGGCAATCTTGGCGCGATGGAAGCGACCCAGCAGGGGTCCCATGACGGCGGTGGAAGCACGCATCTTGGCAACGAGCTCGTAGGGGGCCTCCCATGAATCGACCTGAGAGGTATCAATCTCGAGCGTATGCTCGTCGAGAACATCGATCGTAGCGCCCATGCCTTTGAGCACCTTGCCCATCACGTGGACATCGGAAATATCGGGCACGTTCTGCAGCGTCGTCTTGCCCGGCGCCAGAAGCGTTGCCGCCATGAGTTTGAGCGCGGAGTTCTTGGCGCCCGAAACGGGCACGGAGCCTCCGATGGCGTGGCCACCCTCAACGCGGATAATATCCAAGGTCTACCCTTTCAAAAAGCATGCCCGGGATGGCTGGGCCATCCCGGGCATGATGTGTTCGCAAATGGTCGAACGCTAAATCGTTTGACTATTGGGCAAGCTTGAGCTTACACCATGCGATTTCATTATAGAGGTAGGCGCGGCGTGCATCATCCTCCGACAAATTACCCAGCTTCTCTTCAAAACCTTGAATATCAGCTTTAAGCTTGTCGGCATCGACGGTCGCCAAATCGCAAGCGCGCTCGGCGAGAACGGTCACGACATCGTCCGCAACCTGGGCATAGCCGCCGGCCACGGCAAACGTGTGGTCGACAGTGCCCATGGCCTTATCGGAAACGCGAACGTAACCGCGGTCGATCGTGCAGATCTCGCTGGAGTGAGCGGGCAGGACGCCAAACTCGCCATCCGTGGACGGAATCGACACAAACGCAGCGTCGCCCTCATAGGCGCAGCTCACGGGGCACACGATGCGGATACGCATAACCTACTTCTCCCCCATCTTGCGGGCGCGCTCGCGCACGTCCTCAATCGTGGAAGCATAGCGGAAAGCCTGCTCGGGCAGGTCATCGGCCTTGCCGTCGACAATCTCGGCGAAAGAGCGGACGGTATCCTCGACGCGGACGTAGACACCGGGGTTGCCGGTGAACTTCTCGGCGACGTGGAAGGACTGCGAGAGGAACTGCTGAATCTTACGGGCACGGTTGACCGTAAGGCGCTGCTCCTCGGACAGCTCGTCCATACCCAGAATGGCGATGATGTCCTGAAGGTCGGAGTACTCCTGCAGGAGCTCCTGGACCTTGACGGCGACACGGTAGTGCTCCTCGCCAACGATCGAGGGATCGAGAGCGTCGGAGGAAGACGCAAGCGGGTCGATAGCCGGGAACAGGCCGAGCGACGAAATGCTACGCGAAAGAACCGTGGTGGCATCGAGGTGCGTAAACGTCGTGGCAGGCGCCGGGTCGGTCAGGTCGTCTGCGGGGACGTAGACAGCCTGGACGGAGGTAATGGAGCCCGTCTTGGTCGAGGTAATGCGCTCCTGGAGGTCGCCCATCTCGGTTGCCAGCGTGGGCTGGTAACCAACGGCGGACGGCATACGGCCCAGCAGTGCGGAAACCTCGGAACCTGCCTGGGAGAAGCGGAAGATGTTGTCGATGAACAGCAGAACGTCCTGGCCGCGATCGCGGAAGTACTCAGCGGTGGTAAGGCCGGCCAGACCGATGCGCAGACGCGCTCCGGGCGGCTCGTTCATCTGACCATAGACCAAGCAGGTCTTGTCGATAACGCCAGACTCGCTCATCTCGAGGAACAGGTCGGTGCCCTCGCGGGTACGCTCGCCGACGCCGGTGAACACCGAGGTGCCGCCGTGCTCCTGGGCGAGGTTGTTGATGAGCTCCTGGATCAGAACGGTCTTGCCGACGCCGGCGCCGCCGAACAGACCTGTCTTGCCGCCGCGGATGTAGGGCTCGAGCAGGTCGACGGCCTTGATGCCGGTCTCGAAGATCTCGGTCTTGGTGGTGAGCTCGTCGAAACGGGGCGCTGCATGGTGGATGGGGTAGAACTCCTCCACCTCGGGCATGGGCTTGCCGTCGACGGGCTTGCCCATGACGTTCCAAATGCGGCCGAGCGTCTTGGGACCAACGGGCATCTTCATGGGCTCACCGGTATCGGTGGCGATGAGGCCGCGCTGCAGGCCGTCGGTCGAGGACATGGCGACCGTGCGGACGACGCCGCCCGGAAGCTGGCTCTCGACCTCGAGGATCGTGCTCAGATGACCGATCGGGGTCTCGGCCTCGACCGTGAGCGCGTTGTAGATCGGGGGCACCGCGCCGTCAAACTTGACGTCGACGACAGGGCCGATGATTCGCACGATGCGACCATCACCGGCAGTCGTCTTCTTGGTGGCTTCCTCGACCGCAAGCTTTACGGTGTTATTAGCCATTACTGTTCCTCCAATGCTGAGGCTCCGCCGACGATCTCGTTAATCTCGGTCGTGATCGAAGCCTGGCGCACGCGACTATACGTGCGGGTAAGGGTCGAGATGATCGCGGTGGCGTTTTCCGTCGCGGAGTGCATGGCCTTGCGGCGTGCACCCTGCTCGGCAGCCGCCGAATCGATCAGGGCCTGGTAGATGACCGTCAGGATATAAGACGGCACAAGCTTGCCGAGAACATGCTCGGGAGAGGGCACGAACTCGAACGTGGACGAGATGCGCTTAGGGGCGTCGGTCTCGTTCTTACGCGGACCGTGGGCCATAGCGATCATCTCGGGGTCGAGCGGCAACAGATGCTCGACGCGAAGCTCCTGATCCACGCGGTTCTTGGCGTGGTGGTAGACAAGCTCGACACGGTCAAGCTCACCGGCACGATACGCATCGCAGATATGAGAGGAGATCATGCGGGCCTGATTGAAATCGGGCTCAGAGGAGTTGCCCTCAAAGTGCATGACAACGTTTGCGCGGTCACGGAAATACGTGGCCGGCTTACGCCCGCACGCGATGATCTCATATTCGATGCCGTCGTTCGCCCAAGAAGCGGCGAGCTTTTCGGCCGTGCGCTCCACCGTCGTATTGAAACCGCCGGCAAGGCCGCGGTCCGAGGCAATAACGACAATCAGGCCATGCTTGACGCTCTCATGCTTCTGCAGCATGGGATCGGTGCCCGAACAGGAGGCGTCGCCGGCGACCGTCAACATGACGTCGGTCAGCGCCTCCTTATAGGGCTCGGCCTGCTTGGAGCGATCGAGGGCACGACGAATCTTGGCCGTAGAGACCATCTCCATCGTGCGCGTGATCTGCTTGGTCGTGGTAACCGAGGAGATTCGCTTCTTAATGTCGCGAAGGTTGGCCATGGGGCTTAGTTCTCCTCTGATCCAGAAACATCCGAATGGTGCTTGGCCATGAACTGCTGCTTGAAGTCGCCGATGACGCGCAAGAGCTCAGCCTTGGTGTCATCATCGATCTTCTTGGCGCGAACCTTGTCGAGCAGCGAACCAAAGCCATTGTCCATGTACTCGATGAGCTCGGCACGGAAGGGCAGCACGTCGGCGATCTCCAGGTCATCCAGGAAGCCCTCGTTGCCAGCGAACAGCGTAACGATCTGCTCGCCAACCTCAAACGGCTTGTAACGCGGCTGCTTCAGGAGCTCGGTCATGCGAGCACCGTGGGTCAGCTGCTTCTGAGTAGCCTCGTCGAGGTCGGAGCCGAACTGCGTAAAGCCAGCGAGCTCCTGATAGGAAGCGAGGTCCAGACGGAGGTTGCCGGCGACCTGCTTCATGGCCTTGGTCTGCGCATCGCCACCGACGCGGGACACGGAGATACCCACGTCGACTGCCGGGCGCTGACCCTGGAAGAAGAGCTCGGACTGCAGGTAGATCTGACCATCGGTAATGGAAATGACGTTGGTCGGAATGTAGGCCGAGACGTCGCCGTCCTGGGTCTCGATGATCGGCAGTGCCGTCATGGAGCCGTAACCGTTCTTCTTGGACATCTTGACGGCACGCTCGAGCAGACGAGAGTGCAGGTAGAAGATGTCGCCAGGATAGGCCTCGCGTCCGGGCGGACGATGCAGCGTCAGCGACATCTGACGGTAGGCCACAGCCTGCTTGGACAGGTCGTCGTAGATGACGAGCACGTGGCCGCCGGGGTTGGTCTCGCTGGCGGGCTTGCCGTCCTCGCCGTTGTACATGAAGAACTCGCCAATAGCGGCACCGGCCATAGGCGCGATGTACTGCATAGGGGCGGAATCGGCAGCAGTGGCCGAAACGATGATGGTGTAGTCGAGCGCACCGTGCTGAGCGAGGGTCTCACGGATGTTGGCAACCGTGGAGGCCTTCTGGCCGATGGCGACATAGATGCAGACCATGCCCTTGCCGCGCTGGTTGAGGATAGCGTCGATGGCGATGGCGGTCTTACCGGTCTTACGGTCGCCGATGATGAGCTCACGCTGACCGCGGCCAATAGGCACCATGGAGTCGATAGCGAGCAGACCGGTCTGAACCGGCTCGCACACCGGGGTACGATCGATGACGCCGGGAGCCTTGAACTCGATGGGGCGACGGTGCGTGGCGACGATGTCGCCCAGGCCGTCGATGGGCTGGCCGAGCGGATTGACGACGCGGCCGAGCATAGCACGGCTCACGGGGATATCCATAATGCGGCCAGTGGTGCGGCACTCGTCGCCTTCCTTGATGGAGTCGACGGCACCAAACAGAACGGCGCCGACCTCGTCACGGTCAAGGTTCTGGGCAAGGCCGAAGACGGTCTCACCGGTATCGGAGCTCTTGAACTCCAGAAGCTCGCCTGCCATGGCGCTCTTGAGGCCGGAGACGCGCGCGATGCCGTCGCCTACCTCGTCGACCGTTGAAACCTCATGCGTATCGACCGTCGCGGAGAGGCTCGTGAGCTGCTCCTGCAGTTTCTTGGCGATATCCTGGGCATTGAGGGTTTCGGACATTAGGCTTCACCTCCGTACGAATTAGCAGAGTTTGCGAGGGTCTCCTGCGCGATGCGCAGCTGCGTCTTGACGGAAATGTCACGACGCTCGCCGCGGGCCTCGAGCACCAGGCCGCCCACGATAGACGGGTCGACCTGCTCGATAAGGAATACCTTGCGGCCGAAGTCCTGCTCGCATTTCTTAGTGATGGTTTGACGCAGCTCGTCGTCGAGCGGGATCGCCGTGGTGACGGTCACGCCCACTACATCCTCGTCTTCCTCGGCAACATACTTAAAGGCAGCTGCCACCTTGGGAAGAAGGTCGAGCTGGTCGCGCTTGGACATGGTGTCGAGCACGGCGATGATCTCGGGGCTGGCAGAAGCCAAGCGCTCGACCATCTCGAGGTCCTCGAACACATGGTTCTCGGCCTTGGCGGCTTCCAAAAGGGAACGCGCGTAGGTCTCGAGCACCTTGTCCTGATAGCGGCTAGTCGGCATTCAGGCTACCTGCTTCCTGGATGTAGCGCTCGATGAGCTTCTTCTGCTCGGCATCGTCCTCGAGTGCCTCGCCCACGATCTTGGTGGCGACGGCAACGGACAGGTCGGCGATGGAGCTCGCGGCACCGGCGTAGATGGACTTGCGCTCGTCCTCGACGGTCGTATGGGCCTTGGCGATGATCTCCTCGGCCTCCTTGTGAGCAGCCTCGATGATACGGGCACGCTCGGACTCGGCGTCCTTACGGGCCTCGAGAACGATGTCGGCAGCCTGACGACGGGCGTCGGTGACGATCGAGTCGGACTCAGCGCGCTTGGCGATAGCCTCCTGCTTGGTCTTCTCGGCCTCGTCGAGGCTCTCCTCGATCTTCTTGCCGCGCTCCTCCATGGTTTTCATGATGCCCGGCAGGGCGACCTTGGCCAGCACGATCCAGATAATCAGGAAGGCGATAAGCGCCGGGATGAACTCCGCCATCTTAGGGATGAGGATGTCCGCACCGGCGGCGCCGTCCTCGGCGAACGCGGAAACCGGCATGAGCAGCGCGGCCGCGGACGCGGAGAGTGCGATCGCGCTCTTCTGGGATGAAAGATTCATACTTGACGCTCCGTGCTATTTAACGATCAGCGCGACAACGAAGCCGATCAGAGCCAGAGCCTCGCCGAAAGCGGAGCCCATGATGAAGACGGTGAACACGCGGCCCTGGACCTCAGGCTGACGGGCCATAGCACCCGTAGCACCCAGAGCAGACAGGCCGATAGCAAGACCAGCGCCGATAACACCGAGACCGTAACCGATAACTCCCACGATTCCTCCTTTGTCGTGCGTGTCTTATTTCACGCAGGATAACCTTTTTATAACTGCCGGGCTCCATGGGTACGGGCACCGGCGGTTTAACGAATTGCCTTACCTTTAAGGCACGAACGGAAGACTACTCCTCCTCCGCGACCTCCTCTGCCTCGGAGACATACACGGCGGTAAGGACCGTGAAGACGTAAGCCTGGATGGCGCCGACCACAAGCTCGATCGCATAGATCAGGATGAGGATGGCAAGCCAGGCCAGCGAAGGCAGGGCGCCGACGGCGTGGGCCGCGGAAACCTGCTGAAGCAGCGGCTGCATGAACATGCTCGCCATGATGGCGAACGAGCCCATGACCACGTGTCCTGCGAACATGTTGCAGAACAGACGGACGGCAAGCGTGATGAGGCGCAGGAAGGTCGAGAAAAGCTCGACGACCCACACGAGCACGTTCATCGGGAAGCTCACGCCCTGCGGGGCGAGGCTCTTGATGTAGCCGATCACGCCGTGAGCCTTGCATCCGTAGTAGATGAAGTACACGAAGGCGAAGATGGCGAGTGCGGCGGTGGAGCCGATTGCGCCGGTGCCGGGCTTCATTCCCGGGATCAGGCCGATCATGTTATTGATCAGGATGAACAGGAAAAGCGAGCACAGGAACGGGAAGTGCTTCTTCCAGTTCTCACCCACGACACCCTTGCCGATATCGTTCTCGACGTACTCGATGATGTACTCGAAACCGTTGACGAAGAAGCCCTTGGGAACCAGGGTCTGCTTCTTCTTGAACACGGCTAGGACGATCAGGAGCACGATCGTGGAGACGATCAGCCAAAACGAGTACTGCGTGATGCCGCAGCTCAGATCGCCCACGACAGGGGTGGAGCTGAACTCGCTGACCAGATGATTAATCTCATCAGGCAGCTTTTCAAAAATTTCCACGACTTACCTTTCGACCTCATGAGGATCTCGCAGCGCCTTGGCGACGCGAACCGCGCAGGCGGCCATAAAGGCCACGAAGCCGATCGCCTCGCCCAGGAGGAACATGCGAAATGCCTCTCCGAACAACACAAACACAACCAAGGTAAAGACAAGCAACGCGATTGCCGAGACCGCGAGACTCACCATACCCTTGAGCATGTCCGCATTCTGCTTATCGTCAAGAACCGGCTTGAGCGTAAAGACAAAGGGAAGGAAGGCAATCGCGCCCGCGATGGCACCTGCAACGATAGCGAGCAGATCGGCTATCTGAAACACTGGCGTCCTCACTTTCCTTTTTAACGCCTCACAGAACAGTTCCCGCCAAACATTGGTGACTATTGTACGAGCCAATCGCTAAAGTACAACCGAAAAAGCATCGGTTAATACGCACCTGTTCGTTTTCTTAAGACCTTCTTTATGCCGCAGGTACGGTAATACGTTTTTCTCGAACCCTGCAGGGCAAAACGTCCGTTAACAGGAGTGCGCGCGGTCGCCTTTTGTTCGACCGCGCGCACCGTTTCTTCGTATTTGCAGCCGCGGCCGTCTTAGCCCAGCGACTAGAGCGTGCCGTAGATGCGGTCGCCGGCGTCGCCGAGACCGGGAACGATGTAGGCAGCCTCGTTGAGATGGTCGTCGATGGCGCAGGTATAGATATGCACATCGGGATCCTTCTCAGTCAGCGACTTGAGGCCCTCGGGGGCCGCGACGATGCACAGCATGCGGATGTCCTTGACACCGCGCCCGCGCAGGTAGCTGATGGCCATCTCGGCCGAACCGCCCGTGGCGAGCATGGGGTCGACGACCAGGCAGATGCGCTGGTCGATATCCTTGGGCATCTTGCAGTAATACTCGTGCGGCTCGTGGGTGACCTCGTCGCGCTCCATGCCGATGTGGCCCACGCGAGCGGAGGGCACCAGGTCGAGGATACCGTCGACCATGCCAAGGCCCGCACGCAGGATGGGCACGATGGCGAGTTTCTTGCCGGCAAGCTGTTTGAACGTGGCGGTAGTGATGGGGGTCTCGACCTCGACGTCTTCCATAGGCAGGTCGCGCATGGCCTCGTAGCCGTCAAAAAGCGCGAGTTCGCGCACGAGCTGACGGAACTGGTTGGTGCCGGTGTTTTTGTCGCGCAGGATCGACAGCTTGTGCTGGACGAGCGGATGATCGACAAGCGTCACACGGGACGCATCGTAGGTGACGGTCATGGGTTGATTGCCCCTTTCGTTGCAGCCGCAAAACGGCCTTGCTGACAAGGCGCGCAGCAATGTTGCCGCCGCACGCCATGCATAAGTTTAGCGGTTTGTTGTATCGAGCAGCCCATCGCAGCCCTACTGTGCGGTACTGAGCGAGCGCTTGACTGCATCACGCCAGCCCGCAAGGTTTTGCTCGCGACGCTCGGCGGACATATGGGGAAGGAAGGTCCTAACGATCTGGGCATTTTGCTCCAGCTCTTCAAGGTCTTCCCAATAGCCGACGGCAAGACCCGCCAAGTACGCGGCACCGATTGCCGTGGTCTCCACCGTCTCGCATTGCAGCACGGGGATATCCAGCAGGTCGGCCTGGAATTGCATGATGAACTCGTTGCGCGAGGCACCGCCATCGACAGACAGGCGCTCAATCGAAAGCCCCACGTCCTGCTCCATGGCGCGCAGCACATCGTAGCTCTGATATGCCATGGATTCGCAGGCGGCACGTACGATGGTCGCACGGCTCGAGGCGCCGGTCAGACCGCACACGATACCGCGGGCATGCGGGTCCCACCAGGGAGCACCCAAACCTGCAAAGGCGGGAACGAAGTAGCAGCCCTCGTTGTCGCTAATCGAAGCGGCGAGTTGTGCCGACTCGCTCACGCTCGAGATGATGCCCATGTTGTTGCGAAGCCAGTTCATCGTTGAACCGGCGGCAAAAATAGAGCCCTCGAGCGCATAGCTGACTTTGCCGTCCGCAGCGATACCGATGGTGGAGACCAGGCCATTCTTGGATTCGACGATCTCGTCACCGGTGTTCATGAGCATAAAGCAGCCCGTGCCATAGGTGTTTTTGGTCTGGCCGGGATAGAAGCAGCAGTGGCCGAACAGCGATGCCTGCTGGTCGCCCGCCACGCCCATGATGGGCGGCATGTTGGTCATGATGTCGCTCGCGACGCGGCCGTAGTCGCCCGAGCTCCAGCGAACCTCGGGCATCATGGAACGTGGAACGTCAAAGAGCGCCAGCAGGTCGTCGTCCCAATCGAGCGTATGGATATTAAAGAGTGCCGTGCGGCTGGCATTGGTGTAGTCGGTGGCAAAGACCTGGCCGCCGGTGAGGTTGTAGATGAGCCAGGTGTCGATGGTGCCAAACATGAGGTCGCCCGCCGCCGCGCTCTCGCGTGCGCCGTCGACGTTGTCGAGAATCCACTGCACCTTGGAGGCCGAGAAATACGGGTCAAGCGTAAGTCCCGTGCGGGAGCGCACCAGCTCCTCGCAACCCTGTTCAACCAACGCGTCGATCGCCGGCGCGGTACGACGGCACTGCCATACGATGGCGTTATAGATGGGCTGGCCGCTCACGCGGTCCCAGACCACCGTGGTCTCGCGCTGGTTGGAGATGCCGATGGCGGCGATGCGATCGGAATGGATGCCGCTCTTAAACTGAACCTCCATCATCACGCCGATCTGGCTGGCAAGCACCTCCGTGGGATCCTGCTCCACCCAGCCGGGGCGCGGGAAGCTGGTTTTGACGCTACGACGCGCCTGGGCAACGATGCAGCCGTATTCGTCGACAATGGCCGCGAGTACCGAGGTAGTGCCGCAGTCGAGCGCCATGATGTAGGAACCGCCAAAGTTAAACGAGGCATCTTCCATGCCCAGGCTGCCCAGATTCAACGACATCGCTTACACCCTTCTATTGCATCGGGTCGGACAGGACCCGCTCGATCTCTGATGCGGGAAGTGCGCCTTGGCGCAGGATCTGGAGCCCGCCGTGCTGGAACGACACGATGGTCGAGGCGTAGCGACACGGGGTCTCACCGGCGTCGACGGCAACATCGACCCCCTCCAGGATGCGACCCTCGACGGCGGCAAAGCTTGCCGGCGAAGGCGCGCCGTGCGTGTTGGCGCTCGTGCAGGCAAGGGGACTGCCGCAGGCGCGGATGAGCGCTTGGACCACGGGAGAGGCCGAAGCGCGCAGGGCCACGGTGTCGTCGGCAGCGCGCATAAAGGTCGGCACGCAGGGGGCTGCCTTGACCACGATAGTCAGGGCTCCCGGCCAGCATCGTCGCGCGAGTACGCGGGCATCTTCCGGGATATCCACGCCATAGCGGTCGAGTGCTTCGACGCCATCGACCAGCCAAGCGACGGTTTGCGTGAGCTCACGTTGCTTGAGAGTGAAGATACGGCGATAGCCGGTGCCGAGCGCAGGAACTGCGGCGCCATTGACGGCAGCCTGCGGATCGCGCGGCCACGATGGGAATTCGCTTGTATCTTGGGGCACGGCGCCCGAGAAGGCGTTGACTGCCACGGCGACACCGTAGACGGTCTCGGTCGGAATCAAGGCCAGGCCGCCGCGGCCGAGCACCTCGGCCGTGCGCTCGACGGCAAGCCGATGCGGCTCGCGCGTTCCCTCGTATACCCGATAGACCGTCTGCATGTGTATGCCAGCCCCTTACGCTCCGGTGCAAGTTTGTTTACTGTGGGGCATTCTCGCACGAAACATTCAACCTATTTGCCCAGAGCGCATGTTGGTTTGGTGAGCGGCTCTAGTAGTCGGTGAAAGTGAGGGGGTTAATTGAAGATTTTTAGCGCGCAAGCGTAACGGTACGATCGGGAAACTCGATGCTTGCAACCAGTTTTCCGCCGAGGCTCTCTGCGTACCTGCTCAGCGTGTCGAGCCTCATCGAACCCAACTCCCCACGCTCGAGCTCGGATACACGTTTTTGAGAAACGCCCATCGACTGGGCGACCGACGCCTGTGTTAGATCTTTTAACCTGCGAATCTGAGCAAGCTTATAGGCTTCGATACGATCGCGAGTCCTCTCCTGCTCGGCGGTAATGGAGTCGCGTGTTATCCCGCGAGATTCCATATACTCATGCAGTTCCATCTCGATCGAGCCTCCTTACGTGGCGACGGTATATTTGCTCGGCCCTTGGAATGTTGATCGCATACCAACCGTTCCATTTTGCCCTTGACGATCCCGCTCGCGACTTATCACCCGCCAATAGCAATACCGCCTGGCGCTTGGGGTCAAAGGCGAAGAGGATGCGAATCACCTGCCCACCACACGACGTCACTCTCAGCTCCTTTAAATGATGAAGCTTCGAGCCCTTTACGCGGTCAACCAGCGGACGACCAAGGCTGGGACCTTCCTTCTCGAGCACCAAAAGGTCTGCATAAATCTGCTTCAGCGTAGCTTCATCCTGCTCATCAAGCCAAGGTTCAATGTAATCAAGCACGATACGGTACCGATGCAGCTGATTTGACATACCTTTCTCCTTCTATAGTAGAAGTTTTACGGTATATTGCAAGGACAAACTTGCGCAAATGTCTATTTATTCAGCTTAAATACGCTGTTTGGGCTCGGTGACGATGGCTCGAACGATGCGGGGACGATCGGTGAGGTCGTGGACGATACGCACGTCCGAAAGGCCTGCCTGGCGACAGAGCTCGGCCGCGGCATCGAGGGCGCCCTCGTAGAGCTCGCAGGCAAACAGGCCGCCGGCGCGCAGCATGTAAGGCGCCGCATTGAGCAGGCGGCGGAAGATGTCCAGGCCGTCGGCACCGCCCTCGAGCGCCAAGTCGGGCTCAAAGTCCTTGACCTCGTGCGGCAGCGAGCGCATGACGCCGGTCGGGATGTAGGGCGGGTTGGAAACGAGCACGTCGAAGGTGCCCCACTCTTCGCGGGGAATGGAGCTCACCAGGTTGGTGAGACTAAAGGCAACCTCATCTGCCGTGAGGCCGAGCGCGTCGCGGTTTTTGGTGGCCAGATCGATGGCGCGCGGCTCGATATCGGTGGCGGTGCAGGTAACGTGGCCGCGGCGCTCCCAGGCAAGGGAGAGCGAGATGCAACCCGTGCCGCAGCCGACCTCGAGAACGCGGGCGATACGGGGCTCGGCTGGGGCAGGCGCAGCGGCATCCTGAGCCGAAGCCGTCTCCTGGCCGGCACCCTCGATGGCGATGCCGTATTCGTCGAGCTCGGGCTCGGGGGTTTCCATGGCCTCTGCTTCTGCCGCTTCGGCTTCTGCTGCCTGCGCGGCGGCTTCCTCGGCCTCGCGGTCGGCCAGTTCCTCGGCATAGGCACGGCTGCCCAGTACATCGCCGCCTAGCGCCGCCTCATCGGCAGCCGTCAGGTTAGCGGCACGGCGCTCGGCGGTCGCCCGTTCGTCTGCCAGCGCGGCCTCGGCCTTGCGTGCCTCCTCGACCTCATCGTTCCAAGGCAGCTCAACACGCTGACGGGCAGCAGCCTCGGGGCTCAGCACCTCGGCATCCAGATAATTGAGGACTTCCTCGACGAGCATCTCGGTCTCGGGGCGCGGAATGAGCACACCGGGGGCGCACGCGACGTCGATCATGCGAAACTGCGTGCTGCCCGTGATGTACTGCAGCGGTTCACCTTTAGCGCGACGAACAACGGCCGCGTGCATGGTCTCGAGCTGAGCCGCGTTAAGCGTCTCGTCCATGCGCATATATAAGTCGATGCGTGCCAAACCCGTGGCAGCGCAGAGCAGCCACTCGGCAGAAAGACGGGGGTGCTCCTCGCCGCGCTCGGCCAGGTACTCCTTGGTCCACTCGAGACAACGCTTGATGGTCCAAATCTCGTTTGCCATGGGGCCCTCCCCTCTTAAGCGCCGGACGGCGCGCGAATGTCGGAGCAGATTGTACGCGAGGGCGGCACGCGGCAAGGGACGATTGGAAGCGATTATCGAGAATCAGCCCAGAATTTTGCTTGAATCGCAATCGAAGTGTTCATTCGTCGACGTCTAAATCTGCATCCGTCAAGCTTTTGGCAAGGTTGCCCCAAAACTGACCAATGTCTAACCAAGAACTTGCCAAATCACTTGACGCGCGACGCATCAAAAATCGCCCCGCGACTTCTCGGACGATTTTTTGAGCATTATTTTCGATAGCAGATGAATGCCGCTAATTTCTTTGAGCAGGTAGCCGGCTTAATGGCCATCAAAGCCGATTAAATAACATCTCAAAGCAATGTGCCCAACCTAGTCATTTAAGAACGTCCCCAATGACTACATCTAAGGCGCCGCAGGTTGAGCATACCGCATCCGGAGCAAGGCAACACCGCAGGTAGAGGACGGACAGCGAGCGGGTCGCATTTGAGACAAGGTGACGTGAAACGAAAGGGCGCTGACCTTCTGGTCGCGCCCTTGAAGTTGAACGTCAGATTGTCCAAATGCGGCCCGCGCAGCGTCGGCTGGTCCGCCGTTCGGTAGAACGGCGGAACCTACACAGCCTGCGCCAGCTTCTCGGCTCGCTCGGCGGCGGCGAGTGCCTCGATCACGGTGCCGAGCTGATCGCCCAGAAGGACGCCGTTGTAGGTGGAGTTGAAGCCGATGCGGTGATCGGTCACGCGGTCCTGGGGCTGGTTGTAGGTACGGATCTTCTCGGAACGGTTGCCATGGCCGATCTGGCTCTGGCGCTCGGCACCGAGCTCGGCCTGCTGCTTCTCGAGCTCCATCTCGTACAGACGGGCACGCAGCATCTGCATGCAGACCTCGCGGTTCTGGATCTGGGAGCGCTGCTCCTGCGACTGCACCACGGTGTTGGTGGGCAGGTGGGTAATGCGCACGGCGGAGTAGGTGGTGTTAACGCACTGACCGCCAGGGCCGGAGGCGCAGTAGGTGTCGATGCGCAGGTCGGACTGGTTGATCTGGACGTCGATCTCCTCGGCCTCGGGAAGCACGGCGACGGTAGCCGTGGAGGTCTGAATGCGGCCCTGGGACTCGGTCTTGGGGACGCGCTGGACGCGGTGCACGCCGGACTCGTACTTCATGACGGAGTAGACGCGGTCGCCCTCGACCTTGAACTCAATGGACTTAAAGCCACCGGCCTCGCTGGGGCTGGAGTCGAGCACGGTAGTCTTCCAGCCACGCGACTCGCAAAAGCGCTGATACATCTTGTACAGGTCGCCGGCGAAGATGGCCGCCTCGTCGCCACCGGCGGCGGAGCGGATCTCGACGATGGTGTTCTTGTCGTCGTTGGGGTCGCTCGGGATGAGCATGTACTTGATGTCTTCCTCGAGCTGGGGAAGCTTGGCCTCGTTTTCGGAGATGTCCATCTGGAGCATCTCCTTCTCATCGGCATCGGTGGTATCGTGCAGCATTTCCTTGGCAGCCTCGATGTCATCGAGCGCGCCGATGTACTCGCGCGAGGCGGCGATGAGGTCGGACTGGTGCGCGTATTCCTTGTTGAGACGCGTGAACTCCTTGATATCGGAGGCGACGGCCGGGTCGGAAAGCTTCTTCTCGAGCTCCTCGTAGGCCTTGATGATCTTTTCGAGCTTGTCGCGCATGACGGACTCCTTTATATGCGTGAAGGTGAAAATCGGCAGAATTGATGGGGCGCGGGGCGCCGCTGCGGGGGTAAGCCCGGCTAGAACATGTCGATCCTCAGATACATGCGCATCCCTTCGCGTATGGGGTACATAGTTGCGGTCTAACCCATACATGATAGCGTGCGCAGGCAAACCTGCATATAACCCGCACGGAATCCGACAAAGGGACAGTCCCTTTGTTGGATTCTAGAGCGTGTGGAGCAGAGCGATGAAAAAGCGGACACCCTGAAGGTAGACTCGGCGGGTAATGCGCTCGTTGGTGCCGTGGACGCCTCGGTCGCACTCGTCATCGTCGACCACAAAGGCCGAGAAACGAATGCACTCAGGGCAAATGCGCTGATAGTTGGCAGCGTCGGTCGCGCCGATCACGGTCGAGGGGACGATGCTGACAGGAGCCCCGCCCGTCGCACTCGGTCCGTTTTCCTCCGTCCCCTTTGGATCACGGAAATAGCGGGCGGCGATGGCGCGAACGGCCTCGAGCCCCGGTCCACCGACACGCGGAGACGGCGAAGGCTCGGAGCTGCCGGGGCCCAGCTCGACCTCGACTCGGCCAGCGAGCCCAGGGGCGGCAACGGCCTCGCGGCAGCAGGCCACGACATCGGCCACGCTCGTGCCCTCGAGCATGCGGAAGTTGATATTAGCCCACATATCCTGCGGCATTACGTTGGCACCGGTACTGCCGCCTTCGATTTGCGTGGGCGCGCAGGTGGTGGTCACAAGCGGGTACAGCTTTTTGCTGGCGAGGCAGTCGCGCACGATGGCATCCTTGCTGGCAGCAATCTCGTCTGCGGTATAAAGCCCCAGCTCGACGAGCTGCGCGGCAAGCAGGTCGGTCACACGCGCCGGCCACTCGATATCGCAAATCGCGGCAATAGCGCGGCTGAGCACTTCGAGCGACGTGCCACCATAAGGGTTGGAAGAATGCCCGCCTTCGCTTCTCGTCTTGAGCACGATATCGGCATAGCCCTTCTCGGCAAGATCGGCATGCATAAGCCAACCCTCACCTGCGCTGTACTCGGCAGCCGCAACGATACGATAGTCGCCCTCGTCGATCAGGTACTCAAGCTCAACGCCACGCTCCTCGAGCGCGCGACCAATGGCACCCGCGCCGTACTGCGTGGTCTCCTCATCCTGGCCAAAGGCCAGCAGCAGGGTTCGTTCGTGTTGCCAACCGTGCGCCAGCGCATACTCAACGGCCTCCAGGATGCCCGCAACCTGGTCTTTCATATCGATGGCGCCGCGACCCCAAATATAGGTGTCGTCCACGTGCCCGCTAAAGGGATCGTGCGTCCAGTCCGTCTCGGTGCCCGGCACCACGGGAACCACGTCCATGTGGCCCATGAGCATGACCGGCTTGAGGGCGGGGTCGGTGCCGGCAAGCGTCACGAGCAGCGAATGGTCGATGAGCTCGACCTCGCCCGTCGCAAACACGCGCGGCCAGCCCTGCTGCATATAGGCGCGCAGGTCGTCAAACGCCTGCCAGTCCACCGTCTGGGCATCCATGCTCGAAATCGTCGGAAACGACAGCACGCGGCCCAGGCGCTCGCACGCGCCGACCTCGTCGATATCGGCAAAATCATCCTCGTACGCAAAGAAGCGCCAAACCTCGGCCATGCCTTCCTCCAAAAACAGCGTGGCAAAGAGGAGGTCCCTTTGCCACGTTCGCTTGCATTATTTGTCGTTGAGATAACGCGAGAGGAACTCGCGGGTGCGCTGGTGCTTGGGATTGCCAAAGAGCTCAGCCGGCGCGGCGTCCTCGAGCACCACGCCCTGGTCCATAAAGACCACGCGGTCGGACACGGTGCGCGCGAAGGCCATCTCGTGGGTAACGACGACCATGGTCATGCCGTCGGCGGCGAGCTTGCGCATAACGTCGAGCACCTCGCCCACGATCTCGGGATCGAGCGCGGAGGTAGGCTCGTCAAACAGCATGATCTGCGGATTCATGCATAGGGCACGAGCGATGGCCACGCGCTGCTTTTGGCCGCCGGACAGGCGACCCACGGCGGCGTGCGCGAACTTCTCGAGCCCCACGCTCGTCAGATGCTCCATCGCGACCTTCTCGGCCTCGGTCTTGCTCATCTTTTTGAGCGTGACGGGCGCGAGCGTGCAGTTGTCGAGCACATCCATGTTGTTGAACAGGTTAAAGCCCTGGAACACCATGCCGATGTCCTCACGCAGCTTGTTAATGTTGCAGCGCTCGGCCGTAAGGTCCTGGCCGTGGAACCAGATGTGGCCCGCGTCCGGAGTCTCGAGCAGGTTGAGGCAGCGCAGAAAGGTCGATTTGCCCGAGCCTGAGGCGCCGATAATGGTGACGACCTCGCCGGGGTTAACGGACAGGTCGATGCCCTTGAGCACCTCGAGCGAGCCGAAGCTCTTGCGCAGGCCCTCGACGCGGATGAGCGGCTCATTGGTCTGTGCGGCGGCCGCGGTGCCGGTAGTGGCGGTATCTGCCATGATGATTCTCCTCGTCTTGAGCCTAGTTGGAGCTGGGCAGCGTGACCGGAGCCTCGGCGCCGAGCTTTTTGCCAAAGGCCTCGAGCAGGCGGCTCGCCACGAGCGTCAGGATCAGGTAGACCACGAGCGCCACGCAGTAGACCTCCATCTGGCGGTAGTACACGCCGGCGACGGTGGTGGTGGCGTACATGAGGTCAAACACGCCGATGACCGAGAGCACCGACGAATCCTTGATGTTGATGATGAGCTCGTTGGTGAGCGCCGGAATCGCGTTTTTAATGCCCTGGGGGAACACGACTTTGCGCATAGCTTGCCACTGCGACAGGCCCAGCGAGCGTGCTGCCTCGGCCTGGCCGGGATCGATGGACTCGATGCCGCCGCGCAGGACCTCCATCATGTAGGCGGTGGAGTTGAGCGAGATGGTGACGAGGCCGGCGGTGAAGGTGCTCCAGATCTGGTTGGCCTGGGCGGTCTCGAAGCCCATGCCGCGCAAAACGGTGAAGCCCGCGTAATAGATGAGCAGGCCCTGGACCATCATGGGCGTGCCGCGCACGATGGTGGAGTAGACGGTCGCAAAGCCGCGGCCGATACTCTTAAAGAAGCGCACCAGGTCGTTATCCACGCGGTCGAACGTCTGAATGCGTAGGAACACGAAGAGCAGCGCCAGGAAGAATGCGATGACGGTGCCGAAGGTGGCAAGCGCGATGGTGATCTCGATACCGCGAATGAAGAAGTCCCCGCTCTTGTAGGTCATGTAGACCAGGCTCGACAAAAAGTCGCTGGGGTTGGAATCCGAGACAATGCTCACCTGCACCAGGTCGATAAACGACATGACGCAGCGGTCGACAAAGAAGATCGCCGCAATAGCAACGACGACATAACTGCCCAGGCGCGCGCCGCGACGGAAGCGCTCGGAAGCAAACGGCGACTTTTCGCGATAGTCGTTCCAGTGCATGAGCTTGGTGACCAACGCCGCCGCCGACACGACGAGCCAGGCCCAAAGAATCGCCCAAAGGCAATCCTGGAAGATACCGGTGGGGGCCAAGAAACTCATCGGCGTGGGGTTGCGCTGGCTAAACGCCAGGCCGAGCGCCGCGATGACGCTCGTGCCCAGGTATACATAACGGTGGTCGGCCTTAATAAAGGAGGCCAGACGATTAATGGTTTTCATGCTGCCTCCCTATGCCGGCTGACGGTCGAGGCACGCGTCCCACATTTGGTCGCGCTCCTCTTGGCTAATGCCCTTGAGTGTCTTGTCGATGAGCTTAAGCAGTTTGTCCGAGCCCTTGCGGCAGCCGACGTTTGCCGCGACCTCCTGCTTAAAGCCCTCGCCCTCGGCAAATTGAATCGGCACGATACCCGGGTTTTGGGCCATATAGCCCTTCTCGTTCTCGGTGTTGTAGGTCACGGCGTCGCAGGTGCCCTGCAGCAGGTTCGAAAACACCGTGGGGACCGAATCGACCGGGTTCTTGTGGACAACGCCCGGAATCTCGTCGATGACGGTGTCGAGCATGGTGTCCTTTTGGCCGAGTACCGTGGCACCGCTGAAGTCGCTGAGCTTGGTCGCGTTTTGGTAGGGCGAGCCCTCTTTTACGAACAGGCCAAAGTAGCCAATGAAGTACGGATCGGAAAAGCCGACCGACTCCTCGCGCTCGGGCGTGGCGCTCATGCCGGCAATGATGAGGTCGATCTGGCCGTTGTTGAGCGAATCGATAAGACCCGAGAAGCCTTGCTTGACGGCAACGGGCTCGCCACCGAGGGCCTTGCAGACGATCTTGGCGATCTGCACGTCGTAGCCATCGGCATAGGCGCCCTGTACGTTGTCGATGGGGATGGTGTACTCGCTGGCTTCGGAAACCTGCCAGTTGTACGGGGCGTAGGCCGCCTCCATGCCAATGCGGATCTTATCCTTGCCGATAACGGAATCGGACAGGTCGTCGCGACCGCCGCCCGTCGTGGGCTGAACCACCTTGAGCGTGGACGGGCGCTGACAGCCGGCGAGCGCGCCGGCGACGACGGAAGCGCTCGCAGCGAGAGCGCTACCCAAAAAGATGCGACGGCTGCATACCGGCTGTGGATGCGCGTCGCGTCGATGGGGAGAATGCATAATCTGCCTTCCCTGTTGAATCGTATGCTGACGACTTAACAGGATATACGCCAGCAACTAGCAGCGCAGCACAAGCTCGAAAAATTAATAGACACGCGGTAGTCATTGGGGACGCCGATGTTTTGGCAATGCCGGCGAGCGACGTCCAGAGCGAACAAGTGGCACGAAAAAGGCAAGGCATGACCAGAAGGTCTATGCCTTGCCTTTTGAATGACAACTTGTCGCTCTGGACGACGCGCAGCATCGACCGAGCGGCGGAACCTCTAGAGCAAGGTAACGCTAAAACTGCGCTTGTCCGTCTCGCCCGGGGCCAGGGTGATGGTGTTGACCTTGTGCTCAAAGACATCGTCCTCGGTGTCCATGGTGGTGTGACCGGTCCAGGGCTCGAGCGCCACAAACGGAGCGTCGTTGGCGGCAGACCACACGCCAATGTACTTAAAGCCCTCAAAGTCGATCTTGACGCCGTGACCCGACTTGCGGCCGCGCAGCGTGAGCGTGGAGCCCGGGGTATCGGTGAACATGATGGCGTCGTTATCGAAGCTGCGGTGCGTGATGGGCAGCACGTCCGAGTTATCGGGAGCCTTGTAGCTGCCCTCGAACGTCATAAGACCGTCGGGCGTGATGATGGGAGCCTCGTTAGTCCAAGCCTCGGTAAACGCCAGCTCGTAATCCTCGAATGCCTCGTCCTCGGCACCGGGAGCCGGTACGTTAAACGCAGGGTGGCCGCCCACCGAGAACGGCAGGTCCACGTCGCCGGTATTGGTGACGGCAAAGGTCTGCGTGAGGATGGCGTCGCCGGTCAGGGCATAGGTCATGTTGAGCTTAAAGTGGAACGGAAAGGCCTTGAGCGACTCGGACGTGTCGGTGATCTCGTACGTTACCGAGGAGCCGTCCTCCGAAACCTCGACCAGCTTGTGCTCGACGATGCGCGCGAGTCCGTGGCGCGGCATCTCGCAGGTGCCGGCCGCAGACGTTGCCGTGTTGTTGCGCAGCGAACCCACAATGGGGAACAGGATGGGCGCATGCTTGCCCCAAAAGGCGGGGTCGCCCTGCCACAGATACTCGTTGCCGTTGAGAGCAAGGCTCGTGAGCTGGGCGCCCATGGAATCGATGGCCGCGGTGAGGCCGCCGCGCTTGATGGTAGTGACGGTAGACATGCTACTTCCTCCAAAAGTAAACAATAGTGTCGAGGGCTATTGTCCCACTCTTGGCGGCGGGACGGGACGGCAGGCGATTATTGAGTAGCCATAGCGGAATGAGCGGCGAGCGCCTACTGGGTATCTACGTAAAGGTCAAACCCGCCCTGTGGCGTGGTGTCGACCGTATCGGGCGCCTGCGAGTTAAAGCTCACGGGAACCATGCGCTTTGAGGCACGGAAGCGCGTGCCGTCGGTGGCGACGGGCGGTTCATCGACGGTGAGCTCGTAGTCGCCGGGCTTAAGTTCGATGCCGTCACCAGCGGAATTGACGTATTGATACTCGTCAATCGTCTGCCCTTTGAGCGTGCGCCCCACGATATGGATGAGCATTTGGCTGTCGCCGCGCGCGGTGTCCCACGTCGCGCCGTCCTTGACCTCGACCGACACATGTACTGAGCGCGTGCGGCCGAGCGATTGCTCGACAGACATCTCGACCCTGGCGGCGTCTTTTCGCTGCTGCTCGACATGGCTCCAGACGTTTCCAATTACCGAGCATGCGATAACGCCGGCCATGAAGGCGATAAGGATGGGGCCAAGCGGAGAGCGACGTCCTGCATCTTCCTCGCGAGACAGATTGGGGCGACGTGTGGGTGCGGGCGCCTGAGCGCCCTGCGAGGGCACGTCGAGAATACTGAAGGATGCCGTGCTGTCGGGATCGATGGTGTGACGCGGCTGCGGGGTCTTTGCCGGCGAGATCGACATGTCGGCTGGCTCGCCGAGCGTGGCCGTAGCGTCGGCCTTGGCCTCGTCTGCCTCGGCCTGGGCCCAAGCTTGTTCGAAGGTCAGGGGCTCGACGGGATCGAGGGCGGCGTCCGAGTCGGCGGCGACGTCGTTGCCGGTCTCGTCCTCGTCGCTCGACACGCCACGCGGCGTAGGCTCGTCCCACCCCTCGTCCGGAGTCTCACCCTCGCTATACCACCATTCAAAGTTATCGATATCCATACGGGGCGCCCCTTAGGCCTCGCAAATAAACACTCGCTAGTTTTATACCCCCAGACGACACCGAAGCTCACCCGCGCCGGACACAAAAACCGTCACAACATTCGACGCTTTTCCTCGATTTCGAGATTTTCGCCGAATGTTGTGACGGTTTGGGCGACTGGCCGGCAGCGCAATGCGACAAAGGGACTGTCTCTTTGTCACATTCTGTTAGAGTTGCAGGGATTGAATCCCGCTTATTAATGCGACATTGGAGTGACAGCCTTGACCGCCGCAACCACGCCTAAAAGCAAGTCAACCGCCGCCGCGCTTTCACCTGCGCGCACCAATCTTTGCCTGGCGCTGCTCGTGTTGTTAGGTTTTTCGCTCGGCTGCTCGGAGTTCGTGGTCATCGGCATCGAGAGCGACCTGGCGACGGAGCTCGGCATATCGCTTGCCACCGCAGGCCAGCTCATCAGCGTGTTTGCGCTTGTCTACGCCATCGCCACGCCGGTGCTTGCGCTCAGCACGGGACGTTTTCGCCGCTACCAGCTGCTCGTGTGCTACAGCATCGTCTTTGTGCTCGGCAACCTGGTCATGGCGTTGGCGCCCAACTTCCAGGTGCTGTTTATCTCGCGCATCATCCTGGGCTCCGTCTCTGGCGCACTGCTCGCTGTGGGTGTGACGTACATCCCCGAGCTGCTGTCCCCGCAGCAAACTTCGTTTGCCATCTCGGTGGTATATGGTGCGTTTTCCGTGGCAATGGTCTTTGTCACTTCGATCGGCAAGTTTGTGGCCGACACACTCGATTGGCACGTGGCCATGTACGGCACGCTGGCCTTTGCCGTTCTGATCTGCGGAGCGCTCGTGATGTTTATGCCGCGCGCTGGGCAAACCGACGAACCTGCCACCTTTCGCGAGCAGGCGGGGCTGCTGCGCGAACCGAGCATCATCACCGGCATGCTCATCTTTTTGTTTGGCGTGGGCTCGGTCTATGTGTTCTACGGCTACGTGACGCCTTATCTTGAGCAGGTGCTGGGCATGGGCACGGTCGAAGCCAGTACCACGCTCATGGCCTACGGCGTGTTCTGCCTGATCTCGAACATCCTGGGCGGATGGATCGATGCTCGCTTTGGCATGAAGGCGCTACTCGTGACGTTTGTGCTGCAGGCTGCAGCGTTACTCGGACTGTTTGCTGTGGGCGGCACCATGCCGCTCGCGCTGGTCTTTGTCTTTAGCCTGGCGCTGCTCATGTACCTGTTCTCGGTGTCGTGCATCACGCACTTTATGGACGTGGCACGCAGCCGCCATCCCAAGTCGATGGTACTCGCAAGTTCGGTTGAGCCCATGGCGTTTAACGTCGGCATCTCGTTTGGCACCGCAGTGGGCGGCGCCGTGGTAAGCAGCGTTGGCATTGCATATGTAGGCGCAGTGGGTGCCGCGTTCTCGCTTGTGGCCTGGGTGCTTACGCTGGTGACGATTAAGTTGGCTCGCTGGGAACGCAAGAGGGCGATGGCGCAGGCGTAGATGCGATACTCGAGCTCGATGATGGCGATCGAAAGGAAACCGCATATGCAACGTGTACTGTTTATCTGCTATGGAAACATCTGCCGCTCGACGATGGCCGAGTCGGTGTTTACCGAGCTCGTGCGCCGCGCTGGGCGCGAGGCGGAGTTTGCCATCGATTCCGCGGCGACCTCGACCGAGGAGATCGGCAACCCGCCACACCACGGTACCGTTGCCAAGCTACGCGAGGTCGGGATTCCCGTCGTCGCACATCGCGCACGTCAGGTACGTCGCGCGGAGTATGGCGACTGGGACCACATTGTCTATATGGACGACGAGAACGCCCGCGCCCTGTACCGAATTTTTGGGAAGGACCCCGATGGCAAGATCTCGCGCCTGCTCGATTGGACCGATCGCCCCGGCGACGTGGCCGACCCCTGGTACACCGGCAATTTCGACGCCACCTACCGCGATGTACTCGCCGGTTGCACCGCCATGCTCGAGCAGCTGTAGGCGCTCGGGCGGCGCGGGCACACGGGCCACGCCATCGGCATAAAACGAGCGTGGATTTTCTCCCACTTTGAGCGTTCGAGTGCGCTCTAAACGGGAGAAAATCCACGCTCGTTATCTCGGTGGGAGAAAATCCACACTCATGAATGTGACAAAGGGACTGTCCCTTTGCCACATCCGGGACTGGCCCTAGACCGGCTTGACCTCCAGCTTTATCCCCTCGGCGCAGGAGTCGCCCAAAACATCCGAAAGGGCCCAGGTCGCATATAGCGGCAAATAGAGAACCGCTCCGTTGCGCTCAACGTTGCCTCTCGAGAAAACAATCCCGAGCCTTACGTCATATTCAGCCGTATCAAGCACATGACCGAGCGCAGCGTGCGCGTGGTAATAGGAGCCCGATTTAACCTCGATCGGAACAGCCGTCCCATCCGGTCCATCGACCACAAAGTCCACTTCACCGCGCTTTTTTGTCTGATAGTAGTAAAGCTGGCGATTTTGGGCAGCCAGCTGCTGGGCCACCACGTTTTCGTAAATGCCGCCCAGATTGGGCTCCTTGCTATCAAGATACGCCGCTTGGGCGACTCCAACGGGGTAGCGCGCCATCAACATGCCCGTATCCGATTGATATAGCTTGAACTGCGATGGCCGCGCCGTCTTGAGCAGGGGCGATTTTGGCTCGGTTACGATATCGGCTTTGAGAGCAACGCCGGCATCGACAAGCCATACAAAATCTCGCTGATACTTCTCGTAGTGCGCCTTAGGGTCAATGGAATTGAGCACGAAGCGCTTGTTTTCGCCCTCGAGCATAATAGGGAGCTGATCGTAGATGCTCTGCGCCTGAAGGGCTCGCCCGCTTGCATACCTGGAGATATCCCGCCGGTACTGTTCGTTGAGCTCTGACTGTAGCTGACAAACAGAGGCAAGGTCGCCCTGCGTGTCAAGGAAACGCTGCACGACCTCCGGCATTCCGCCGACAACGGTATAGGTCCTGAAGTTTGCCATCATCGCGTCATGAATGTAATCAGGAATGGGCTTCTCGCTGATACACGCGTCACGTATCGTTTGGCGAGCCCCCTCGCTCACCCCGATTGCCCAGCAAAACTCCTCAAAATCGAGCGGGAACATCCTAAGCTCGTGGACATACCCCACGGGATAGGACCTGACGCCCTTGAACTGAGTCCCGAGCATTGACCCCGAAAACGCCCAGCGGCACCTCCCGTCCTCAACAAGGAACTTTGCCATCGTCATGATGTCGGGGGCCTCTTGGACCTCATCGATAAACACGAGCGTTTTGCCTGGTGCAATCGGCTTTCCCGAAAGAAGCGTCACCCTGCTGATGAAATCATCGGCATCCCGCGCCTCGAGAAGAGCATCTTTTGCCTGGCGGTTTTCCATGAGGTTAAGCTCGATGTAGGTTGCATGGTTGGCTTTGCCAAATGCGCGAATCGAATAGCTTTTGCCAATCTGGCGAGAACCCGTAATGAATAAGGCCTTTTGCTCGGCAGACTTCAGCCAGCGCTCCAGCTCTGCCGCTATTTTCCTACGCAGCATAGGCTCTCCCCTCAGTGTTATCAAATGAAATGCAAAGTTTTATACGCTTGATTATCGATGAAACGCAGAATTTTTAGAACCTAAAATCGGATGAAATGCAGAGATTTGAGATTACAAGCATAATAGAAGAGGCACCACCGGCGAATGTGACAAAAGAACTGTCCCTTTGTCACATTGCGCTCGACTACTCGTCGACGATCTCGGCAAGCCAGACGTTCAGCGTATCGACCTCGGGACAGCAGAACTTTGCCGTACCAGGCTCGTTGCCGGGCACGGTTCCGCCATAGCGCAGGATATCGATATAGGGAAAGCCCACATGGCAGGCCATGGCACACATCTTGCCGCGGTCGCGGTCAAAGTCGAAGACGTCGCCCGGCTTGTGACCATGGTGGCAGCGGCACGCACCCAGCTGGTCCACGCAGCTCACGCGGATACGCGGACGCTTGCCACGCGGCGCGCCGAGCGGCTTGCCCCCGCCCGCAGGCTTGGCGCCGCCCTCGCCAGCATTACTCATGGTCAATCACGTCCAGGCAGGCCTCGATGGGAAGGCCAGCCGACTTATCCTCTTGGTCGGCATTGCGCTCGATAAGCTCAGCCACCACGCGCATGGCATCGGACGTCGCGCGCTGCAGACTCCAACCTGCCATAACGCGGCCGACGAGCACCGCCGAGAACGTGTCGCCCGTGCCCGGGAAATAGACCGGGATCAGGTCGAAGGGAATCGTGAAGTACTCCCCCGCCACATGGTCGTAACCGATGACGACATTCGCACCGTCGACCACAGCGCTCGTAATGACCACCGACTTGGCGCCCAGGGCACGCACGGCATCCACAAGAGTGCGGCCCTCATCGGGCGTGATTTGCTCGGCAATGGGCGTATCGGTGAGCAGGCACGCCTCGGTGTAGTTTGGCACCGCATAGTCGGCGCACTCGAGCAGGCTGCGCATGAGACCGATCGTGGACTCGGGCACGCCGGCGTAGAGCTTGCCGTTGTCGCCCATGATGGGGTCGACGAACACCTTGGTACCCTTTTGCGCGCGACGGTGGCAGAAGTCCGAAATGATGCGCGTCTCTTCCTCGGTCACGATAAAGCCGGTAGAGATGGCGTCGAACTCAAAGCCGAGCTCCTCCCAGATGGCGAGGCTCTGGCGCACGTACTCGGTGGTGTCGTGGATGTAGAACTTGGGATAGTTGAGCGTATCGGACACAAGTGCCGTCGGCAGGTTGTGGATGCGGTAGCCCATGTGCGACAGCACCGGCAGCATGGCGGAAAGCGCGACCTTGCCGTAGCCGCACATATCGTTGATCAGCAGCAGCTGAGTGTTCTTCATGAGGGTCTCCCTTGGCTCGGGCACGGCGCAGCAGCGCCACAGTGCGACTAAGTGTAGCGCAGGGGACGTTGTGAGCGGGCGCTACGGTCGCGAAGAGCGCATTGTTGCGAAAAGGTTACGAAAACGAGGTAGTCATTGGGTGTTCCTATAGTTTTGTCAACCGTCGGGGCTACTCCCGGTAGGGCACCCGGTCGCGCATCACGGCGTATATCGCCCTGAGCCGCTTCCTCGCGACGGCCTTGAGCGCCCGCCCGTGCCCCATGCCCCGCGCCCTGCAGGCCCGGTAGTACTCGCCGTAGCGCCCCGAGGACCTCACCAGGCTGTTGCACGAGAAGATCAGCAGGGACTTGAGCCTCGCGTCGCCGCGCCTGGACGCCCTGACCGACCTCACCGACGTGCCGGAGCTCCTCACCCTCGGGGCTATGCCGCAGTACGAGGCCAGGTGGTCGTGGTCCGGGAACCTCCCGATGTCGACCGACACCGCGAGCTGCGCCGCGGTCCTCGGGCCGATGCCGGGCACGGTGAGCAGACACGCGTAGGTCTCGTCGCCCTCGAGCAGCGCCGCCGTCTCGGCCTCGAGGGCCCCGGCCTCGTCGAGGGCCTCCGATATCCGGGCGGCCAGGAACCTGGCCTGCCTGTTC
>NZ_KN214138.1:73079-84668 GCF_000763055.1 Collinsella sp. 4_8_47FAA | reverse complement strand
CGCGGTCGATCAGGCAGGCCCAGTGCGACGACTTGCCGACGTCCAGGCCGAGCACGGCCGCGGGTCTGGTGGATGGCGCTTTCACGGTGGTATCCTTCCGGTAGTCGTTCGACCGGATGGCCTCCCCCTCGGCACTCACATTACCAGCCGCGGCGCCTGCCCGGCACTTTCCTATCAGCCGTCGGGGGCGGCGCGTCCCGCGCCGGCAGCACCCAACAGGCCCTCTCGGGGGCAGGGACGTTCGGCCGTGCGCGGGCGCCCGGTCGGCGGCCCGTTCTGGGCGCGCCTCAATCGTAGCCCGAGACGGTCCCGGGCTGACAATTTCGACTGTAATGGACGTTCTTAAATGACTAGTCAAACAAGAACGTCCCCAACGACTATCCCGGCAATTAGCCCAAGGAGTGTCCCCAAGTGCCGGCACATAAGGAACGTCCCTAAGTGCCGCTCGAACATAGAGCCGTTACGCGGTTTGGTAAAACCGCGTAACGGCTAGTTTGGTACCTTGACATTCATTTCTCATGCTCCTAGATTGGTTAGGCACAAAACAATTCCACTACCTAACTAAAGAAAGGAGCAACACTAATTCATGTGCAATGAACCTCTTAACCTTTGTTCGCATGAGCCCGGCGGCGACCCGTCACAGCCGGCGGATGCACCCGAAGCGGTTAGCTCAGAAGACAAGCTTGCCAAGCGCATCCTCAATGGCCTGGGCTTTTGCGGCCATTACATGCATTTTCATGGCGGAGGCGTGTCCGGCAAGGCGCCCATCATCTGCCTGCTGGCCAAGCAACCCGGCGGCGAGATGTCGCAGCAGGAACTCGGCATGCACTTTGACCTCAAGCCGGGGTCGCTTTCCGAGATCCTGTCCAAGCTCGAGCTCAACGGCCTCATCGAGCGCAGCCGTAACCCCAAGGATCGACGGCAGCTCACCATTCGCCTGACCGAAACCGGCCGGGAAAACGCCCGCATCGACCAGGCAGCCCGCATTCGCTTTAGAGAGCAGGCCTTTGGTGCCCTCACCCACGATGAGCGCGAGCAGCTCGCCGAAATGCTCGAGAAAATCCGTGTAACCTGGGAGGAACTGGATGATTAAAACCCTCATGGGCAGCATCCGCGACTATATGAAAGTCACTGTTGCCACGCCATTGCTCGTGCTTGGCGAGGTACTCTGCGAGATGCTGATTCCATTTATCACCGCCAACCTGATCGACGCCATCAAAGACGGCGCCACCGTAGCCGAGATGCTTCCCACCGCGGGCTTTTTGGTGCTCATCGCGCTGACGTCGCTTGCTTTTGGTGCCGCCGCCGGCGTCACCTGCAGCCATGCGAGCTGCGGCTTCGCCAAGAACCTGCGTCATGACCTGTTCTACAAGATCCAGACGTTCAGCTTTGCCAACATCGATGAGTTCTCGAGCTCCTCGCTCGTCACGCGCCTGACCACCGATATCAACAACGTGCAGCAGGCCTTTATGATGATCATCCGTATCGCCGTGCGCGCGCCGCTGGTATTGATCTTCGCCTTTACCATGGCATTTATCATGGGCGGCAGCGTCGCTATGGTCTACCTGGTCATCATTCCGCTGCTGGGCTTTGGACTGTTCTTTATCATCTTTAAGGTGCGTCCCATCTTCTCGCGCGTGTTCCACAAGTACGACGCCCTTAACGAGTCCGTCGAGGAAAACGTCACCGGCATGCGCGTGGTCAAGAGCTATGTGCGCGAAGACTTTGAGAAGGAGAAGTTCGCGACCGCTGCGCGCGACGTCCAGATGGACTTCACCCGCGCCGAGAAGCTGCTTGCCTTTAACAACCCCATGATGAACATCTGCGTCAACGGCGCGTTTGTCGTCATCATCTACCTGGGCTCCAAGCTCATCATCACGAGCCAGGGCACCCTGTTCGACGTGGGCCAGCTCTCCTCGATCTTTACCTATGGCTTCCAGATCCTTATGAGCCTGATGCAGCTGTCGATGATCTTTGTCATGGTGACCATGGCCGACGAATCGGCGCACCGCATCACCGAGGTGCTAGCCGCCGAGCCCACGATCGCCGATCCCGCCGAGCCCGTGCTCGAGGTTGCCGACGGTTCCATCGACTTTGACCACGTGAGCTTTAAGTATTCCGCGCATGCGAAGCGCCAGGCGCTCGACGATATCGACCTGCACATTAAGAGCGGCGAGACCATCGGCATCATCGGCGGCACCGGCTCGGCCAAGTCCACGCTCGTAAACCTCATCGCCCGCCTGTACGACACCACCGAGGGTACCGTGCGCGTGGGCGGCGTGGATGTACGCGACTACGACTTGGACGCCCTGCGCCACCAGGTGGCCATGGTGCTGCAGAAAAACGTGCTGTTTAGCGGCACGATTGCCGAGAACCTGCGTTGGGGCGACCCGAACGCCACCGACGAAGAGGTCCGCGAGGCCGCGCATCTGGCCTGCGCCGACGAGTTTGTCGACGGCTTCCCCAAGGGCTATGACACCTGGATCGAACAGGGCGGCTCCAATGTTTCCGGCGGTCAGAAGCAGCGCCTGTGCATTGCGCGTGCCCTGCTGCGTCGCCCCAAGATCTTGATCCTGGACGACTCCACGAGCGCCGTCGACACCAAGACCGACGCCAAGATTCGCGCAGGGCTGGCAAGCTATCTGCCCAACACGACCAAGCTCATCATCGCCCAGCGCATTAGCTCCGTGCAGGATGCAGACCGCATCATCGTCATGGAGGGCGGCCGCATCGCGCAGATCGGTAACCACGACGAGCTGCTCAAGACGAGCGAGATCTACCGCGAGACCTTTACCTCGCAAAACAAGATGTCTGCCGAAGGCGAAGAGGCCGTCGAGGCCGACACCGAGGCATCCGCAACACAAGCTCAGACCCAGGAAGGAGGCGAGGCACATGAGTAAGGCAACGACCGCCGAGCGCGCGCTCAACCGCAAGGGTGGCACCATGTCGCGCCTCATCAAGACGCTCTTTGGCTTCTACCCCGTGCTTTTGCCCCTCGTCGTCGTCGGCGTAGTGCTCTGCGCCATCATCAACTCCATCGGCGCGACCTTCCTTCAGAGCGCCCTGCAGATTATTAGCGAATCGTGGCAGTCGGGCGATTGGGAAGCTGCACAGCCCAAGATCGCACAGCTCGTGACCACCCTCGCCTGCATCTACGGCGTCGGCATCCTGTCCTCGCTGTTCTGGAACCGCGCCATGGCCATCGTCACGCAGGGCTCGCTCGAGAAGCTGCGCGAGAAGATGTTCAACCGCATGCAGGACCTGCCGATTCGCTACTTCGACACGCACCAGCGCGGCGACATCATGAGCCACTACACCAACGACATCGACACGCTGCGCCAGATGATCAGCCAGTCGCTGCCCAACCTGCTCATGACGACCATCGTCATCGTCACGGTGTTCTTTATCATGCTGTACTACAGCGTTTGGATGTGCCTGGTCATTGTGGCCGGCGTCGCCTTTATGACCTTTATGACCAAGCTGCTCGGCTCCAACTCCGCGCGCTTCTTCATTGCGCAGCAGACCGAACTCGGCGTGGTCGAGGGCCATATCGAGGAAGTCATGAACGGTCAGAAGGTCGTAAAGGCATTCTGCCACGAGTCTGCCGCCGAGGCCGATTTTGACGAGCGCAACGAAAAGCTCTTCGAGGTCTCGCAAAAGGCCAACATGTACGCCAACATCCTCATGCCCATCCTTATGAACCTGGGCAACCTGCTCTACGTGCTGGTCGCACTGGCAGGCGGCATTTTCCTAGCGCTGGGCGTGCCCAACCTGAGCATCTCGGGCATGGCGCTGTCCATCGCCGTCGTGGTGCCGTTCCTCAACATGACCAAGCAGTTCTGCGGACAGATCGGCCAGATCTCGCAGCAGATCAACGCCGTGGTCATGGGCCTCGCCGGCGCCGACCGTATCTTTGAGCTCATCGACGAGGAGCCCGAAGCCGACGAAGGCTATGTGACGCTCGTCAACGCTCAGGTGAACCCCGGCACCTGGCAGCTCGAGGAGGCCGACCACCACACCGGCATGTGGGCGTGGAAACATCCGCACCGCGCAACCGGCGAGATCGAGTACGTGCCGCTGCGCGGTGACCTGGTCATGGACAACGTCGACTTTGGCTACACGCCCGACCACGAGGTGTTGCACGGCGTGTCCGTGTTTGCCAAGCCGGGCCAGAAGGTCGCGTTTGTCGGCGCCACCGGTGCCGGTAAGACGACCATCACCAACCTCATCAACCGCTTCTACGACATCGCCGACGGCAAGATCCGCTACGACGGCATCAACGTCAACAAGATCCGCAAGGCCGATCTGCGCCGCTCGCTGGGCGTGGTGCTGCAGGACGTAAACCTGTTCACCGGCACCGTGATGGATAACATCCGCTACGGCAATCTGGATGCCACCGACGAGGAGTGCATCGCGGCAGCAAAGCTCGCCGGTGCGGACGACTTTATCACCCGCCTGCCCGACGGCTACGACACGATGCTCACCGGCAACGGCGCCCAGCTGTCGCAGGGCCAGCGCCAGCTGATCTCGATCGCACGCGCCGCCGTCGCCGATCCGCCGGCGATGATCCTGGACGAGGCCACGTCGAGCATCGATACCCGCACCGAGGCCATCGTGCAAGCCGGCATGGACAAGCTCATGGAAGGCCGCACGACGTTTGTCATCGCGCACCGCCTGTCCACCGTGCGCAACTCCGACGCAATCATCTGTCTGGACCACGGCCGCATCATCGAGCGCGGCAACCACGACGAGCTGATCGCCAAGCGCGGATACTACTATCAGCTCTATACCGGAGCGTTTGAGCTGGAGTAGTTCGGCTCGCCGAGATGGCCGATTTGCCGCTCATTCGTCGGGCATGACCCTAAGGTCAATGCCCTCCTCTTTCGGGGCAAATCGACTCATCTCAACGACCCAAACACAATGCACCGCAACGAATAAAGCCTCCGCAGCCACACGAGCTGCGGAGGCTTTATTCATGCCGGCCGGAAACCGTATCCCACTTTTCGGGCCCAGAATGGGATGCCGTTTCCCGCTGGGCCCCCTCCGGGAAACGGCATCCCATTTCAAGGGCATAAACCGGGATGTGGTTTCCCCTAACGGCACCTTTGGGAAACCGCATCCCACTCTAGACGCACAAAACGGGATGAGCTTTCCCATGGTGATCCAAGACCAGAAACATGTTCGATAGCGCGGCCAGGTCAAGAACAACAAGACAAGCGTCACGCCAATTTGGACGAGCGTCTGCTACAGTTTGAGGCTGTTGGCCCATATGGTAGAGTTGACCTCACGTGAATTTCAGCACGCTGGGTGCCACCTGCGCTTTTGCCATTTGAGAGAGTGAACTTGTGAATACTTCTGTCGCCAAGAAGGCCAGCCAGGCGGTGCGCCTGCTCATGATGGTGCTCACGGCAGTTCTCATCTTCTTCTTCATCAATGTTATGCTGCTCGTCTCCGATATCCAGGGCACGGCGCGTGTGGTCAACTACGCCGGTCTGGTGCGCGGTACCACGCAGCGAATCGTTAAGCTCGAGGATGCGGGCCAGCCTCAAGATGACCTGCTCAAAGCCGTGGATTCATACATCAACGGTTTGCGTTACGGAAGTGACGACCTCAACCTCGTCCGTCTCGACGACGATGAGTATCAGGCAAAAATGACCGAGCTTGCAAATTATTTTGATGAGCTTTGCACCGAGATCATCCGCGTGCGCGAAGTCGGCTATGAGAACACCGACATCATCTCCATGAGCGAGGAGTTCTTTGGCATTTGCGACGATGCTACGCGACTCGCAGAGGACTACTCTCAGGAGAAGGCGTCGGCGCTCAACTATCTCGAGGGCTTGGTGATCATCGACATCGTGGGCTTGGTGGCGACCTTTGCGGTTGAACTTGTTCGCGCGGTGCGCACTGCCGCGCTTAATCGCGAGCTGCAGAGCAAAGTCTATCTCGACGAAGCCACGGGACTGCCCAATAAGAACAAGTGCGAGGAGATCTTGGGGCAGGAGCAGCCTGTCTCCGCGGAGGCGCCCGTTGCGGTGTGCGTCTTCGACCTTAACAATCTGCATACGGTCAATAACAACTTCGGCCATGAGAAGGGCGATGAATACATTCGCTCTTTTGCCCAACAACTGGGAAGTGTGGCGTCGGAGACGTGCTTTGTGGGTCGCGACGGCGGCGATGAGTTTATCGCGGTGCTGTGGGATGCCGACCGAGCCGCTGTGGAATCTTGTCTCACTCGGATTCGCGCGAACGTGAACGAGTATTCCGAAGTCCACCCCGATATGCCCATCAGCTACGCGGTGGGGTATGCGCTTTCCAGCGATTTTGACGAGCCGCCTACCATGCGCGAACTCTTTTCCCAGGCCGACAAGAACATGTACGTCGATAAGAACCGCGTAAAGACAGCCGAGGCAGCCGGGCCGCAACGCGAGGACCGCTAAACCCGTAGCAAAGGGTAGCTAATTTGGGACGGGACTCTTTTGGCTACTTGAGGAGTTGGGCCATGGCGTTGACGAATTTTTGGACTTGGAGGGTGGGCTCGAGCGGGTAGTGCAGAAAGACCGGCACCTCTCGCCCGCACAGGAACGGCACGCCCACAAAGGCCGGGTGCACCCCCGACCATGCGCCGCAGGTGAGCACCGCGTCGCCCTTTTCCTCTGCCTCGTTAAAGAGCGCAAAGTCAAAGCTGTCCACGTCGATCACGTCAACGCCGCCGTCGGCCAGAAGGTCGATGCGCAGGCTGTCCATTGCGTCGTTGCCGTGGCGGAGCACGCGCAGGCGCATGCCCTCCAGGTCGGCAACCGTAATGCGTGTCTTGCGCGCCAGCGGGCTCGTGCGTGGCACGTCGATATAAAACGGCACGTTAACGATGCGGAGCTTTTGGCAGGCGTCACCCCAGCGCGGGGTCGAAAAACTCGACTGCACCACATCCACCTCGCGACCGAGGCTGCGCATGACGGTCTCGCGTTCGTCGTAGAGGTCGCTTACCGGCACGATCTCAAATCGCAGCGACGGTTCCAGATCGTGGATGCCCGACCACATCGACAGCGTTTGGCGCCCTGGGCACATCATCGACACGCCCAGGCGCACGGCACCGCCATCGCCCGCCGCGCGTCGGGCACGGCGCAGCGCGTCCTCGGACTGCCGCATGATCGAGCGCGCGTCGTCCACCAGCAGTGCGCCCGCCGGCGTCACCTTGACGCCCGAGTGCGAGCGTTCGAACAGCGTGATGCCGAACTCGGCCTCGAATCCCGACACCTGCTTGACGAGCGCCGGGGTCGACACGCGCAATTTTGCCGCCCCACGCGAGAAGCTTCCCAGCTCCGCGGCGGCCGATATGGCCTCAAGTCGTCGATCGTACACGTCATTCTCCCGTTTTCGCACCCGTGGCCACATGGCGCCACAGGGGGTTATTTTCGCAGGTCACGCGCTCGGTTAAGCATAAACTACATTGCACAGCGTAAACCTACGGTTAACGCCATTCTAACAAATATGCAATTCACCTGCGCAAATGCAAAGCATACGATAACCAGCGAAAACCACGTGGGTCGGTTAATGGGAGCGACCCACCGGGAGGCACAAGAAGGGAAGTTCCTATGAGCAATTGGCTTAAGCTCGAGGGCGATGTCTGCGCCGTGACTGGCGCGCTCGGCGGTATGGGCGCCGAGATCTGCCGCGAGTTCGCCCGCAATGGCGCCAACGTCGTCATGCTCGACCTGGACGAGGAAAAGGTCAAGGCCGCAGCCGCCGACCTCGCCGCCGAGTTTGGCATCCACGCCGAGGGCTACAAGATGAACGCCACCGACGAGGCCGAGGTTCAGGCCGCCGTCGATGCCACCATCGCCGACTTCGGCCGCGTCGACGTTCTCGTCAACACCGCCGGCATCCTGCGCTTCGCAGCCATGGAAGACCTGCCGTTGAGCGACTGGGAGCAGGTGCTCAACGTCAACCTCACCGGTTACTTCATCACCTCGCAGCGCTTTGGTCGCGAGATGATCAAGGCCGGCCAGGGTCGCCTGGTGCACATCTCGACCGTCGCCAGCCACTCCCCCGAGACGTTCTCGGGCGTGTACAGCTCCACCAAGGCCGGCGTGAACATGATGTCCAAGATGCTCGCCGCCGAGTGGGGCCCCTACGGCGTCCGCTCCAACTGCGTCGAACCCTGCTTCGTTAAGACCCCGATGTCGGCCAACTTCTACGCCGACCCCGAGGTCGAAAAGAGCCGCAGCCGTCTGATCGCCACGCGCCGCATCGGCGAGGTCAGCGATATCGCCAACGCCGTCATGTTCCTGGCGTCCACGCGCTCGGACTTCACCACCGGCGACGCCATCAAGGTCGACGGCGGCTTCTCCAACATGATGGGCGACCTCACCGCCAAGCCCGGCGGCCGTCGCGCCTATGCCGACAACTACCTTAAGAACAAGGGTGTCGAGCTCTGGTCCGATGAGTCCGGCGTCGCCAAGCCGACTGACCAGTAAACCAACCTGACAGGGAGGTCCCGCGGACACGCCCGCTCCTCCCCCGTATCGATCAGAAAGAGTCCAATGGCTTCCACCAACTCCAACAAGGGTCGCGCCGTCGTGCTTTCCGCCGCGTGCGTCACCATGTTCTTCATCAGCTCCATCGCGCTGTATTCCGTCGTGAGCAAGAACCTGCTCGCCGTCTACCCCGAGTGGTCGAGCGCCCTTACCTGGGCCTTCCCGGTCTTTCAGACCATCATGGCCGTGACGGGCATCTTCGCCGGCCGCATCTCCGATAAGATCGGCCCGCGCAACGTCGTTATCGCCGCCGCCGTGTGCTACGGCCTGGGCTGGTTCATGTCCGGCACCGTCACCGAGCCGTGGCAGTTCTACCTGTGGTTCTCGCTCGTCGCCGCCATCGGCAACGGCCTGGGCTACAACCCGGCGCTCACCACCGGCCAAAAGTGGTTCATCGACAAGAAGGGCCTCGCCTCCGGCATCACCCTGGCCGCTTCGACCGCCGGCCCCGCTGTACTGTCCCCGGTGCTCGCCTCGCTGCTCATCCCGAGCCTGGGCATCTTTGACGCCCTCAAGGCACTCGGCGTCATCTTCTTTGTGACGATCGCCGCCTCCGCCCTGTTCCTGAAGGCCCCTGAGGCCGGTTGGCTGCCCGAGGGCTTCGAGGCCCCCAAGGGCGGCGCGCATGCCGGCACCTTCGGCGACCTCACCCCGGGCGAGATGGTCAAGACCCCGCGCTTCTGGGTCCTCATCGTCACCTTCGCCTTTGCCGCCACCGCGGGCACCCTGCTCGTGGGCAAGGTTGCCTCCATCGCCGCCGTCCAGCTCTTCGCCGACCCCACGAGCGCCGCGGCCGTCGCCCTCGGCGGCGTGGTCGTCTCCGTCAACACCTGCGCCAACCTGGTCGGCCGTCTGTCCTTTGGCCAGATCATCGACAAGCTCGGCGCCTATAAGTCGCTGCTCATCAGCCTTGTCGTCACCATCGTCGCACTCGTCATCATGTCGATGAGCTTTACGCAGAGCATGTTCTTTGTGGCGCTCGCCCTGCTCGGCTTTAGCTTTGGCGCTCTGCTCGTCATCTACCCGCCGCTCACCGGTGGCGCCTTTGGCACCAGCAACATCGGCGTCAACTACGGCATCATGTTTTTGGGTTATGCCGCTTCCACCTGGATCAGCCAGCCCATCACCGCCGTGCTGTATCACGCCGAGGCCGGCAGCGCCGCCTACCAGCAGTCCTTCTACGGCGCCATTGTGATCGCCGCCATCGCCGTCGTGCTCACCGTCTACATGATGGTCTCCGACAGCAAGAAGAAGTCCGCCTAGTTTTACCGATGCGACAAAGGGACAGCCCCTTTGTCGCATCCCACCGGTCACCAGTATTAAGGAGTCGAAATGTCTGAGCTCAACCCCGTCCGCATTGCCGTTATCGGCGCCGGCGCCATGGGCCGCAACCACATCCGCTTTGTCACCGAGGAACCCGAGGCCGAACTCGTCGCCATCGCCGACGCCTTTGAGGGCGCTCGCGCCACGGCCGAGGCCGCCGGCGTGCCGTTTTACACCGATCCCGCCCAGATGATGGACGAGGTCAAACCCGAGGCCGTCATTATCGCCACCCCCAACGACTTGCACCTGGGCGTTGCCCGCGAGGCTGTGAAGCGCAATATCGTGCCGTTGATCGAAAAGCCGATCTCCAACGATCTCGAGGATGCCCAGGCCTTCGCCGCCGAGGCCGAGACCGCCGGCGTGCCCGTGCTCGTAGGTCAGCACCGTCGCCACAACCCCTTCGTCAACAAGGCCAAGGAGATCATCGAGTCCGGCGAGCTGGGCAAGCTCACCGTGTCGAGCTTCCACTACATGATCTATAAGAACGACGAGTATTTCGATGTCGAGTGGCGCCGCAAGAAGGGTGCCGGCCCGATCCTGGTCAACCTGGTGCACGACGTCGACCTGCTCCGTTACCTGCTGGGCGAGCCCGTTGCCGTCCAGGGCATGCAGTCCAGCGCCGCCCGCGGTTTTGAGACCGAGGACTCCGCCGTGGTCAACGTCCGTTTTGCCGATGGCGCGCTTGCGAGCATGACCATCTCCGACGCCACCGCCAGCCCCTGGAACTGGGAGGCTACCGCTCGCGAGGACCCGCAGTATCGTCCCTTCGACGCCGACGCCTACTTTATCGGCGGCACTAAGGGCGCCCTTTCGCTGCCCCGCCTGCGCCAGTTCTCCTACGACGGCGCCTCCAACTGGCACAAGCCGCTGCAGATGGAGATCCCGGCTGTGGACCCGGCGCTGCCGCACAAGATGCAGCTCAAGCACTTTGTGAAGGTCGTCCGCCGCGAGGTCGAGCCCGTCGTGACCCCCGCCGACAACGTTAAGACGCTCACGCTTCTCAACGCCATCAAGGAGGCCGCCGAGACCGGCCAGCTCGTTGAGCTGTAATGCCTTAAGAGCGACCGCGGCAGAAGCCCCATGCCGGGTCCCTTCGGTCCGCCACCAATAAGCCCCTCTTCTTTGCTCCGCGAGCAGCCTCCTGCCCGCGGAGCATTTTGCTACCTTGCCGACGATTTTTCTGAGGCGAGGGGCTATTTTGCACCTCGGCCTAATTCGTTCGCCACGAAATGGGCCTATCTACTACGTTTAACCGACAACCCTCAACCATACCGAATTTTGCGAAATAAAAACCGACGCTCCTATAAGTTGTCAATAGGCAGTTTGCGGGAGCGCTCCCTTCAATTCGCACAGGAGCTCGTAATACCTCCTCTCCAGTTTCGTCGACCGCCGTCTCCCATGTTCCAGGTGACCGAGTGAGGCCGCGGACATGCCGAGCCCCGCGGCGGCCTGCTTCTGGGTCACCCGCATCGCCTTGCGCATCTTCGCGAGCTCGGGGCCTTCCGGCGCGGCGCCGTCGGGGTTCGGGTCCATGAGCACGCGGTACACCTCCCGCGCTATGTAGCGCTTCAGGCAGCGGATCGCCTCCCTCCGGGACTTCCCCTCGGAGGTTCGCTTCGCCACGTACCTCTTCGTCCTCTCGTCGTATGCCATGCGCTTGATCGCGATCTCGTAGAGCGCCCAGTTCGCCTGCCGGTTGCCGCCGCGGTTGAGCCTGTGCCGCTCCGTCTTC
>NZ_KN214138.1:61887-72297 GCF_000763055.1 Collinsella sp. 4_8_47FAA | reverse complement strand
CCTCCCGACGGCCGTCGAGCAGGCACAGGACATGCACGTCCTTGTGCGTGTCGACGCCCGCGATGACCGTTTCGCCTTCCATTTTCGCTCCCCTCGGTCTGCCGCCTGCTCCGCGCCCGAGCCTCCCAGACATTGCACTGACGGGAGCGCTACAATCAAGTTGCCTTATCCGATTGTCCGCGCTCATGCTCCTATTAGGTCATGGCAGGACTCCGGGTCGCGGAAGCCGGGGCGAGACAGGTCGGATTTGAGGACGGCCGAAGAGGCGTCAGCAGGTCAGTGGGTCATCGTCCCGGCGTTCAGCATCAGGGTAGCGCTGCGACGCGGAAATCGCGCGCTGTTGACGCGCCCCCGCAGTGCCCGCTTCCCCCAAGGACAATTATCAGTGCAGGTAGACAGGTTGCGTATTTTCGGAAAACCGGGGGATGGTCGACCCATACGGGTTAAACGTAGTAGATAGGCCGCTTTCGTGGCGCGGCCCCAAAACAGTCTTTTGGGACGGGTGGTATCCTTGGTAGCCCTGTGCTGCAAACGCACCTTAAACGCAAGGAGTCCCATGGATCTTATCGCCCAGCTCGCCCACGAGCTCAACCTTAAGGCCGCCAACATCGAGGCGGCCGTCAAGCTCATCGACGAGGGCAACACCATCCCCTTTATCTCGCGCTACCGCAAGGAAGCCACGGGCGGCATGGACGACGTCGCCCTGCGCACACTCGACGAGCGCCTGTCCTACCTGCGCAATCTTGAGCAGCGTAAAGAGGACGTCATTCTGCTCATCGACGCACAGGGCAAGCTCACGCCCGAGCTCGAGCAGCAGATTCGCGAGGCCACGCAGCTCCAGCGTGTCGAGGACCTCTACAAGCCCTACCGCAAAAAGCGCATGACCCGCGCGCAGAAGGCCCGCGAGGCAGGCCTGGAGCCGCTCGCCAACATGATCATCATGCAGGCCTCGGCCAAGGGCAGCGCACTCGACGCCGCCGCGGCCTACGTCAACGAGGAAGCCGGCTTCGACACGCCCGAAAAGGCGCTCGCCGGCGCGGCGGACATCGTGGCCGAGACGGTGGCCGAAGACCCCGAGAACGTCGCCGACCTGCGCGCCTTTACGCAAAACACCGCCGATATCGTCGTCGAGGCCACCGACCCCGCGGAGAAGACTCCCTACGAGCCGTATTACAGCTATGATGAGCCGCTGCGCCGTATACCCAACCACCGCGTGCTGGCTATCGACCGCGGTGAGCGCGAGGACAAGCTCCGCGTGCGCGTGAACGTCGACGGCGCCGCTGCCACGGCACGCCTCGGCAGCCGTTGGCCCCGACGCCAGGGCGTCTTCGCGCCCGTCTTCGATGCCGCCATCGCCGACGGTTACAAGCGCCTCATGGCCCCCTCGCTGGAGCGCGAGGCCCGCGCCAAGCTCACCGTCCGCGCGCAGACCGAGGCCATCAATGTCTTTGCCAAGAATCTCGAGGGCCTGCTCTCGGCACGCCCCGTGCGCGGTGCCCGCGTGCTCGCGCTCGATCCGGGCTACCGCACCGGCTGCAAGGTCGCCGTCATGGACGAGACCGGCAAGCTGCTCGACCACGGCGTGGTCTATCCCACCAAGCCGCGCCACGACGTCTCCGGCACCAAGCGCGAGCTCGCCCGCCTCGTCAAAAAGGACGGCGTCAACACCATCGTCATCGGCAACGGCACCGCCAGCCGCGAGACCGAGGAAGTCGTCTCGGAGTTCATCGCCGAGCAGGCGCCCAGCCTTCGCTACACCATCGTCAACGAGGCCGGCGCATCGGTGTACTCCGCTTCCGAGCTCGCCAGCCAGGAGTATCCCGACCTGGACGTCACCGTGCGTGGCGCCATGAGCCTGGGCCGTCGCCTGCAAGACCCGCTGGCAGAGCTCGTCAAGATTCCGCCCCAGTCTATCGGCGTGGGCCAGTACCAGCACGACCTTGACCAGGCCGAGCTCTCGCGCACGCTGGGCCACGTGGTGGAGGACGTCGTTAACCGCGTGGGTGTCGACGTAAACACCGCGAGCGCAAGTCTGCTGGGATACGTATCGGGTATTACGCCGAGCGTGGCCAAAAACATCGTGGCCTACCGCGAGGAAAACGGCGCCTTTACCGATCGCCGCCAGCTTAAGAAGGTCCCCAAGCTGGGACCCAAGGCATATCTCAACGCCGCGGGCTTTTTGCGCATTAGCGGCGGCAAGAACCCGCTTGACGCGACAAGCGTCCACCCCGAGAGCTACGAGGTGGCCACGTCCGTCCTAGAGCGCGCAGGCGTTAAAGCCAGCGAGCTCAGCCGCGGCGGCGTGCCCGACATCGAGCGCCGTCTGGGCAGCATCTCGGCGCTGGCTAGCGATCTGAACTGCGGCACCCTCACGCTCATCGACATTGTCAACGAGCTCAAGAAGCCCGGTCGCGACCCACGCGACGACGCGCCCGAGGTGGTCTTTAGCCGCTCGGCACTTTCCATCGACGACCTGGAGCCCGGCATGGAACTCAAGGGCACGGTGCGCAACGTTGTGGACTTTGGCGCCTTCGTCGACGTGGGAGTGCACCAGGACGGCCTCGTACATATCTCCAAGCTGGCCAACCGCTTTGTCAAGCACCCGAGCGACGTGGTGCGCGTCGGTGACACGGTCAAGGTGTGGGTCGAGAAGGTCGATCGCGACCGCAAGAAGATCTCACTCACCATGGTACAGGGCAAGTAAACCGCCAAAGCAAAGGTACCCCCTGTAGCGATGTGCAAAATCGCGAGTATTCTGCAATTTCCGCCGTTCCGAACGCCCCACAGAGACAATAACCTCAAAAAAAACAGCCCCCGTTTTAGCGTCGTCAGAGCCAAAACGGGGGCCGTTCCATGCTTCGGTTAACTGATAAAGACCTTTACCTTGCTGAATACTCTCAATTTTGCACGGCGCAGGCGGGGGTACCCTTGCTTACGGCAGGATATGGAAACCGAGCGCCAACTTGCTGGCAAGCTCGTACCGGCAGCCCCGGCCTTTCCTTTGCCTAGCGCGACCCTCGCGGAGCGCGTGAGCGATAGGGAAAGGAAAGGCCGGGGCGAACAGCCCACGGTACAGTCGGTGTTCGCGCTACGGCAGGATATGGAAACCGAGCGAGGCGATATCCTTGGCAAAACCGCGCACGGTATCGAGCGAGACCTCGTACGGGTCGCAACCAATGTTCTTGCGCTTGGCCAGGATGCTGTTGGGCACCGTAATGATCTGGCAACCGCAGGCCTCGGCCTGGTAAATGTTGATGAGCTCGCGCGTGGACGCCCACAGGACCTCGCAGTTGGGCTTTGCGGCGGCCTTCTTGACCGACTCCGTCATAAACGGAATGGGGTCGACGCCGGTATCGGCGATGCGGCCGGCAAAGAGCGAGATGATGGACGGCGTCTCGGCGTCGACGGCCTCGACCATCTCATCAACCTGCGTAGGCGTAAAGATGGTGGTGACGTTGACCTTGATGCCGTCGGCCGAAAGCTTGCGCACCAGCTCGGCGGTGGACTCGCCCTTGGTGGTCACGCACGGAATCTTGACGTAGACGTTCTCGGCCCAGGTAGCGATCTCGCGCGCCTCGACCTCCATGGTCTCGACGTCGTCGGCAAAGACCTCAAACGAGACGGACACATCGGTGATGTGGGCCAGGACCTCCTTGGCAAACGCGCGGTAATCCGTCACGCCGCCCTTTTTCATAAGGGACGGGTTGGTCGTGAAACCCTGAACGTTGCCGTTCTCGTACATGTCGAGCATGCCCTCGAGGTTTGCACCGTCAGCGAACACCTTGATTGCCATCTGCCTGATTCCTTTCGCTTGCACATGGGCGTTAAACTGCTAAACACTTTACCTACGTTTATCAAGGCGTGAGCTGCGGTTTTTTATCTTCTCGGCGAACGGTATAAACACCTCAGTGTTTGGATTGATAAATCGATTGAGCATGCAAAAGCAAAGAGTCGCAGTTTGAGCAAACGTCAGAACGTGGGATTCATTAGATGAGGCCGAAATGCTGCATCGCTGTGACGGTGCCGTCGTGTGCGACATCATCAGTCACGTAGTCGGCGAGCGCCTTGACCTCGGGCATAGCGTTGCCCATGGCCACGGCCGTCTCGACAGCGGCGAGCATACCCAGATCGTTGCCGGAATCGCCAAAGCCAAAGGTGCGCGCGTTGCCGGTGCGACCCAGGTATTCCAGCGCTCGCGCCACGCCCACGCCCTTGTCAATGCCCTTGGGGCTCAGCTCGCGATTCTGGCCACCGGTGTTGCACAGCTCAAACTCGCGATCGATAAAGCCGTCATCGTTGGCCACGCGAGCCAAACTGGGCACACTGAGGCATACCTTGCCCACGCGCAGACTGCCGTCGACGCGCATTTCCTCGGTGCTGTGCACCACAGAAGTGCCGATCAGAGACGACTGCTCAACACCCGCGGGTTCCAGGGCAAAAGTAGCCACGTTGGTCTCGAAAAAGGCCTCAATCCCTGCCGCGGCCATACGGCGCGCAAGCTCCTCAATAACGTCCTCGTCAAAGCAGTCCTCATGCACCACGCGGCCCTCGACCTCGAGCGTCGCTCCCGCCATGGCAACGACACCCGCCGGGTTCAGCGCGCGCAGGCCATCGGCAATCAGCCACAAGGGACGACCCGTGCAGATAAATGCATGGTGTCCCGCGTCGCGCAGACGATGAAACGCCTCGACGACCGCCTGCGAGGGGTGAACCGCCGAAAAGTCCTTGTCGGTCATGTTGTCGGGATCGAACGACGTCAGCGTGCCGTCCACGTCAAAAAAGAGCACGGCGGAATCGGGGCACGCATCAATCATATGGGTTCCTTTCGGGGGCGAGAGTAAACGAAGTATCCATCATATAATGGAGCGACGCAACCAGAGAGGTCACCCATGGAATTTTACGCAAGCTGCCCCGAGGGCTTTGAGTCCGCACTCGCCGATGAGCTTAAACGCCTCGGGCTTTCGCATGTTCGCCGGCTGAAGGGCCGCGCTACATTTGAGGGCGAGCTCGAAGAAGGCTACCGCGCCTGTCTGTGGTCGCGCCTGGCGAGCCGTGTGTTCGTGGTACTCGGGCGCTTTGAGGCGCAGGATGCCGATGAACTGTACGATAGCGTTTACGACATCGCCTGGGAGACCATCATCCGCCCCGGCGCCACCATCGCCATCACCGCCCGCGGCGTGACCGAGCAGCTGCGCAACACGCGCTTCTCGGCCCTGCGCGCCAAAGACGCGCTGTGCGACCGTCTGGCCGAGACCACGGGCCGTCGCGCCGACGTCGATGCCGCCGACCCCGATGTTCACCTGTTGCTTTCGCTGCGTCAGCGCCGCGCGAGCATCAGCCTGGACCTTTCGGGCGACCCGCTGTTCAAGCGTCTGCCGCCCGCTGCGACTCGTGCCGGCGAGGGCGCACACGTGTTGCGCCCCGACTACGCCGCCCTGGTGCTGGCGCAGGTCGGCTGGACCGCACTATGCGAGCGCGAGCTGACGGCCGACGATTACGAAAACGAAGCCCTTCCCACGCTGATCGATGCCTCGTGCGCCGGCGGCGGTCTGCTGCTGGAGGCCGTGAACATTCTGACCGACCGCGCCCCGGGCGCCGCACGCGAGCGCTGGGGCTTTGAGGGCTGGCAGCTGCACGACGCTGTCCTGTGGGAGCAGCTGCTTGCCGAGGCGCGCGAGCGCGAGGCGGCAGCGCGCGAGCGCCAGGCGCGCATCGTGGCCGTAGACATCGACCCCGCCGCCCGCAAGACTGCCGAGCGCATGGTCAAGTGCGCCGGCTACAAGCGTTTTGTCGACTTTTGTGCCGCCAAGCCCGCCACCGTGCTGGACCATGCGGGCGCCGTCGCCGGTGCCGCCCTGGTCGCGGACACGACCGAGACCCCGCTTTCGCTCATGCACGATGCCATGACGCTCATCGGCGAGCTGCGCCGCGCCCCCGAGCTCGCTTCGGCGCCGGTCGCCGCTCTCACCCGCGACGGCTTGCTGGCCCGCGCGCTCCACGCCGAGCCCGAGCGCTCGATCGCCGTCATGCCCAATAACGAGGAGGCGGCTCTTGAGGTTTGGCCCTCACTCGACCACGCCGCTGCAGCGTTTGAGGCTGCGACCAGCGCGGATGCCGAGGCCGAGGTTGCGGATGCCAACGAAGCCAACGACGAAGCCGCCGCTTCCTCCATGCCCGAACCTGCCGCCACGCTCGACTTGGGCGACGGCAAGCCGCTGCCCGTGCTCATCCCGGAGTCCGAGCAGTTCGCCAACCGCCTGCGCAAGAATGCCCGTCTGCGCCGCAAGTGGGCCAAGCGCGAGGGCGTGAGCTGCTATCGCGTCTACGATGCCGACCTGCCCGACTACTCCGCTGCCATCGACCTGTACGAGGGTTGCCCGCAGACGCCGGGCCGCTGGCTCGTCATCGCCGAATACGCCGCGCCCAAGACCATCGACCCCGCGCTGGCCCAGGCCCGCATGCTCGACATCTTGGCCATCGCGCCGCGCATCCTTGATGTTCCGGCCGAGCATGTGCACGCCAAGGCCCGCATGCGTTCGCGTGGCGGCTCGCAGTACGGCAAGCAGGGCGCCGGCAAGGGCGGATCGGGCGAGCGCGCCAACATCGCGCGCCGGCGTCTGCCGCTCATCGAAGAAGGCGGGCTCACCTTTGCCGTCAACTTTGACGACTACCTGGATGTGGGCATCTTCCTGGATCACCGCGTCACCCGCAACCTGGTGCGCGAACACGCCAAACAGGCACGCCGCTTCCTCAATCTGTTCGCCTATACCGGCACCGCCACCTGCTATGCGGCCGACGGCGGCGTCGAGGAAACCGTGACAGTCGACCTTTCCAACACCTACCTGGACTGGGCCGAGCGCAATATGCGCCAGAACGGCTTTGTTGGTCCGCAGCATCATTTTGTGCGCGACGACGTGCTCGCCTGGATTCGCGACCAGCGCCAGACGCGCAACCGCTGGGACTTGATCTTTGTCGACCCGCCCACGTTCTCGAACTCGTCCAAGATGGGCCGCCGCACCTGGGATGTCCAGCGCGACCATGTTGAGCTTTTGGCCGGCGTATCTCGCCTGCTTGCACAGGGCGGACATGCCATCTTTAGCTGCAACCTGCGCGGCTTCCGCCCCGAAACGCGCAAGCTCGCGCGCGCGGGCGTCGTGCTGGAGGACATTACGGCACAGACCATCCCCGAGGACTTCGCGCGCAACCAGAAGGTGCACCACTGCTATATCGTGCGCCGACTGCCCATCGAGGACGCCATGGCCGAGGTCGGCTTTAGCGCCGAGGAGATTGCCGAGCGAACCGAGGAGCTGCGCAACCCCGAGGCGCGCAAGCCTCGTGCAGCAGCGCCCGCGCCCACGCAGGCCGGCAACGGCAAATCAAACTTTGCCGGCAAACCCTCCCCTGCCGGCAAGTCCAAAAAGAAGAAGTTCTACGCCAGCAAGCCCAAGGGCAAATAACAAAGTTGCGGTGGAATACGGACTGTTTTACCTGGAATTAGGCAAATATAGACCGTATTTCACCGCAACTCATAGTGGGATGGCGGACGCCGTCCTACCCTTGGGTGACCAGGCGGTAACCGATGCCCACGTGCGTCTGGATATAGCGCGGATGCGCGGGGTCGGACTCGATCTTCTTGCGCAGCGTGCCCATAAAGACGCGCAGGCTCGCCAGGTCGCTCTTAGTTGCCGTGCCCCAAATCTCGTGCAGGATAAACTGGTGCGTTAGTACCTTGTCGGCGTTATGTGCCAGCAGGCACAAGAGCTTGTACTCAATCGGCGTCAGGTGCAACTCCTCGCCATCCATCGTGGCAATGCCGGCATCAAAATCGATATGCAGTTCACCGGTATCGAACGAGCCCTCGGAGACAACGCCGCCCGTTTGCGCATACGAAAGGCGCCTGAGCGTCGTGCGGATGCGCGCGAGCAGTTCCTCGACCGAAAACGGCTTGGTCAGATAGTCGTCGGCACCGGCATCGAGCGCGCGGATTTTGTCCGCATCCTCGCTGCGCGCCGAGACCACGATGATTGGCATGCCCGACCATGCGCGCACCGACTCCACCACCTTGACGCCGTCCATATCGGGCAGGCCCAGATCGAGCAACACAATGCTCGGCGCTTGCGATGAGGCGGCAGCGATAGCGGCATGGGCGGTCTCCACGGCCATATGACGCAAGCCGTGCGCCTCGAGCGCGGCAACGATAAGATTGCGAACGGCGAGGTCGTCCTCAACGACCAAGATGAGCGGTTTTACGGCAGAGTTCGGCACAGCGCTACTCCTTATCAAACGAAACATCGGCGGCGGGAAGCTCAATCGTAAAGACCGAGCCGTGCGGGTCCGCCGCGGCAACCTCTATGCTACCGCCATGCGCCAGCGCAATGGAGCGGCAGAGCGAAAGACCCAGGCCCACGCTGCGGTGGCTGTCGGCAAGACCGTGGTTGGCGGTGTAGAACGACTCAAAGATTCGCTCGCGGTCCTCGGGCGCAATGCCCGGGCCGTCATCGGCCACCGAGCACGCCACGCGTCCATCGTCGACGCCAATCGAAATCACGATATGCGAGCCTGCGGGCGTATAGGTGACGGCGTTGTTCACCAGATTGACCACCAGCTGCACCATCAGGCGCGCATCGACATTGACGAGCGCCGGCTCATCGCACGGCACCACCTTAAGGTCGTGCTCGCGCACGGCAGGGTTCACGTGGCGCAGTGCCTCCTCGACGATATCGTCCATGAGCTCGAGCGTGGTCGACAGGCGCATGCCGCCACCCTCGAGCTTGGTGATAGCGAGCAGGTTCTCGACGGTGGCGTTGAGCCATTGCGCATCCGAGCGAATGGACAGGAGCAGGCCGCGGCGCGTCTGGGCGTCGAGCACGGCGGTGCCGGTCGAGCCCTGGTCGAGCAGCACGTCGGCATTACCCGAAATACTGGTGAGCGGTGTGCGCAGGTCGTGCGAGATGGAACGCAGCAGGTTGGCGCGCAGCTGCTCGTTTTTGGCGAGCACCGCCGCCTCCTCGCGGGCCTCCATGGCGCGGGCGCGATCGAGTGCCAGCTCGCCTTCGCTCACGATGGCATCGGCAAGTGTCCGCTCCTCGTGCGTCAGCACGTCGGGCTCGGCAACGATAGCCAGCACGCCCACCACCGAGGCGGGGTCGCCCGAGCGCGCGAAGCCGTCGCCTGTGCGAACCGTCAGGTAGATGCCATAAAACGCCGAGCCGCCGAACGTAGCATCGAGCGGCGTTCCCACATAGGCGGACGCCGAGAGCCGCGGTGGCATCTGCGGCGCCAGCTCGTGCACCGGCGCGGCATCGCCCACGGCCGTGTATGTCGCACGCGGCAGCAGGTCATCGCCCTCGGCGTCGGCGCTGTACCACACGACCGGACAGCCCGAAAGACGCGCCAGCTGCGTGGCCATGGCGTGAACGATCTGCTGCTCGTCGGCGCAGCGCTGCAACATGCGATTGGTCTCGAGCACCATATGCGTGCGGCGGTCGCTGGCGGCAGCCTGTGCCAAAGCGCGACGCAGGGCCAAGGCAATCGAGCTCGACACAAGCGAGACCACAAACATGATGAAGAACATGCCGGGATAGCCGCGGTCGATAAACGACAGCAAGTAGCGCGGGTAGACAAACAAGAAGTTGTAGAGCGCCACGGCGGCAGCCGAGCTCAGCAAGCAATACAGGCGACTGCAGGTAAAGAATGCGCACAGCTGAACGGCGAACACATAGACGATCATGATGCTCGGCGCGAGACCCGGATGGTCGAGCAGCGCGCCCACAATCGTCGCCGCGACCAGCAGCCCCACCGATACGCAGGCGTCATACAGAGGAGTGCGGCGCGTCAGCGTTGTGCGCCGCCACCAAAAGCTATCGGCAATATCGCCGTCCGTACGGACGTCCATCAGCGTTCCGCCCCTCTCTCAAAAACAAAAACCACCACAAAGGGGACAGTGAACTGCGCCCCGAAACTTGGACTGAACAAATAGCGACTACGCCGCAAGGGCCCGGTTCCGGAACTCCTCCGGCGTCAGGCCCTTCAATCTTACCTGCCTGCGCCGCGTGTTCCAATGGTCTATGTACTCCTCCAGGTCGCGCTTGAAGTCCCCGAAGCTGCCCCACTCCCTGCCGCGGTAGAACTCGTCCTTCACGTGGCCGAAGAGCTGCTCGGTGGCGGCGTTGTCGATGCAGTTCCCCTTGCGCGACATGCTCTGGGTGATGCCCGCCCCCTCCAGCCTGGAGGCGTAGGACTCGTGCTGGTACTGCCAGCCCATGTCCGAGTGCATGGTCGGCGCCGCCCCGTCGGGCAGGGCCTCGAGGAGCCGGTCGAGCATCCTGTGCTGCTGGGCGAGGTCCGGCGAGGTCGATATGTCGCTCGCCACGATCTCCTTCGTGCAGAAGTCGAGCACCGGGGCCCAGT
>NZ_KN214138.1:41220-61412 GCF_000763055.1 Collinsella sp. 4_8_47FAA | reverse complement strand
GGCCCGGGGTTTCGACCTCGACCCCCTCGGCCTGCCCTTCGGGCGGGGCCGCAGCGCCTCGGCGCCGCCCTCGCGGTAGAGCCTGCACCAGCGCTCCAGCGGGGACTTCGACCTGATCCCGAACTCGGCCATAGCGTCGGCCTTCGCCATCCCGCCGTCGACCACGGCCGACGCCGCGGCGACCCTCTGCTCGAATGTGTACCTGGATTGTTTCCCGCCCATGGACAGCAGCGCCTCGCTTCCGAACGCCCGGTATACCCACTGCCATTCTCTCACGGTCTCGCGGGGGACGGACAGGGCCTCGGCCGCCGGCTTGCAGCCGACGCCGGCGTCGAAGAGCTCGACGGCCCGCCTCCTGGACTCCAGGTCGTGCTTCACCCTGAGGTCTATACTCATGGAAAACCTCCCATTTCCCGATGTCCAAGAAATGGGAGGCAGTTCACAGGCACCTTTGTGGTGGTTTCCCCTTGTGGTGGTTCCAAGTGTAAAGCCTTTGCAACCTGCGGACGTTAGACAAACAGCACGTGCGCGAGCAGGGCACACACGCACACCGCTCCAAATACCAGTGCCACGATCGAGATCACGCGGTCGGCCATGTCCATGTTGGCACGATTCGTAAAGAACCGATCTTCGGCGGCGTCGACGCGCGCCTCACGCACCATTTCGACCACCGCCTCACGGCCATCGAGCGCCTTTGTATCCATGTTTACCTCCCCGGCCTCATGCTTATCCATCAAAAACCAACTCCGTGTAGCCGCCGACGTCTACGGCCGCTCGTTGGGGGCCAGGCGCTGCATCTTGTTCACGGCCTTGAACTTGGTGAACAGCGGCACGTACTCAAAGCTCACGTTGGAGTTCTCCAGGCCGTACCAACGCGCAGGCGTGCCGGCGGCGCGGCGGATGATGTACTTGAGCGTGATGGCCGTACGCTCGCTCGGCTCCACATCGCTTTCGGGCGCCAGAAGCTTACGGATCAGGACGAACTTGAACGTGCCGATGTTACCCGGATCCTTGTAGACCGAGTAGTCATGCGTCTGCGGCGGCAGCTCGCCGGTGGCAGCCAGGTCCTGAACGACCTGACGCAGGTAGGCATTGACGCGCTGGTTGATCTTGTAGCCCAGGTACAGATGCACGCGGAACACGTAATCGGTGCCGAACGTCTCGACCGAATAGGCAAAGGTGTGCGGTTCGTCCATGGTCTCGACATTCACAAACCACCAGGCGCGGGCGCGCTTGGGATGCTTGTCCAAGATCGAATAGACGATATCGCGGTCGATGTAGTCGGTATGGGTGTCCTTGGTCAGGTACACGACGTTGTCGCTCATGCGCTCGTAACGGTCGTCGTCGCGCAGGCGCTTGAGCTGCGGCAGGTAGCTGCGCAGCGGCAGCAGCGTAAACTGGCGCTGCTCAACAGCCGTACCGTTGTACCAGCACACCATGATGCCCATGATGAGCGCGGCCATGAGGATGGTGAAGTAGCCGCCGTGGAAGAACTTGGTAAGTGAGCTCACGAAGAAGAAGCCTTCGAGCAAAAGGAAGAAGGCCGCGAAGATCCACGGAGCAACCTTGAGCTTGCGCTCCTCGTGCAGGTAGAAGAAGAGCAGCAGCGTGGTGCACATCATAGTCAGCGTAATGGCAAGGCCGTAGGCGGCTTCCATATGCGCCGAGTTCTGGAACAGCAGCACCACGATGACGCAGCCGACAAGCATGACGTTGTTGACCATGGGGATGTAGAGCTGGCCCTTGGTCTCGGCAGGGTAGAAGACCTGCATGTGCGGCATGAGGTCCAGACGGCTGGCCTCGGACACCAGCGAGAATGCGCCGGTGATGAGCGCCTGCGAGGCAATGATGGCCGCGACGGTGGAAAGGCCGACGGCAAACGGGCGCAGGCCCGGGGCGAGCATCTGGTAGAACGGGTTGAGGTCGGCAATGCCCATGAGCTCGGGGTTGGCAGCGTTGTTCATAAGCCAAGCGCCCTGGCCCATATAGGAAAGCAGCAGGCAGCACTTAACGAACGGCCAGGTAGCGTAGATGTTGCCGCGGCCGACGTGGCCCATGTCGGAGTAGAGCGCCTCGGCACCGGTGGTGGCGAGGAAGCAGCTGCCCAGAATCATGATGCCCGCGTGGTTGTTGGGGCTCAGCAAAAAGGCGATGCCGCGCACCGGGTTGAGGCACAGCAGCACGGCGGGGTGCTGGAAGACAAAGAACAGACCCGTGCCGCCCAGGAACAGGAACCACAGCGTCATGATGGGGCCAAAGGCGTGACCGATCTTGGCCGTACCGATGCGCTGTACCAAGAAGAGCACGATGATGATGGCGAGCGTAATGGCGACGACGCGGCCTTGGTCATCGCCCAGCACGGCATGGACCGCCGGGATGGTGCGCAGGCCCTCGATGGCCGTGGTAACGGTAACGGCCGGCGTGAGGATGCCGTCGGCGAGCAGCGCGGCGCCACCTAGCATGGCGGGGATGATAAGCCACTTGCCACAGCGCTTGACCAGACTGTACAGGGCAAAGATACCGCCCTCGCCATGGTTATCGGCGCGCAGCGAGATGAGCACATACTTGATGGTGGTCAGCAACGTGACCGTCCACACGACAAGGGAGAGCGCGCCGAGCACGAACTCCTCCGTGACGCTTCCGATGCCGCCGTTGCCGGCAACGAGCGCCTTGGTTACATACATAGGGCTGGTGCCGATATCGCCGTACACCACGCCCAGCGTGACGAGCATCGCCGAGATGCTCACAGGAATCGCAGCGTGCGAAGCTGCCTCCTTGGCCTTTTGTTCCATAAGCCGGTTTCCTCCCAACTTTAATGTTCGAAGGAATTATAGGTAATCGGCCCATGTTTGAATGGCACTGTTTTCCCAGCTAGATAAACATTTATACGGCCTTTAAGCCACCTCGGCGATATGGAATGTGACAAAGGGACTGTCTCTTTGTCGCATCCGTCATTTTCCGAGCCAATTTTTGAACCACCACTCCATGGAGCGGCTCATCTCGGCCATAAAGGGACTCGTGTGCTTGCGGGTATAGATGTCCACGACGCGCTCCCCCACCACGCGGGCATGCGGACGGAACATCGCGTCCATCTCGGCTACCTGCGCGTCCATAGTCGCAGCATCGGCGCGGCAGTAGCGCTCCTCGTGCACCAGGTTCACCACGGGATGCGCAATGGCCGGACGCTCCTTACGGGGCGTGCCGATGATGAGCATCGACAGCGGCATGGTATAGGGCGGCAAGTCCAGCAGCTCGGCAACTTCCTCGGCATTCTCGACGATATCACCGATATAGCAGCTCCCCAGACCCAGAGCCTCGGCGGCAACCACGGCGTTTTGCGCGGCGATCACGGCATCCTGCGCCGCAATGGCAAAGTCGCCCAGACCCGGTGCACGACGGGGCGACTTGCCCGTGCGCTCTACAAACTCGGGCTCAAAGCAGCCCACATGCTCAAACAGATCGATCCACTTGGCATAATCGACCACAAATATAAGTGCCCAAGGCGCCTTGGCGATCATGGGCTGGTGGTCGCACAGGTCGGCCAGATGGTCCAGCGTAGCCTGCTCGCGAATGCTCACGATGGAATACATCATCATGGCGCCCGCCGACGGCGCGCGACTCGCCGCATGCAAAATTGCCGCCCGCTGCTCGTCGGTCACCGCCACGGGACGGTCGTCGTCATCACGCGCGAAGGCACGCGTGGAGGAACGGTGCTCCAACGTGTCCAGCACCGCATTGCCCGTCGTCTCGACCGGATAGCCGCCCGCGTCCATGCCAGCGTCCACGTCACCCGCACTCGTCATACAAGCCCGTTCGTTCATCGCCTCATCCTCGCTAATTCTTTAAGAAGCCTTTACGTTTCCGTGTAATTCCCGTCCATTATCGCGCAGGTCGCCACTACATTGCGCCACACCGCCACACGCGCGCGTTAATATGGCTGGTTGTTGTGCGCAGCCACCAATTGCAGTGCATATCTTGGTAACAATCGGGTAAACCCCCGCTTTCGTAGGTTTTAGTTTGTGAGGAGTCTCAGCATGTTCGCTGCCGCCATCTCGCTCGTCGGTCTTGCGGCGACCGTCTACCTTGTCTTGCGCGAGGCCAAAGCCATTCGCGCAAAGTCGGGCACCGTTGCCAAAAGCGCTCTTGGGTGGAGCGTCGCCTTCGGCCTGTTCCAGGTCTTTTTGACTATTTGGGGCGCCGTGGGCCTCGTCGCTCAAAACGAGCCGCTCGCCTTTGTGATGCTCATCCTGACCAACGCCATCCTCACCGGCTGCGCTTGGGCCAGCATCGCACGCGACCGCATCGCCCCGCGCGTCTTTGCGTTCGCCGCGCCCGACGCCCCCGCCCCCACCGGCAAGCTCGCCCGCCTGCGCGGCGCCTTTGTGGGCAAACCGCTCGTCGCCGCCGTCCTGTGCCTGCTGCTCGCCGGCGTCTTTGCGCTGCTGGGCATGGAGGTATCGTCCAACCACGACTTTACCTGGGTCTACCCCCTGTGCATCCTACTCGAGTGGGCCATCATCGCCACGCTCATGGTCGGCTTGTTCTTCCTATTCCAGCGCCACGGCGCAGCCCCCGCGGTCCTGGCCTTTGCCCTCTTTATCCTGGGCATTGCCGAGTTCTTCGTTATCACGTTTAAGTCCATGCCCATCCAGCCGGGCGACCTTTCGGCCATCTCCACCGCCGCCGCGGTCGCCGGCACCGGCTACACCTTCTCCATCTCGCTGTTCTGCGTGCTGTCCATGGGCTTTACCGCCATCGCCATGCTGCTATGCGAGTACGCCGGCCTGGTGGCACCGCACCGTCAGAAGGGCGCCGCCAACGCCAAGCGCATGCTGCTCACCAACCTGCTCGTGGCCGTGCTGTGCCTGGGCGGTGTGACCGCGCATGTTACGCTCATCGACTACTACAACACTCTCGGCATCACCGTCTACACCTGGCGTCCGCTCGAGAGCTACTGGCGCGAGGGCTACCTGCCCGCTTTCATTAGCGCAGCGCAGTCCATCAAGCCGCCCAAACCCGCCGACTACTCCGTCGACGATGCCAAGGCCACGCTCAAAAAGTACGCCAAGGCCTACGACAAGTCCGACGCGGCCAAGAGCGACGAGCGCGCCGCCGCAAAGGAGCAGTTCGACAGCGAGAAGCCCGCGGTCATCGCCATCATGAACGAGACGTTCTCGGATCTGTCGATCTACCAGAACATGCGCGCCGGCTACGAGGGTCCGCAGTACTTTAAGAGCCTGTCCAACTGCCTCAGCCGCGGCAAGCTCTACGTGAGCGCCTACGGCGGCGGCACCGCCAATACCGAGTTTGAGTTTATGACCGGCAACTCCATGGCCAACCTGGGCTCGGGCGTGTACCCCTACACCATCTACAACATGGAAACGACCGGGAACCTGGCAGAGCAGTTCAAATCGCTCGGCTATTCCACCACGGCTATGCACCCCAATCACGCAACCAACTGGAACCGCGAGAACGTCTACAAGGACTTTGGCTTTGACCAGTTCCTGTCCATCAACGATTTCCAGGGAGCCGACACCTTGCGCGGCATGGTGACCGACCAGGCTACCTACGACAAGATTCTTGAGCTGCTCGACCAGAACGCCGATCCGCAGTTTATCTTCGACGTGACCATGCAGAACCACTCGGGCTACGATACGGGCCTGCTGCCGGTCGACAAGCAGATGCACCTGAATATCGACACGACCGACCTGGACGCCAAAACCGTCGAGGACGGCACGCTCTCCGATGTCGACGAGTATGTCTCGTGCATCGAGCAGTCCGACCAGGCGCTTCGCTACTTCCTCAACGCCCTGAGCAAGCTCGACCGCAAGGTGGTCGTGGTGTTCTGGGGCGACCACCAGCCGTTCTTCCCGTCCAAGTTCAACGACAAGTGGTTTACCGGCGAAGACGACGCCACGCACCAGGAGCGTCTGTGGCAGACCGACTACATCATCTGGGCCAACTACGACGTTGCCGGCTGCGACCAGACAAGCGAGGTCGACGACCTGTCCACCAACTACCTGTCCACGCAGCTTATGCAGCTGATCGGCGCACCGCTGACCGACTACCAGAAGGCGCACATGACGCTGCGCGAGTCGCTGCCCGCCATCAACTCGGTGGGCTACGAGGACGCCAGCCTGCGCTGGGCGCTCTCCTCCAACGTCACCGGTGACGACGCCGAAGCCGCAGCCGCCACCAAGGCGCGCGAGGATTACGCCAAGATGCAGTACTACGAGATGTTCCGCGACGGCAAGAACGTGTACACCGAGCACTTCCAGACCGAGGCCAACGAAACCGACCCCAACCTGGCACCGGGTACGACCAAGATCAAGTAACGGGTCGCTCATAACTGGTTCGTCTGCCCGGCGGCGCGGAACGTAAGGTTCCCTGCTCGGACAGTCCTGCTCGCACGGAGAGCACATTAAGTGCTCTCCGGCTCGTGCGGAACTCGCGATGAACCTTACATTCCGCGTCGCCGGGCAGACGCCTCGGTGTTGAAGCGCGGCTTGTCATGGAGACACCTGCTGAACATATATAAGTTGAAGGCCACGTCATGTGGCCTTTTTTGCATCCGGAAACCGTGTCCCAGAATTCTTGTCTGGAATGGGATGCAGTTTCCGCTTGGGACCCGATTGGGAAAGTGTGTCCCACTATTCAGCTGGATTCCGGGATGTATTTTCCGGTTGAGGCTCGTTGGGAAAGTTCATCCCATTTCTCGGCCTAATTATGGGACGCAGTTTCCCGTTGAGGACCCTTTGGGAAAGTGCGTCCCGGTCCGGGCGCTCAAACTGGGATGGATTTTCCGGATGAGGGCTTGACGGAAAATGTGTCCCGTTCCGGGCGCTAATTGTGGGATGCAGTTTCCGCTTGCGGAGTCTCCACTCAACAGAAAACCCGGGTGGCCTGTTTTTTGGCTACCCGGGTTTTTGGGTTGTCGATATGTTCGACTGGCTACTAGTGGGTCTTGCGGCGCTTGATCAGCATGATGAGGGCTATCACTACGAACGTTGCTCCCGCTGCTGCTGCGGTGGCGACTAGGGCGAATGTTTGGTCGCCGGTGTTTGCGAGGTTCTTCGCTGTGGTCGTAGTCTTGACCTTGGTGTCGATCTTAGCTCCGTTGTCGGACTTGGGCTTGTCCGGGTTCGTCGGGGTCTCAGGAGTCTCGGGGTCCTTTGAGCCTTCGGAATCGGTTGGGCCGGCGGTGTTTACCAGCGTATGGTCCAGGAACTTCTTGGCGCCCGCACTTGCCTGTGAGAACAGGCGGCGCGTGCGGATTGGGGTGGCGTTCACCGTTGTGGGCGCCGTCTCCTCGGCCTCGATATTCACGAGCGTCGTGCCGGTGTCGAGGCCCACGTCGTTGTATCCCACGTGGCAGTAATACTGCGCACCGTCATCGTCTGCGGTCAGGTCAATCTCGAGCTTTGAGGCCGTTCCAGCCGCGAGGTTGCCATCGGCACCCACGAGCTTAAACTCTGTCTCGCCGCGGCCCTTGCGGTACCACATATAGGTCGGTGCCAGCCCTGTTTCGCTATCGTCGGCACCGAGTTGCTTCACATGGCCAATCGCCGAGAGTGTCAGGTGGCTTCCCGCCGCGCGCTCAACCGAAGAGTCGTATCCAAGATCCGACCCCTCCGCAGCATCCGCCGCAGGTCCGCTCACGGTCATCGTCATGCCATCGGGCATGGTCTTGGCCGTGATGATTGCCGAGCGAATACCTGTTTCGGTCGTGGATCCATTCTTAACGGCGGCGATGGCGAATCGATACTCCGTATTGGGCTGCAGCCCATCCCACTTGAGCGAGGTCTGCGTGTTGTCGGCAATCTTCCAGCTATTGACGACCGCATCCGCCGCATTGCTCTGCAGCATGCCCACGCCGTAGCTAAAGCCACTCTTGTTTGCGAGTACATCGTCCCAGCTAAACGTAACGCTGGTCGAATCGACGGCGTTTGCCGTAAAGCCCGTCACGGCCGGCGCGTCGGGCATCTCGACGTCCTTAACGTCATAGCCCACGATCCAGAACTGGTCGGTGTCCTTGGTGCCGAGCTTGTCGCCCGAGTCTGCCTCGAACTTGTCGACATCCACCGCGTTGACGCCCAGACGCCACACAAAACCGTACTTGCCCTGCGCGGCCTCGGGCAGGTTGTCGACGGTGCCGCCGTATTCGGTCGATTCACTCGAGGAGTTACCCGTAGTAAAGCCGGCGTTGGCACCAAAGCACAGGCCGCCAAACAACTCGTGCTTTGCGAGCTTCGCGCCCATGACAACGCTGCCGTTCAGCGTCAAGCCGAGCTCGAGCTCCTGCTCCTTGCCCTCCTCGACTTCGATGGTCTGCTCAATGCTCGCCCCCGACTGCGCGGCGGCGCCGTTAAACCCATCGTGCGTGTAGGCGCGCGTTACGCCAGGCTTGCCCAGGCCAAAGGAATCCCCAACGGGAGTCTCGCCGTTGAGCGTCGTTTGATAGGTTCCGGGTTCTCCCGACCGGTTGGTCAAAAAGTAGCTGAGCGGCGTCATATTGTGCTGTTTGGCAATGCGGTCATAGGCCTCGACATTAACGACCGAGGTCTGCGCGCCGAGCGACACGGGCGCCGCCATCACGCCCTTGCCACCAGTTTCCTCATTTTCGATCTCATACTCGTAATAGACCATCGGAATCGTGTAGAGCACGGCCTTGTCACCCTCGCCGGCATGCGACTCATAGCTTACGCTTGCGCTGACCGTGCGCTCGCTCCGGTAGTCATAGCATCCCTCGGCGGCAAAATCGACTGAAGCATTCATCGCGACCAGGGGCGGACCGGTCTGCACCTCGACGGCAACGCCCAACTCGGCGCCAATGGTATAGCCCTGGGATGTCCCCGTGCCCTTTTCCTCTCCGTATGACGTGCCGCCCAACACCAGATAGCCGTATGCCTGCTCCAGATCCTCAACATAGGGCGCATCCTGCAGCACGGCAAGCACGCGCGGGTTGGTATAGACCTTGTAGCGGTCCTTGTACGTGATCTTGACGCTGTCGTTGTCGACATCGGGCAGCGCGAGCGAGATAAATGTGCCGTAGGTAGTGCCGCGACGGTTGCTCTCGCTAATCACCTGCTCCTCGCCGCGGCGCACCTTTCCGTTCTCGTCGAGCGAAAAATGCGAGGCGGTCATCCAATAGTAGTCATCGTTCTTGCGCAGGTCCTCGTCGCGGTGCTTGCCCACCACGGCGATAAAGCTCTCGTTATAGCGGTCCGAACCCGAGACGCTGCCCGCTTTGACGTCGCTGATCCACACCTGTTCTATACCCTTGTGGTCATGCTTGTTGCTGCTGTTGTATTGCTGACCGCTCATGCTCATGGTTCCGACCATGGACCCCAAGCCCTGAGCCCCGCTCTGTGCCGTGTTGCAGGCAAAGTCGCGGAACACATCGCCGCCCACGAGCACCTCGTCGACCGCCAGCTGCTCGGACAGGCCGTCAAGGTTGGCAGTGGCAAGGGCAATAGGCGCCAAGGTGCACGGATAGCGCTTATCCTGAGCGCTATCCTTCCATGCGCTGTTGGGCACATGCATCAGCCCATAGGAGGCGAGGAGCCCGTCTCTGTATTCCTTACAATCGGAAAGCTTGAACTCGCCAGACTCCGAGTCAAAATACGCGTAGCGGTACAGCGCGCCGTACAGCCCCTTGCTGCCGTCAGAAGCGCCGTAATCAAAAGCGCTGCGTTGCCAGTCATAGCCCGCAAGAATAAGGCCCGTGACGGTTTCACCCGTCTTCTTTCCTTCTTCATCGTAGGCGGCAAACGTGCCGAACGTCGCATTCGCAGCGACCATGGTCTTGCCGTTCGCGGAGAGGGAGATTGCGCCCGCGTCGCCCAGAGCATCGACATGGACGAGCGCACCCTTGGATGCATCCCACGAAAACAGCTCGCAATGCGTCGACTTATCAATATTCTTCTTGCCGTAGGGTGCCGAGACCACGATGGCGAGGTCATCGCAAAAATCGCGATCGAGGTCGCCGGCCGCTAGCGAAACGACAGGAGCTGACTGAAGCTGCGTCCAGGAGTCGTTCCCGCCCTTGTTGTGCGTGGTGTAGTCCGCGGCGTTACCGGCATCGATCTTGACGACGCTTTGCTTCCAGTTGCCGCCCTCCAAGTCATACATGTCGACTACAGCCTTGCGCACGCCGTTCTCGTCGACATAGCAGCCCGCGTAGACAAAAAGCTCGTCGACGCCGTCGCCATCGACATCGCCCGCCTCGACATCAAAGACGGCGTCGTGCTCTTGCAGGTAACCGGCATCCAGGTACTTAAAACGGCCTTCGTACATCATATTAGTGTTGACCGTCACCGGCAGGTGTGTGTCGAGAGTGCGCGTACGCCCGTTGCTAAACGAGTAGAGGACCAGCTCAACCTTTCCGGCGTATGACTTGCCGTCAATCGTCGTGGAGGAACTGTCGCCGTAGGCACGGAGCTCGGCAACGCGGCCCTTTTTGCCCGTGCTGGCGTCGCTGCAGAACTCAACACTCGTGGCGTGAATGCCCGAGAAACCGTTGTTGTCGTTGGCGAGTACTGTTGAGGACTCATTGTTGCTTAGGTACGACCAGGTGCCGCCACCGTAGTCGCTATGCTTGTAGAGATCGCTGTTCGTATCGAAGTTGTTGACGTTTTGCCAGAACTTTGCGGCGCCCCACACACTTCCATAGCCATCGGTGAGTTTGCTGCTGCCGCCAATGTCACCGCGCTCGACGTTCTCGAGCTTGTCGCGCAGAGCGTAGCGATTGCCATGGCTACCGTTAGCTGCCATATAGACCTCGCTGCGCGTGGCAAACGTCGTGGGGGTATCAGTGGAATAGGGGCCAACGGTATCGGCCGGAATGTCCTCGCTCGTGCCCAGACCCAGGGCTTGATAATCCTGCTCGGTCATATCGGTGATTGCGGGCGCGTCTGCCGCCTGGGCAACCTGGGGCGTGGCCGTGAAGCAGGCGACGCTCGTGGCGATCAACGCAGCAAGCGCCGCCGTCCCAACAAGCGGGATTTTCGACAGCCTACGGATACGGGGGTGTGGAACGTACATGAGGGACCTCGCTTTATTCGAGTGGAGTGGACTCATTTTTGCAAATGATACATCCGATGCCCGATATCACGTGTCTCATTTTCGCCAACGGCGTGTCTCATTTTTGAGAATCCGAGATGCCGCGGAAATCTTATCCCAGCTCAAAGGCCATTTCTGGGATGTATTTTCCGTCGAGTGCCTCATCGGGAAACTGCATCCCATTTCAAGCGTCGATTCTGGGACGCATTTTCCCCTTAGACCCTCAACCGGAAACCGCATCCCACTTTGAGCGCAAATTCCGGGATGCATTTTCCGCTTGAGCCTCATTGGGAAACGGCGTCCCACTTTGAGGGCTGATTGTGGGATGCATTTTCCGGTTTTGCTCTCATTGGGAAAATGCATCCCGTTTCTTGACCGAATAATGGGACGCAATTTCCCGTTGGAGCGCCTTTGGGAAAGTGTGTCCCACTTCGACCGCCCAGAGTGGGATGCACTTTCCGCAAAGCACCTCAACGGGAAACTACGTCCCATTCCAATGGCAAATTCCGGGACGCATTTTTCGAAAGCCTGCCCATCCGGAAAGCCCGTCCCACTTTGGACGCATCCGGGCACGGAACCATCGACCTATCAGGCCTCCCATCAATAAAGAGGCGTCCTCCCGGACGGCGGGGCACGAAGTTCATCGCGAGTTCCGCACGCAAAGAAGGCCACTTAATGTGGCCTTCGTCTTGCGCAGGACTGTAGAGCAGGGAACTTCGTGCCCCGACGCCCGGGAGGACGTTTCATTTAGAAAGATGGACCGACCGCCGTCAGCGATGGGAGCTACTCCCCCAGCACGGCCTTCTTGGCGGCTGCGGCCATGTTGTCCAGGTCCTCCTTGGTGGGATGGTCCTTTGCGGCAAACCAGTTATCGAGCAGCATCTTATAGCGCGCGTTTTCGGGTTCTTGCTCGAGCATTGCCTCGTAGCGCTGCTTTACGGCAGGGCCCATCTTGCCCTGGCACATCGCCCAGCCCGCAAGCTCGGCATCCCCAGCCAAATTGGAAGTTACGCGGTCGATAATCTGCTGATAGTAGCTCTGGTCGGCGCCAAAACCGCAGGTGCCAAACAGGAAGACGCGCTTGCCGTGCAAAGCGGAGAGCAACGCCGCGACCGAAGGCGTGCACGCGCCCTTGTCGCACCAAAAACCGACGAGCACCGTGTCGGCCGCGCAGGCGCCCTGCGCCTCGAGCGCAACCTGATCTGCATCCGCATCGTCGCTCAACGCCGCGGCATGGACAAAATCAACACCCGCAGCCTGCAGAGCGCGCTTGATCGCGCCCGAAACCATCCTGGTATTACCGCTCTTGCTGTTAACCACCAAAGAGCACGTCATAGTCACGTTGCCTCGTTTCCCCCAAAACTAAAGCCACTAATGCAATTTATTAGATGAATATCTTAGTACTTACGTGACAGATGTAAACCACCGTCTGTCGATTGATTAATTTGCCCCACGGGCTTGCTCACTGGGCAAACTGGCTGCGGTAGAGTTCGGCGTAGAAGCCGCCTGCCGCTAGCAGCTCGTCGTGCGTGCCGCGCTCGATAATCTGGCCGTCGCGCATGACCAGAATGCAGTCGGCGTTGCGGATCGTCGACAGGCGGTGCGCCACCACAAAGCTTGTGCGGCCGGCCATAAGCTCGTCGAATGCCGCCTGCACCTGCAGCTCGGTGCGGGTATCGATGCTCGAGGTCGCCTCGTCCAGCAGCAGAATCGCCGGGTCGGTGAGCATGACGCGCGCGATGCACAGCAGCTGTTTTTGACCCTGGCTAAACGTGCCGCCGTCCTCGCCGATGACCGTATCGTAGCCGCCTGGCAGCTGCACGATAAACTTGTGTGCATACGCGCGCTTGGCGGCCTCGATAACCTGCTCGCGCGTGACATCGGGGCAACCGTAAGCGATGTTTTCCGCCACCGTGCCCTCGAACAGCCACGTATCCTGCAGCACCATGCCAAAGGCGCGGCGCAGGCTTTCGCGCGTGTAGTCACGCGAAGACCTGCCATCGACCATGATGCGTCCGGCATCGATGTCGTAAAAGCGCAGCAGCAGGTTGATGAGCGTCGTCTTGCCGCAGCCCGTGGGGCCGACCAGGGCAAAGCGCATGCCGGGCTTAGCCTCGATGCAGATATCCTGCAGCAGCTTGCGGTCGGGCACATAGCTAAAGTCCACATGCTCAAACGAAACCTCGCCCTTCGGGGCGGCGAGCTCAATGGCATCCACAGCGTCGGGCTCCTGCTCGCGTGCATCGAGCAACGCGAACATGCGGCGCGCCGAGGCATACGCCGTCTGGATTTGCGTAATGACGTTGGTGACCTCGTTGAATGGCTTGGTGTACTGGTTAGCATAGGACAGGAAGATCTGCACGCCGCCCACCGTAAGCGCCGCCGGCACGCCCGTGATCACGCCCACACAGCCAATCACAGCGACCACGGCATAGATGATGTTATTGATAAAGCGCGTGCCGGGGTTGGAGAGCGAACCCATAAACTGCGCGCGCTCGCCCGCGGTGCAGAGCTCGGCATTGAGGGCATCGAAGCGCAGCTGCGCGTTGGGACCATAGGCAAAGGCGTCGACAAGCTTTTGCTCGCCTACGTACTCCTCGATATGACCACCGAGCTGCCCTTGAATACGCTGCTGCGCCGTAAAGCTTTTGTTGGAGAGCTTGGCGATGGCGCCGGCCGCAAAGATGGAGAGCGGCGTGACGAGCACCACCACGAGCGTCATGGTCAGGTTAATGGAGAGCATAAACGCGAGCGTGCCCACGATGGTGATAACGCCGGTGAAGAGCTGGGTAAAGCCCTGCAGCAGACCGTCGCCCACCTGGTCGACGTCGTTGACCACGCGGCTCATAAGGTCGCCGTGGGCATGGCTGTCGATAAAGCTGAGCGGCATGCGGCTGAGCTTATCGCTCGCCTCCACGCGCATGTCGCGCACCGTTTCGTAAGACAGGCGGTTGACGCAATAGCCCTGCAGCCACTGGAAGGCCGCAGCACCTACGACGACAATCGCGAGCTTGGTAACGAGCGGCAGCAGCGCATCGAAGTCCACCTGCCCGGCGGCGACGATAAGGTCGATGCCCTCGCCAATGAGAATGGGCGTGTAGAGCTGCAGAATCACCGAGACGGCGGCACTCAAAAACGATGCCGCAAACGAGACGCGGTGCGGACGGACATAGCCCAGCAGGCGGCGGGTCACCGCACCCACGGGATAGCGCTCGGGATCGCCGGGCTGGCGCGGACCGTCTCCCAGGTCGTTGAGGCTATCGTTGCCGGACACGTTGGCCGTCATCGTGGCGACCGAACCGGAGGAAGTGTACGGATTCATTTAGCAGCCCTCCTTTGCGCAGACGGATGTGGGGACGGTCGGGGCGCCTGGGGCGGGCGCGGGCGCCGTACTCCCCTGCTGACCCTCGAGCTCCTCGCGGCGAAGCTGCGACTGGCAAATCTCGCGGTAGAGCTGGCAGGTCGTGTAGAGCTCATCGTGCGCGCCCAGGCCCGCAACCGAGCCGTGGTCGAGCACGCAGATCATGTCGGCGTCGCGCACGGTCGAGACGCGCTGGCTTACGATCACGGTTGTCAGCGGCAGCCCGCCCTCGGCGGCACCGCGCATGCTGCGCTCGCGAATGGCATGACGAAGCGCCGCGTCGGTCTTAAAGTCGAGCGCCGAGGCAGAATCGTCCATGATCAGAACCTGCGGCGAGCCCACCAAGGCGCGCGCGATAGTCAGACGCTGACGCTGGCCACCGCTAAAATTCTTGCCGCCCGCCTCGACCGGGGCGTCGAGCCCCTGCGGCTTGTTGCGCACGAACTCGCTGGCCTGCGCCATATCGAGCGCCGCCCAAAGATCCTCGTCGGTTGCCGCCCCGTCGCGCCAGGTCAGGTTGCTGCGGATCGTGCCACTCACCAGCGACGCACGTTGCGGAACGGTCGCGACCGCATGGCGCAGCTGGTCGAGTGGCCAAGCGCGCACGTCGGCGCCCATCACGCACACGCTGCCGGCGCTCGCGTCGTACAGGCGCGGGATAAGCGAGACAAGCGTGGACTTACCGCTGCCTGTACCGCCGATAATGCCGAGCGTTTTGCCCAGCGGCAGCTTCAGGGTCACATCGCTCACGGCATTTGCCGCGCCCGCGCCAAACGAAAAGCTCGCATGGTCAAAGCTCAGTGCGGGGACTGGAGCAGCACCACCCGCCAGTTCGCTCGGCTCGGGCAGCGCGACCGGCTGGTTGCCCTCGTCGGTGATGCTCGGCTCGCAGTTGAGCACCTCATTGATGCGCGACGCGCTGGCGCTCGCCTTGGTAAAGACCACGACCAGGTTGGCGACGTACACGATGGAGGTCAGGGTCTGCGTCATGTAGTTCACAAACGCCATGACCTGGCCCTGCGTGAGCTCGCCCACGTTGACCTGGATGCCGCTCACCCACAGGATGGCGCACACGCCCAGGTTCATCACCAAAAACGTGACGGGGTTGAGGATCGACGAGAGCTTGCCCACCGCGATCGCGACACGCGCCTGGTCATCGGCCGCCTGGGCAAAACGCTCGCGCTCGTGACCCTCGCGCACAAACGCCCGGACCACGCGGGCGCCCGAAAGCCCCTCGCGGCAAATAAGCGCGATGCGATCGAGCTTTGCCTGCAGCTGCTTGTAGTACGGGATGCAGTGCGCCATGACAAGCCAAAACACCAGGCCGATGGCGGGCGTGCAAATCAAAAAGATCATGCCGAGCTTAAGGTCGATGGCAAGGGCCGCGACCATGGAGCCCACCGCCAGGAAAGGCCAGCGGATGAGCATGCGCACGGCCAGCGCCACGGCGAGCTGCACCTGGTTGACGTCGTTGGTAATACGCGTAATGAGCGACGGCGTGCCAAAGCGATCGAGTTCGGCATAGCTCAGCTTGTTGATGTGCTGGTAGAGTGCGCCGCGAATGTCAGTACCCATGCCCTGCGAGGTGAGCGCCGCCATCTTCTGGCAAACAAGCGTAAACGAGATGCCGATTACAGCCATGGCGGCGAGCACCATGCCGTAGCGGACGACGGCACTCACGTCGTGCGCACCGATACCTTTATCGATCATCTGGGCAATCACCAGCGGCGTCAGCAGGTCAAAGATCACTTCAATCAACTTGCACGCAGGGCCAATCACCATATACCGGCGAAACTTACCACCAAAACGCCTGAGCAGCTCAATCATAAAAAGGCGCTCCCTATCATCATCTCAATTCAATCTGATTCATGATAGTACGGAGAACCCTGGAGATGCGTAAGCAACTCGTTACAGATGTAAGGGCAACGGTCACTAGCGCCCAAGGCACGTAGCAGCCGATGTTTTGGCAACGCCAGCGAGCGGCATAACGCCGGGGATTCAATTATCAGATAAATGTGACCCTTCAGGCGGTTTTGGTCGGCTACCCGCGGGTGCCGGCAGGGCGCTTGGTAGTCGAGCGATCCCGCAGGCGAAGCCGAGGACCAGCGAGACACCAAGCGCCCTGCCGGCACTCGCGGGTAGCCGCGGCACCAAAAAACGCCTGCGCACTCGATGGATTCGGATGCCCGACAGAGGCTCCTTATGGCTGCTTCCTTCCGGACCTGACCAGATTCGGAACATGTCGTCATCCGAACCCATCGAACGCGCTAGGCGCTCGATATATCTTACCCGCTCCCGCCCGATGGGGCAAGGTAGCTAATTTGGGACGGGGCTTTTTGACTACTTGGGCAATCAGATCGACAGGTAGTCAAATAAGCCCCGTCCCAAAAAGACTGGTCTGCTGCCGTGCCACAAAAGGGGCCTATCTACTACGTTTAGGCCGCAGGGGTCAACCATAGCCGGCTTTTTCGAAAATCGGCAAGCTTTCTACCTGCGGTTTTAATTTCACAAAATCCGGGATGGTCAAGGGTGCTCGGCTAAACGTAGTAGATGGCCGCATTTCATGGCGGACGGTCCGACCCAAGGCCCAAGGCGACCAGCCTCGGATAGCCATTCTCGAAGTTGCGGTGGAATAGTTCCTGTTTTTGCCGCCTGAGCCGCCAAACAGGAACTATTCCACCGCAACTTATAGGGAGTTGGGTTTTAGAGGCGGGCGAGGTCGTAGGCTTGGGCGGCTGCTTCACCGGCGCAGATGAGGTTGGTTGTGGCTTCCTGGGGGTCGAGCGCTTGGTCAAGAGGCATGGGCCTGCGGCAGACCGGCAGGACCAAGTCGATGCCCTGACCATACACCGCATCCAAATTATCCGCACGACCGCCCACGACGGCGACTACCGGCTTGCCATAGCGATTGGCACGGCGGGCCACGCCCACCGGCGCCTTGCCGGCAGCGGATTGCTCGTCCATGTTGCCCTCGCCTGTAATGACCAGGTCGACATCGCGCACGCGCTCGTCAAACCCAATCAGATCGAGCACCGTCTCCACGCCCGAACGCAACTCAGCACCGAGCGCCAGCAGCGCGGCGCCCAAGCCACCTGCCGCGCCCGCGCCAGGCACGCCGAGCACCGAGCCAAATGTCCGCACGCCCTCGGGCACGCGCAACAACCCCTGAGCCCGCACCCCGGTAATCGCCGCATCGAGCAGGCGGCCGTAGCCGACCATCCAACTGTCGTACCTGCCCAGCGCTTCGACATCGTCTGTCGGCAGGCCCTTTTGCCCGCCAAACACTGCAAGTGCCCCACGACGCCCCACGAGCGGGTTCTCGACATCAGAGAGCACGACGATACGCGCGCTATTCAGCGCCCGAAGCGCCGGTGCCAAATCGATACTCGCCACCTGCTCAAGCCCCGCGAGACCAGGGGCGACATCGCAGCCCTGATCATCGACCACACGCGCGCCCAGCGCCTGCAGCATGCCGGCGCCACCGTCGTTGGTGGCACTGCCGCCCAGACCAATATAGATAGTCTTTGCCCCAGCACGAACCGCTCGAAGCATGAGCTCGCCCACGCCATAGGTCGTAGCGGCCAACGCCGCCGGCTCTGTGCAAGGCGAATACCCAATACCCGCCGCCTCGGCCATCTCGATTACAGCCGACTCGTGCTCGCCGTCCACCAGCATCCGGGCAGACACACAGTCGCCCAGAGGGCCTGCGACTTCACATGCCACGACCTCACCGCCGCACGCGGCAACGGCATCGAGCGTTCCCTCGCCGCCATCCGCCAGCGGCAGCGCGCTTACCTGGGCATCGGGCCACACGCGGCGCACACCTTCGGCAACGGCCTCCTCCGCCTGCGCGCTCGAAACGCTGCCCTTAAAGGAGTCGATCGCCAGCTGCACACGGCGGGGCCGGCGGCACGCGGCACCAAAATCGACCGCCCCAACGGCAGTATCTTCGACACCCGCAAGCGCCTCGGCGTGGGCGGTATGCGCCTCAAGATCGGCCCCACAACCGCAGCCAGCACCATCGGTGCCACGCAGCCCACTAAAATAACCGCTCAGCACCGCGCGGCACTCGTCTGCCAGCACGCCGGCGGTCACATTAAACCGATGATTCAGGCGCGAATCGGCATTGAGGTCGTATAGCGACCCCAGAGCGCCCGCTTTAGCATCGGCCGCGCCGTACACGCAGCGCCCCACGCGCGCGTTAACCATAAGCCCCGCGCACATGCAGCAGGGCTCGAGCGTCACGTAGACCGTACAATCGGAAAGACGCCAGCGTCCAAGCGACTGAGCGGCGGCGCACAGGGCCGAAAACTCGGCATGCGCCGAAGGATCCTGGTCGAGCTCGCGGCGATTATGCGCCCGCGCGACAATCTCGCCGTCGCGCACCACTACGGCTCCGATGGGCACCTCGCCCACCGCAGCGGCGGCGCGCGCCTCGGCCAGCGCCTCACGCATGAACTTCTCATCGATTTCGGTGATCGTCATCGTTCGCCTTCCCTGTTGCAAATCCAAAACGATGCTATCATTACGACTCACGGAGAGATGGCAGAGCGGTTGAATGCGGCGGTCTTGAAAACCGTTGAGCGCGAGAGCGTTCCGGGGGTTCGAATCCCCCTCTCTCCGCCACTCCTAGTGATGCACCGGTGTCATGGTCCGCTCAAACAGTGCATCGACCACATCGGCTATCTCAGGTCGACGCTCAAGATCGTGGCCCGATTCCCACCATATCGTGAAAAGTCGAATAATACCGCCGGCGACAAACTCAGACGTCGTCTCGAGTGACACGGGGGCCAGGGCATCCTCGGCAAGCACGTTCATCACACGCTCGCGGATGGAGCGGGCAATGCGGTCGCAAATAACGTTGGTCAACATGCCCGACATGCTGCTTGCCAAAATGTTATCCATGAGCCGCTCGTGCGCCAGAATCAAATCCATGGCATCGTCCAAAATCGCGTGCCGAAGCGCGCGCACGTCCTCGGCAGATACCGCGCCGGCCTCATCGGGCTGTTTTTGCGGCAAGCCCGACATGAGCTCATCGATATAAAAGGCAAAGTAATCGTTCTTGTCGCGAAAGTGCTTGTAGAACGTCGTGCGGCGAATCATGGCGCGGTCGCACAGCATGGCAACCGTCAGGTCCTCAAAACGATGCTCCTCGAGAAGCTCGGTAAAGGCATCGAACAGGGCGCGGTAGGTTTTCTTGATGCGAAGGTCCACTGGTATCGCCATCCTCAGGGCAAAGACAACACTCGTCAATCTGTCGCATATCTTACACCTGTACCTCGCGCGCTTTGCCCCGGTGCCAACCCCGCCGAGGTTGATTTCCGATCTCAGCCGAACACATTGAGCAAATAGGCCATTCCCGCAGCTAGCTGAACGCCCCCGCGGCCCCTCCTGGGGTCCGGGGGCGCCGTTTTCCCAGTTGATGGAACGGTGGAGATGTGTTTCGATAGGTCCGGTGGCCATGCTCCGCCCGCCGCCCGGCACCTCTTCCCAGACTCAGCCGGACGGTCGGTCCGTCTATTCCGTTTTTCCTTCTAGGCTAGGCCAGCGGGGCATCGCCCCTCTCGGCGCGCGCCCTCTCGATGAGCCCCGGCGTCAGGTCGAGGTCGCCGAGCGGCACGTCCCACACACCGTAGGCGTCCAGCAGCGCCGCCGCGTCCTCCCCGAGCATCGCCCTGAAGGCGCGCGCGGGCGTCGCGAAGCCGAGCGCGCCGCGGGGCTCGGAGTTCACGTGCGACATGGCCAGCGCCAGGTCGGCCGGGGCGAGCCG
>NZ_KN214138.1:23327-40275 GCF_000763055.1 Collinsella sp. 4_8_47FAA | reverse complement strand
CCGCAGCCGTTGCAGCATCGCGGCCACGCGGCCAGGCGCGGGCAGGCCGCCGACAGGTCGGCGGAGGCGTCCACGCGCTCGCCGCGCCTGGGCTTCGGCGCCGTCACGAACCTGTGCGACGCCACCTCGGCGCTCACCGTCGAGGGCGACCTGCCCAGCTCCCTCGCGATCTCCCTGCACGAGGCCCCGCGCTCCAGCATCCTCTGGACCGTGTCCCGCTCGTGCCTCGTGAGCCTTCCGTAGGCCCTCGGGACCGCCCTCGCGGAGCCCCTATTCTTCTTTCCGGACATGCCGTCCTCCGATCTCCCGGGGCCGGCCGGTCCGGCCCTCAGGGTATCGGGTTCCCACATTCATCCGCACATGTGCGGATGAATGTGGGAAGTGTTCGGATGAAGTTGATAATCAAGGCCAACCCCGCCGAAAACACAACGCTTACCGGAAAGTTCGGCACGACAAAACGTTGCGGGTATACTAGTAGCGTTATACCAACGGCAGCTGGCGCATGCCGCCGCGGCCATTCGAAACGGAGACATCATGCTTCCCGTCATCATCGGCATCGTTGTTGTCATTGTGATTGCCTGCGCCATCGCCGGCATCTACAACAACATGGTCACCAAGCGTAACCGCATCGATAACGCCTGGCAGAACATCGATACGCAGCTGCAGCGTCGCAACGACCTGATCCCCAACCTGGTCGAGACCGTCAAGGGCTACGCCAAGCACGAGCAGGAGACGCTCTCCGCCGTGATCAGCGCGCGTAACACCGCCGTCAAGGCCACCACGCCCGAAGCCAAGATGGAAGCCGACAACGTGCTGACCGGTGCGCTGCGTCAGCTCTTCGCCGTAGCCGAGGCCTATCCCGATCTTAAGGCAAACACCAACTTTACGCAGCTGCAGGCATCGCTCGAGGATACCGAGAACAAGATTAGCTATGCACGCCAGAGCTACAACGATTGCGTGCTCAGCTACAACAACGCCATTCAGACGTTCCCGGCTGTCATCTTTGCCGGCATCTTCCAGTTTAAGGAGCGCCAGGGCTTCGAGGCCGCCGAAGCAGCCCGCCAGGCCCCGACCGTCAAGTTCTAGTAGTTTGACAGCGCATCCTTAATCGGCCAAATGCATAAACCGCCCCGTCGAATGCATACTTCGACGGGGCGGTTTCCTTTTTCGCGAAGGTCCCCCTCTAAGCGTCGTGCATTTTTAGGAGTATTCAACATAACCAAGAGCTTCGGGCGCCACGATAAATGCCAAAGACCGCGAATATCCCTGCAAATCAAACGCTGCCAGCCCATAACCCCGCCCATCATTCGTAGAAAACATCGAGAACTCCCGATTTTTTGCCCGAGATCGGTATGCAGGGACCTTCGACTGCAGAATACTCGCAAAAATGCACGTCGCCACCGCCCCCACATGGCGCGAAGCAAAGCAAAAGCGCAGCCTAAAAGGCCGCGCACCATCTTTATTCAGATTAATCATTGCCCGTTGTGACATCGCCGAACCCGCAGGGCAGAGAACAAGTTCCCTCCCGGCGCACTCCGCAGGACGCAAGAAGCCCTCGCCGCACGAAGTGCGCAGCGAGGGCTTCTTGCATGTCCGAGGACGCGCCGGGAGGGAACTTGTTCTCTGCCCGGATAGGTAAGACAAATTACGCGACGGTGTAAACCCAGTTGTGCTTGTCCTCGACAGCACCAGACTGGATACCAGTCAGGGTCTCGCGAAGCTTCTTCATCACAGGGCCGATCTCGGTGTATCCAGCCGGGAAGGTCACGGTCTCGTCGGCGCCGTAAACCTTGTTGTCGATTTCGCCAACCGGAGAGATGACGGCAGCGGTGCCGCACAGGCCGCACTCCACAAAGGTGCCGGCCTTGACCTCGGCCCACTCGACGGGGCGCTGGTCAACGGTCATGCCCAGGTCCTGAGCAACCTGAACGAGCGAACGACGGGTGATAGAGGGCAGGATGGAGTCGGTGTGCGACTGCGGAACGACGAGCGTGCCATCCTCTTTCACGAACAGGACGTTGGCGCCACCGGTCTCCTCGACATAGGTGCGGGACTCGGAGTCGAGATACAGGTTCTCGGCATAGCCCTCGCGATGGGCCTCCATCGTGGGCTTAAGAGACATGGCGTAGTTCAGGCCGGCCTTGATGTTGCCGGTGCCGTGCGGTGCAGCACGGTCATACTCGGAAACGCGCAGCTTGACGGGCTTGAGGCCGCCCTTAAAGTACGGACCGACCGGGGTCACGAGAATGCGGAACGTGTACTCAGGAGCGGGAGCCACGCCGATCACGTCACCGGAGCCGATCATAAACGGACGCACGTACAGGGTCGCGCCGGAACCGAAGGGCGGAACCCAGGCGGCGTTGGCAGAAACGACCTGCTTGACGGCCTCAACGAACTTGTCCTTGGGAAACGGGGGCATCTCGAGGCGCTGGGCAGAGTTATACATACGCTCAGCGTTCATGTCGGGACGGAAGCAGACGATGCTGCCGTCCTCGGCGGTGTAGGCCTTCAGGCCCTCAAAGACCTCCTGGCAGTAATGGAAGATACCGCCGCACTCGGAGACATGCAGGGTGTGGTCGGTGGTCAGGCCGCCCTCGTCCCACTCGCCATCCTTCCAATGAGCCTCGTAGCTGTAATCGGTCTTCATGTAGCCAAAGCCGAGGCTACCCCAATCGATATCCTTCTTCTCGACAGTCATATGTCGCTCCTTACATACACAGTTGCAAACTCGCGAACCCGCACGCAAGGACCGAGGCCGGCCGCGTCGCAACGTCGCACGCCCGGAGCGTAGAGCCGGACGGGACACGCAAACGGCATCAAAGCCGATGGCACGCCGATTCGCATGCACGAGATTGTACTCCGCGCGCGCGTCGGATAAAACGTTTTTCTTTAACTAACTAAAGTATTTTCATTTGACCGAAGCAAAGAGGCCCGCCACCGTAAGCGGTGACGGGCCTCGACTGCACGGTTTGCGTGCTGGCTCGAGCTACGCGTTCTTTTTGCCCAGCTTAGCCTTAACCAGACCGACCACGGTCGGGATGATCGACACGGCAACGATGCCAACGATTAGCAGCTCAAAGTGCTCCTGCACAAAGGGGATACCGCCAAAGAAGTAGCCCAGCAGTGTAAAGAGCGTCGACCAGGTAATACCACCCAGTACGTTGTAGACGACAAAGTTGCGCCAGTGCATGCCGCCCATACCGGCGATAAAGGGCACAAAGGTGCGGATAAACGGGAAGAAGCGGCCGAGGAAGATGGCCAGGTGGCCCCACTTGTCCAAGAAGTCCTCGGACTTTTTGATGCGCTCGGGCGTCATAGCCTTGACCTTGCCCGAAGCGATGATCTTTTTGCCAAAGAAGTGACCGATCATAAAGTTGCACTGATCGCCCAAAATGGCAGCGGCCCATGCGATGGCCAGCAGGGCCACGATGTTAAAGCCACCGTTGTGGGCAAAGAAGCCCGAAGCAAACAGCAGTGAATCGCCAGGAAGGAACGGGAAGAACACCACGCCCGTCTCGATAAAGATGATCAGGAACACGCAGCCGTAGGCCATAAGCGGGCCGGCGGCGATCCAGCTGGCGATCGCGGTGCGCGGATCCTTAAGCAGCTCGGCGATAAAATTGATGAAACCCATGAAGTAAAACCTCTCAGTTGTGGGCGCGGATACGTCCAAGTTGACCAGTATACGGTTGCGGTGCCCCCTCGTGCGCAACCCCACAAAAGCATGACTCCATTACCAGCAAGTTTGCATAACTGACATCTGTAGCGCAATGGCGCCAAGATTGTCCTTCCTAATCCCTAGCAAATCGCTATACTTTATTGAATCGCATTGCCATGGCGCTAAGGGAGGACGGCCGGTGAGCTTTATCAATACCATTCGCGAGGATATCAAGACCGTCCAGGCGCAGGACCCCGCCGCGCAAAACGGTCTGGTCATCTTTCTTTCCTATCCTGGCCTGCACGCCAAGTGGAACCACGTGCCCGAGCACTGGCTGTGGGAGCACGGTCATCGCTCGCTCGCCCGCGTGCTCTCGCAAATCACCCGCCACATCACCGGCGTCGAGATTCACCCTGCCGCGCAGATTGGCAAGCACTTCTTTATCGACCACGCCATGGGCGTCGTCATCGGCGAGACCACCATTGTGGGCGACAACTGTGTGCTCTACCAGGGCGTCACGCTCGGCGGCACCGGCAACGAGACCGGCAAGCGTCACCCCACCCTGGGCAACAATGTCACGGTGGGCACGGGCGCCAAGGTGCTCGGCAACATCCGCATCGGCAACAACGTCAAGATCGGCGGCAACTCGGTCGTCGTTAAGGACGTCCCCGACAACTGCACCGTCGTGGGCGTGCCGGGACGCATCATCAAGCGCAACGGCTGCCGTGTGTTCGAGGAGAGTTTCGACGCCAAGCAGCATCGCGAGTACATGCCCGATGACGCCGCCGAGCAGTCCGCCCTCAACCGCCAGGGCATCACCGAGAATGCCCGCCGCGTCAAGGAACTCGAGCGAGAGGTGGCCGAGCTCAAGGCCCTCGTCGCCAAGCTCGTGGACGAACGCTAGGAACGCAAGCGGCACAAAACGACATCGGCATCAACGCAAAGGCGCGCCAGGGAATTCATCCCCGGCGCGCCTTATTTGTGATGTGGCAAAGAGACTGTCCCTTTGTCACATTATGCGAACTGGCTCAGATAGAGGTCGGCGTAGGCACCCTCGGCAGCCAGCAGCTCCTTATGCGTGCCCTGCTCGATAATGTTGCCGTGATCCATGACCAAGATCAGGTCGGCGTCCACGATCGTCGACAGGCGGTGCGCGATCACAAAGCTCGTGCGCCCGCGCATGAGCGCGTCCATGGCACGACCGATGGCAAGCTCGGTACGCGTATCCACGCTTGAGGTCGCCTCGTCCAGGATGAGAATCGCCGGGTTATTGAGCAGCACGCGTGCGATGGTCAGCAGCTGACGCTGGCCCTGGCTGATGCTCTCGGCATCGTTGGCCACGCGCGTGTCGTAGCCCTGCGGCATGGTGCGCACAAAGAAGTCGACCTGCGCGGCACGAGCGGCCGCGACAATCTCCTCGCGCGTCGCCTCGGGGCAGCCGTAGGCGATGTTTTCGGCAATCGTGCCATCGAACAGCCAGGCGTCCTGCAGCACCATGCCAAACTGCTGCCGTAGCTCGCCGCGGTCCATGCGGCTCGTATCCACGCCGTCGAGCGTAATACGCCCGCCGTCAATCTCGTAGAAGCGCATGAGCAGGTTGATGAGCGTCGTCTTGCCCGCGCCCGTGGTTCCCACCACGGCAATCTTCTGGCCCGGCTCGGCGGTAAACGACACGTCGCGCATAAGCGGCTTGTCGGGCGAATAACCAAAGCGCACATGCTCAAAGGAGACGCGGCCCTCCACGCGACCCGGCAGCTTGGCGGCCTTGTCCGGCAGCGGATCGGCCTCCATCTCGGGCTCATCGAGCAGGTCGAACACGCGCTCTGCACTCGCCAGCGCGCTCTGCAGCGAGTTGAAGGTAAACGACAACTGCGTCATGGGCTCGGACGCCTCGTAGATAAACTGGAAGAACGCCTGGAACACGCCGACGGTCATGTGACCGGCAACCAGCATGCTGCAGCCCACAAGCGCAATAACGATCTGCGCCAAACGGCCGATAAAGCGCACTGCGGGGCCGACAGCATTGATCATAAAGTCGGCCTTGGTGCTCACACGAGCCAGTTCCTTCGAAGCCTCGTGCACCTCAGCGGAGCTCTGACGTTCGCGGTTAAACGCGCGGATCACCAGACGGCCCGAATAGCCTTCCTCGACCGCACTCGTAATCTTGGACACCCACTCCTGGCGCTCGCCCGTCACATCGTGTGTGCGGCGCGAGACGACCTTCGTCACCAGCAGCGACAGTGCCGTAAAGAACAGAAAGACGAGCGTAAGCTGCACGCTGAACACGAACATCACGCTCACAGCACCAACAACCGTGCCGATCGACACGAGCAGCTGCAGCAATCCGCGCTGCATGCTCTCGGACATCTTGTCCAGGTCGTTGGTCGCGCGGCTGACGACCTCGCCGGGACGATGCGCGTCAAAATAGGCGAGCGGCAGACGGTTGAGCTTTTGCGCGATGCGGTTGCGCAGGCGCAGATTGAGGCGTTCGGCCACGCTCGACATCAAAAAGCTCTGGAGCGCATAGAACGAGGCAGCGGCAGTCCAGATCATAAAGTAGACGAAAATGGTCTTGCCGCAGTTCTCCCAGGTGATGCTGAAAGTGGTGTCGTTGGCAAACGCCACCTGAATGTGGCCCCACAGCTCATCGATCACGCGGGCGCTATATGCCGGCGCGGCGGTGTTAAAGATGACATAGAACACAATGCTCGCGAACACGATATAGAAGCGCCAATGGTCGCCGGCGGCCTCGCTCCACAGGCGGCGCACCGTCGCCCAGGTGTCGCGGGGCGTCTCGTCCTCGTCTTCGTCGTCCACGTCGCGCATGCGCTCTGCCTCGGCGCGGGCGCGCTCGTCCTCGGCACGTTCGTTTTCCTCGTAGAGCGCTTGGCGGCGAGCCTCGCGCTCGGCTGCAGCCTTGGCGGCGTCATCCAGCTCGGTCGACGCGGCAGCCGTTTCCTCGACCAGTCCCGCGGCAGCGGCGTCATCAACGCCGCCCTGCTTCTTGAGCTCCTCGGTCATGCTACTCACCTCCCTTCATCTGCGATTCCGCGATAGCGCGGTACACCTCGCAGGTTTCCATAAGCTCGTCGTGCGTGCCTAGGCCCACGATCTTGCCGTCTTTGAGCACCACGATCTGATCGGCATGCAAAATAGTCGAGATGCGCTGGGCGATGATGAGCACCGCGGCATCGCACGTCTCGTCCCGCAACGCATGGCGCAAGGCGGCATCGGTCTTAAAGTCCAGGGCCGAAAAACTGTCATCGAAGATATATAGATCGGCATGCTTCATGAGCGCACGGGCGATTGCCAAACGCTGGCGCTGGCCGCCCGAAAAGTTCGTACCGCCCTGGGCAACCGGGGTATCGAGCCCCTGCGGTTGGTCGAGTACAAAGGTGCTCTGGGCAACCTCAAGCGCATGAAGCATGTCGCCCTCGATCGCGCCTTCGTTACCAAAGCGAAGGTTGCTCGCCACCGTGCCCGAGAACAGCCACGCCTTCTGCGGCACATAGGCAATGCGCCCGCGGATTTCGTCTTGCGTAAGCTCGCGCAGGTCCACACCATTCAGGCGAATGGAGCCCTTGGTGGCATCGTGGAAGCGCAGCAGGAGCTTTGCCACCGTCGATTTGCCCGAGCCTGTCGAGCCAACGATCGCAGTCGTCTGACCGCGACGGCAGGCAAAGCTCAGGTCGCACAGGGTGTCCTCGTCGGCATCGTCAAAGCGAAACGACATGTGGTCGAACACGGCCACCGCATCGGCTTCGTCTTGGGGCTCGCGCGCCCCGTCATCCAGCGTGCGCTCGCCATCGACGATGCTCGGCTCAATCTCCAACACCTGCTGCGCACGGTTCAGGCACGCGGCAGCACGCGGAAGCGTCAGCACCACCATCTGGGCCATCATCACAAAGAACAGGATCAGAATTGCATACTCCAGCACCGCCGAGATACTCGCAATCTGCATGGCGTGGGCGCCCACGCGGTTGCCGCCCACCCACAGCACCGCCACCTCGGCGATGTTCATCAAAAAGAAGCTTGAGCTGTCGAGGCCCACAAACAGGTGGTTGACTTTGATGGCGTTGGCGGCGTATTCGCTAAACACCTCGTCCAGACGCCGTTCCTCGTGGCGCTCCTTGTTAAACGCACGGATGACGCGCACGCCCACAATATTCTCGCGCAGCACCACGTTCATGCGGTCGATAAAGCCCTGTAGGCGCATAAAAATCGGCGCCGCGTTGGCAACCGTAAAGACCGCCGCCACCAGCACAATCGCAACGACTACGCCCAGAAGCGTGCCCATGGCGGGATCGATAAACCAGGCGAAGATGATGCCCGCCACAGCCAAAAACGGCACGGGCAGCACCAGCTGAATCGTCTGCAGAATCGCCTGCTGAATCACGTTGATGTCGTTGAGCGAGCGCGTGATCATCGATCCGGTGCCAAAGCGCTCAAAATCGCTGGCCGCGAGCTCGAGCGATTTGTCGTACACGGCATTGCGGATATCGCAAGCCACGTTGGCGGCCAGGCGCGCCGAAAGATAGCAGCCCAGCACCGTGCCGCCGCTAGCCATGCTGGTCGCGATAAACATGTATAGGCCGTTGCGTAAAATGTAGTCGACATCGCCCGTGGTAATACCGGTGTTGACCATGTTCGCCAGCATCGTGGGAACCAACAGCGTACCGACGTTATCCACCAGCAGCACCAGCAGCGTCACTGCGACAAGCCCTCGATATGGCTTCATAAACCTCATTAGCAGTCGCACGACTCCCCCTCACCTTGATTCTCGGCTTGGCTCTCGGCAGCGATATGCTGCTTAAAGGCACCGCACTCATCGCCGAGCGCATGGGAAAATTTTCCGATCAAGCGCATAATCTCGCGCTGCTCACACGGCTCAAGCGCGCCAAAGGCTCGCTGCTCGGCCTTGAGTGCCGGCAGCGCATAACGCTCGGCAAATCGCCTGCCCTCTTCGGTCAGGCTCACAACCTTGTTCTTACGACTGCCTTCGGCAAACTCCAACGTTGCGAAACCCCGCGCCGTCAAGGTTTTAATTGCCGAGTTGATGGTCTGCTTGCTGTAGAACCATTCGCTTGTCAGACGGCTTACGGCAATACTGCCGCCCGCCGTGCTGGTGTCGACGAGCATCCAATAGGCGCAGTCCGAAAGGCCGCAGGCGCGCGAGAACTCCGAATAGATATGGTCGAGTCCATTGATCAACCGGTCGAAGTCGACCAGCGCAACCGCACTATTCATCTATCCCACCATTCGATTGTCCGATTTTTGACCAATTATGTGTCTCTAGATTAGTCCGAGTTTTGACTATCGTCAACAGGCTCTCCGCGAATGCGTGCATTTTTATGGCCTATCGGCAGAAAAAGACCGCCGGCGCGGGGGCGGCGCCAGCGGTCACGTGAAAATCGGGTTTTATTGCCTGTTAAGCGGCGACGGCCTCATAGACCGTAGCGCCCGAGAAGCTGTCATGCAGGCTCTTGCCGGCAATCCACGGCAGCTCGACGACCTCGCAGACCGTGTTGACCAGCTCGGAGCAGTCAGTAAAGTGGCCCTTGTCGTTGAGGGCCTCGCAATCCTGAACACGCCAATAGCCATCGGTGTGCGTGATGTAGTACTCGTGATCGTTGATCGACACGAAAGCGCGCGTCTTGGAACGCAGCAGCTTCAGAAATCCTTCGAAGTCGGTCTCGACGACATCTCCAGCCTGGAACATGATGTTACCTCCTGGCCCGGCGCCACCATGGCGCGTTGATAAACGTTGGTGCTCCTTTAGTAAAACCTTTATCAGAGGTTATGCGTTCGTCATTTAGGCAAGTGGTAAAAAACCGCAGGGTAGACGGGATAAAACGTTTAACCATCCCATTTGTTTGTCACATTCTGAAGGTACTTTTATGCAAACCCACTTTCCCAATTGGAATCCATCCTTTTGGCCGGGCAATTGACCGTCTATCGTTTGAGCCCGACGGGTATGAACGTGGCATCTGCAACGCCACCGCAAGGAGACACCATGGAGACCATCGAAGCGCTCATTCACCGCCGCAGCTGCCGCAACTACAGCGATCGTCCCGTCGAGGCCGAAAAGCTTGCGCGTATTATCGAAGCCGGCCAATATGCACCGAGCGGCATGGGCCGCCAACCGGTGACGTTTGTCGCCGTCACCGACCCCGTGACCGTCGAGCGTCTCTCACAGCTCAACGCCCAGGTCATGGGCAGCAACAGCGACCCCTTCTATGGCGCCAAGACCGTTGTGGTGGTGCTGGTTGACCGCAGCGTGCCCACACATCTGGAAGACGGCTCGCTCGCCATGGGCAACCTGCTCAACGCCGCCTATGCACTGGGTGTCGATTCGTGCTGGATTCACCGCGCGCATGAGGTCTTTGACTCGCCCGAGGGCCTGGAGCTGCTGGCCAGCTGGGGCCTGCCCGCCGACGGCAGCCTGCGCGGTGTCGGTAACTGCATTCTTGGCTACGCCGAGGACACGCTACCCGAGGCAAAGCCGCGCCGCGACAACGTGGTGTACGTAAAGTAATTAGTTCCGCCGTTCTACCGAACGGCGGACCCGCTGAAAGGCCCCGTCCCAAATTTGCTGCCCCACTCGCAACTTATCCCGCCGATGGAGTTGTTGCCGTTTCATTTGCCTGGGCCGTTTCGGCGTCGTCGCCTTGCTTGTCTTCGTCCTTTTGCGCATCGGCGATGGTGGAGGCCGCCGCAACGATACCACGCTGGGGCGCGACGCCCGTCTGGGTCTGAGCGCCCTCGACAACTTCTGTACCTGCATGCGCGAGCTCGGGCGATTTAAACACTGCGTCCAAGTTGGCGCCACCGCCGGCATAGCCAAGCGCAGCGAGTGCGATGACGATCACTGCAACGGCGGCCACGATCGGCACGTAGCGATGCCAGCCGGCGGGATTGAGCCCGCTGCGGCGAGCCGCCCCGCGGCTGATGTAGCCGAGCGTTCCGTCGTGCTTGAGCTTTGAGCCCACCACGCGTTTGCGGCCCCACAGCGAGGACTCTGCCTGCATTGCCAAGCGAGCGCTTGCCGAAGGATAGCCGTATTTAGTGCGCTTGAACGAGCCATCAAACCCCGAGGCGTGTTTGCCCCACGTCACCGATGTCGTGCGTCGGTTGACCGGCGCGGCACTCCGCCTTCTGCGGCTCGGTTTTGAAGTCTCAGCCATATGCCCTCGCACGCCGTAACCAAATCGAAACAATAACGCTTTGGACTGTAGCACACGCGTCGCGCGCGGTCACGGGCGCGACGCTCAACGGTCATCGTCCTTCAGCAAGCGCCACAGAGTTGTACGGCTTATGCCCAGCACCTCCGCCGCACGGGTTCGGTTGCCGTGGAGATGGTCTACAACCAGATGCGCGATATCTCGCTCGGTATCGGCCAGCGGTCGCAGGATATACAGGTCACTTTCGAGCGTCGGGGCGCCAAAGGTTGCGGTCTTAATCACGTCCTCTTGGGCGAGCACTTCCTCCGCCACAGCGCGGTCCACCGTGCCCGCCCCCACCAATATATACAGTCGTTCCGAGACCTCGCGGAGCTGCAGATAGTTGCGCGGCCAGCGGTAAGCATCGAGCGTCTTCGTCGCCGCGGCAGACAGCGCGGGCGTTGCCGTCCCAAATGCATCAGCGAGATATTCCAAATAGCGCGCAACCTTCGTCGACGCGGCTCCCTGCTCGGCGATTGCCGGCGCCACGCTCACCGCACAGGCGAAGCGCTCGGTCACAAAGGCGGCTTGATCACTTTCGCTGCCGCCCGGCATGTCATTCGCCGTCAGCACCACATGGCAGCGCGTCGCCAACGCGGTGTCGGCCATCGTGGAGACCAGCTCGCGGAGGCGCTGGGGGCCAACCGCGTTCCAGCCCTCAATGCAAAGGGTCAGCCCTGTTTGGAACAACGGCGATTCGGCGCTTTTGAGCACATGGCGCCAACCGCGCTCGGTGAGCTCATCGAGCGCAACGGAAACAAAGGGCTGACCGGCAAAAGGACCGTCCAGATAGAGGCGCTTGGCGATCTCGACCTGACCCGCTCCCAGCTCGCCCTCGAGCATAAGGGGCACACCGCGCGCGTAACTCTCTGCAACCGGCGCAGCCACCGAGGCCGCCCCCTCAGCGATGCCGTACGCGCTCGATTCGTAGCGGGCCTCAACCTCGTCGGCGTTGAGCCACTCGATGCCCGCATGCGCCGCGGCGCCGCGCACCTCGCGGACCACGACGGCCCAAAGGCCCCCGCCCTCTTTGTCGGTGGGGCGAACGGTCAGGCTCAGGCGCGTACCCGCGCGCCCCATAACAAGACGCGCGCCGTCTCCTATACGGTCGAGGCGTTCGGCAACAAAAGTCGCCACATCCCGCTCAAGCGCCGCGTCATTCATGGTCGAGATCGCGACGTCCCCACGCGCATCGATTGCCAATGCCGAGGCCCCGGCAGCAGCCAGGGCCTCGGTCAAGATGTTCAGCTTGGCATCGCTATCCATGATTCGCCTCTGTCCGCAGCGACGTGCAACCGCCGACGGTCGCACGACCGAGTGTTTCAAAATTGAACGATATTGCTCACCAAACACTATAGGGCAGAAAGCGCCGTCCTGCGAGTATAGGTGTTGCCCCGCATCGCCATCCTGGCGGGGCGATAAGAGCTCTTCGGGACTTATAAACCTGCGGACAAGCCATACCCGCAAGAGCTCCTATCGCTCCACCGTGAGAATGCGCTCACCAGCACGCAGCACGCAAATAAGCTACTTCTCTACCAGATTCCCAGCACGTGCTGCATTCCCAAACTCATGCACGCAATGCCAATCCAGCAGCAAAAGCCCAGCGCGATGGGCTTGCCGCCCTTTTTGACCAGCTCAACGATATCGGTATTAAAACCAATAGCCGCCATGGCCATCACAATAAAGAATTTCGACAGCTCCTTGATGGGCGCCGTGATGGACACGGGAAGCTGAAACACCGTGGTGATCACACTCGCCAGCACAAAGAACAGCACAAACATGGGAAACGCGCGTTTAAGCGAGAACGTGCTCCTAGCGTCGCCGCCGGCCTTGCGCGCCAGATGCATCTGCCAGCAAGCAAGCGCCAGCGTGATGGGAATGATGGCCAGCGTCCTGGTGAGCTTGACCACCGTGGCGCTCTCGAGCACATTGGCGCCGGGATGCATGCTGTCCCAGGCGCTCGCCGCAGCCGTTACGGACGAGGTATCGTTGATGGCGGTGCCGGCAAACAGGCCAAAGCCCTCGTTGGTCAGCCCGAGCATGCCGCCGAGCGTCGGAAACACGAGCGCCGCGATAACGTTAAACAGGAAGATGACCGAAATAGCCTGGGCAATCTCGCGATCGTCGGCATCGATGACGGGTGCGGTCGCGGCGATGGCAGAACCGCCGCAAATCGACGAACCCACACCCACAAGCGTCGCGATCTTACCCGGCACGTTCATGACGCGGCAGAGCACAAAGGCGATGACAAGCGAGGTCGAGATCGTCGCCACGATAATCGGCAGCGACTGGGCGCCCTTGGACAGGATCTGGGAGAGGTTCATGCCAAAGCCAAGCAGGATAACCGCGTACTGCAAGACTTTTTTGGACGTATAGGTAATGCCGGCGGCGAGCTGTTCGCGACGATTCTTGGGAAAGACGAGCGCCAGGACCATGCCAAAGAGGATGGCAAATACCGGCCCGCCGACCACCTCAATTTGTTTGCCGAGCAACGTCGCGGGGATAGCGATGATCAGGCAGAACAAGACGCCTTTCCAGCGCTCGCGTACGATGTTTGCCAGTTGCATATGGGATTCCTTCTTTCTATTTCACGTTTGCGACGGCTTATGATACGGCAACATTGAGCGCAGCCTTGCGCAAACACAGACTAAGATGCCGCAATAGTTCTCAGGCAACAGCCGAATTACCCACCGCGGAAAGCTGATTCGCGGCATAATTAACAACTGACATATGAGTTTGATAGAACAGTTGCGAGGCGCTATGGAAGAATCGATGCACGTCGGCGAGCAGGAAACGAGCCTACAGGACCAGTCCTACCACACCATTCGACGCAAAATCGTCTACCTGGACTACAAGCCGGGCGAAAAGCTGGGCGTCAAGCAACTTTGCGACGACCTGGATATGGGGCGCACCCCTGTGCGCGAGGCTTTGGTTCGTTTGGCGCAGGAAGGCCTGGTGCGCACCGTGCCCCAGAGCGGTACCTACGTCTCGCCCATCAACCTCACCCTTGCCGAGAGTGCCTGTTACATCCGCGAGCATCTGGAAAAGCAGGTGATTGTGGAGTGCTGTGCGCGCGCCACGTCGGCCGGCATCGAGCAGCTCGACCGCGCCATCGTGCTGCAGGAAAAGGCCATGGCCGAAGAGGATCGCATCGGCTTCTTTTTGAGCGACAACCTCATGCATCACATGATTTTTAGCATCGCATGTCGCAGCACCGTGTGGTCGTGGCTCGAAGAGACCAATGCCGACCTGGAGCGCTTCCGCTGGCTGCGCGCCGCCACGCAGGTTCTCGACAATCAGGACATCGTGAATGAGCACAAGCAGATTCGCCGCGCTATCGCCGGTCGCGACCCCATCGAAGCGAGCTTTTTGGTCAGCAAGCACCTGCATATGATGTTCCGCAACCAGACCGAGGTTCTGGACCAGTTCCCCGAGTACTTCGAGACCAGCAAGCTCCGCTAACCTGCCAAATAGGGACAGGTTCATTTTGGCAGGTTTTATCTGGGCAAATGAAACAAGGCCCGGCTCCATCTTGATGCGGAGCCGGGCCTTAGTCGCTAGAACGGCGGAACCAACTACTCTACCGTGACGCTCTTGGCCAGGTTACGGGGCTGGTCGACGTCGCAGCCGCGCAGGATGGCGACCTCGCGGGCGAGCAGCTGCAGCGGGACACTCGCCGTGATGGGGCTGAACACGTCGCGGACTGCCGGCACGCGGATGATGCAGTCGGCAATCTTGTTGATCTCCTCGTCGCCCTCGGTAGCAACGACGATGACCTTGGCGCCGCGCGCCTTGCACTCCATAAGGTTCGACACGGTCTTGTCGTAGGTGGCACTCTTGGTGGCCACGGCGATGACAGGGAAGCCCGGGTCGATCAGGGCAATAGGGCCGTGCTTCATCTCACCGGCGGCATATGCCTCGGCGTGCAGGTAGCTGACTTCCTTGAGCTTGAGCGCGCCCTCGTAGGAAATAGCGGCACCCATGCCACGGCCCACGAACAGCGCCGACTGCGCGTCCTTGCACAGCAGGGCGGCCTCATGAACGGCCTCGGTTTGGGTATCCAAAATCCACTGGATCTGCTCGGCCGTATCGGAAAGCTCGCGGAACAGCATGCGCGCCTGCTTGGTGGTCAGACGGTACTTGACCTGCGCCAACAGCAAAGCCAGCAGCGTGAGGCTCACGACCTGGCCGATGAAGCTCTTGGTCGAGGCGACCGCGATCTCCTTGTTGGCCTTGGTGTAGATGACGCCGTCGCTCTCACGCGCCACGGGGCTGCCCACCACGTTGGTGATGCCGAAGACCTTGGCACCCTTGATGCGCGCGTCGCGAATGGCGGCAAGGGTATCGGCCGTCTCGCCCGACTGGGACACGGCAACGACGAGCGTCGTCGGCGTGATGATGGGATTGCGATAACGAAACTCGCTGGCCGCCTCAACCTCAGTGGGGATGCGAGCCCAGCCCTCAATGAGATTCTTAGCAATGAGGCCAGCGTGATAGCTGGTTCCGCAAGCGATCACGTAGACGCGGTCGATGTCGTTGAGCTCCTCGAGCGAAAGGCCCAGCTCGTCGATGTCAAGCTCGCCGGCCGGCGTCATACGACCGACCAGCGTGTCGCGCACGACGCGCGGCTGCTCGTGGATTTCCTTGAGCATAAAGTCGGGATAACCGCCCTTTTCTGCCATGTCCAGGTCCCAGTCGATGTGGGTGACCTTGGGCTCGATAACGTTGCCGGCCTCGTCGGTGTACTCGACGCCTGCGGGCGTGAGCTTGGCAAACTGACCGTCCTCGAGCACCACGACATCGCGGGTGGCGTCGATGAGCGCGATGACATCGGAGGCGACATAGGCGCCGGTCTCGCCCGCGCCGACCACGATCGGAGAATCCTTGCGGGCCACGGCGATCACGCCGGGCTCGTCAGCGCACACGGCGGCCAGACCATAGGCACCGACCACGTGGGTGCAAGCCTCGCGCACGGAGGCCATCAGGTCGTGCGTCTCGGCATAAGCCTCTTCGATCAGATGTGCGAAGACCTCGGTATCGGTCTCGCTCTTAAAGTGGTGGCCGCGGCCCTCCAGCTCTTCGCGCAGCTCGGCGAAGTTCTCGATGATGCCGTTGTGGACGATGGCGATACGACCGTCGCAGCTGGTGTGGGGGTGAGCGTTAACGACGGAGGGCTTGCCGTGGGTGGCCCAACGGGTATGGCCGATACCGCAGGTAGCGTCGCTGTCGATGTTGGAAAGCTCGCTCTCCAGGCCCGCGACCTTGCCCACGCGGCGGATGACGTCGAGGTGCGCCGCGGCGCCCTCGCCCACCTCGAGCGCGACGCCCGAGGAATCATAGCCGCGATACTCCATACGCTTGAGGCCCGTGACTAGGATGTTCTTTGCAATATCAGAGCCGGTGTAGCCGACAATTCCGCACATAGGATAAATCCCTTCGTTCGCGTGACTGCAAGACGTCCACGCACAAGGGGCGCTGAGACGTATAACGTTCGAGTATTGTACTCACGCAAACGCAAGCTGATATACCAGAAGTGGTATCTCAACTTGAATACCACTCGATACACACACCCCACCCCGAAGGGGGCAGTGAACTGCGCCCCGAAACTTGGACTGAACAAATAGCGACTACGCCGCAAGGGCCCGGTTCCGGAACTCCTCCGGCGTCAGGCCCTTCAATCTTACCTGCCTGCGCCGCGTGTTCCAATGGTCTATGTACTCCTCCAGGTCGCGCTTGAAGTCCCCGAAGCTGCCCCACTCCCTGCCGCGGTAGAACTCGTCCTTCACGTGGCCGAAGAGCTGCTCGGTGGCGGCGTTGTCGATGCAGTTCCCCTTGCGCGACATGCTCTGGGTGATGCCCGCCCCCTCCAGCCTGGAGGCGTAGGACTCGTGCTGGTACTGCCAGCCCATGTCCGAGTGCATGGTCGGCGCCGCCCCGTCGGGCAGGGCCTCGAGGAGCCGGTCGAGCATCCTGTGCTGCTGGGCGAGGTCCGGCGAGGTCGATATGTCGCTCGCCACGATCTCCTTCGTGCAGAAGTCGAGCACCGGGGCCCAGTAGGCCTTGGCGCCGG
>NZ_KN214138.1:0-22629 GCF_000763055.1 Collinsella sp. 4_8_47FAA | reverse complement strand
CGCAGCGCCTCGGCGCCGCCCTCGCGGTAGAGCCTGCACCAGCGCTCCAGCGGGGACTTCGACCTGATCCCGAACTCGGCCATAGCGTCGGCCTTCGCCATCCCGCCGTCGACCACGGCCGACGCCGCGGCGACCCTCTGCTCGAATGTGTACCTGGATTGTTTCCCGCCCATGGACAGCAGCGCCTCGCTTCCGAACGCCCGGTATACCCACTGCCATTCTCTCACGGTCTCGCGGGGGACGGACAGGGCCTCGGCCGCCGGCTTGCAGCCGACGCCGGCGTCGAAGAGCTCGACGGCCCGCCTCCTGGACTCCAGGTCGTGCTTCACCCTGAGGTCTATACTCATGGAAAACCTCCCATTTCCCGATGTCCAAGAAATGGGAGGCAGTTCACAGGCACCTTCGTGGTGGTTTGGTCTGACAGCATCGTTTGCCCAGATAAAACCTGCCAAAATAAACCTGTCCCTAATAGGCGGGTTTTGACACCTCAGGGGCGGGCGATGCTACAATCTGGCTTGTACTTGAAACGCATCAAAGGGGCCGCTATGGCAAAGGTAAAAATCAGCGACGTCGCGCGCGAGGCCGGGGTTTCGTTGGGCACGGTTTCCAACGCGCTCAACCACCCCGAAAAGCTGCGTCCCGAGACCCTCAAGCTCATTAACGAAACCATCAATCGACTGGGCTACCTGCCCAACCAAAGCGCTCGTCAGCTCGCGGGCGGCGCCACCAAGTCCTTTGGCCTGGTGCTCCCCCGTCTCGACCACGGCTTTTCACTCCAAATCGCCAGCGGCGCCCACAACGAGGCCCGCAAGCACGGCTACGACCTGCTCATCGCCAACGCCGATAACGACGATATTCTCGAGGACCATTACCTGCGCTACTTTATGGGCACCCAGATGTCCGGCGTCATGGTTCAGCCCATGGCATCCCCCGACTGGCACCCCGCCCTGACCAAGATGCCCGTGCCGATCGTCCATCTGGACATCCATTGCTCCGAGCCCGGCTACTACGTGGCCGCCGACAACGAGGCACAAGGCCGCATCATCGCCGAGCTCGCCATCGCCCGCGGCGCGCACCATATTGTCGTCGTCGGCCGAGCAGCATTTATGCAACTCACCCTGCGCGTCCTTGGCATTCATAAGGCGCTCGCCCTACATCCCGATATCAAGATCGAAGTCATCGACGCCGGCGAATGGAATACCGCCGCCGACGGCTACGGCATCGGCACCCAAATCGCCGCGCGCCCCGCCGACGAACGCCCCGATTTTGTCGTCGGCCTGACCGACGTGCTGGCCTCGGGCGTCATCTCGGCGCTGGTCGACAAAGGCATCGCCGTCCCCGGGCAAGTACGCGTAGCAGGTTGCGATGGCAACCCGCTCGCTTGGAGCGGATCGGTCCCGCTCACTACGGTAGCGCCCCCGGGCTACGAGATTGGCCGCAAGGGCGTTCAATTGCTCATGGAGCAAATCGAGAACAAGGCCCCAGCAAAGACCAAGCATATCCGCGTCGGCTCTACAGCGCGCACCGTCACCGCAGTCACCGCCGCCGAGGACATCAACCGCCAAGAACTGGTACGTCCGTTCCTGCTGGAACGCGCCAGCACCCAGGCAAGCAGCCAGACCGACGCCACGGCCATCAACCTCGGTGCGTATCTATAGCACGCCCGCAAGTATGCTAAGTCGCCGCTCAAGCAAAAGAGGCCCGACCATTGCCGGACCCCTTTTGTTTAAGCGCAAACGTAAGCAATTGCTCGTTTCAACGCCGCAATTGTCTAACGCACGGCCTTGACCGCCGCCGCCAGATCGAACAACGTATCGAGCACGGCCTCGCAGCCATCCACCACGTCCTGCGGCAGCGGCACGATATCGGGGACGGCAAAGACGTGGCAGCCAGCCGTAATGCCCGAGACGCAGCCGTTGCGCGAATCCTCGACCACGGCACATTCCTCGGGAGTAAAGCCCTCGCGCTCGCAGGCGAGCAGATACATCTCGGGGTCGGGCTTGCCATGCACGACGTCCTCGCCACACGTTACCGTTTCAAACTTGTCAAAAAGACCGAATGCTTTAAGGTTGCGCTCGGCCGTAACATGGCGCGATGACGTTGCAAGGCCTACGTGATAGCCCGCAGCCAACAGCTCGTCTAGGCACTCGGCAGCGCCGGCCTTAAGCTCCAGATCGGTCTTGACCATCTCGTCGCGAATCTCCTTGTGGCGGACATAGATCGCCTCGGCGGTCTCGTGGCTGCCGTAATGCCTATCGAGGATGTTCATGACATCGGGTAGCGTGCGACCGATAAACTGATGGATCAGCGCTTCATCAATCGCGAGCCCCAGCTCAGCGGCGCCTGCCTTCCAGGCCCTAATCCCCAAACGCTCGGTATCGACCAGCGTTCCATCCATGTCAAAAATAACAGCCTTGATCATATCGGTCCCCCATCGACTCTCGCTGTCGCATTGCCGCAACTCTACCGCATTTGACAACTTGTATATAACGTATATACCATATTGCACTTTCGTTACACAGATAGAAGTCTTATGGCAAGTAACGCATTAGGATTATAGTTTTCAATCGAGTACTCAACGATAAGGATCGTTTCATGATTTTAGACACCACGGCACCCGCAGAGGAGCTTCAAGACAAGCTATCGGCGCTCGAACAGCTGCTTTTGGCATACGGGCGCGTGGCTATCGGGTTTTCCGGTGGCGTCGACAGCAGCTTTTTGGCCGCCGTATGCGCCCGCATCATGCCTACCAATACCCTCCTCGTCCATCTCACCACGCCGCTCATCGGCACGCCCGAGCAGGCTTCGTTTGAGCGGTCCGTTGATGGACAAGCCAATGAAGGACCGCATTTTAAACTCCCCATGCTCAATCTTTCGGTGGATCAGCTGCAGCTCCCCCAGGTAGCCTGCAACGATGCCAATCGCTGCTACCACTGCAAGCACGCCGGCTTTACCGCCATCGTCAACCACGCCAAGTCGCTCGGCTTTCCCACCGTCATCGATGGCAGCAATGCAAGCGATCGCGGTGACTACCGCCCCGGCATGCGTGCGGCAAAAGAGCTCGGCGTACGCTCCCCTCTCATGGAGGTCGGCTTTACCAAGGACGAAGAGCGCGAGCTGCTGCGCGCATGGGGCTATCCCGTTTGGAACCTGCCGGCGGGAGCATGTCTTGCCACCCGCGTCCCCACGGGCGAGGAGCTTACGCGCGAGAAGGTCGATTTAATCCGCGCCTGCGAGGATTACCTGCACGATCTTGATCTGGCACAGGTACGCGCGCGCTTGATCGGCGGCTGCATGCATATCGAGGCCGCACCCGCAGATGTCGCCAAGATTGCTACCCTCGGTGGCAACGCCGTTGACGCCGAGGGCAAAACCCCGCTGCCCGCCGCCATCGAGTCCGCGCTGCGCGAGCTGGGCTGCGACCATATCTCCCCCGAGGTCACCCCCTACATCCACGGCAACATGAACCTGTAGGTTGCGCCGTTTTACAAACGGCGCAACTGCTCGGCGCTGCACGGGCTCCGGGCACGGCAATCTGACGTTCAACTTCACGGGCGCGACCAAAAGGTCAGCGCCCGCTTGTTTCACGTCACCTTGCCGCACCCGGAGCCCGCTCGCTCGCATATGCTCAACCTGCACTGCGTTAACTGACCTGCCAAAAAGGGACAGGTTTGTTTTGGCAGGTTTTATCTGGGGAAATATCGCGAGGCAGTCGCCCCCCTAGCACCCATCTAACTTCGAGAGACACAAGAGGGGCGACTCGGCTGCATCTACTTCTTCCGATAGCGGCGGTTGCGGCTCGTCGATGAACCCATTACTTCGATGAGCCCTTTATCCGCCATTTTTGGCAGATGGTAGCGGACGGACGAAATTTTGACCCCCGATGCAACCGCTATTTCTCGCGCCGTCATATCCACTTCGGCGCTGAGAGCCTCCAGGATCCTATCCGCTGTCGAAGCTGACGGTTCTCTGCTCATATCGATAATCTCAAACGTGTCTTTGCCACATTTTGACAGGACATGTTTATCGACAAGGTCCCCGCAGATCAGACGAATGTCATCCGAATCCCACTTCAGGGCCTCTCGTATTTTTTGAACATCGCATACGCACCCATGCTCCCGCATAAACATGAGCAATGTTTCTTCGCGATCCGTCAGCTCGGCGCCCACATGGCTCTGAATCCACGTGCGGTTTTCAGCAAGCTCCGCCCCGTGCCGGGAAAGCAGCACCGTAAACGAATCAGCCTTAACGATAAATTTCGGCCTGCCAAGCGAACGAGACTCCATCTCGCGAATCATAGCCGGGATACCAGATCCCTGGCTTTCCGCAACGGCCCCCTCGGCATGCTCTAACGGCGTCGCCCCCATTAGGCTCATGAGCTTTGGGTTTCGGCAGCGCGATTCCCCGTCTGCAAGATTGTCCACCGTCTTTCCGCCCCAAAGCCCGCCAGGGTTTTTGATCTCTATTCTGTCTGGATAGATATCGACACTCACGGCCTGCCCCACAAACATGGGCGAATATTCTCGATGGATGCAGGCATTTGCCAAGGCCTCGCGCAAAACCTCCTGGGGAACTTCCCAATCCTCCCTTCTGCCAGCGCCTTGCACTATCGTCGCTTTGCGCAAGTTTCGTCCAATCGCGGCAAGGGCATCTTCGATGCAAGCCGGAATCGGGCCATCGCACAACTGGCGGTCAATAAACCGGGGTTGCCCGGGTGCAGATTTTTCCACATCGGAATGAACGGCGACATCGATCATCAGTTTGGGATAGAACTGCTGGGGGTAAATTCCCGCCGACAGAAGCCCCGCGAGCTTCACGGCACCATCCTTTGTAGTGATATTGAGTCTGACCAGCTGCTTTTCCAGCGTATCGGCCCCGCGCAAAACGCGCGGGGTCTGCAGCCGGCGATTTGCGATAATAGACCGCACGACATCTGGATCCAAATCCTCGACCGTTGCCTCCGAAACCACCGTGCCGTCTGCATCGCTCGGAAGCAACGCACTCTGCAGCTCATATAGCTCAGCGGGTGACATCTTGATATCTTTATCATCCACGCGCTTGTAGCTACCGTTCTGCACGCCGCGCGCGCCGATATAGCAAGGCTTCGCTTTAAGCTCAAGTTCAAAGATGCGCACCAGAAGCACCTGGAGCCCGTCGACCTCGCCTCGATCAAGCTCGTACCGCGGCGCATGGGTCACCACTGCCGCTGAGCCTCCGTCTCCGATACCCGAAACAAATTGATCGCGCACCCTATCGATAGCAAAGTTAGCCGAAGGAACAAATCCTTCGGCTTCGTTCAGGCCCAAAATAATGAGCCCACCCGCAGTGTTCGCAAAAGCGCTCACTGTCTCCCATACGTCTGCGCTCAATTTATTCGTGCAGGCTTTAACTTCTACCGATGCGTCATCAGTCCCCCGCCTGCGAAGGCGCTCAACAATAAGGCCAAGAGGTTCATCCAGCAGCATTGGCATTCCGTCTCTCTAAAACGATAGATTTATCTCTCTAAAGTATAGCTTATCTCTCTAACTTTAGAGAGATAAGCATCTTATTTTAGAGAGACATTTAGAGAGACATTTAGAGAGACGAACGCGACCTCTCTAATCATGGGTTCCTCTCTTTAAAGTGCGCACATCCCAACCGTACCTTAAGCTGCGGTGAAATAACTCACGATTAACCTGCCAAAAAGGGACAGGCTTATTTTGGCAGGTTTTATCTGGGGAAACGCCGAATAGCCCCACATCAACAACTGCCGCAGCTCCATATGAGACAAATGAATCTGTAGCGTCTATCCCAAATCTTGAGTATTTGTTCGATAGAACGACCCTCGGCGGCTCCTGCTAGACTGGTAGATTCCCAACCGTCCATCCAGGAGCCTCAATGTCGCGCAAGTCCACCTACAAGCAAGTACTTTCCATCGGCACCGCCGTGGTGCTGGGGTTTGCGCTGTTTACGGGATCGCTCGACGGGGCGCCCAAGCTGCTGTCGCCGCAAAGCAATGAACAGGCGGCGGCTCTGGCCGAAAAGCAAAACGAGAGTCCCAGCCGCACCGAGGACGAGGCAGGCCTGGTCGCTCGGCTCGAATCGGGAACGGCGAGCTCCGAGGACTCCGGCGATGGCTCCGAATCCGCCGCACCCGACACCGGTGATGCCGCTTCCGAGGACAGCTCCACCACCCCCATCGGCGAGGTCGAAAACCCCGACCTTAACCGCGCCCGCAGCGTATACCTCAGCAGCATTCCCGACTACGCCGGCAACCCCTACGTTGCCCTTCGCGCCGACAGCACGCACCCGCTCGGCACGCCATCATTCACACTCGATGAATACGATCGCGCCACCGAAGAGGGCTGCTTTAAGAAATTCTCCAAGCTCGACAGCCTGGGCCGCACTCGCAAGGCGCTCGCCTGCGTGGGCCCCGAGTCACTCGGTCAAGGCAAGCGCGGCGATATCTCGCGTATCCATCCTGCCGGTTGGCACCAGCAGCGCTACGACTTTATTCCGGGCCAGAGCCTCTACAACCGCTGCCACCTTATCGCCTGGTCACTCTGCGGCGAGAACGCCAATCGCAAGAATCTCCTCACCGGCACGCGTTATCTCAACGAGACGGGTATGCTGCCGTTTGAAGAGCAGATTCTCAACTATATTCGCGATACGGGCAACCATGTGCTCTACCGCGTCACGCCCATGTATAACGAAGAGGAACTTGTCTGCCGTGGCATGCGCCTTGAGGCGCAATCGGTCGAGGACCACGGCAAGACCCTCTGCTTCCACGTATATTGCTACAACCTGCAGCCGCACGTGCAGATCGACTACGCTACCGGCCGCAACCAGGCCTCGGGAGATTAGGACCGACCAAGCTGCCCCAAAACCTAAAATGATCCGTTTTCCTCCGTCCCCAAGGGATCAAAAAGGGCCGCCCCGGTTACCCAGAGCGGCCCTTGCATCGGCACGCATGTTGCAGGCAACGCCACACGCTACTTGGCGCGACCCTCCTCATAGCGCTCGACCAGCTTGGCCTGAACGTCATAGGGAACCTGCTCATAGCCAGCGGGCTTCATGGTAAAGTCGCCCGTGCCGCGCGTGATAGAGCGCAGGCGCGTCGAATAATCCGTCAGCTCGGCCAGCGGCGCCTGGGCGATGACCACGGTGTCGCCGCGCTCATCGGTCTCCATGCCCGTCACGCGGCCGCGCGATGCCGAGATGTCGCCCATCACAGCGCCGGCGTAGCTCTCGGGAATAGTCACCGTAATTTCCTCGATGGGCTCTAGCACCACCGGGTCGGCATCGGCGCACGCCTTGCGCAGGCCGATGCGAGCCGCCGCGCGGAACGCCATCTCGTTGGAGTCGACGCTGTGATACGAGCCGTCGTACACAGCCACGCGAATGCCCGTAAGCGGGTAGCCGGCAATAATACCGTCCTTCATAGTCTCCTGAACGCCCTTGTCCACGGCGGGGATCAGCGAGCGCGGGATGCGGCCACCCACGACCTCGTCCACAAACTCATAGCCATCGCTCGTGCCGTCGGGCCCAATGAGTGGCTCAACGCGCAGCCAGCAGTCGCCATACTGACCGGCACCGCCAGTCTGCTTCTTGTGGCGGCCCTGGGCACTCGCCGTGCGGCGGATGGTCTCGCGATACGGAATGCGGATCGGCACGCTCTTGGCCACGACCTTGGTGCGATCCTCCAGACGGTTGAGCAGCACCGAAACCTGCGCCTCACCCACGGCGGAGATAATGGTCTGGCCGGTCTCCTCGTCGCGGTCGATGCTCATGGTCGGATCAGCCTTGCAGGCCTTCTCGATAAACGTGTAGAGCTTCTCTTCGTCGCCGCGGTTCTCGGCCTCGATGGCAATGCGGTACTGCGAGTTGGGAAACTTAAACGCCGCGGCCTCGACCTTACCGGTAATCGAGAGCGTGTCGCCCGTCTCGGCAGCCAGCTTGGGCGCCACGATGATGTCGCCGGCATAGGCATGGCCAACCTCGGTCATATCGCGGCCGCACATCACATACAGGTGAGCCAGACGGTCGCCCTTGCGGGTACGCGCGTTGATCAGCTCAAGACCCGGCTCAAGCGTACCCGTCAGCACCTTGATAAAGCTGATGCGACCCTGCTGCGGATCGGCCAACGTCTTAAACACAAACGCCACCGGACGGTCATCGTCGCTCGAGATTTTGAGCGAATCACCGTCGATGAGCGGCATCTCGCCGTAGTCGGTCGGCGCCGGGAAGTACGTCGCGATGTCGTCCATCAGCGAGTTGACGCCCTGCTCCTTAATGCAATCGCCCGCAAAGACCGGCACAAAGATGCGCTCGGCGATCGCCTTCGACAGCAGGCCCTCAAGCTCCTCCTGCGTCAGCGTCTCCTCGCCTTCCAGGTACTTCATCATCAGCTCATCGTCGGCCTCGGCCACCAGCTCGCACAGATGGTCATGGGCCTCCTCGGCCTGGGCACGATACTCCTCGGGAATCTCCGACTCAACGGCTTCGGTGCCGTTGCAATGGCGCGCCTTCATGCGCACCAGGTCGATGATGCCGTCAAAGTCCTCGCCCTCGCCCCAGGGAAGGGTCACGGCGCCCAGGCGCGTGCCAAAGCGCTCTTGCAGCAGGTCCATCGTGGTCGCAAAGCTGGCCTCGGAGCGCGACAGGCGGTTTACGAACACCGCACGCGCCAGACGCAGGTCCTCGGCGGCATACCAGAGCTTAACCGTCGTAGGCTGTGGGCCGGCCTCGGCGTCGACCACAAACAGAGCCGTCTCGCAGACGCTCATCGCGGCAAAGGCGTCGCCGATAAAATCGGGGTAGCACGGGGCATCAAGCACATTGATGCGCGCGCCCTTCCAGTCGATCGGCGCGATGGTCGTCGAGATGGAGAATGAACGCTTGACCTCTTCGGGGTCATAGTCGAGCGTGGGCTTGGTGCCGTCGTGGCCGCCCAGGCGGGCGGTCTTGCCGGAAAGGTGGAGCATGGCCTCGGCGAGTGAAGTCTTGCCCACCCCGCCTTGGCCTACGAGCACCACGTTCCTTACGTTACCGGTCTTGGGAGCACCCATGATGACCTCCTTGCAGGGCCGCGCACAATGCGCGACGCCAACGGGGAGAGTTCGCGGTCGGTGCCATCCCGGGAGCAGCATGGTCGGCGGCCGAGCCGACTCACCCTCCAAATGTCCTATGCCACCACCCTACCCTCACGGGCGGCTGTCCATGCATACCTTTCGGCGCACGTATGAATACAGGCGGCGAGAGGAAGAGACAAGCTTGTGAGGCGATTATTGAACCCCGTCGATGCAAACAAAAAGCCGCCACAGACCGTAAGACCTGCGGCGGCTTCGCCTCAATTAATAGTTGAGTATAATACCTGAGCCTATCCCTCGATACGGCTCAAGAACTCACGGGTGCGCTGCTCACGCGGATGGTCGATGACCTGCTCGGCAGGACCCTCCTCGACAATGCGGCCGCCATCCATAAAGACCACGCGGTCGGCAACATCGCGCGCAAACTGCATTGCGTGGGTCACGATCACCATCGTCATATTCTGCGCGGCAAGGTCTTTAATGACACGCAGTACCTCGGCCGTCAGCTCGGGATCGAGCGCCGAGGTCGGCTCGTCAAAGAACAAGATCTCCGGGTCGAGCGCCAAGGCGCGGGCAATACTCACGCGCTGTTGCTGACCGCCCGAAAGCTCACACGGAACCTTGTTCTCGTTGCCCACAAGCCCCATCTGAGCAATCAATTCATGCGCACGAGCTTCCGCCTGCTCGCGCGGGCGCTTAAGCACGCGGATCGGCGCGTCGATGATGTTTTTCATCACGGTATAGTGCGGGAACAGGTTGTAATTTTGGAACACCAGGCCGAATCGCGAGCGCGCCTGCTTGGGCACATCGCCCTTCGCATAGACCGCGCCCGAACCCGCATCCGTCGCAACGGCAAGGTCGCCAAACGAGAGCGAGCCTCCGTCGAGTGTCTCGAGCAGCGTGGCACACCGCAGCAGCGTGGACTTGCCGCCACCCGAAGGCCCGATAATCGCCACGACCTCGCCACGCTTCACCTCAAGCGAGATATCCTTGAGCACCTCATTGCCGCCAAACGCCTTACGCGCGTTCGATATATTCATTACCGAATTAATCATGGTAGTAATCCAATTTTTTCTCGGCGGCGCCCAGCAGCATCTCGACGACGAAATTAAAGACCCAGTAAATCAGCGCCGCGATCGCAAACGGCACCATGCTCACCTGCGAGGCGACCAGCGCCTTGGCCGTCGAGAACATCTCACCCACGCCAATGGCAAACGCCAGCGACGTGTCCTTGACCAGCGTGATGATCTCGTTGCCCATCGCCGGCAGAATACGCTTGGCGACCTGCGGCATCACGATATACAGAAACGTCTGCATGCGCGAATAGCCCAGCACCTCGGCTGCCTCGTATTGACCGCGCGGAATGGACTGAAGGCCCGAGCGATAGATCTCGGCAAAGTAACCGGCGTAGTTGATGATGAACGCCACAACACACGCCGTCCACTTGGAATCGGGCGTGAGCGAAATGCCAAACACGTAATACGGGGCAAAGTAGATGGCAAACATCTGCAGCATGAGCGGCGTACCGCGCATGACCGAGATATAGATGCGCGCAATCCAGCGAAGCGGCGCGATTTTGCTCATGCGCATAAACGCCACGGGAATTCCCAGCGGAATCGACCCCAGCAGCGTCAGCACAAACAACTGCAAACTGACCAAGAATCCCTGGCCGAGCATCTGCATCATGACCTGAATAGACAACCTACCTTCTCCTTCGCAGCAACAGAACGGCTGATCTTATTCTCAAATAGGCACAGTGCCCAAGATTGCGAGCGACAAGCCCGACGAAGCGTACTTTGGTACGCGAGGAGGGTTGGAGCCGCAAGGTTGGGTGCTGTGGCTATTTGAGAACCCAGTTGTCGAAGGACAGGCCGTAGCTCGCATACTTATCGCACAGGTCCTTAACCGTGCCGTCCTCGTAGAGCGCCTTGAGCGACTCGGTCACGGCGTCGGCGGACTTGGCGTCGCCGTTCTTAAAGCCAACGGCGTAGTGCTCGCTGGACAGCGGCTCATCAAGCTGCGTATAGGCATCTGGCTTGGCGGCAAGCTGATACTGGGCAATCGAAAGATCGCACGCCACGGCATCGACCGCGCCGCTCTCGAGCTGCATAAAGGCCGTGTTGTACTCGCCGATCGTGTCGAGCGTGGCAAACGTCGCCGCCAGATCCTTCTGGTCACCCTCGAGCACATCCTGCGCAGCGGAATCGGTCTGGGTAATCACGGTCTTGCCGGCAAGATCGTCCCAGCTCTTGATGCCCGCATCCTTCTTTACTACCAGCACCTGCTCGTTGAGCATGTACGGCTCGGAGAACGTGTAGTCGTCCTCGCGACCCTCCATGGTAAAGCCGTTCCAGATGCAGTTGATGGCACCCGAGTTGAGCAGCGTATCCTTGGCATCCCAGTCGATGGCCTCGTATTTGACCTCCCAGCCCTGCTTATCGGCAACAGCCTTGGCCAGATCGAGATCAAAGCCGGTGTACTCGCCATCGTCGCCCACAAAGCCGTACGGAGGATAGGACTTATCAAAGCCCACCACGAGCTTCTTGGACTCCGCAGCGCCCTTCGCATCCTTGGCCGCGGCAGAGCCAGCAGCGGAGCCCTTGCCGGCACCACCGCCGCAACCGACAAGACCAAGGCCCAGCACCGTGGCGAGCGAGCCGGCTAGACCAACAAATTGACGACGAGACATATCGGTATTCATGGTATTCCCCCTTGATGGCACTTTAGTTAGGTAAAGTGAGTCATGTAACGTTCAGAATCATACACTCTACCTTGATAAAGTACAAGGGAGGGTTTGCCCGGCGTGGGCGGGGAGCGGCGCGTAATTAAGTTTCCTGCTCTACAGTCCTGCGCAAGACGGAAAGCACATTAAGTGCTTTCCTTTGCGTGCGGAACTCGCGATAAACTTAATTACGCGCCGCTCCCCGCCCACGCCGGGCAAACATCGTTGGACTTATCACTGACATGAAATAGGCGCTTGCATATCGTCTGCTAACTTGGCACGGTACAATGCTTTCAGATTTCAATTTGTAAATTAGTGGGGTTAATTCATGGCAGAATCTCGTGCGGAGCGTAAGGCTCGTCGTGCTTTGATCGAGGCGGCTGAGGGGCCAGAGGAGAAAAAATCTTCTAAGAAATCCAAGTCGTCTCAGGACGCGAAGGGTAAGTCGGCCAAGGGCAAGGCTAAGGCCAAGCGTCCCGGCTCTCGTCGGAACGAGGATAAGGCATCTCAGACTCGCTCCAAGCACTCGCATAAAGATCGGGTTTCGTCTGCGCGTAAGGCCGTGGACCCCAAGTCTCCCTGTTCGATCATGAAATCTTGCGGTGGGTGCACGGCACTCAATCGTCCTTATAAAAAGCAGTTGGCAGCCAAGCAGGCCGCCATGGAGGAGCTTTTTGCTTCGCTTTGCGAGCGCGAGGGTATTAGCGTCGACCCCATTCGCGGTATGGGCGTCTCCCTGGGCGACCCGGGTAAATATCCTGCGCCGCGTGGCTTTCGTCATAAGGCTGCCACTCCCTTTGCTCCCGGTAAGGAGGGCGCTGTCCGTTGCGGTTTCTTTGAGCGCGGCACGCACAAGATCGTTGCCGTACCCGAATGCCCCGTCGAGGCGTCGGGCGCTCGTCAGATTCTCAACGGCATCGCACGCGAAGCTGAGCGGTTGCATATTCCCGCCTTTAACGAGGACAAGCATCTTGGTTTGCTTCGCTATGCCGTCATCCGCTGCGGTTGGCGTACCGACCAGGTCATGGTTACGCTCGTGACCGCCCAGCGTGACTTACCGCATGCGCAGGAATTCTTTGAGGCCGTCGCCGCACTCGATCCGCGCATCGTCACCGTCGCCCAAAACATCAACGGACGCCCCGGCAACGCCATCCTCGGCGAGGAAACCCGCATCGTGTATGGCGCCAAGTGCATGCGCGACCAGCTACTCGGCTGCGAGTTCGATATCTCCCCCACCGCGTTCTACCAGACCAACCCGCAACAGACCGAGCTGCTCTATCAGCTCGCTATCGACGGCATGGATTTGCACCAGGGCGATGTGCTCATGGATGCCTACTGTGGCAGCGGTACCATCGGTCTTTGCGCAGTTAAAGATGCCCAGAAAAAGGGCATCGGCATTATGCTGCTCGGCGTGGAGCGCAACCCGGCGGGCATTGCCGACGCACGTCGCAATGCCGAGCTCAACGGCCTCACCCGCAGCGCCTGGTTTATGGCCGACGACGCCACCGATTGCATCCTGGATGCCGCCGATAACAACGAGCGGGTCGATGTCCTTTCCATCGATCCGCCGCGCGCCGGCTCTACCCCCGAGTTCCTCGAAGCTGCCTGCGCGCTTAAGCCGCGCCGCATCACCTATATCAGCTGCAACCCCGTAACTCAAGAGCGCGACCTGCATCAGCTCCTCGACGGAGGCTATTGCCTGCTCAAGATCACGCCCGTCGACATGTTCCCTCACACCGACCACACCGAAACCGTAGCGGTCCTCGAACGCCGCTAACCAACCTCAGTAGATTTTTGGGACAAGAAAGGGGGCGACCCGCCTGGGCCGCCCCCTTCGCTTGGTTTATAAACTCCGCTACATCCCCTTGCGCAGATCGCACACGCCGGCTGCCGCCATCTCGCGCAGCAGCGTCTCGCGGTCGCGCGTCACGATCAAATCCAGCGGGAAGTGAATCTCGTCGAGCATCTTGCGCGCGTGATCGAGCTTGCCAATGGCCATGCCAATGTGGGCATCGGTCGACACGCCAATGCCCACGCCCAGCTCGGCGCAGCGCTCGGCGATCTTGCGGCATGCGGCCCAATGCTCAGTGTCGATACCGTGTTCAAGACTATGGTTGTTGATCTCGATAATCTTGTGCTTGGCCTTAGCCGCCAACAGCACCTCGTCGATATCGAACGGCACGCCCGAGCGTCCCGTGTGACCCAGCATGAACACCTTGGGGTGCTCCAAGGCGTTGATATACATCTCGGTCGTCTGGGCCAGCGTCGCGCCTTCAGCAATCTGCGGATTATGCACGCTTGCAACCAAATAATCCAAATTACGCGTAACCAAATCGAACAGCGAATGCTGACGGCTGTACGAATCGCCGGCAATATCGAGCGTGACAGGAGTGTCCTCGCCAAACAGGCTTCCGTCTAGCGAAACGATATCGGCCTCGGCACCACGCAGCACTAGCACGCCGCTCCAAATGCGCGGCCAGATATCCTGGTTGATAAAGAACTGGTAACTGCGCAGGTCATTGGGGCAAGCCGTAACCATAGAGCTCAGATGGTCGGCGGATCCGAGCACCTGCAAGCCACGCTCTGCCGCCCAGTACACATTCTCCTCAATGGTCGAATATGCATGCGCAGAGAACATCGTATGGGTATGAATGTCACAAGAAAGCAGGTAGGGCATCAGGTCTCCTTATCTGGCACGGCCGTCGCTTATATTCATTGTACGCATAGCCTTCGATAGTCGTAAAACCACTCCATCCCAAAGACACAACGTCCATGACAACGGGGTCCGGCTTAACACCAAACCCCGTTTCACGTAAAACATTGTAGGCAGAGCGCTTTACTTTTAACGATACTCGTCCGCCAACTGTTTCCAAGCGGGTAGCGAATTGACAATCGTTTCGTAACTCACGCAATAGCCCAGGCGGAACCAACCCGGCATACCAAAGCTGTCCGAGGGAACCGCAAGCAACTCATACTTCTTTGCGCGCTCGCAAAACGCATTCGCATCGGGCTCCAACGCTTTCACCCACAGGTAGAAAGCACCGTCCGGCTCAACATAGGTATAGCCGTAGTCCGCCAAGGCATCGGTGAGCGCCGTGCGGTTGCGTGCATAGGCCTCAACGTCACTCGGCTCATCGATGCAATCGATAATCACGCGCTGGAAGAGCGCCGGCGCGCACACGAAGCCCAGCGTACGGGCAGCACCGGCAACGGCGGGCATAAGACGAGCTGCCTGAGGATTCGTATTGGGAACCAGGATCCACCCCACGCGCTCGCCCGGCAGCGAAAGCGACTTAGAATACGAGTAGCACACCACGGTGTTCTCGTAGATCGAGGGCACCCAAGGCACCTCGGCACCGTACACGATCTCACGGTACGGCTCATCCGAGATGAGCATAATCGGATTCTCAGGATCGCGCTGAGCGTTGGCCTCGCGCAGAACATTGGCCAGTCGCGTCAGCGTGTCGCGTGTATATACGGCGCCAGTCGGATTGTTGGGCGAGTCGATGATGACGGCAGCCGTCTTATCGGTAATCGCCTTGAGCACGTTGTCCACACTCAGCTGGAACGTATCTTCATCGGCGAGCGCCTCGACACACGTACAGCCGGCCTTCTCAATCCACACGCGATACTCCGGGAAGTACGGAGCGATAACGATGACCTCGTCGCCCGGATTCGTAACGGCGTTGAGCGTGCAGGTGAGCGAAGCCGCGGCACCCACCGTCATAAAGACATCCTTGCCCTCATAGCTCGTGCCAAAGCGGCGGTTGAGCGATTCGGCGACGGCTACTCGACATTGCGGCAGGCCCGGAGCGGGGGTGTAGCCGTGCAACTGGTCACTCGGCAGCTCCAGGGCCTTCTTAATCGACTCAGCCACAGCAGCGGGCGCCGGAACGCTCGGATTGCCCAGCGAAAAATCGAATACGTTTTCCGCACCGATCTGCGCCTTGCGCTCAAGGCCATAGCTAAAAATCTCACGGATGATGGAGCTTTCCGCACCGCGAGCATACATAGTTTCGTTGATCATCTGTTCCCCTTTCGCATAGGCGCTATTGTACGCTTTAGCCGAGCAAAGTGCCGCAGCAATGTTGATTGGGGACAGACTTAAATGCGTGAAAACGCTCATTTAAGTCTGTCCCCAATCAACAGACGGCCTCATATCGCTCAAAAGAAAAAGCCTCCGCAGGTCTCCCCGCGGAGGCTTTTGTTACAAGAACTATTTGTCGGTGTCGGCACCGGCATTGACGGCACAGTCATCATCGGCATCATCGGATGCGGCTTCGGCATCCTCCTGCATAGCCGCCTGCGCAAATGCCGCGGCATCAGCCGCCAGCTCCTCCTCGCTCATGTGAGGCGCACGCTTCTTGGTCGGCATGCCGGCCGCCTTGGCGTTTCGCTCCTCCTTGGCCGCCAGGATATCGCCCTCGCGCTCAAGGTAGACATCCCACTCGTTGTCGAGCAGGGCGTTCACGGCATCGCCCTCGACGGTCTCGCGCTCAAGCAGCACCTTGGCCATCAGGTCGAGCTGATCGCGACGGGCATCCAGGATCTCGACCGCACGACGATGGGCCTCACGCATAATGCGCTGAACCTCGATATCGATGCGGCGCGCCGTCTCCTCGGAGTAATCCTGATGGTCGGCATAGTCGCGGCCCAGGAATACCTGATGTTGCGCCTCACCAAACACCTGCGTTCCAAGCTCCTCGCTCATGCCCAGGCGCGTGACCATCTCGCGCGCCATCTTGGTCGCGCGCTCCAGATCGTTGCTCGCGCCCGATGTAATGTCATCGCACATGAGTTCCTCGGCAACGCGGCCACCCAAGAACACGGCGAGCTCGTCGAGCATCTCGTTCTTGGTCTTGAGGAAGTGATCCTCCTGCGGAAGCTGCAGTGTGTAACCCAAAGCCTGGCCGCGGCTGACGATCGAAATCTTGTGAACCGGATCGGAGTGCTCCAGGATGTGACCCACCAGGGCGTGACCGCTCTCGTGGTAGGCAATCGTGGTGCGCTCGGCCTCGGTCATCACGCGACCCTTGCGCTGCGGACCGGCAATCACGCGCTCCATCGATTCCTCGACCTCGTCCATCGAGATCACGGAACGATGGCGGCGGGCAGCAAGCAGCGCAGACTCGTTGAGCAGATTTGCCAAATCGGCGCCGGTGAAGCCAACGGTCATCTGTGCGAGCTTCTCAAACTTCACGTCCTCGTCCATCGGCTTGTTCTCGGCATGCACGCGCAAGATCTGCTCGCGGCCCTTCACATCCGGACGGTCGACCGTAACCTGACGGTCAAAACGACCGGGACGCAGCAACGCCGGATCCAGGATGTCGGGACGGTTGGTCGCAGCGATCAGGATGACTGACTCGCTCTCCTCAAAACCGTCCATCTCGACCAGCAGCTGGTTGAGCGTCTGCTCGCGCTCGTCGTGACCGCCGCCCAAGCCGGCTCCGCGCTGACGTCCCACGGCGTCGATCTCATCGATGAAGATGATCGACGGGGCCTGAGACTTGGCCTCCTTAAAGAGGTCGCGCACGCGGCTGGCGCCGACGCCCACGAACATCTCCACAAAGTCAGAGCCCGAGATGCTAAAGAACGGCACGCCCGCCTCGCCGGCAACGGCCTTGGCCAGCAGCGTTTTACCGGTGCCCGGAGGGCCAACCAGCAACACGCCACGCGGGATCTTGGCGCCCAGCTTGCGATAGCGATCCGGATCGCTCAAAAAGTCACGGATCTCCTCGAGCTCCTCGACTGCCTCGTCCACGCCGGCAACGTCTTCAAACTTGACCTTGGGGCGCGTGGCCTCGTTGGTCTTGGCGTTGGTCTTGCCAAACTGCATGTTCCTGTTGTTGGCGCCCATCATCTGGCGCATAAAGTAGAACATGATGGCGATAAGGGCGATCGTCGGAAGCACACTCATCGCCAAGTCGCCCCAAAAATCGGGATCGTTGGTGTTGACGATATACTTAGTGTCGGGGTGCTCCGCCATGAGCTCGGCAAGCGAATCGGAGCCGACATAGGTCGAGGAGAAGCTCTTGAGCTCGCTCGTATCGCCCTTGTCCTTCTTCGTCTTCCAGTAATGACCCGTCACGCTTCCGTCTTGAACCGTATAGGTCAGATCTTCGACGCGATCCTGCTTGATGGCGCTCACCATCTCGCTCGTCGCGAGCTTTACGGTATTGCTGGAATTGGCAAAGCCGGAGCCCATGTTAAAGAAGGCGTAGCCCAGAAGTGCGCAAGCCAAAATAAAATACAGCCAGCCCGTACGCGTGGGCTTCTTGCCTCCGGGCATCCCCGGGATCTTAGGCTCCCGGGGAGTCTGGGAATTGTTATCGTTACGGTCGTCGGGCATCTTACGAATAAACCTCCGGTTTCAAAATGCCCAGATACGGCAGGTTACGATAGCGCTCGGCATAGTCGAGGCCGTAGCCCACCACAAAGGCATCGGGGCAATGGGTTCCAACATACTTGGGCGTGATGGCCGAGACGCGGTCCTCAACGTCCTTCCACAGGAAGGCGGCGACCTCCAGAGAAGCGGGCTTGCGGCTCTCGAGGTTCTTCATCAGATACTTGAGCGTCAGACCCGAGTCCAGAATGTCCTCGACGATCAGCACGTCGCGACCACGGATGTCGATATCCAGGTCCTTAATGATACGCACGATGCCGGAAGACTTCACGCCGTCGCCGTAGCTCGAAACAGCCATGAAATCGATGTTGGTCGGCAGCTCGATCTTGCGCATCAGGTCGCCCATAAAGACCACGGCGCCGCGCAGGACCGCAATCAGCACCAGATCCTTACCCGCGTAGTCGCGCGTAATCTGCTCGCCTAGGCGAGAGACGATACCGTCGATATCCTCCTGCGTAAACAGAACCTTCTCGATATCCGGATGTTGAGAAGCCATGACAACCCTTTCTTGTGCTTATCGCCCACACACCGCCGTATGGACGCGAACTTCACATTCTAGCAGCGCACGGGGTATATTTTCCAGCCCGTACGCCATCAGCGCGGGAATACCGTCAACGTCGCACAGAATAGCTGGCGTGGGACGCTATTCCGCATCGACCACGCGGAGCAGATATGCCACGCGCGTTGCGGCCGTGCACTTAAAACGCTCGTCCGCGCGAACTCCGGCGACCCACACCACGGCACCCCCCGGCGCCGTCCTCACCATGGGCACGCCGGCGCGCTCGGAAACGGGAATGCGAGCCTCACCTAGCAAGTCGGATACTTTCTTGCTTCGGCCACTCATCCCTAACGGGCACATCACGTCTCCCGGTGCGGGACCGTCCACCCACAGGCGCGCCAATCGCGCCTCGGCAGGGATCTCGCCACGCGAGCCCGCCAGGATCCGCTCACTATCGCTGTCGGCAAAACCCAGGGCAGCCGCGTCTACCAAAGCTGTCACTTCCCCGGCAGCCGCAAGCTCACGGGCGCGGCGCACGATATCGCATCCCGGCTCAACGGCTATTGGTTCTGTGACCAGCATACGTCCCCCGCCCAACGGCAAACGACCGGGCACGGTAACCCAGTCCGCGACCAGGCCCTCGCGAGCCACCGGCGCCTTAAACGCCAGCATGCCAAACTCAATGCGTGCGTCAATCCCCGCCGGAAGCGTGACCGAGCCGGCGCCCTCGGCAACGCAGGAAAGGACTCGCTCCACATGTCGCATCTCTGGACGAGCGTCCGGATCGATGCGCTTAATCGCCAGTCGCACGATGCGCCGCGCGATTACCACCTCGGCCGCAGCAAGGCGCCTGGCATCGAGCACCAGCGCGCCCGCTGCCTCTTTGCGCAAACAGCTTCGAAACGCCTGTGCCGAAAGCTGAGACAAAAACGCGTCCTCATCGCCTAAGATCTCGCAGGCGGCGCCAATCGTCTTGCAGACGCTCGCGTTGCGCTGCGCCACCACCGGCATCACTCGATGGCGCACGTAGTTTCGCAGATACGAGATGTCCTCATTGCTCTCGTCTTCACGCCACGGCTGACCATGTACCTGCAGATAGCCCACCAACTCGCCGTGAGTCAGGTCGAGCAAGGGACGCACCACGATATTCCTCCGGCGAGGAATGCTCGATAGGCCAGCGGGCCCCGAACCCTTAATCGCGTTCATCAAAAACGTTTCCGCGCGATCCGAAGACGTGTGCGCGGTGCAGATACGAGCCGCCGTTCGCGGTGCCCCCGTCTGGGCGCAGAGCTCTCGAACATACCTTCGCGCCGCGGCATAGCGCACCTCGCGGGCAGCCGCCTCGATATTGCCCGATTCATCATCAAAATAGGCATGCTCAACACACAGCGGTAGACCATATTGCGCGCAGAGCTCACGCACGAAGGCCTCGTCGCCATCGGATGCCTCGCCGCGCAGATGATGGTTCACATGCAGCACGTGCAGTCGCTCGCGCGCGATGGGGGCCACACCACGCCCATCCAGAATATCCAACTTTGATGTGCACGCCATAAGGAGCAAAGCCGTCGAGTCCGCGCCGCCTGATACCATGAGCACGACAGGAGCAGCCTGCTGCCTCGTTCGGGTCTCATCGACTGCCCCGGGCACGGCATGGTGTCCGTAATGCTGTGATACCGTAGGCATTTGCTTCCTCCTCTATTCGTCCGCACCCATTGTATCCTTTGGAATCTTATGTCTCGTCTGCACCTTCATATCCTCGGCAGCGGCTCAAAAGGCAACTGCGCGCTCATCGAAGGCCCCCGGGGGCTCATTATGGTCGATGACGGACTGTCTCGCCGCGAGACATTAAAGCGCATGGCAGAACTGGGGCTCTCGACAGACAACGTCTCGGCTCTTCTCATTACTCATGAGCATAGCGATCACATCAAGGGCCTCGATGTCTGGTGCAAGCACTGGCACGGCCCCCTCTTTGCCAGCAGGGGCACTCTTTCGAACAAAGAAAATCTTTCGCATCTGCTTGTCGAGGAATTCGATCCCGGTGACACCCTATCCATTGCCGGCATCCACGTGCAAACCTACTCAACGTCACACGATGTCATCAATCCAGTCGGCTATCGATTCGACACCCTCGATGATTCCATCGGCTTTGCCACCGACACCGGAGAGCTATCGAGCCAAGCCATGAACACCCTCAAAGATTGTCGAGTCCTCGCGCTCGAAAGCAACCATGATGTGACCATGCTGCGCGAGGGAGAATATCCCCACTTTCTTCAGGAGCGCATCCTGTCTGCAAGGGGACACCTCTCCAATGGCCAAGCCGCCGAAGCCGCGCGCAAACTTGTTACCGATCGCACCGAACAGCTCATTGCCATGCATATCAGCCAAGATAACAATCGTCCGAGCCTTACCGTCAAAAGCTATGCCAAAGCTCTAGCCGCAACCCTGGATGACGAGCTCGGCAGCTCCGCCACCCTTCTTCAAAGGCCACGAAAGCTCTCGATACGCCCTGCGAGTCAGTATCAACCGGCAACCATTGTATAGACCACTCTAGATAGCAAAAGGGGCCGGGAATCGCTTCCCAGCCCCTTTTGTATCTTTTAATAGCACAGAACACCAACGAAGTTAGTCGATGGAGATCTTCGTAACGTTCTTCTTCTCGACGATCTTGGGAACGGTAACGGTCAGGATGCCGTCAGCGTACTTAGCCGAGAGGCCCTCGCTCGAAGCGTCCTTTAGATACACGCCACGCGTCGCGCTGTACGAGCTGAACTCCTTCTGCAGGAAGTTCTTGCCCTCGTTCTCCTCGTCTTCCTCGACATTCACGCTAATGGACAGACGGCCCTCGTTAAGCTCGACATCGATATCGTCCTTGGCGACGCCGGTCAGATAAGCCTTGACCTCATAGCCATCGCCCTTATCCTCAACGTCAACGGGGAACGCCTTAGAGGCAATCGAGCTGTTCGCTAGGTCGCTCATATCATCAAACAGATCGAACAGCGAGCTTGCAGAGGGACGAACGCCAAAAACCGAACGATAAGGAACCATGCTTGCCATGTTTACCACTCCTTTATAGGACTGCCGAGTCATCTTCCAGGTGACTGGGACTTCTTTTGACGCTCTTATATATGCCCACCCAGTGCTCATATATACATCGACTATAAAGTTTTTTGAGTCCAGTACTATAAGCATATCTAAGTGCATATGACTCAGGTTTTAGGAAGGTTAAGGTTCTTTGAACCAGAGCTTAAATACCGAGTATGTCCCCAGCTACAAATAACAAGGGGCTTACAATGAGCGCGTACACGTTGTTGGTAACGAGCTAAAGGGCATCATGGACGAACAAAACCAGAACAAAATGTTTATGCCGACGCAGGGGGAAGATACTTCCACGCAGCCGCCACGGTTCCATCGCCCCCACATCTCACAAGAGCCCATTAATGATCCGGAGCCCGAGTATGTGACGAGAAATCGATATCAAACGCTCGAGGATGCCCAAACGGGACGTAAACATATGGGCGTCGCCTCGGGAGACCCCGTATATCTGAAAGACGCACCATTATCTAAAAACAGCGCAGCTAGTGATGAGCCACTGAAAGCATCCGCCGCTCATCAACAAAGAGGTCCTCGACCAAAGCAAACCTTGACGCATTCGGCTCGCTATCTCGAAACGCCAAAACAAGGAAAATCGATCTTCGTTTCGTCAAGTAAACGACGCAAGCAGCATCGAATGACAATCCTGCTTTTGATCATTGCGGCTATAGCAGTTGCCCTTGTTATTCGTTTTATTTTCTTTAAATAAAAGCTCAATACCAAAAAGAATTAAATCGTCTGGCGTAAATGAGTCATTTATGCCACACAAACGCAAAAAAGGGGGAGGCCGCGAGGCCTCCCCCTTCTCAGTTCGATGACGGCTCGGTGCCGTCCACCGGTCAGCGGC
>NZ_KN214137.1:151313-203303 GCF_000763055.1 Collinsella sp. 4_8_47FAA | reverse complement strand
CGCCCTCCTGGCGCTGTAGAACACCCTGGGCCTCCTCGAGCAGCCGTAGCCCCTCCTGTGCGAGCAGCCGTTGCAGCACCTCGGCCACGCGGAGAGCCTGGGGCAGGCCCCCGACAGGTCCGCGGGCGCGGGCTCGCCGTAGCGCGAGCGCGGCGCGGTGACGTAGCGGTGCGCCGCCACCTCCCTGGTCACGGTCGAGGGCGACCTGCCGAGCTCCGCGGCGATCTCGCGGGCGCTGCGGTTGCGGTCGAGCATCCTCTCGACCGTGTTCCTCTCGTGCCTCGTGAGCCTCCCGTACGACCTTCCGGACGGCTTGGGTCTGGACATGCCGGCCTCCCTCCATCGCGGGCCGGGGGATTCCGGCCCCTCTGGGGTTGCCTACCCGGATTCGCGCCTCAGGACTCAGCGCAACGCGTTGCGCTGAGTCCTGAGGCTGTTGCAATGAAAATGAGAATCAAGGCGAAAAACTCTTTTCAAAATTCTTGAAAATTGGGGCTTGCATCGCGTGGCGTTCCTTGCAATAATAGTCGAGCGCGAAGCGCACAGGACACGGTGGGTGTAGCTCAGTTGGCTAGAGCGACGGGTTGTGGTCCCGTAGGTCGAGGGTTCGAGTCCCTTTACCCACCCCAGTTCTTGCTTCGTGTTGATATCGGGTCGTTAGCTCAGTTGGTAGAGCAGGGGACTCTTAATCCCAAGGTCCAGGGTTCGAACCCCTGACGGCCCACCACACGATATCTCCTCTAAAGTCCGCCACAACGGACTTTAGCTTTGGGTCGTTAGCTCAGTTGGTAGAGCAGGGGACTCTTAATCCCAAGGTCCAGGGTTCGACCCCCTGACGGCCCACCCAAGGCATGTTAAAGCGACTGGCTTAGGCTGGTCGCTTTTTTGTTAACCTCACATGGGGTCGAACCCGTCGGGGCGCGGAGCTGAGGAAATGCGTAAGCATTTGCCAGCGCAGCGCGCAAGGCGCGAAGCGCCGCAGCGACCGCCTGCGCAGCAGGCTGACCCCCTGACGGCCCACCCAAAGCATGTTAAAGCGACTGGCTTAGGCTGGTCGCTTTTTTGTTAACCTCGCATGGGGTCGAACCCGAAAGGGCGCGGCCGCTTTCACAGATTGAGTCTACCCTGGGGATCGGTGAAACCGTCAGTACCCTCCTTGAGTTTCTTCTCGTCTGCCTTCACGCGACGCTCGAGCTTTTTTGTATCCTCGGCAGGCGGTAGGTTCTCGGGAACAATTCCGCGGTCGATGAGGCTGCCACGCACGCTCGTGTTGTTCTCGACGTGTTCTTGTTTGATCTGGTCCAGACCGTACAAGTCGTGTTCCTCGGCGTTGAAGGCCGTCATCGAGTTCGTGAGGTCCTTTGCTTTGATGAGGACATCGGCTAACCTGTCCGCCAATGCCGCGCTCTTGGGTACGCCGAGCTGCTGCTTCATTTCCGCCGTGCTTCTGCCGCCGAATAACGCCTCATCGCCCTTCGACTTGATGATCGCGAATCCTTTGGAGTCCACGCCGCGTTTGAACGCAATACCCGAGAGCTGTTTCTCTGAATCGGATAGCGAGTGGCGCGCCTGCAAGCGCTGAATCTCTGCGAAGCGCTGCTCTATGAGCTCTTGGCGGCGCGTCTGCACGGCAAAGTATGCCTGGGCGAGCGCGATCTCTGGCTTGTTTGAATCTCCGTTCTGTGCGATTAAATAGCATGCATAGCGCGTAAGTTTGTAGTCTTTAACCGCGCGAGCGGCGACACCGGCAGTTACCATTTTCGTGGTGTCACGAAAATGGGAATCAACTGGAGTTTTGTTTGTTTCGCACGAGACTTTTGCCCTCTTAACAACTTCGGCGAAGTTCTCCCATCGAGTGTACCCCATGGGTTCCATTAAATCGCGTGCGAGCCAATACTCAACGCCGTCTTCCACATGGGCGTAGCTGTCAAGTTCGACACGCCATTTCTCGATATCCCTGCTGTCCATATCTCCTCCTCGCTGGTCTATTTTCTATGCGGGCTTTGCCCGCTCTATATTCAGAATAAGGATACGCTGTCGTGCGGACACGAATGGGCCCCGTGCTGCTTCAAGCTCACGGGGCCCATGGATATCGATTGATTGTGTTCTGCTTTAGATAGGTGTCCGGTTTAATCCGCTCGATAGTGCGATCCGAGACTTTCGGTCCGCTTACGCATGGCTTTGACCATCTCCGTCGACAGCTGAATCTGCGACTGTAGGCGGGCGAGGGCTGCGATCTCGCTGTCATCAGCATGCGGCTTGCTCAGCGCCATGGCCTTGTCTTGCAGGCTTTCAAGCTGTTGCAGGGCCTCGGATAGGCCTGTTTCGGTCCTGTTGATCATGCAAAAGGTGCTCATCGTGTGCCTAAGGCTGTGTGTCAGGCGATCGGCATCTGTTGTGGCAATGCCGTACTGGGGGAGGGTGATATCCGTCTTCAGGGCCGCTTCAGGCTCTTTCTGCGCTGTGAGGGCTGCCGATGCGCCCGCGATACGTCCGAATACGATGCCGTTGGCGCTTGACAAGCCACCAATGCGGTCGGCGCCGTGCATGCCGCCTGTCGCCTCGCCGCAAGCGTAGAGGCCCTCAACGCCCGTGTGCGCGGTCTTATCGATCTTGATGCCGCCGTTAGCAGCGTGGGCATACATCGCAACGCGCATCTCGTCGGTCGGCGCGATGCCGTGCTCGTCTTGCAGCCAGGTGGCAAAGGTCTGCACAAACTCTGGGACATCCTCGCGGGGGAAGTCGTAGTGGAGTGCCAGGCCTTCGACACCTGCCTGATCGATGACGAGATCGATAGCGCGGGAGGCCAAGCGTGACGTGAAGGGACCATATCCAGAGCGCTGCTCGAGCAGGTCGTCCAGCTTGTCGTCGGCAATATCTACCGGCTGGTCTACGTGCACGTAGCGCCAGGTTTTCTCATTGAAGACCAAGTTACGCCTGGGCTCGATGAAGCCGGGCATCATCTGCATGAACTCTATATTAGTAAGTGTTGCGCCGTGCGCCAGCGCGATGGCCTGCGAGGAACTGAGCACATCAGCCGACGTAAGGCTGCGCTCGAACAGGCCGCCTGTGCCACCGGCTGCGATGACCGTGGCCTTGGCAGCAAAGGGCACGATTCGATTTTCGGTAAGGTCGTAGAGTACGGTTCCGGTTATTCTGCCGTTCGTGTCCTCAACAAGGTCGATAAGCTCATGGCGGGGGAGCAGGCGAATGCCGAGCGACTCGATCCAGGTCGTCAGAGCGTCCTCAAGGGGCTTGCGGGTGAGGCCGCGCCACATGCGCGTCTTGTGGTCAAAGCAGGGGATAAATTGCTTTTGTTGAGCACTCTTGGCGCTTTGCGGACGCTGGAGCTCAACGCCCAGGTCTTGCTCGAGCCAGTCAATCGCTTGGGGAATGCCGTGGACGAACGCTTGGACGAGTTCGGGGTCGGCAACGCCGCCGCCGACGGCCAGGATGGTGTCGATGAGGTCCTGCTCGTCGTCTTCGTTAACGGGCCCGATAAGCCCTAGGCCCCAGGTTCCGGGGAAGAAGCTCGATCCACTCATAGTCTTGCCGGCGCTTGCCACAGTGACGGTTGCACCCGTGCGTGCCGCTTCGATGGCGGCGCAAAGGCCCGCAATGCCAGATCCAATTACCAGTACATCAGTCGATTCCATCGGATTCCTTTCTCGTCCGGCGCATTGTCGCACGGGTGATCGGCAATGGGGCCGCAAAGACTCGGCAAATCGGTAAAGGGCAAATATGGCAGGTGGGCGTCATGGACGCTCTGACGCTCCATCTCATCACATCTTGTATTTCGCCCCAATTGATATATCGGCATTAGCTACCCTGCGACAGCGCAAACAAAAAGAGCCGCTACCCGGGTGGGTAGCGGCTCCAAAGCTCAACTATATGAGCATCGCGCGGGTGCGATTAGGCCTTGAGGGCCTCCTCGACGGCGACAGCGCAGGCGACGGTGGCACCGACCATGGGGTTGTTGCCCATGCCGATGAGACCCATCATGTCGACGTGCGCAGGCACGGAGGAAGAACCGGCGAACTGGGCGTCGGAGTGCATACGGCCCATGGTGTCGGTCATGCCGTAAGAGGCGGGGCCGGCGCCCATGTTGTCCGGGTGCAGGGTACGGCCAGTGCCGCCACCAGAAGCGACGGAGAAGTACTTCTTGCCAGCCTCGAGGCGCTCCTTCTTGTAGGTGCCAGCGACGGGGTGCTGGAAGCGCGTGGGGTTGGTGGAGTTACCGGTAATCGAGATGTCGACGTTCTCGTGCCACATGATGGCAACGCCCTCGCGGACGTCGTCGGCGCCGTAGCAGTTGACGGCGGCACGGGGACCATCGGAGTAGGGGATGGTCTCGACGACCTTGAGCTCGCCCGTGAAGTAGTCGAACTGGGTCTTCACGTAGGTGAAGCCGTTGATGCGGGCGATGATCTGAGCGGCGTCCTTGCCCAGACCGTTGAGAATAACGCGCAGCGGCTTCTTGCGAGCCTTGTTGGCGTTCAGAGCCAGGCCGATAGCACCCTCAGCGGCAGCGAAGGACTCGTGACCGGCCAGGAAGGCGAAGCACTCGGTGTCGTCGGAGAGCAGCATAGCGCCCAGGTTGCCGTGGCCCAGACCGACCTTGCGGTCCTCGGCGACGGAGCCGGGAACGGTGAAGGCCTGGATGCCCTCGCCGATGATGGCGGCAGCCTCAGAAGCAGACTTGGCGCCACGCTTGACAGCGAGAGCGCAACCGAGGGTGTAGGCCCACTCGGCGTTCTGGAAGGCGATGGACTGGGTGTTGTTGACGATCTCACGCGGGTTGAAGCCCTTGTCGGTGCAGATCTGCAGAGCTTCCTCGAGGGAGGCGATGCCGTTGTCGGCGAGGCACTTGTTGATCTTGTCAGCGCGGCGCTCGTAACCTTCGAACGTAACAGTCATAGTTATTTCCCTCCCTTTCTACTCGTGAACCGGGAACACGCTGGCGACGGAGTGAGTCTCCTCGTCGGTGCGCGGGTCGATGTACTTGGCAGCGTTCTCCCACTGACCATAGTGGCCCATAGCGCCAGCGATGGCCTCCTCGGGGGTCTTGCCGGCCTTGACGGCGTCGGTGAACTTGCCGAGGTTCAGGAACTCGAACGCGATGATCTCGTTCTTGTCGTTGAGAGCCATGCGGGTGACGTAGCCCTGAGCGAGCTCGAGGTAACGAGCGCCCTTGGCCTTGGTGCCGAACATGGTGCCGACCTGAGAGCGAAGGCCCTTGCCGAGGTCGTCGAGGGAGGCGCCCACGGGCAGGCCGCCCTCGGAGAACGCGGTCTGGCTGCGGCCGTAAACGATCTGCAGGAAGATCTCGCGCATAGCAACGTTGATGGCGTCGCAGACGAGGTCGGTGTTGAGGGCCTCGAGGATGGTCTTACCGGGAAGGATCTCGGAAGCCATGGCGGCAGAGTGGGTCATGCCCGAGCAGCCGATGGTCTCAACGAGGGCCTCCTCGATGATGCCGTCCTTGACGTTCAGCGTGAGCTTGCAGGCGCCCTGCTGAGGTGCGCACCAACCCACACCGTGCGTAAGACCGGAGATGTCGGAAATCTCCTTAGCCTGGACCCACTTGCCCTCCTCGGGGATGGGTGCGGGGCCGTGGTATGCACCCTTGGCAACGGGGCACATGTTCTCCACTTCCTGTGAGTACTGCATGCCTCTCCTCTCTATCGTGTTGGCGTCCCGTCTGGGGGCCGTGGCTGGCGATTGCCGGGCGACCCTTCGAAAGGGACATGACATGCAGCCCCTATAATACCGCGAAATGCACGGAATATTCGGCGAACGGCTCAGTTTTCGTAGCGAGAAGTCCGGAAGTTTTAATTGAAACGGTTTAACTCTATGTTCTGTGGTCGCGAACTTCCGTAGAGGGGGTCCGTCTTTGGCAAGCTTTTGGGCAGCTCTTGTAAGCGTTGCGGGGGTTGACCTGTTGCAACGGTGCCGTTCGCCGCCTGTTTACTGCCTTTGGCCGCGCGAGCGAATTGTTTTGCGTGAATGTTTTGATGGCACGCTTCAATCGTGCTGTATTGGATGGCAAGCAGATCCCGGCGAAGGGAGCGCCATGCAGCGCGTTTGGAGAACGGTTACCGGCTTTTACCATGTCTGTGCCCGCGGTACGGGCAAGCAGCTCATCTTTGAGGGCGATGAAGACCGGTGGGAGTTCTTGGAGCTGATGCGTGAGTGCTGCCGCAAGGCGGGCGTGACGGTTATCGCCTGGTGCCTTATGGGCAATCACGTGCGTCTGGTGCTTGCAGATTACGAGGACGCGATGAGCGCGGCGATGCACCGGCTGCTTTTGACGTACGCGCGGCGGTTCAATAAACGCACGGGGCGCACAGGGCATCTGTTCCAGAACCGTTTTGACCGGCGCTCGCTCGATACCGACTGGCAGGTGATGGAGGCTATTCGCTCCGTTCACGCCGATCCGCAGGAGGCGGGCATGAGCCTAATCGAGCGTTACCCCTGGAGCAGCTTTGCGGAGCATCTGCGCGCTTACGACAGTGATGCGGCAGATGCCACGAGGGGATTTTCCGATCCTTCTTGCGTGCTTGAGCTTTTTGGTTCTGCCGAGGCCTTTGCTGCCTATTCGCTTTCGACGCCCGACAGCGGCGAACCGGCGCTGCGCGATATGAAAGAGACGGAGTGGGAACGCCACGCCTTTGCCAACAAGTTGGCGAAGGAGCTAGGGGTTCCGCTCAACGGGGTTAAAACTGTACCGCCGGCGCAGCGCGATACCGTTATTGTTGGATTGAACAATGCCGGCTTTACAGTGCGTCAGATTGAGCGGTATACCGGGATTGGCAAAAGTACCGTCTCTCGTATCGTGCGCGCCCGCGCGCGAACGGCGATGCGGGCTGGCGGAAACGTGATGTAGGGTCGCCTGTTCACCGCAGCTGGGGTCGTCCATACGCCGCAACCAGCGTTCAAAAGCTTGGTACGGTAACTGCACTTCTTAATATGCATAGAACAATCGTCATCTTGCATAAAATAACAGCTCAGTCCGGGTTTGCCCGTGCCTACCCCCGTCTGCGCCGTGCAAAAAACGGAGTTTTCAGCATCGTGGTGCTGTCGGCACTGCCACAATCTTGCAACACACGGGCCCCTAAGCTATTGATCCCTGCCGTTGCACCCCCGGAGTATGTGCCTGCGTCCCGTCAGACCGCGATGTCTGGTCTAAAACACAATATTTATGCGCCTGGAGACGTTGATTAACGCTTCCGATGCGTATGCACACAGCTTGGCGTGCTGAATACTCGCAAAAATGCACGCAGCATCCTATGGGACCCTTCTGCGGCAGGCGCGAAGCGAGTCGGAGCTCAGCAGAACGGGGCTTGGCGCATTGCTTGGCGGGTCCGGGGCCCTGCCGCAGGCCTTTGGTGCTGTGGAAAACGCCCGTGTTCGCGTCTGCTGTGTGGTAAATGACAGACGGAGCGCCGGACGCGCGGACTTCGTGCGTCCGGCGCTCATTAGGAAAAACAGAGCCGCCCGTATCGGGCGGCTCGGCAATCAAAAACCTTGGATTCGGGGCATACGCTACTGGTTAGTTTACCCCTCGAGCATGCCGTCGAGGGTGCGCCAGGCGAGCTCGGCGCATTTGACGCGGGCGGGCATGTGCGAGATGTCCTGGAGCTGGGCAGCCTCGTCTAGGTCTTCCAGGTCTTCCTCGGAGAGCTGTTCGCCGCGGATCATGGCGAGGAAGAGCCCCGCCAGGCGGCGCGCCTCCTCGACCGTCTCGCCGGTGATGAGGTCGGCCATGATGTCGGCGCTGGCCTGGCTGATGGCGCAGCCATGACCGGTAAAGGAGGCCTCCTCGATCACGCCGTTCTCGACGCGCAGCTGCAAGGTGAGTTCGTCACCGCAGCTGGGGTTGATGCCGTCGTGCTCGTGCGTGGGAGCGTCCATCTCGTACTTATAGTCGGGGTGCGAGTTGTGCTCCATAAATGTGGTGGAGGTGTACAGATTACCCATTGAACGTGCTCCAAACGTGATGCAGACCGGCGATGAACTTGTCAATGTCGGCCTTGTCGTTGTAGAAGGCCACGCTGGCGCGGCAGCAGGCAAGGTTCTCGACGCCCAGCCAGGTGAGCAGCGGCTGTGCGCAGTGGTGACCGGCGCGGATGCAGACGCCGTCCATGTCCATGATGCTCGCGACATCGTGCGGGTGGATACCCTTGACGTTAAAGCTCACGACGCCATGGTGATTGTCCCAATAGATGGAGCCGATGATCTGGACAAAGTCGAGCTGCATGAGCTCGCCCATCAGGTAGTGGACGAGTGCCTGCTCGCGGGCCTGAATGTTCTCGTAACCCACCGTGTTGACCAGGTAGTCGAGTGCTGCGCCTGTGGCGAAGATGCCGGCGGCGTCCTGGGTGCCGGCCTCAAATTTCTCGGGGACGGGCGCCCAGACGGCGTCCTGCTCGGTGACGGAATCGATCATCTCGCCGCCGGTGAGCATGGGCGGCATGGCGTTGAGCAGGTCCATCTTGCCCCACAGCACGCCGATGCCCATGGGGCCCATGGCCTTGTGCGCGCTAAAGGCAAAGAAGTCGGCGCCCAGGTCGGCCACATCGACCGGCATGTGCGGCAGCGACTGCGCGCCGTCGACGACCAGATAGCCGCCGTACTTGTGCACGAGCTTGCCGAGGTTCTTGACCGGGTTCTCGACGCCCAGCACGTTGGAGACCTGGCCCACGGCCAGGATCTTGGTCTTGGGACCAACCTTGGCAAGAACTTCCTCGGTGGTGAGCTGGCCGGTCTTGGTGGGGTAGAGGTAGACGAGCTTGGCGCCGGTCTCGCGGCAGACCTGCTGCCACGGAATCAGGTTGGAGTGGTGCTCCATGATGGTAATGACGACCTCGTCACCGGGCTCGAGCACCGTTGGCGCAAAGCTCTTGGCGACCAGGTTGAGCGACTCGCTCGTGTTGCGGGTGAAGACGACCTCGTTGGCCTGTGAGGCGCCGATGAGGTCGGCGATCTGCTGGCGGACCTTCGCGATGGCGTCGGTTGCCTCGACGGACAGCGAGTACAGTCCGCGCAGGGGGTTGGCGTTCATGCGCTGGTAGAAGTCGCGTTCGGCGTCAAGCACGCAGGCGGGGCGCTGCGCGGTGGCGGCGCTATCGAGGAAGGCGATCTCGGGGTGCTGCTGGAAAAGCGGGAATTGTGCCTTGTAGGGATTGGTCTCGATGTCGACGGTAGGCCAGCCGCGCGAGGCCTCGTCGCTGGCGTCGAGCTCCATAGGCTCCGGTGCGGTACAGGTGTCGCATTTAACGTGCTCGGTGTCGATCATGCGAGCTCCTCTTCAAAGTTGTCGATCAGGTTGTTGCCCAGGCGGACGATGCCGGCGCGGGTGCGCTCGTCGGTGGCGGAAAGCGCGGCGTCCTCCAGCTTGGCGCGGATGAACAGGTCCTCGGCGGCGTTTTGGTCAAGACCGCGGCAGGCGAGGTAGAACAGCTGCTCGTCGCGGACGTGACCGATGGTGGCGCCGTGGTTGCCGGCGACGTCGTCCTCGTCGCAGAGAATGACGGGAATGGTCTTGTTGTCGACGCCCTTGTTGGCCAAAAGCACCGTCTCGCGCTCGGTGCCGGTTGCACCCTTGCAGCCGTGCACGAGGTCGATGGTGCCACGGTAGACCTTCTTGGACGTGCCGGTCAGCACGCCGTTGGCGTCGATCTCGCACTCGGTCTTGCGACCGCGGTGGCGCAGCTCGTAGTTAAAGTCGCGCACCTGCTCGCGGGCGCCAAGGTAGTCAGTATCGATGGTGACCTTGGCGGTATCGCCCAGCAGGTCGCCGGCAAGGCCGGTGGCGCTGGCGCCGGCACCCAGGACGGTGTGTTGCACGTTGACGCGCGCGCCCTCGTCCAGGAACAGGCCGGTATCGTCGAGTGCGATCCAGCTATCGTCGAGCGTCTGCGTGCAGGCCACGTTGACGGTGGCGTACTCGTGGGCGCACACGCGCAGCACGGATCCCACGACGCCTTCGCCGGCAACGGGGGAGTCCAGGGCGATCTGCAGGTCGAGCGTCGACTGGGGACGGACGACGACGTCGATGGCGGCGATGGCCGCGGCGGCATCGACACCGCTCACACGCACGGTAACCGTGGCGTGCTTGTATGCGGGCACATCGATGACGACGCGCTTGGTGGCGTGGTCGGCCAGGTAGGTGTAGGCAGCCTCGCCCATGCCAGTCTCGAAGGCCTCAGCGGGGGAGAGCTCCTCCTCCAGCTTAATGGCACCGGCCTGGTAGACGGAGGTGGCGGGCATGTCGAGCTCGGTCTCGGGCGTGATGCGGGCGCGGTCGGCGGCATCGCCGGGCGCGGAGGCGCGGCGCTCGGGGAAGCGCTCGGCCATGGCGTCCATGGCGGCGTCGAACGCGTCTGCCACGCCAGCAAATTGCTCGTCCAAGCCCTCAACCTTAACGGTCTCGGCGGGAGCGGCGGCAAGCTCGTCAGAGAGCTCGAGCTTGGTCTGGTTCATCTTCAGCCAGCCCCATGTGGCAGCCGGCATCGCATTGACCTGCTCAAGGGTGGTAGCAGCGGTGTTCGTGGTCTGTTTCATTATCCGATCGCTCCTTCCATCTCGAGCTTGATCAGGTTGTTCATCTCGACGGCGTACTCCAGCGGCAGCTCCTTGGAGACCGGGTTGGCAAAGCCGTTGACGATCATGGTACGGGCTTCTTCCTCCGAGATACCGCGGCTCATCAGGTAGAACACCTTATCGTCGCCGATACGGCCGATGGTGGCCTCGTGGCCGATGTCGACATTCTTGGCGCGGATGTCCATGGCGGGGATGGTGTCGGAGCGGCTCTGGTCGTCGAGCATGAGCGACTGGCAGCTCACGGTTGCCTTGGAACCCTCGGCCTTGGGCGTGGCCACGATGGAGCTGCGGAAGGTCTGGATGCCGCCGCTCTTGGAGATGCCCTTGGTCTCGACGGTTGCCGAAGTATCGGGCGCGTTGAGCACGACCTTGCAGCCGGTATCCAGGTTCTGGCCGGCGCCGGCAAAGGTAATGCCGGTAAAGCTCGAGCGGGCGCGGCGTCCGCTGAGCACGCTCATGGGGTAGAGGTAGCCCACGTGGCTGCCGAAGGAGCCGCTGATCCATTCGATGTCGCCATCCTCGTCCACGCGCGCACGCTTGGTGTTGAGGTTGTACATGTTCTTGGACCAGTTCTCGATGGTCGAGTAGCGCAGGTGCGCGCGCTTGCCCACAAAGAGCTCGACGGCGCCGGCGTGGAGGTTGGCCACGTTGTACTTGGGCGCGGAGCAGCCCTCGATAAAGTGCAGGTCAGCGTCGTCCTCGACGATGATAAGCGTGTGCTCAAACTGGCCGGCGCCCTTGGCGTTAAGGCGGAAGTAGCTCTGCAGCGGGAAGTCCAACTTGGTGCCCTTGGGCACGTAGACAAACGAGCCGCCCGACCATACGGCGCCGTGCAGGGCCGCAAACTTGTGGTCGGTGGGCGGGATGAGCGTCATAAACTTCTCGTGGATGAGCGGCTCCCACTGCGGGTCGTGCAGGGCCTCCTCGATGCCGGAATAGACGATGCCCATCTTGGACGCCGTGTCCTGCATGTTGTGGTAGACCAGCTCGGAGTCGTACTGCGCGCCGACGCCTGCCAGGTAGCTGCGCTCGGCCTCGGGGATGCCCAGGCGCTCAAAGGTATTCTTGATGTCGTCGGGCACCGACTCCCAGTCGTGCTTTTGTTCGGTGTTGGGCTTGACGTAGGTGACGATGTTGTCCATGTCCAGGCCCTCGATGGAGGGGCCCCACGTCGGGTCGGGAAAACGGTTGAAGATCTCGAGGGACTTTAAGCGCAGGTCGAGCATCCACTGCGGCTCGTCCTTTTTGGCGCTAATCTCGCGCACGATGTCGGGCGTGATGCCGGCGTCGAGGCGCTCGAATCCCTCCTCGCCATAGGTGAAGTCGTAGAGGCTGCGGTCGATGTCCGCGACCTCGGTGCGGTTCTTGGTCATTGCGTCGCCCCTTTACGCCTGCTGCTCGGCAGCGGCGGCCTCGGCCTGGGCGCGCTGCTCGGCGGCCTCGCGCTCGAAGGTCTCAAAACCGTTCTTGTCGATCCAGGGGATGAGCGAGGCGTCGTCCTCGCGCACGATGTGGCCCTTGACCATAACGTGGACGCGGTCGACATCCAGGTGCTCCAAGATGCGCGTGTTGTGTGTGATGATGAGCATGGAGCCGTCGCAGCTCTTGCGGTAGGCGTCCATGCCGTGGCTGACGGTGGACAGGGCGTCGACGTCTAGGCCCGAGTCGGTCTCGTCGAGGATGGCGAGCTTGGGCTGCAGCAACAGGAGCTGGAGCATCTCGACCTTCTTCTTCTCGCCGCCCGAGAAGCCCACGCCCAGCTCGCGGTTGAGGTAGGCGGTATCCATGTTGAGCTCTGCCGCGAGCTCCTTGACGCGACGGCGGAACTCCTTGCCCTTCATCTCCAGGCCGGGGCGGCCGGCGATGCTGGCGCGCAAAAAGCTCGACAGCGGCACGCCCGGAATCTCGACCGGGGCCTGGAAGCTCAGGAACAGGCCGGCGCGCGAGCGCTTGTCGGTGGTGAGCTCAGTGATGTCCTGGCCGTCAAAGACGATGCGGCCGTCGTTGACCGTGTAAACGGGGTCGCCCATGACCAGGTGGCCGAGGGTGGACTTGCCGGCGCCGTTGGGTCCCATCAGAACGTGGGTCTCGCCGGCGGCGACGTTGAGGTTGACGTTGTGGAGGATGGTCTTCTCGTCCACGGAGGCGGTCAGACCTTCGATGGAAAGCAGCGGATTTGCGCTCATGCTGTCCCTCTCTGTATATGGTGTACTCATAGGTGTACTAAACCCTAGGAATCTTCTCGGAATAAAGTTACTATGGGTTCGGCGTTAGTCAAGGGAAAACCCGACTAATCCACTCGACTTTTTAGATGTGGGACATAATAATCAGGCTTGTTTGCCCCGCGTGCATAAGATTTGGGACAAACAAGCCTGGTATTTTGTCTCGGCTACGATGAGAGGGTAGGTATGCTCATTTCTTCTAAGGGCCGCTATGCCCTCCGTCTGATGATCTATATCGCAGCGCTTGGTGACGCCGAGGGCAAGATTGCCCTTCGCGAGGTTGCTGACCGCGAGCATATTTCACAAAAGTATTTGGAGCAGCTGGTTCGTCCGCTCATGAAGGCGGGCCTGCTTAGGAGCGTGCGCGGTAAGGGCGGCGGCTACATGATGGCGAAGGACCCGGCCGAGGTGCGCGCCGGCGACATCCTGCGTGCCGTCGAGGGCAGCACGGCTCCGGTGGCGTGCGATGGCATCGACAACAGCTGCACCCGCAGCGATTTGTGCTCGACCGTCAAGTTCTGGCGCGGTTTGGACGACGTGATCGAAAAGTACGTCGACGGCGTGACGTTGGCCGACTTGGCCGCCGTTCCCGAGATCAACTTTGACATTAAGCTGTAGGGCTGCAAATGGCATCTCTCGACAAGGTGTATAAGCAAATTGAAGTTTTTGCTCGGGAATGTGACGCCGAGAAGGTTGTGCTGTTTGGCTCCCGCGCTCGAGGTGACAACTTGCCTAAGAGCGATATTGACATCGCAGTAGCAGGTTGCCGGGATTTCGGCCGGTTGTCATATTTGATCGAGGAGCGTCTTGATACTCTTTTAGATGTAGATGTCGTCAATCTCGATGAGCCCTTATCGCAGCAATTGCTCGATGAAATTGCCAGGGATGGTGTGATTCTGTATGAAAAAATATGAGAACTTTGCCAGCGCGTTGGCGAATCTTGAGGATGCGCCCAATCAGGATCTCAACAATGATTTTGTTCAGAGTGGATTGATTAATAAGTTCAATCTTCAATTTGAACTGAGCTGGAAGCTCCTTAAGCGTCTGCTCGAGTATGAGGGCGCCACGCTTGCCGCGTCGGGGTCTCCTCGTGCCATCTTGAAGGAGTCCTACCGATTCTACGACTTTATTGATGAGGCAGCCTGGCTGGATATGCTCAGAGACCGCAATACGAACGTCCATATCTACGACAACAAGCTCGCTCAAGATTTGATTCAGCGCATCTTGAACGTATATATTCCCGCTTTCTGTCAGTTGAGAGACGGGCTGACGAAACGTTACGGCGAGCTTCTGTTGGCGCCCGATGACCAGTTTGTCTAATTCCTTAAGATTTCGCGGAGGGTTGTTGCCGTTTACCGAGGGGTTGTTGTGCAACAACGGGTGAGCTGCAATACTTAATTCTATCTTTGCAAACCGCACTTTAACTACACCAATGCAGGGAGGATCTTATGCAGCCCAAGCATTCTGCTATTGTCGCGGGCCTGACGCTGGCGCTTTCGTTTGGCGCCGTTTCCGCGCCGGCACCCGCCGCTGCCGAGGAGCCCACGCCGGGCATTGCCTCGGATGCCACCGATATCGATAAGGGTCTCTACACCCAGCAGTCCTTCTCGGGCGTGCTGAGGTCGGTCCAGGGCGTTTCGTTTGTCAACGTGACTCCCGAGATGAAGTACTTTACCAAGTACGAGAGCCATGGTAACTACAACCAGGGATTTTCGTATGGTGACGGCTATAACGCACTGGGTTACTATCAGTTTGATCGCCGCTGGTCGCTCATTCCGTTTATGAAGCAGGTTTACAACTACGATTCTGCCAAGTACAGCATGCTCAAGGATGCGATTGATCGCGGCAGCGAGATTTCCAACACGAGCAATGCCATGTACGAGAACGGCCAGCTCACCGAGTTGGGCCGTATTGCGCAGGAGGCCTTCCAGGGTGCTTACAACACCGATCCTGTTGAGTTCTCAGCACTTCAAGATGCTTATGCGTACAACTCGTACTATGCGGTGACCGAGGCGTGGCTCAAGAGCGGCCTGGGTATTGATATTTCGGGCCGCGCTGACTGCGTCAAGGGCATGGTGTGGAGCATTACCAACATGTGCGGCACTGGTGGCTGCAGGGACTTTTTCCGCTGGGCGAATCTTTCCAACGATATGTCCGATCGCGAGTTTGTGACGGCGCTTTCCAATAGCGTAGTCAACAATGTCGCCACTAAGTTTTCGAGTCAGCCCCAGTATCATGAGGGCTGGAAGAACCGCTACCGCAACGAGCTAAAGGACTGCTTGGTTTATATCGCTGAGGACGAGGCTGCCGCCGCGACGCCCGTGCAGCCCGAGCCCACGCCGGCGCCCTCGCCGACGCCTGATTCGAATGACGGCTCGAGTGACGATGCCAACGATGACAGGATGGATGCGCCCTCGACCGATGCTGACGGTAATGGCTCTGCTGGTGGCACTATCAACGACGGTTCCACCTCGAACGGCTCCGATTCGAACGGCTCTGCTGCGGGCGATTCGTCTTCAAGCTCTGCCGGCAATACGGACAGCGATGCTTCTGGTTCGACCGACGCTGACACCTCTAACTCATCCACCGGCTCGAGCGATTCGTCCGTTGGCACCGGCTCTAACAATGGCTCCGGCTCTGAAGCAACCCCTGATTCCGATGCTTCCAAGGACGACTCGAATAAGGCGCCGGACGCTCCCGTTGCTTCGCCGGACAAGAAGCCTTCTTTCTCCGTGCAGCTTGGTTCTACGCTGGGCTCTTCGCTGATGGCTGGTGTCAATAACGGCTCGACTCAGAACAAGGACAACTCTGATCAGGTTTCCACGGAAAAGACCGAGGCCGCAAAGGGCGACTCCAAGGACAAGGCTTCCGAGAAGACCAAATCCGATAAGGGTTCTGGCTCTGAGGCGAAGGACGACAAATCCGCTCAGAAGAAGGACGAGAGCAAGACCGAGGGCGAAAAGAAACAGTCCGAAGACGACGACAAGAGCGGTGCTGACAACCAAGTCCAGGAGCAAAATGACTCCAAAACGGTTACCACTACAACCACCACGACCACCACAACCAAGTCATCTGGCGGCAACATGCCCAAGACGGGCGACTTGATCGTGATGGCGAGCCTTGCCAGCGCGAGCTTGGCCACACTGGGCGCTACGTCTATCGTAAGTGGTAAGCATAAGCTTGATCAGCAGAAGAAAGCTTCTGGGGAGGACAGCTCGGAGGAGTAGCCTCTCGGTTGCTAGATAACTAAAGAGTTGGGACGGGGTCCGGTGCGAATGCATCGGCCCGTTTTTTGTTGTGCAACGATTAGGTGTGCCCCCTCACACCTCTTGTTGCTACCGTTGCCCGATATGTTCGCGCGGCGACATCGGTACGCGCGAGGCGGTCATTACAATTGGCATCGTGTTGCGATTTAGGGGGAACGTTTTGGTGTCTGAACAGGCAAATAATGGTTGTGCTGCCGGCTTTGGCGTGCGTTTGATTGGCTGTGATGACGATGCGATTTTGCCCATTGGCATGCACGACTATGCGGAAGCTCTTGGTTGCTGCATGCTGGTCGACAAGACCATGTTTATTGCCGATGTGTTGGACTGCGACGCGTCCGTTGTGGTGTGCTGTCGACCCGAGGGTTTTGGCAAGAGCATGAACTTGTCGATGCTCAGGGCTTTTCTGGAGCGTCCAGCGGTCGGTCGCGCTGGTCAGCGTTTGTTTGCCGATGCTCAGATTTGGGATGCAGACGGCGGGCGCTATCGGGATGAGTACGCTTGCTATCCGGTGATATCGCTGGACTTTTCTGGCGCTGCGAGGCGTGGCCCCGCTGTTACCGGCGCCGTGCGCGATGCCCTTTCGGGCGAGTGCGCTCGCTTGTTGGCGCTCTTGGAGGCTCCGGATTTAGCTCGAGACAAGGTGCGTCACATCGAACGCGTTGCGCGTGGCGCGGCGAGCGAGGATGAGGTCGCCTCGGTGCTTGGCGTGCTCATTGGGCTGCTGGAGATGGCCTGCGATGAGCAGGTTGTATTGCTCGTTGATGGGTACGACGCGGCGTGGTTGGGCCGTGCGTGCGCGAGGGGCGCTTCCGGCGCCGATCCGGCAGGGCTATTCGATCGCGTGCTGTTCGACGCCATTGCCACTGCGCGCGATTCGTTGCGGCTGACGTGTCTGATGGGGGAGTGCCCCGGTCCTGCCGAAGCGGCGCTTTCTTCGCGCGGCTGCTCGTATTGTCTGACGACGCCGCTGTCGGCGTGGTGTGACCGATGTTTCGGTTTTTCGGATGCCGAGGTCCAGGCTCTGTTGAGTCATGCTGGACGCGAGGAATGCCTGGATGATGCGCGTGAATGGCTCGAGGGATATCGGTTTGGTAGGGCCTATTGCTCGAGTCCAGCGCGTGTGATCGGTTTTCTGGACCGAGGCTGCACGGCGCCTGTGCGCGCCGATCTGTATGGGCATGCGGATTGCCTGAGTAGGGTAGTTGCCGGGTGGAATCTCGACCGCCTTTCGGTCTTGTTTGATTTGCTCGAGGCCCATGGGTGCGCTGAGGTCCCGCTTTGTTTGGGCACTGCAGAGCCAGATGTCTCGCCTGACGATGGCATGTGGACAGCGCTGTATCTGTCCGGTTTTCTCACGACGGATATGACTGAGGAGCCAGAGCATGGCGATCGCCTCCGTGCTTTGCGATTGCCCAATAAAGAGCTTCGCCAGGCCTTGCGTCTAGTGATTGTTGAGTGGTTTGAGTGCGCTGCCGAAGACATTCGAGACGTCGATGCGTTTCGCGACGGGCTGTGCCGTGGGAACGAGGATACCGTGAGGCGGGCGCTAAGCCGCATCCTGGGGGATGCGGGGATCGGTGAGACCGACCCAGATAAACCGCCGCCATATCATCTGCTCTTGCAGGGGCTCTGCTTTGGCTTGCCGGGCTATGCCAATCCTGCCTCGAGGCGAAAGTGTGGCGCAGGTCGCTGGGACATCCAGGTTTTCCCTACGGGTGCTGTGTTCGACGTAGCAGATACGATTGGCATGCTGGACGAGCGCCCGCTGATAACGATTAACATGATGTATGACCCCGATGTTGATGCGCTGGGCCTGGAATTGCTGGCCGTGCAGTCGCTACTCGACATAGAGCGCGACGGCATCGACGAAATCCGTGTGCCGCGACCCGGCGTGGGTCGCATGCGCTGGGGGTTCGGTTTTGATGGGCAGCGTGTGTCCGTGGTGTGCCAACGTCTGTAGCGGCGGTCGAAAGCCCTTTACTGTTCCGTGTCCTTCAGGGGTGGCATGGGCTTCCAGTTGGGGTCCTTGACGATCTTGCGGGCGTCCTTCATGCCACGGCGCAGCGCCGGAATACCGGTCTTAAAGCACTTGTCAACGGCGGCCAGGCGAATGAACTCCTTGCAGAAGGTCGCGGCGTTGCCCAGACGGAACAGCATGGGGTGATAGTCGCCATAGATCTGCATGTAGCGGGCCAGATAACCGCGGTTGCGCATGATGTAGTAGCGGTTGGTGTCGCTCGTGGAGTTGAGTTGGCGCTTACCGGCGATGTCCCAGTTAGAGACAGCGCGGGCACGCTTGAGCACCACGTCGGCAACAACGGCGGCGGGGAAGTGTTGGCTGGCTACGTAGCCGTAGCAGGCATCGTCGCCGTAGATGAAGAAGCGCGCGTCAGGCAGGCCAATCTTGTCGACCACGCGGCGCGAGAACATGCCGCCCTCAAAGCACAGCTGGTTCATGGCGCGATAGCCCTCGGGGCCTAAATCCCACTTGGCGACGGGGTTGGGAATGCCGAGCGAAAGGATGAGCTGGTACTGCCAAAAGAAGGCGCCGCCGTCAAAGTCCAGGCGCGAACCCTGGATGACGTCGTAGCGGTCGGTCCACTTGGCCAAGCGCTCGATGCCTTCGGGGATGACGAGCACGTCGTCGTCCATGACCCAGAACCACTGGGCCCCCAAGTCGTAGGCGCATTTAGTGCCGGCGGAGAAGCCGCCCGCACCGCCGCCGTTTTCGAGCTGCGGGGCGTAGATGACACGGTCGGTGCCGCCCTGCGCGTCGGGCTGCTCGGTGTCGATGCCCCACAGGTTGGCCAGGCGCTCGTTGAATGCGGTGCACATGGCCTCGGTCTCGCGCGAATTCTCGTTATCGACAATCACGATGCGCCAGGGCGTTGCCGTGAGCTCGGTCATGGAGTCGAACAAGTTGGCCAGGAGTTCCTGGCGCTTGTACGTAACGACGACGATGGCGAGCTTGTCGATGGGGGCGGGAAGGGTTGAAGGCATGGGGCAATATATCCTTTCACGCGCGGCGGGCGAGCGCTGCACGGAAGCTATCGAATACGTCCTTGGGACTGTCCTATTGTAAAGGCTCGGCGCACCTTAGCGGCAAGCTTTGAATAAAACGCAGGAACCTGCCATGGGCCCGCCGCATGACGTGGGGCTGCTTTGCCCGCAAGAGGCTCCATAGATTATATAAACGCCCGCTGGCGCGCTGACCCTTTGATACCATGAAACGACAGGTATTTCCTAAGGAGCACATTTGTCTACTAACGCCTCTGGCAGCCCTGTTCTGTCGCTGCTTATTCCCATTTACAATGTTCAGCGCTACCTGCGCGAGTGCCTCGATTCCGCCCTGGCGCAGACGCTCAAGGATATTGAGATCATCTGCATTAACGACGGGTCGACCGACAACTCGCCGGCGATTATCCGCGAGTATATGGAGCGCGATAGGCGCGTCAAGATGATCGACAAGGCCAACAGCGGCTACGGCGACTCGATGAACCACGGTCTGGAGATGGCGCGTGGCAAGTACGTTGGCATCTTGGAGTCCGATGACTTTATGGCGCCCGACGCACTCGAAAAGCTTGTCTCGGCTGCCGATAGCAATAATGCCGACTTTGCGAAGGCGAACTTTGATTTCTACTGGTCTAAGCCCGAGGAGCGCCGTTCGCTGCACGAGATGTTTAAGGCCAAGGACTGCGGCAAGCCGGTGCACCCGAGCGATACGACGCGGTTCTTTAAGCAAAAGCCGTCGATTTGGTCGGCCGTGTACCGTCGCGATTTTCTTGACCGCAACGGCATTAAGTTTCTGCCGACTCCGGGGGCATCCTTTCAGGACACGTCATTCGCCTTTAAGGTGATCGCGTGCGCCGATAAGGCTATTTACCTGCACGATGCCGTGTTGTCGTATCGCCAGGACAACGAGAATTCCTCGGTCAATTCTTCGGCTAAGGTCTTTTGCGTCAATACCGAGTATGCCGAGATTGAGCGTTGGATTCGAGAGGATTATGCCCGTGACCACGCAAGCGGCGATGTCGCGCGCATGCTCAAGTTCAATCAACTCATTAAGTACGATTCGTATATGTGGAACTACGTGCGTTTGGCGCCTAAGTTCTATAAGGAGTTCCTGGTTCAGATGGCCAAGGAGTTCCAAGCGGCCTTGGACGCCGGGGACTTTTCGCTTGACGACCTCAAGCCGTGGAAGCGCGCAAATCTCGCTGCCATCCTCAAAGATCCTGAGGGCTGGGTTGACGAGCATCCGAGTTTTGCGACGGATGGTGCCTTGGGGCGTGCTAAGTATTACGCCTCGGTTGGAGGCCCAGGCGTGGTTGCTGCCTTCCTTATCGAATCGCTGAGGGGGTAGGTCGGCATGGGAGAGGTCTCGTGTCCTAAAGCTACCATTGTCGTCCCCGTTTACAACTCTGCGCGTTCTATTCAGCGATGCGTCGATTCGCTGTTGGCCCAGTCCGAGCGCTCGATTCAGGTTGTCTGCGTTAACGACGGTTCGACTGATGATTCGTTGAACGTGTTGCGCCGGATCGCGCAGGCCGACGATCGCGTACTGGTGATTGACCAGGAAAACGCGGGCGTCTCGTGTGCTCGAAATGCCGGAATCGATGCCGCCGAGGGCGAGACTGTCTTTTTTGTGGACGCCGACGATTACATCGATGCCCAGACGATCGAGCGCGTGCTGCATGCCATGGAATCTGCAGATGCCGAGGCCGCCGTTTTTGGCGGCGTCTGTGAACCTGCCGATGCTGCCCCCAAACGCGTCCAGCAACTCATGAGCCCCAAAGCTGGTATCTTTGGCGCCCGTGATCCCCAACTGCTGTTCCATTCGAATGCGCAGCCCTATGCCTGCCGTGCGGCTTTTTCGCGCGAGCTGCTCAATCGCGAAGGTATTCGCTTCGCCCCCGGTTTGGCTTTGGGCGAGGACGTCGTCTTCCAATTTGCGGCTTATGCGCTTGCCCGCAAGACCGTTGTCATGCCGGACAAGTTCTACCACTACGTGATGGAGAGCGAATCGGCGACGCACGAGTTCAACAGTGTCGAGGCTCGCGCCAAAAAGCTTGACGCCCACATGAGGATGCTCGAGGAAGTCTTGGAGGACTGGGCGGCCTACGGTCTTTTGGACCTGTGCCCCGGCGAGCTGATAACTTGGTTTTTGGACCTCATTGTGTTCGACCTGGCGCGCTTGGATGCCGATGACTTCCATCGCGTGGCGGCTCGCGTCAACATGGACCTCACGACGTTTTTGGGAACGGAGTGGGCGGATATGCCTGCTAAGGGCGCCGTTCGCCGTGTTGCTCACAAGCTCGTTACGGCGACCTCGGGCGTTACGATGGCAGACGCCACGCTGTTCTATCTTTCGACTCGCGGTCTCAAAGCCTGCCTGGAGCGCTTTATCTAATTCCAAGCGCTGCCGCCCGCCGCAACTCGGCTGCTAAAATAACCCTGTTACACGCTATTCAACAGGAGGTTCTCTTGCAGAACTCTGATACCCCTAAAGTTTCGCTGCTTGTCCCCATTTGCAATGTCGAGCGCTACCTGCGCGAGTGCCTCGATTCCGCCGTGGCGCAGACGCTCAAGGACATCGAGATCATCTGTATCAACGACGGCTCCACCGATAGCTCGCCGGATATCATCCGCGAGTACATGGAGCGCGACCCCCGTGTGAAGATGATCGACAAGGCCAACAGCGGCTACGGTGACTCGATGAACCGCGGCCTGGAGATGGCGCGCGGCGAGTACGTGGGCATCCTTGAGTCCGACGACTTTATGTTTGAGGATTCGCTCCAAAAGCTGGTCGCCAAGGCCGATGCTGAGCATGCCGATGTGGTGAAGGGCGACTTTTACCTGTATTGGTCCACGCCCAGCGAGCGCCGTGAGCTGTTTGGGATTATCGACGAGCATATGACGGGCGCCGCGTATCGCCCCGTCGATCGCCCGGGCATCTTCTACCGCAAACCTTCCATTTGGTCGGCTATCTATCGGCGCGAGTTCCTCAACGATAATCAGATTCGGTTCCTTCCCACGCCGGGAGCTTCGTATCAGGACGCAGGCTTTAACTTTAAGGTTTGGGCTTGCGCCGAGCGTGCCGCGTTTATTGCGGCTCCCATTTTGTGCTATCGCCAGGATAACGAGAAGAGCTCCGTTAATTCGCCCAACAAAGTGTTTTGCGTGTGCGACGAATATGCCGAGATGCAACGTTTTTTGGACGAGCGTCCCGAGCTCAAGGCTCAGCTCCAGGGCATTTTAATGCGCATGAAGGTCGATACGTACCGTTGGAATGATGAGCGTCTGGTCGATGAGCTACGCGAGCAGTTTTGGGAGAAGGCTTCACCCGAGCTGAAGGCCGATTGGGATGCCGGTTGCTTTGACCTGTCGCTGTTCGACCCGCGTGGCGAGACCGATTTGCGTCTGATGGTCAAGTCGCCTCGCGCCTATATCGATTCGCGCTTTGACTTTAAGAAGCCGGGCAAGCTCAATACGTTTAAGCATTACTTTAAGATTGGCGGCCTGCCGCTGGTGTGGCGCGTGCTGACGTATCAGCGCACCTACGGCGACAACCCGCACCCTGATGACGTTCCCGCCGCACAGTAGGAGCGAGTGATTATGGCTACCCCCAAGATTTCCGTTGTCGTTCCCATCTATAAAGTGGAGGAGTGCCTGACCTGGTGCCTGGACTCCCTGCTTGCGCAGGACATGCCCGATTGGGAAGGCGTGCTGGTCAACGATGGCTCGCCGGACGGCTCGCGCGATATTGCGGTTGCCTATTGCGAAAAGGACGCGCGCTTTACGCTGGTTGATAAGGAGAACGGCGGCCTGTCGAGTGCGCGTAATGCAGGCATCGCCGCGTCCACGGCGCCTATCGTCGCGTTCTTGGATTCCGACGACCGCTTTACGCCCGATGCATGCCGAGTGATCGTCGATGCCTTTGAGCGCGAGGACTGCGACGTTTTGACCTTTGGCGCGAATCCGTATCCGCTGGAGGCGGGGTATCCGTGGCTTAACTTTGTGCTGAGCCCGCGCGATGTGTCGTTTGAAGGCTATAACTCTGACTTGCTGTTTAAGGAAGCATCTCGCCCCTTTGCATGGCGCACCGCCTGCAAGCGTGAGTTTTTGCTGGGCAACGGGATCGTGTTCGACGAAACCGTTAAGTACGGCGAGGACCAGGTCTTCGATTTTGCCGTGTACGGTCGTTCGCACAAGACCGCGCTTATCTCGAACAAGCTGTATGACTATCGCGTGGCGCGCAAGGGCTCGCTCATGGACACCATGCGCTACGACGACGAGACACGTCTGCTGGAGCACGTGAAGATTTACTCCGCGGTGCTGGCTGACTGGCGGCGCGACGGTCTCGATGCTCAGCATGCCGATGACCTGGCGTACTTCCTCTGCGATCTGGTGCTGTACGATGCGCTCAGGTTGCTGGGTTCGGACTGCGGCAAGGTGTTTGCTGCCGTTGCCACGGCGCTCGCCGGCTCTGCCGTGGGCAGCGTTGCTGCGCTCGCACAATGCGCTCCTTCTGTTGCTGTTATGGTGCGTGCGGCGCTTACCAGCAAGGCCCCCAATGCCCGCGAGTGCAAAAAGCTCATGTTCGATTACGACGTCTTGAGGTTTGGGCGCCTGGGTGCCTGCAAACGCATGGCAGCGAACGCCCTGGGAAAGCGAGAGGTGTAGATGAGTATCAAGCGTTTGGCGCTTTGCCGCAGTCAGGGCCGTCTATTTGTGCTGCTTCGTTTTGCCGGTCAGGATGTCGCCGCGCTTATTGAGCGGGAGGGTTCTCAAGCGTTTGCCCATGCGACGACGAGCGGTTCTTGTGTGCCGTCGCTGGTACTCCCGGTTGACCATGGCCGTGTGCTGGCGCTTTGCCCTTCCGTTGCCGATTACGAGCGCGAGCTTGCCGTCTTGGTGCTTCCGTTTTTGGATGGCTCTGCGATCGACGCTGCATTTGTGTCCGGTGGCCAAAAGCTTGGCTCCATTCGCCTCGATAGCCGCGTGGCCAAGCTGGAATCCAAGATTAACTACAAAGCAAAGCCTGCGATGTGTGCACTCGTTCGCGATGCACAGCGCAGCGAGTGCTGCGGTCGCTATGAGATCGATGCCGTTCGTTATTTACCGGCAGACGTCGGCGCGGTGTGGCGCTATGAGGTTACCTGGGCTGGGGACCTCCAGTGCGCACCTGAGCTCCAGATCTTCGATGCGCATATGAATGTCATCGATGCCACCGTGCATGTGTTTGAATCGCAGGGCGATGTGCCGCAGCGCAACGGTTGCCGCGTCAATAAAACGTATCTGAGCGTAGAGATGCCTCAGGATATACGGGATTTTGTCGCGATTGCGAGTGATCCCACAGAGCAGATTCAGAGCGGTTTTTGCGCCATGGATGGTCGCCTGTACAACGGCATGGTCGACGACAGCTGGAACCGCATGAAGGACGCGCGTGCAGACGACGCAGCTTATCGACGTTGGTTTGAGCAGCATCGCGCAAAGCCGGCCGATCTGGCGTGCCAGCGTGTCGCTTCGGCGGCCTTTGCCTATAGACCGCTCGTGAGCATTGTGGTGCCGTGCTACAAGACAGATCGGGTCTACCTGCGCGAGCTGCTGGACTCGGTGCTAGCCCAGAGCTATGACAACTGGGAATTGCTGCTTATGGACGCCTCGCCCGAATGGGATGCGGTGGCCAATCTTGCGGCAGGCACCCACGACGAGCGCGTTCGTCGCATTGGGCTGCCCGGCAACGGCGGCATTGTGGTCAACACCAACGCAGGTATTGAGCAAGCGATGGGCGACTACATCGCGTTCTTGGACCACGATGACATTCTGGAGCCGGACGCGTTATTCCACTATGTTTCCGCGCTGAATAAGGCGGCCGAGGACGAGCGTCCCCAGGTCCTATTCTGCGACGAGGACATGTTCCAGAAAACGGGGGAGTGGGGCCAGCCGGTCTTTAAGACCAAACTCAACGTCGACCTGCTCTATAGCCATAACTGCGTGACGCATTTCCTGATGGTGGAGAAGACGCTTATCGATCGTATCGGCACGTCCCCAGAAGACGTTGCGGGTGCCCAGGACTACGACCTGACGCTTCGCTGCCTTTCGGCGGACGCGCGGTTTGAGCATGTTGCGCACGTGCTGTATCACTGGCGCGTTCATCCGGGATCGACCGCCGACGGATCCGCCGACAGCAAACCGTATGCCATCGAGGCCGGGCGCCTGGCTCTGCAGCGCCACTTTGACTCGCTGGGCGTTCACGGAACGGTCGAGGAGACCGAGACGCCGTTTGTCTACCGCATGCGCTATGCGCTGCCGGAGCCTGCGCCACTGGTGAGCATTGTGATTCCCACCAAGGACCATGTTGAGACGCTCGATGCTTGTGCGATGTCGATCGCCCAGAAGGCCACGTATGCCAACTACGAGATCGTCTTGGTGGAGAACAACAGCGAAGCCCCGGAGACGTTTGCGTATTACGAAACCCTGCCGGAGCGCGTGGTCGCGGCATCTGAGGGCAAAGGTAGCGCGCGCGTTGTGTACTGGCCGGGCGAGTTCAATTACTCCCAGATCATTAACTTTGGCGTGGAGCATGCCAAGGGCGACTATCTGCTGCTGCTCAACAACGATACCGAGGTCATAAGCCCCGACTTTATCGAAGAGATGATGGGTTATCTGCAGCGTCCCGATGCGGGCGTGGTGGGCGCCAAACTCTACTTTGCCGATCATCTGGTGCAGCATGCCGGCATTGTGGTTGGGGTGCGCGGCGCACTTGCCCATGCCAACCAGGACTTCTCGGCAAAGCGCGAGGGCTATCTTGCTCGTGCCGTACGACCGGGCAGCTTTAGCGCCGTAACAGGTGCCTGTCAGATGGTCCGACGCGACGTATTTGAGCGGGTCGGAGGCTACGACGAGGAATTCGCCGTCGGCTTCAACGACGCGGACTTTTGCCTTCGTGTGTGGGAGGCGGGCTACCGCACCATCTTTACGCCCTATGCCGAGCTGTATCACTACGAGTTCACCTCGCGCGGCAGGGAAGAGGCCAACGAGGAAAAGCTGCGCCGCTGGAAGCGCGAGCAGGCACTGTTCATGCGGCGCTGGCCTGAGTTCTTCCTCGATGGCGACCCGTGGCTCGGACCAAACCTATCCTCCGACAGTGAGTACTTCTCGTTTTAGTGCGAAGTAATGCCAAGTTCCGGCAAAGTATCTTCAAGAGCCGCAAGAGCGGTGGGGTTCAAGTACTCCTCGTTCAAGCAGCTCTTGTCATATCGAAAACGTGTGTCTCGTGAGCATTCGATGAGTTCTGCAGTAAAGAACTTCTCCCAGCTAAAGAACTTTGAGCTTTCGATATGTTCAGCGGGGTTAAGCAGCATGTCCTTAATGTGTTTGCTGTTGAATAATCCCGACTTCAACACGAGCCATTCAAACGATTCCGGTAGGAATAGCTTGATGTTCTTTCGGCGCAATAGAGCAGCTGCTTCCGCAATTTCTGGTCCAAAGGCGGCGCCGTCGGCAATCACGAGGATGTCGTTTTCCGGTGCGTCCATAATGCAGTTGCAAATGTTTGATTTTCCTCCCGCGCTGATGCACTTAATGCTGCTCTTTTTGCATAGCAAACTGAAGAATTCGTAGCCCGAATTTGTGTCCTCGACGATGACAAGCTCGGGCCTCTCGCCTCTAAAATCAGTATCACCGTAAATACGATATGTAGAGGTGTAGACACGAGAGTAAACGGGATACTTCGTTGTGGTTCGGTTGGTGTTCTTAAGACCGTAGATTTCATCAGCGCTATAGGGCAGTTGACGCAGTGACTCTCTGGCGACGATTACGTAGTAGTTTGAGCTACGTTTTGCTTCATGGGCAAATTCTCTTGATCGAACAAAAGTATTGCCCTCATCAATAAATACAATACTGCTGGAAATTTCTTGGAGATCTCTGCGCCAATATTTTCCAGATATTGTTTTACAGGGCACTTTGCAACTTACTGTTACGCCGCTTTGTGCCCCAAGATCTTCGTGAGCTGCCACCATTTCAAGCAAAGTTGTCTTGCCTGTAGCACTGTTGCCTTGGATGATGGTCAGATTTCGATTGATGGTCAGTTTAAACTGAACCCGGTTATTTTGAATAGTTACCTTGTATGATCCGCGCATCAGGAGTTCTCCCTTAGGCATTTTCCAGCTATGGGGACAAGGTCAAACATCGTGTGAACGACATCGCCTGTGTTCGCAATGGCAGCCGTGAATTTTCCGTTTCCGAAATCCATTAAATGGTAGAGATTGATTGTTAGATCCTTTTGCGCGGCGATCCTCAGAATCCAGTAGGCGCAATTATCACCGCAATTTGAGGCGTTATATATATTCTGCGGCATAAAGTACATAAGCAGTAGTGTTTTGGTGCCGCTGGATAGTTTCTCGGGAGGAATGACGCCTAGAATCTTGGTATCGATTGCATTGGGGCCTACCACGGTGCCTTTATCGATGGATTTAATGACCCTTTGGGCAAAGGAGTCTTGAAACCACTGGGGCGAATAGACGTTATCGAAGTAAACCGACGTGTTGTAGATAACGTTTTCCATATCACCATAGTGAATTGTTAGCACGTTAGCTCCTTCGGCTTGCTGATTTGGCATTTAGTGAGATTGATTATATCGCAGCACATTAGGCGGGCGTTATCGGCCCGCGGTAGATGTGATTGATGACCAAGGTTTGTATTTTGTTGCTTTATTAATCAGTTCACTCGTTTAATCAGTTCGTTCATGCGCTAAGTTTGCCTTAGAAGCTATTCAGCGTAACGGTTGAGGTGTGGCGACTCATATTTAAATTGCAGTCACAAAGACACCTTTTATCGATTTCCCGTTGAAATACTGAATTGATAGTTTAAAAATAACTTAAGAGAGCCTTAAATCTCGGAGAAAGGATGTCGTATGAAAAACCTTCGAGAAAGATGGCGCGGACTAACAGTGCTGGGAGTTGTTGCATTTGCCGCTGCCTGCATGACGGTTGCCCCGGTGCCCTCATTTGCTGATATTGCTGGCGGTGGCGGAGACGGTGGACCGATTACGGAATGGTGTTCCGACGGTCGTCCGAAGACTGGACTCGTTCGGTGCGAGGACGGCAACCTTCGCTATTTCGATCCCGAAACTGGCGCCATGGTCACGAACCAGTGGCATAACGAATACGAAGCTGTCTGGTACTATTTTGGCGCTGACGGGATCGCGGTGTCGGGCTGGCAGTCTATCGGTGGGGACAAGTATTACTTTTACCCCGAAAGCCATGATATGGCATACGGCCGAGTTCAGATTGACGGCAAGAACTACTTCCTGAACACCCCTGGTGCCAACGCCGATGGCCGCATGCAGCATAGCGGCTGGCTCTATGACTCCATCTATGGAAAGTGGTTCTATGCGACCTTCAGTGGCGAACTGCTGACCGGTTGGCATAATATCGGTGGAACTTGGTATTTTTTCGACGAGTATGGTGTCATGCTGACCGGCTGGATCAACGTTTCGGGGACGTGGTACTACGCCAACGCTTCCGGTGCGATGGTCACTGGCTGGCTCAATATCGGCGGTACGTGGTTCTACCTCGATGGCTCGGGCGCCATGGTTGCTAACGGCTGGCGCAGCCTGGGCGGCTCCTGGTACTGGTTCGGCGATTCCGGCGCGATGGCTACCGGCTGGTTCTTGGCAGGTGGCTCTTGGTACTATGCGAGTGGTTCGGGCGCCATGGTAACCGGCTGGCTCAGCAATGGCGGCACGTGGTATTGGCTCGGAGGTTCGGGCGCTATGGCCTCTAACTCTTGGGCCAACGTTGGTGGAGTTTGGTACTGGTTCGACGATTCCGGCGTGATGGCCACCGGCTGGCGTCAGATCGGCGGCGCCTGGTACTACTTTAGCGGTTCCGGCGCTATGGCCCACGACTCCTGGGTCGGCGACTACTACCTCCAGTCTTCCGGTGCCATGGCTACTAATGCCTGGATCGGCTCCTATTATGTCGGCGAGGACGGTAAGTGGATTCCGGGCTACGGCCTAGTTTGGTATAAGAACGGTAGCAATGTTTACCATACGCATAAGTGCCGTACCGTTGGTAAGGACGCAAAGGGCTATTCGCGGATCTCTATTCAGGAGGCCCAGAGGCGTGGTGCTTCACGAGAGTGCAAAAACTGCCAGCAAATTGGCTAGCACATTACTGAGTTAGTTTTGATTGAGACCCCGTTGCCCTGAGGTGACGGGGTCGCTGCGTGATTGGATACCGTGCTGCTATGAAGAAATGCTCATTCGGGGTGCTGGTCTTTTCCGGCCTTGTTTCTTTGGGGCTCCTTTTGAGTTCGCCCTCGATGTTATACGCCCTTGATTCGAATAACACTGACGAAGGTTCCGCATCTAACGTTGCTATTGCTTCTGTTGAGTCAGCCATTGATGCTCAGCGCGATTCGACCTTCGCTGTCGAGCAGAACTCTCAGGTGGATAATGAGACCCCTTCTGAGGTTTCGAATCAAATTGTTTGGCATCAGGGGTGGATATCACCCGAAGAAGGGGCTGGTTTTTGGCGTTGGGGCTTGTCCGACGGAACGATCGCTGTTTCCTCTTGGAGACATATAAACGGTAGCTGGTACTGGTTCGACGACGAAGGTCGAATGGCTCAGGATGGATTGGTCCAAGTCGGGGGTGCGACTTATGGATTCTCCTCTTCGGGTGCAATGCGTGTCGGCTGGTACCTAGATTCTACGGGCTCCACTTCTGCTTGGCGTTATTTCTCCGGCTCTGGCGCTCTGGTAAAGGGCTGGCTCTCGGATGGGGGTCGTTGGTACTGGCTTGATCCTGCAGATGGTTCTATGGCCACCGGGCTGAAAGAATGTAATGGCACCTCTTATATCTTTAACAGTTCGGGGGCCATGCTCTCCTCCCAGTGGGCGCTTATTGACAACAACTGGTATTACGCTGACTCCAACGGCTTGCTGCATGGAGGCTGGTTACTTCTAGGGAATTCTTGGTATTACCTGGATCCAGGAAGCCATATTATGCTCACGGGCTTTGTGCAAGTGGGTACATCCTCCTATTTCCTTACGAGTTCAGGTGCCATGGCAACAGGCTGGGCACTTGCTGATGATACTTGGTACTACGCCGCATCAAACGGAGCAATTCAACGAGGGCGATGGATAAAGTCCGGAAGCGCCTGGTATTACCTTGATGATGTATCCGGCGCAATGCGTACTGGTGAATATACGGTAGGCGACACGCGCTATTATTCTTATGATTCCGGTGCGATGGCATCTTCGTGCTGGATCAACTTGAGCGACGGTATTTCATGGGCGAATTCGTCTGGAGCACTGAGCGAGCCGTTGCCTACTTCATCTGATGGATCTCCCGTAATCGCTGATCGTGCCGACTTGTCTTCATTGCCAGGTACAATTCATATTGGAGACTCGGTTTTCTATGCGGACGCAAACGGTGTCGTTAATGTGGCATCTGGTTGGATTATGTCGAATGACGCTTCTGACGAAAGCGACAACACTTGGTACTACACATCTTCCAATGGTGTCCTTAAGTCTGGTTGGCAATATGTCAACGGCGCGTGGTATTGGATGGATCCTTCCACATTCAAGATGAAAACTGGATGGCTTAATGACGGCGGTACGTGGTACTGGCTCCAGCCTTCGGGCGCCATGTTTGCTAACGGGTGGCTGAAAATCGATGGCGTTGACTATTACTTCAATGCAAGTGGTGCATGGTTGAATACGTCTGGTTCTGTTTTAGGGGTTAATAGGTCCAGCCTGGTCAATTGGCTTATGAGCCACGAGAACGATGGCTATTACCGTGGAACACGCTATGATACGCATCTTAGCCAAGAATCATGCATGCATCCAAAGGGTGATCCTCGTTGGGACGGGTATACCGGTATGAACTGCGGCGGATTTGTATCGCATGCATATATGAAAGCAGGCGGGGATTTAGCTCCAATTGCCGCCGAGCAGAGCCATTCCCCTTGGAGTGGTGGTCCCGGAAGGGGCGGCTGCGTTAACGCTTATCGTTGGTACGGCTACGCTATCGATACGTGCGCAAACGTGACTTATTTCAACTCTATTGATGAGTTGTTACGTAGCGGTTTGGCTCGTAAGGGGGACATTGTGTTCTTCAATCCTTACAACCCATATGCGGACGATAGCCACATTGGCTTTTTCTGGGGCAATTCGCCGAGCGAAAACTTGTTTTGGCATAGTGACGGTTATGGAAACCGTATTTCTGGTTTGACTGCTTTGGGTCCATCGAAAGTAATATTGATTCGTTAGAATTCCGAGTTGTAGGGGACTCTCTGGGCCCCCTGCCTTTTTGACATCTGGTTTGAAAGCTAACTGATGTCGGCATTCTTTGGGCAAAGAGTAGGGACCAGGAGTCCTTGGTTTCACCCTGCTGGGAAGTTCTTGTTTACATTGTGGTATTGCGTGCAGTTATTTGTCGTCCTAGATGGCGCCTTGTCCAGTTGGATGTTCGGGAATCTTTCACAGCCATGCTGTAAGCTAGACGCAAACAAGAACGAATGACGAGGTTTACATGAGCAAACATCTTAAGTTATTTTCGGCATTGTTGGTGCTGATGGTCCTTGCGCCCATTTCTGTGTTTGTTTTTCCTTCGAACGCGGAAGCTGCGCGGTCCCTAGTTGAGAATTCCTGGCGTTATGAGGATGGACAATTGGTCGCAGAGGATGCTTCTTCCGAAGAAGATGGAATAGCCTTATTGTCCATGGACATTCTTCCCGATGGGGCTACGGCGCAGGGCATCGATGTCAGTGAGCATCAAGGACGTATTGACTGGAATGCTGTTAAGGCTTCTGGTATCGATTTCGCTATTCTGCGTGTTGGATTTGGCGCTCCATCTTGGGGCGGTCGAGTTGACTATCAATTTAATCGAAATATTTCTGAGTGCGAGCGACTCGGAATTCCTTACGGCGTCTATATCTATTCATATGCTTTTGATAATCAACAGGCAGCCGATGAGGCGTCCATGGTGATTGACTGCCTATCGGGGCACAATCCTAGGCTACCGGTGTATTACGATCTTGAGGACAAGACAATTATTGCAGATGGTCGTCAATCCGGAATTGCATCTAGAGCTCAGACATTCTGTAATAAGATTTCTAGTGCTGGATATAAGCCAGGCATTTATGCAAACCTAAATTGGTTTAACAATATATTGACCGACCCTGTATTTAAGAGCGGTTCTTGGGATCATTGGATTGCTCAATACAACTCCCAATGTCACTATACCGGCAGTTACAGCTTTTGGCAGTATACAAGCCGCGGAAAAGTTTCTGGTATTAGCGGAAACGTTGATATGAATTACGCGTATGTTGATGTCTCTCTTTATTACTGGCAGTTAAAAGAGGGCACTTGGTATTACGCAACCTCTGACGGCAAAGCGTATACCGGATGGTTGCGCCAGGGCGGAGCCTGGTATTGGCTCGACCCCGACGCGGGCGGTGTAATGGCCACCGGGCTCCACGAGTGCAACGGCTCCCTGTACTGGTTCAACTCCTCCGGCGCGATGGCGACCGGATGGGTCCTCGACGGCGGGACCTGGTACTACGCGACGGGCTCCGGCGCGCTGGCGCGCGGCCCCGTATCCGTCGGCGGCGTGCCCTACTGCTTCGACGCCCGGACGGGGGCCATGCTGACGGGCTACCAGGCGGACGCGCAGGGCGTCCGCCGCTACTTCGGCAACTGCGGCCCCCTTAACGGCTGGGGCCTCGTCGACGGCTCCTGGTACTGGTTCGCTGACGGTATCGCCTCGACCGGCTGGCTTTACACCGGCGGCTCCTGGTACTGGCTCGAGCCCGACGCGGGCGGCGCCATGGCGACGGGCCTCCACGCGTGCAACGGCGCAGCGTACTGGTTCAACGCCTCCGGCGCCATGGCGACCGGCTGGGTGCTCGACGGCGGCACCTGGTACTACGCGACGGGCTCCGGCGCCCTCGCCTCCGGCTGGCTCAACTTAAACGGTACGTGGTACTGGCTCGATCCCTCGACGCACGCCATGGCCACCGGGCTCCATGGGTGCAACGGCTCCATGTACTGGTTCAACGGCTCCGGCTCGATGGCGACCGGATGGGTCCTCGACGGCGGCACATGGTACTACGCGACGAGCTCCGGCGCCCTCACCTCCGGCTGGGCCTACGTCGGCGGCGCCTGGTACTGGCTTGACCCCTCGACGCACGCTATGACTACGGGTGTTCAAGAAATCGATGGGGTGAAATACTCTTTTGCTAGTAATGGCGCTTGGCTCGGCTAGCAACTCTTCCTTAATTGCTTTTTTCTAATTACATATTGCTCTTAGCTATCCATTTGTAGACTATGTTTATATAAAAATTGGTAACTACTGGGGGCTGCACATGGCAAGGAAAAAGCAAATAACATTAATCCTAATCATTCTTTCAACTCTACTGCTCGCTGGACCCGGTGTGGTTGATATCGCGAACGCAGAACCCATAAGCTCCTCCATCCCTACTGATTTTGAGCGGCAATCCGTCCCCTCGACTCTTTCTCCTTCCGATTCAATCGATGATGGTCCTGCTCAAGAATCCGTCAAATGGAATCTGGGTTGGAATTCGTTTGACGGCAACTGGTTCTATGTGGATTCAGTCAATCCGGTCTCGTTGCATTCTGGCTGGCTCTATACCAATGGGGCCTGGTATTGGCTCGACCCCTCGACGCATGCCATGGCCATCGGGCTCCATGAGTGCAATGGCTCCGCGTACTGGTTTGACGCCTCCGGCGCGATGGCGACCGGGTGGGTCCTCGACGGCGGTACCTGGTACTACGCGACGGGCTCCGGCGCCCTCGCCTCCGGTTGGGCCTACGTCGGCAGCGCCTGGTACTGGCTTGATCCCTCCACCCATGCCATGGCTACCGGCCTTCACGAGTGCAACGGCTCCCTGTACTGGTTTAATTCGTCCGGCGCGATGGCGACCGGGTGGGTCCTCGACGGCGGGACCTGGTACTACGCGACTGGCTCCGGCGCGCTGGCGCGCGGCCCCGTATCCGTCGGCGGCGTGCCCTACTGCTTCGACGCCCGGACGGGGGCCATGCTGACGGGTTACCAGACGGACGCGCAGGGCGTCCGCCGCTACTTCGGCAGCTGCGGCCCCCTTAACGGCTGGGGCTTCGTCGACGGCTCCTGGTACTGGTTCGCTGACGGTATCGCCTCGACCGGCTGGCTTTACACCGGCGGTTCCTGGTACTGGCTCGAGCCCGACGCGGGCGGCGCCATGGTGACGGGCCTCCACGCGTGCAACGGCTCAGCGTACTGGTTCAGCGCCTCCGGCGCGATGGCGACCGGATGGGTGCTCGACGGCGGGACCTGGTACTACGCGACTGGCTCCGGCGCCCTCGCCTCCGGCTGGCTCAACCTAAGCGGTACGTGGTACTGGCTCGATCCCTCGACGCATGCCATGACCACGGGCGTTCAAACTATCGGATCATGTGAATACATATTTAATAGTACCGGCAAGATGATGGCTAATTGCTGGTCAAACGGTGATGGGGCTTGGATGTATCATTCGTCATCCGGCGGCGCAATTGACCTTAAAGGCATCATGACCGATTCGGGAATCCAGCTGATTGACGATGACGGTAATGCCAGAACTGGTTGGATTGAGAGTCAGGGTGCTCGATATTATTGTTCTGCTGATGGGGTAATTCTGACTGGATGGCAGCAAATAGCTGGGTCTTGGTATTACTTTAACTCGGATGGTCGAATGGCGACCGGCTGGCTTAACGATGGCGGTAACTGGTACTGGCTAGATTCCGCTTCTGGCATAATGAAAACGGGATGGCTTTCCCGTGGGGGCACATGGTATTACCTTGATGCCGCACGTGGGGGAGTAATGTTGAGCAACGGTTGGTATTGGATCGGCTCTACTGACTACAAGTTCAGTTCATCCGGCGCAATGGTTGGCGCTTGGGTCGATGTCCCGTGCTATTCGCAGTACCCGGAACTTCCTACTGGCTGTGAGTCGGTTGCCCTTACAAACTTGCTTAACTACTATGGTTTCGGTTTAGGTAAGACGATTATTGCGGATTACTATTTGCCCAAGGGAAGCAATGGCAATTTTGTTACCGCTTTTGATGGCAATCCAAGGCGTAGCAGCGGGGGTCTCATGGGATGCGTCGCACCTGCGATTACTATTGCTGGTAATAACTTTCTGCGTGCTGCTGGAAGTGGCAAGCAGGCAAAAGACGTCTCTTTCTCGTCAATTTCTTCCATTAAGAACAGGCTGACCTGTGGTCAACCTGTTGAGATGTGGAATACCGAATGGGGAAGTTGGCCAGGAGGCCGTTATGCTGCGCGTTGGTATAACGGGCATTCCTATGGTCTGTGGGGCGGTAATCATGCCGTAGTCCTTAAAGGCTATGATGACGAGCAGGGAATTGTCTATCTTTCGGATTCGATTAACGGCAATGTTACGCGAAATGCCCAAGTGTTCTTCGGCACGTGGCAACAGATGGATAGCCAGGCCGTGGTAATTGAATAGCCATGATGCTAAAAGGGGAGAGCTCGACGAGCTCTCCCCTTTTGCTACATTGTTAATCAAGCTACGCTGTCCTATTACGTCCAAATAGTTCGTCCCAGTTACTAGCTGCCAAAACTGTTCCGCACACAATTACAACGCAGCAGATTACGGATGCCACGTCGGGAATTGTTCCAAGCAAGATCAGGCCAAAGACCACCGACCATGCCGAATAGGATATATTCAGAGCCATCGCACGCGCTGCTCCGATTGCCGCGATGCCCTTGTAATAGAACAGATAGGATGCAGTTCCTGCGAGTCCGGCGAGTGCAATAATCAATGTGGGCATGCTCGGGATGGCACCCAGCGTGAAATGCCATGCTCCGAAGAGGGGGAGTACGAGTACTCCATAAACAAGCGCACTCGTAGTTTCACGGATTTGCAAAGCCGTTTCGTCATCAACGGCATCATCTTTCATTCCCCATGCGCACAGCACCGCTTCGGATCCCCATCCAATAACGGCAAGCACCGCGCCGAGTAAGCCGAGGGGGGCATTTGCAATCTCGCTCGATCCGGCCGATAGATAGCCCATCGTCATTACGCCGCAAAGAGCAACGAGAAGGGAAAGTATCTGACCTTTGCCCATTTTCTCCTTCAGCAGCACGAACGAAAGGAACGCTCCGACCGCGGGATAGAAGGCGGAGATGATTGCCGTGTAGGCAGCTCCGATGTTATTAATCGCTAATACGTAGCCGGTCATTCCGATAGGTCCACCGAGTAGAGCGCCGGCGATGACAACCTTGCCCGAACGAGTTTTAAGTGCAGCGAGCGTGTCTTTTAGTCTGCCTCTAACTCCCATGTAGCCAAAGAGCCAGATTGCACAGAAGGCATCATGGAGAAAGGATCCCGCAATGGAGGCGCATGCAAGCGCTTCCGCCGATCCAATATAGGGCGCAAGCGCCAAGCCGATTCCAAGAATCACTGTATCAAGGCCCCAAAGAAGACCGCTAAAAAAGCCGAATTGCATCGTTATTCACCTTTCCGATAGATCTCCAGTGCCTTTTTAAGGTATTTGGCACCGTAATTGAAGTAGATATAGAGCCACTCGCCCACGAAGTCACCTTCGGCTTCTTTCAGAAGAGACCAGAGGTACCAGCACCATCCTGCAAGGGCAATGTGCGCATAGTTATGCGCAACTTCGTTGTTTGTTGCCTTGCGCCCAAAATATGCATCAAGCGCGCGGTCGACTTCATCTTCGGAAAGCTCGCAGCAGACACTGCATGTTCCAAAATCGTTTGCGTAATCGCTCATGCCAGCATATTCCCAGTCAATGAGATAGTACTTGTCGTTCTCATCGATAAGGAAATTGAGGTAAAAGAAGTCATTGTGGCAAAGGCATTTTGGTGCATTATCGGCCTGTACAAAGTGCTCCAATTCATCGATTTCGGCGGACATTTCCCTGTAGCCTGGAATGTCGATGGGACCTTTTTCCAGAAGAAGTGATTCGTAGCGCTTCGCTTCGAGGTAGAAGTCAAATTCGGTTTCAACATTTGCACCACTCTCGTGAAGCGAACGACACATCTGCATCATTCGATTCATTTGGGCAGCATCATGCGGATCAGGCTGCTTTGCGTTGGGTACAAACTTCGAAATTTTCCAACCACGCTTTGGGTCCTCATGAATGAACGTGTCGTCAAGGCCGAGTTCCTTGGCCTTTTTAAGTGCGGCTACTTCTCCATTTCTGTTAATAAGCAGTTCGGTCCCGACTCCCGGATGGCGGTAAACGTACTCTCCGTCATTGGTTCTAAAGTGGCACGATAGATTCGTAAGACCTTGTTTAAGGGGATAAACGTCGTGAATCTCTGATTTGGAGCAGCCGAGCACTTGCTCGATGTTATCGAAAATATCGGAGTCAACGTTTTCGATAAAATGCGGATCAAAGGCACGCAGCTCATCAAGAGAATCGAATTCGTTGATCTCGCCCTCAGGATACTTCTTGATAACCATATCGAGCTCCTTGATGTGCTCGATATATAGATCTTCCCAAAGCTTGTCCGTTGTTTCGGGCTTGTTATATTCCGTTTCAAGAATCTGCTTAAATGCAAGCGAGAAGGCTTTATCAAAGTAGACATGTCCGAGCATATACCAAGCATCGGAACCGCCAATCGTAACATTGGTAATTCTGTCCATTGCTCCGGTTTGAATGCACCATTCTTTGGTGGCGCCTTCAGCATATTGAGCAGAATAAAATGCTTTCCAAACGTATGCTTCAAACGGATTGTTTAGAAGGTAATCATCGCTTGAGCAAATATAGGTGTTGCCAAGCCGCTCTTTTACGCACATAAGCGATGCGTGGTTATTTTTGGATGCATATTCGTTGTTGACGACAATCGAGACGCCGAACTTGCTTTCGAGATAGAAGAAATATTCTTTTTTATAGCCGACAACGACGGTGATATTGCTGATACCTGCGTCTTGCAGCTGCCTAATCTGACGTTCGATGAGAATCTCACCACGTACCTTTAAAAGGCCTTTGGGCTTTTCATACGAAATGGGAGCAAAGCGGCTCGAAAGCCCCGCAGCCAATATCACTGCGTTTTCAACCTTATAGGGGTGAAGTGCTTCGTAACCGCTGTCGGTTAGGCTGTCCGATTCGAGAAGGCCCTCATTCGTAAGCTCTTTATTTGATGCGTTTACTGATCCAAGTGAAAGGCCAGTGCGCTCGGCAACTTCTCGCTGGCTAGCATATGGGTTCTTTAGGTATTCGTACAGAACTGTAAAGTTACGCTTGGTCAGTTTCACTACAGGCCTCCAATTAAGATGTTCATTGCTTAGAAAAAGAATAGAATGATTGAACGATTTGTTCAATTTATTAAATTTATCTACACAGACTGAACAGACGGTAACGAAAATCAATCCTGGAATGTGGACTAAAATAAATAAACGAGATATCTGGGAGGGTCGCTTATGTATCGATTCGAAAAGAAGGCCACGCTTGTTTGTGCTGCTGCGTCATTAATCACTGCTTGCTGCTTGCCCCTGAGTGCGAATGTCGCGTTTGCACAGGATTCCGTTGAGGCTCAGAGTATTGAGTCAAAAGCGGATTTTTCTTCTGTGGTTTCCGATGATTTGCAACCTGATAATTCTTCCGTCATAAAAGATGGCTGGCAACGAGACGAGTCGTCTGGAGTTTGGTATTACGGAAAAAACGGTAAACACCAAACTGGCTGGCTGCAAAGCGGGGGCTATTGGTATTGGCTTGATCCAGCCAATGATGGTGCAATGCAGACAGGTTATTTCAATGTGACCGATGCTGGCGGATCGACTGCTTCGTTTTATGCGAATGACGGCAATGCCGCAACGCCTTTTGGCGCGCTATATCAGAACTGCTGGCTACGTAACTCAGATGGAAATTGGTTTTATGCCAATGCTGGAGGCGATTTAGCTGCTGGTTGGCTTTACCAAAACGGCACATGGTATTACTTGGATCCTGTTTCTCATGTTATGCAGGTTGGTTTTGTCAACCTCGGGAGCGGGAAATACTATTTAGATGCTTCTGGCGCTATGAAAACCGGTTGGATTCTCCTAGACGGGAATTGGTACTGGGCCTATTCGTCTGGCGCCCTCGCTTCATCATGGCAGTCGATAGGCGGAGCTCGTTATTACTTTGACCCGCAGACGCTGGCTATGTTCAAAGGCCGTCACGACATCGATGGAAGCAGTTACATTTTTGGTGACTATGGCCTCGCAAGTGGATGGTACAAAGACGGAGCAGATTGGTATTACTGTTCCAACGGTATTGCGGCTACTGGCTGGAAACTCGTTAACGGCGCTTGGTATTATCTCGACCCAGCTTCCGACGGCAAAATGTTCGTTGGGTATTTAGACCTTGGTAACGCAGCATATTATTTGAACCCCAATGGGGTTATGGCTGTTGGCTGGGCTCAGTCCGAGAACGGCTGGTATCAAGCCTCTCAATCTGGTGCGCTTATTTCTGACTGGTATAAAGATGGCACGAGTTGGTATTATTTGGACCCTGTTAGCCATCTCATGAAAACGGGCTTATTTGAGGTGAGCGGCAACGATTGTTTTGCAAACCAGAGCGGTAGGCTTGTGGTTTCAAGCTGGGTTACCGTTAATGACGGCGTTCAAAGATACGCTGATGATAATGGATATCTTTGCAAGGATGTGATTCGCGAAAACGACACTATCCTAAAAACCGCTGGAGCTGATGGTTGGCAGGTTGCGTCCGGCTGGGTTAATGTCGCAAATCTAAGGTTTTACGCTGAGCCCGGAACGGGTGCCATTCATCTTGGATGGCTGCAGATTGACGGCGATTGGTATTGGCTTGATGCCGATTCTGGCGTGATGAAGACCGGATGGGTTTTTACTGGCGGTGCATGGTATTACCTAAACGCTGACGGAAAAATGGCAACTGGTTGGAAATGCCTGAATGGAACATGGTATTACCTTGAGTCCAATGGAAGCATGCATGTTGGCTGGCTTAAAGATTCGGGTAAGTGGTATTGGCTAGACGGTAGCGGCGCTATGGCAACGGGCGCAAGAACCATCGATGGCGTTCGTCGAGTTTTCTGGAGCGATGGTCAGTGCGACAAAGTTGGCTGGCAAAATCCATCCCAGTATCCTCAGGTCAGTTCTTGGACTGTTCAGCTGCCTAGCTATTGCACCGGATACTTTACCTATGTGACCCCTTCTCGCATTTCTGTCGAAGCAACGCGGGAAGATTGCGTGAACGCCTTTATCCAGCGCGCCTATGAGTATATTGGTACGCAATATATTGAGCCTTGGTCTACCGCTCCCGGTGGAGCTGTTGATTGCTCTGGTTTTGTCTTGCAGTGCCTTTATGCTACTGGCATGGATATGGGTGTTTACAACCCTTATAACTATCGCTGGGATCCAAGCCAAACCTACAATTCCATGAATTGGTATCGAAGCAATATCTTTATGCCCGTGAGCACGAGCTCGATTCAACGTGGCGATGTTGTTTATTATCGCGGGCATATCGCAATTGCACTTGGCGGCGGTATGATGATCGACTCTTGGCCTCATCAGGGTGTCGGAATTCATCCTATTAGCGCAAGGGGAAATGTAATCGGCGCAGCTCGTCCGTTTATTTAATTGATTCCCTGTAAGACAGCCGGTACCGGTTAGGGGCCTGAAATGAATGTCCGGATTGATCATCGAATTTGCTGGCGAGTAATTGGCTTGATGCTATTTTCCGCCTTGTTTTCAGTTTCCGCCCCCGCATTTTCTAGCACTGCTTATGCCGTGGAAGAGGGGGCGGATAACGGTGTCGTAGGGCGCGACTCGACAGGAAGGTTGGGAGCATTTGCCGGTGGCTTTTGCTCTCAAGACTCCAGTGATTGTGCCGGCAAGACAACGGAAGATTCGAGTCTACAGGTTGTCGAAAGCCAAGACCCGTCGACTACAGAACAACTATCTGGATGGCAATGGAACGGTTTGTCCTGGTATTACTATCTAGATGGCTGTCGTTTGACCGGAATGCAGAATATTGACGACTCGCTGTACTACTTAGACCCCGCTCGTGACGGCGCAATGAGCTGCGGTTGGATTTTTACTGAAAATAAGTGGTATTACGCGGGTCCATCAGGCGCTTTGGCAAGTGGCTGGCAGTTTATTGGAGGTCAATGGTACTGGTTTGACTCCCTTAACAGCTGTTCTATGGCTACTGGTCGACGTGTTATTGATGGGCACCCTTATCTTCTTGGAACCTATGGACTGATTAATGGATGGTGCCTTGATAACGGTTTATGGTATTGGGGTAGCAATGGTGAAGTCTTAACCGGCTGGCTTCAAACTGGCAATAACTGGTATTGGCTTGATCCCGCCAATGATGGTGTTATGTCTAGAGGAATCGTTTCTGTCGGTTCGTCTCGTTACTATTTATCGGATTCAGGCGCAATGGCTGTTGGTTGGGCGTTTGATGGGACGGACTGGTATTACGCTGACGGTTCCGGCGCACTTGCATCGGGCTGGCGTTTGGTGAATGGCGTTTGGTATTGGCTCGATGTCGCAAATGACAATAGAATGGCTACCGGCTTTTTTGTCATCGGATCCAATCAATATCATTTTTCTTCAACGGGAGCGCTGTCACTCGGCTGGTTTATGAGCGATGGAGACTGGTATTACGCTGAGCCTTCTCATGCGTCGGGCATTGTAAAGACGGGATGGCTGAAGGACAATAGCCAATACTATTATCTCGATCCTGCCGCCGACGGTAAAATGCTGCTAGGTCATTTTTCTGTAAATGGGAAAAGCTATTATGCAAAAACTTCAGGCGCTGTTGCTTGTCGTGAATGGGTAGATGTCCAGGACTCGGTCCAGGATGAGCCGTCTAAGGCTTTTGCTGGTTCTGATTGCTCATTGTGTGGAGCGTTGCGTAGTGGAAAGCTATTTACAACAAACGGTGATGGCGAATTAGCCGAAGCTCACGGGTTTGTGACGCTTGGAGGGTGCAAGTTCTATGCTGATCCAACCGATGGCTCCCCCTACGCTGGATGGAAGAACGTTAACGGAAAATGGTACTTCTTTGATGAGACCGCTGGCTATGCACGATCTGACTGGCTGTACAAGGATGGCTCCTGGTTCTATTTGGACCCATCTACCTACGTTATGAAAACCGGCTGGGTTGCCGTTAACGGATCTTTGTATTACTTGAATTCGTCTGGTTATATGCAAACAGGGTGGCTTAACCTGGGGGGTACCTGGTATTGGCTCGACGCTAGTGGCGCCATGGCTACTGGCTGGCGCGTTGTGGACGGATCCTGGAATTACTTCATGGCCAACGGCGCGTGGGTGTCAGACTATATGGATGCTAAGGCTCAAAGTTATTCAAGCAATACAAATTGGCTGATACTTGTCGATACGTCACGTTGCGTTACGAGTATTTACACTGGATCCTGGAATAACTGGTCCTTAAACCGTCGATATGTATGTTCGACGGGAAAAGCTAGCACGCCTACGGTGATAGGGGAGTATCAGGTCTACGGTAAGGGAAACTCCTTTGGGCATGGATATACTTGCTATTACTACACGCAGTTCTATGGTGATTACTTATTCCATTCCTCACCCTACTACGTCAACAGCAACCGCGTGATGGATCCCACGATGGGCGTTCCATCCTCTGCTGGATGCGTACGCCTTGAGATTCAGAATGCAAAATGGATTTACGATAACATTCCCTATGGAACGAAGGTTGTTACTTATTGATATTAGGCACTCGTTTTAAGAGACAGGGATAAATACTCTATTTTTAAAAGAGTTTCTTTTAACTGAGGGTGCTTTGATAATCTTTAGCAATGAATTTGAGAGGATTTTTGGAAATAGAAATGGGAAATGATATTGGCGTATGCGTACTTCTCTCAGCTTATAAACCCGATCTTAAGTTTTTCGCGGAACAACTTGATTCGATAGATAAACAAACGTTTCCGCTTACGCTTCTAGTTAGAAATGACTGCCCTGAATCGGATTCATTAGAGCGGTTTATCCAAGCGCATATAACGAAAAACGCCTATCGGTATTATCACGGTGATAATAATCTCGGTTATGTCAAATCGTTCGAGGCGCTGCTCTCCTTGGCGGAAGGGGATTACGTAGTACTTTGCGATCAGGATGATATTTGGGAGCCTAATAGAGTTGAAGTTTCGCTCAACCATATGCTAGAAGAAGGCTCAATTCTAGATGTTTGTGATAGATCGGTAATTGACGAAAACGGAAATATTCTGGTAAAGAGTTATAGGAAAGCTCATCCTAATTCGCCGGAAGTAAATTGGTGCTCTGGAGAGGATATTACTGTACAGGCCGCAAGCGTATGTTACGGCATTGGTATGGCTCTCATGTTAGATGCGAGTGCGGCGAAGTCGATGATTCCCTTTCCGGAATCGACTGCACATGACTTGTGGTTGACATTGGGTTGCAGTGAACTGGGGAAGTGCAGCTTTACTATGACTCCTTTGGTTAAGTATCGTCGACATGGTGGTAACGAAACTGGATTCCTTGCAGGTGTTTCTTCAAAAGATGATTGGTATTCGACAAGAGTTAAAAACAGGGTTGATACTGCTAGGCGATTTGCCGATAGATTTCCCGATTCACCGCATCTAAAGGAAATATTGGGGTTCGCTGAAGCAAGGGAGCGGCGCTCCATAATTGGTTTACTTAAATACCGACGAGCTTGCCCGTCTATCGCTAAAGCAGATATCATTATACGTCTTGTGCCGAATTGGCTGTTTATTTTGATTTTAAAAGAACTTAAAGCTGCGAGATAGCTCCGTATCCTCATTTCGACAGGTTTAGAAGGGCGCTTATATTTGTGAAGGCCACAGAGAAGACTCTTTCGATTAAACATAATATGTTCTGGAATACCGTCGGTTCGTTGACTAATTTAGGCTGTCAGTGGCTTATCACCATTTTGGTCGTTCGGCTGTCTGATGGATATAGTGCTGCAGGCATTTATTCGCTGGCTATGTCTATTTTCAACATGTTTTCTCAATTAGCCCAATACAGGATGTACACGGTGCAAATTGCAGATATTGAAAGGAAAAACTCTGCTGGTGAATACCTGACTTTTCGTTTCTTTACTACTTTTATAGCGTTTGCAATGTTAGCCGTCTATTCCATTGCAACGTGTCGTATTGGTACGGTGCCCGCTATTCTTCTGTATGCTCTCTATAAAACCGCTGGCTTAGTCATTGATGTCATGCATGCTAATGATCAGGTTGGTCATAGGATGGACTATATTGGGAAATCCCTCATAATGCAGGGCATCGGCTCTCTCCTTTCATTCATTCTTGTCTTTGGATTTTTTAATAGCCTCGAAGGTGCACTGTTGCTTATGACGGTAGTGACAATAGGCATCGGAGTTATTTACGATTATCCAAGATCAAATCGGATTTCTGCAATCAAGCTTGGAATTAGCCGAGCGAAGGTCAGAGCCTTCCTATGTAGCTGTTTGCCCATCGTTCTTGGCGGCATTGCTGCTTCTGCGGCGCCGAATATTCCCAGGCAGTATTTATCTTATTCATACGGAGATTCTGCTCTGGGTATTTATGCATCAGTTGCTGCACCTGTGGCAATTATCCAAATGGGTGCGACCTATATTTATAATCCTTTATTAGGTTATCTAGTAGAGCGTTACCATTCTAGAGAAAAGTCCTTTTTTTCGCTCATAGGTAAAATACTTGCTGGCATCTTTTTTGTCGGTGTCATATCTTCAGTTGCCCTTTTCTTTTTCGGTAAATTATTGCTGTCACTGTTTTATGGCGCTGGAATAGCTAAACATACCGATCTCCTTCAGCCTATGTTGGCTTGTGCCTTTTTGACTGGCATCGCTTGGTTTGTCAACGATTTGTTGGTTTCTCTTGATAATTACCGAGGGGTATTTGTTGGCAGCATGCTGTCCTTAATTAGTGCTGTCGCTGTTATGGCTCCTGCGCAAATGCTGTTTGGCTTAAATGGCCCTACTGTATCGGCGCTTATATCCAATGCCATTTGCCTTATTTATCAGTCTTCTGTTTTGGGGAAACAGACGCAACAATGGTTCGGGGAAAAGAGATAGGCCGATGATGTCTAAAGCTCACGCGCTATTAAAGCTTCAAAACACTGAATTGGATATCCTTCAGGTTGTCGCCGCATTCTGCTCTAAGCACGGCATCAGGTGGTGGCTTGACGGTGGAACATGTTTAGGAGCAATGCGTCATAGGGGGTTTATCCCTTGGGATGATGATATAGATATCGGAATGATGCGTTCAGATTATGACCGCTTTTGCTCTTTAGCCGAGGGTGGGTTACCGGAAGGATATTCGCTCCATACATCGCGGAATACTACTGGCTATGCTGCGATGTTTGCTAAGGTGTATCGCGATGGAACTCGCTTCGAGAATCAAGAGGCTCGAGAGGCTTCCAGTTCGATGGGCATTTTTGTCGACATCTTTCCATATGACCAGCTCTATACAGATAAACGCCTTCGTGCAAAGCAAGTCCGAACTGCATCAATTGCACAGAAAAGAGCCTATTTATATCATTCTTCTTCCATTGTTGTCCCTCATAAAGGGTTCCTTGGTCAACTCGAGCAAATTGGTTGTTCTGCTATGCACGTGGTGGAACAACTGGTTTCTCGAGGCGCATGCTCTTACCAGGATTTGTTCGATTCCTGTATTGCCGACTCAAATACGGGTGAGGTCTCTGATTACTGTCTGACGTTAAGCTGGCCGAATATGGCGCCAGTGCCTATTTCAGAGATTTTCCCTCTGAGCAGTGCGGTTTTCGAAGGCAGTGAATTCCCTGTTCCTCGTATGACGGATAAATATCTTACAACGATGTATGGCGATTGGAAAAAAATACCGTCACCGGATAATCGACATACCCATCTTCCGCTCTTGCTCGACTTTGGAGATGGGGAAGTCTGGACGGCACAGAATTAAGGATATGACATCTATATCAGATGAGGTTATGTGATGAGCTCCTCTATTTGTATTTTCACTCACCATTATCACCCGCAACTTAGTGGAATTGGTAATTTTGTCGATGGTCTCGCTCACGCCTTGACTGCACGCGGCGATAGGGTGGTTATCGTTACTAATGATTCGATGCGCGTGGGAGTCGGTCATTCAGTCGAAAACGGCCTGGAGGTAATTCGTCTTCCTTGCATTCCGTTACTTGATGGAAGACTTCCTCTTCCCAAAAAAACCAGTGATTATTACCGACTCCTGCAAACCCTTGATGATTATGAGTGGAATGGTGTTCTGATAAACACGAGACTTTTCCCTCTCTCGCTCGAAGGGCTGAAGTTTGCTGCGGATCATAGTGCTAAGGCTGTTGTTCTCGACCACGGCTCAGCGTATCTCTCTTTCAATCAGCCATTTCTTGATTATTTTGTTCGCCGATATGAAGATTGGATTACTGATCGCGTAAAGTCGTTTGAACCTGATTTCTATGGGATTTCTTCTAAAAGTGTTGAATGGCTTCAGCACTTTAATATCACTGCAAAAGGCGTAATTTCAAACTCAATCAATGCCTCATTCTATAGGAGTATTTCTTCGGGGAGAGATTTCCGATCTGAATTAGGTATCCCTCAGTCATCTTTGGTTGTAGCTTTTGTCGGGCGGCTTATTCCTGAAAAGGGAATTTATTCAATTATTGAGGCGGCTCGCACAAAAGATATTACCAAGCGTGATATTTGTTTTGTTCTTGCAGGGGATGGTCCGCTGGCTAATGAGGTCAAGGAAGCTTGTTCGTCTAACTTGTTTTGGCTTGGGAGATGTAACACAGAGGATATTTCCTCCTTACTTCAGCAAGCAGATGTGCTTTGTCTTCCAACTCGTTCCGAAGGCTTTTCAACGGTACTTCTTGAAGCTTCAGCCTGCGGAACGCCTGCAGTGGTAACAGACGTGGGCGGGGCACGCGAGCTTATCTTAGATGATAGCTACGGCACAATAATTCGGTCCATGGCATCTGATGAGGTGGTTTCGGCATTATGCAGGCTTTTTGATGATCGAAAGCTGCTTTCTCTTCAGTCTCGAAACTCTAGGGCGCTTGTTGAAAATCGATATAACTGGGATGCCACTGCTATGGATGTCGAGAAGGCGTTTTGTATTTGCTAAGTGATACTTGGCTGGCTTTTGCTTAGCTTTTGAGTGAAGTTGGATTTGAGATACGAATTTGTTATTGTCGACTTACCCTATTCGATTTTGTCTTTAGTTGGAGATGCACGTTTTGAATAATCCTGCAATTAAGAAAAGCGAGTACGCGCTTGCCATCTTTGGGCTGGGACTTCTTTTATTAGCTATTGCGACATCATTGCACTATAAGAATTTAAATCTATTCATTCTTGAACTCTTTTGCGATGTCGTTGCTGTTGCGTGCTTATATTTGCAACCGAAATCACAGTCGGGTGGTGACGCTATTCGTCAGATAACCGTCCTCGTCGCGTCCAGCATTCTCAGCAGCTTTCTGCTAGTTTTAATCATATTGACTGGTGCGAAGACGTTTGGCCCCTTCGATCTTGACGCATGGAATATCGCAAGTCTTGTTATATGCTTTCATTTAGTTTTAGCGTTTCAAGGCATTGAGCTTTGCTATGGCCTGGTGAAGAGCTTTGTAGCCTCGGTTAAGAAAACTGATACTAAGAAGTGTTTCTTTTTTTTGACGGTTTCTGTTGGCTTTGCTGTTTTAATCGCTTTTATTGGCATTCCGCTCGATAAGTCAAAGACGGTGTTGTTCGCGTCTGCTTTGCCCATTACTGTTTTGATCGGGTTGATTGCTATTAATGGGGGCACTTCTTATCTGAAGCCCGAACTGTTCGCTTTCGCATGCATTGTCTCGGTCGGTCTATCCGTAATTATTTGCTTCCCCGTTACAAATTTTCTGACATGGGATGATGAGGTCCACTATGGAAATGCAAATAGTGTTTCCTACCTCACAAATGCTGAAATAACAAATTCTGACCGAATGATAGTCGAACAGTTTTATAGGGGGGACGGCTTTAGTTTGGATGCATCTTTGGGTAAGTACCCAATAGATGAAACAAGAGAGTTTAACCGTGGCTCTGTTGAGCAATTAGTCAGAGAGGCCGATAAAAATAATATAGCTGAAGGTATCGAACGTGTTAATTGTTTTGATAGTGTGGCTCTTTCTAAAATTGCCTATATTCCTTCATCTATCGGCCTTTGTTTGGGTCGCTTGCTTCATCTCCCATTTTCTATCAAATTTGCATTGGGAAAATTATTTAATTTACTTGCGTATGCAGTTATCTGCGGAATCGCAATTCGTATAGCCCCTTGCAGAAAATGTCTTTTCACTTGTATTGCGTTGTTCCCGTCTGCCGTGTTAATGGCAGCCAGTTACTCGTATGATCCCTGTGTGATATCGTTCAGTTTGCTAGGAACAGCTCTTTTGTTGAAGATGCTTGTTTCTGAAGAGGATATTTCTGCAAAAACATTCTTCGGATTTCTATTATCTTTTGCAATCGGATTTGCAGCTAAAGCGATTTATTTTCCCTTATTCGGACTTGCGCTTTTAATTCCTGCAGATAAATATACTTCGAGCAAGCAAAGACGTATCTTGATTGGAGCTGCACTATTCGTTTGCGCCATAATGATTTTATCTTTCTTGACGCCATATTTCTCTTCTGTCGTAAATAACATTTCTGATGCACGTGGTGCCTCCGAAGTCTCTACGGCTGGTCAAACGACGGGAGTGCTTGCAAATCCAGTTGGAACTATAGTTGTAATCTCGAATTTCGTTTTTGGATCGATGCTGACCCCGGCGTTTCTCAATTCAATATCAACGAATATGGCTTATCTTGGGGACGTGTCCAATCTGTTCCCATGGCTTTCATATCTTCCCATCGTGTTGTTTGAGGCTATATGCATTATTGATAATGAAAAAGTTACTAAATTTAAGTTTAGCCGTTTCGGGATTGTTTGGACTCTATTCCTGGTTCTTGCTACTTGCTATTTAGTTGCTTTGGCTCTATACATCGCCTTTACAGGAGTTGGAAGCCAGACAGTTGCGGGTGTTCAGGCGCGATACCTCATACCTTTGTTAATACCTTTCGCCTGTCTTTTGCTCAGGTTTCCTATTTACTGCGATGAGGAAGAGAAGACTAAATGTACAGCCTTTATGCTCGGGATTCCATTTGGGCTGCTGTATTTTGTGATTTTCGAGCTTTTGTATATCCGATTTTTCTAAACTAGCGCTATAAGTCATGGCTATAGTAAGAGGGGATAATAGTTGGATTAGATTGGTTCGAATGGGACGGCGTTGAGGACTCAGGACATGCGTTCCGCATTTGAGACAGAGGTGCACGGGGCCCTTACCCTGCTATGATGGGTGGGGACTCCGTGTGGGCCCCAGTTAAGCAAGCTAAATATCTAAGCTTGAGATGTAACTTCGCGATGGCTAGTCAGGATACTGTAAACTTAAGTTTGAGTTAAGCTGTGCGTTGGGCTGTAAGAGTCGCAATTTCTTCAAGCGTCGCTAAGAGCCAACTTTTTTGGAATGGATGAATCTCGATTGTCTCTTGCTGCAACAACATGTTCAAAAGGATATCCGCGTGTTCTCGTAATAATCCCTGCCTATAACGAACAGGAGTGCATTCTCGATACCGTTGCGTCTATAAAAGCTGCGGGATATGACTATGTTGTAATCAACGACGGGTCACAAGATGGAACGCTTGAGCTTTGTCGAGAGCATGGTGTCAACATATTGGACCTGCCACAGAACCTTGGTATCGGTGGAGCGGTCCAAGCGGGCCATAAGTATGCTCAGAGATTTGGCTATGATATTGACATTCAGGTTGACGGCGATGGCCAGCATGATCCTTCTTATGTTCCTGAGCTTGTAAAGCTGATTGAGGGTGGGGCGAGCCTGGCGATAGGCTCTCGATTTCTGGTTGAGACTGATGGTTTTCAGTCAACTTTTATGCGTCGCGTTGGAATCAGGTGGCTTTCATTTTTGCTCGAGCTGCTTACGGGTAAGGTGGTCACCGATCCCACTTCTGGTTTTAGGGCATGCAATAAAGATGCTATCGACCTGTTCTGCAAGAGTTATCCTGATGACTACCCGGAGCCAGAGTCGATTGCTTTGGCTATGAAGCTTGGTCTTCCCGTTATGGAGGCGCCTGTAAAGATGAATGAACGCCAAGGCGGACGTTCGTCCATCGGGGGCTTCTCTTCCGTCTACTACATGATCAATGTCACGTTAGCCATTGTTCTTGTGTGCTGGGTTCATAGGGGAGATAAATAATGAATCTAATTTTGAGGATTGGTGCGGCCCTCTTTTTCGGCGGCTTTCTCGTCTATGTTTTGCGGCTCGTGTCCAACGGAAAGATGCTTCTTAAGTACTCTCTGTTGTGGATTTTGATGTGTATGGCGGCCTTGATTTGTGATATATGTCCTCAAATTATTTATAGTTGCTCAACAGCTATTGGGTTTGTCAACCCAGCCAATTTCCTTTTTTTGGGTGCAATCGTGCTGTTGCTTGCAATCTCTCTGTCTCTTAGCGTTGCCGTGAGTCGTCATGTTTTGGCGATTAAAAACCTTACTCATAGGATTGCCCTACTCGAAAAGGAACTTGAGAAATGGTCTAATCATGAATGAGCTCAATACGATGGTTTGATTCAGTTCCTTCGGCTATTCCTCATTAAGTCTCCCAGGGTGGTTGTCAATCTAGTGCCGGAGCCCAGGGACCGTTATGCTCGAGTGGTCCCGGTGGTGGGGGCTCGCTCTTGAGTCAAAAGTCCTTTCATTATCGAACTGCCTGAGCAATATTCTTTCCGAAGCATAATTTGACTGGGGTGTTTCGCTGTAAATAGTCATCTGGATGGACAGCGGTGACGAGGTCCTTGGTCCGATTGTTAAATCGTCTCAGCCGTTATAATTCACCACTACTGTACGCCAATTGGCTTGTATCGATGCATAGAGTCAACTTAAGCCAGCCGGAGAACTCCATGGCAAAAGAACGTAATTCCATTGTCGAGCTTTTTTGGTTAATCTCAATGTGGTGTGTATTTGCGCATCATTTTGTAATACATAATGCAGATGATATATCGGTTTTTGCTAGTCCTTTAACCCGTTTTATTTTTAAGGGAGTGTTTCTCCCTATTGGAAAAGTTGCAGTTGGCTGCTTCGTGTTTATCGCCGTTTGGTTTATAGCCGTTTGGTTTATAGCCGACAGAGCTTCTTTTAGCATTAAAGATGCGGTCAAGAAGCTAATAATTCTTAACAATGAGGTTGTTTTTTACAGTATAACTTTAGGGATTATTTCTATTTTTACGGGCAGTTTGCCCCTTTCGGCCTCTTTCTTTATCAATACGGTCTTTCCAATTGCCACGGGGTATGGATGGTGGTTTAACACTTCTGATGCCGGCCTTATTTTGCTGCTCCCCTATATATTGGAGGGGCTTTGTTAGCGCCGGGCGATTTTAGCCGCTAATAGTCAAACTATTTTGACCAATCCCGGTCACCGAATAATGGCCACCGTGCCTCCCCGCCGCCACTACGCTGGTGGTGCCAACACGCCGGCGTTAGGAGGACCATTGAGGTGAACGAGAGACACGATGACCTACAGGAGATTATAGACGCGGCGCTCCGGGAGATGGCCGCGGAGGAGGGCGACGGGTTCGACCCGCAGGCATGCAACCTCGCGGAGTTCTGCAGGAGGACGGGGCTCACCCGCTCCCGCGCGAGGACGGTCAGGGCACACGGGTTCAGGGCCCTGCCCCACGGGAACAGCGGGAGGAGGGCCGCGCCGGGCGTGCTCGCCGGCCACACCGGCCTGGTGGACGACCTCCTGCGGAAGGGCGTCACCAACTCGCAGGTGATATTCGAGCGGCTGCTCGGCCAGGGCTACGCCGGCGGCCTCACC
>NZ_KN214137.1:146698-150713 GCF_000763055.1 Collinsella sp. 4_8_47FAA | reverse complement strand
AGGTTCCAGAAGGCCGTCCAGCGGGGAAACACCTCGCGGGTCGTCTCCTCGCTCGTCAAGCCGTCGTGCCTCATCATTGACGAGGTGGGGAGATGCGTCTACGACAGGCCGTGCACCGACCTGTTCTTCGATGTCGTCGACAGGCGCTACGAGAAGGAGGGGCCGAACGCGATGGTCCTCACGAGCAACATCGCCCCGAGCGGGTGGGATGAGTTCTTCACGGGCGACGACACGCTCCTCTGCGCCCTCGACAGGCTGTTCGACAAGGCGTCGGTGTTCGTGATGCGGGGCCCGAGCTACCGCGGCAGGGAGCTTGACACCTACTCGGTGGAGGCCGTCCCCCAGGCGGTGAAGGTGAGGGGGATCCAGCCCGAGGGGATGTAGGAATGCGATAGGAAAGTCATAGATGCGGGCGTGTTGGCTAAAATGGGTCGGCCGGGATTGGTCAATCTCGGCCGACTATATTTGGCTAAATTATTCCGGCGCTAACATTATGGATAACATCGGCTACATCAGGACGACATCACTGGCCTGGTGGCTGAACTACTACCACACTACCGCTACGCCTCAGTGGGGCTGGGTTTTAAATACGCCTTTGGAATAAGATACTCTCTGACTGTCGAGTGAAGGACAACTTATCACAATAGGGGAATCGAGGGTTAATCCTCGATTCCCCTATCTAGCCTAGACACATGCTAATTTGCCTAGATTGAATATGAAAAGAAATGCAAACTTCTTATAAATGATAATAACGATTCGCGGGTTCCCCGACGGTGAAGTTTGGATTCATATAAGGATCGCCTTCGACGTAATACTTAGCCCATCGATAATTCATGTACGCGACCTCTTTGTGGAAGCGTATCTGCTTCTCCGTATTGTTTTCAACGCCTCTAGAAATCGACTCGTAGTGATAGAGCTCGACTTCAGGTGTGTATACGATCAGGTCGTTGATCTCGCGTAGCTTTAAGCAAAAGTCAACATCATTAAATGCAACTTGAAGCTCTTCACTGAAACCTCCGACTTTCTCATATTCGCTACGCTTGGTCATTATGCAAGCTGCGGTGACGGCGCTGAAGTTTTGTTGTGCATCGTTGAGCGCAAAGTAACCCCAGTTATCCTTTGGCATGCTTTGACAAAGATGTCCTGCCACGCCACCAGTGACGCATAAGCCCGCGTGCTGAATGGTGTTGTCGGGATAGTAGAGTTTTGCACCAACTGCGCCAACATCCTCTCGTGCGCAGATGCCAAGCATGGTCTCAATCCAATTGGGGGTAATTACCTCAGTATCATTATTCAACAGTAAGAGATAGTTTCCTTTGGCGTGAGCCACGCCAAAGTTCATGAGCTTGGAGAAATTGAATTCGTGTTCCCAAGTTACAAGACGAACGATATCAGGATATTTTGCTTGCAACTTATCGTAATAATCGAACGTCGCCTTTTCTGTGCTGTTGTTTTCGATTATGACAAGCTCGTAATTGTCGTACGTTGATTTTTCAGCAATTGACTTAATGCAGTTGTCCAGAATGTCGGCGTGGTCTTTAGTCGGGATGATAACTGACACTAGTGGATGGGAATCTGGCACAGCGTAGGTTACTTTATATGTAAAGGGACGACGCGCTTGTTCGACTTTCGCATTGAGCCCAAGCCTATCCAAATGACTCTGGACCGCTTTGATACCTGCGATGGTGGCATACGGCTTGCTATCGGCATTTGCTGCGGTGGAGGTTTCGCTTAGGCGCCAGTGATATAGAACCTTTGCAACATGATGAACTTTCCGTGCCTTTTCCACGGCGCGGAGTGTCAGATTGTGATCCTGCGCCCCGTCGAACTCTTTCGTATTCGGTTCCAGAGTCTCAAGCAGGGACTTACGGATGGTAAGCATGTGGCAGATATAGTTGTTATTTCTGAGCAGATCGATATTGAAATCAGGTTTAAAGAACGGCTGCGCTAGTTTCCCATCGGGCATGAGTTTATCTTCGTCGCAATAAAGAAGATCGACGTCATCATCGTTTTCAATTGCCTCGGCATATGAGAACAACAAGTCCGGTTCAAGAATATCGTCATGGTCAAAGAAGCTAACGAAATCACCGGAAGCGATGGCAACGCCGGCGTTTGTATTTTCGGAAATGCCCTTATTCTCGGTAAGGTTAATTGATTTAATTCTGTTGTCGTGGGCCGTCTCCTGCTCAACGCGAGCCTTTAGTTCCTGATTGTCAGGACTTGCATTAACTAGGATGAGCTCCCAGTTTGCATAAGACTGGGTTTTTACGGATTCGGCCATATCGTTAAAGAACGAAATGGGCGTGTTGTAAAGAGGGACAATGATGCTGAACTTCGGAGCGCTGTTGAAGACGATTTTTCTCTGTTTCTCCAGAGCGCCGATGGTTGCCTTATGTTCCGTGAACCATTCGGGGTATTCAGGGTCAAACTGCGCATGGGTAAAGAGAAAGTTGGTCTCCTCAAGAAGCATGCCTAATTTATCGGGCGTTAAGCAGTCGAATGCACTGAATGATGGGTGATTTTGATCGTCAATAACAAAATAATAACGATCGAACGCCTTTGGCATACGAACCGAGAGCTGCGTTTCAAGTTGCTTTTTCTCAGACGTAAATCCAACGCTTGTTACATTCGAACCGAAATTGACGATGCTCAAATCAACTTCATTGAGGGTTCGATCGAGGCAGCGAAGTTTGATTTGGGAGTCGCTACGATACGGCGTTCTCACCGTGCACCTAAGGATGTAGTCGCTTGAATCTTCGATGCACTGCCAGAAATCAATCGTTGCCATGTCAAACTCTGAAACGTCATCATAGTTTCGGAGTTTACTGCACATGTCAGGTTTAATTTTGTAGTTAAGGCGAGACTCCCATTTGATGTTCTTGCAATTGAGTGAAAGGGAGTCGCTGCTCAGGGTACGACCGTCTTGGCCGATTTCGCAAAACTCAATTTTGATGGTGCGGGCATCGGGATCGGGGAGTACAAGGACGTATGAGTTCGAGTCACAACCATTGTCCCGGAATTTTAGGAGGGATAAAGGTAAGCAGCGGTTGTCGTTTGTAGCCGCTTGGGCTGTTACGCTGGAGCCTTTATGGATGCCTTCAATCTTAAGCTGCTGGTAGATTTTCCAGTTTCCTCTGCATACTCCGGTTGTTTCGACTCGCATTGTCTGCCTTTCGTTTGTTGGACACTGCCCATTGTACTTTTTCATTTGTTGCCTCGCTAGAAATGCAGAAAGAGTTGCGTGTTTCTGCTGTCCGATTTAAATAAGAAGACGGGGAGGTTGCCGCCGGTGCGTATAATTTTATTAGCTATGCTTCTGTAAACAGCGGCTTTTGCTCAACGATTGTCAATCGAGAGGATTTTTATGAAAGGCATCATCCTCGCCGGCGGGTCCGGCACGCGCCTGTACCCGCTCACGCTCGTGACCTCCAAGCAGCTGCTGCCGGTCTACGACAAGCCCATGATCTACTACCCGCTGTCCACCCTCATGCTGGCGGGCATCCGGGACATCCTGGTCATCTCCACGCCGACCGACCTGCCCAACTTCGAGCGCCTGCTCGGGGACGGCTCGCGCTACGGCGTGAACCTCTCCTACGCCGAGCAGCCGAGCCCGGACGGCCTGGCGCAGGCCTTCACCATCGGCGAGGAGTTCATCGCCGGCGAGCCGTGCGCCCTGGTGCTCGGCGACAACATCTTCTACGGCAACGGCCTGTCGCGCCACCTGACGCGCGCCGCCCGGAACGCCGAGTCGGGCCGAGCCACGGTCTTCGGCTACCACGTGGACGACCCCGAGCGCTTCGGCGTCGTGGAGTTCGACCGCGGGGGGAGGGCCGTGTCCATCGAGGAGAAGCCCGCCCGCCCCAAGAGCTCCTACGCCGTCACCGGCCTGTACTTCTACCCGGGCGACGTCGCCGTCAAGGCCCACAAGGTTCAGCCTTCCGCCCGCGGGGAGCTGGAGATCACCACGCTCAACCAGATGTACCTGGAGGAGGGGACGCTGTCCGTGGTCACCCTC
>NZ_KN214137.1:142845-146593 GCF_000763055.1 Collinsella sp. 4_8_47FAA | reverse complement strand
GAGGAGTTCATCGCCGGCGAGCCGTGCGCCCTGGTGCTCGGCGACAACATCTTCTACGGCAACGGCCTGTCGCGCCACCTGACGCGCGCCGCCCGGAACGCCGAGTCGGGCCGAGCCACGGTCTTCGGCTACCACGTGGACGACCCCGAGCGCTTCGGCGTCGTGGAGTTCGACCGCGGGGGGAGGGCCGTGTCCATCGAGGAGAAGCCCGCCCGCCCCAAGAGCTCCTACGCCGTCACCGGCCTGTACTTCTACCCGGGCGACGTCGCCGTCAAGGCCCACAAGGTTCAGCCTTCCGCCCGCGGGGAGCTGGAGATCACCACGCTCAACCAGATGTACCTGGAGGAGGGGACGCTGTCCGTGGTCACCCTCGGCCGCGGCTACGCGTGGCTGGACACCGGCACCATGGAGAGCCTCCACGAGGCCGCGGAGTTCGTCCGCGCCGTCGAGCACTCCCAGGACCTCCCCGTGTCCGTCCCCGAGGAGATCGCCTGGGAGAACGACTGGATCACCACTGCCGAGCTGGAGGAGGCCGCCAAGGCCTACGGCAAGTCGGTCTACGGCCAGCACCTGAAGAAGGTCGCCGCCGGCGAGATCGTCAACAGCCCGCGCGAGTACTAGCGCAAGCTTGTTTTCTTTCAGGGGTCACCGTTTATCTGGTGGCCCCTTTCGTTATGATTACGTTGACCATAAAGACAATATGATTGGGAGTGGATGTGTTAAGCGTCTACTTTGGCGATATGCCAGAAGCGATTTACAACACAGCGACATATTTCAAAAACTCTTACCGGTCTTCTTGGATTACGGATCCCTATGCAGTCTCGATAATTAAAGATGTCGATCGATCGGTTGTTGTCTCCGAAAACGTCATCGAAAGCCCTGTGCTTGGATCCATCTCCCCACTCCAGCTTTCTGGTGGCGTGAAAACGCTGCTGCTTATGAGATTTGATCGTAAGCATATTTTTAACGCTTCTACCTGTGGTGACAACTGTGCCAAGTGGATTCTCGACATGGCGAAAGACCGCAAGCTCGTTGTGAATCTCTATCATGTGATGGACTTTGGTCGCGAGGATTTTAAAATCAAAGTCGTGAACAGCGGCCGAATCGTTCATAACATGGCCGAATTGATTCACGAGTCGATTCCGTATCTGTAGGTGCTGCTTATGAACGGTTCGCATCTCGTTAAGATTTCCCGCCGTAGGGGAACCAAGTACACATTTACCATCAAGCGGAACATCACTATTGTGCGTGGCGATAGCGGCACGGGTAAGACGACGCTGTTTGACATGGTCGCAGACTACATGCGAACGGGCGATCAGTCGGGCGTTTCCTTGCAATGCGATTGTCCCTGTGTCGCCTTGACCGATTATGATTGGCGAAACCAGCTTTCGTCCGTTCATGACTCGATTGTATTTGTCGATGAGGGCTTAAAAGAGATCCATTCTGATGAGTTTGCCCATCATGTGCTGTATTCCTCGAATTATTTCGTGCTGATCTCAAGGGCTGATTTCCCCAATCTTCCGTATAGCGTGGATGAGATTTACAAGATTAAGACGAGCGGAAAATACCATTCTTTCGTCCCTGTTTATCAAGATCGCGGGAATCATCGTTATGCTATTTCCCGGTCGGCGCCAAAACAGGACTTTTCTATCCTTCTATGCGAGGACAGTAAGTCTGGTTTCCAGTTCTTTAAACGGCATTTTGCTGACAGTGAGCTTACCTGTACTTCGGCCATGACGAACAGCGCGATTTTGGGCTGGTTGGATCAGCATCTCGACGATCGCGTGTTTGTTGTCGCGGACGGGGCGGCATTTGGGTGCTATGCGGACCGCGTCCTTAAGCTGCAAGACATTCACCGCGATACTGTTACGGTTTGTCTTCCCGAGTCGTTCGAATGGCTTCTGCTGAGCTCCGGCGTAATTTCAGGGCTAGATGCCAAAGCAGTTCTGCAAGAGCCGGAAGCGTTTGCAGACAGTGAGAAGTTTAAAAGCTGGGAGGACTTCTTCTATAAGTACTTACGCGATAAAACTGGGAATTCGGTCTTCCGGTACGACAAAGACTGCATTCCGGAGGCGTTTTGTAGGGGAAGTAATTCTGCGAAGGTTATGGCTCTTATCGCGTGCCGAAATGTCCGATAGTTTTGTTGAATAGTGTCGCGGCATCACTTCCTGCGGCATACTAAAGAAGCTGTACATGCTTCAGATTGGATTTTCATGTCTGAGATTTTCGAACCCAAGAACATCATCGTCACGGGCGGCTGCGGCTTCATCGGCAGCAACTTCGTGCACTACGTGGTCGACAACCATCCCGGGGTGCACGTCACCGTCCTGGACAAGCTGACCTACGCCGGCAACCCCGAGAACATCGCCGGGCTGCCCTCCGACCGCGTGGAGCTCGTCGTGGGCGACATCTGCGACGCGGAGCTGCTGGACCGCATCGTCCCGGGCCACGACGCCATCGTGCACTACGCCGCGGAGTCCCACAACGACAACTCCATCGCGGACCCCGAGCCCTTCCTGCGCACCAACGTGGAGGGAACCTTCCGCCTGCTGGAGGCCGTCCGCAAGTACGGCGTCCGCTACCACCACGTCTCCACCGACGAGGTCTACGGCGACCTGGCGCTCGACGACCCGGCGAAGTTCACCGAGGAGACGCCGTACCACCCGTCCTCGCCGTACTCGAGCACCAAGGCTAGCTCCGACATGCTCGTGCGCGCCTGGACCCGCACCTACGGCCTCCGCACCACGATCTCCAACTGCTCCAACAACTACGGCCCCTACCAGCACGTGGAGAAGTTCATCCCCAGGCAGATCACGAACATCATCGACGGCGTCCGCCCCAAGCTCTACGGCCGCGGCGAGAACGTCCGCGACTGGATCCACACCGAGGACCACTCCTCTGCCGTCTGGGACATCCTCACCAAGGGCCGGATGGGGGAGACCTACCTCATCGGCGCAAATGGCGAGAAGAACAACATCACCGTCCTGCGCATGATCCTCGAGGCGATGGGAAAGGACCCCGAGGACTTCGACTGGGTCGCCGATCGCCCCGGCCACGACCGCCGCTACGCCATCGACTCCACCAAGCTCCAGCGCGAGCTGGGCTGGAGGCCGGCCCACACCGACTTCGCCGAGGGGCTCAAGCGGACCATCGACTGGTACGTCGCCAACGAGTCCTGGTGGCGCCCCGCCAAGGAGGCCACCGAGGCCCGCTACCGCGCACAGGGCCAGTAAGACTGCATTCCGGCGAACCGCACCGCGGGCGCCCCCGGTTATACAACCTCTTCGATAGGAGCTTTTCCCACATGGCAGACATCGCATTCGAGAAGGACCTCTCCGTCGCCGAGACCGGCATCGAGGGCCTCAAGGTCGTCGACCTCGCCGTCCACGGCGACTCGCGCGGCTGGTTCAAGGAGAACTGGCAGCGCGCCAAGATGACCGCCCTGGGCATCCCGGACCTCAGGGTCGTCCAGAACAACATCTCCTACAACGACAGCCGCGGCGTCACCCGCGGCATCCACGCCGAGCCCTGGGACAAGTTCATCTCCGTGGCGCGCGGCAGCGTCTTCGGCGCCTGGGTGGACCTGCGCGAGGGCAGCGCCACCTACGGGAAGGTGTTCACCTGCACCCTGGACCCGAGCAAGGCCATCTACGTCCCGCGCGGCGTGGGCAACTCCTTCCAGGCCCTGGAGGACGGCACCGCCTACACCTACCTGGTGGACGCCCACTGGTCCATTGAATTGAAGAAG
>NZ_KN214137.1:0-142720 GCF_000763055.1 Collinsella sp. 4_8_47FAA | reverse complement strand
GACCCGAGCAAGGCCATCTACGTCCCGCGCGGCGTGGGCAACTCCTTCCAGGCCCTGGAGGACGGCACCGCCTACACCTACCTGGTGGACGCCCACTGGTCCATTGAATTGAAGAAGACCTACACCTTCGTGAACCTCGCCGACCCCGAGCTCGCCATCCAGTGGCCCATCCCGCTGGACCAGGCCACCGTCTCCGAGGCCGACCTCAACCACCCGATGCTCGCCGACGTCGTCCCCATGGCGCCCAGGCGCACCCTCGTCACCGGCTGCAACGGCCAGCTGGGCCGTGCGGTGCGCGCGCTCGCCGAGGAGCGCGGCGTGGCGAAGGACTTCGACTTCTGCGAAATCGACACCTTCGACATGTCCGACCCGGACGCCTACGCGCAGTACGACTGGTCGCTCTACGGCACCGTGATCAACTGCGGCGCCTACACGGCCGTGGATAAAGCGGAGACCCCCGAGGGCCGTGTCATCGCCTGGAAGGCCAACGCGACCGGCCCCGCCCTCCTCGCCCGCACATGCTCTGATCACGGGATCACCCTCGTCCACGTGTCCAGCGACTACGTCTTCGACGGCACCGCCGAGGTGCATGACGAGGACGAGCCCCTCAGCCCGCTGTCCGTCTACGGCCAGACCAAGGCCGCCGGCGACATCGCCGTGGCCGGGTGCCCGCGCCACTACATCATGCGCTCCAGCTGGGTCATCGGCGAGGGCCGCAACTTCGTCAAGACGATGAAGGGCCTGTCCGACCGCGTCGCCGACCCCGAGGACGGGCTCGAGCAGGTCACGGTCGTTGACGACCAGCTGGGCCGCCTGACCTTCACGCGCGACATGGCCGAGGCCATCTTCCACGTGCTGGGGACGCACGCCCCCTACGGCACCTACGACTGCACCGGCTCCGGCACCGTCAAGTCCTGGGCCGATATCGCCCGCGCCGTCTTCGAGGCCGCCAACGGCAACGGGGACAGGGTCGTGCCGGTATCGACCGCCGACTACTACGCGAGCGCCGAGGGCCCCGTCGCCCCGCGCCCGGTCCACTCCGCGCTCGACCTGTCCAAGCTCGAGGCTGCCGGCTTCCACATGCCCGACTGGGAGGAAGAGCTGGGGGAGTACATCAAGACGCTCTAGCCGCTATTAACTTTTCGAGAGTAAAAGCCGCCGTTCTTTAACGGCGGCTTTTCTTGTTGGTGGCTATCTGCGCAGTGGTGCCAATAGTATTTTGCGGAAGATCTACCTCTCGCTTGGCATGGAAGTAGGGTGGCCGGGCTGGTCGTCGTAGGCGTATTTGCTGTACACGTTGACCTCCCACTGCTTTTTTTCGACCTTTGCTACAGAATCTAGGATGAAGCCGGTCGCAAGGCTCAGGCCGCACAGGAACATAAACGAGGCGGCGAGCATAGCGGTGGGGAAGCGCGGGACGAGGCCGGTCTGGAAATATTCGACAACGATGGGCATGCCCAGGGCGAGGCCGAATACCGCGAACAGAAGCGCAACGAGGCTGAAGAACTTCAGCGGGCGGTAGTCCTTGAACAGCGTGCCGATCATCGCAACGACTTTAATGCCGTCGCTCACGGTGTTGAGTTTGGACTCGGAACCCTCGGGACGGTCGCGGTACTCGATGGGCACATCTTTGATGCGCCAGCGGTGGTCGACGGCGTGGATCGAGAGCTCGGTTTCGATCTGAAAGCCCTCGGAAAGCACTGGGAAGGTTTTAACGAACGGGCGGCTCATGGCGCGGTAGCCTGTCATGACGTCATCGAAGCTGTAGCCATAGATCCACTTGATCATGGCGCGGACCAGATTATTGCCAAAGCCGTGGAAGGCACGCTTGTTCTCCTCGGCGTAGGTGCCGTTGGAAAGGCGATCGCCTACGGTCATGTCGGCCGTGCCGTTAAGGATGGGCTCGCAGAGGGCCTTGGCCGCCTCGGCGGGGTAGGTGTCGTCTCCGTCGACCATCAGGTAGCAATCGGCGTCGATATCGCGAAACATCTGGCGGCACACGTTGCCCTTTCCCTGACGGGGCTCAAAGCGGACTGTGGCGCCGTGCTCGGTGGCAATGCGTGAGGTATCGTCCGACGAGTTGTTGTCATAGACATAGACCGTCGCCTGCGGAAGCTCGCGGTGAAAGTCGTCGATGACTTTGCCGATCGTGAGCGCTTCGTTGTAGCAAGGGATGATGACGGCGATGGATTCAGAATTCACTTAATGCTCCTTATACATTCAATCCTAGAAAGTATAGCCGTTTGGGCCTGGCATCCTAAGATGTGGGTTAGTTCTCCAGTTTTGTTGCGCGAATCGTTTGCATGGTCGTCGGGTCTATACTGTTCGTTTGTCAACGATTACGAGTAAAGGAGTTGCATCCGTGTCGGATCAGACAAAGCAACAAGAAACTCGCAGTCTGCCTGCGACGTTTGCTAAGAACGAGTTTGAGAAGGACGCGTTTATCCTTCGTCAGCTGGTTACCAAGGATTTTAAGATCAAGTATCGCCGTAGCGTTCTGGGCGTCGCATGGTCGGTGCTCAACCCGCTGCTGATGATGATCGTCATGGCTATCGTGTTCTCGACGATTTTCGCCCAGGGCCGCAATGGCTCGATTACGCCCGAGATGTACCCGCTGTACTTGATCGTGGGTAACGTTACCTTTGCCGTCATGTCCGAATCTACGAACCAGGCCCTGACGTCGATCGTGGGTGCTGCCCCGCTGCTCAAGAAGGTTAAGGTGCACCGCTGGGTCTTCCCAGTACAGAAGGTGCTATTCTCGCTGGTTAACTTTGCCTTCTCACTGGTCGCCGTTGCCATCGTTATGCTGTGGTTCCACGTTATGCCTTCTTGGCACCTGATTCTGCTGCCGGTCTGCCTACTGCTGCTTATGTGCTTCTGCATGGGCCTGGGCATGATGCTCTCCGCCCTCACGGTCTTCTTCCGCGATGTCATGCATCTGTGGAGCGTCGTCATTACGGCGTGGACTTACATCACGCCTATTTTCTGGACGACCGACTTCGTTGCGCAAATGCCGCATCTCGTGCGCATTCTGGTCTATGCGAACCCCATGTATAACTACCTGCAGTTTATGCGCGATATCTTCCTGTTCCAGACTACGCCCTCGCTTATGACGTTTGGTATGTGCGTTGCTTGGGCGGTTCTTGCGCTTGTTATTGGCTACACCGTGTTCCATAAGTCCGAGCGCAAGTTCATCCTCTACATCTAAGGAGTGCTGTGATGACTGAATCTGTTGTTGATTACAGCGAGCAGCCTCTGGCTGTCGAGGTCGACGACGTCACCATGATCTTTAACATGGCGTCCGAGTCGCTGACCAACCTCAAGGAGTACTTCATTAAGCTTGCCAAGCACGAGCTGTTCTTTGAGGAGTTTCGGGCGCTTAAGCACATCTCGTTCGATATTCATCGCGGCGAAGTTGTGGGTCTGGTCGGCACCAATGGTTCCGGCAAGTCTACGATGCTCAAGATCATCGCTGGCGTGCTTGAGCCCAGTGAGGGCAGCGTTAAGGTGCACGGTAACATCGCGCCGCTGATTGAGCTTGGTGCCGGCTTTGACCCCGAGCTGACCGCCCGCGAGAACATCTATCTGAACGGTGCCCTGCTCGGCTACACCAAGGAGTTCATCGACGCCAACTTTGACGGCATTATCGAGTTCGCTGAGCTGCAGAACTTTGTCGACATGCCGCTTAAGAACTTCTCCTCGGGCATGGTGGCGCGTATTGCCTTTGCAATCGCGACGATCACCGAGCCCGATATTCTGATCGTTGACGAGACGCTGTCCGTCGGCGATGTGTTCTTCCAGCAAAAGTGCGAGGCGCGTATTCAGCACTTTATCCAGAGCGGCGACGTGACGGTTCTGTTCGTTTCGCACTCCATGGAGCAGGTTGAGCGCATCTGCCAGCGCGCCGTTTGGATTGAGAAGGGCGACCTTCGCATGGACGGCCCGGTTGATGAGGTCTGCAAGGCGTACCGCGAGCAGTTCAACTAGGTTATAATTACTAGCGCTTGGCACGCGTGCGCGTGCTTGGGCGTGCGGTTATTTGCTCCATTAGCTCAGTTGGATAGAGCAGGGGACTTCTAATCCCAAGGTCGACGGTTCGAATCCGCCATGGAGCACCATCGTTTATTAAGCCCAGACCGCTTGGTGGTCTGGGCTTTTTTCGTCTTGCTGATGTGGATTGGCCTTTCAGCGACTCCAACGCATGGGCGTAGCCTTGGTTTTAAACGTTTTGCGTGGCTTACTGCTCTGCCCTCGAACACTCCGATAAGTCTTTCGCAACCGCATTCAGCGATTACGGCAATAGAACTTAGTGCGGCATTCTAGTCGCATCTTCAACATCCAGAAAATCATTCGTGGCGCCAACAAACTCCTGCATGTTCCTGACGATGCGGCCATCGTTATCGATGCGAATCTCTAAACGCTTCCAGGGGAACTTCATGATGTGGTAAAGGGTTACCAGCACATCCTGTTCTTTGCCAATTTTGAGCAGCCAACGGGCGCAGTTATCGCCGCAGGTGGAAGCATTAAAGACCATGTTGGGGAGATTGCGGACAAGTAGGAGCGTCTTTACTCCGCCGGATAACTCGAGCGGGCTGATCGAGCCCAGCTGCTTGCTTATGATGTTGTGAGAGCCGATGAGCTCCGATCCGTCAACGCCTTTAATAATTTGCGCAGCCATGGGGTCTTCGAACCATGAATCCAAGTACGAGTTCCTAAAGTAGGTCTTGGTATCGTAGATGGAGCCGGGGTAATCTCCCAGATGAATGCTCAGCATGCGGGTCTCCAAACATTGTGTGACTGCAACGATTATATGCCAGTAATAAAATGCCGGCAGCAGCGAGATTGCTGCTGCCGGCACTGGCGTTGTAGTCACGCGAATCAGCGTTCGTGAATTGTCACCGTTTGCTTACTTTTCGAGACGCTCCCTCAGCAGCTCCAGGGCATGGGCGTAGCCTTGGAGGCCTTCGCCAGTGATGGTGGCGAAGCAGGCTAGGCGTGCATAGCTCACCTGGCGGAAGTCTTCGCGCGTCTCTACGGCGCTGATGTGTACCTCGACGGCTGGGATGGCGACGGCCTTGAGGGCATCGAGGATCGCCACGCTCGTGTGCGTGTAGGCAGCCGGGTTGATGACGATGCCGTCGACCTTGCCGTAGGCCTCCTGGATCTTGTCGACGATGCTGCCCTCGTGGTTAGACTGGAAGACCTCGACTTCGTCGAAGCCCTGTTCGGCGCCCGCTTCCTGGCAGATCTGCACTAAGCGGTCGTAGTTGTCGCTGCCATAGATGCCCGGCTCGCGAATGCCGAGCATGTTGAGGTTGGGGCCGTTGATGACGAGTGCTTTCATGGTTGCTTCCTTTGCGGTTGGAAAACCACCACAAAGGTGCCTGTCCCCTTTGTGGTGGTTTTGGTTAGAGGGCGGGTGGGAGGGTGTCGAGGAGGGCTTGGGCGGTGTTGGCGGCGCAGTCGCGTGAGTCGATGATGTAGTCGGCCCAGGCGCGGTAGCGCGGCATGCGCTGCTCGGCAAGTTTATCGATGCCATCACGGGCGGTGATAGGGCGTCCCTTGTGGGCGAGTTCGTCGAGCTTGCGGTTGAGCATCACGATCTGGCTGTTTTGGTGCAGCAGCGGATAGTTTTCGTCGCGCGTGACCACGCCGCCGCCGGTGGAAAGCACCAGGCCGCTGCGCTTGGAAATGTCGGCCAGCTCCGCTGTCTCCTGCTCGCGGAAGGCGGCCTCGCCGCGCTCGACGATAAAGTCGGCGCAGGGCATGTCGAGGCGTTCCTCGAGGGCGCGGTCCAGGTCGATGTGCTTGCGACCCGTGAGCAGGGCAATCTGCTCACCCACGCGGGTCTTGCCCGAGCCCGGCATGCCGATCAGCGCGATGTTCTGTTCGCGGCGTGACAAGCGCTCCGTTATGTCCAGGATGCGCTCGCGCGGGGTGACCTGGCCGGTATAGCGCTCGACGGCCTGTGCCGCTTGGGCCACGAGCATTAGCAGGCCGTCGATGCAAGGGATACCGCGGCGCTCGGCCTCGAGCATCAGGCCCGTGCGGGCGGGGTTGTAGACAATGTCGATAACGCCTTCGAGCGCATCGAGCCCTTCGAACGTGCAAGGCGCGTCGGGGCAGTGGGGGAACATGCCGGCAGGCGTGCAGTTGACGAGCAGGGCGGCGTCGGACTGCTGCGCGATGTTGCCGTAGTTGACCTCGCTCGTGCGACCCACGGGTACGACGATGGCGCCCAGGTCTCCCAGCACCATGCTCGCCGTGGTGCCGGCGCCACCGGTGGCGCCGAGCACGAGAACTTTCTTGCCGGTAACCTCAACTCCCAGCTCCTCGACCAGGCACTGAAAACCAAAGTAGTCAGTATTATCGCCGCGCAGGCGGCCGTCGGGCAGGCGCGTGATGGTGTTGACGTTGCCCATGCGCTCGGCGAGCGGGCTCAGCTCGTCCAGATACTCCATGACGGCGCGCTTGTAGGGGATGGTCACGTTGGTGCCCTCCCACTCGTCGCCCGTCATAAAGGCCTCAAGATCCTCGGGCTCGCGCTCAAAACGCACGTACTCGAGCCCAGCGAGCTCCTTGTAGATGGTTGGGGTGTAGCTGTGGCCCAGCACGCGGCCCAGCACTCCGTAGGGGCGGGTTGCGGCGGTATCGGTCATCTAGAGCACCTCCGTGTAGCTGCCAAAGTAGGTGAAGCTCTCGCACACGTCGTCGATAGAATCGAGCAGGTCGTCGAGGGCCTTGCTGCCAAAGGGGCAGTCCAGATCAAAGTAGAACATAAACTCAAAGTCGCGGCCGGGGATGGGGCGGCTCTCGAGCTTGATGAGGTTGATGTTGAGCGCATAGAAGCGCTCGAGCACGCGGTAGAGGGCGCCCGGCTCATTGGCCGTGGTAATCATGAGCGAGGTACGGTTGGCACCGGGATAGACGCGCGGCTCACGGCTGATGACGACAAAGCGCGTGTAGTTGTTGTCCGAGTCCTGGATGTTGGGCTCCAGCACCTCCAGGCCATAGAGTGCCGCGCAGCTGCGCGATGCGATGGCGGCAATATCGGTGCGCTCGGAGCTGGCGACCATCTCGGCCGACATGGCGGTGTTGGGGTACTTGGTGGCGTGCAGGTCGTGGGACTCGATAAAGCCCGCACACTGGGCAATGGCTTGGCCGTGGCTGTAAACCTCGCGCACGTCGGCGAGCTTGGTGCCGGGCTTGACGAGCATGTTGTGGTCGATCTTGAGGCGAAGCGAGCGCACGATGTGGAAGTCGAACTGGGCGAGCAGGTCGTAGACGGCGTTGACCGAGCCGGCGGTGGAGTTCTCGATGGGCAGCACGCCAAACTCGCAGAAGCCGTCGCGCACAGCGCGCATAACGCCTTCGAAGGTCTCGAAAAACGCGATGTCGGGCACGTCGAAGAGTTTGCACGCGGCGATCTGGCTATAGGCACCTTCCACGCCCTGGCAGGCAACTGTGGCCGTTTGAGGGAAGGGCGTGTCAAAGGCTGCAGCCGTGGCGTGGGCCTTTTGCGAGACGGTGATGCCCTTGAGCTCGTTGATGTAGCGCTGCTGCTCGGCCTTGCTCATGCTCATAAGGAGGCGGAACAGGGTGATGGTCTGCGCCTCGTAGCGCTCGGGCGCGCGGCTGGCGAGGTTGTTGAGTTTTGAGCGCTCGCGGGCGGGGTCAAAGACGACCTTGCCCATCTCGATCTTTGATTTGGCGACCTCGGTGGCAATGTCCATACGCTCGACAAAGCTATTGAGGAGCGTGGTGTCGATGCCATCGATGGTCTGGCGAATATCGGCAAGGTCCATGGAGGCCCCTTTCACGTAATGGCAGAGTTGACAGGCAACCCAGGTGAGTCGGGTTAGAGCTGGCCTGCGTCCTCGAGGAGGGCGTCCCAGATGGCCAGCGCTGCGGCTGCTTCGGCTACGGGGACAGCTCGGGGGACGATGCAGGGATCGTGACGGCCGTGCACCGAGAGTTCGACATTTTCCATGGCGTCCATGTCCACGGTCTGCTGCTCGCGGCCAATGGAGGGCGTCGGCTTTACGGCCATACGCCACATGACGGGCGCGCCGGTCGAAATACCGCCCAGGATGCCGCCGGCGTTGTTGGATTCGACCTCGATCTTTCCGGTCTCGGCGTCGATGCGATACGGATCGTTGTTCTCGCTGCCGCGCATGGCGGCCACGGCAAAACCCATGCCAAACTCCACGCCCTTTACGGCGGGAATGCCAAACGCGATTTGCGCGATGCGGTTCTCGATACCGTCGAACATGGGGTCGCCGATGCCCGCGGGAAGCCCGTAAATGCCGCACTCCACGATGCCGCCGATGCTGTCGAGTTCGTCGCGCGCGGCCAGGATCTCCTCGCGCATGCGGCCGGCTGCGGCGGCGTCAATGCACGGCAGATCGTTCGTAAGGATCGCCTTGCGGTCGGCCTCGCGATGGACCATATCGTCCATCGGCAGGTCGGAGATGCCGCCGATCTGCGCGACGTGCGCCATGACCTGAATGCCGCGGGCCTCGAGTGCCTGCAGCGCAATGCCGCCGGCGATGCACAGGGGTGCCGTTAGGCGGCCGGAGAAATGCCCGCCACCAGCGACATCGTGCATGTTGTGATACTTCACACGCGCCGGGTAATCGGCATGTCCCGGACGGGGCTTGCGGCGCAGCTCGGAGTAATCCTTGGAGCGCGTGTTGGTGTTCTCGATAATCGCGGCAATGGGCGCGCCGGTGGTATGTCCATCGACAACACCGGCAATGATATGCACGGCGTCGGCCTCGCGGCGCTTGGTTGCGGTCTCGTCGCGACCGGGGGCGCGACGGTCGAGGAAGGCCTGCAGCTTCTCCTGGTCCACGGCGATGCCCGCCGGGATGCCATCGAGCGAGCAGCCGATGGCGGGGGAGTGCGATTGGCCGAAGATGCTTAAGTGTAAGACGTTGCCAAAGGTCGAGGACATGCTATTCCTCCTCGAGTGTGACCTTGCCGCCCAGCAGGCGATAGTGGTCGAAGAAATCGGGATAGGACTTGTTGACGGCCTCGGCGCCGTGGATCACAACCTCGCCGGTGGCGCGGCTCGCAGCGATGGCAGCCATCATGGCGATGCGGTGATCGTTGTGCGAGTCGACCTCGCCGCCAGTAAAGGCGTCGACACCCTTGATGATGAGGTCGTCACCGGCAATGCGTACCTGTGCGCCCAGTGCGGTGAGCTCGTGGGTGGTAGTGGCCAGACGGTCGGATTCCTTGATGCGCAGGCGGGCACAATCGCGGATGAACGTGCGGCCCTGCGCCAGCGAGGCCACGGCCGAGATAACAGGCACAAGGTCGGGAATGTCGTGGGCGCTCATCTCAAAGCCGGCGAGCTTGTCGGACTGCACGGTGGCGGCGTTGGTGGAGCGCACGATGCGGGCACCAAAGCGCGAAAGCGCGGCAAGCACGTTGCGGTCGCCCTGTGCGGAGCTCAGGGACACACCCTCGACGGTGATGGGGTCGGAGCCGATGGCGCCGGCGCACAGCCAAAAGGCGGCGTTGGACCAGTCACCCTCGACGGCTACGCTGCCGGGCGTGCGATACGAGCCACTGCTCACGCGGAAGTTCGTGACCTCGGGCTGGCCGTCCTTGGCCGGAATACGTTCGACGTTGACCTCGACGCCAAAGGCCTTCATGGCCTGGATCGTCAGGTTGATGTAGGGGCGGCTCTCGATGAGGCCGGTCACCTGCACACAGGAGGGCTGGGCGAGCAACGGGGCTGCCAGCAGCAGGCCCGAGATGTACTGCGAGCTCACGTTGCCCGGCAGCACAAAGGTGCCCGGGCGCATGCGTCCGCTCGTCTTGAGCGGAAAACCGCCCAGGCCCTGCAGGTCGCAACCTGCGGCGATGATCTCGTCCGAGAGCGGAGAGAGCGGGCGGGCGCCCAAGCGTCCCTGACCCACAAAAGTTGCTTCTGCGCCCAGCGCGCAGGCGACGGGCAACATAAAGCGGAGCGTGGAGCCGCTTTCGCCACAGTCAAGCGTGCCGCCGGCAAGGGCCTTGAGCAGGCCAAACTCAACACTCTTCATGGTGGGGTGGACCTGGAAGCCGTCCTCGACGGTCTCGATGCGGGCGCCGAGCGCCGTGAGGCAACGCACCGTGGCCTCGATGTCGGCGCAGGTAGTGTTGCAGGTAACGTGCGTCTCGCCGTTGGCAAGCGCGGCGCAGATGATCAGGCGATGCGCCATCGACTTGGACGCGATGGCGGGAACGGTGCCCTTGAGCGGGGACGGGGTGATGCGGGCTAGCATGCGGATGCGTCTCCCTTCTGGCCGAGGCCTTCGGCAATGAGTTCGTGGAAAGTGGAAAGCGGCGTGCGGTCGATGCTGCAGCGGCCAATGTCGTGCGGAATCACCAGGTCGATGGTGTCGCCCGCGCGCTTCTTGTCGTGGAGCGCCTCGGCAAAGATGGCATCGGCATCTAGGTCGCAGTGGGTCTTGAGGCCATGGCGGGCGCAGAGTTCCTCAATACGACCGGGCAGCTCGGCATCGCAGACGCCGTGTAGGGCCGCGGCGCGCGTGATGATGCCCATGCCGATCGACACGCAGTTGCCGTGTCCGAGCTCAAAGTGCTCGCAGGCCTCGACGGCGTGTCCGGCGCTGTGTCCAAAGTTGAGCAGCTTGCGCTGGTTGGTTTCGTGCTCGTCGGCGACGACCACGGCGCGCTTGATGTCGATGTTGCGGGCGATGATGAGTGCTACGCGGGCCACATCGCGGTTGAGCAGCTCCAGCGTGAGCGGGGTCTTCTCCAGCTCGGCGAAAAGCTCCGGGTCGGCGATCACGGCGTGCTTGACGACCTCGCCGCAGCCGTCGGCGAACTGCTCGGGCGTGAGGGTGGCCAGGCACCCCACGTCGGCGATAACCACGCTCGGCTGCCAAAAGGCGCCGGCCAAGTTCTTGCCGGCAGCCAGGTCGATGGCGGTCTTGCCGCCCACCGACGAATCCACCATGGCGAGCAGGCTCGTCGGGATCTGCACAAACTTGCAGCCGCGCATGTAGGTCGCGGCCACAAAGCCCGCCACATCGCCCACGACGCCGCCCCCGAGTGCCACGATCACGTCGGAGCGCGAAAGCTCGTGCTCGGCCACAAACTCCAAAATGGCAACATAGGTTTCGGCGCGCTTATGGGCCTCGCCGGCCTCGAAGGTGCAGATGCTCACCTCGTAGCCTGATGCCTCCAGGCTCTGCTTAACGGGCATCTGGTAGAGCGGGCCTACGTTGGTGTCCGTCACGATGACGGCCTTGGTGCCGCCGGCAGTGGCGCGCACGAGCGGTCCCGCCTGCTCCAGCAAAAACGTGCCAACATGCACCTGGTAGGGGCGTGCGGTGTCGATATCGATGGTAATCGCCATAAGCTTCGGTCCTTTCGACCTGGCGTGATAGGTGGTCTAGTGGGAGGCTTCGTCGTCGAGTGCGCGCTTAATGCGGTCGCCCTCGGCAAGGAGATTCTCCAGATAGCGCTGGTCGCGGTTCTTGAGCGCACGGCTGTAGGCGCCAAGCGACTCGATCAGATGGTCGATCTCGAAGGCGAGCGCGTCGGCGTCGTCGATCATGAGCTCGGACCACATTTGCGGGTTGAGGTGCGCCACGCGGGTGAGATCGCGGTAGCTACCGGCCGAAAAGCCGTGGTGGACCTGGGCGGTGGGGCTTTTGACGTAGGCGTTGGATACCACGTGCGCAAGCTGGCTCGTGAAGGCGATGACGCGGTCGTGCTCGGCGGCGCTGGTCACGCTGAACTTGCCAAAGCCCAAGGGGCGCACCATCTCGCGCACCTGGCCCAAAAGCTCCAGCTTGAGCGCATCGTCTACCGCGGGCGGTACGAGCACCAGCGGGGCGCCCTGGAACAGGTCGGCACGAGAGTTAGCGTAGCCCGAGAACTGGGTGCCCGCCATGGGGTGCGCGCCCACAAAGTAAAAGCCGTGCTCGCGGGCAAGCTCAAAGGCACGTTCGCACACGATGCCCTTGACGCCCACCGTGTCGATCACCACGGGGCCCATGATGGCGTCGGTGTCGGTGGCGTCGGCGAGCGCCTTGGCGTGCGTCTCGAGCCACTCGATGCATGCCTCGGGGTAGCAAGCCAGGACGATGATGTCGCATTCGCCGAGTGTCTTGTCGTTGAGCTCTCCGGCGACAGTGCCCATGCTGGCGGCCGTCATGACATCGTCATCGGGGTCCCAGGCCAGCACGCGGACGCCCGCCTGTGCATAGCCGCGGGCAAAGCTACCGCCGATGAGGCCAAGGCCGACGATGCCGGCGCACTTGGGGCCGCCCTGGTTAACGCGCGCGTTTCTCACCGTACCCATGGGCTACTCCATGGTCTCTTGGCAGACAACCTCGCGGATGGCTCGGATGCGGCGCATGGTGTCGTCGAACTGATCGGGGGTGAGGGCCTGGGCGCCGTCGGACCAGGCGCGGCTCGGCTCGTCGTGGACCTCGATCTCCAGGCCGTTGGCACCGCAGGCGGTCGCGGCGAGCGCCATGGGCTCGACGTAGCGGGTGTAGCCGGTGGCGTGGCTGGGGTCGGCGACGACGGGCAGGTGCGACAGGTGGTGCAGCACCGGCACGGCGTTAAGGTCGAAGGTGTTGCGGGTGCGGGTCTCGAAGGTGCGGATACCGCGCTCGCACAGGATGACGTTGTCGTTGCCCTCGCTCATGATGTACTCGGCTGCCATAAGCAGCTCGTCGATCGTGCCGGACATGCCGCGCTTGAGCAGAATCGGGGTCTGGGTCTTGCCGACCTCCTTGAGCAGGGGGAAGTTCTGGGCGTTGCGGGCGCCGATCTGCATGACGTCAATCTTCTTGTCAAGGAAGACCTGCACGTCGCGCGGGTCCATGATCTCGGTGACGATCGGCATGTCGAGCTCGGCAGACGCCTCGCACAGCAGGTCGAGGCCGGCGGGGCCCATGCCCTGGTAGGCGTAGGGGGAGGTGCGGGGCTTGTAGGCACCGCCGCGCAGCATCGTGGCACCGGCTGCCTTTACGCGGCGTGCGATGCGAATGAGGTTCTCGCCCTCGACGGAGCAGGGGCCGGCGATGACTTGGAACTGGTCGCCGCCGATCTTGACGCCGTGGCCGCAGTCGATGACGGAGTCCTCGGGGTGGAACTTGCGGTTGGCGCGCTTGAACGGCTCCGAGACGCGCTGCACGCGCTCGACGACATCCATGGACTCGAGCAGGAACGGGTCGATCTTGGTCGTATCGCCCACCAGGCCGATGATCGTCTCGTTCTCGCCGCGCGAGACGTCGGTCTTCAGGCCTTTTTTCTCAATCCAGCTGACGATATGGCCGACGGCCTCGTCGCTGGCGCTCTGCTTTAAAATTGCAATCATGGTGTGCCTCTCACCTCGATGGATAACTTTTGCAAAAACGGCCCGCATCGCGAGCCGTGTATATATGGTGCATGAGAGTTTATACTATCTGACTCGCTTTTGCCTTCTAAAGTGGGCCGTTGCGCCGCGTCTTCCTCGGAATTGCAAAGCTTTTTCTTTTATTTTGATAGCCCGTGGTGCACTTGGGTATAATGCCAAACGTTGGCCCTATTAGCTCAGGGGATTAGAGCGTCTGCCTCCGGAGCAGAAGGCCGTTGGTTCGAATCCAACATGGGGCACCATCGAACGTAAGACCGTCCGAACCTCGCATGGTCCGGACGGTTTTTCTTATACCGACGCGACGTGATGGGACGTGGTATGGCAGCAACGGATATCGAGCGCGGACTCTCGACCGCCGAGGTCGAGGAGCGCATCGCCGCCGGTAAGATCAACCGCAACATGGAGCACAAGACCAAGTCGGTCAAAGAGCTCATCATCGAGAACCTCTGCACGCTGTTCAATTTGATCAACGTGATCTTGGCGTTCCTGGTCATTTTGACCGGTTCGTTTAAGAACCTGACGTTCCTGTTCGTGGTGTTCCTCAATACCGCTATTGGCGTCATCCAGTCCATGCGGTCCAAGAAGATGGTCGATAAGCTCACGCTGCTGACCTCCAAGAAGGCCATCGCGGTGCGCGACGGTGCCGAGGTGGAGCTCGACTTGGACCAGATCGTGCTCGACGACATCATCCGCCTGGGGCGCGGCGACCACATTCCCGCTGACGCCGTGGTGGTTTCCGGCGAGGCGCTCGTGAACGAGAGCCTGCTGACGGGCGAGAGCGACCTTATTAAGAAGCAGCCCGGTTCCGAGCTCATGAGCGGCAGCTTTATCGACTCGGGCCTGCTGCGCGCCCGCGTGATCCATGTCGGCGCCGACAACTACGTGGCCAAAATTAATAACGAGGCCAAGTACGTCAAAAAGGTCAATTCCGAGATCATGAACGCGCTGAACGCCATCGTGCGCTTTGCGAGCATCATCATGATCCCGCTCGGTTTGGCGTTGTTTGCCTCGAGCGTGAGCGAGCTGTGGGATGCAGCGGGAACCCCGGGCGATAGCGCGCTTTCGTGGTGCTTCTCCGAGCTGTTGGCTGGTCATGTGCCTTCGTCGGCGCTGCTGTCCACGGTGGGCGCCCTGCTGGGCATGATCCCGCAAGGCCTGGTGCTGCTGACCTCGTCGGTGCTCGCCATCGCCACGGTGCGCCTGGCCCGCCGCAAGGTGCTGGCGCAGCAGCTCTACTGCATCGAGACGCTCGCTCGCGTCGATGTACTGTGCCTGGACAAGACGGGCACCATCACGTCGGGCCGCATGGAGGTCGAGGGCACCTACCCGCTGCCTGTTGAGGGTGTTGGCTTTGGCGTGGACTCGGACGAGGCGGCTGTTCCCGTCGATACCACAGTGCTCGATTTTGCGCTGGCTAACGTGGCACGTGCGACTTCGGCCGATGCCAACGAGACCTGCCAGGCGCTGCTCAACTATTACGCCGATCGCCCGGTCGAGGTGTCTGAGCCGCTGTCGGTCATTCCGTTCTCGTCGTCTAAAAAATGGAGTGGCGCTTCGTTTGCGCAGGGCTCCTATGTGATGGGCGCCGCGCAGTTTGTGCTTTCGGAGCGTGTGTTTTCGCAGGTCGAGAACCGTGTCGCCGAGCTTGCCGATACCTGCCGCGTGCTCGTGGTGGCGCGCGTGGACGGCTTTACACCCGATGGCGATATGGTGGGCGAGGCCGAGCCCGTGGGCTTTGTGACCATCCGCGACGAGATTCGTACCTCGGCGGCCGAGACCATCGGCTACTTTAACGAGCAGGGTGTGACCCTCAACGTGATCAGTGGCGACGACCCGCGTACGGTGTCGTCGATCGCGCGCGTGGTGGGCGTGCCGGGGGCGGACGCTTATGTGGACGCCACGACGCTCGATACGCCTGCCAAGCTCGATGCCGCAGTGGACCGCTACCATGTCTTTGGTCGTGTGACCCCGCAGCAGAAGCGCGAGCTCGTGCAGGCGCTCAAGCGCCGCGAGCACACCGTGGCCATGACGGGCGACGGCGTCAACGATGTGCTGGCGCTCAAGGAAGCCGACTGCTCCGTCGCCATGGCGGCCGGCTCCGATGCCGCGCGTAATGTGGCCGAGATTGTACTCGTCGACAACGACTTTGCCTCGATGCCCGCCGTGGTGGCCGAGGGCCGTCGCTCCATCAACAACCTGCAGCGTTCGGCCTCGCTGTTCCTGACCAAGACGCTGTTCTCGATGGGCCTGGCGGCGCTGTGCATTGCGCTGCCGCCGTACCCCTTCGAGCCCATCCAGATGACACTCATCAACTTCTTTTGCATCGGCGCGCCGGGCTTTGTGTTGGGCCTGGAGCCCAACAATGCTCGCGTGAAGGGTGCGTTTTTGACCAACGTACTCAAGCGTGCACTGCCGGCGTCGATTGCGGTCATTTTGGCTGCGGCGCTCGATATCTTTGTGGCGCGCGTGTTTGGCTTTAGCCAGCTCACGCTGTCTACGATGTGCCTGCTTACGTCGTGCGCGGCGAGCGTCAGCCTGATCTGGCGCATCTCGCAGCCGCTCACACCCTTACGTGTGGTGCTCTTTGTGTTTGTAGTCGCCGGCATCCTGGTGGGCGTTATCGGATTCCCGGGGCTGCTTTCTATTGCCAACCTGTCGATGGGCCAGATGGTTATCTTGGCTGTCATCGTGGTCTTTACCTGCTCGGTGTTCTTTAAGCTCGCCACGATGATGGATTCGCTCAAGCCGCGTCGTCGTCATGCCGCAACTGGTTTTGGCCGCGGTGTGCACGTCCGCCTGGGTCGCGGTGGCGGCAAGGTGAGCTCGACGGGTTCGACGGCCGAGCGTTTTGCCAAGCGCGTCGCCGCCGACATGGCGCAGCGCCGCGAAGATCGCACCGCTCGCGAGGCCGAGGCCCGCGCACTCGAGGGCGTGGGCCAGGCCCAGCCCAAGAAAAAGAAGAGTACCGGAGCTAAGCGCTCTCGTGTGACCAAGTCCGCCCAAGGCATCAAAGTCTCGATGCCAAGCAAAAAGAAGAAGTAGCTACGCGCCCTGGCGATGTTGAATTGGTGCCTTGTTCCTGTGGGGCCGTGGCGATGTTATGCTCTAACCTCGATTGTTTGAATTGCTTCGAAAAGAGGATGCCGTGATCTGCCCGCATTGCCTTAAGACTATCGAGGACGGCGCCTCGTTCTGCCCCTACTGCAACGCCTATGTGGGTCCGGGCGATGGTCCCGAGCACACCGAGTTCGTGTTCTGTGAGGGCTGCGGTGCCCGTCTTTCTCCGCATGATCGTACGTGCCCCAAATGCGGACGCCCCGCTCCGGGTATCCTCTCCGAGGACGCGGCCGCATCCGACCTGGCAGCGGGCCGCACGGCGGGCTTTCCGCGCCTAACGCAAGAGCAGATCGATACCGAGGTGCCGCATGCGCCGGCCTCTGCCGCTGCGGTGCTTTCGGATGCCGCTGATCCTAACGAGACCTGCGTGCTGCCGGCTTTCGATAAGGATTTCGGTATCCCCAAGGTCGATATTCCCACGCCCGTTTCCCTGCATGACGATGCTCAAAAACCCAAGCGCAAGGTGCACCCCGACGAGGACGCCTATCACAAGCACAAGCGTCATATCCCCAAGCCGCTCATCGTCATCGCGGTCCTTGCCGTCGTGTGCGGTGGTGCGTATTGGTTCGTGACGGCCGATCCCATGGGTGTCATGCCTGGCTTCTATGACCAGTTTGGCCAGGCCGCGCAGACGACCTTCCCCACGCGCCAAAAGGGCGAGGCGACTGAGGACGATACCAAGCAGGACGATTCTGCCGAGGTGGTCCAGGAAGAAACTGTGCTCACCGATGATCAGCTCTATACCAGGCTCGACGGTCTGTATCAGACCATCGTGTCCTACGGTGACGAGGACCAGATCGGCGAGGTCATCGATTCTTTTAACAATGGCTATCTTCGAACGCCACTGTCCACCCGTCAGGAGCTGTCGCAGAGTGCCTACGCCCTGCGCGACCAGATCAAAAAGACGCAAGATGAGCTTAACAACCTTAAGTATCAGGACGATACGGTCTATGCGGATGACATCGCCCACTTAAAGCAGCTTGCCGAGTGGATGTACGAGCGTGTCGACGTGATCTGTCAGAGCTGGGACATCTCGCTGGCCATTCCCGATGGTGAGTCGATGAGTTCCCACCAAAGCGATATCCTGGCGCCCATCGCGCAGGGCGGCAACAGCGCACTGAACCAGTACGACGCCAATGTGGGTTCCTGGAAGCCGCAGCAGCGTTCCTAAAATTAGTTCGCCATAGTCGGCATAACCTACGTGCGCAATTGATGTAAGCGCATGCTTATTGCTACAATTCGTACAAATATGCTTTAAACGCACGAGGAAGGAACCACATGTTTGGTTTTAAGAAAGAGCTCTACACGCCCGAGTATCAGCTTGCCGGCGACGAGTGCGCCGTTATCGAGACGTCGAAGGGTACCATCAAGGTCAAGTTTGACGGTGAGGGCGCTCCCATTCATGTCGCGAACTTCTGCGAGCTTTCCACGATGGGTTTCTATGATGGCCTTAAGTTCCATCGCTATGTGCCCGGCTTTGTCATTCAGGGCGGCGACCCCAATACCCGCGATATGTCCGGCGCCGACGTCGCTGCCGGTCTTGAGGGCCCTGACGGCATGCCCGGTACCGGTGGTCCCGGCTACTGCATCAAGGGCGAGTTTGCCACCAATCCGCGCAACAGCCATGTCGATGGTGCCCTTGCCATGGCACGCTCCATGGACCCCGATTCCGCGGGTTCGCAGTTCTACTTCTGCCTGGGCGCCCAGCATAACCTCGATTCCGGTTACACCGTCTTTGGTACCACGGTCGAGGGTCTTGATGTGATTTCGCAGCTGCGTGCCGGCGACGAGATCGTCCATGTCGAGATCGTTCACGAGTAAAGGGGACTTCCTTGAATAGCCAGCTGATCCAACAGGGCCGCGCCGCTTACCGCGCGGGTGATTTTTCCGCTGCAGCCCAGATGCTTGGGGCGGCAAAAACTCCCGATGAGATTATGGGCGAGGCCGATCACCTTCGTGGTAACGCCTTGATGCACCTGGGCATGTATGCCGAGGCCGCCGAGGCCTATGCCGCCGCTCTCAACGACGGCACCTACGGCAAGCGCGGCGCACTGCTCACCAACCGCGGCAAGGCGCTCGCCGCCGTGGGCGACTACACGACGGCCGCCCAGGCGTTCTCTGCTGCTACGCAGGATGCTTCCTATGCCACGCCGTTCAAGGCCTATCTCGGCCTGGGCAATGCGCTGTTCCAGTCGGGCGACTATGCCAACGCGGGTACTGCCTTCCGTCAGGCTGCCATCGACGGCGCCAATCCGGCTCCTGCCGCCGCACTCGGCGAGCTTGGTCGTTGCTTCATTAAACTCGGCCGTCCGGCGGATGCCGTGGAGACCTACCGCACGGCTATCGACTTTGCCGGCCCCCGCGACGACACGCGTGCGCTCAACGCCGGCATGGGTCAGGCACTTTCTGCCGCCGGCCGCCCCTCCGACGCACTCGACGCCTTTAACGCCGCTACTGCCGATGGCATCTACCAGCTCACCTCCGAGCAGGCCGATGAGCTTGCCCGCGTTCACGATTCGCTTGCCGCGCTATCCGCCCAGACGGCTATGGCCACGGCTCCGGCGCCCGCGATGGACGCTCCTGCCGTCGATCCGCTCGATCCTACGGGCGCGACCGGTCAGTTTATGCCCGATCCCTCGGACACCGGTTTCTTTACGCTGTCCGAGTCCGAGATGGTCCAGCAGGACCGTCAGGATCGTAAGCAGGCCAAGGTCCGTCGTCGCCATCGCCACACGGGTCTCAAAGTCTTCATTGTGCTGCTTCTGCTCATTTTGATCGCCGCGGGCGGTCTGGGCTTTGCCTACACACGCGGCTTTGGCTTCCCGTCTCAGGAATCTGTGGTTACCGATCTGTTCCAGGCTGCCGGCGACGGTGACACCGCAAAGGCCGAGTCTTGCCTGGCCTCGAGCCTGTCCGAGGACGCTAAGTCGATGATCATCTCCTCGATTCCGCAGGGTGCCACCGTGTCCGTCGAGGGCATGGATCAGTCCATGACCGAGACGACCGCCAAGGTTAAGGCGTCGCTGTCCAAGGGCGGCGAGCAGGAGTACACCGTCCAATTCGTGCGCTCCGACAACCATATCGGCTGGGCCGTTTCCTCGCTCGATATGGATTTCTCGGCTGCTGACAACCAGTAGTGACCTTATGGGATTTAGCTTCGCCCGGTGCTTCACCGCAAGTGAGGTGCCGGGCTTGCGCTAGTATCATGAACTAGTAGTTTTCCAGCAATCATCCAACACATCAGGAGTTGCGTTGTTTTCTTTGATGGATATGTTCTTCGGTAGCTATGCGGGCGATCTTGCCATCGACCTCGGCACCGCAAATACGCTTGTCTCCGTGCGCGGCAAGGGTATCGTCATTCGCGAGCCCTCCGTCGTCGCCATCGACAAGAACGACGAGCGCATCCTGGCGGTCGGTATCGAGGCAAAGCGCATGCTCGGCCGTACGCCCGGCAACATCGTGGCTGTTCGTCCCCTGAAGGACGGCGTCATCGCCGACTTCGATGTTACCGAGGCCATGCTTCGCTACTTTATCGACAAGGCGTCCGAGAAGCGCTATCCGTGGACCCCGCGTCCGCGCGTTGTCGTCTGCGTTCCCTCCGGCGTCACGTCGGTCGAGAAGCGTGCCGTCTTTGAGGCCACGATCCAGGCTGGCGCTCGCCAGGCCTACCTGATCGAGGAGCCCATGGCTGCCGCTATCGGCGCCGACCTGCCCGTCGAGGAGCCCACCGGCTCCATGGTCATCGACATCGGTGGCGGTACCACCGAGGTCGCTGTTATCGCCATGGGCGGCATCGTCGTCTCGCAGTCCATTCGTATTGCCGGCGACGAGTTCGATCAGGCTATCCTCACGCACGTTCGTGATGCCTACAACCTGGCCATCGGCGAGCGTACGGCAGAGGACATCAAGATCAAGGTCGGCTCCGCCGTGCCGCTCAAGGACGAGCTTGACGTCGAGGTCAACGGCCGCGACGTGATTACCGGTCTGCCCAAGACCGTGCGCATCGAGAGCGAGGAGATTCGTCGCGCGCTCAACAAGCCGCTCGACGAGATGGCCAAGGCCGTCAAGGACGCCCTCGATGCCACGCCTCCCGATCTCGCCTCGGACCTTATGTACTACGGCATTTTGCTGACCGGTGGCGGCGCGCTGCTGCGCGGTCTCGACGTGCGCCTGCGCGATGAGACCGGCGTTTCGGTCAACGTCAGCCCCACGGCGCTCGATAACGTTGTTAACGGCTGTGCCCGCGTGCTCGAGGCCAATGCGTTTGATGGCGGCTTCGTCCAGACCAATGCTTAATTTCCAAAAGGTGGATTCCATTTGGCACGATCTTCGGGTTTCTCCACAAATCTGAATACCAAGCGACAATCAACGGGTATGCGCCCGTTGATTGTTTTCAGCCTGATTTCGGTGTTGCTGCTCACGTTTTACATCCGCGAGGGCGAGGCAGGGCCGATTCATGCCGTGCGTTCGGGCGTAACGACGATTACCTCGCCGGTGCGCTTTGTGGGTTCGGCTGTGGCGGCTCCCTTCAATGCGATCGGCAACGTGTTCTCTAACCTTACGGCGTCGCAGGACACGCTCGACGAGCTCAAAAAACAAAACGAGGAACTGACCTCTAAGGTTGCTGAGCTCTCCGAGGCTCAAAAGACCGCTGAGCGTCTGGAGGGGCTGGTCGGCCTGCAGTCGACCTACAACCTCAAATCGACCGCAGCTCGTATCGTTGGTGCCTCGGGCGATGCCTGGACCTCGACCGTCACGATTGATAAGGGTTCTGCCGACGGGCTTACCATCAACATGCCTGTGACGAGTTCGGCCGGTGTTATCGGCCAGATCATCGAAGTCTCGGCCAAAACGTCCACCGTGCGCCTGATTGGCGACGAGAACTCCGGCGTATCCGCCATGGTGCAGGACACGCGCGCCCAGGGCATGCTGCAGGGTCAGGCTGACGGCACGCTGCGTCTTGAGTACGTGAGCGTCGACTCCGATGTTAAGGTTGGCGACATCATCGTGACCTCGGGCATCGGTGGCGTGTTCCCCAAGGGTCTACCGCTCGGCACCGTCTCGTCGGTTGAGAAATCGGCAAACGATGTGTACTACACCATTGTGGTGCGCGCCCAGACGACGGCCGAGAACAACGAGGAAGTGCTGGTCATCACCTCGCTGACTGACGAACAGTCGGCCTCGGACGAGGACGTGAGCACGGCCAACAGCACGCCGCAGGGAACGTCGCGCGACGCTGCGACCAAGACGAGGACGAGAGCTCGGATGACAGTTCCGACACGTCCGAGACGACCGATTCTGGCTCGAGCGAATAGGGGGCATGTCCATGGATCTACACGAGCAGGGGATGAGCTCCCGCACGTTTGTGATCGCCGCCATTGTGTGCGTGCTGCTGCAAGCAGGCCTGGCACCGCAGATCTCCATTGCGGGCGGTCGCGTCAACTTCATGATTATCCTGGTGTGCCTAAGCGTGTTCTCGGGCGACCCGACCCGTGCCGTCGTGTGCGGTTTTTGCAGCGGCTTGTTTTATGACCTGTCCGCTGCCGTGCCGGTGGGCGTTATGTCGCTCCTGCTGACCGTGGGTTCTTTTGCCCTGGTGCACAGCGCCGTCGGTCAGACGGGCGGTACCCCGAGTGCGCGCGGCGTCACCGTGGGCGCCTTTGCGCTCGTCATTAATGTGATCTACAGCATCATCTTGCTGTTTATGGGTTTGGAGACGAGCTTTGTCGTGGCGATCTTCGGCCATGCGCTGCCGTCCTCGATCCTGACGGGTCTGGTTGCCATTCAGTTTTTGATGTCCGGCGTCGTGCCGCAGTCCGGCTATGGATTCTCCGCACGTGGCGGACGCCAGACGGGTATGCGCTTTAAGCCCAAGACCCGCAAGCTCAAATAGGGGAGGCCCGTAGATGTCTTCCCAGATGACGGTTATTATCGCCGGTATCGTGCTGGTTGTGGCCATCGTGGTCGCGCTGGTCATCATGCGTCGTGGCGATTCCCGTTTTACCTACGATACACAGCATGGAACGGCCCCGCGCGCCACCGAGGGCGAAGGCAATACCGCGGCGACCGCCTTTAAGGGCCGCTTTTCCATCCTCACCACGGGTGTGGGCGCGATGTTTGCGGCACTTGCCGTCAAGCTGTGGGGCATGCAGATGGTCTCGTCGGACTATTACGAGAAGCAGGCCAATAGTAATCAGACTCGCACCGTTACCACACCCGCTGTGCGCGGTCGCATCCTCGACCGCAATGGCGTGGCGCTTGTCCAGAACCGTCCCTCACTTGCTGTCGTGGCCTACCGCGACCTTGCCGAGGATGAGGTTCTGGTTCGCCATCTTGCCAACGTGCTTGGAATGCCTTATGTGGCGGTCCTTCGCAATATTCAGGACAATACAGAGGGCGCTCAGAGCCTGCATACCATCGCGACGGACGTCCGTCGCTCCACGGTTGCCTATATTCAGGAGCATGCCGGCGAGTTCCCGGGCGTCAAGATTGCCGAGCGTACCGAGCGCCAGTATCCATACGGCGAGACGGCATGCCATATCTTGGGCTATACCGGCACCATTACCTCCGAGCAGCTCGAGGCCCAGAATAAGAAAACTTCTGGCGACGATGATGCTTCTGCTGGCAAGATTACGTATCAGTCGGGCGATATCGTGGGGCAGGCGGGCGTTGAGAGCTACTACGAAAACCTGCTGCAGGGTATTCGTGGCGAGCAGACCGTCAAGGTCGATGCCTCGGGCAATGTGACCGGTCAGGCCGGCGCCGTGCCCGCGAAGGCCGGCTCCGACATTAAGCTCACGCTCGACCTTAAGATCCAGCAGGCCTGCGAGACGGCGCTGGCGAGCGCTATCGAGCTTGCCAAGACCACTGGCTACAGCAATGCCGGCAACGGCGCCGTAGTGTGTCTCGATCCCAACAATGGCGAGATCCTGGGCATGGCGAGCCAGCCCAAGTTCGATCCGTCCGTCTTTATCGGCGGCGTCTCAAATGACGTGTGGACCGAGCTCAATGATGACAAGGGTTCGCACCCGCTGCTCAACCGCGCCATTAGCGGACAGTACATGTCGGCTTCGACCATCAAGCCGCTCTCGGCACTGGCCGGTCTTGAGTTTGGAACCTACACTTCAACGCAGACAACCAACTGCACGGGCTATTGGACGGGTCTGGGCAAGTCGTGGGGCAAGCGCTGCTGGCTGACGTCTGGCCACGGCACCATGACGCTGCAATCGGGTATCGCCAACTCGTGCGACCCTGTCTTCTACGACATGGGCAAGGCGTTCTTTTATGACGAGCAACATTCCGAGGGCCTGCAAGAGGTCTTTCGTCGCTGGGGCCTGGGCAAGACCTGCGGTATCGATCTGCCGAGTGAAGGCGCGGGCCGTATTCCCGATGCCGAGTGGAAAGAGTCGTACTTCACCGACGCCTCTGCCGAGGACCGCAAGTGGAATGCCGGCGATATGACCAACATCGCTATCGGCCAGGGTGACATCCTGGTGACGCCCCTGCAGATGGCGTGTGCCTATATGGGTCTTGCCAACGGCGGCAAACAGTACGTGCCTCACGTGTTTTTGTCTGCCGTATCGCGCGATGGCGACGGCGATGCCTATAAGTACAACGGCAAGGGCAAGAAGAAGCGCCTGGAGGCCAAGATCAACAGCGATTCGGATTTGGCTCTTGTTCGCAACGGCATGCACGACGTGATTTACACGGCATCGACGTCCCTGGCGGCTCACTTTGGCACCCTGACGCCGCAGGTATACGGCAAGTCGGGCACGGGCGAGAAAAGCGGCGAGGACGAATACGCGTGGTTCTGCGCCTATGCACCGGCCGATGATCCCAAGTATGTCATCGCTACTGTCCTGGAGCAGGGCGGCGGCGGCTCAGATACCGCGATGCATGTCGTGCGCGACGTGCTCGGTGTGATTTATGACGAGCCCGATACCTCTTCGGCCTCGGGCGATTCTTCGGTTCGATAGGAGGTTGCGATGGATTTTTCTCCGGCGGATCTGTTCCGTTCAACCAAGACTGGCTCTCGCAGCAGCCTGGACCGTGTCAACAAGCAACTTTCGGCCTCGCGCGGCACGTTTCGCCAAAAGGTGCATATCGGTGTGCTCGTGGCTACTGTGGCTCTCGTCGCCTACGGTGCCATCATTATCTGGTCGGCTTCGCAGTTTAAGGCCGACGCTTCGTTCTCACGCCATCTGCTGGGAATTGGAATCGGTACGGTGCTGGCGGTGCTGGTCTGGCGTACCGACCTGCGCGGTATTTCCAATTTCTCGACGGCGTTGCTCGTCATCGACCTGATCGTGATCCTCTCGCCCAAGATTCCGGGTCTGTCCTATACAGGCGGTCTGGGCATGACGGGCTGGATCAAGATTCCCGGTATCGGCTTGACATTCCAGCCGGTTGAGCTTGCCAAGCTCATCACCATCTTCTTTATTGCTACGCTTGGCTCGCAGTATAACGGTCGCATCGATACCGTTCGCGACTACGTCAAGCTCTGCGGCATGCTGTCCATTCCGTTTTTGGCCGTCGTTGCCATGGGCGACCTGGGCTCGGGCCTGGTCGTGCTTGTTTCGGGCGCCATCGTCATTTGTATGAGCGGTGCACGCCGCGAATGGGTGCTGTCGACTCTGGCCCTGCTCGTGGGCCTGGTGGCCCTCGTTCTGGCGCTCGATTCGGTCTTTGATTCGTTGCTCGGCCACGATGTGCTCATCAAGCAGTATCAGATGAACCGTCTGACGGTCTTTATCGACCCCGATAATGCCGATTCGGACGATGCCTACAACCTGCAGCAGTCGCTTATCGCCGTTGGCTCGGGCGGCTTCTTTGGTAAGGGTTTGGGCCATGCGACGCAGTCGGCCGGCGGCTTTCTGCCTGAGTTCCACACCGACTTCGTCTTCGCCTTCCTGTCCGAGACCTTTGGTTTTTGCGGTTCCTTTTTTCTCCTGTGCCTCTACGTGCTGCTGATCTTTTCGACGATTCGCGTCGCCTTTAAGTGTGAGTCGCTGTTCCTGCGTCTGTCGTGCGTAGGTATCGTCGGCATGTGGGCATTCCAGACCTTTGAGAACATCGGCATGTGCATCGGCATGATGCCGATTACCGGTATTCCGCTACCGTTTATTAGCTTTGGTTCGTCTTCGATGATGATCCAACTGCTGACGGTGGGTATCGTACAATCCATATGGCGGCATCGTTCGGGCGCCGCGTAACCGCTGGAGGGGTTTGCTATGAAAATTCCCGTAGATAAGCTGACCCGCGCTTTTAAGATGGGCGCGTCCGTTAAGAAGGATTCCGATACGCCGGTGCGCGTCTCGGTCTATCTGGATTCGTCCGCCTCGCGCTTTCTGGCCGAGACGGTGCGTGACGCCTTTGTGCCGCAGACGACCTCGGGCATTGTGCGCGTCGAGCGTCTGGGGGAGGAGCGAATTGCTCCAAAGACCGATACCGATGTGGTGCTGGTGCTCTCGTGTGGTTCCGACCGCTTGGAGAGTGCCGTGCAGGAGCTCGTGATCGCCGGCGCGCCCGTGTGCGTGCTTGCCGAGTCTGCTGTGGAGGTGCCGTTTATCGAGGAGTCCACGCCCATGCTCGGTGTGGTGGCGGCAACCGATAAGACGTATCTGCTCGAGACGCTTGCCCGCTGGATTCTCGATCGCACCGACAAGGAAACGGCTTTTGCGGCGAACTTTGCCTTCATGCGCATCGCGGCGGCCAATCGTATCATCACCTCGTGTGCGCTCACCAATATGGCGACCGGGGCTTTGGTGTTTTTGCCGGGCACCGATTATCCCGTTATGGCGCTTGCGCAGGTGGGCATGCTCTTTGAGCTCGCTGCCGTCTTTGGACGCGGCATTAAGCCTGAGCGCGGCTACGAGGTCGCGGGCGTGCTTGCCGGCGGTCTTGTGATCCGCGCGGTCACCCGCGCGCTCGTCAAGCAGACGCCGCATATTGGGTTTGCCGTCAAGGCGCTCGCTGCTGCCGCGGGCACCTATGGCATGGGCCGTGCGCTCGTTTCGCTCTACGAGCGCGATGTCGACTACAGCCGTGCTAACGAGGTGGTCACTGCCACGTTTTCCCGCGTTCGCGATCTGGTGACTGCGGTCGCGGGCGCTACCCGTCCTATGGCGTCCTATCAGGACGCATCAGATCTCGCTGCTTAGGGGTTTTCCGTTGCGCGTTGCATACCAAGACTGTTTTCATTTAATTGAGCCGTTGCTCGCCAAGGTCGAGAAGCCGAGTCGCTATATCGATCACGAGTGGGGCACGCTTTCCAAGGCCGATGCCGACTACCGTTGCTGCCTGATCTACCCGGATGTGTACGAGGTCGGTCTGCCCAACCAGGGCATCGCCATCCTCTACAACATCCTTAACCAGGCCGAGGGCATCTCCTGCGAGCGCGGCTATGTGCCGTGGCCCGATATGGGTGACGCCATGCGCGAGGCAGGCATTCCGCTGCTGTCGCTCGAGGGTGCAGCGCCGGTCGCTTCGTTTGATATCGTCGGCCTGCATGTGCCGCACGAGATGGCGGTGACGAACTTCCTCGAGGCACTCGACCTCGCTGGTATTCCGCTGTTAGCGGCTGACCGCACCGAGGACGACCCCATTATCATCGCCGGCGGCCCCTCGGTGTACAACCCCGAGCCGTACGCGGCCTTCTTCGATGTTATCCTCATCGGCGAGGGCGAGGAATCGCTGCTCGAGACCTGCCAGTTGCATCGCCGTCTGCGTGACGAAGGAGTCCCGCGCGCGCAGATTGTCGAGCAGCTTGCATCCATTGCCGGCAACTACGTGCCGTCGCTCTATGAGGTTTGTCACGACGAGCCCTGCTCGCCGCATGGCTACACCGTGCCGCGTGAGGGCAAGGATGCGCCGACCGTGGTCTACAAGCGCGTCGTCGAGGATTTCGGCGCCACGAATCCGCTGTCGCAGTCGTGCGTGCCCTATGCGCAGCTGGTCCACGACCGCCTGTCTATCGAGATCCTGCGCGGCTGCGCCCGCGGCTGTCGTTTTTGCCAGGCCGGCATGACGTATCGCCCGGTGCGCGAGCGCTCGGCCGACCAGATCGTCTCGTCGGTGATTCAGGGTCTGGAAAAGACCGGCTATGACGAGGTGTCGCTGACCTCGCTCTCCACGACCGACCACTCCTGCATTCGCGACGTGCTCGGCAGGCTCAACCGTCGCCTGGAGGATACGGGTATTCGCGTGTCTATTCCGTCGCAGCGCCTGGATTCGTTTGGCGTGGATATGGCCGAGTCGGTTGCTGGCGAAAAGAAGGGCGGCCTGACGTTCGCGCCCGAGGCCGGCAGCCAGCGCATGCGCGACATCATTAACAAGAACGTGACCGAGGAGGACTTGGACCGTGCGGCCAAGGCGGCCTTCGAGGCCGGCTGGAACCGCATGAAGCTCTACTTTATGATGGGCCTTCCCGGCGAGCGCGACGAGGACATCGTGGCCATCGCCAATCTGGCCGATCACGTGCTGGAGCTCGGTCGTTCCGTGGTGCCCAAGGCTCGTCGCGGCTCGATCTCGGTGTCGATCTCGGTTTCGGTCTTTATCCCCAAGGCTGCCACGCCGTTCCAGTGGTGCCCGCAGCTCGACTACGACGACGTCAAGTGTCGCCAGAAGTTGCTTATCACGAGCGTTCGCAACCGTGCCGTCCGCGTGCATTACCACGATGCCGAGACCTCGCTCATCGAGGCCGCGCTTTCCCGCGCCGGTCGTGACATGACGCCCGTCATCATCGATGCTTGGCGCTCGGGCTCTCGCTTTGACGCCTGGGTAGAGCATTTCTCGCTTGATAACTGGAAGGAGGCTGCTGCCAAAAACGGCATCGACCTCAATGAGCTCGTGCACCTGCCCTACGAGTTGGACTGGCGCCTGCCGTGGGAGCACGTGAGCCCCGGCTGCACGCGTGGCTTCCTCGAGCGCGAGTACCGTCGCTCGCTCGAGGGCGTCACGACTCCCGACTGCACCCGCACGTCGTGCACCGGCTGCGGGATCTGCCCCACGCTCCACGCCAAGAATGTATTGATGGGTGATCGCGCATGAGTGAGCGCCTGACCGACAACCCCACGCTCTTTAGGCTTCGTGTTCGCTATGGCAAGCGCGATCGCCTTAAGTATCTGGGCCATCTCGAAGTAATCCATACCATTGAGCGCATCGTGCGCCGTGCGGGACTTCCCTATGCCGTCACGCAGGGCTTCTCCCCGCACATGCGCGTGGGCTTCTCTTCGGCGCTACCGGTGGGTACGTCGTCGATCTGCGAGTGGTATGACCTGTTTATGACCGAGTTCGTAGCGCTCGACGAGGCGTTTGGGCGCCTGGCTGCGGCGTCTCCGGCCGATCTGGCGCCCATCGAGGCGGCGTACATCGACGTGCGCACGCCGGCGTTGACGGCGCAGCTCACGCGCCTGTCGTATCGCATCGACCTGCACTTGGATCCCGAGGCGCCCGTAAGCGCCGAGGAGGTGCGTCGTGCGATCGACACGCTGCGCGCGGGCCATGGCATCGACTACGCGCGCGGCAAAAAGAGCAAGCGCTTGGATTTGGATCACACGCTCGTGGGCTATGAGCTCACGGCGGGGGAGCGCCCGGACCATTTGGTGCTCATGCTCGACACCCATGCCGACAACGAGGGCTCCATGCGTCCGGAAATTTTGCTTTCTGCGGCTGATGTTTTGTTGCAGGGCTTGACCCCGGGCGTGGATGCACCTATTGTTTCCACCGGTATGCAAGACCTCGTGACCATCTGCTCCTACGATGTCGAGCGTCAGAATCAAGCATGCGAGGACGACGAGGGCCGACTCGTCAGCCCCATACCTGTGCGAACTTGTGGATTTGCTCCACATACTCGTTGACGGGGGTATTATCGCCTGCTACTATATTCGGCTGTTGCACTAACTGATGCATGAAGGGCAAGTAAACATGTACGCAATCGTTAACACGGGCGGCAAGCAGTACAAGGTCGCCACCGACGATGTCATCACCGTCGAGAAGATCGAGGGCAATGAGGGCGACAAGGTCACCCTGCCGGTCATCTTCCTCAACGATGGTAAGAAGATCGTCACCGATCCCGACAAGCTGGCCAAGGCCAAGGTTACCGCTCAGATCGTTGAGCAGTTCAAGGGCGAGAAGCAGCTGGTCTTCAAGTTCCACAAGCGCAAGCGCTATCGTCGTCTGAAGGGTCACCGTCAGCAGCTCACCAAGCTGAAGATCGTGAAGGTTCAGGCTACCTCCCGCGCCAAGAAGGCTGTCAAGGCAGAGGCTGAGGCTGTTGCCGAGGCTCCCGTCGCCGAGTAGATTACACTCGTAACGAAAGAGTAGGTATACACAATGGCACACAAAAAAGGACTCGGTTCCTCCCGTAATGGCCGTGACTCCCGCGGTCAGCGCCTTGGCACGAAGCGCTATGCCGGCCAGACGGTAACCACGGGCACGATTCTCGTCCGTCAGCACGGCACGCACATCCACCCGGGTGAGAACGTTGGCCGTGGTAAGGACGACACGCTGTTCGCGCTGGTCGACGGTACCGTTGAGTTCCACAAGGGTATCAAGCACAGGGTCAGCGTACGCCCGCTCGCGAACGCGTAATTCACCCTTCATAGAGCACATATGTGGGAGGCACTTGAGTTTTAGGATTCAAGGGTCTCCCTCTTTTTGTAGGAGGCGATTCTGTTGTCACAGTTCACCGATATCAGCCGCATTAACGTGTGCGGCGGCGACGGCGGAGCCGGATGCATGTCGTTTAGGCGCGAGGCATTTGTCCCCAAAGGCGGCCCCGATGGCGGCGACGGCGGTCGTGGCGGCAATGTCGTTATCCAGGCCGATGCTCAGCTGTCTTCGCTGATCGATTACCGCTTTAAGCATCACTTCCGCGCCGAGCGCGGCACGCACGGGCAGGGTGCCCGCCGTAACGGCAAGAGCGGCGAGGACCTGATTCTCAAGGTCCCTATGGGTACCGTGGTGCGCGAGCTCGACCCCGAGACGCAGACCCCGATGTTCGAGATTGCCGATCTGGTGCACGATGGCGAGCGCGTCGTCGTGGCGCCCGGCGGTGCCGGTGGCCTGGGCAACACGCACTTTGTGACGTCGGTGCGCCGCGCGCCCGCGTTTGCTCAGCTGGGCGAACCGGCCGAGGAGCACTGGATTGAGCTCGAGATGAAGCTTATGGCCGATGCCGCGCTCGTGGGCTTCCCCTCGGTGGGTAAGTCATCGCTCATCGCGCGCATGAGCGCCGCCCGTCCTAAGATTGCCGACTACCCGTTTACCACGCTCGTGCCCAATCTGGGCATGGTGCGTGCCGGCGAGTACTCCTATGTCGTTGCCGACGTCCCCGGCCTCATCGAGGGTGCGAGCGAGGGCAAGGGCCTGGGCCATCAGTTCCTGCGCCACATCGAGCGCACGGCACTCATCATGCACGTCGTCGATATGACGGGTGGTTTTGAGGATCGCGATCCGGTCGAGGACTATCGCATCATCAACCGCGAGCTCGAGCAGTATGGCGCCGAGCTTTCGGAGCGTCCGCAGATCGTCGTCGCTAACAAGTGCGATGCACCGGGCACGGCTGACAAGATTGCCGACCTCAAACGCGCTGCGCTCGACGATGGACATATGTTCTTTGCCGTGTCTGCTGTGACGGGCGCCGGCCTCAACACGCTGATGCTTGCCGTGGGCGAGCAGGTGGCTAAGCTGCGCGCCGAGTTGGCTGTCTCCGATGAGCCGGTCGTTCTGCGCGACGATGAGTGGGAGCGCCGCCGCCTGCAGCGTGAGAAGCGTTTCCGCATTGTCCAGGAAGAGCCCGGTGCCTTCCGCGTGGTCGGTCGTGCCATCGAGCGCATGGTCATCCAGACAGACTGGGAAAACGAAGAAGCCGTCATTTACCTGCAGCATAAGTTTGCGCGTATGGGTGTTGACGATGCGCTCGAGAAGGCCGGCTGCCGTGCGGGCGACGAGGTCCGTATTTGCCAGCGCGCCTTTGACTTTGAGGGCGCCGAGGACTTCTCGGAGTACGAGGAGCTCGAGGATGCTGGCGAGGACGTTGCCGTTGAAGCCATTGACGTGGCCGATGTTGCGGATGAGGGCGTTGAGGTTGTCGATGCGGCGGATGCCGCGGGCGATGCCGAGACCTCGGAGGGCGAGTAAGCCATGTCGCTGCGCGGTGGAATCGGTCTGCCCGAGCTTCCTCTAGAGGACGGGCGGGAGTTTAGGCTCGGCATTATGGGTGGCACCTTTGATCCCATCCATTACGGGCACCTGGTGACCGCCGAGCAGGCGCGCGAGTCGCTCGACTTGGACGCTGTGCTCTTTATGCCGGCGGGTTCTCCTGCCTTTAAGCTTGACAAGCCGGTTACGCCTGCCGAGGACCGTTATGCCATGACGGTCCTCGCCACCGCCGCGAACCCGGCCTTTTTGGCGAGCCGGTTCGAGATCGACCGTCCGGGCGTAACCTATACGGCCGATACGCTTCATGCCCTTCGCGACTTTTACCCGCCGCAGGTAAAGCTCTACTTTATTACGGGCGCCGATGCGATTATCGATATTGTGACCTGGCATGATGCCGAACGAATCGCTGAGCTTGCTACCTTTATTGCGGCGACGCGACCGGGCTTTGATATCGATACGGCGCGTGCCCGAATCAAAGAGTCGGGGCTGCCGTTCGACGTGCGCTATATTCAGATTCCGGCGCTGGCGATCAGCTCGACGAACATTCGTAAGCGAGTTGCCCGCGGCATGAGCGTGCGCTATCTTACGAGCGAGTCCGTGCTCGGCTACATTCGCAAACGCAGGCTATATGCCGATTTGGGCCAAGAAGATTTTGAGTGATGGGGGTCTACGTTGTCGGTAGAGGATCAGTTTGAGGGCGATGAGCGCGCGCTGCTCAAGCGCATTCAAGAGCTGCTCGATGTTCGCATGAAGGATAAGCGCAAGCGCTATGTGCATTCGCTGGGTGTTGCCGAGACCGCACTTCATCTGGCCGAGGTCTACGGCGTTGACCGCTTTGATGCCGCTGCCGCCGGCCTGATCCATGACTGGGACAAGGTGCTTTCCGACGACGAGCTGGTCACGCGCGCTCTGCACTACGGCATTAAGATTGCCGGCTCTCCCTCCGCCGCGACGCCGCTTTTGCATGGCCCTGTTGCCGCCTATGAGCTTCCGCAGCTTTTCCCTGAGTTGTCGTTGGCCGTTTTCCAGGCTGTCGACCGTCACACCGTGGGTGCCTGCGACATGACGCCGCTCGATATGGTGGTCTTTGTGGCCGATGCCATCGAGCCCAACCGCCACGGCGACTATGCCCATGCGTTGCGCAAGATGGTGGGGGAGTCGACGCTCGATGAGTTGTTCTTCTCCTGTTTTGCGCAGGGTCTGGTCTATGTGATCCAGTCCGGGCGCTATCTTTATCCCACGGCTATTTCGATTTACAACCATTACGCCCAGCTGCGCTAGCTCGGGCTGTCTAGAAAGAGGTATTCCATGGCCGACGAGACCATGACCGACGAGCAGATTCTTGAAGGTGTGGAGCACAAGAGCTTCGTCGCCACGTCCGACCGCACCGCCGCCTCGCTGTCCGCGAGCGGTGTCGCCGCCGAGGATGTCGCCCGCGCCGCCGCGCAGGCCGCCTACGACAAGAAGGGCGAGGACGTTCAGGTGCTCGACCTGACCGAGCTTTCCGACGTATGCGACTACTTTGTGCTTGCCACCGGTACCAACAACCGCCAGGTCGATTCTATCGTCGACGAGATCGAGGAGAAGGTCGCCGAGGCTTGCGGCGAGCACCCGTTCTCCATCGAGGGTCGCGAGCAGAAGACCTGGATGCTCATGGACTATGGTTCGGTTGTCGTCCACGTCTTCACTCCCGAGGCGCGCGACTTCTACCGTCTCGAAAAGCTCTGGGGTGACGCTCCCCAGCTCCCCCTCAACCTCCTGTAGTAGCTCATTTGAGACGGGGTTTAGCTAGCCTCACGCATATCGCCGGGCAGTTGCGGTTTTCCGCACCTGCCCGGCTTTCTTTTTGCCCAAAGGCGGTTAATCGTTGAAGCGGGATTGGCGGCCGAAGGAAAGGGCGCTGTCGCCGAATTTGTCTCGGACGGCGTCGATGGCGACGGAGAGGTCGCGGCGGTCGCTGGATTGGGCTCCGCGGTCATCGATCTCGCAGAACAGGTCGGTCTGGATGCCGCCTTGGTGGTCGAAGTCGCTCATGCCGATGCCCGCTAAGCGAACATGCATGCCTTCCTGCCAGATGTTGTCGAGCAGTTCGAGCGCAACCGCCACGAAGATGTTCTCATCGTCGGTCGGATGAGGCAGCCGGCGCTGTGCCGTACGCCCGCTGCCATACGAATACTTGAGTTTGAGCGTTACCGTGGCACCCGTCAGCCCCTGACGGCGCAGACGGCGTCCCACTGACTCTCCCAACAGCGCAATCGCCGCCTCAATATCCCCACGCTCAGTCAAATCTTTAGCAAAGGTGCGTTCATTGCTGACCGACTTGACCTCGCGCTCTTCATCGAGACTCGTGACTTCGGAGATTTCGAGTCCCAGCGCACGCTGGCGCATGCGTTCGCCGTTGACACCAAAAATAGAGGACAAGGTGGATTCCGGTGCGCGTGACAGCTCGCCAAGCGTGTAGATGCGCATGCGGCGCAGCCGTTCCTCGGCCGAGCGTCCGATGCCGCTCATGGCAGATACCGGCAGCGCGGCCAAAAAGCGCTGCTCGGTTCCGGGGCGCACGATGGTCAGTCCAAACGGCTTATCCCGCTCGCTTGCGATCTTTGCGACCGTCTTGTTGCAGCCCACGCCAATGGAGCACGTTACTCCCAGCGTTGCCACGCGGTCGCTTATACGCCGCGCAACCAGCAGCGGGTCTTCGGGCGCAAAGCGACCCGGTGTGATATCGATAAAGGCTTCGTCGATGGATACGCGCTCCACGCGCGGCGTCTCCTCGGCAAGAATCGCCATGACCTGCGCGCTGACCTCACGATAGCGATCAAAATGCCCATGCGTCCAAATGGCTTGCGGGCACAAGCGCCGCGCCTCGGCCGAGGCCATGGCAGAGTGCACGCCAAAGCGACGTGCCTCATACGAACACGTGGACACGACGCCACGCGAATCGGCGTCTCCGCCCACGATGAGCGGCTTTCCGCGCCATTCGGGATGATCGAGCATTTCCACGCTCGCAAAAAACGCATCGAGGTCCATCAGACCCACCGCCGGACCCGTCCAGGGAGGCGGCGTGACGCCCATGGCATCCTCATAACCGTATGTATGTTCGCGTCTTTCCATGTTATGAGTATACCGCGCAGCTCATGTGGGGTGCGTGGATGTGCTTGCAAATCCCGAATTCTTGTCTAAGATATGGATTTGCCCTCGACTACACCGAAGAAGTTGGTCTCACGGACTTCACCTGCCCGTGTCGATGGCGTATTATGTTCAACTGTTTGTTTGTAGTTGCAGCCTAAAGCTGCTTGGTTGGAGGAGTTTCCTTTGGCAGTCAAGATTCGCCTTGCTCGTCACGGCGCTAAGAAGCGTCCGTACTACCGTGTCGTCGTCGCCGATTCCCGCGCCCCGCGTGACGGTCGTATCATCGAGGAGGTTGGCCGCTACAACCCGATGACCGCCCCCAAGACCATCAACCTCGACCTCGAGAAGATCGCCGACTGGCAGTCCAAGGGCGCTCAGCTCACCGACGCCGTCGCCGCTCTGGTCAAGGCCGCCAATGAGGGCGAGAAGACCGAGACCGTCGTCAAGAAGTCCAAGAAGCAGCTCGCCAAAGAGGCCGAGGCCGCTAAGGCTGCCGCTGAGGCCGCTGAGGGCGCCGAGGAGTAAATCGTGCCTGAGGTTGACGCTGCACAGCTCGAGGGTGAGGCAATGCTCTCAGATCGCATCGCCGATCTCGTCGAATATCTCGTTGTTCAGATCGTCGACGACCCGGATTCCGTGAGCCTTGAGGTCATCGATGGTGACGACGCCTCTACAATTGAGGTTTCGGTCGCCGAGGATGACGTCGCTAAGGTTATCGGCCGTCGTGGCCGTACCATCAAGGCCATTCGCACGCTCGCCCGTGCACTGGCCGCTCGCCTCGACACTGCTGTCGAGGTAGAGGTTCTGGGCTAGGACCTTGAGGTCCCAGTACAAAAACATCGCCCGTGTTGTCAAGCCGCACGGAAGGAAGGGGGAGGTCCTCGCGCAGCCGCTGCGGGGGCTTCCTTCTGTATTAGAGCCGGGTATGCGCGTCGCCCTGACGCCGCCGGCGCTCAAGCGCGACCGCTTTTGCACGGTCGTGTCCGTCACCGATACGGGCGATGGCGATCTGGTCTCGTTTGAGGGCATTGACGACTTGACGGCCGCCGAGGGCATCACGGGATGCTACGTGCTGGCAAATCGTGACGATTTTGAGTTCGATTCGCTCGACGCTGCCTATACCGACCTGATGGGTCGCGAGGTGGTCGACGAGCGCTTCGGTTTACTCGGCACGATCGTCGAGATCATGTCGACGCCCGCTAACGATGTCTGGGTTGTTGAGGGCGATCGGTACGGCGAGGTACTGATTCCCGTGATCGAGCAGGTCGTGCTCGATCTTCCCGACACAGGAACAATTTCCGTCCACGTTATGGACGGCCTGATCGATATGGACAAGTAGGGAGGACAACATGCTGATCGAGACCCTTTCGGTCTTTCCCGAGATGTTTGAGCCCGTCATGTCCACATCGATCTTGGGCCGCGCTCGCAAGGCCGGCCTTTTTGATTTTAAGGCGTATAACCTGCGCGACTGGACGCACGACCGCCATCGTACCGTCGATGACGAGCCGTACGGCGACGGGCAGGGCATGCTCATGAAGGTCGAGCCTATCGCCGAGGCCATCGAGGCCATTAGCGCAGGGGGTCCCAAGCCCACTGTGGTGTTCTTTACCCCCTGTGGCGAGCCCTTTACGCAGCATGTGGCCGAGCGCCTGCTCAAAAGTGAGCGCCTGTTGTTTGTGTGCAGTCGCTACGAGGGTGTCGACGAGCGTGCGTATGCGTATGCCGATGAGCGTCTGTCGATCGGCGACTATGTGCTCACGGGCGGCGAGCTTCCCGCTATGGTCGTTGCCGATGCCGTCGTACGCCTGATTCCCGGCGCCCTTGGTGACGAAATGAGCAACGTCGACGAGTCATTCTCGACCGCCGAGGACGGAGGACTGCTCGAGTACGCGCAGTACACCCGTCCTGCCGAGTTCAACGGCGAGGGCGTGCCGCCGGTGCTCGTGAGCGGTGACCATGCCAAGGTTGACGCCTGGCGCCGTAAGAATGCCATCGAGCGCACCTGCCGCTGGCGTCCCGACCTGATCGAGACGGCGCGCCTTACGCCACAGGAGCGTGCGTACGCGCAGGAGATTCTGGACGCTTCGTATTCGCAGAGCGAGGAGTGAGAATGGTTCCATCGCAGCATTCCGCGTTGAGGGGCGCTTTTGAGTGGATCGCGGTCATCGCGATCGCACTGGTCGCTACCTTCTTGATTCGCTCGTTTGTGGTCGAACCCTTTGTGGTACCCACCGGTTCCATGGAGTCCACGATCGAGATTGGCGACCAGATCCTGGCACAAAAGGTGAGCCTCGAGCTCGGTCAGCCCGTCAAGCAGGGCGATATCGTGGTGTTTCACAACCCCGATGGCACCTCCGAGCATGATGTTCTTGTCAAGCGTGTTATTGCCACGGCCGGGCAGACGGTCGACCTGCAGGATGGCAAGGTGGTCGTTGACGGCCAAGCGCTCGACGAGGACTATACGACGGGCATGAGCTGGCCACTTTCGGTCCAAGCGCCCGGCGCTCAGGTAAGCTATCCCTACACCGTTCCCGACGGGTGCGTGTGGGTGATGGGCGACAACCGCGAGAACTCTGCTGACTCCCGCTACTTTGGTCCCGTCGATCGCTCTGATTTGATCGCTGTGGCGCTTGTGCGCTACTGGCCGCTCAACCGCATCGGCGCTATCGACTAAAAACCGCTATAGTACAGTACCTAACCGTGTAATCGTTTCGACGAGGGGATATTAGAGGCATGAACGCTTCATCGCTTTCCTTCCAAGACATCATCCTGCGCCTCCAGCAGTACTGGGGCGAGCAGGGCTGCGTCATTATGCAGCCCTATGACTCCGAGGTCGGTGCCGGTACCTTCCATACCGCGACCACGCTGCGCTCGCTCGGTCCCGCCGAGTGGCGCACCTGCTATGCGCAGCCCTGCCGCCGTCCCGCCGACGGCCGCTACGGCGAGAACCCCAACCGCATGCAGCACTACTATCAGTTCCAGGTGCTCATCAAGCCTTCTCCGGTTAACGCCCAGGAGCTCTACCTGGGGTCTCTTGCCGCTATCGGTCTGGATCCCAACGACCATGACGTCCGCTTTGTCGAGGATGACTGGGAGAGCCCGACCCTTGGCGCCTGGGGCCTTGGCTGGGAGGTCTGGCTCAATGGCATGGAGGTCACGCAGTTTACGTACTTCCAGCAGGTGGGAGGCATCGAGGTCGACCCCGTGCCCGTTGAGATTACCTACGGCCTGGAGCGTATCGCCATGTACGCCCAGGGCGTCAACTCGGTCTACGACCTGGTGTGGAGCTACCTGCCCGACGGCACGCCCATGACCTACGGCGACGTGTTCCTCGAGAACGAGCGCGAGTTCAGTGCCTATAACTTTGAGGTCGCCAACGTCGAGATGATGCGTCAGAAGTTTGACGACTACGAGGCCGAGTGCCATTCCTGCCTGGAGCGCAAGCTGCCGCTGCCGGCATATGACTGCGTCATGAAGTGCAGCCACGCTTTCAACCTGCTCGATGCTCGCGGCGCCCTGTCCGCGGTCGAGCGTGCCAACTACATCCTGCGCGTCCGCGCCGTCGCCAAGGCGTGCTGCGAGGCCTACATGGCCGAGGTCGCCGGAGTCAACGAGAATGCCGACCAGGAAGGCGAGGTGGCGTAAGCCATGGCAGACGCTAAGGATTTCCTGTTTGAGATCGGTACGGAGGAGATGCCCTCCGCGCCGCTGAACAATGCCGTCAAGCAGCTTGGCTCCATGATTGCCAAGGGTCTCGACGAGGCCGGTCTGGCCCACGGCGAGGTCCGTGTGATCTCGAGCCCGCGCCGCCTGGCTGCGCTCGTGGCTAACGTCGCCACCGCGACCGATGAAGTCCATGAGGTCAAGCGTGGCCCCGCGGCCAACATTGCCTTCGACGCTGACGGTAACGCCACCAAGGCCGCCCAGGGCTTTGCCCGCAAGTGCGGTGTGGCTGCCGAGGACCTGGTCCGTCGCGAGGACACTGACGGTCGCGAGTATGTGTTCGCCGAGAAGAACATTCCCTCCGCACCGGCTACGCCGATTCTGACCGCTCTGTGCGAGAAGACCATCGCCGGCCTGCAGTGGCCCAACTACCGCAGCCAGCGCTGGGGTCACGAGCATGCGACCTTTGTTCGTCCGGTCCGCTGGATCTGCTGCCTTTTGGGCGAGGATGTTGTGCCCGTGTCGTTTGCCGACGTGACGAGCGGCAACACCACGCGCGGTCATCGCGTACTTGGCCCTGGCGACCATGTTGTTGCCAGCCCCGCTGTTTATGAGCAGGTGCTCGAGGACGCCGGCGTGCTTTCTGCCGAGCGTCGTCGCGAGGCCATCCTTGCCGGCATCGCCGAGGTCGAGGCCGCTCGCCCCGGCTGTCATGTCGACACGCCCAAGAAGGTCTTCGAGGAGGTCATTAACCTCTGCGAGTGGCCGACGGTGCTCGTCGGTACCTTCGATGAGGAGTTCCTCAAGGTCCCGCACGAGATCATCTGCGAGTCCATGCTCACCAACCAGCGTTACTTCCCGATCTATGACGGCGAGGGCAAGCTCACGCGTGAGTTCGTGGTCGTCTCCAACAGCAAGCCCGAGAACGCCGAGCGCGTGATCGACGGCAACGAGCGCGTCGTGCGCGCCCGTCTGGACGACGCAAAGTTCTTCTACGAGGAGGACCTGAAGATCTCCCTCGACGAGTTCCGTGAGCGTCTGGCCAAGGTTGCCTTCCAGGAGAAGCTCGGTAGCGTGCTCGCCAAGTCCGAGCGCATTGAGCAACTCGCGCTTGCCATCGCTCGCGAGGCCCATCTGGGCGCCCACCTGGCCGCCGATGCCGCTCGCGCCGCGCACCTGTGCAAGGCCGACTTGGTATCCAACGCCGTCGTCGAGTTCACGAGCCAGCAGGGCGTGATGGGCGGTTACTACGCCACCGCGATGGGGGAGAACGACGAGGTTGCCCACGCCATTCGCGATCATTATCGTCCCCGCTTTGCCGGTGACGAGCTGCCCGAGGGCACCGCTGGCTGCATCGTGGCCTGCGCCGACAAGCTCGATACCATCGCCGGTATCTTTGCCATTGGCGAGCCCCCGACCGGCTCCTCCGACCCCTACGCGCTGCGTCGTGCCGCTATCGGCATCATCAACATCCTGCGCGACCGTCTGCCGATCGACCCCACGTCGCTCATCGACTTCGCCCTCGAGCTCTATAGCGAGCAGGGCATTGAGTTCGACGCCGCCAAGGTCGCCCAGCAGGTTCGCGACTTCTTCCATGGCCGCCTGGTGAGCATGGCCCGCGACGAAAAGATCCCGGCCGATACCGTTGCCGCCGTCTCCGCGGTGCACATCATCGCCCCGTCCGTCTTCTTCGCCCGCTGCGCCGCCCTCGACGAGGCCCGCAAGAACGACGCCGAGACGTTCGACAACCTTGCGACCGCCTATGCCCGCGCCGCACACATCTCCAAGCCCGAGCTGGGTGCGGAGTACGACCGCGGCCTGATGGGCGAGGTCGAGCTCGCGCTTGCCGATGCCTCCGAGGCTGCTCAGACCGCTGTCGATGCCGCCCTTGCTGCCGAGGATTACCCGGCCGCATTTGCCGCCCTTGCCGCCCTGCGCGCGCCCATCGACCGCTTCTTCGATGAGGTCATGGTCATGGACAAGGACGAGCAGCTCCGCGATAATCGCCTTAAGCTGCTCAACCGCTTCGAGGCCGTTTTCTCCGGCATCGCCAACATCGGTGAGCTTGCCCGCAAAAAGTAAGCCAGCCTGCGCATAAGCGCTAAAGGAGCCCCGCATGGATTGCCCGGTCACCGCTCGTCCCACCGTTATCGTTATCTCCGACTCGCTCGGTGATACCGCTTGTGAGGTGGTGCTTGCGGCGTCCGGGCAATTTGATGAAGGGGCTTTTCTTCTCTTGCGCCTGCCCAAGGTGACCTCGGTGGAGCAGGTGGAGTCGTTTGTGGGCCCGCGCGTCGATGCCGACCATCGCGATATTGCCGTGTTCCACACCATTGTCGATCCGGCGCTTCGCGCCCGCGTGCTCGATTACCTGGGCATGCTGCATATTCGTTCGGTCGACCTGATTGGCCCGACGCTTGCCGTGCTGTCGTCGCTCATCGGTGTGCCGCCCAAGGGCGTCGCGGGTGTGATTCACAAGACCGATGACCGCTATTTCCATCGCATCGAGGCCATGGAGTATTTCGTTGAGCACGATGACGGGCGCGGCTGCGACGATCTGTCGGGAGCCGATATCGTGCTGCTGGGCGTATCGCGTACGTCCAAGACGCCGCTGTCGATGTATTTGGCCTATCAGGGCTACAAGGTCGCCAATGTCCCACTGGCGCATGGCATGGAGCCGCCCAAGTCGATTTACGAGGTCGACCCGATGCGCCTGTTCGGCCTGATTTCGACCGTCGATGTGATTTCCGAAATTCGCGATAGCCGCTTGGGCGATGACTACGCTCGTGCCGTTGCCGGCTCCTATGCCGAGCCCGAGAGCGTGCACAGCGAGCTCGAGGAAGCCCGTGCGCTCATGAAGCGCCTAGGCTGCTTTGTGGTGCGTACCGACGGCAGGGCCATCGAAGAAAGCGCTGCCGAGATCATTAGCCACTTGGAGGAAATCCAAGAAGCCCGTGCCCGCCGCGCCGCCCGTCGAGCCTAATAGTAGCAGCATTTTGATAAAGCGATTTAGCAAAAATATCGCATCTGACCTGCACGTTCTTACAGTGGTATCTTCATAATGTAACCACCTTTACCTACCGTTTACCGCCAGTTTTAGCACGTTTACCAAACCGCGCATCCTCTGCTTAAGCCTGCTCAAAACCCGCCGTATAGTTCCCTCACGGCCCGCATCTGGCGGGTCGATTCGTTACCACGGTCGTGCGCGTAAGTGCATGGAAGGGGAAGTATCGTGAGCGATTGCAAGAGGGTTTACCGTTTTGGAACCGACGCCCAGGGCACCTGTGTCACCGAGGGAGACAAGTCCATGAACTTCGTGCTTGGTGGCAAGGGCGCTAACCTTGCCGAGATGAGTCGTATCGGCCTGCCGGTTCCCGGTGGCTTTACCATTACCTGCCAGACCTGTGTCGAGTACTCCGGTGCCGGCAACGTCTGGCCCGAAGACGCACTCGATGAGATCGTTGCTGCCGAGGCGGACCTCGAGGCCCGCTGCGGCAAGAAGCTCGGTGACGCCAACGACCCGCTGCTCGTGTCGGTTCGTTCGGGCGCTCCGTTCTCCATGCCCGGCATGATGGACACGGTCCTCAACTTGGGCCTCAATAACGATTCCGTCCAGGGCCTCATCGCGCAGACGCAGAACCCGCGTTTTGCCTGGGATAGCTACCGCCGCTTTATCCAGATGTTTTCCAATGTCGTCATGGGCGTTGACGCCGACCTGTTCGAGAACGCCCTGACCCAGGCCCGTCTGGTCGCCGGCGTTCGCATCGATTCCGAGCTTTCGGCCGAGGACCTGCAGGAACTCGTCGAGACCTTTAAGGGCATCTTCTCCGAGAACGTCGATGCCTCCCTGTATCCCGAGCTCGAGGTCGCTGACGGCAAGCCCGTTTTCCCGCACGACCCGGAGCTTCAGCTACGCCTTGCAATTCAGGCCGTCTTTGGCAGCTGGATGAACGAGCGTGCCTGCATCTACCGCAAGCAGCATGGCATTTCCGACGACCTCGGCACCGCCGTCAACGTGCAGGCCATGGCCTTTGGCAACAAGGGCGAGACCTCTGCGACAGGCGTCGCCTTTACGCGTAATCCGGCCGACGGCACCAAGGAGTTCTACGGTGACTTTTTGGTTAATGCTCAGGGCGAGGACGTCGTCGCCGGTATCCGCAACACCGAGCCTATCGCCGACCTCAAGACCACCCCGGGCCTCGAGTCCGCAGGTGAGGAGCTCGAGCGCGTGTTCCTGACGCTCGAGGATCATTATCGCGATATGTGCGATATCGAGTTCACCATCGAGCAGGGCAAGCTCTGGATGCTCCAGACCCGCGTGGGCAAGCGCACCGCCACCGCCGCCCTGCGCATCGCTATCGAAATGGTCGAGGAGGGCCTGATCACCCGCGAGGAGGCCGTGAGCCGCATCGATCCCGCGCAGCTCGACCAACTCCTGCACCCGCAGTTTGACGCCTCCAAGAAGTACGAGACGCTGGCCAGCGGTCTGAACGCCAGCCCCGGTGCCGCCGTGGGCGAGGTCGTGTTCTCGAGCGACGACGCCGTCGCGCGCGCCAACGAGGGCCACAAGGTCATTCTGGTTCGCTGGGAGACCAACCCCGATGACCTGAAGGGCATGGTAGCCGCCGAGGGCATCCTGACCAGCCACGGTGGCAAGACGAGCCATGCCGCCGTTATCGCCCGCGGCATGGGTACGCCCTGCGTCTGTGGCGTTGAACGCTTCCATATCGACGCCGCCGAGAAGGTCGTGCGCATCGAGGGCAGCGACCGCGTGCTGCACGAGGGCGACGTTATCTCCATCGACGGCACCCAGGGTATCGTCGTCGACGGCGCCGTTGACCTGGTCTCCGCCGAGCTCACCGGCGATCTGGACACCATCCTATCCTGGGCCGACGAGATTCGCCTGGACGAGACCGGTGGCCATGCCAACCATGTGCGCGTTAATGCCGACAACCCCGAGGATGCCGCGCTCGCGCTCGAGTTTGGCGCCGAGGCCATCGGCCTGTGCCGCACCGAGCACATGTTCCTGGGCGACCGCAAGAACATCATCCAGAGCTTTATCCTGTCTGACGATGAGGCCGTGAAGCAGCAGGCCCTGGCCGACCTGCTCAAGGTTCAGACCGAGGACTTCCTGGCGATGTTCAAGACCATGTCCGGTCGCGATGTGGTCGTCCGCCTGCTCGATCCGCCGCTTCATGAGTTCCTGGATAATCCTCGCGAGCTCGAGGTCGCCATCACCAAGAAGGAAGCCGCTGGCGCCAGCGAGGAAGAGCTTGCCGTCCTGCGCGCCCGCCTGCGTCGTATCGACGGCATGGTCGAGTCCAACCCGATGCTCGGCCTACGCGGCGTGCGCCTGTCCATCGTCTTTAGCGATCTGCCGCTCATGCAGGTCCGCTCCGTCGCCACGGCTGCCGCTCGCCTCATCAAGGAGGGCGTCGATCCGCGTCCCGAGATTATGGTCCCGCTCGTTTCCATTACGGCCGAGCATGTTCAGACCCGCGAGGTTATCGAGCGCGTGATCGCCGAGGTTTCCGACGAAGAGGGCGTCGAGCTCAATATTCCCGTGGGCACGATGCTCGAGCTGCCACGCGCCTGCATGGTCGCTGACGAGATCGCGCATCATGCCGACTTCTCCTGCTTTGGCACCAACGACCTCACCCAGACCACCTTCGGCTTCTCTCGTGACGATGCCGAGGCTAAGTTCATCCCGCTGTACATGCACAAGAAGATCTTGAAGGACAACCCCTTCGAGACCATTGACACGGCGGTGCTCGAGCTGGTGCGCATGGCCGTCGAGAAGGGCCGCGCCACCAACCCCGACATGCACTTTGGCGTGTGCGGCGAGCACGGCGGCGACCCCAAGTCCATCAAGGGTCTGTTTAATGTGGCCGACGTGGACTACGTGTCCTGCTCGCCCTACCGCGTGCCCCTCGCACGCCTGGCTGCCGCCCAGGCCAAGCTCGAGGCGAAGCGCTCCGCCTAACGTTTTGGGTTCAGACGCCTAACGTAGCCCCCCCCTTCATGCCGTCCGTCTCATTCGTGAGGCGGACGGTTATCATGTGCGGGTTTTGTCTTTTTGTCTGCGTAAAAAATTGTTCTTGCAGCAGAAACCCGCGCGTGTATACTCGAATACGTTTGTTCAACTACGTGCCGGCCAGAGTGGTACGGCACCTCTAGAAGAGTAAGGAATTGCACATGGATTACATCCGCGCAATCGAGCGTCAGCAGATCCGCGAGGATATTCCTCAGGTTCGCGTCGCCGACAACGTCAAGGTTCACTACCGCATTAAGGAAGGCGACCGCGAGCGCATCCAGGTCTTCCAGGGCGACGTCATCCGCATGGCCGGCGCCGGTGCCCGCGAGACCTTCACCGTCCGCAAGATGTCCTTCGGTGTCGGTGTTGAGCGTACCTTCCCGCTTCACAGCCCCAAGATCGCCAAGCTCGAGGTCGTTCGTCATGGTCGCGTCCGTCGCGCCAAGCTGTACTACCTCCGCGACAAGGTGGGCAAGGCTGCTCGCATCCCCGAGAAGCGCTAAGAAGATCGCAGCGTCTGTCCACTCGTTTGGACGTAAGGGTCACCTTCGGGTGGCCCTTCTTTTTATCTGATTTGCATGCAAGGAGGGCCTGGTATGGCCAATATGACGAGCTCGGTTTCGGCATCGCAGGTTGCCGGAGAGCTGGCGAGCGCAACGTTTGAGGAGATCCCCGCCCTCGTGGAGCATTATCGCGAGGACCCGCGCCAGCAGGTGATCAAGGCTTGTGAACGCGCCCTCAAACGCCATGCCAAAGAGGTTGCCGAGCGCGAGCGCGTCAATGGCATGTACGAGCTTATGCATGAGCTTGGCGGCGATGGGGTGGTCGTTGGTGTCGACGAGGTGGGCCGTGGCTCGGTAGCGGGTCCCTTAACCGTGTGTGCCGTGTGCCTTCCCATGGAGCCGCGCGTCTGGGGCATCAACGATTCCAAAAAGCTCACGCCGGCGCGCCGCGAGCTGCTCTCTGTGAAGATTGCCGAGGTGGCGACGGCGATTGGTTTTTGCCATATCGCGCCTAAGGATATCGATGAGATGGGTATGGCCCGCGCCATCCGCGTTGCCGTCGCGGGCGCCGTGGCCGATACGGGACTTGAACCCGACTGCGTCCTCATGGATGGCAACCCCTTGGGCGCCGTTCCCAATGAGCGCGACGTGGTGAAGGGCGATGCCAAGATCGCCTGTATCGCCGCGGCGTCCATCATGGCCAAGGTCACGCGTGACGAGATGATGGTCGAGTACGACGCCGAGTACCCCGAGTACCATCTGGCCGAGTCGAAGGGCTATGCAAGCCCCGAGCATATCGAGGCCATTCGCAAACATGGACTTTGTCCGCTGCACCGCGTGAGCTTTTGCGGAAACTTTCTGCAGACTGAGCGCCTTTTCTAGGCCAATTGTGGAGACAGGGACCTCTGGGGTTTTATAAACCTGCTGGTAGCGGGCCGTATGCAACACCATTGCTGCGTACGGCCCGTTTTTTGACGGCATTTGGTCAGCTTTTGGTTTGCTTCCTGTACTTACCCGCATGAAAGGTGCCCTCATCATCGGGGCAATGCAGTGTGCGGGAAAGGAGACCCCATGAGTGCCGCAAGCAAAAAGAGCAAGACGCAGCAGCTCAAGGAGCGTTGGGAAAACGGCGAGCTCGACTGCGGGGCGATGACGCCCGAGTTTATCAAGGGACTCAGTCCCCGTGAGCTGGGCATGCTGGGCGAGCTGATCACCATCGACTACTTTAACGAGCGCGGCTACACCTTGCTGGAGCAGGGTTATCGTTGCACCGAGGGCGAAGCCGATCTGGTGCTGCTCGATGAGCTTGACGATGTCGTGGTGATGGCCGAGGTCAAGACCAGACGCGTCGCACTGGATTGCAGCACGCGGGTCTTTCCCGAGGAGGCCGTGGACGCCCAAAAGCAACGCCGCTACCGCCGCATCGCAAGTTGCTATCTCATGGAGCATTATCCGCTCAAGGCGATTCGCTTCGATGCCGTGGGCGTCACCATTCGCGGCGGACATATCGCCGAGATCGAGCACCAGTACAACGCGTTCGATTGGCAGGTGTCGTGATGGCGTTCGAGACGTTTGCCGTTCACGCGGCCTGCATCCGCGGCGTCGAGGCGATTCACGTCACGGTCGAGGTCTCGCTTGCCGGTGGCGTTCCGGGCATCCAGATGCTCGGCATTCCGAGTATGGAGGTGATGGAGTCACGCGGTCGTATTCGCTGCGCGATGCGCTCCGCCGGGTTCGAGATCCCGCGCTCGGGCATTACCGTTAACCTGGCACCCGGCGATATCCGCAAGACCGGTAGCGGCTTTGACCTGCCCATCGCCATCGCGGTTCTAGCGGCCGATGGGCAGATTCCCCGTGACAACCTCGATCGCTGCCTTATCGCAGGTGAGCTTGGTCTGGACGGTACGGTGCTTCCCGTCAAGGGCGAGGTGGCGTTTCAGCTGCTGGCTCGCGACATGGGGCTGTCTTTTATCGCCGGCAGGTCCGACCAGCATGTGCCGCTTGCTGGCGTTGACTGCGGATTTATCGATCATTTGTCTCAGCTTGCTCATGGTATGGGCGATGCCGCGCGGCACTACCTGGATTCTGAGGGCGTCGAGGCGACCTTTGAGCCTGAGCTCGACTATGCCGACGTACTGGGGCAGGAAGTCGCTAAACGCGGCATGGCGCTTGCGGCGGCAGGAGAACTCGGCTTGCTCATGATCGGGTCCCCGGGATCGGGCAAGACGATGCTCGCGCGTCGTATGACCGGCATCCTGCCCGAGCTTTCCGTTGAGGATCAACAGGAGGCGCTGTGCATCCATTCGGTTTTGGGTGAGAACATTGATGGCTTGTTGGCGGGGCACCGGCCCTTCCGCAGTCCCCATCACAGTATTTCAACGGCGGGCCTCATTGGCGGAGGACGCCCGGTGCACCCAGGTGAGATCAGCCTTGCTCATGGCGGCGTGCTCTTTTTGGACGAGCTTGCCGAGTTTCCCACTGGCGTGCTGCAGACGCTGCGTCAGCCCATCGAGCGCGGCTACGTGAGGATCGTACGCGTCGATGGGGCTTTTACCTTCCCGTCGCGCTTTCAGCTGCTGGCTGCGAGCAATCCCTGCCCCTGCGGCTTTTTGGGCGATCGCGAGGTACCGTGTCGCTGCTCGGCGGCGATGGTCGAGCGCTATCGGTCTAAACTGCGCGGTCCTTTGGCCGACCGTATCGACATGATGATCGATGTGACCCGTCCCGACCCTCAAGTGATTATCGAGGGCGCAGAGGGTATGTCGTCGGCCGAGTTACGTGACTACGTTGTGCGCGGTCGCGCTTTTCGCGCTTGGCGCGAATCCCGTATGGACGATGCAGATGCCGAGGCCGAGGATGACGAGACGCGGTCCATTGACGGCGTCGTTTCGACCTTTGAGCTTGATGATGCTGCCGAGAAATGCGTACTCGGCCTATCCAAACGCACGCATCTCACAGGGCGTGGCATCGTGCGCCTGGTTCGCATTGCGCGTACGATCGCAGATGTCGCCGAGAGCGAGCAAGTGACGCAGGACCACGTGCTCGAGGCGGCGATGTACCAGGGAAGGAGGGACCAATGATGGCCGAGGGGACCTTCGAGCTGCATCCAGGTGATGCGTTGTATCCCGAGACCGTTTTGGAGCTTTCTGATGTACCCCAGACGCTTTATGTGCGCGGCAACCCCGAGGTGCTTTCGACGCCCGCGCTCTCCATCATCGGCGCGCGCAAGGCCTCGCCGTATGGTCTTGCCGTGGCAGAGCTTGCGGCAAAAGTAGCGGTTGATGCGGGGGTGACGGTTGTTTCGGGCGGCGCGGTCGGTTGTGACCAGGCCTCGGGTTGGGCTGCGGTCAACGCCGGCGGCAAACACGTCGCGGTGCTGGGGACGGGCGCCGACGTGGTCTACCCGCGTTCGAGCGCGGGGCTTATTACTCGCACGCTTGATACGGGCGGCGCGGTCGTGTCGATCTCTCCGTGGGGCATGGGTCCGCGCAAGTTCGCCTTTCCGCGCCGCAATCGCGTGATCGCGGCCCTGTCGCAAGCCCTCTTTGTATCCGAGGCGGGTATGCCTTCTGGGACGTTTTCTACAGCCGAGGCTGCTATGGATTTGGGGCGCGAACTTCTTGCCGTGCCGGGGTCGATCCTATCGCCCGAGTCGCGTGGCACGAATTACCTCATTGCGAACGGTGCCTGCTGCATCGTCGACGAGGAATCTATCGAGATGGCTATCTCACGCATCTACGGAACCCTGCGCTACTCGCGCCCCGATGCTCCCGGTATTGCCGACCTGGATCCAACGCAGCAGACCGTGATGCATGCGCTCATCGCCTCTCCGCTCAAGGTCGACGACATCGCGGCGCTCGTCTCGCTCGATGCTGTCGGCGTACTCAAACTCTTGGGTTCGCTTGAACTCGAGGGTCTTATCGAGCGCATGATGGATGGAAGGTATGCGCCCTCCAAGTTTGCCCTTCACGCCCAGACACCCTTCGGTCACAATGGAAAACGTGTCAATTAGAAAGGTGTTTGCAGATGCAGTTCGATCAGGTGACAGTTATCGGTGGCGGTCTGGCGGGTTCGGAGTGCGCGATCCAGCTGGCAGATCGCGGTTTTGCCGTAAAGCTGTGCGAGATGCGCCCCCAGGTGAGCTCCCCGGCTCACCATACCGATCACCTGGCAGAGCTCGTCTGCTCGAATTCGTTTAAGTCGACCCGTCCGGATTCCGCGGCTGGTTTGCTGAAGGCCGAGCTTGAGCGCATGGGTTCAGTCCTGCTCGATTGCGCCCATCGCGCAGCTGTTCCCGCCGGCGGTGCCCTGGCGGTCGACCGCGTCAAGTTTTCCGAGCTTGTCGAGGCCGAGGTTGCCGCTCGTCCCAATATCGAGGTCGTGCGCGGCGAGGTCACGCAGATTCCCGAGGGTCACGTGGTCATTGCCGCGGGCCCGCTGTGTTCACCGGCGCTGAGCGAAGAGGTTATGAAGCTCGTCGGTGGCGATGCCCTGGCATTCTTTGATGCGGCGGCGCCGATCGTCGATGCCTCCACGCTCGATATGGACGTGCTGTTCTCGCAGTCGCGCTACGAGGAGCAGGGGGGCGGCGACTATCTCAACGCTCCGCTCAATAAGGAGGAGTACGAGGCCTTTATCGAGGTGCTTACCACGGCCGACCGCGTGGTGCTCAAAGACTTTGAGGGCGGCGATCTGTTCCAGGCTTGCCAGCCTGCCGAGGAAGTTGCGCGCACCGGCAAGGACGCCATTCGCTTTGGCGCCATGAAGCCCGTCGGCCTCACCGACCCGCGTACCGGACGTCGCCCCTGGGCGGCGATTCAGCTGCGTGCCGAGAACAAGGAGAAGACCGCCTATAACCTGGTGGGCTTCCAGACCAACTTGACCTTTGGCGAGCAGAAGCGCGTCTTCCATATGGTGCCGGGCCTGGAGAACGCTGAGTTCTTCCGCTACGGTGTCATGCACCGCAATACCTTTGTCGACGCCCCGCACGTGCTCGATGGCACCTTTGCCGTGCCCGGTACCGGCGTGCGTCTGGCCGGTCAGATCACCGGTACCGAGGGATACATGGAAGCCGTGGCGACAGGTCTGCTCGCGGCGCTCAACACCTATGCCGAGGCTATCGGTGCCGCGGGCGTCGAGTTGCCGCGTGTGGGTGCCCTGGGTGCGCTCGTGGGCTATGCGACCGATCCTGCCACCGTGGGCTATCAGCCCATGCATGTCAACTTTGGCCTGGTGCCGCCACTCGAGGATGGTAAGCGCCGCAGCAAGCGCGACCGCTACCAGGCCTATGCGGACCGTGCGCTCGAGGCCCTCGATGCCTACTTGGCCACGCGTTCCGACTTGTTTGGAGGCGACCGGTCATAGTCTTTGACCTGTACGACACCGTCGACTCGTTTATCGCCTATATCGCACGCGTCGAGGGTCTTTCTCCCAACACGGTGACGGCCTATGGCTCGAGGCTGGAGCGCTTTGCTGCCTGGTGCGAGCGCGAGGGCATCGACGCTCGCGCCGCCGACGTACGGACCGTTCGTTCCTATTTGGCCGAGCTGTCGCGTGGCCAGGCGGCGGCTCGGACCCTTGCGGCACACCTGTCTGCCATTCGCTCACTCTATCGCTGGATGGCTGCCGAGGGGATTGTCGAGGGCGATGCGGTCTCGGCGATCGCATCGCCCAAGCTGCCGCGTGACCTGCCGGGCGTCCTTACGATCCAGCAGGTTGAGGCGCTGCTCAAGACGCCTGATACCTCGACGCCCGCGGGACTGCGCGATGCGGCGATGCTTGAGTTGCTCTATGCCTCCGGCGCGCGAATCTCGGAGCTCGCGGCGCTCAACGTGGAGTCTATTGGTTGGTCCGAGCGAACGCTGCGACTTTGGGGCAAGGGGAGCAAGGAGCGTATCGTCCCTCTGTATCGTCGTGCGCTCGAGGCGACGCGTCTCTATATTGAGGAGGGGAGGCCGGAGTTGCTCGCTCAGGCAAAGCGCCGTGACCCCGCTACCGGACCGCATCCGCTGCTTATATCGGCGCGCGGCAATCGCATGAGTGCCGCCATGCTCAGGCGGCGGTTCCATATGCTGGCGACGCTCGCCGGCATTCCGGCCGACATTGCCCCGCATGCGATGCGCCATACCTTTGCGACCGACTTGCTCGAGGGCGGTGCGGACCTGCGCTCGGTTCAAGAGCTGCTGGGTCATGCGAGCCTGTCCACGACGCAGATTTACACGCACCTCACGCCCGATCGGCTCAAACGTGCCGTGGCTCAAGCCCATCCCCGCGGCGAATAGTGGCTGGGACGTCCCGCGCCGCACTCAGGTGTGTGGTTTTGATTGCGGGTTGGCAGGAAGATGCATTCCTGCTATCATTCATCGGGTTGCTTCACGGCAACATGTTTTTATCACGCACGCGCGGCTACTTCATACCGTGGTGCCCGGGCTTTGGTAGCACATGTCCGGGTTGGTTTTGGAGGATGACCCCGCGCGGAGGCAAACCACAGGAGGTTTAACATGGCTACCAAGATTAATATCCGCACCCTGCTCGAGGCCGGCTGTCACTTCGGTCACCAGACCCGTCGCTGGAACCCCAAGATGAAGCCGTTCATCTTCGGTGAGCGCAACGGCATCTACATCCTCGACCTCAAGCAGACCATCCTCGACGCCGACCAGGCCTACACCTTCGTCAAGAACGTCGCCAAGGGTGGCAACGTGCTGTTCGTCGGCACCAAGAAGCAGGCTCAGGAGGCCGTCAAGAACGCTGCTGAGCGCGCCAACATGCCTTACATCAACCAGCGTTGGCTCGGCGGTATGCTGACCAACTTCGTCACCATCCGCTCCCGCATCAACCGCATGGAGGAGCTCGAGGCCATGGTCGAGGACGGACGCATGGCTGTTCTGCCTAAGAAGGAGCAGGCTGTTCTCGGCAAGGAGCTCACCAAGCTCCAGACCAACCTCGGTGGCGCCCGCGACATGAAGGGTCTGCCCCAGGCTCTCTTCGTCATCGACACCAAGCGCGAGGAGAACGCCATCAAGGAGGCCCAGCGCCTGAACATCCCCGTCGTCGCTCTGATCGACACCAACTCCGATCCCGACGAGGTCGAGTACGGCATCCCCTGCAACGATGACGCTATCTCCGCTGTCACCCTTATGTGCGAGCTCATGGCTGACGCCTGCCTCGCTGGCTCCGGCAAGGAGCAGGTCTCCGAGGCCGAGATGGCCGCTGAGCCCAAGGCCGAGTAAATCAGTCTTAGTTAATTCTTTTTCATCTCTTTGAAAGGAACCACAATGGCCCAGATTACCGCCGCTATGGTCAAGCAGCTCCGCGAGATGACCGACTCCCCGATGATGGAGTGCAAGAAGGCTCTCGTCGAGGCTGACGGCGACATGGACGCCGCTGTCGACGTTCTGCGTAAGAACGGCCTTGCCAAGGCTGCCAAGAAGGCTGGCCGTGAGACCAACGAGGGCGCTGTCGCCGCGTTCGTCTCCGAGGATGGCAAGACCGGCGCTCTGCTCGAGCTCTCCTGCGAGACTGACTTCGTTGGCTCTAACGCCAAGTTCACCGGCTTTGCTTCCAAGGTCGCTGAGGTTGTCGCTACCACCGAGCCTGCTGACGTCGACGCTCTGCTCGAGAAGTCGATGGGCGAGGAGACCGTTTCCTCCGAGCTCACCGAGATGATTCACATCATGGGCGAGAACATGAAGATCTCCCGCTTCGCTGCCCGCAAGGCTGAGAACGGCGCGCTCGCTTCTTACATCCACATGGGTGGTAAGATCGGCGTCCTCGTCGAGTTCGCCTTCGAGAAGGCTGAGACCGCTCAGGCTGAATCCTTCAAGACCTTCGCTCACGACGTTGCCCTTCAGGTTGCCGCCGTCGCCCCGATCTGCGCTACCCGCGATCAGGTTCCGGCCGAGACCGTCGAGCACGAGAAGCAGATCTACATGGCCCAGGCTGCCGAGTCCGGCAAGCCCGAGGCTATCCAGGAGAAGATGGCTGTCGGCCGTCTGGAGAAGTTCTACAAGCAGTCCGTGCTCACCGAGCAGGAGTTCATCAAGGACAGCTCCCTCACCATCAAGAAGTACGCTGAGCAGGTCTCCAAGGAGCTCGGCGACACCATTACCGTCGTTGCCTTTGACCGTCTGGTCCGTGGCGAGTAAATAAGCTCTTGTAGCTGGTAATGAGCAGGCTGTGGGTTTTACTCACAGCCTGCTTTTTCATGGCTCTTCTTAGAGCCTTTGATAGAATGTTGAGAGTTCAATCTAAAGGAGGATCGCTTTGTCCGACATCCGATATAAACGCGTGCTTCTTAAGCTTTCCGGCGAAGCGCTGATGGGCGACGGCCAATATGGCATCGACCCCAAGGTTACCGACCATCTTGCTAAGCAGGTCAAGGAGCTGCTCGCCGTTGGCCATGAGGTCGGCGTCGTTGTCGGCGGCGGCAATATTTTCCGCGGCATGGCAGGCGCTGCCGGTGGCATGGAGCGTGCTCAGGCCGACTACATGGGCATGCTGGCAACCGTTATGAACGCGCTCGCCCTGCAGGATGCCTTCGAGCATAACGATGTACCCTGCCGCGTGATGAGCGCTATCCAGATGAACGAGATCTGCGAGCCCTATATTCGCCGTCGCGCCATCAACCACCTTTCCAAGGGCAACGTCGTTATTTTTGCCGCCGGTTCGGGCAATCCGTACTTTACGACCGACACCGCCGCGGCTCTTCGTGCGTGTGAGATCGGCGCCGAGATTCTGATTAAAGCCACCAAGGTTGACGGCATCTACGATAAGGATCCCGTCAAGTGCGCTGATGCCGTCCGTTTTGACAAGATTACCTATCACGAGGTTCTCGTCCGCGGTCTGCAGGTTATGGATTCCACGGCTACGGCACTGTGCCAGGACAACCGTATGCCGATTTTGGTCCTCAACATCGATGGCGAGGACACCGTCAAGCGCGCGCTTTCGGGTGAGCCCGTCGGCACGCTCGTCTATCAGGAGGATTAAGCATGGCAGAGAACATCACCGCCCATATGGACAAGTCGCTCGAGTCCCTCAAGCATAACTTCTCCAAGGTCCGTACCGGCCGCGCCAATGCCAACATTCTGTCCGACATCACCGTCGATTATTACGGTGTTCCCACGCCGGTCACGCAGGTTGCCGCCGTCAAGACCCCCGAGGCCCACATGCTGCTCATCGAGCCGTGGGACAAGGCACTCATCAATGCTATCGTCAAGGCCATCGGCGCTTCCGATCTGGGTATTACCCCCAACTCCGATGGCACCGTCGTTCGTCTTCCGTTCCCGGCTCCCACCGAGGAGCGCCGTCGCGAGCTCGTCAAGGAGTGCCGCGAGTACGCCGAGCAGGCCAAGGTGTCTATCCGTAACATCCGTCGCGACTTCAACAACAAGCTCGAGCGCGATGAGGAGCTCACCGAGGACGATGTCCGTCGCGAGCAGGCCAAGGTCCAGAAGCACACTGATGAGTATGTCGCCAAGGTCGAGGAGCTTCTGAAGGAAAAAGAAGCCGAGGTCATGGAGATCTAAGGTGCAATACGACGAGCATAAACTGGTCGAGTACTTTGCCGACGCCCCTGCGGGCGTCGGTTTTTCCGACCTTGACCTCAATAACATTCCGCACCATATCTCGTGCATCATGGACGGCAACGGTCGTTGGGCCACGTCGCGCGGTCTTGCACGCACTGAGGGCCACAAGGCGGGTATCGTCTCGCTGCGCGAGATCATTACCGCCTGCGTGCGCCTGGGCGTCGACGTGCTTTCTGCCTATGCGTTTTCTACCGAAAACTGGAACCGCCCGCAGCATGAGGTCAACGTCTTGATGCACTTGTTTGCCAAGACGTTCATCGACGAGTTGCCGCTTCTGAAGCGCGAAAACGTGCGCGTTGTCTTTTTGGGTGATATTTCCGCGCTGCCCAAGAAGACCCGCGACGTTTTTGAACGCGGTCTTGCCGAGTGCGCCGATCACACCGGTATGACGCTGGCGCTTGCCGTCAACTACGGCGCGCGTGCCGAGATTACCCGCGCTGTCCGTCAGATCGCGCTCGACGTTGCCGCCGGTAAGATTGATCCTGCCGCAATTGATGACGACATGGTGGCTTCCCACCTCTATACCGCCGGCCTTCCCGATCCTGAGCTTGTGATTCGCACCTCTGGTGAGCTGCGCCTTTCGAACTATCTGCTGTGGCAGGTGGCTTATTCCGAGTTCTATGCCACCGATACCTATTGGCCCGACTTTGATCGTTGGGGCCTTGTCGACGCCATTTTGGCCTATCAGGGCCGTGACCGTAGGTTTGGTGGACTGAGCAAGACCGAGGAGGCTTAATCGTGTCCGATCGTCCCAAGGCATCTGCTCCCAAGACGCCTGCGCGCAAAGCTACCGCTGCGGGAGCGCCTACAGCGAAGAGCGGCACCGGTTCGTGGCTGGCGGGCTTTATTACCCGTGCCGCCGCGGGTATCGTCTACGCCGTTGTCTTTATCCTGTGTCTGGTTTTGGGTATCGTGCCCACTGCCATCTTTGTTTCTGTCATGAGCGGTCTGTGCTGCTATGAGTTTTTCCGTATGACGAGGCTCGATGGCAAGATGGCTAACGAGCGCATGGGTATCGCTGCCGCCGTACTCTTTCCGCTGTCGGCGTTGGGCGATTCGATGTTGCTGAATGCCCTGCTTTTTGCCCTGATGCTCGCTGTGGGCATTTGGTATGTTTGGTCGCCGCGTACCCGCATCTCTGATGTGGCCGTGACGCTCATGGGTCCCATCTACACTGGCTTTATGCTGTCGGCTATCGTGCTGCTGCGCGATGCCGTGCCCGGTTTTGCCGGCGCCCTGCTTTCGGTGGGCGTTTGCGCGTCCCTTTGGGTCTCCGATTCGTTTGCCTACATCGTGGGTAGCCGTATCGGCAAGCACAAGATGGTTCCCAAGATCTCTCCCAAAAAGAGCTGGGAGGGGTTTGTCGGCGGCATCCTGGGCTCGGTTTTGATTTGGCTCATCCTGTGGGCGACGCACTTCTACAAGCTCAGCCTGCCCTATGCGCTGCTGTGCGGCGTGGTCGTGTCCGTCCTGGGCGTTATCGGAGACCTCATCGAGTCGCGCATCAAGCGCGGTGTGGGCGTTAAGGATTCCGGTAACCTTATCCCGGGCCACGGCGGCATGCTCGATCGTAGCGATTCGCTTATCTTTGGCTGCATTACCGCGCAGCTGCTTTTGATGATCGGAGGCGTGCTGTAATGTCCTTCCAGACGACGTATGGCCCCGATGGACGTCTCTGTGTTGCCATCCTGGGTTGTACGGGCTCTATCGGCACCCAGGCGCTCGATGTGTGCCGCCAGCATGCCGATCGCCTGCAGGTGACGGCGCTGTCCGTTAACTCCAGTACCTCCGAGCTCGTTGCCGCTGCCCGCGAGTTCTCGGTTCCGGCGGTTGCCGTGGCCGATGTTGCTCATGGCGATGACGCCGTGCTGCAGGAGTTGCCCGAGGGAACGAAGCTCGGCGTTGGCGCGCAGGCGGTTTGCGAGCTCGCGCGTCGCGACGATGTCGACTGCGTGCTCGTCGCTATTGTGGGCGCCGCCGGTCTCGAGGCGAGCCATGCGGCCTTGACCTCGAATAAGCGTCTTGCCCTTGCCAACAAGGAGTCCCTCGTCGTCGGCGGCGACTTGCTTATGCCGTTGGCGCAACCGGGCCAGCTTATTCCAGTCGACTCTGAGCACTCCGCCATCTACCAGTGCTATCTGGGGGAGAACCCACGCGAGGCTCATTGTATTTGGCTCACCTGCTCGGGCGGTCCGTTCTTTGGCCGCACCCGCGACGAGCTCGACCGCGTGACGCGTGCCGATGCCCTCGCACATCCCACGTGGGCCATGGGTGCCAAGATCACCATCGACTCCGCCACCCTCATGAACAAGGGCCTGGAGCGCATTGAGGCCATGCATCTGTTTAACTGCGACCTCGATTTCATTAACGTGGTCGTGCAGCGTCAGTCCAAGATTCACTCTATGGTCGAGTTCGCCGACGGCTCCGTGATGGCGCATCTCGGTGCTTCCGACATGCGTATTCCCATCCAGTTCGCGTTCTCGTATCCCGAGCGTTGGGATACCCCGGCGCCTCGTATCGATTTCCGCGAGCTGGGGCAGCTCACGTTTGATGCTGCCGACATGGATACCTTCCGCTGTCTGGCACTGGCCGAACGTGCCGGCAAGACGGGTGGCACCATGCCGTGCGTGCTCAATGCCGCCAACGAGGTCGCCGTCGATGCCTTCCTGCACGATGGCTGCAGCTTTACCGATATCGATCACATTGTGGAATCCTGCATGGATGCCCACGATATGCAGGCGGTCGATTCGTTTGAGCAGCTTCGCGACATCGATGCATGGGCGCGTGAAAAGGCTGCGCAGGTGCTCGCCGCAACCCGTTCCTAACCCATAAGGATTGCTTTTTCGTTTTATGGATACTGTTCTGAGCGTTCTCTCATCGGTCTTTTGGGGCCTGCTGATGCTTTCCGTCCTTGTGTTTTTGCACGAGGGCGGCCACTTTTTGGCGGCGCGTGCCTGCGGCGTCCGTGTGACCGAGTTCTTTTTGGGCCTGCCGTGTCGCTTTGACATCCATTACACGTCACGTCGCATTGGAACCAAGTTTGGCGTGACCCCGCTGCTGCTGGGTGGCTACGCTGCCATCTGCGGTATGGATCCGACCGACGTCTCGTGCGCCGATCGCGTGCTCGCGGCTATCTATCGTCATGGTCGCGTGACCGTGGCCGACCTTGCCGCCGAGCTCGAGCTATCCGAGGAGGTTGTGCTCGAGGCATGCGCCTTGCTCTTGGGTTGGGGCTCTATCGCGCCTTGGTATGAGGAAGGGGAGAAGCCCTCGCCGAGCTACTATCCCACCAAGTATCAGACGCTGCCACGAGATGCGGCGGGTTACACCACCTTTGACGGCCGCCGTTTCGATCGAGAGCATGCGACTACCGAGGGCGATGTGTGGGAGCTGCCGTGCGGTGAAGCCGAGTTCCTTGCGCAAGAGCGTTCGCATACCTATCTGGGCCAGGGTTTTCTCAAGCGCGCCTTTATGCTGCTCGCGGGCATTCTCGTCAATATCCTGACGGGCTTTTTGCTGCTTATGAGCATCTACTCTATTGCGGGTGTCACCGTGCCGATGGATACCAACGTGATCGGTCAGGTTGACGAGGGGTCTATTGCCGCCAAGGCGGGTATCGAGGGCGGCGACGCGATCCTTTCGGTTGACGGAGTATCGTGCTCTACCTGGATGGACGTTTACGATGCCATCGGCAAGGCCGCCGGTAAGGACGATATCGCCATTGAGTATGAGCGCGACGGCAAGCAGCATTCGACCTCGGTTGCGCTCAAAGAGGACGAGCGCCTAGGTGTGTATGCCTCTACGCAGGTGGTCCGTTTAGACCCCATCACGTCGGCTCGCCTTTCGTTCTCCTATGTCGTGCAGACAGCGGAGGGCGTGATGCGCCTGCTCCAGCCGCAGCATACGATGGAGATTCTCGATCAGTCTTCTTCGATCGTGGGCATTAGCGTTATGTCCTCACAGGCTGCTGCTGCCGGCCCTGCCACGTTCCTTTCGTTTGCCGCCCTCATTTCGTTCTCGCTTGGCTTTATGAACCTGCTGCCCATCCCACCACTCGATGGCGGCAAGCTGGTCATCGAGATCATTCAAAAGATTGCTGGCCGCGAGCTTCCGCTCAAGGTCCAGACGATTGTGAGCTATGTGGGCATCGCGCTCTTTGTGCTGCTGTTTGTCTATATGCTTCGTTCCGACATCCTTCGATTTATTCTGTAGGGGAGTGTTTGGATTGTCTTTATCCCATCCTTTGCCTCGCGAGTTGACGCGCCCCGTGCATGTGGGCGGCGTGCAGATCGGTGGTGGCGCTCCGGTCGTGGTTCAGTCCATGACCTGCACCGATACCGCTGATGCCCAGGCAACGCTTGCGCAAGTGTGCGCGTTGGCGCAGGCTGGCTGCGATATCGTGCGCGTGAGCGTGCCTACCGAGGCTGCGCTCGAGGGCTTTCGCACGATTTGTGCCGAGTCTCCGGTGCCGATTGTCGCTGATATTCACTTTAACCATAAGCTCGCCATTGGCGCTGTCAAGGCCGGCGCCTCCAAGCTGCGCATCAATCCCGGCAATATCGGCGATTGGGCCAAGGTTGACGCGGTGATCGATGCCGCGGGTGCCGCGGGCTGTGCGATTCGTATCGGCGTCAATGCCGGTTCGCTTGAGCAGGATATCGCTGAGCGCGACGACTTCACGCAGCCCGAAAAGCTCGTGATGTCGAGCGAGCGTTTCGTCAAGCACTTTGAGGACCGCGGCTTTAAGAACATTGTGCTTTCGGCCAAGGCCCATAGCGTGCAAACGACGCTCGATACCTATCGAGCCCTGTCGCGTGAGATTCCACACGTTCCGCTTCACCTGGGCGTGACGGAGGCGGGGACCAAGCTCCAGGGCACCATCAAGAGCTCTGTAGGCTTGGGTATCTTGCTTTCCGAAGGCATTGGCGACACCATGCGTGTGTCGCTCACAGCCGATCCGGTTGAGGAGCCGCCGGTCGCCTGGGGAATTTTGCAGTCGCTGGGCCTGCGTCGCCGTGGTCCCGAGATTGTCTCGTGCCCCACGTGCGCCCGCTGCCAGGTTAACCTGATTCCCATCGCCGAGGAGGTCACCGAGCGGCTTAAGAACTATGCCGCGCCGCTTTCGATTGCCGTCATGGGATGTGCCGTTAATGGCCCCGGTGAGGCTTCTGATGCCGACCTGGGCGTTGCCTGCGGACGTGGTCAGGCTCTGCTCTTTTCGCATGGCCAGATCATTGGTAAAGTAGCTGAGGACCAAATTGTCGACGCGCTTATGGCAGAGGTCGACAAGCTTATTGAGGAGAAATAAATGACCCGAGCAATGTATATGTCTAAGCTCTATGCGCCGACGCTTAAAGAGGATCCGGCGGACGCTGAGCTCGCCAGTCACCGCCTGCTGCTCCGTGCCGGCATGATCCGCAAGGAGGCCGCCGGCCTGTATTCCTACCTGCCGCTTGCTTGGCGCTCGATCCGTAAGATCGAGAATATCGTGCGCGATGAGATGGACGCTGCCGGCGCCCAGGAGCTTATGATGCCTATCATGGTCGACGCCGAGTTGTGGCGCGAGTCCGGGCGCATCGACGCCTATGGCAAGGAGCTTGTGCGCTTTGACGACCGTCATGGTCGCGAGTTCGTCCTGGGCCCCACGCACGAGGAGACCGTCACGGCCCTGGTGCGCAACGAGCTGCGCTCCTACAAGCAGCTGCCCGTCAACCTGTACCACATTCAGGACAAGTTCCGCGACGAGTTCCGCCCCCGCTTTGGCCTGATGCGCGGTCGCGAGTTCATCATGAAGGACGCCTACAGCTTCTCCGCCACGCAGGAGAGCCTGCAGGAGGAGTATGACAAGATGAAGCAGGCCTACGCTAACATCTGCGAGCGCTGCTATATCAAGGCCCTGCCCGTTGTTGCCGACTCCGGTGAGATCGGTGGCGATACCTCCGTCGAGTACATGGCTTTGGCCGACGCCGGCGAGGCTTCGCTCGTCTACTGCGACGATTGCGGCTTTGCTGCCGATGACGAGGCGGCAAGCACCAAGGTCGTCGTGACCGAGGGTCCTGGTGACGGTACGCTCACCAAGGTTGAGACTCCGGGCATGGGCACCATTGAGGCTGTTGCTAAGTTCTTTGGGTTCCCCGAGAACGGCACGCGCAAGTCGCTGGCACTCATCGACGCCGAGGGCAAGCCTGTCGTGGCCATTGTTCCGGGCGATCACGAGCTCAACGATTGCAAGGCCGAGCACGTCTTTGGCAAGGGCTATCGCATGATGACCGACGAGGAGCTTCAGGCGAACGGTCTGCACAAGGGCTTTATCGGACCGGTTAACCTGCCCGATGGCATTCGTCTGGTGTGCGACGAGAGCCTGCTCGATTCCAAGCAGTGGGCCTGCGGTGCCAACGAGGTCGATTATCACTTTACCGGTGCCTGCCCCGAGCGCGACTTTACCGTCGATGAGTGGGCCGATCTGGTCACCGTTGTCGCCGGCGACCCCTGCCCGCACTGCGGCAAGCCGCTCTCCGCTGCCCGCGGCATCGAGGTCTCTCAGGTCTTCCAGCTGGGCACCAAGTATTCCGAGGCCATGGGTGCCACCTTTATGGACGAGGACGGCAAGGAGAAGCCGCTCATCATGGGCTGCTACGGCGTTGGTGTGTCCCGCTCGCTCGCTGCCGTCGTGGAGCAGCACAACGACGAGCACGGTATCGTCTGGCCGGTCTCCGTTGCCCCGTACGAGGTCGCGGTGATTCCGCTCGATCCCAAGAAGGAGGAGTGCGCTACCGTCTGCGAGCAGATCGTTGATGGCCTGTGCGCCGAGGGTATCGAGGTTGTCGTCGACGACCGCGACGAGCGTCCCGGCTTTAAGTTTGCCGACAACGACCTTATGGGCTTCCCGTATCAGGTCGTTCTGGGTAAGCGTGGCCTTAAGAATGGCACCGTTGAGCTCAAGGACCGTGCCACGGGTGAGCGCGAGGATGTGGCGATCGACGAGGTCGTCGCCAAGGTCGCCGAGCTTGTGAAGGCAGCACGCCGTTAATCGACGATTTCGCTTTTAGTTCGATATACGGGACGGCCCCGCATTTCTCCAGATCGGGGAGATGCGGGCCGTCCTTTTATCTTGTGGCATCCTCGATATCTAAAAAGGAAAACCCCGCAGCCCATATGAGCTTCGGGGTTTTCCTTGTGCCTCCGATGCGAAATAAATCGCTCAGATATTACTGATAATCGACGACGTCGATCCAGTTCTTCAGGAACTCATCGTTCACGTTGCGCTTACGAGCGAGCTCGGAAGCGGCGACGATGCTCGTCCACTGACGCACGACCTGCATGGGCATGTCGGCGCGGTCGCAGTAGAGCTCCAGGTAGGCCTCAGCCTGATCCTTGCTGTTGAGGGCAAAGAGCAGGTAGGTGGTGGCAACGTCGGCAGCAGGGGAGCCCTGGGTGGCGTGTGCCCAGTCGCACACATAGAGCTGGCCGTCGTCGCCGACGATGACGTTGGAGGGGTTGAAGTCGCCGTGGCAGACCTTGAACTCCTTGGTCATGCCGTCCAGACGCTCCTGAAGGTTGTAGCGCGTGGTGGCATTGAGCTGATCAAGGCTGTCGATCATGCGGGCGTACTTGTCGCGCTGACGATTGAGCAGCGGGGAGGTGTAGCCGTGGATCTCGATCTGGAGGTCGACGAACATCTCGAGGTACTCACCAAAGCGCTGGGGCTCGGCAGTCATCTTCTCGGCAAGGGTGGTGCCCGGAACCTTCTCGGTCACGAGCGCCCAGCCGTTGGCGTTCTCGAGCTGGGAAACCTCGAGCGCCTTGGGGCTGCGGATGCCGCACTCATTGATGCGGGCAAGATTCAAAGCCTCGTTGAACACGTCGGAGACAGGCTTGGTCTCGTTAAAGACCTTGACAATCTTGTCGCCCAGGTCGTAAACGACCTTGTTGCCACGGCGGACGAGCTCGGTCTTGGAATCGGGTAGCAGCATGGTTGCATCCTTTCAACGATGCGATAGAAGCGACGGCGGGGGTGTGTGAAACACCCGTGCACCCCCGCCGTTAAAAACCGTGCTAAAACTAGCAGACGGCGTAATCCTGGGGCTCGCGGCCGTAGTAGGCGTCCAGGTAGAGCTCCTTGATCTCGCTCATGAGCGGGTAGCGCGGGTTGGCGCCGGTGCACTGGTCGTTGAATGCCTGCTCGGTCATTTCGTCGAGGGTGTCGAGGAAGTACTGCTCGTCAACACCGTAGTCAGCGATGGTCTTCTTGACGCCGATGAAGTCCTTGAGCTCTTCGAGCTTCGTGATGAAGTTCTCGAAGACCTCCTTGTCGTCCTTGCCCTCGATGCCGCAGTACTTGGCCATCTCGGCGTAGTTGTGCAGCGCGTTGGGGTAAGGATACTGGGAGAAGGTACCCATCTTGACGGGAGCCTCGGCGGCGTTGTAGCGCATGACGCGGGTCAGGATGACAGCGTTTGCGAGGCCGTGGGGCAGGTGATGGAAAGCGCCGAGCTTGTGGGCCATGGAGTGGTTGAGGCCCAGGAAGGCGTTGGCGAAGGCCATACCGGCCATGCAGGAGGCGTTGTGCATCTCCTCGCGGGCGTGCGGGTCCTTGGCGCCGTTCGTGAAGCTGGAGGGCAGGTTCACGAAGACGAGCTTGGCAGCGCGCTCGGAGAGGCCCTTGGTGTAGTCGGAAGCCATGATGGAGACGTAGGACTCGATGGCGTGGGTCATGACGTCGATGCCGGAGGCAGCGGTCAGGCCGCGCGGGGCGGTCATGCAGTTGTCGGCGTCGACGATAGCCATGTTGGGGAGCAGCGCGTAGTCGGCGAGCGGCCACTTGATGCCGGTCTCCTTGTCGGTGATGATGGCGAACGGCGTGCACTCGGAGCCGGTACCCGAGGAGGTCGGGACGGCGACGAAGTAGGCCTTCTTGCCCATCTCGGGGAAGGTGAAGATACGCTTGCGGATGTCCATGAAGTCCATGGCCATGTCCTCAAACTTGCACTCGGGGTGCTCGTACATCATCCACATGATCTTGCCGGCGTCCATAGCGGAGCCACCGCCGACGGCGATGATGACGTCCGGCTCAAAGAGAGCCATCTGCTTGGCGCCGCGACGTGCGCACTGCAGCGACGGATCGGGCTCGACGTCGTAGAAGCAGTCGTGGGCGATGCCCATCTCGTCGAGCTTGGCCTCGATGGCGCGGGTGTTGCCATTCTTGAAGAGGAACTGGTCGGTGACGATGAAGGCGCGCTTCTTGCCCATGACGTTGCCCAGCTCGTCGAGGGCGACGGGCGTGGAACCCTTCTTGAAGTAGACCTTCTCGGGAGCGCGGAACCACAGCATGTTCTCACGGCGCTCGGCCACAGTCTTAACGTTGATCAAGTGCTTCACCCCAACGTTCTCGGAGACGGAGTTGCCGCCCCAGGAGCCGCAGCCCAGGGTCAGAGACGGCTTCATGCCAAAGTTGTACAGGTCACCGATGCCGCCGTGCGAGGACGGGGTGTTGATGACGATACGGCAGGCCTTCATGACGTGCTCGAACAGGCTGATCTTCTCGGCCTGGGCGGGGTGCACGTACAGAGAGGCGGTGTGGCCCGGGCCACCGGCGAGCACGAGGTGCTCGGCCTTGTCGACGGCCTCCTGGAAGTCCTTGGCGTGGTACATGGCCAGGACCGGGGAGAGCTTCTCGTGGGAGAACTCCTCCTTGGCGGGGTCGGTGGAGGTGACCTCGGCGATCAGGATCTTGGTCTTGGCGGGAACCTCGATGCCGGCGAGCTCGGCGATCTTGGCAGCGGCCATGCCGGGGATGCGGTGATCGAGAGCGCCGTTCTTGAACATGGCGGCACGCAGGGCCTCCATCTCGGCACCCTGCTTGACGAAGTAGCAGCCGCGCTTCTGGAACTCGGCCTTAACCTGGTCATAGATGCTGTCGATTACGGTCACGGACTGCTCGGAAGCGCAGATCATGCCGTTGTCGAAGGTCTTGGAGTGGATGATGGAGTTGACGGCGAGCAGCACGTCGGCGGTGTCGTCGATGACGACCGGGGTGTTACCGGCGCCAACGCCCAGGGCGGGCTTGCCCGAGGAGTAAGCGGCCTTGACCATGCCCGGGCCACCGGTGGCGAGGATGATGTCGACGTCGCGCATGACCATGTTAGTCAGCTCGATGGAGGGGACATCGACCCAGCCGATGATGCCCTCGGGGGCGCCGGCCTTGACGGCGGCGTCAAGCACGAGCTTGGCGGCGGCGATGGTGCACTTGGCGGCAGCCGGGTGCGGGGAGATGATGATGGCGTTGCGGGTCTTCAGGCAGATCAGCGTCTTGAAGATCGCGGTGGAGGTGGGGTTGGTCGTCGGGATGACGGCGCCCACGATGCCGATGGGCTCGGCGATCTTGGTGATGCCGTAAGCCTCGTCGCGCTCCAGGACACCACAGGTCTTGGTGTTCTTGTAAGCGTTGTAGATGTACTCTGCGGCGTAGTGGTTCTTGATGACCTTGTCCTCAAGAACGCCGCGGCCGGTCTCCTCGATGGCCATCTTCGCCAACGGGATACGAGCCTTGTTGGCGGCCATGGCGGCCTCATAGAAGATCTTGTCGACCTGCTCCTGCGTGTACGTAGCAAAAAGCGCCTGGGCCTCTCGCATCTGAGCGAGCTTGGCCTCAAGCGCCTCTACGTTGTCCACAATTGCGGGAGTAGTGTTTTCCGGTGACTTTTTCACCATTTGTGTCTCCTTGCGATCGGAGATTTACCCTACGCCTTGCATGATAGCAAGAAATAATTCGGTGAACGGTCAGATTCCCGTAAAAGACAAACTAAAACGCTTCAATAAACTGAAGCGTTTTAACAAATAACTATCGGCCTGCTGCATCGCCTTGCTCATTGGGGACAGACTTACATGAGTATTTCAATGGGAAAACGGGGCATCTGTTTGATAATCGCTATTCGCGGGTCGCTGTTGAGTCGGACACACAGGTGGTGCAGCTGCTCGACTATATTCATCTTAATCCCGTGAAAGGTGCGCTCGACTCGCTCGAGGCGTACCGTTAGTTATAAGGCATATCAGCTGGGCTATGATCCCTTTGATATCTGCAAACCCTCATGTAAGTCTGTCCCCAATGAGTGCAAAAAGGCGCCCTCCGTAGGGGAGAGCGCCTTTGGTAAGTTCTATGTGAACGCGAGGTCTTTGACCCGGAGAGTCCGAGGTACTTGTTGGTAAGACCTTATTTAGGAGCGCGCAACCTTGCCAGACTTGAGGCAGGTGGAGCAAACGTTCATCTTGCGACGGTGACCATCGACGACGACGTAGACGCGTTGGATGTTGGGGCGGAACTTACGGTTGGTGACGCGGTGAGAGTGGCTGATGGAGCGACCGGCAACGGGGTGCTTACCGCAAACTTCGCAAACTTTGGACATAACTGACCCTCCTTGGGCGACAAACGAACATGTCGCGTTAACAAACAAGCCTGAACTATAGCACAGAAGTCGCTCCCTGTGCGCTATCTACACAGAGATATTCCTCTTTTGGCGATAGTGCCCACGCCACGGCCCTGGACGTAGATCCGATTTGCGTGCAGCAGAGGGGATTATGCCAGCTCGTGCGTGCGTTTTCAAGCTCGTCCCACAAATATATATAGGTTTATGGAGCATTGGGCTCCGTTTACGGATTGCTCTGTATTTATGCTCGCAATTAAGCTCGAGGTTGGCTACACTATCCCTTGACCATTAAAGGGGTACGAGATGCCCACATGGAATTACATAGCTGCCATGCGAGCAGCCTTTCCTGTGGGTGTCTGGTCCGCTTTAAGCGGTCGGGCATCTATTTTTTTGACTGTGTCAGCAGTCAAGACATGTGAGGAAGGAGATCGATGGGCACGACTTCCCCCAAGGCGGTCATCATGGACGAGACCGCCGTCAATCGAGCGATGACCCGCATCGCGCACGAGATTCTCGAGCGCAACGAGGGCTGTGAAGACCTCGCTCTGGTCGGCATCGTCACGCGCGGCGACCTTCTGGCAAAGAAGCTCGCCGAGGAGATCAAGGAGATCGAGGGCGTCGACGTTCCGCTCGGCAGCCTGGACATCAGCTTCTACCGCGATGACTACGCTACCAATTTCGCTCCCGCGATCCACGCCACCAACATTCCCTTTAGCGTCGACGGCAAGCGCGTCGTGCTGGTGGACGACATCCTGTATACGGGCCGTACCATTCGCGCCGCTCTCGACGCCGTCATGGACCTGGGCCGTCCGAGCCGCATTGAGCTGGCAGTCCTCGTTGACCGCGGCCACCGCGAGCTCCCCATCTCGCCGGACTTTGTCGGCAAGAACGTTCCCTCGTCGCATGAGGAGAACGTGCACCTATATATGAAGGAAGTCGACGGCCACACCGCCGTCGAGATTAACGACGTCGCGCCGGGTTCCCACGTGGGCTCCGCGCCGCTGGGAGGTGAGTAGTACCGTGGCGTTCAACCATAAGCACCTGATCGACATTACCGAGTACTCCGAAGAGGACATCAAGCTCATCCTCGAGACCGCCAAGGCGTTCTCCGAGGTCAACGAGCGTGCCATCAAGAAGGTCCCCACGCTCAAGGGCAAGACCATCGTCAACATGTTCAACGAGCCCTCGACGCGCACCCGCAGCTCTTTCGAGCTCGCCGAGAAGCGTCTTTCGGCCGACAGCCTTAACTTTGGCGGCTCCTCGACCTCCACGGTCAAGGGCGAGAGCCTTGTCGACACCGTCGAGACCCTCAACGCCTATAAGATCGACTGCATCGTCGTACGCGATAAGCACGCCGGTGCTCCCTACATCGTCACCCAGAACTCGCCCGCGAGCGTCATCTGCGCCGGTGACGGCAAGCACAACCATCCCACGCAGGCCCTGCTCGACCTGTACACCATCTGGGAGCACAAGGGTGACTTCCACGGTCTGAAGGTCGCCGTCGTCGGCGATATCGCCCACTCTCGCGTTTGCGGCTCGCTGATCCCCGCCCTTAAGATCATGGGCTGCGAGACCTACGCCGTCGCCCCCGGCACGCTGCTGCCGCCGGCGCCCGAGGTCCTGGGCTGCGACCACGTGACGAGCGACCTCGATTCCGTCCTGCCCGAGCTGGACGTCGTCTACATGCTGCGCGTGCAGCAGGAGCGCCTCGAGGGTGCCCCGTTCCCGACCATTCGCGAGTACCACAAGCTCTTCGGCCTGACTAAGGACCGCGAGAAGCTCATGAAGCCCGACGCGATCATCTGCCACCCGGGCCCCATCAACCGCGGCGTCGAGTTCGACTCCTATATGGCCGACCACCCGCAACGCTCCGTCATCCTGGAGCAGGTCTACGCCGGTATCTGCGTGCGTATGGCTATCCTGTATCTGCTGCTTGGAGGTGCCGATAATGGCCTTGCTTCTTAAGAATGCCCACGTCGTCGACCCGTCCGTCGAGCTTGACGGTGTCGTTGACGTCCTGATTGACGGCGACAAGATCGCCGAGGTCGGCGAGAATCTCGCCGTCGAGGGAGCCGAGGTCCGCGACCTTTCCGGCAAGTACCTCGTCCCCGGCCTGGTGGATATGCACGTTCACCTTCGCGAGCCCGGCTACGAGGTCAAAGAGGACATCGAGAGCGGTACCCGCGCAGCTGCCAAGGGCGGCTTTACCGGCGTGTGCTCCATGCCCAACACCGATCCCGTCACCGATAACGGCACTGTCGTGGAGTTCGTCAAGTCCCGTGCTGCCGAGGTCGGTCACTGCCGCGTCTATCCGTCGGGCGCCATGACCCGCGGTCTTAAGGGCGAGGCCATGTCCGAGATGGGCGATATGGTCGCCCACGGCGCCGTCGCCTTCACCGACGACGGTCGCGGCGTGCAGGGTGCGGGCATGCTCCGTCGCTGCATGGACTACGGCAAGATGTTCGGCAAGGTCTTTATGAGCCACTGCCAGGACGAGGATCTGGTCGGCCACGGCCAGATCAACGAGGGCAAGGTCTCGACCCGTCTGGCTCTCGAGGGTTGGCCGGCTGCCGGCGAGGAGCTCCAGATCGCCCGCGACATCGAGATCGCCAAGCTGACTGGTGCCAAGCTGCACATCCAGCACATCTCCACCGCCCATGGTCTGGAGATCGTGCGTGACGGTAAGGCCGCTGGCGTTCAGGTTACCTGCGAGGCCACCCCGCACCACATGTTCCTGACCGAGAACGACCTGGACGAGACCTACAACACTTCGCTCAAGGTCAACCCGCCGCTGCGTACCGAGGAGGATGCCGAGGCCATCCGTCAGGGCGTCATCGACGGCACCGTCGACGTTATCGTCACCGATCACGCTCCCCACACCCCGTGGGAGAAGGCCCGCGAGTTCGAGCTTGCGCCCTTTGGCATGATCGGCCTCGAGACCTCGCTGTCGCTCGTACTCACCGAGCTGGTCAACACGGGCAAGATGAGCATGGGCCGTATGGTCGAGCTCATGGCCATCAAGCCGCGTGAGATCCTGGGCCTCGACCAGGTTCAGGTCAAGGCGGGCTCCGTTGCCGACCTGACCGTGTTCGACGCGTCCGCCACCTGGACGGTTGGCGAGGACGGTTACGAGTCGCGCGCCGAGAACTCCGGTTTTGCCGGCCGCACGCTTACCGGTCGTGCCACCGATGTGTTTGTCGGCGGTAAGCAGACGCTCGCCGACGGCTGCATCTGCTAGCATAGCCTTATCGCTTTTGTGCGCGGTGCCCTTGCGGTGCCGCGCTTTCTGTTCGTTTTGACCATGCAACCGCATGGGGGATTGGAGCGTCTATGCCCACACCTTCCACTGCACGCATGCACGACTTCGAGGTCGTCTCGAACCAGGAGATCGCCGATGGCATCTTCTCGCTCGTCATCTCGGCCCCCAAGCTTGCAAGTGCGCTCAAGCCCGGTCAGTTTGTGAACATCGCCGTACCCGGCGATGCGTCCTCGCTGCTTCGCGTGCCCCTGAGCTACTACCGCGCCGACGCCGAGGCCGGCACCGTCGAGCTGTGGTACGCCGTCGTGGGCGACGATACCCGTCGTTTGTCCCAGATGGGCCCTGGCTCCACCTCTAACCTGCTGGGCCCCGGTGGCCGTGGCTGGATGGTACCCGAGGGCACCAGGAAGGCCCTGCTCGTCGCCGGTGGCATCGGTGTTCCGCCCGTGCTGTGCCTTGCCGACAAGCTTGCCGAGCAGGGTGTGGCCGTCGACGTGTGCCTGGGCTTTGGCACCGCGTCCAAGGCCGTGGGTGTCGATGAGTTCCGCGCGCTGGGCGCCACGGTCAACGTTTGCACCGACGACGGCTCGCTCGGCACGCACGGTTTTTGCACCGACCCGGCAGCCGAGCTGCTCGGCGAGGGCGGCTACGACTACGTAGCCAGCTGCGGTCCCGCCGTCATGATGAAGAAAGTCGCCGCCGCTGCCGCTGAGGCCAGTGTGTACTGTGAGGTGTCGCTCGAGCGCATGATGAGCTGTGGCTTTGGCGCCTGCAACACCTGCAATGTCGAGACGGTTGACGGTATGAAGGGCGCCTGCATGTGCGGCCCCGTGTTCGATGCTTCCAAGGTGGTGGTCTTCTAGTGGGTACCGTGAACATGGCCGTCGATTTCGGCGGCGTCAAGATGCAGAACCCCATCAACACCGCAGCCGGTACCTTTGGCTACGGTTGGCAGTTCCAGAACTTCTTTGATGTTTCCCAGCTGGGCGCCATCACCACCAAGGGTTGCGCAGCCGAGCCCTGGCCCGGCAATCCCGCGCCCCGCATGGCCGAGATCCCCGGCGGTATGATCAACTCCGTGGGCCTTCAGAACCCCGGCGTGGCCGCCTTTGCCCGCGAGTCCGGCCCGTGGCTCGAGCAACTGTCCAAGGACGGTTGCCAGGTCATCTGTCAGGTTGCCGGCCACTCCGTTGACGAGTTTGTGCGCGCGCTCGAGATGTATGTCGAGCTATGCCCCTGGGCTGCCGGCTACGAGATCAACGTGAGCTGCCCCAACATCGCCGCCGGCGGTGCCGCCATGGGCTCTACGCCCGAGGGCGCCTCTTCCGTTATGGCTGCCTGCCGCAAGGTGACCGATAAGCCGCTGTTCGTGAAGATGGCGCCGGTCAACGTCGCCGAGATCGCCAAGGCCCTCGAAGCCGCCGGCGCCGACGGCCTTTCGGTCATTAACTCCATCCAGGGCATGGCCATCGACGTCCATACCCGCAAGTCCCGCGTGGCAAAGCCCAAGGGCGGCCTTTCGGGCCCGCTGTGCCACCACATCGCCGTGCGCATGGTCTGGGAGGTCGCCCAGGCCGTCGATATCCCCATCAACGGTGTCGGCGGTGTCATGACCGGCGAGGATGCGGCCGAGTTTATCCTGGCCGGTGCCACCTGCGTGTCGGTTGGCATGGCCAACTTCGTCGATCCGTGCGCTTCGCTCAAGATCGCGCATGAGCTCGAGGCCTGGGCCGAGTCCCAGGGCGTAAAGGACATCAACGAGCTGGTAGGTGCTTTCGAATGCTAGAGACCGATGCCCGCGACCGCGTAATCGTCGCCCTCGACTGCGATCGTGAGCGTGCGCTCGAGCTCGCCCACGAGCTTTCGGGCCATGCCGCCTGGCTTAAGGTTGGTATGACGCTCTATTACGCTGAGGGCCCCGAGATCGTCAAGACCTTTAAGGACCTGGGCTTTAAGGTCTTCCTTGATCTTAAGTTCCATGATATTCCGCATCAGGTTCGCGGTGCCGCCCGTTCGGCCTCGCTTGCCGGTGCCGACCTGCTCTCGGTTCACGGCTTGGGTTCGGGCGCCATGCTCGCTGCCTGCCGCGAGGGTGCCGAGGAGGCGCGCGAGGACCGCGCCAAGCTCGTCGCCATCACCGTGCTCACGAGCATGAATCAGGATGCCTTGAGCGAGATCGGCGTCGAGTCGCCCGTGGCCGAGGAGGCCGCCCGCCTGGCAAAGCTCGCTCAGGCCAACGGCATCGATGGCATTGTGTGCTCGCCGATGGAGGCTCACGACATGCGTGAGCTGCTGGGCCCTGATGCCCTGATCGTGACTCCGGGTGTGCGTCCGGTGGGTGCCGCCCTTGGTGACCAGTCCCGCGTGGCGACGCCTTCCCAGGCTATCGAGCGCGGTGCGAGCCACATTGTGGTGGGCCGTCCCATCACCGGCGCCGACGATCCGGTTGCCGCCTTTGACGCCATCGTCGCCGAGCTGGTCGAAAACGTCGCCTAAAAGATTCCCCTAAGTCACCACTTTTGGGTCTCATTAGCACAAAATAGCCCCTGTGCCTGCGTAAACTTTCCCATCCTTTGTGTGGAATCGCAGGTCAGGGGCTTAACTTTGGGCGCAGTATATTGCACTTTTTGCGGGTATCGTCTAACCTATGGAGCCGCGATTGGGCATTTTGTACGTTCTACGTGCTAAAATGCCAATTATTGAATCAGATATAACCCAACTATTTGGAGGTACGAATGGCACTCCCTCAGCTTACCGATGAGCAGCGTAAGCAGGCTCTTGAGAAGGCTGCTGCCGCACGTCACGCCCGCGCTGAGCTTCGCGAGCAGATCAAGAAGGGCGAGAAGTCCCTCGAGTCCGTGCTCAACTCCGATGACCCCATCGCTTCCCGCATGAAGGTTTCCACCCTCATCGAGTCTCTTCCTGGTTATGGCAAGGCCAAGGCCGCCAAGATCATGGAGGAGCTTGGTATCTCCGCTACCCGTCGCGTCCAGGGCCTCGGCGTCCGTCAGCGCGAGCAGCTCCTCGAGCAGCTGACCAAATAAGTGAGCGCTCAGGATTCCAAGCTCTTTGTGATTTCTGGACCGTCAGGCGCAGGGAAGGGTACGCTCGTCACTCGTGTGCGCGAGCGCCGCTCGAACCTGGGCCTGACGGTTTCGGCTACCACGCGAGCACCACGCAAAGGTGAGGTCGACGGCGTCAACTACTTTTTTCTGACGCGCGAGGAGTTCGACCGCCGCGTGGCAAACGGTGAGTTTGTTGAGTGGGCCGAGGTCCACGGTAACTGCTACGGCACGTTGGTGAGCGAGGTCACATCCAAGCTCGCCTCTGGCGCATCTCTGATTTTGGAGATCGATGTCCAGGGCGCCCTGCAGGTGAAGGAGCGTTTCCCCGAGGCCGTGTTGATCTTTATCAAGCCGCCTTCGCTTGAGGTACTCCGCGAGCGCCTGGTCGGTCGCGGTACCGAGACGCCCGAGACGATTGAGCTGCGTATGGCAAACGCCGCCGATGAGCTTGCCCTTGCCGACCGCTACGACGACGTCGTGGTTAATGACGATCTCGACCGCGCGACCGATGAGCTCGTTCGCGTTCTCGATATGCATGAAAGGATCTGAGGTCCGTGTCCGTTGTAAAGCCTTGCATTGACGATCTTCTGGAGAAGACCGATCACAACCGCTTCCTGCTCGCTTCGCTTGCCTCCAAGCGCGCCTGCGACATTAACAGCATGCTGCGTGGCCAGCACAACCGCGTGCTTGCCGTCCAGGATGTCGATGACATCACCATCGGGCTTTCCGGTGCCGATACCATTTCGATGGCTATGGACGAGATTGTCGACGGCGACATCTCTTACGACGAGGCCCGTTACGAGAAGGCGCTCGGCCACAAGGTTGCTGAAGCCTAAATGGCAGCTCGCGTCTGTCTGGTCCACTATCACGAGGTTGGACTGAAGGGCAAGAACCGCGCACATTTTGAGCATATCCTCATGGATAACATCAAGGCGGCCTTGGCCGCCTTTTCCGTGAATGCCGTGTCTCGAATTTCCGGTTATATCCTCGTGACCTTTAACGAGCATCAGGCCGATGAGGCGGCGCGTGTCATTCGCACCGTTCCCGGCGTTGCTCGTGTGTCTTTGGCGTATCACACTAACCGCGACCCGCAGGAGTACTGCGCCGCCGCCGTGAAGGCGCTGCGCGAGTTTGGTTCCTTCGATTCGTTTAAGGTGCACGCCAAGCGCTCCAATACTGACTATGAGCTCACCTCGATTGACATCAATCGTCAGGTGGGCGAGGTGCTGTGCGAGGCGTTTCCTGATAAAAAGGTTCAGATGCACGACCCCGATGCGATGGTGCACGTACTGGTGGTCCAGGGTAGCGTTTATGTGTACGCGCGCTCCGAGCGCGGCGTGGGCGGTCTGCCGGTGGGTTCTGCCGGCAAGGTCGTGACGCTGCTTTCCTCGGGTATCGATTCTCCGGTGGCGACCTGGATGCTCGCGCGTCGCGGCGCGGTGTGCGTGCCGGTACATTTCTCTGGTCGTCCGCAGACGCCCGATACGAGCGAGTATTTGGTGCAGGACATCATCCGTGCGCTTGAGCCGGGTGTCCAGATCGGCCGCCTGTACGTGGTGCCGTTTGGCGACTGCCAGCGTGAGATTTCGGTTACCTGTCCCAGCAATCTGCGCGTGATCATGTATCGCCGCATTATGTATTCGGTTGCCGAGCGCATTGCACACATCGAGGGCGCCAAGGCCATCGTTACGGGCGAATCGCTTGGGCAGGTTGCCTCCCAAACGCTTGAGAACATCATGGCCGTCAACGAGGCCGTGAAGATCCCCGTGTTCCGCCCTCTCATCGGTTCGGACAAGCAGGAGATCATCGCGCGCGCCGAGGAGATCGGTACGTTCGATATCTCGACTGAGGCCGCTCCCGACTGCTGCACGCTATTTATGCCGCGCCGTCCCGAGACGCACGCTAAACTCGATGCTGTGCATGAGGCCTGGGAGTTGTTCGATCACGAGGAGATGATCGAGCGCCTGCTCAAGCAGACCGAGTACATCGACTTCGAGAGCAACACGTATAAGGCCCCTAAGACCTTAAAGCGCAAACATTCGGAGCTTGCTCCGCGTGAGATTTACCAAGATCACGAGTAATTTTGTGCATAGACCGACGATGCGTCTGCATCGTCGGTCTTTTGCTATCTGGGCATTTTGCGGCTAAGTGTTCATTTGCTGACGTGTGCTTGAATAAATGGACAGATTTGTGCAAGGTTTTGGTCAGCTTTTGGTTTGACCGCTAAAACCGGTTTTGGAGCGTGGCTGTTGCAGGGCTCTTTTCCTGACACGATGTTGTTGGGAGGTTTTGCTATGGCGCAGCGCGAACAACACGAACGGGTCAAACGGATGGACCGCTTGGCGGACAAGCTGCTCGGTCATAAGGCAGTGGTGATGGCGATACTGGTTGTCATTGCGATGGCGAGCGGCTTGGCGATGGCGAACCTTGGCGGCGGTGCCAGCGGCGTGTCTTTTGAGCGGACTGATGGTTCGGGCTCGTTGGTGGAGCCGGGATCCGGCGATGCTTCGAGCGGAAAGACATCCGAAGGCTCTTCATCTAAGGCTTCTGCTGCCGCAGAGGTCTATGTCGATGTCGATGGCGCCGTTGTGTCGCCCGGTGTATATCGCCTCAAGGACGGCGCCCGGGTGGCTCAGGCGATCGATGCCGCCGGCGGGCTGGCGCCCGAGGCAGACGTTACGGGGCTTAATCGGGCATCTAAGGTCGTCGATGGGCAGAAGATTCACGTTCCAACGGTAGGGGAGCAGCAGGCGCCCATTGCGGAAGCCGGTGTTGATGGTGGGACTTCCGCATCATCGGGCGTGAGTGGCGCAACAGGACTGGTAAACATCAATACGGCAAGCGCGGCAGAGCTGCAGACGCTCTCGGGTATCGGTCCCTCCATGGCACAGTCGATCATCGATGAGCGGACAAAGAACGGTGCTTTTGCCTCGGTTGACGATCTGATGCGTGTGTCGGGAATCGGCGAGAAGAAGCTTGCCAAAATCAAAGATTGCATCTGCGTATGAGTGCGACCGAGCGCGAACATGTGATGCCTCCGCGGCCCCTGATGCCATGGACGATGACCCTGTGTGTCGGCATGTGCGTGAGCTGCGCCTTGGTGCTCAACGTGGCCGCAGATGCGCTGCTGAGAGAGCGGACGCCGGCGGTCGGGCTGCTATGGGCCATTCCATTTGCGGCGGCGGTATTCGTTGTGCCGGCTCAATCTTGTGCGCGGCTTGCCCCTTTGAAGCGGTGGCTGTATGCCGCGTCCGTCGGTCTCGTGGCGGGAGCGGTCGTCTCGGCGTGGTGGGCTGTGGGTGCGCTCAGCGCCTCGAAGGCGCTCGACGGTCGAGCGGCAAGCGGCCTCGAGTTTGTCGTGCAGGGCGATCCATCCATAAACGACGACGTGTATTCCTATACCTGCGAGGCACGCGCGGACGGTAAGAACTTGGCAACGGTTCGCCTAACGTGTGACCGCGAGCTCAAGTTTGGGGCGCACGTGCGTGTTATCGGTCGCGTTTCACGTTTTGAGAACGATGCGTATGGACGATCGCGAGCGCTCCGAGGCGAGGTGCGCAAGGTTAAAGCCGTTCGGATTTTGTCGGTCGATGAGGGCTCTCCGGGGCCGCTGCTTCGGCTGCGAAATGAGCTGCTTGCGTCCATTGCGCCTGCGACCGACCCGGCGCGTGCGCTCATAGCCGGTGTCGTCTGCGGTCGTTCGGCCGAGCTGCGCGCCCAGCAGGCGGGCGACTGGTTTTCGGTGACGGGTACGGCGCATCTTATCGCCGTCTCCGGCAGCCATTTGTCTATCGTGGGGTTTGTAATTGAGGGCGTATTGCAAAAGACTCGGTGTTCACGTGGTCTTCGGCGGGTGATATTGGCGATAACGCTTGTGGGCTACGCTGCCTTTACGGGCGCGTCTCCCTCGGCCGTGCGCGCGTGCTGCATGGTGTTCGCGACGCTTGTCGTAAACGGCGCAGGGCGTCGCCGGCACGGCGCATCGGCGCTCTTCGTAACCATGTCCATCTTTGTGCTACTGCGGCCGACGGTGCTGTTCGAGATGGGCTTTCAGCTTTCATGTGCCAGCGTCTTAGCCATTCTGTGCTTTTGCCCCTATGCGACCTACGCTTTGGGTGAGTTGGGTGTGCCGTCGGGCGTTGCCAGCATGCTTTCCGTCACGCTGTGCTCGCAGTTGGCGACGCTCCCCATTACCATTCCTGCCTTCGGTACGTTCTCGCTCATTGCTCCGCTGGCAAATGCGGTCATCGGTCCGGTGGTGAGCGTACTGCTCGCTGTGTCGATCGTACTGGTTCCCTATTCGCTCGTGGCACCATTGCGGATTTGGGCGCTCATTGTGCCCATGGTTGCCGCCCGTTGCGCGTTGTTCTTCGAGCAGCTGTTTGCCGCCGTGCCGGGTGCATCCGTGAGTGTGCCGCCCGATAGCATGTGGATTTACCTAGTGCCGTGTTTGCTGGCGGTTCTGCTGGTCTGGTGGCCGCGTCCCCGTGCACGTCCTATGGCGGTGGGGCTTACGTGCCTGGTGTTCTTGGCTGCGATTCCGTACGCCTACTGGGATTGGTTCGCTCCGCCTTCGGTGACGGTGCTCGATGTGGGCCAGGCCGATGCGATTCTTATCCGCGAGGGCGGCGCAGTAGCGCTCGTCGACTGCGGGCTCGACGAACGCGTGGTAGCGGCGTTGGTTCGCAATAACGTGCACCATATCGATGCCGTCTTTGTTACGCATTGGGATGAGGACCACTGGGGTGGTCTGCCTGCCGTGCTCGAACAGTTTTCGGTCGGAACGATTGCCGTGGCGGCGGATGCGCTGGAGGATGCTCCTGTCGAGGTATTGAACAGACCTGGCGTGGAGTATCGGCAGGTGCGCCGTGGGGATACGGTCGACATCGGCTCATTTTGCGCCCGCGTGATGTGGCCATTCGAGTCCGTGGATGGCGAGGGAAATGAGGACTCGCTTGTCCTGCTGCTCTCTTATGCTCAGGAAGGCAAGAGCCTGCGCATGCTCCTCACCGGTGATGCCGAGCTCGATCAAGAACGGGAATTCGTGCAGGAAGTGGGAGATATCGATGTCCTTAAACTCGGGCATCACGGCTCTAAGGTTTCAGTCGATGGTGAGTTGCTGGACGTCCTGAAGCCCGAGCTTTCCCTCGCGAGCGCGGGCGAGGGGAATCGATACGGCCATCCGTCCGATGCCTGCATCGATGCCGTTAAGGAAGCGGGCGGCGTGTTCGCGTGCACCATCGAACACGGCGACATTACCGTCACGCCAACTGCGAATGGCTTTGCGATGCGATGCCAGCGACCGTGACGACGTCGTTGGCGTGTGGTGGGCCCCTGGGCTAGAATGGCACGGAACGAATACGAAGGCCTGCGGGAGGGGAGCGCAATGTCCGAAACCGGTCTGCTGCCGGCATATCTGATCGTCGGTACCGACGGAGTCAAGCGCGATCACGCCGTCTCGCGTATGAAAGCGCGTCTGGAAAAGTCGGGTATGGTCGAGTTTAACCTCGACGAGCGCGACATGACTAAGGACCCCGATATCGAGTCCATTATCGGATCGCTTAACACCTTTCCGATGGGCAGCGAGTTTCGCCTGGTAATCCTTGATGGCTGCTCAAAGCTCGCTAAAGCTGTCTCGGAGCCGCTCGTCGAGTACCTCGCAAGTCCCAGCCCCACAACGGTCTGCCTCATCATCGCCGACTCGCTTGCCAAGAACACGCGCCTGTATAAGGCGATCGCCAAGATCGACAAGAAGGCCGTGATCGATTGCTCCGGCACCAAGCGCTGGGAGCTACCGCGTCGCGTTCAGCAGATGGCGACGCAGCATGGCAAGTCGATCTCGACGGCGGCAGCCGAGGAACTCGTCTCGCGTTCGGGTGAAAACACTCGCATGCTCGATAACGACTTGGCTAAGCTTGCCCAGATGGTCGAGGCGCCCCAGATTGAGCTTGCCGACGTTGAGCGCTGGATTGTACGTACGGCCGAGGTTCAGCCTTGGGACTTTCTCAATGCGGTCTCGGCCCGTGACATGCGCCGCTCGCTCGAGCTCTTCAATCTACTGCCCGCCAAGAGCTACGTGTGGACTTACACATTGCTGTGCGGCCGTATTCGCGAGCTTATCGTTGCCAAGGCGCTCGATGCGCGCGGACAGGGTCGTGAGCTGGCCGCAACGCTTAAGCTTCAGTCCTGGCAGGTCAAGAATCACCTGACCTGGGCTCGCCGCTTTTCGATGGCAGAGCTCGTCGCAGCGCTCGAGGGAGCGGTCGATGTGGAGCTCGCGCTCAAGGGTTCGGCCGATTCTGAGACCGCGCTTTTGCTCTGGATTACGAACATCTTGAGAAAATCGTGATGATACCTGCCTATTTGACAAATTCGTTCTATCCCTTTGAGGGGGAGCGTGCTATAGTAGGCGCTTGCATGACCTCACCGTGTCTCAGAGGTGTCATACATTTTTTTTCAAGGAACTCGAAAGGAACTCCAGAAGTGGCAAACATCAAGTCTCAGAAGAAGCGTATCCGCACCAATGAGGCAGCTCGCATGCGTAACAAGGCTGTCAAGTCCGAGCTCAAGACGCTGACCAAGCACGTCCAGTCTGCCGTCGCCGAGGGCGACGCCGAGAAGGCCCAGGCTGCCCTCAAGACCGTCACCAAGCGTCTCGACATGGCTGCCGCCAAGCATGTTATCCACAAGAACCAGGCTTCCAACCGCAAGTCCGGTCTTGCCAAGCTCGTGAACAGCATCAACGCCTAAGTTGTAAATTTCACACCACACAGATTACGCGCATAAATGGAGCCTGTTTTATGGAACAGGCTCCATTTTTTGTACCGCTCGGGTAAGATAGTCCGCATGAATACTTCAATTGACATTTCCCACATCCGCAACTTCTCGATCGTTGCGCACATCGACCATGGCAAGTCCACGATCAGCGACCGCATCCTCGAGCTCACCCATACCGTCGACGAACGCGACATGGAGTCGCAGCTGCTCGACACCATGGATATCGAGCGCGAGCGCGGCATCACGATCAAGTCCAATGCCGTTCGCGTGTCCTATGACGCCGACGATGGCGAGACGTATCAGTTCAATCTGATCGATACGCCGGGCCACGTGGACTTTACCTATGAGGTCTCGCGCTCGCTGGCAGCCTGTGAGGGCGCGGTGCTCGTTGTCGACGCCACGCAGGGCGTCGAGGCGCAGACCGTCTCCAACGCGACGCTTGCCATGAACGCCAATCTGGACATTGTGCCGGCCATCAACAAGATCGACCTGCCCTCGGCCCATCCCGATGAGGTTAAGACCGAGATCGAGGATGACCTGGCGATTCCTGCCGATGATGCCGTGTGTGTCTCGGGCAAGACCGGCGAGGGCATTCACGATCTGCTGGAGTCCATTGTCTTTTTGATCTCTCCGCCCAAGGGCGATGCGAACGCGCCGCTCAAGGCACTCATCCTGGATTCGTACTTCGACGAGTATCGTGGTGTCGTCGCCACGGTGCGCATCTTTGACGGCTCCATCAAAAAGGGTGATACCCTGCGCATGATGCAGGCAAAGGGCGACTTTTTGGTCGATGGCGTGGGCGTCAAGCGTCCCGCCGAGACTCCGGTCGATGCGCTGACGGTCGGCGAGGTCGGATACGTGGTCACGGGCCTGAAGGATCCCGAGGCCGTTCGCGTGGGCGATACCCTCACGTGGGCGTCGAATCCCTGCCCCGAGCCGCTTCCCGGTTACCGCGAGGCCAAGCCCATGGTCTATACGGGCCTGTTCCCGATCGATAACAAGGACTACGAGAACCTGCGTGACGCGCTTGATAAGCTGCATGTCAACGACCCGTCGTTGGTGTGGGAGCCCGAGACCTCGGTGGCGCTCGGCTTTGGCTTCCGCGTTGGCTTCCTGGGCCTGCTGCACATGGAAGTCGTCAAGGAACGTCTGGAGCGCGAGTTCAACTTGGACCTCATTGCCACGAGTCCCTCGGTCGACTATCACGTCTACAAGACTGACGGCGAAATGATCGATGTCCGCAGCCCGCAGGACCTTCCCGAGGCCACGCGCATCGAGCGTATCGAGGAACCCTACCTTAAGGCAAAGATCATCTGCCCGCCTGAGTACACGGGCGCCGTCATGCAGCTCGCCATCGATCACCGCGGCGTCACGACCGACATGATCCACCTGACGAGCAAATCGGTCGAGATGCGCTTCGATATGCCGCTTGCCGAGCTCATCTTGGACTTCTTTGACCAGCTCAAGAGTCGCACCAAGGGCTATGCCTCGCTCGACTACGAGTTCAATGAGTATCGTCCATCCGAGCTTGTGAAGCTCGACATCTTGCTTTCGGGCGACGAGGTGGACGCGCTGTCGTTTATCGTCCACAAGGACAAGGCCTATGGTCTGGCCCGTGGCCTATGCGACAAGCTTAAGGAGATCATCCCGCGTCAGCTGTTCGAGGTGCCCATCCAGGGTGCTATCGGCAACAAGATCATTGCCCGCTCCACCGTCAAGGCGCGTCGCAAGGACGTGCTTGCCAAGTGCTACGGCGGCGATATCTCGCGTAAGCGCAAGCTGCTCGAGAAGCAGAAAGAGGGCAAGAAGCGCATGAAGGCCATCGGATCGGTCGAGGTCCCGCAGGAGGCCTTTATGGCGATCCTCAAGGTGGACGAGTAGGTCTATGGCGCTTTCCGAATATAGTCTGCGGCTGCTGGGCGCCTATGCCGAGCAGCCGTTCCTTATGGCCCCCATGGCGGGCGTGACCGATCCTGCCTACCGCATCATGTGCCGCCGCCGCGGTGCTCAGCTTGCTTATAGCGAGATGGTGAGTGTCGCTGGCCTTGCCTACGCCAGTAACAAGACGTGGCGTCTGGTGCTGCCGGCCGACGAGGAGCAGCAGATCTGCGTGCAGCTCTTTGGCTCTAAGCCCGATCAGTTTGCGAGCGCCGTCGCTGCCGTCGAGGAGCGCGTGGGCGATCGCCTGTCGTTGATCGATATCAACATGGCCTGCCCGGCTCGCAAGGTCGTTACCAAGGGCGAGGGCTCGGCGCTCATGCGCACGCCCGACCTGGCCGAGAAGATTGTCGAGGCCGCGGTGGGCGCGGCGCATGTGCCCGTGACCGTCAAGATCCGCAAGGGCTTTTATGCCGAAGACCGCAATGCCGCGACGTTTGCCCAGATGCTCGAGGGGGCAGGGGCCGCTGCGGTGGCGGTGCATGGTCGCTGTGCCACGCAGCTCTATACGGGCCAGGCCGATTGGTCGGTCGTTGATGAGGTCGCCGACGCTGTCGAGATTCCCGTGATTGGTTCGGGTGATGTGTTCTCGGCCGAGGACGCTGCTGAGCATCTGCAAGGCTCGGGTGCCAGCGCGGTGTTTATCGCGCGCGGCATCTACGGTAATCCCTGGGTTTTTGGTGATGCTCGCGCCCTTGCGCTCGATGGCACGCCGGCGCCGGCGCGCAGCTCCGTCGAGCGCTTAGACGCCCTGCGTGAGCACCTAACGCTGACGCATGAGCTCCTGCCGCTCATGTCGCGCGCCCGTACGTACGCGAGTTGGTATTTAAAGGGCATGCCCCATGCCGCCGCCTGGCGCGCTCAGGTGGTGCGCTGCTCCACGTACGAGGAGTTTATGGCACTGGTCGATGATATCGAGCGCGATGTGGTGACCTGCGAGGCCGCTCTTGCCGCCGGTGAGTCGGTGCCCGCTCATCCGCTGGAGGCTTAAGGGTGGCCGTTACCGCGCTGTACGTGCACGTGCCGTTTTGCGCTCAAAAATGCCGCTATTGCGACTTTGACTCGCGCAGCTTTTCCCCGTGCGACCTGGACGCTGCACTCGATGCCTATTTTGAGCAGCTGTATGCGCGCCTCGATGCTTTTGGCAGGGCTGGGGCCCTTGACCAGATCCGCACCGTCTATGTTGGTGGCGGCACGCCGTCGCTGGCGGGGGAGCGCCTGGTGGAGCTGACGCGGCGTATTCGTGCGTGGTGCGCCCCCGTTGAGTTTACCTGCGAGGCTAATCCCGAGTCGCTGACCGCCGAGCTTGCCACTGCGCTTGCCAAGGTTGGTGTCACACGCGTCTCTCTGGGCGCGCAAACGCTCGATAACACCGAACTTACCGCCATCGGCCGTATTCACGATGCCGATCGGGCGCTCGCCGCCATCGAAACGGTCAAGAACGCTGGGCTTGACGTGTCGTGCGATCTTATGTGTGGCCTTCCCGGGCAGACGGCGGCGAGTTGGCAGCGCACGCTCGATGGCGTGCTGGCGGCGGCTCCGCATCATGTGTCGGTCTATCCGCTCACGCTCGAGGAAGGGACGCCCCTTTATCACATGGCGTGCCGCGACGAGTCGCTCGAGCCTGATGAGGATTTTCAGGCCGCATGCATGGACGTGGCACGCGAGCTCCTGGGTGCCGCCGGCTATCACCCGTATGAGGTGGCGAGCTATGCGCTCGACGGCCATGAGTGCGCCCATAACATTGCCTACTGGACCGGACTGGGCTACCTGGGCCTGGGTCGCTCTGCCGCGGGCATGCTCGACGCCGAGGATTTCGACCGTATTGCAGGTTTGTTCCCCGGCGTGTCTTCTCGAGGCGATTCGTACCGCGTGCGTCTGGTGCAACGTGACGATGACGCGACGGCGTTTGAGGCCGAATATCTGTCGCAGCGTGAGGCTGCGGCTGAAGACCTGATGCTGTCTTGTCGCATGACGGGCGGTGTCGCGTCCGACCTGTTGGTTCGTGCAGCTTGCGTCATCCCGGCCGATGAGCTGGCAGCTGCCTGCGATCGCGCGCTCGAATTGGGTCTTGCCACTTGGGTGCCCGAGACGCTCGGGGTCCATGAGGGACCTTTCACTTCGGCAGATGTCGTCGCGGGCTATGTTCGAGCTCGTCTGGCGCCGACGCACTTGGGCTGGCTCGATGGAAATGTTCTGTTCGAGCTGTTTTGGGATCTAGCTTAGGCCGCTCGTGTAGAATTACCGGAATATATACGCTGCTGTGAGCAGGAGGTTGCCGCGCATGGCGACGATGAACGAAAAAGATTACTACGAGATTCTGGGTGTCTCCAAGGACGCCACCTCGCGTGATATTCAAAAGGCCTTTCAGCAAAAGGCCCGCAAGCTCCATCCGGACGTCAACAAAGAGCCGGATGCCGAGGAAAAGTTTAAAGAGGTTTCCGAGGCCTACGCCGTGCTTTCGGATGAGCAAAAACGTGCGCGCTACGACGCCATGCGCTCGGGCAATCCCTTTGCCGGTGCTCCTACGGCTTCGCCCTATGGTGGCGGCTACGCCGGCAACACAGGCTATGGCAATCCCTTTGAGGGCGGTTTTCCCTTTGGCGGCGCTTGGGGCCAGCAGCGTCGTGGGCAGGCTGCTTACAATCCCGAGAACGGCGCCAATGTGGTCGTCGATATCAAACTCGACGCCAAGGAGGCCAAGGGCGGTGCCCGCAAGACCGTCCGCTATACGCGCTTCGATACCTGTGGTCACTGCGGTGGTTCGGGCTCTGTTTCGTCCGAGCATGCCCATACCTGCCCAAGCTGCGGCGGTCGCGGTCACATCGATGTCGACCTGTCCTTTCTGTTTGGTGCCGGCACGTTCCAGTCGGTCTGCCCTGAGTGCGGTGGCTCCGGTAAGGTCGTCGCCGACCCCTGTCCCGATTGCGGCGGCAGCGGGCGGACCCGTGTGACCTCCGAGCAGACGATTGAGTTTCCCGCCGGCACGCACGATGGCGACGAGGTCCGTATTGGCGGCATGGGTCACGCCGGCACCAACGGCGCCTCTGGCGGTGATCTGGTCGGTCGCGCCCATGTTGAGGCCGAGCGCCTGGAAGGCAAGGCCCGTACCGGTTTTTACCTGATGGGCATCGTGGCGCCGTTTTTGGTGCTATCGGCCATCTCGGGCGTGTTCTCGGCCTTTGCCGTGATGTGCTTTATTCCGTTTGCCATGGGCCTGTTCATGGTGCTCTCGGACGGCGTGCTGCACCGCAGCCTGCTGTGGTGGAAGCGCGGCGCGATGCAGTTTGCCAACGGTTTTGCCAACGGATTTATGTTTGCGCTCGTGTCGGTTTGGTTTGCGAGCTGCTCGCAACGTGCCATGCTTTCACCCTACGCAATGCAATAACATCAAACCCTCTGTTTGCGGCCGGCCCAGCTTGGGTATAGGACGCACTGTGACAATAATGAAAGTCGGAAGGATTCGGTCGTGTCGGAAAATAGGGATTACTACGAGGTGCTTGGCGTCGACAAGGATGCCGACGCGCGGACGATTAAGCGCGCGTTTCTAAAGAAGGCCCGTACCGTACACCCGGACGTTTCGGACGACCCCGAGGCCGAGGCCAAGTTCAAAGAGCTCAACGAGGCATATTCCGTTCTTTCCGATGAGCAGAAGCGTGCTAACTACGACCGTTACGGCATTGCCGACGGCCCTGGTGGTTCGGGCTACGTCGACATTAACGATATCTTTGGCGGCATGGGCATGGACGACCTCTTCTCGTCGTTCTTTGGCGGCGGTGCCGGCGGTGGCGCCCGAAATCGCCGTGAGCGTCGTCGCGGCCGCGACATGGCCATCTCTCTTTCGGTGACGCTCGAGGAGGCGGCACTCGGGTGCAAAAAGACGATCAGCTATGACCGCCTTGCTCCCTGTGAGGATTGCAATGGCACCGGTAGGGCCGAGGGCGCGCAGGAAAAGCAGTGCAGCCGCTGCCACGGCACGGGCTATGTCACGACGGTCCAGCGTTCGTTCCTGGGCCAGGTTCAGTCCTCTTCGCCTTGTCCCGACTGCCACGGCGAGGGCACGGTCATCGATCATCCCTGCGAGACCTGCGACGGTCAGGGCCGCACGCCTTCGCATGAAAAGATCGACATCGATATCCCCGCCGGCGTTTCGACCGGTCGCCAGCTGCGCGTGAGCGGCTTTGGCGAGGCTGGCCTTCGCGGCGAGCCCTCGGGCGACCTGATTGTCAACGTGCGCGTCGCCGACCACGAGCGTTTTAAGCGCAACGGTGACGACCTGTACCTCGTGAGCGATATTTCGATTGCGCAGGCAGCGCTCGGCTGCGAGATCGAGGTCGAGGGCATTATGCCCGATGAGGTCGTCAAGGTGACGGTCCCTGCTGGTACACAGTACGGCGACACCGTGAGCGTCAATAATTACGGCATGCCGCGCATTGGCGGTGGCGGTTCGCGTGGTCGCCTGATCGTGCAACTGCGCGTGGTCGTTCCCACCAATCTTTCCAATAAGCAACACGAGCTGCTCCGTGCTTTTGCCGATGAGATGGGCGATGACGTCGCTTCCGGTAAGAAGTCGGTGACCGACCGTATCAAGAGTGCCCTCGACGATATCCTCGATTAAGGAGCCCGCGTGCTCGCACCCCATATTTCCGTCGTCAACCTCGGCTGCCGCGTCAACCGGGTTGAGTCTGACCGTATCACTGCCGATCTTATGCGCCTGGGCTTTGCTATTGTGGATCCCCAGGATGCCGATCTGATCGTCATTAACACCTGTGCCGTTACGGGCGAGGCCGAGGCTAAGACCCGTAAGGCCGTCCGTCATGCGCTGGCCCATCCAAACGAGCCCTATGTGGTCGTGACCGGATGCGTGGTCAATTTGCATCCCGAGGAGCTGTCGGAGCTTTCGGATCGCGTGATTGCCGAGCCGTCCAAGATAGATGTCGCCGAACGTGTTTGCGAGGTGCTGGGTGTTGAGTCCGATAGCGTTCCCGCCTGCAGCGATGGCGAGGTGGTCGATGCGCTCGGTCGCTCTCGCCTGGGCGTGAAGATTCAGGATGGCTGCAACCATCGCTGCACCTATTGCATTGTGTGGAAGGCGCGCGGCCCCGAGCGCTCCGTGCCCGTCGAGTCCGTGCTCGAGCAAGTTCGCGAGGCCCAGGAGGCCGGCGTGCCCGAGGTGGTGCTGACCGGTGTGAACCTGGGTGCCTACGATGGCAAGAGCGCGACCGACGAGCACGTCGAAATCGATGAGCTGCTCGAGGCCATCATGGAGCGCACGTCTATTCCGCATGTGCGCATTTCCTCGGTCGAGCCCATGGATATCTCCGAGCGCCTGCTTAAGGTTATGGCGCGCTACCCGCAGCGTATCGCCCCGTTTTTGCACCTGCCCGTGCAGTCCGGCTGCACGGCGACCCTGCATCGCATGGGCCGTCCCTATAGCGCCGAGGCCTTTGAGGACACGGTGCGTATGATTCGTGCCATCTTGCCCCAGGCGTCCCTTTCGTGCGATGTCATCGTCGGTTTTCCTGGTGAGACGGACGAGGAGTTCGAGGAATCGCTGGCGCTGTGCCGCCGTGTGGGTTTCTCGCGTATGCACGTGTTCCGCTACAGCAAGCGTCCCGGTACCCTTGCTGCCGACATGCCCGACCAGGTGCCACCCGAGGTTATGGCCGAGCGCAGCCGCCGTATGCGGGCCGCCGCACAGGAGCTCGCTATTGCCGACGCTCGTCGTCGCGTGGGCACGGTCGAGCGTGCCGTGCTCGAGTATGGTGACAACCTGACGCTCGGCTCGTTCCATCATGCCCGTCTTGACGATACCTGTGGACTTACAGCCCCGTGCCTGCTCGATGTTGCTATCATCGGAGTCGATGATTCCGGCTTGGTCCATGCACGCAGGGAGGTTCATGGAAGCCTCGAAGATTAGACTTACCGTTCCCGAGGGGATTGATCCCTCGCGCGTTTTGGGCGCCGGCGACGGCGTCCTTCGTGCGCTCGAGAGCTTGGTTCGCGCTCATGTGGTCGCCCGTGGCGATAGCATCTCCGTGAGCGGCGACCCGAACGAGGTCGAACTCGTGGCGCGCTTTTTCGAGCATGCTTTTCGCGAGGCGGCCGCCGGGCGCACGCTGTCTGCCGACGATGTTTCTCGCTGTCTGGCCGTCTTGCGCGACGGTGAGCACGAGACTACGTCGCTTCGCGATGACGTGCTGCTTTCGTATCGCGGCCGCGTCATTCGCCCCAAGACGCTCGGGCAAAAGCGCTATGTGGATGCCATCCGCTCGCATACCATCACGTTTGGCTTGGGTCCTGCCGGTACCGGTAAGACCTATCTGGCTATGGCGCTCGCCGTTGCCGCGCTCAAGCGTCACGAGGTGGGTCGTCTGATCTTGACGCGTCCGGTTGTCGAGGCGGGGGAGAATCTGGGCTTTTTGCCCGGTACCCTTGAGGAAAAGATCGATCCCTACATGCGTCCGCTCTACGACGCCCTTTTTGACATGATGGATCGCGAGCGAACCGATGAGCTTATGGAGCGCGGCGTGATCGAGATCGCCCCGCTTGCCTACATGCGCGGCCGCACGCTGAGTGATGCCTTCGTGGTGCTCGACGAGGCGCAAAATACCACGCCCGAGCAGATGAAGATGTTCCTGACGCGCCTGGGCTTCAACTCCAAGTTTGTGATTACCGGCGACCTGAGTCAGCGCGACCTGGTTGGTCGTCGCGGCGGTCTTGCTGACGTTGAGCAGATTTTGGGCCGTGTCGACGATGTCGCATTTTCGCACCTCGAGCGTGCCGACGTGGTGCGCCATGCCTTGGTGGGACGTATCGTCGAGGCATACGATACTTATGATGATGTGCGCGAGAAACGCGCACGTGACCGGAAGGAGTCCCGTTGAGTGTATTGATCAGCAACGATGCCGAGCTCGATACGCTGCTCGACGCGCAGGAGGTGGAGCACATCTGCGAGGTTGTGCTTGCCGCCGAGAGCGTTGAGCGTGAAGTCGAGATTTCCCTTTCGTATGTCGACGAGGACGAGATGCACGAGCTCAACCACGAGTGGCGCGGCATCGACCGCACCACCGATGTGCTCTCGTTTGAATGCGACTCGGCCTTTGACGATGACATTCCCGCCGATGAGACGCTCGAGCTCGGCGATATCATCTTGGCCCCGGAGGTCATTGCCCGTCAGGCCCCCGGTTTTGGCAATAGCCCCGCTGACGAGTGCCGTCTGATGCTCGTTCACGGCATGCTGCACCTGCTGGGCTATGACCATATTGATGACGACGAGGCCGAGGTCATGGAGGCCCGCGAGGACGCCACCCTGCGCGATCTGGCGCTCGAGCGCGGCGAGGACCCCAAGCTAGTCCATGTCGGCCCCATCACCAACCACGCCCACGACTAGGAGCCGTCTATGATTCCCGGATCTAACAAGGACCATCCGTCCTTCTTAAAGTCGTTCTCCTATGCCATGGAGGGCTTCGTTACCGCCGTCAAGACCGAGCGCAACATTAAGGTCATGCTCGTGGCGGGCGTGTGCACCGTCATTGCCGGCTGTATCGTGGGCCTCGACATTGCCGAGTGGGCCACGATTATCATCTGTTGTGGCCTGGTGATTCACGGCGAGCTGTGCAATACCGCCATGGAGGCGATTGTCGACCTCGCGACCCAGGAGCTGCATCCACTGGCCAAGCGCGCGAAGGATATCGCCGCTGCCTCTGTTTACATTCTTTCCATCACCGCCGCGATTGTGGGCGTGCTGGTATTTGCCCACGCGCTCGGCTTTATTTAGAAAGGGATTCCCATGTCCGACAATATGCAGCCTACCGATGAGATTTTGGACGACGAGTCCCTGGACGCGGTGGATACCGAGGAGCTCGAGGATGTCGAGGAGTTCGACCCGTTTGAGGGCATGAGCGACGAGGAGCTCGACGCCCTGTGCGACGAGGGCGACAGCCTCGCGGGCTTTGGTGACGTGGAGCCCGGTTTCCGCAGCGGCTTTGTGGCCCTGGTCGGACGCCCCAACGCCGGCAAGTCCACGCTGCTTAATGCCTGCTATGGCAAAAAGGTCGCCATCACCTCGCCGGTGGCTCAGACGACCCGTCGCCGCATGCGCGCCGTCGTCAACCGTCCCGGCTACCAGCTAGTCTTTGTCGATACCCCGGGTATTCATAAGCCCAAGGACGGTCTGGGATCCGAGCTCAACAAGAGCGCGTTGTTCGAGCTGAACGATGTCGATGTCGTCGCGTTTTTGATTGATGCCACCAAGCCGATCGGCAGGGGAGACGCTTGGGTTGCCGAGCGCGTCAGATGCGCCCGTTGCAAGAAGGTCCTGGTGCTCACCAAGGCCGATGAGGCCGACCCCGCACAGGTCATGGAACAGCTTAAGGCTGCCCACGAGCTCATGGAATATGACGACGAGATCGTGACGTCGTCGGTCAAGAACTTCAACGTCGATGCCTTTATCGAGACCGTTGCGCACTTTTTGCCCGAGGGTCCGCGTTGGTTCCCCGAGGACATGGGTACCGACGCTTCCGATGAGACGCTCGTTGCCGAGTTTGTGCGCGAGAAGGTCTTGCGCCGCACCCGTGATGAGATCCCGCACTCCGTTGGCGTGATCTGCGATGCGCTCGAGCAGACCAAGAAGGTACTGCGCGTGCACGCCACCATTTACGTCGAGCGTGAGGGGCAAAAGGGGATCATCATCGGTAAGGGCGGCGAGATGATCAAGCATATCGGTATCGACGCCCGTCGCGATCTTGAGCGCATTTTTGGCACGCAGGTCTTTTTGGAGCTGGACGTGAAGGTCAAGGCCGGCTGGCGTGACGACGAGGCCCAGATTCGTCGCTTTGGCTACAACGCCGAGGACTAAGGACACGCGGCGCGCATGGCAGGTTCCCGGACATATCGTACGAAGGTGCTCGTCCTCGATAAGACGAAGCTCAAAGAGACGGACCTGATCCTGACGATGCTTGACGAACGGGGTCGGCAGGTTCGTGCCGTGGCAAAGGGTGCCCGCAAACCCGGTGGGCGTCTGGCTGCGCGCTGCGAGCTGTTCTGCACCGTCGATATGCTGCTTGCGCATGGACGGTCGCTCGACGTGGTTTCCCAGGCCGAGCTTATGGAGGCGCCGCTCGGCGTTGCACCCGATTACGAGACGACTTGCGCCGCAAGCGCGATTGCCGAGGTCGCGCGCGTGTGCTCATTCGAGGACGCCGAGGACCCGTTTACCTTTGCCATCACGCAGCGGGCGCTCAAGCTTGTCGGCAGCGGGCTCGACTCGGCACATATGGATCTACTTGTGGCGGCATATGTCTTTAAGCTGCTGTCGCATATCGGGTATCGTCCCGATTTTTCGGCCTGCGTGCTGTGCGGAGACCCCATGTTGTCGTATTTTTCGCCCCAGGCGGGCGGTCTCATGTGCGGGTCGTGCGCTTCGAGCGTTCCGGGTGCCGAGCTGGTGTCGACCGGTGAGGTCGCGTGGCTGCGCGCCCTCATGTCCATGACCTTCGATGCGCTCATGGCCGAGAGGGTCGACCCCCATACCGCAGCCTTTTTGTTGGGGCTTTCGCATGTTTGGGCTGCGACGCACACCGATCAGCGCCTCCGTGCGATGGAATTCATGTTGGGTCGGTGATGATGCACAAGGGCGGGCTGCTTGTGGTAACATATCGGCCTGTTGGTACCTCGACCTTGGTTGCTCGCTCCACCGGCGGCTTCCCAGTCCGAGGCGAATCGAGTCGCCCGTGGGCGACGTAAAACGAAAGGTGAAACAATGACTGTTTCCAAAGAGCGCAAGGCGGAGCTGACTGCACAGTTCGGTAACACCCCGGTCGACACCGGCAACCCCAAGGTTCAGGTCGCCATTCTGTCCGAGCGCATCAAGGAGCTGACCGAGCACATGAAGTCCCACCAGAAGGACTTCCACACCCGTCGTGGCCTGCTCATGCTCGTCGGCCGTCGTCGTCGTCTTCTCTCCTACATCAAGAAGAACGACATCGTCGAGTACCGTGAGCTCATCAAGGCTCTGGGCATCCGCGACAACATCCAGTAGGATTTGTACATGCTAAGAGCGTCCTGCGCAGCGGGGAGCTCTTTTTGTGTAAGGGCGCGAACAATCACGCTCTGAAGCGTGGCGGGGGCAGGGGGCCCGCGTCACATGAGAAGCCCGCAGGCAAGGGGTCTGCGGGGTAAAGGAGAACAATGACACTCGTATCCAAGACCTTTGAGCTGTACGGCAAGACCTACACCTTTGAGTCGGGCGAGCTTGCCAAGCAGGCCACCGGCGCCTGCCTGGTCAAGCAGGGTGACACCACGATGCTCGACACCGTGGTCGTCTCCAAGGAGCGTAAGAACTACGACTTCTTCCCGCTGACCGTCGACTTCAACGAGAAGATGTACGCCGCCGGCCGCATTCCGGGTGGCTACCTCAAGCGTGAGGGCCGTCCCAGTGAGAAGGCTACGCTCACCGCGCGCATGATCGACCGTCCGATTCGCCCGAGCTTCCCGGATGGCTTCCGCAACGAGGTGCACATCGTCGCCACCTCGCTCGTCGCCGACCAGGTCAACCCCTTCGACGTCATCAACGTCATGGGTGCTTCTCTGGCCATGACGCTCGGCGGCGTGCCCTTCGAGGGTCCGCTTGCCTGCGTGCGCATCGGCCGTAACGTGGAGACCGGCGAGTTTATCGTCAACCCCACCTACGAGGAGCGCGAGAACTCCGATCTGGACCTGGAGCTGGGCGGCTCTGCCGACTTCATCTCGATGGTCGAGGCCGGCGCCGAGGAGATCTCCGAGGACGACATGCTCGCCGCCATGAAGTTTGGCCAGGAGGCCCTTGCTGCTTTCTGCCAGGCTCAGGACGAGTTCGTTGCCGAGTGGGAGCAGGTCAACGGCCCCATCGTCAAGAAGGAGTACCCGCTCGACCAGCCCGTCGAGGAGGTCCAGGAGCGCATCTTCGCCCACTACGACGAGATGGCAGCCGCCCTTCGTGACGCCGACAAGCTCTCCCGTATCGGCAAGGTCGAGGCTCTGAAGGAGTCCATCCGTGCCGAGTTCACCGAGGAGGAGCAGGCCGCTTGGGAGCGCGAGATCCCCGTGGCGCTCAAGAAGCTCGAGAAGAAGGCCATGCGCACCATGGTCGTCGAGACCGGTGAGCGCGTCGACGGTCGTGCCGCCGATGAGATCCGTCCCATCATGGTGAAGGACAACTACCTGCCGCTCGTTCACGGCTCCGGCCTGTTCCAGCGCGGCCAGACCCAGGTGCTCTCGGTTCTTTCGCTCGGCATGCTCAACGAGGGCCAGCGTCTGGATACCATCGAGCCCACCGAGGGCAAACGCTACATGCACCACTACAACTTCCCGCCGTTCTGCACCGGCGAGACCGGCCGCATGGGTAGCCCCAAGCGCCGCGAGATTGGTCACGGTAACCTGGCAGAGCGCGCTCTGCTTCCGGTGCTTCCCGACGAGAACGAGTTCCCCTACGCCATCCGCGTCGTCTCCGAGGTCATGGAGTCCAACGGCTCCTCTTCGATGGCTTCGACCTGCGGCTCCACGCTCGCCCTTATGGACGGCGGCGTGCCCATTAAGCGCCCGGTCTCCGGTATCGCCATGGGCCTGATCCAGGAGGAGGGCAAGACCGTGGTCCTGTCCGACATCCAGGGTCTCGAGGACTTCCTGGGCGACATGGACTTTAAGGTCACCGGCACCACCGAGGGCATCACCGCCCTGCAGATGGACAACAAGGCTACCGGCCTCACCTTCGACATCCTGGCCCGCGCCCTGCAGCAGGCCAAGGAGGGTCGCGCCTTCATCCTGCAGAAGATGCTCGATGTGATCCCCGAGCCGCGCCACTCCACGCGCAGCACCGCCCCGCGCATCGTCTCCATCCAGGTTCCGACCGACAAGATCCGCGACGTCATCGGTTCCGGCGGTAAGGTCATCCGCGGTATCCAGGACGAGACCGGCGCCTCGGTCGACATCCAGGAGGACGGCACCGTCTTTGTCGGCGGCACCGGCGAGTCCGTCGACCAGGCCGTCGAGCGTATCAAGCTCATCATCAAGGTTCCCGAGCCGGGCGAGGAGTACACCGGTCGCGTGGTCTCCATCCAGCCCTTCGGCGCCTTCGTCAACCTGCTGCCCGGCAAGGATGGCCTGCTGCACATCTCCCGCGTCGCCAAGGGCCGTGTGGAGAAGGTCGAGGACGTCCTCAACGTTGGCGACGAGGTCAAGGTCGTCGTCATCGAGGTCGACGATCGTGGCAAGATCTCGCTCGATCGTCTTGACAAGCCCGAGGCCCCGGCTCGCGCCGAGGGTGCCTCCGAGGGCGACGGCGAGCACTTCCAGCGCCGTGAGCGTCCGCGTCGCGAGCGCTCCGAGCGCAGCGACCGTCCGCGTCGTCCCGGCGACAACGGAGGCCGCAAGCCCCGCCGTCACCACGACGCCGAGTAGCAGCTCCACATAAGCAGTTCAACAAGGGCGACTCCGCAATGGGGTCGCCCTTTTGCTTGCGCCCGGGAGGGACGCATATGAAGTTTCCTGCTCTACAGTCCTGCGCAAGACGGAAAGCACATTAAGTGCTTTCCTTTGCGTGCGGAACTCGCGATAAACTTCATATGCGTCCCTCCCGGGCGCAAGCAAAAGGGCTGGTTAATGCCGCTCGCTATTTAGTTAGACAGTCTATTCAGTAGTCAGATTACAGATCTGTAGATAGCCGCAGCAGCATCTTCCCAGATAAAACCGACCAAAATAAATCTGTCTCTATTTGGCCGGTTTCCCGTGGGGCGGGCACTGATGAAGTTTATCGCGAGTTCCGCACGAACAGGAGGCCACTTAATGTGGCCTCCGTCGTGAGCAGGACTGTAGAGCAGGAAACTTCATCAGTGCCCGCCCCACGGGAAACCGGCGGGATGGACCAGTTCAGATGGGGCTTTGATGCATGGGTGGTCTGTTGGTGGGCAAATGGGTATCATACTGTGGTTACTGCGTCGACTCTGTGATGCATGTTTGTACGTTCCCGGCGGTCGGTTTGCCAGAAGCGCCCCGTCGGTTGTTCCAGACCCGTTTCGAAGAAAGGAAACCACACTAACCTATGGCAGCTAAAAAATCATCTCCCTTGAAGATCATTCCGCTCGGCGGTCTTGACGGCATCGGCAAGAACATGACGGTCTTCGAGTGTGGCGACGACATGGTGCTCGTCGACGCCGGTCTCATGTTCCCGGATGACTCCCAGCCTGGTATCGATCTGGTGCTTCCCGACTACACCTATGTTCTGGAGAACGAGGAGAAGCTCCGCGGTATCGTCGTCACCCACGGCCACGAGGACCACACCGGTTCGCTTCCGTACCTGCTGCAGGACCTCAACAACAAGGTGCCCATCTTCTCGAGCAAGCTGACGCTTGGCTTTATCGAGGGCAAGCTTTCCGAGTTCCGCATCCGCGCACCCAAGTTCCGTGAGGTCAAGGGCGGCAGCCATGTCAACCTCGGCGGCATTTCGCTCGACTTCTTCTCGATGACGCACTCCATCCCCGGCGCTCTGGGCGTGTTCATCCGCACCAATCAGGGCACCGTTATGCACACCGGCGACTTTAAGCTCGACCAGACGCCCATCGACGGCGTCACGCCCGACTATGCCGCTATCAGCCGCTTTGCCAAGCAGGGCATCGATCTGCTGCTTTCCGACTCCACCAATGCTACGGTTCCCGGCTTTACCAAGTCCGAGGCCGAGGTTGGTCCCAACTTGCTGCACGCCATCAAGAACGCCCCGGGTCGCGTGTTCGTCGCGTCGTTCTCGAGCCATATCCATCGCCTGCAGCAGATCTGCGATGCCGCCCGCAAGTGCGGCCGTAAGGTCGTTGTGACCGGTCGCTCCATGCTCACGAACACCCGCGTCGCGCGCGAGCTGGGCTACCTCAACATCGACGATGCCGATATCATCGATGCCTTCGATATCGATAACCTGCCCGACGACAAGATCGTCGTCATGTGCACCGGTTCGCAGGGCGAGCCGCTGTCGGCCTTGTCCCGCATGGCCAACGGTGAGCACAAGACGCTCTCTATTCACGAGGGCGATACCGTCATCCTCTCGGCAACTCCCGTTCCTGGCAACGAGAAGGCCGTCCAGCAGGTCGTCAACAGCCTGGCCAAGCTCGGCTGCGACGTGTGGGATAAGAACCGCGCTCTCGTCCACGTCTCCGGTCACGGTAGCCAGGAGGAACTCAAGCTCCTGATGGCCATGGCCAAGCCCACGTACTTTATGCCGGTTCACGGTGAGGCCGTGCATCTGCGCGCCCATGCCCAGCTGGCCCGCAAGATGGGCATCAAGGACGATCACATCTTTATCCTCGATAACGGCGATACGCTCGAGATGCGCGGCGGTATCGTCAAGCGCGGTACGCCCGTCGAGTCCGGTGTCGTCTACGTCGACGGCCTGCGTATCGGCGATACCGACCCCATCGTCCTGCGCGATCGCCAGAAGCTCGCCAACGACGGTATGGTCACGGCCGTTGCTATCGTCTCGCTCAAGCACAAGAAGATCGAGGCCATCGAGTTCTCGGGCCGCGGCGTCTCGTTTGCCATCGACGACCAGTTCTCCGAGGATGCCTCCGCGTCCATTATGAAGACGATCGAGAAGGGCAAGTTTAGCTTTACGAGCAGCGGTTCCGATGCCATTCGCAAGGCCGTGCGCGACTCGCTCTCCAACTTTATCTGGAGCCGTACGCGCACTCGTCCGATGATCATCCCGGTCGTCATGGAGGTTTAGTTTGGCGCGCGGATCTGCACAAAACGCCAAAGGCAATAAAGCCAACAACCAACCGGCATCTGCTAAGGGTGCCGGTTCCCATCTGCGTGCCAATAAGGGCCATGAGGCCGACTTCGACGATTTCGAGCCCCTAGTCGAGCCTTCGGCCAACCGCGATATCGCCGGCGTGGTCATCGCCGTTTTGGCGATTGCGTCCTTCATTGCCGTGATTTCGCCGGCGACTGCACCCGTTACGGCTGCGGTTGCCGGTTTCTACCACCTGGGCTTTGGCCTGGGCGCCTACGTGCTGCCGATCGTCATTTTGCTGTTTGCCGCCACGCTCTTTTTAGGTGAGGACTCGCCGCTCAACATTCGCTCGGTCGCGGGCGGAGCCTTGGTCTTTATCGCCGTCGTCTCTATTCTTTCGCTGATGGTGCCGGGTACGAGCGACTCGTGTGACCTTATGTTTACGCCGCAAAATCTGTCCGCCTCGGGTGGCTACATCGGTGCGTTTATTGCGAGTGCGCTGCAGAATGCCCTGGGTAAGCCTATCGCGATGGTGGTCCTGTTGGGTCTGGCCGTCGTTGGTTTTGTCATCATCGGCTTTTCTGTGGGTGGCGTGCTGCGCTCTGCTCGCGACCGTGCGGCCGATTTTGCCGAGCGCCGTCGTGCCGACGTCAACGCGAGCCCGTGGGGTGACGACGAAGCCCTGTCGGTGCCCGGCGTTGCCCGTCCGCACTTGAGCATTCTTCGTCAAAAGGGCTCCGATGCTGCCGTGACCACGGTTATGGGCAACGATGTGGACCCGGTTTTGGACGATGACGACGAGGACGAGAATCCGTTTGTCGACGTGTCCGAGTCGGTTGAGGTTGAGCGCGCTAAGACGACGCTGCTGCCGCGCCGCCATGCCAAGAAGGGCAAGGCTGCGCCTAAGCTCAATACAAGCGAGCCCGACCCGTCTTGGTCCGATAGCGAGATTGAGCTCACCGAGGGCGATGACGAGGATGACGAGGCTCCGATTGAGACCGCAAAGACAACTTTGCTGCCGCGCCGCCATACAAAGCGCGACCAGGTAACCGGTCAGCTTTCGATGGAAGACGACCCCGATAAGATCGACGAGTCCGAGCCGCCGTTTGCCGTGAATCCTGTTTCGGCAGCACCTCAGATCCCCGACTTCTTGAAGCATCCCAAGGTTGCCGATGCGTCTGCCTCGAGTGCTGTCGAATCGGCTGCGGCTAGCGATGGGGGAGCGGACGGCGGCGCCGCAGATAACGAGGGCGAAGAAGAGGACGGCCTCAAGCTTCCGCCGCTCGAGATCCTGCACGCCAACCCGCAGTCGGCGTCCGCCGCGTCTTCGGACAAGGAGCTGGAGCAGACCGCTGAGTCACTGCAATCCACCTTGCTTGAGTTTGGCCGCAGTGCCCGCGTGGTCGGCTGGATCGCCGGCCCCACGGTGACGACCTTTAAGCTGCAGCCTGGTGAGGGCGAGCGCGTGAGCAAGATTTCGAGCCTCGAGGACGATATCGCGCTTTCGCTCGCTGCCCAGTCGGTACGTATCTTTGCTCCGATCCCCGGCACCTCGCTCGTGGGCATCGAGATTCCCAATCGCAAGCGCCAGAACGTCAACCTGGGCGACGTGCTGCCCTATGTGAAGGGCGGTCCGCTTGAGCTCGCAATCGGGCGCGATGCCGAGGGCACGCCGGTCGTCGCCGACCTTGCCAAGATGCCCCACCTGCTGATCGCCGGTACCACGGGTTCCGGTAAGTCGGTCATGATCAACTCCATCATCACGACTCTGCTCATGCGCGCTCTTCCCGAGGACGTTCGCCTGATCATGGTCGACCCCAAGCGCGTCGAGCTTGCGGGCTATAACGGTCTGCCGCATCTTTACGTGCCTGTAGTGACCGAGCCCAAGCAGGCCGCGAGCGCTCTGCAATGGGCCGTGTCCGAGATGGAGCGTCGCCTGAAGGTCTTCGAGCGTCTTAACGTGCGTAAGATCTCGACCTACAACGAAAAGCAGGCCGCCGGCGAGTTTGAGCATTACGACAATCCGCCGCAAAAGATGCCCTACCTGGTCATCATCATTGACGAGCTCTCGGACCTGATGATGGTCGCCGGTAAGGATGTCGAGGCCTCGATCGTACGTATTGCACAGCTGGGCCGTGCCGCTGGCATTCATCTTATCGTGGCCACGCAGCGCCCCAGCTCCAACGTGGTGACGGGCCTCATCAAGGCCAACATCACCAACCGCATCGCCTTTAACGTCGCCACGGGCATCGACTCGCGCGTCATCATCGACCAGATGGGCGCCGAAAAGCTCACCGGTTTGGGCGACATGCTGTTCTCCAAGGTCGACTGGGGCAAGCCCCGCCGTATCCAGGGCTGCTTTGTCTCGGATGATGAAATCAACGAGATTGTCGATTTCGTCAAGTCGCAGAGCGAGCCCGACTACCACGAGGAGATCCTGTCTGCCGTGACGCCCGCTTCCATGTCCATGGCGGGTGGCGGTGGCATTGTCCGCACCGGAGTCGCCGAGCCGCAAGACGATGATCCGCTCATTTGGGAAGCCGCCCATATTGTGGTGGAATCGCAGCTTGGCTCCACATCTGGCCTGCAACGTCGTCTGAAGGTTGGCTATGCGCGTGCCGGGCGTATTATGGACATGCTGGAAGAAAAGGGTGTCGTCGGCCCGCCCGACGGTTCCAAGCCGCGCGAGGTCCTGTTGGACGAGGAGGGGCTTGCCGCGCTGGAGTCTGTCGACGCCGAGATGGCACGTGAAGATCGTGAGTTTGGAGGATTCTGATGGCTGCACGCTTTGGTGACATGCTGCTCGAGCAGCGTCGCCGAATGGGCCTTTCCATTCAGCAGGTCGCCAACACCATCAAAATCAGGCCGCAGATCATCGAGTTTTTCGAGACCGGTAACTTTGCTTCGATGCCGCCGCGCGGCTATGCACAGGGCATGATTTCGAGCTATGCTCGTTTTTTGGGCCTCAATCCGCGCGAGGTCGTCAATGCCTATTTTGACGACCTGATGGCATACGAACGCGAAACGTCCCAGCAGGGCGGTCGTTTTCAGGACGCCGCCGGCTACGTCAATTCGCGCTCCTCGGTCGATAACGGGCGCTTCCTGATGGTTCAGGGCGGTCGTTCGACCCGCTATGGACAGCGTCCTCAGCAGGCCGGTTATATTACCGAGACGGGTTCGGGCGAGGAGATTCGCTCGCAGCGTGACCGGTTCCGCAGTACGCCGATGCCCGAGGACCGTGCACTTCCCGCTGCCCGCGGTGTGGCGCGTGACCCTCGTGTCGGCTATGGCGACGGCGGCTATTCCGATCGCGGTTACCGTGGTGCCTCTATGGGACGCTCTCGCGGTGGCTATGCGGATGCCGATACCACGCAGGTGACGCCGCGTCTTCGCTCTCAATCACAGCCGTATGGCCAGCGCTCTTCGGCTCCGCGTTCGGGCCAGCGTGGCTATCAAGGCCGCGGTGAACTTGCACCCCGCTCGGGTCAGCGCAGCCTTCAGGGCCAGGGCGGCTATCGCGGCCGTTCCGATAGCAATCGCGGTCGTATGCCTCAGGGATGCGGCCGCAGCAGTTCCGGTCGTGGACGCGGCGGATCACGTACTCTTCAAAACAACGGGCTCGATCCGCGTATCGTCTACGCCGGCATCGGCGCCGTTGCGCTGCTGTTGATTGTGCTCATCGTGGTGCTTCTGCGCGGTTGCGCATCTTCGGCGCCCGAGAACATGCCCGAGACGCCCACTGCTACCAAGACGACGACCAAGAAGTCTTCTAAGAAGACCGAAACGGTCGACGAGGACGAAGACACCGATGAGGCGACGGATGAGTCGACTGATTCGGACGCTACCAAGACGACGGCCAAGAAGGAAGAGAACGAGGTCACGAAGGTCAAAGTCTCCGTTGCCAAGGGAAAGACCGCGTGGATTGAGGTCAAGGTTGACGGCAAGTCGGTCTATGGCGCCCAGGCGACTGGCCCCTTTGAGCAGGAGTACACGCCCGAGTCTTCGATCGAGATCACCACGTCCAAGCCTTCCGATGTCACCGTTACCAAGAACGGTGAAAAGGTCCGCTACGATACCAAGACCTCGGGCGTGGCGCGTGTGACGATCACCGTTCCCAAGAAGGAGACGTCTGATTCCGAGAATGGTGAAAGTTCTGATGGTACCGACACCACCGATGGTACCGATACCACCGACGGTACCGATGCCCAGTCCACGGATGGCGCCGATACCGCAACTGACGGTCAGACGCCCAGCGATTCTACCGACTATTCGTACGATAGCTACTAAGCCGCTCGTACGCGAAAGGAAACATTATGGCTAAAGATTCCAGCTTCGACGTCGTGTCCGAGGTCAACATGCAAGAGGTCGACAACGCCTTCCAGCAGACCACGCGCGAGATTTCCCAGCGCTATGACCTTAAGGATTCCGGCGCCACGATCGAGCTTTCGAAGGGCGACAAGCTCTTTATGATCAACGCCCCGGCCGACTTTGTCTCCAAACAGATTGTCGACGTGCTGAGCTCCAAGCTCATCAAGCGCGGCATCGACCTCAAGGCTGTCTCGTGGGATGCTCCGCAGGCGGCATCGGGCGGCACCGTGCGCGTGCTCGGCCATATCGTCGAGGGTATCGACCAGGCGACCGCCAAAAAGATCAACAAGGACATCAAGGATCAAAAGCTCAAGGTCAAGGTGACCATCGAGGCCGACAAGCTGCGTGTTTCCTCTGCTTCGAAGGACGCGTTGCAGACCGTGATTCAGTTCCTGCGCGACCAGGACTACGGCCAGCCGCTGCAGTTCACCAACTACCGCTAATATCAATCGAAAGGACTGCTCTCCAACATGGATACACCGTTGGGCTCCGTGCTCTACATCACCCTCGGGTGCGCTAAGAACGAGGTTGACACCGACCGCATGCGTTCTCTTTTGACCGCCGCGGGCTACGAGGAGGCATTCGACCCGCAGGATGCCGATATCGCCATCGTCAATACTTGCTCGTTCCTCGCCTCCGCAACGTCCGAGAGCATCGAGACCACGCTCGAGCTCGCCAACGAGGTTCAGGACGGCGTTCGTTCTTGCCCCATCGTCATGTGCGGCTGCGTGCCGTCGCGCTATGGCGATGACCTGCCTGACGAGCTGCCCGAGGTCGCTGCCTTTGTGAAGGCCGACGAGGAAGATGGCATCGTGGCGGTCATCGATGGCGTGCTGGGTGTCGAGCGTGAGATTGCAGCCTATATCCCGCAGGTCAAACGTACCGTCGAGGGTGCTGTCGCCTACGTCAAGATTTCCGATGGCTGCAACCGCTTCTGCAGCTTCTGCATGATTCCCTACATCCGCGGCCGCTATCATTCGCGCAATGCCGAGAGCATCATCTCCGAGGTGCGCGACCTGGTTGCCGGCGGTGTGCGCGAGATCGTGCTGATCGGCCAGGACACGGGCATCTGGGGTACCGACTTTGCCGACGAGGACGTCGCCGATGGCTCGCCGCGCAATCTGGCGCAGCTGCTGCGTGCCGTCGCCGAGGCCGTACACCCGCACAACGTCTGGGTCCGCGTGCTCTATCTGCAGCCCGAGGGCATGACTGACGAACTCATCGAGACGATTCGCGATACGCCCGAGGTGCTGCCCTATATCGATATCCCCGTGCAGCACTGCGACGCGCGCATTCTTAAGGCCATGCGTCGCTCCGGTTCGCGCCAGGAGCTCGAGGATCTGTTCCGCGACCTTCGCGAGCGCATCCCCGGCATCGTGATTCGTTCCACGGCCATGGTCGGCTTCCCGACCGAGACCGACGACGAGTTCCGCGACCTTATCGACTTTATGGACACCGTCGGCTTTGACTACACGAGTGTCTTTGCCTACTCGCGTGAGGAAGGTAGCCTGGCCGCCAAGATGGAGGGCCAGGTCGATGAGGAGGTTAAGCTCGAGCGCGCCCAGGAGGCCATGGACCTGGCCGAGTCGCTCGGTTTTGCCGCCACCGCCGCCCATGTGGGCGAGCGAGCCCAGGTAATCGTCGACGGTATCGAAGAGACCGAGGATGGCGCCGAGCTGATCGGCCATGCCTGGTTCCAGGCGCCCGATTCCGATGGCGCGGTGCATCTGGACGCCAGCGAGGCGTCCGTGGGCGATATTCTGACCGTCGAGTTTACCGATAGCTTCTGCTACGAGCTTATCGGTCATGTTGTGGAGTAGGAGAGCGTCGTGGCTAACGAGAGTAATAAGGAACTGACGAGTGTCTGGACGCCCGCCAACATCGTGACGTGCGTTCGCATCGTCTTTATCCCGGTGTTCATGATCGTGTCGGCGCTTTCTCAAACGAGTGTTGCCGGTACGGATTGGAGCACCTTCGACGGCCCGCTCGCCGCCGCTGCCTTCATTCTGTATGTGATCCTGTCGTGCACCGATAAGGTCGACGGTTATCTGGCGCGTTCGCGCAACGAGATCACCGACTTCGGTAAATTCTTGGACCCCATCGCCGATAAGCTGCTCGTGTTCTCGGCCCTGCTGCTGTTCTTGGATTTTGGCGTAGTGACCGTGTGGTCCGTGTTCATTATCCTGTTCCGTGAGCTTCTGGTGAGCGCCCTTCGCATGGTCGCGAGTGCGGCCGGTGTGGTCGTTGCGGCCGATAAGCTCGGCAAGTACAAGACGGCAACCACGATGGTCTCCATTTGCGGTTACCTGTGCGTTTTTGCTATGGCCGGCTTGCACCTTGGCCCGGTGGCGCTAACGCTCGGCATCTACTCGGTTTCGCGCTTCCTGTACGCCGTTGCCGTTGTCCTGACCGTTATCTCGGGCGCCCAGTACTTCTGGAACTGCCGCAAGATCGTCTTTTCGGTCTAGGTCCTGGTGGGTATGACGGACTCTTTTGAGCAGATTTCCGCACATAACGAGGAGCTGGCGCGTGATATTGTCGAGCGCGCGAGCGCTCGGGGCGTGACGGTTTCGACGGCTGAGTCGCTGACGGCGGGTATGATCGCCTCGACGATTGCCGATATCCCGGGCGCCTCGGCGGTGCTGCGTGGCGGTGCGGTGACCTATTGCGATGAGATTAAGCATCGCGTTCTTGGTGTTGAGCAGGAGACGCTTGACCGCTATACCGCGGTGTCGCATCAGACCGCGCGCGAGATGGCGGTGGGTTCGCTGGAGCTGTACCAGAGCGATATTGCAGTGAGCGCAACGGGTTATGCCGGCCCCGGCGGTGGCACTGAGGACGATCCGGCGGGCACTTTCTATATTGGCTGGGCGCATCGTTCCGCCGATGGGGGCGTGCCGGTTGTGGACTCTGTGCGCTGCCACTATGAGGGCGACCGTTCGTGTGTTCGTGCCCATGCGGTCACGGAGGCATTGGGTCGCATTGCCCTTGTGCTCAACTCTATGGTATAGACGTGTTTTAAGGGGCCTTCGAGCCCCTTAATTGTGGAGATAGGGACCTTAGGCTCATTTGGCGTTTGTGCTGGTTGTAGATGTATTTTTGCCTGCCTTGTTCATATTTGGTCCTTTGTGGTCAAGCATTTGGTCAGTGTTTGGTCGGCGTTTGGTTGGGTTTTGGAAAGACCGCCTGCATATGATTGGCCTGAACGGTTGACCACGAACAGCCGTTCGTTTATTATCGATGCAGGTTGTTAAGAGGAGGGCTATTCATGGCCAAGAATTCAGGTCCCGTACGTACCGTTCATGCTCGCACGACGGGTAAAGAGCGCGATGAGATGATCGCCACCACCAAGGCCGAGATCGAGAAGAAATTCGGCCAGGGTTCCATCATGAGGTACGGCGACGGTGGTCCCGAGCTCGAGGTCGAGGCCATTCCCACGGGCGCCCTGGCCCTCGATGCCGCGCTGGGTATCGGCGGCGTGCCGCGCGGCCGTATCGTCGAGATTTACGGTCCTGAGTCCTCCGGTAAGACGACGCTTTCGCTCGAGATTTTGGCAGAGGCCCAGGCAATGGGTGGCGTTGTGGCATTTATCGATGCCGAGCATGCGCTCGATCCCACGTATGCCGCGCGCATTGGCGTGGATATCGACGAGGTACTGATTTCCCAGCCCGATACGGGTGAGCAGGCGCTCGAGATCGTTGACATGCTCGTGCGTTCCGGCGCCATCGATGCCATCGTCGTCGACTCTGTCGCCGCGCTGACCCCGCGTGCCGAGATCGAGGGAGAAATCGGCGACACTACGGTCGGTCTTCAGGCTCGCCTGATGAGCCAGGCGCTCCGTAAGCTCGCCGGCTCGCTTTCTAAGTCCAACACGACGTGCATCTTCATTAATCAGCTGCGTGAGAAGATCGGCGTCATGTTCGGCAACCCCGAGACTACGACGGGCGGCCGCGCCCTTAAGTTTTTCTCTTCGGTGCGTATCGACATTCGCCGTATCGACAGCATTAAGCTTAAGGACGAGGTTATCGGTAACCGCGTGCGCGCCAAGGTCGTTAAGAACAAGGTGGCAGCTCCGTTCCGTTCTGCTGAGTTCGACATCATGTACGGTACGGGCATCTCTAAGGAGGGCTCGATTCTGGACATGGCTGTCGAGTGCGGCATCTGCAAGAAGATGGGCTCCTGGTTTGCCTATGGCGAGGACAAGCTCGGCAACGGTCGCGAGGCCGCCAAGGCGTTCCTGCGCGAACACCCCGATTGCGCTGACGAGATTGAGCATAAGGTCCGCCTTGCCTGCGGACTTGAGTTTGATGACGATGCTCCGTCCGAGGTCGAGCTGACCGATCAGCCTGCGCCTGAGGAGTTTGACGAGCTTTACGCCATCGATGGTTCCGCCATGCTCGATGATGACGACGAGTAGCGGTTACGCTCATGTCGTATACGGTGACCGAGGCCACGGTCGTCTTTCCCGATAAGAAGGCGGCCTCCTCGTTCTCGAGCGGGTATGCGTCCAAAAAGCCTTGCGCACATATCGATTGTGAGCTTGAGGGCGGTTTTGAGCGGTCCATTTGGATTCCCGTGCGGGTCGCGCGGCTGTATGTCAAAAACCGCCCCGATCTTCCCTGTGATTGGGACAACTTCCGTGAGGCGGTGCAGCTCATTGAGCGTAAATGTGCACTTACCATGGTGACCGAGATGTTATCGCGCCGCGACCATGCAACGGGTGAGGTCCGTGACAAGCTGGCTCGCTACGGCTTTCACCAGCCTGCGATCGATTTCGCCGTCGAGCGCGCCACCGAGTATCGCTTTTTAGACGAGAGCCGCTTTTGCTCGTACTTTATCGAGGAGCGCAAGCGGCGCGGTTGGGGACAGCGCAAAATCGAGACCGAGCTCAAGCGCCGTCATGTCGTGCTCGATGACATTCCCGGTTATCCCGAGGATTATTTTGCCGTCGAAGACGATTTGACGCGTGCGTCAGCCCTGCTCGCCAAGCGTCGTGTTCCAGAGACGCGCGGATTCGAAAAACTGGTTCGGTTTTTGATGGGCAAGGGCTTCTCGTATCACATCGCCGCCGATGCCGTTAAGGCACGTCTCGATGCCGAACGCGAGGAATGTGCAGTTTAGGCGTATGCGCTTTGTTGCCCTGCCGTTCACCGCGTTTTAGCCGCCGTGCTGGGGCCATTTATTTGACAGTTGTTGTGGTTCAACGTACGATAAACACTGTCATTTGCTTTGTGATATGTGCTCATCTGTGATGAGTTTGTTTATATGTTTATCTGTATCCGACCCGCATAAGCTGCGCCCATATTACTCAAATGTCGCGAGCCGTTCGTAAGGACGGTTCGCTTTGTTGTGTAACGAATCCATAAAAAGGAGTGAGCATGCCTATCATCGCAGCGCTCGTTGGCATCGTTTTGGGTGCCATCGCCGCCATTGCCTACATGCGCACCGCCAAGCAGGGTAGTCTTCACGAGGCCGACGAAAAGATCCAGTCGGCACACGCACAGGCTGAGTCCCTGATCGGTGATGCTAAGCGTCAGGCCGAGACCCTCAAAAAAGAGGCTCTGTTCGAGGCTAAAGAGGAGATCATCAAGAACAAGCAGGCCGCCGAGGCCGAGGACAAGCAGCGTAAGAGCGAGATTCGTACGCTTGAGAACCGCGTGATGCAGCGCGAGGAGTCCCTTGATCGCCGAAACGACGCTCTCGACAAGCGTGAGCACCAGCTGTCCAGCCAGGCCGGTCAGGTCGAGAAGCGCTCCCGCGAGCTTGAGGAGCTCTGCACTAAGCAGACCTCCGAGCTCGAGCGTATTGCCGACCTTACCCGCGAGGACGCCCACAAGGAGCTCCTCGATAAGGTTCGCGGCGAGGTCACCCACGAGGCCGCCACGATCATTCGCGAGTCCGAGCAGCAGGTTCGCGCCGAGTGCCACAAGACCGCCCAGGAGATTCTGTCCCTGGCGATTCAGCGCTGCGCTGCCGACCACACAGCCGAGGTCACCGTTACCTCCGTGCACATTCCCTCTGATGACCTCAAGGGCCGTATCATCGGTCGCGAGGGTCGCAACATCCGGACCTTCGAGCAGGTTTCCGGTGTCAACCTCGTGATCGACGATACGCCCGAGACCGTCGTTCTTTCGAGCTTCGACCCGGTCCGTCGTGAGACCGCTCGTGTTGCCCTCGAGAACCTCATCGCCGACGGCCGCATTCACCCCGCTCGCATCGAGGAGATGTATCACAAGGCTGCCGACCTGGTTCAGCAGCGCGTGCGCGAGGCTGGCGAGCAGGCTGCCTTCGATACCGGCATTCACGACCTGCATCCCGAGATCGTCAAGACCCTTGGTGCCCTGCGCTACCGTACTTCGTTTGGTCAGAACGTGCTTCAGCACTCCCTCGAAGTCTCTGACCTGTGCGGCGTGATGGCTTCCGAGCTTGGCCTGGACGTTGTGACCGCCAAGCGCGCCGGCCTGCTGCACGACCTTGGCAAGGCAATCGACCACGACGTCGAGGGCCCGCATGCCGTCATCGGCGCCGAGCTTGCCCGCCGTTATGGTGAGAAGCCCGTTATCGTCCACGCTATCGAGGCTCACCATGCCGATGTCGACCCCAACACGGTGCTCGATGTCCTGGTACAGGCCGCCGATGCCGTCTCCGCCTCTCGCCCCGGTGCCCGTCGCGAGTCTGCCGAGAACTACATCAAGCGTCTCGAGAAGCTCGAGGAGATTGCCAACTCCCATGAAGGCGTCGAGCGTACCTATGCCATGCAGGCTGGTCGCGAGGTCCACGTCATGGTTCAGCCGGACAAGATCTCCGATGCCCAGTCCACGGTCCTGGCTCACGATATCGCCCATCAGATCGAGGAAGAGATGGAGTATCCCGGTCAGGTGCGCGTCGTCGTGATTCGCGAGAGCCGCGCTGTCGATATCGCTAAATAACATGAGCGACGCGAACGAGCTCATCTCATTTATCGCGTCGATGTCGGGGGAGGGCAACCTTCGCGTCGAGGAGAACCTTGGCGAGGGGTATGTCCGCCTCCGCGTTTCGGAGGCCGAGCGGCGCCAGGCAAAACACGACATTCAGCATGTCGAGGATATCGTCATCGAAATGCTCCGTAATGCTCGCGATGCCGGCGCCGACAAGGTCTATCTCGCCACGACCAAGGAAGATGGCGTCCGCACGCTTGTCTTTCTGGATAACGGTTCGGGCGTTCCGCAGGATATGCAAGAGCGAATCTTCGATGCCCGCGTTACCTCCAAGCTCGAGAGCATGAAGATGGACCGTTGGGGCGTTCACGGTCGTGGCATGGCATTGTTTTCGATCAAGCAGAACACCGACGAGGCCCGTGTGGTCACGTCCGGCGTCGATCTTGGTTCAGCCTTTAAGGTGAGCGTTGCAGCCGACCGCCTCAGTGAGCGTGCCGATCAGTCCAGCTGGCCCCAGGCCGTCAAGGATGAGGACGGACGTTATGTCTGTGCTCGCGGCCCGCATAATATTATTCGCGCTGCCTGTGAGTTTGCGCTCGAGGAGCTGCGTGGTTGCGATGTCTATCTTGGTTCTCCGTCTGAGATTGCCGCGACCCTTTATGCTCAGGCGTCAAGTCGGCTCGATACGTCTCGTCTCCTGTTTATTGATGACGAGAGCGAGCTTCCGGTTGTCGATCGTTTAGGCCTTGCCTCTGATGCCGAGGACTTTATCCGTATCTGCTCGGGTTTGGGTCTTGGGATGTCCGAGCGCACGGCACATCGCATTTTGGCAGGGCAGATTAAGCCCGTTCGCGGTGTGACCGCGCGTCTGCTGCGCGAGCGTGATTCGTCCTCGCATGCGCCGGCTCCTGTCGATCTCGCGAAGGATCGTCGCGGGCTACGTATTGCCAAGGATGACATGGCACAGTTTTCGCGTGCTGTGGAGCGGGACTTCAATGACCTTGCCGCCAGGTACTATCTCAACCTTTGCGGCGACCCAAAGATTCGTGTTTCGCGTGATCGAATCACTGTGACCTTCGATCTTGCCAAAGAGGAATAGTGCCTTTACCGAGTCCTCTCGGTACGATACAGTTATTGCAGTTAAAACGTACTTTTAAACGCAGGAGTTTCTTCATGGATTGCCTGAAGGTATCAAGCAAATCATCGCCCGCGTCCGTTGCCGGCGCCATCGCCGGCATGGTCAAGGATGGTGTACCCGTCAACATCCAGTGTGTCGGCGCCGGTGCTGTCAACCAGGCCATTAAGGCCGTTGCCATCGCGCGCGGTTTTTTGATCCCAACCGGTTTTGATATTTCCTGCGCGCCCGTGTTCTCCGACATTCTCATTAACGGGGAGTCGCGCACGGCCATCCGCCTTTCTATCTACGTTCACCAGATCAATCGAGCTGCTATGGATAACGTCGTCATGGATGATGTTAAGCCTGTGGCATAGCTTCTGCTAGCCTCGTTTCGCTCCCCAACGTTAGGACTTATGCACATGGATCAGCGTTCCGTACGCGATATTCTTGCCGGTAAAACCTACTTTATCCGCACCTTTGGCTGCCAGATGAATCAGCACGACTCTGAGCGCGTGAGCGGTCTGCTCGATTCGTATGGTTGCCTCATGGCGCTCGATCTTGAGCATGCCGATATCGTTGTCTTCATGACATGCTGCGTGCGCGAGGCCGCCGATACTCGCCTGTACGGTCAGTGCAATTCCTGCAAAAGCCTGCCGCCTTCGCCTTCGGGCAAGCGTGTGGTTGCCGTGGGCGGCTGCATCGCGCAGCGTGATGGCGAGGGACTGCTCACCAACGTCGATAACGTCAATGTCATCTTTGGCACGCATTCTATCGCACATGTGGCCGAGCTCATTGCCGAGGCGTTCCTTGACGGCAAGCGTCATATCCGCACCAATGAGCATGAGGATACGGATGCCATGAGCATGCCGTGGCATCGAGAGACCCAGTATCACGCTTGGGTGCCCATCATGACGGGCTGCAATAATTTCTGCACCTATTGCATCGTGCCGTACGTGCGCGGTCGCGAAAAGAGCCGCCCCTTCGAGGAGATTGTCGACGAGGTGACCGGTTTGGTGCGCCAGGGCGTGCGTGAGATTACGCTGCTGGGCCAAAACGTTAACTCATATGGTCGTGATCTGTTTGGCAAGTCGCGTTTTGCCGATCTGCTGCGTGCCGTGGGCGATACGGGTGTGGAGCGCATCTTCTTTACGTCTTCGCATCCCAAGGACCTGTTGCCCGAGACCATCGACGCCATGGCCGAGACGCCTGCCGTTATGCCGCAGCTGCACTTGGCCGTCCAGTCAGGTTCGACGCGGATCCTCAAAGAGATGAATCGCCGTTATACACGTGAGGACTATTTGGGCCTGGTCGATCGCATTCGCAACCGTATGCCCGATATCGCGCTCTCGACCGACATTATCGTTGGCTTCCCAGGCGAGACTGAAGAAGACTTTGAGCAGACGCTCTCGCTTGCCGAGACGGTCCGCTATGCCCAGGCCTATACCTTCATCTACTCCAAGCGCGCTGGTACCCCGGCCGCCGAGATTGATGATCCCACACCGCACAAGGTCATCCTTGAGCGCTTTAACCGTCTGGTCAAGGTTATCGAGACGACAGCGCACGAGTACAACCAGGGTGAGCTCCATACCGTGGTGCCGGCGCTCATTGAGGGTACGAGTAAAAAGAACGATGCGGTGCTGCTGGGCAAGAGCCCCAAGAATCAGACCGTTCATGCGCCCATTCCCGAGGGATATAGCATCGACCAGCTTGTCGGTAAGATCGTTGATGTTGACGTCGACGTTGCTAAGACGTGGTATTTGTCAGGCTCCGTTGTGGGTGAGCCGCGCTAATGATTTCTCCCGGGGCAGGTCTTTCCGCCGTTTCGATCGTCGGTCCGACGGCGGTTGGTAAAAGTGACGTCGCTGACCGTTTGGCCGCTCGCCTTTCGTCTGAAGTGCTGTCGTGCGATGCGATGCAAATCTATCGCGGTATGGATATCGGCACCGCAAAGATGACGCCCGATGAGTGTACGGCGCCTCTGCGTCTCGTTGACATCGTAGAGCCGGGCGTCGCGTACTCTGCGGCGCTTTACCAGGCAGACGCTCGCGCGCATGTTGAGCGCCTGCTCGGGTCTGGACGTCTTCCGGTGTTTTGCGGGGGTACGGGCCTGTATCTCAAGGCCGCCCTCGATGAGATGGATTTTCCCTCGGGAGAACTTGAGGACGATCGCCGTGCGGGTTATCAGGAACTTGCCGAGCGCATTGGTGAGGAAGCGCTGCATAAGCTGCTTGCCGAGCGCGATCCTGAGTCTGCCGCGGTCATTCATCCTCATAATGTGCGCCGCGTGATTCGTGCGCTCGAAATGCATGATGACGGCGTTTCCTACGCACAGCAAAAGTCACAGTTTAGTGTTCCATGTGAGCATTATCATGCCTTGTGGTTTGGCTTGACACGCAATCGTGAGCTGCTTTACGAGCGCATTAACCTGCGCGTTGACCTCATGTTTGAGCAGGGTCTTGTTGATGAGGTCCGTGGCCTTATGGACCAGGGGCTTGAAGATGCGCTCACTTCGATGCAGGCGATTGGCTACAAAGAAATCATTGATGCTTTTAACGGTGTGATGACTATGGATGAGGCTCGTGAACTCATTAAGATGCGTTCGCGTCGCTATGCCAAGCGTCAGCTTTCGTGGTTTAAGCGCGACGATCGTATTGTGTGGTTCGATATGGACGAATATACGGTCGATGAGGTCGTTGAGGATATCTTGCATCGCATCGAGGCTGCCTGATGGCCCGGTTTCCCCTCGTTCCCACAGCACCCGAGCCTGAGCGTGCCATTCTTGTCGGCGTCGAGTGGCGCGACAATGCGTGGCCGCTCGATCGCTCGCTCGATGAGCTTGAGCGCCTGGCGCACACGGCTGGCGCCCGGTGTGTTGCTCGTTTGTCGCAGCGACTGGTTAAACCCTATCCTAAATCGTTTATCGGTTCCGGCAAGGTTGAAGAGCTGTGCGGCTTAGTGCATCGCATGGATGCCGATGTCGTTATTTTTGACGACGATCTGACGCCTTCACAGCAGTCCTATCTGGAGAAGGCCGTGGGCGAACCGGTTAAGATCATCGATCGCACGGCGCTCATTCTTGATATTTTCGGCCTGCATGCCCAGACGCGCGAGGGTCGTCTACAGGTGCAGCTGGCGCAGCTTCAATATCTGTTGCCTCGTCTGCGTGGCATGTGGAGCCATCTTGCCAAGGAGCAGACGCGCGGCGGCATCGGTTCGCGCTTTGGCCAGGGTGAAAGCCAGCTCGAGGTTGACCGTCGCTTGATTCGCAATAAGATTGCCGCGCTTCGTCGTGAGCTCAAGCAGGTTGAACAGCGTCGCGATGTCCAGTCCAAGAGCCGCATTGAGTCACCGGCGTTTCGCGTCGCGTTAGCCGGTTATACCAATGCCGGTAAATCGACGTTGCTCAATCGCCTGACCGGCTCTACGGTACTTTCGCAGGACAAGCTGTTTGCTACGCTCGACCCGACGACGCGTTCGTATCGCCTGCCCGGCGGTCGCGGCATGACGATTACTGATACCGTCGGCTTTATTCAAAAGCTGCCGCATGGTCTGGTCGATGCCTTTAAATCGACGCTGTCCGAGGTGTTGGGTGCCGATCTAATTCTCAAAGTCGTAGATGCGTCTGACGAGGACTATGAGCGGCAGCTTGAGGCTGTCGACCGCGTTCTTGATGAGATCGGCGCTGGAGAGCGTTTAACGCTGACCGTATTCAATAAAATCGATCTTCTCGATAGCGTTGATCGTCTGAGCTTCCGTCGTCGCTATCCCGAGGCCGTGCTGTTCTCGGCCCAGACGGGCGAGGGACTCGACGATTTCGTCGACCGTATTGCTCGTGAGGCGGCTGCTACCGATGTGTTGCTCTCTGCTGATATCCCGTATCGCGAGGGCGCCCTCATCACGCTGGTGCATGAGCAGGGAACCCTTTTGCACGAGGAATATCTTGTGGACGGCGTTCGTATTGTGGCGAAGCTGCCGGCCCGTATCGCGCCGCGGCTCAAGCGTTATCGCACCGAGTAGACGAGCTCCAAAAAGCCCAGAATAATGGGTTGATGCAGCAGATAAAAGGGGAGTGCATGACGTCCAAGGCTGGCGAGCGCCGGCAGGGGGTTGGCGTAGGCCCAGCTTAGGGCGGTCTTATCGATTCCCTGCGCTATATGTGCGGCGAAGTATCCTGCAAGATACATAAAGATGAACGGGATGATGGGGTAGTAATCACCTGAAACAAACCCAAGGCTCGGAAATCCCAGCCACGCCAGGTAGGGGACAGGGTAGATCGTTTTGGGGATACTCCAGGTGAGGGCGAACAACACAAGGCATAGCGACATGCCCCATCTCGCCGATATCTTCTTAAGGACGGGATCGGTCAACGCCACGATGCCGGTACATGCGGCCATGCAGTAGATGATGCCAAAATTAACCGAATCGTCGACTGAGACAAGTGTTGTTGCCAGCCAGACGACGAGTGCTGCTAAGGCGTATTTGGCGGCACGTTTGATATTGTTGCGCGAAAGGGTGCACATCCAACCCGCGATAAACAAAAATACCCAGCTGATGCTGGCGCGCCAGATGTCTTGAAAGACGGTCTGGGTAAACCAGGGCATATCCCAGTCGTACAGGTAGGCGAGATCGTAGCAAGCGTGAAAACCTGCCATTGAAATCATCGTAAACCCGCGGACGGTATCAAAGATGGTGATGCGTTTTTGCATTACGAGAACCGGCGCATTAAGCCGACGACTTTGCCCAAGATGATGGGATTCGTTGCATAGATAGGCTCCATGGTGTCATTCTCGGGCTGCAGGCGTACGCGTCCCTGCTCCTTGTAGAACGTCTTGACGGTCGCTGAACCATCAATCATGGCCACGACAATTTCGCCGTTCATGGCACTCTTTTGTTCACGGACGATGATGTAATCGCCATTGAAGATGCCGACATTGATCATTGAGCTCCCATGCACCTCAAGGATAAAGGAACCCTGATCAGTGGCGATTTCGGTCGGGATAGTAAAAGTGTCTTCGATATTCTGCTCGGCCAGAATGGGAATCCCAGCCGCGACGCGACCAACGAGCGGTAGCGAGACCGTTCCGCGAGGTGCGGTGGGCTCGTCAGATTTAGAAATTGAGACAGAGGAACCGTCCTCGTTAAAGAGTTCCAGGGCGCGCGGTTTGGTGGCATCGCGCTTGAGTAGCCCGCGCGCCTCCAGGGCAGAGAGATGGGCGTGCACGGTGCTGGGAGAGGATAGGCCCACGGCAGAAGCCATCTCGCGCACGCTGGGCGGATAACCCTTCTCCTGCTGATATTCCTTGATGAAGTCGTAAATTTGCTGCTGACGCTTGGTAATTTTGCGAGCCATCAGGGCATCCTCTCTACCCATGTCAAACAAATGTTCGAATTTTGCTTGACAGGAACAACTGTTCGAAGATAATAATAACCGAACATTCGTTCTCGCGCTAGACATTTTTGTCCGCGCGGCTTGATAAAACTGTTCTCAGCAAAACACGCGAGAGGAGAACATGATGAACGCAACGAATATGGTCCAGGGAAACCTCGCCCTTAAGCTCGAGACGCCTGCCGCGCCCGCTTTTACTGTTGTCAAGGGTGGACGTTCCGGTTATCAGCCTTTGCCCGTAAAGTCTGCTCGCACTCAGTATGCTGTTGCCGCGCCGACTCCCGCTGCCCTGAAGGTCTCGACGATTGTTGCCGTCGCCGTTGCGCTCACGCTCTTTTTTGTCCTCGCTACGTCGGTCTTTAGCGCTCGTCACGCCGCGTATGCCGAGTCCGTTTCCAACGTTACCTACGAGACCATTCGCGTTCAGCCTGGTGATTCTCTTTGGTCGCTTGCCGAGGAATATCCAATCGAAGGCCTTTCCACGCAAGAGACTTCCGACATGATCCGTAACGTCAATCATCTGGAGCATGGTTCGCTCGCCGCCAGTGCGCATCTTAAGGTTCCTGCTCGTTCGTAATCATTATCGCGCTGCGCATGGTACTCTTGTTATCGTTTAAGAGGAGGTACCATGCGCTGTCCTAAATGCGGCAAGGCACATACCCGCGTCGTTGATTCCCGTATGCAGGAGTCAAATAACACCATTAAGCGCCGTCGCGAATGTTGCTCGTGTAACTACCGCTTTACAACGTTCGAGCGATGCGAAGACCCAATTGAGGTCATTAAGTCGGACGGAACTAAGCAGCGGTTCGATCGCAATAAGCTGCTCGTCGGCTTGATGCGTGCCACCATCAAGCGCGATATCGACACTAAGAAGCTCAATGAGATTATCGACGATATCGAGGTCGAGCTGCGCTCTCGCACGCTGACGGCCGTCACGTCGCATGAGTTGGGTGACATGGTGCTCAAGCGCTTGGCCAAGATCGATAAGGTGGCGTACATCCGCTTTGCCTCGGTCTACCGCGATTTCAAAGACGTCGATGAGTTTCTGCAAGAGCTCGACAAGCTAAGGTGATTCCATGTCCTGCATTACCGTCAACATAAAGCGTCTCGACCCCACCGTCGAGCTTCCCAAATACGCCCATCCCACCGATGCCGGCTTGGATCTGCGCTCCAACGAGGACTGCGTCCTGAAGCCCTTCGAACGTCGTCTGGTCTCTACCGGGCTGGCCATCGCCCTGCCCGATGGCTACGCCGGCTTCGTCCAGCCCCGCAGCGGCTTGGCCATCAAGCAGGGCCTGTCTATAGTCAATACGCCGGGCCTCATCGACGCCCACTACCGAGGAGAACTCAAGGTTATCCTCATCAACCTGGATCCCTCCAACAACATCCAAATCAACAAAGGCGACCGCATAGCCCAACTCGTCATCCAAGAAGTCCCCACGGTCAACCTCATAGAAGTAGAAGAACTAGACGAAACCGACCGAGGCAACGGAGGCTTCGGCTCCAGCGGCGTCGCCTAGGGGCGCTCGTATCCCTCCCGCCCGGGGCTTACCTATATCATTCCATGCTCAAACATTCTCGCGTCGCTTCGCTCGCTGCGAAACTGCGCGTGGAACGATATAGGTAAGCCCCGGGCGGGCGGCTACTCGCTTGAAACAATATTTACTTTTCTAGTAAGCCGATGCGACAAAGGGGCTGTCCCTTTGTCGCATCGGCTTACTGTATTTATATTTTCCTGTTTTACCTTTGCAGGTTCTAATGGAGGGGATACCGAAGTAGCTGCTAGTAAGTAAACGCAGCCGCTCTGCCGGAGCCGCCCTTATATCGTTCCACGCGCAGTTTCGCAGCGAAGCGAGAATGTTTGAGCATGGAATGATATAAGGGCGGCTCCGGCAGAGCGGCGGACATTCGACTAGCGGATATGCGCGGGCTTTCCTCCCCAGTAGAAGCGGCAGAAGGCTCGTTTGCGCTTTTGGGGTTTGCCTACGAGCTCCATGGTGGCGATGGCTATGTCTTCGGCTGCGTGGGGGCGGCGTAGTACTTCGCCGTTGATGAGTAGGGCTTTGAGTGATTCGGGATGGTCGTGCAAGTGACGTAGGGTTACGATGAGTTCACGTGCGGTGGTGACGTGCATGCTGGCGCCCATGCCGGTAAGCATCGTGGTGTTGGCCTTTTCCTGACCGTATGATTTGCCCAGCAGGATCATCGGCAGATGAGCGCACAGGCACTCGGTGACCGTGAGTCCGCCCGATTTGAGGATTGCCAGGTCGCAGCCGTGCATGAGGGCCGCCATGTCGTCCACGTAGTCCAGAACCGTGACGTTGTCGAGCTTCATGGCGTCGAAGAGCGTCTTGAGTCGGGCGGCGTATTCCTTATCCTTGCCCGGTAAAAAGACAAAGTGCATGTCCTCAAAGCTGCGTAAGAAGGGGAGCGTGTGGTCCATCGCGGCACGGAAACGCACGTATGGTTGGGGCAAACTGGCGCCGGCCATCACCAATACGACGGTTTTGTCTACGGGGAGATTGAACTTGCTCAGCTCTTCCTCGCGATCGTAATTTGAATCGAAACCGGCTCGGATGGGGATGCCCGTTATGCGGATCTTTGACTCGGGAACTTTGCGGGGGCGCAGCGTTTCGGCCATAAACTCGTTGGCCACGCAGAACAGGTCGGTGTCCTTGTGGGGCCAAAAGCCTTCGACTTCATAGTCTGTTGGTACGCAGATGACCGGATAATCGATACCCGTAATAACGCGGGCACCCACGGCAACATTGGCTGCTGTGATGTGCGTTGCGACCACGGCTATAGGCCTGCGGCGACGAATATATTCGTTGAAGGCGGGGAACATAATTCGCGACCATGCCGTGCCGCCACCCCAGAGAAGATGCCCCGTAAGCGTATATCGCCAGGTCAGGTCGTAAATGGGGCGTGTGGCTCCCGTAAAAGAAGCCGCGGTCTTATTGCCGTCGAATTTAATACGTCCAAAATCAAGGATATCGAGCACTTCAATTTCAATATCCTCAGGGATTCCCTTGGTGCCGCGGATAAGGTCAAATGCTTGTGCAATCGCGTTGGCGGCGGCTTTGTGGCCCGATCCAACTGATGCGTGCACAATGGTTACCAGGGGTTTTTGTGCAGGTAAAACGGTCATTTGCTCCGGTTGGGGAGTGGCTTGCATGGGCAGGGGAGCGCTATTGCTCGTCTGCGTTTGATCCATCGATAACTCCCCTTCAGCTTTGTTACGCGATTTATCATTGTAGTGCATGAGTGTCATGTTCACGTAAATTTGGGTATGAGCGCAAAGAACGACAACGTTTCGACGAGAGGATTCTTCATGACTACCGATCAGCCGATTGATGTTGCGATTATCGGTGGAGGCCCCGCGGGCTATGCTGCCGCCATTTACGCTGCGCGTGCCAACCTGACGACGACCGTGATTGAGCAGGGCATGTCGGGTGGACAGATCGCCACGACCAATGAGGTCGAGAACTATCCGGGCATTCCGCTCTTGAGTGGCGCCGAACTCGGCGAGCGTTTTCAGCAACATGCAGAGGGGCTGGGAGCGCAGGTTACATGGAGCATGGTTACGGGTATCGATTACGATGCCGATGCAGCGCTGTTTACGGTGCATCACGATATGGGCGATACGCTTGCCTCGAGCGTTATCGCTTGCATGGGTGCCACGCCGCGTCCGGCAGGTTTCGCTGGCGAGGATACCTATCGCGGTCGTGGCGTTTCATATTGCGCAACATGTGACGGCATGTTCTTCCGCGGCAAACAGGTCTTTGTAATCGGTGGTGGCAATTCGGCATGCGAAGAGGCACTGTTCCTGTCAGACATTGCCAGCAGTGTGACCATCGTGCTGCGCCGCGACCAGTTCCGTGCGCCTGATGGTGTTGTTCAGAAAGTACTCAAAAAGGACAATATTACAGTTAGGTACCAAACTAGTATTGTTGAGCTTTCTGGTGAAGCGATGCCCACGACAATTACGTTCAAGGACAATGCAAGCGGCAAGACGCATGCTGAGACCTTTGAGCCTGGCTCGTTTGGCATCTTTGTCTTTACCGGGACGCAACCCCATACCGAGCTTGTTGAGCATCTTGTCGACCTGGCGCCTGATGGCGGCATTCTGACTGATGAATCCATGGCGACCCGCACGCCAGGTCTATTTGCTGCTGGCGATATCCGTTCCAAGCGCTTACGTCAGGTTGTGACCGCCGTTTCTGACGGAGCCATAGCAGCAACGAGCGCATACGCGTTTCTCCGCGGATAAGTACGATAATATATCTTATGTAAGGTTGCTATCTTTAAAACAAAGTGGTTGGACGGTGCATCAATGTGCTGTCCAACCACTTTTACTTGCCGGCTATATGGTATGCAAAACTAGATAACCTAGAATACAATATAGCTAATGAACGGAGGATCCTTATGAACCACGCCAAACGCGTTATCCCGATGTCCGATACATCGGTCAGCATTAAGCCTGAGGATATTCAGCCCACTGTGCTGCCCGATGCATTTATTCAGTCCGATATCGTGCGCAAACTTAATACGTTGAGTCTGCCGCGCTATAACCAGTTGCCCAATGTGACGCTCTACCGCGACCAGGTTATTGAGTATGTTGCGCTGTGGATGGAGCCGCTGTCCATTTGCGTTGAGCAGCCTGTCATTACGCCATCGATGATCAATAACTACGTGAAGGTCGGCCTGGTGCCTGCTCCGGTCAAAAAGCAATATGGCCGCGAGCAGATTGCCCGCCTGATCGCTATCTGCATCTTTAAGCAGGTGCTACCTATTGCTGCGGTGCAGGCACTCTTTAACATTCAGCGTTTGAGCTACGATGCCCCGACGGCCTTTGATTATGTGGTCGATCAGCTCGAGGCATCGATTCGTTCGGCGTTTTCCGTCGAGCAGACGCCGGTTCCCGATACGGCGCATCAGGTAACGCGTGAGTCGCTGCTTGTGCGCAGCGCGGTTTCATCCTTTGTTTCGAAGGCTTACTTGATGAGCTATCTCAAGTTCAACGGGTTTAATAGCTAGCCGACGTATAAAACGGGCGGGACAAAGAGCCATCTGTCGCTTTGTCCCGCCCGTTTTTTTGCTTGGTTGGACTTTATTTGCCCGAAGCTACGCCCATGCCGTAGCCGATGATCAGGCCGTGCATCTCGGCGTAATAGGAATCCAGGCCGTTGCAGGGCATGATGATGGTCTTGGAGCCGGGCCAATGTTCGACTATGCGATCAGTAAGCGCCTGGGCTCCAGCTTCGTTCTCAACGTGATCGATGATGACCTCACCGCCCGTAAAGCCCTCGGCTTCCATAGTGTCGATGATCTTGTTGAGCATCTTCTTTTCGCCACGCGTGTGCCCGACGAGTTCGATTTTACCGGCCTCACTCGCCGTGCCCAAAATGCGGATATTGAACTTGTTGGCAATGACGCCGGCTGCCTTAGGGATACGTCCGGCTTTGGCGAGGTTTTCGTAATTGCACAAACTGAAGAGGATTTTGCTGTTCTGTTCAAGGCTATCGAAGTATGCGCAAGCATCCTCGAATGAGACATTCGGATTGCTTGCAAGATAGCGGTCGAACAGCAAGAAAATGAGGTCCATTTTGCCGCCAGCTGCGCGTGAATTGACTAGATGAATCTGTCGGTCGGGCTCCTCGGCAAGAACCATATCGCGAGCCGTGGCTGCCGCGTTGTAGCTGCCCGACACGCCCTCAGAGATCGGCATGCAGATGGTCTTGTCTGCCAATTTGAAGAGCTCGGCCCACTCCCCCACGCTGGGACAAGCGCTCGAAGAGGCATTCGTCTCCGCCTGAACAGCGCAGTTGAGCTCATGAACATCGAGCGAAAGGTCATCGACGAATTCACGCTCCCCCACTCGAATTTTGAGGGGAGCAAATGCAAAGGTGGTATGGGGTGCGATCGGTTGCCAATCGCGGAGGTTGCAGCTTGAATCGGAGATAAGTGCCCAGCTCATAGAGGGTCCTTTCTAATCGTTCCCATTCAATTATAGCCATCTTGCAGACCGATTGGGCCGCTATCTAGTATTCAAAACTAGATAGCGGACTGCACTAAAGGCAAAAGAATGGACCCCATGACTCAAAGCCACGAGGTCCATATCCGTTTGCTTTATCTGAATACTTAGTAGCGCACGAAAATGTAGTTGTTGTTCATGCCGGCGGCAACGGAGCTGATGATAACACCCGTGTTGTAGTCGGAAGCATGAATCATCTGACCACCACCGATGTAAATGCCGGTGTGGTACGAGTTGACCACAACGTCACCGGGCTGCGGATCGGACACACGCGTCCAGCCCATAAAGGTGCCCGTGGTGCCCAGGCGGCAATAGCGACCAGTGAGGCAATAGCTAACAAAACCAGAGCAGTCGAAACTGTTCGGGCCAATTCCGCCCCAGGAATAGGCGCAACCAAGCTTGCTGTATGCACGCGAGACAACAGAACCGCCATCGACGGACTGGCTCGGAGCAGAAGGCGTCGGAGCCGGGGCAGGCGTGGAGGGCTGCGGTGTCGGAGCAGGTGCCGGCGTAGGAGCCGGAGTGTTGCCGCCCTGGTTGTTGTTATTGCTGGTCTGGCCACCGTTGTTGGTGTTCTCGGTCGCACCGGCAGTCTCGTTGCTCACCGTGGCCTTCTCGGCGGTACTGGCGTTGATGCCGGCCTGCAGCGCGGCGTTGGCCTCGGCCTCAGCGGCAAGCTCAGCCTGCAGCTGTGAATCCAGAGAGTTTACGACGTTCTGTGCTTCAGCCTGCTGGGCGTTAAGCTCGTCGACCTTCTTTTGCGTGGTGGCGACGTTCTTTTCCTGCTCGGCCTGCTTATCGGTGAGCTGCTGTTTGAGCTCCTTGACCTCTTGAATGGTCTGAGCCTGCTTATCGGAAACTTTGCCGTAGTAGAACAGACGGTTGAGCATATCGCTCAGGTCATCGACGCCCGTCAGAACCTGAAGCAGGCTCAGACCGCCGGTTTTGTACTCGCCGGCGACATAGGTCGAGAGCTTGGCCTGACCATCGGCGATCTCCTGCTGCTTTTGCGTGATCTCGCCAGCAGTCTGATCGAGCGCCTGCGTCTGCGTGGCGAGTTCATCGTAAATCTGCTGGGTTTGGGTACCGATCTGCTCGAGCTTCGTACGAGCAGCGGCAAGGTCGGATGCGGTATCGGCGTAGGCAGGAGCCGCGAGGCCCAAGCCCAAAACACAAGCGAGGGTTGCCGTAGCAGCGCAGCGTGCCATGTTTCTATGCGTGTTTGCTGTGCGCATGTAGCTTCCTTTCCAGTAACTAAGGGTAACGGCTAGTCCACCGTCACCAGGCTAAAGAGCTCCACATCGTCATCAGACGGCGTGAGCTTCTCGCGCGGGTTGAGAAACGCAAGCTCAAGGATACAACCATAACCGACAAGCTTTGCGCCCATATCTCGCACCAGTTTACCTGTTGCCTCGACGGTTCCGCCCGTCGCGACCAAGTCGTCCAGAATCAACACGGTATCTTTAGAGCTGATAGCGTCGGCATGGATCTCAATTGAATCGGTGCCGTATTCGAGCTCGTAGCTCTGACTTACGGTCTCGCGCGGTAGCTTGCCAGGTTTACGTGCGGGAACAAAGCCGGCGCCAAGGGCTACAGCCACCGGTACGCCAACCATAAAGCCGCGAGCCTCGGGACCCACGACCTTGGTGATTCCCATGCCGGCAAAGTGCTCGACGAGGGCATCGGTCATGGCTTTGAGCGCCTCGGGATTGCCAAAGAGCGGCGTGATGTCCTTAAAGATGACTCCGGGCTCGGGATAGTCGGGGATATCGACGATTTGAGATTCGAAGTCGTACATTGCATGACCTTTCAATGGGTTGCCGAAATTTCAGCAGCGGTTATATGCCCGCGGTGGCGGTGCCGGATTGCGAAGGGGCGACGACCTTGAGCGGCTTTACGAGAGAATCCTCGTGCGAAGCCGGCGCGGCTGTCTCTTCGTTTTTGGCCTTGGTGGACTCGGAGCGAGTGATTTCCTCATCGAGTGCATCGATGTCGGCGTCCTCGACCACGGCGTTGAGCGACTCAAAAACGCGGTTCTTGAGCAGCGCAGTGTGCACACCTTCTGTCAGGTCGTGAAGCTTCTTAAACGCACGCTCGAGTTTGGCGTCGCGCTCGTCATCGGAGGTATCCATTCCGAGCATGCTCACGAGCACCTGCTCAAACATCGAGGACTCGCGGTTGGCGGAAGACACGTACTGACGCAGGTTGCGCGGCTCGATATGGAAGCGTGACAGCTCGGAGCAGTAGCGGATGATCGGGAAATCGCGACCATCGACGAGCTCACGATTTTGCGGACTCTTGATGATGCGAATGAGGTCGTTCTCGGCGAGCGAGCGGATAAACGAAATCTCGACGCCCAGCATATCGGGAATGGTCTCGATGGGATGCAACTTTTGCTTAGTCTCCTTGGGCTCCGTCTTGAGCGGAACATCGGACAGCAAGCCCACCTCGTAGGCGAGCGTCGACAGGTCCGTGGCGTTTTCCAAGCGCTGCTTAATTACGTTGAGCGGCATATAGCGAGTCTTCTGCAAGTGCAGAATGACCTCCAGGCGATCAACGTCCTCCTTGGAGTACTGACGGTATCCCTTAGGCGTACGATGAGGGGTAATGAGCCCCTCATCCTCTAGAAATCTAATTTTTGAGTTCGAAAGATCGGGGTATGCGCCTCGAAGTAGGTTGACGACTTGGCCGATACTCAGATAGTTGCGTTCGGCCATGCCCTACTCACCGGTTTCGATGCGCTCCGGCGTGCTCTCGTGGTAGATGAGCGTAAACGTACCAATCTGGACGGAAGAACCGTCGTGCAGCGGGGCTGCATTGACGATGGCACCGTCGACCCAGGTGCCATTGAGCGAGCCTAAGTCCTCGATGCGAGCGCCGAGGCCCTCGCGAATAATGCGCGCATGGCTGCGCGAAACGGTCATGTCATTGAGGAAGATGCCGTTTGCAGGATCGCGACCGATGGTGGTCACTTCGTCCTCGAGCTCAAAGGCGGCACCAGTCTGCGGACCCTTGACGATGGACAGAACGGGGGCGGTGATGCGCACGTTGGCCATGAGGTCGGGAACGGTGACGTCGCTTGAAGGCACGCGGAATACGCAGGTAGCGTCAGCAGTCTTATCATTCTGAGGCATATTGTTAACCATGTTGTCCATGACAACCCCTAACTTATCGCGGACGTGCCGCAAATAATGAACCGTACGTAATCATACCCCAACGAATCAGTCTTCGATTTCAGGGTTCAGAAAGTCGATGTCCTCGTCCTCGGGATGCGCGAGAGCCTGTTTAATGGCCACTCCGCCCTTAATGGAGTAGATGACAGCCGTGAGCATGGAGAAGATCACGCCGCCGTACACAAAGAAGATGCCGAGGGGCACCGAGCTTCCGTTGAGGCCCGGGAAGGCCGTAAGGGTTGAAGGTAAAAGTTGCAGGCCGTCAACAACGGGGAACCCGAGCAGCATGAGCGAGAATCCGGTCATGAGCAGCGCTGTGGCAATCTTTCCGGGGAAGACGACATCGATGGGGCGACGGTGATAATGACGCACGATAAGCGTGCCGATGCCCAGATAGATGTCGCGGCCAATAATGAGCACGCAGACCCAGATGGGCAGCTCTCCGCGAACCACCAGTCCCAGCACGCCGGTGAACAGCAGCGCACGGTCGCAGATGGGATCCATGACCTTGCCGAGCCATGAGACCGTCTTAGTCATGCGGGCGATCTGACCGTCCATCCAGTCGGTGGAGGCGGCAACGGCGTAGATAACGATGGCGATGACGCGGTTGTTATCCGTCACAAACAGGTACAGAAATACCAGGGTGAGGATCAGGCGCGTAAAGGTGATGAAATTGGAGATCGTAAAGATCTTATTCGACGGGTAATCGGAAGTGCCGATAAGCTCCTTTTTGATCTTCTTTTTGATGCCCACAGGACTCCCCCGCTGGTAAACGACAAAACTGTCGATACTATACCCGTTCCGGCGATGTCTATCCAGCGCAGCCATAGAGAGTCCAGACATGTGGAAGGTGCTTTTAGGCGGCGGGGGATTTCGCGTTCGTGTACATCAGCCTCCAAACATGTCGATTTTGGTGGCTGATGTACACGTTTTGATTCTGTGATTACATCGAGCGGGAACGTTGTTGCTTTAAGCAAAATAATCATGGTGATTAAAAACAAAAAAGGTCAGGCATTAGGTGCCTGACCTACAAACTTCTGGTCGGGACGACTGGATTCGAACCAGCGACCCCTTGACCCCCAGTCAAGTGCGCTACCAAGCTGCGCCACGTCCCGAAGCTTTTGTTTGTTGCTCTGCTCTCGCTCACAACAGGAAGTATATTAACCCGAAACTTTAGACTTGTGCAAGAACTTTTTTTACAAATTTTGAAGCAAGTCCAAAATTGTATCTGCGAGCTGGGGTTTTGTTAGCACGGGAAGCTCTTGCGTACCCGTTGTGCTCACAATCCAGGCCTTGTTAGTGTCGGTTCCAAAGCCCGAATCGGCGCGCGAGACATCGTTGGCGATAATGGCATCGCAGCCCTTGCGGGCCAATTTGCGCTCGGCGTACTCGACAACGTTATCGGTCTCGGCCGCAAATCCGATCACACACCGCTCGCCCTTCTGGCGCGAGAGCTCGGCCAAAATATCGACCGTTTCGACAAGCTTGATGCGATCCAAGCGTTCGTTGGACTTTTTGAGTTTATGGTCGGCAGGGGCCGCGGGGGTGTAGTCGGCGACGGCGGCCGCGCAAATGGCCGCATCGGCCGTCTGGAAGGCGCTCAGGGCCGCCTGGAGCATCTCTGCGGCGGTCTGCACGCGTACGCACGCCACGCCGCGGGGCACATCGAGTGATGTCGGGCCCAACACGAGCGTGACGGCGGCACCGCGGCGTGCGGCCTCCCCCGCCAGGGCGATACCCATCTTGCCCGATGAACGGTTGCCGATAAAACGCACGGGGTCGATCGGCTCGTGCGTGGGGCCGGCGGTAATGATGATGCTTTTGCCTGCTAGGTCCTGAGGTGCCGGGTTGAGCACCTCACAGACAGCCTCGACGATGTCCTCGGGCTCGCTCATGCGTCCCGTGTCCACGTCGCCGCAGGCAAGGTAGCCGCTGCCGGGTCCCACCACATGGACACCGCGCTCGCGCAGCGTGGACATGTTGGCCTGTGTCGCCGGCGCCTTCCACATGCCGTTGTTCATAGCGGGTGCGATCACGATGGGTCGCGGCGTCGCTAGCAGCGTGGTGGAGATAAGGTCATCGGCGATGCCATTGGCCATCTTGGCGATGATATTGGCCGTCGCGGGCGTCACGACCACCAGATCGGGCTCCTGCGCCAGCGAAATGTGGTGGATGGGGTCGGAGGGATCGTCGAATAGGCCCACGGCAACGGGCTCGTTTGTGAGTGCACGGAAGGTTAGCGGCCCCACGAACTCCGTGGCATGCTCGCTCATAACGACCTTGACGCGCGCGCCGCGCTTTTGCAGCAGGCGCACGATATTGCACGACTTATAGGCGGCGATCCCGCCGGTAATGCCCAGCAGGATCGTTTTTCCCTCAAGTTGCATTGAATTGTTGGATGCCGCCATCGTTTAAGCTTCCTTGCTCGGGAGTACCAGGAGGCGGTGGCAGTACGGGCAGTGCGTAATCTCGCTACCGTCGTGGTTGAGGTCGCTCATGGACGATGCCTGCAGCGCGGTGTGGCAGACTGTGGGGATGTTGCCCTGGATGGTCTCGACGGCCAGGCCGCGGAACTGCTTGAGCAGACGCTCGTAGTCGGTGAGCACGTCGGCCGGCAGCGTGGCGGCAAGCGCGGTGCGTTCCTTAGTGGCGGCGTCAATCTGAGCCTGCAGGTCGGCAGCCTTAGCGCGGGCGGCCTTGGTATCGGCCTTCACGCCCTCCTCGAACTTGGCGATAATTGCCTGTGCGCGGGCCTCGCGGTCGAGCGCCTCCTTATGGGCGACAACGACGTCCTTGCGGGTGTGCTCAATCTTGTCCAGACGCTTGGCCAGGGTTGCGAGTTCATTCTCCAGGTCCTGAACCTCACGGTAGTCGGAACCGTCGACGTGGCGCTTCTTGGCAGCCTCAATGGCGTTGTTGGTCTGAATCTCGGTGGTGTTGAGATCGTCGAGCTCAATGTCCAGGTCCTTGCGCTGGGCGTAGAGCTTGGTCATCTCGGCTTTGAGCTTAACGTAGGTCTTACGCTTGGAAGCGAGCTCCTTGAGCTCCGGCATATTGGCAAGTTCACTCTTGTTGCGGGCGAGCTCCAAATCGATCTGTTGCAGCTTGAGTAGCGTAGCGCCGGCGCTCATAAGTTCTCTCCTTTTGTCACAGTCCACCATTGGCAAGGGTTCAGTATTTTAATCGCATGACGGGGGTCGACCCCGGCGTCAACTGCAGAGTTCATCAATATATCAACGAACGGCTCCTCGGAGCGGTCGTGGCCGAGCAAGATCACCGGTAGCCCACGCAAGGCAAGGTCCTGCGCCACGTGATAGCCTGCCTCGCCCGTCACGACAACATCCGCACCGGCGGCGATGGCAAGTTCGCCAAAGTCACCGAGGGAGCCGCCCAGAATGGCGACGGTGCGGCACGAGCGCTCGGCATCGCCCCATACACGCGGGTCGCTTCCGAAGGCCGTGGCAGCACGGGCGGCAAGATCGCGCAGCGTGCACGGGTCGTTGAGCGTCGCAAGCGCGCCAAGGCCGGTCGACTCGGGGTCGTCTACGTGCTCCAGCGAGCTCACGGGCACGGCGTCCAGCAGCTCACTTAGGCAGGCACGCGCCTCGTGCGAGCGGTCCAGATTGGTGTGGAGCGAAATAATGCTCACGCCGCAGCGGGCAGCCTCGTAGAGGGCCGCGCTGCACTGGGGTCGTGTGGCATCCGCCGGACAAAAGGCCTCGGGTGCCTTGATGTATATGGGATGATGCGTCAGCAGCACGTTGGCGCCGGCTTCTTGGGCGCGGCGAGCGTTAGCCACGGTCGCATCGAGTGCGCAGGCAACGCCGGTGATCTCCGCGGCCGGATCGCCAACGGAGAGTCCTACGTGATCCCAGCCCTCGGCGTCCGCTTTGGGATAGCGTGCCAGCAGCGCGCGCTCAAGCTCGGCGACGATCATGCGGCACACACGATCGAGAGCAGCGTCCGGGCGAACTCGTCCAGATCGCTCGGGTTCACGCGGTCATCGAAGGAAATACGCAGTGCGCCCAGCGCCTGCTCGCGACCAATGCCCATGGCGCTGAGCACGTGACTCGGGTCCATGCTGCCGCTCGAGCAAGCCGATCCGGCCGACACCTCAAAACCGGCGGCGTCGAGCTTGATGATGAGCTCCTCGGAGTCTATGCCGTCGACGTAGATCGAAACCATACCCGGCAGACGATCTGCCTGCGCGTAGTCGCCCATGGTGGCGTGAATGCGCGGATGGGCCGTAAGCGTGGCGTAGAGCTTGTCAGAAAGGGCTTGCAGCTTCTCGCGCTCATGGGCCACATGGGGCACCAGCGTACGGGCGGCAGCAGCAAAGGCCAGCTGCGTGCGCAGGTCCTGCGTACCGGCGCGACGTCCGGCTTCCTGTCCGCCGCCAAAGATGCGGGGGCGCAGCGGCGTGCGAGTCTTAACGTAGAGCGCGCCGGAGGCAACGGGACCGCCAATCTTGTGGGCGGCGACGGACATGGCGTCGACACCCAGCTCGGCGGCATCGAGCGGAATATGCAGATAGCCCTGGATGGCATCGGTGTGGAACAGGGCGCCTGCGGTGTGCGCAGCCGCGGCAAGCTCGCGGATAGGCTGCACCACGCCGGTCTCGTTGTTGGCGACCATGATACTCACGAGCGCGACGTCGTCGCCGAGCAAGTCGCTCAGCGCGGCAAGCTCGATGTAGCCCGCACGGCAGGGCTGCACTAGGTCGACGGTAAAGCCGGCGGCGCGCAGCAGCGGCAGGTTGTCCAGGATCGAATCGTGCTCGATGGCGGATACGATAACGCGGTTACGCTTGCGGTCGCGCTGACGAGCGCCCTCGGCAAGACCGAGGAGCGCCAGCTGGTTGGCCTCGGTGCCGCCGTTGGTAAGGATGATCTCGGACGGGCGAACGCGCGCGCCAAAGCTACGGGCAATCTCGCGACGTGCCACCTCCAGGCGCGCGGCGGCCTTGCGGCCGAGCGAATGCAGCGAGTTGGGGTTGACGCCGGCAAGCTCGCTGTCGTCATATTCGCGCTGCGCAAGGAGCGCCTCGGCGCGCATGGGCGTCGAGGCGGCATAGTCAAGATTCACGGGTATGCGGTTTTGACCTGCGGTCATAAGGGTTTATGCCTCCTGTGCAGCCTCGTTGCCCAGCTTCTGCAGCAGCGCAACCTCGGCGGCGGGATCTTCGGACTTAAATACGGCGGAGCCGGCTACGAGCACGTTGGCGCCGGCCTTGACGACCTCGGCGATGTTCTTGGAAGAGATACCGCCATCGACCTCGATCAGGGGCGACACGCCGTGGCGCTCGCACATGGCTTTGAGCTCGTGCAGCTTAGGCAGAGTGCCCGGGATAAAGCTCTGGCCGCCAAAGCCGGGGTTCACGCTCATCAGCAGCACCATGTCGACAACGTCGATGATGCTCTCGAGTACGCACACGGGGGTGGCGGGGTTGAGCACCACGCCGGCCTTGACGCCGCGCTGCTGCAGGTGCGTGAGCGTGCGGTGCAGGTGCGTGGAGGCCTCGTAGTGCACGGTGATCATGTCGGCACCGGCGTCGGCGTACCAATCGACCGTCTCGTCGGGGTTCGACACCATCAGGTGTGCGTCGACCGGTACATCGGTGGAGCGCTTGACGGCCTTAAGGATGTCGACGCCAAAGGTGAGGTTGCCGGTAAAGTGGCCGTCCATGACGTCGAAGTGCACGTAGTCGGCACCGGCGATCTTGTCGAGTTCGCCCTTGAGGTTGGCCATGTCGGCCGAAAGGACAGACGGAGCGATTTTGATGGAACCCATGGTAGAAGCCTTTCTGCGCTAGTCGGTGAGTCCGTAGAACTCTTGAGAAGGGACGCGATCGGTAAGAATCTCGAGCGCCCTATCCAAAGTAACACCGTTGTAGAGCGTTTGCTCCACGGCAAAGGTGAGCGGAATGTCTACGCCCAGTGAACGGGCAAGCTCGCTCACGCTGCGGGCCGCGACGGCGCCCTCGACAACCATATGCGTGCGCGTCTGGTACTCGTCGAGCGACACGCCGTGGGCAAACTCGTAGCCAAAGGTGCGGTTGCGCGAATGCTCCGAGGTGCAGGTGGCGATGAGGTCGCCCATGCCGGCAAGTCCCATGCAGGTCATAGCTTGACCGCCGCGGGCGTGTACCAGACGGCTGATCTCGGCCAGACCACGCGTCATGATGAGGGCGAGCGTGTTGTCGCCCGCGCCGGAACCGGCGGAAATGCCACACACGATGGCGATGACGTTTTTCATGGCGCCGCAAACCTCGACGCCGGTCATGTCCTGCGACAGGTAGATGCGGAAGGCCGTGGATAGGAGCAGGTCCTTAAAGGTCTCCCCTACCTGTGGGTCTTCGCTGGCGATGACGGCGGCAGAAAGTCCGCCGCGGCAAATCTCCTCGGCATGGTTGGGGCCCGAGAGGGTCGCCACGCGCGCCTCGTTGCCGATCTCGCTGGCGATGACCTCGCTCATGAGCAGGCCGGACTCGGGCTCAATGCCCTTGGTGAGGCAGAGCACCGGGGTATCGGCGGCGATAAAGGGCGCGGCCTGGTGGCACACGCTGCGAAGGTGCGTCGAAGGAACGGCAAAGATGATGGCCTCGGCGCCGTCGAGCGCCTGCACGAGCTCGGTCGTGGCGACGACGTTGCCGGGCAGCTCGTAGCCCACAAGGTAGCGGGGGTTGCGGTGCTCGCCATTGATGCCGGCGGCCGTCTGCTCGCTATGGGCCCACATGGTCACGCGCTCGGCTCGCGCGGCGGCAAGGCCGGCGACGGCGGTTCCCCAGGAGCCGGAGCCAATCAGCGCAACATTCATGACTCTCTCCTACTTATCGTCGGGCTCGGTGACGCGCTTGGTAAACGAGAGCTTGGACTCCTTACCCGTCATGAGTTTTTTGATGTTCGCACGATGGGCCCACACCACGGTGATGCCGATCAGCGCCATGCAAAACTTAAGTCCCAGGCTGCTGTACGGAAAGACCGCGCAGACGGCAATGGGAAGACCGATGGCCGCGGCGAGCGAGCCCACCGACACGAACTTGGTGATGGCGACGGCCACGATAAACATGCCCAGCAGCGACAGGCCAATAGGCCAGTACCAAGCGAGGATGACGCCCAGACCAACCGCGATACCCTTGCCGCCGTGGAAGTTGAGATAGGGCGAGAAGATATGGCCCCACACGGCTGCCAGGCAGATGACGCCGAGCATCCAGTCGCCGGCGGCGCCGGGGGCCATAATGCTCACGGGGAAGCCATAGCCCAAGTCGGCAATGAGCGGACGCGCGATAAGGACGCAGATGGCGCCCTTAAGGCAGTCGAGCAGCAGCGTGAGCGCGGCCACCTTGGGGCCGGCCACACGCAGGGCGTTGGTGGTGCCGATGTTACCGGAGCCCGCCTTGCGAATGTCGGTGTGGTTGAACACGCGGCCCAGAATCAGGCCAAACGGAATCGCCCCGATAAAGAACGAGACCACGGCGCAGATGGCGGTCAGCAGAATCGGATTATGCATCCTTTTGCTCCTTCTTCCTAAAGAAGAGTCGAATGGGCGTGCCGGCAAAATCGAAGGTCGAGCGCATGCGGTTCTCGATGTAGCGCTGATAGGTGTCGTTGACCAGATCGCTGTGGTTGACGAAGAACGTGAACGTCGGCGGGTTGACGCCCGTCTGGGTCACGTAGTGCATGCGCAGGCGGCGCTTGCCGTCCACCACGGTATGACCGAACTCGCGCAGATCGGTGAGGAACGTGTTGAGGCGCGAGGTGCTGATCTTTTGCGAGCGCGTCTTTTCGGCGGCGTCGACCATCGCCCAGATCTTCTCGACGCTGCGGCCAGTGAGGGCAGAGATGCGCAGGTACTGGGCCCAGGGAGCCATGACGCCCAGACGGCGGTCGATGGTCTCCATGCAGGCCTCGCGCTTACGGTCATCGTCGAGCAGATCCCACTTGTTGAGCAGCACAACGATGGCGCAGCCGCGCTCGATGGCAAGACCCATGACCTTCTGGTCCTGCTCGGTAACGCCCACGGAGGCGTCGACGACGAGCAGCGCCACGTCGGCGCGGTCGATGGCGCGCAGGCCGCGAACCATGGAGTAGTACTCGATGTTCTCGTACACGGTGCTCTTCTTGCGAATGCCCGCGGTGTCGACCATGCGGTAGTGCTTGCCGTTGCGCTCGACGACCGTGTCGATGGCGTCGCGCGTGGTGCCGGCAATGTTGGACACGATGGAGCGGTCGGCGCCCAGGATGCGGTTGAACAGCGAAGACTTACCGGCGTTGGGGCGGCCGATGATGGCGACGTTCAGCGCGTCGGGGAACTCGTCGGCGACTTCGTCCTCTTCCTCGGGAAGCAGGGCCACGATGTCGTCGAGCAGGTCGCCCGTGCCGTGGCCGTGCAGGGCCGAGAGCGGCGTGGGCTCGCCGATGCCGAGCGAATAGAACTCCCAGATGCTGTCGTTCTCGCGATCGGGGTTGTCGAGCTTGTTCACCAGCAGAAAGACCGGCTTGTCGCAGCGCTTGAGCATGCGAGCGACCGACTCGTCCTCCTCGGTAACGCCGGTGCGGCCGTCGACCACAAACAGGATGACGGCGGCTTCCTCGGCGGCGGCGAGGGCCTGGTCGCGAATGGACGTGGCGAAGACGTCATCGCTCTTGAGCGGCTCGATACCGCCCGTGTCGACGATGGTGAACTCGCGGCCGTTCCAATCGGCCGTGTGATACGAGCGGTCGCGCGTGACGCCGCGGGACTCGTGGACGATGGCGTCCGAGGTCTGGGCCAGGCGGTTAACGAGCGTGGACTTGCCCACGTTGGGGCGTCCGACGACGGCGACGATAGGTTTCATCTGCTCTCCTTTAATGGGTAGGGTCAGTGGAAGTGTTAGAGTCTGCGGGCACAATGCCAAGGATGTGTTCCAGGGTATCGAGCAGCTCATGCGGCATGGTCGACACCACATGAACCTCGGCGCCGCGACTGGTAAGGCTTGCGAGTAAATCGTCACGATGATACTCGTCAAGCGTCATGCCGTCAGCGTTGAACATGAGCTTAGGCACAAAGAGCATAACCCCCGACAGGTCTTGGGGCAGCTGCTCCAAGATGTCACACGCGACGATGAGGCCGGTCACGTCCACATTGCCGCCAAAGTAGCGGTTCTTGATGGCTGTGACGGTGCCGGCGAGACCATACGGCGACTCCACAAAGCGCGCCACGGTGTCGCGTGCGCTGGCGCCTGAGAGACATAGAAGCCGCTGGTTGCGGGCGGCGACGGCCTCGCGGACGCGGGCCAGACGCTCGGCGTCGGTAGTCAGCACGTCGTCGGTCTCGTCCAGATACGAGCGGATCATGCCGATGCCGTCGTAGTACTGCGGGTAACCGTCGTAAAAGTCTGCCTCGGGAGGATCGATGCCGGCGTCCAGATAGAACTCGTCGCTCATCTGGAAGGTGTGGCGGCCAAAGCGTTCGTAGGCACGATCCTGGTAGGGACGGATCATGGCAATGGTCTCGCGTGCTAGCTCGGGCTTGTCGCTGTAGGACCAGCTAAAACGGTTCTGATGCTTGGTAAAACCGAGCGGCACAATGCCCAGGCTTGTGATTTGCTCGTGCTCCTCGCAAAAGCGCAGGGTCTTTTCCAGCTCCTCGCCGTCGTTCATGCCGGGGCACAACACGATCTGCGCGTGAATCTCGATGCCGGCGGCCATGATGGCCTCGAGCACATCCATGCCGCGCTGGGCGTTGCGGCCCATCATGCGTCGGCGGACATCGGGGCTCACGGCGTGGACCGACACGTTCATGGGGCTCATGTTGCGTTGGATGACGTTTTGCACGTCCTCGTCGGTAAGGTTCGTGAGCGTGACAAAGTTGCCCTGCAAAAAGCTCAGGCGGTAGTCGTCGTCGCGAATGTAGAGCGTGGAGCGGCCGCCCTTGGGCAGCATCGTCATAAAACAGAACACGCAGGCGTTTACACAGGTGCGCATGCCGTCGAAGATGGGGCCATCGAACTCAAGGCCCCAGTCCTCTCCCGGGAAGCGGTCGAGCTCGACGGGGGTGACGCTGTTGTCGCGCGGGTCGAAAACCTCGAGGTCGACGGTGTCGTCGTCTGCCTCCCAGAGCCACACGATCATGTCGGTGAGCTGCTCGCCGTTGACCGTGAGCACGCGCATGCCCGGCTCGATACCCACATCCCATGCGGGCGATTCGGGACGCACGTTCTTTACGAGCGCGCCCTCACCCGGTTCGGGGTCGCGGCTGCGCCCGTAATCGGCCACCTCGGCGGCGTATGCGGGTACGGTCTGGTCCATGGTTAGCGGTAAAGCTCCTTGATGCGCTCGACGGCGCGCTCGATGTGTTCTTGCGGGGTGGAGGCTCCGGCGGTGATGCCGATGTGGTGAGCGTCGGTAAACCACGCGCCCTGGAGCTCGGAAGCTTCCTCGATGTGATGCGTGTGCTCGCAGGCGTCTGCGCAAATTTGAGCCAGGCGGCGGGTGTTGCCCGAGTTCTTGCCGCCCACGACGACCATGCAGTCGCAGCGGTTGGCAAGTGTGGCTGCTGCCTGTTGACGCTCACTCGTGGCGGCGCAGATGGTGTTGATCACACGCAGCTCCTGCACGCGCGGGGTGATAGCCGCCACGACCTCGGCGAGGTTCTGCGCGGTCTGGGTGGTCTGCACGACGAGGCCTACCTTGCCCTTGAGCGACAAGGCGTTGGCGTCAGCGGCACAGCTCACGACCTGCGCATCGTCGCCTGCGTGGCCTAGAATGCCCTCGACCTCGGGGTGCCCCGGCTCGCCCACGACGATCACACGGTAGCCCTTGCGCACCAGGCGCTCGGCCGCCACATGGACCTTCTTCACGTAGGGGCAGGTGGCATCGACCACGTTGAGGCCGCGCTTGCGGGCAGCATCGATCACCTGCGGCACTACGCCGTGTGCGCGGATGATCACGGTACCCGATGCTGCGTCGTCCAGGGTCTCGGCCAGGCCAACGCCTGCCTCAGCAAGCTCGCGCACCACGATGGGGTTATGGATGAGCGGACCCAAGGTATGGACCTGAGTGCTCTCCCCTGCCTGCGGCGCGGCGGCCAGCGCCATGTCGAGCGCGCGCTGTACGCCGTAGCAAGTGCCGGCGTGGGCTGCAATCTCGATGGTAGTCGCTGTTGCCTGGTCGGACGCGGTCGCGGCAGTGTTCGTAACGTTCTCGCTCATGGCTAGAACCTGCCCGGATGCTCGGCGCACAGCTCGTCTCGCATAGCGTAGACGCGGTTCATGGCCTCGGACTCAAACCATTCCAGGCGCTCCGTGCGCTTAAGCCCAGCCGGTGCGTCGGAAAGCGAGACGGCCTTGCCGGCGCGGATCCAGCACTTCTTGGGACGCATGAGCTTTTTGCCTGCGGGCGTGATGTCGGACCAGCCGCAGATGGCGAGCGGGTTGACGGGCGCCTTGCCCATCTGGGCGATGAGCGCAAAGCCGCCGTGGACCTCGGGCTTGATCTCGCGCGAGCGGATGCGTGTGCCCTCGGGGAAGATCAGGACGTCCTCGCCGCGCTGCAGCGCATGCTGGGCGGCGCGCAGGCACTTCATATCGGCAGTTCCACGCTCGACGGGGATGCCGCCAACGCGGCTAAAGGCCCAGCGCACAATCTTGCTCTTGGCGAACTCGGACTTAAAGATGGGACGAATGCGGCGGCCCCCAAAGAACAGCGCCGTCTCCACGCCCAAGAGCTCGGCCATCGAGGTGTGGTTGCAGATGACCACGCTGCCGCGGCCTTCCTGGCGCTCAAACAGAAGATCGGCGTCCTCGACCTTCCAGCGCCACATGAGCTTGGAGAAGGCCCAAAGGATGGCCATGACTACGACGACGGTGCCGCGGATGAGCGCTGGAAACTCGGCGTAGGGGGCGTTGTAATAGTCCTCGGGCGTCTGCTGAAACAGGCGCATGGGCTACCTCCTTTGGTTGATAAGGTCCTCGATTATCGAGACGACCTCGTCGATGGTGTGGGCGGTGGAGTCGACGTGCACGGCGTCCTCGGCGGGCACGAGCGGGGCGACCTCGCGGCTGCTGTCAAGCTTGTCGCGCTGCTTAAGGGCGTCGAGGGTCTCGTCGACCTCGGCTTCGAGCTGCTCGGACGTGAGCGGCTGAGCATCGTTTTGGTGACGCTGCAGCACGCGGCGGCGGGCGCGCTCGCGCGGGTTGGCGGTCAGGAAGACCTTGACCTGCGCGTTAGGGAACACGACGGTTCCAATGTCGCGACCCTCGGCGACGATATCGCGGTCCTCGGCGGCGCGGCGCTGGTGGATGAGCATGGCGGCGCGCACGCCCGGGTAGGCCGAGACCTTGGACACGTTGGCGTCGACCTGCGGGGTGCGGATGGCGGCCGAAGCGTCCTGGCCGTCAATGGTCAGGCGCGTGTCCTCGCCGGTGCCGTTGGTAAAGCGGATCTCGATCTGCTCGGCGAGGGCGTCGATGGCCGCCTCGTCGTCCAGGTCGATGCCGCGGTCGAGCGCGGCGAAGGTGACGGCGCGGTACATAGCGCCCGTGTCGAGCTTGTTAAAGCCCAGCTGGCGGGCGATCTCCTTGGCGATGGTGGACTTGCCGGATCCGGCGGGGCCGTCGATGGCGACGATCATGCAATGCTTCCTTTCGATGATTGACGTGCTGGTATGGTTCGCGGGCGTTGGGGCGCGGCGGGTTGCCTAGCCCGTGTATCGCTCGCGGTAGGTGTTGCGCTTGGGTGTGGAGCCGTGGCTGCCGTGGTGACGCGTGCGGCTGGCGGGCGTGTCTTGGGGCTTGTCGCCGTTGCGCTTTGCGCTCGCCTGTTTGGGCGGGATGCCACCGCTTTTGAGGATCTGCACCTCGCGGTCGGTGAGCTCGCGCCACGAGCCCTTGGCCACGTCCTTGAGCTCCAGGCCGGCAAAGTTGCAGCGGTGCAGACGGATCACCGGATGATGAATCTTGCTCAGCATGCGCTTGACCTGATTCTTGCGTCCCTCGCGGATGATGACCTCGACGGCAGTGGTGCCGGGCTTGACGCCTTGCGGCGCCACTGCCTCGGCCTCGCGCGCGTTAATGACACGGCAGATTGCCGGCTGGCACAGGCCGTCGTCGAGCTCGATGCCACGGCGGAGCGGTTCTAGATCGCGGTCGGTCAGTCGCCCGTCCACGAGCGCCTGGTAGGTCTTGTAGACGTGTTTGCTGGGGTGCAGCAGGTCCTGCGATAGGTCGCCGTCGGTGGTAAAGAGCAAAAGGCCCGTGGTGTCGCGGTCCAGGCGACCCACCGGGAAAAGTCCCGGAAAGCGGTCGCGGGGGACCAGGTCGGCCACACAAGGGCGCTCCTGCGGGTCGCTCATGGTGGTGAGGTAGCCGGTCGGCTTGTAGAGCATCAAGTACACGGCGCCCTGGTTGAGCTTGACGACCATGCCGTCGACCTCGATGTGGTCGCGGTCGACGTCGACCTTGGTGCCCAGCTCGGTCGCGACCTGGCCGTTGACGGTCACGCGACCGGCGGTCATCAGGTCCTCCGAGCCGCGGCGGCTCGCCACGCCCGCGCGCGCCAAAAAGCGCTGCAGGCGCATGGTGTGCGGGTAGACGGACACCGCGTCGCCTACGGGCGCTGCGGTGTCCGTGGCGCTTGCGACGCGCGTCTCCCCTGCTTCGTTAGTCCTCGTCATGTATATCCTCCGAGGTAGCACCTGTGAGCAGAAGCTCCTCTTCATCGGTGTCCTCAACATCGGTATCGAGCAGTTCGCGCTCTTCGTCCAGGTCTTCGGCCTGCTCCTCGAGCGTGGACTGAATACTGCGGCCGCTCAGGCGCTCGCGGATAAACTGACGCGACTGCTCGTCGGGGGCAAACTGCTCCAGATCGGGCAGATCACGGGTGGAGCGCAGGCCGAATTTTTCCAAGAAGGCGTTGGTCGTGCCGTAGATGATGGCTTGACCGCGCTGGGGGTCGCGGCCGAGCTCACGCACCAGGCCCTTGTCGACGAGTGACGCAATGACGCCGTCGGAATTGACGCCACGGATGCCCTTGACCACCTCGCGCGTCACAGGCTGGTGGTATGCGATGACGGCCAGGGTTTCGAGCGCCGCTTGCGACAGCTTTTGCGTGTCCCAGCTCAGCACGTAGGCCTCGACCACGTCGTGGTAGGCGGGGTGAGTAAACAGGCGCCAGCCGCCGGCGACCTCGCGCAGCTGAAAGCCGCGGTTGGCCTCCTCATACTCAACCTTGAGCTCGGCGAGCAGCGACGCGCATTCGCCCGGGGCGATATCCAACGCACCTGCCAGCGCGGGTGCGCTCACGGGGTCGCTCGACACCAGCAGCAGCGCCTCGAGGGCGCCTTTGAGGCTGTTTGCCTCCAGCGTGGAAAGGGTTGACATGGTTGCGGCTCCTATTCGGTGAGCTCGGGGCCCTCGCCGGGCACATAGGCCTCGGCGCCCTCGACGCGGTTGATGCGGATGGTTCCAAAGATCTCGTCCTGGCTCAGCGTGAGCGAGCCGCGCTTGGCGAGCTCAAGCATAGCTAGGAAGGTGACGACGAGCTGCTCGGTGGTGGCATCGCCGTCCAGTAGCTCGCGGAAGGTGCAGGTTTGGTGCGTCATGGTAAAGCGGTCGACTGAGGCCACGGTCAAGTCGAGCGGTACGCGATGCGGCGCCACGTGCTCGGCCTCGAGCAGGAAGGTCTGTCGCTTGCCATCCAGGTCGGCACAGATGACGGCGAGACCGCGCAGCGTGATGCCGGCAAGATAGTCGGGCATAAGGCCTAGGAACTCGGGGTCGGGGCCGGCCACGCGCGGATGCATGCGGCTTTCGGCCTGCATGCGCGCACCGAGGGCCGCAGCCGCGCCTTTAAACTGCTTGTAGGCAATCAGGCGCTGGATCAGGACCTCACGCAGCGCGTCGCCGTCAAGCGTGCTGAGCTCCTCAAGGTCTTCGTCGAACTCGTCATCGTCGTCATCGACTTTGCGCGGGGCCTCCTGCGGCACCAGAGAGGCGGCCTTGATATCCAAAAGGGTTGCCGCGACCAGCAAAAAGTCGCTCGCCACGTCCAGGTCCAGCGCCTCGATGCGCTCGGCCTCGGCCAGGTATTGCTCGGCCACCTCGCTGATCGAGATGGCGCCGATATCAACTTTTTGGCGGGTTACCAGCTGCAGCAGCAGGTCGAACGGTCCGCTGTAGACCTGCGTCGACACGCGATACGACATCTTCGACCTCCTTTGACGGCGCCTTCGCGGCGCGGTTTGAGTGCATGTTACGACCGTTTTGCACGGTCGACCTGTAAGTTTACCTTAGATGCCGGCGATTGCGAAGTTGAGCAGCTGCTCAGCGAGCGGATACACGGTAACGTCGAAATAGCGGTCGATTACATCGATGCCGGTCCACATGGGCAGCAGGTACAGCACCAGGATGAGGATGGGCATAGCGTATTGCTGCAGACGGTAATAGTTGTTGAGCGCCTTGCCCTTGAGGAAGGGCACGATGATCGATGAGCCATCGAGCGGCGGGATCGGGATGAGGTTGAAGAACGCGAGCGACAGGTTGACCACGATAAAGGTGGCTCCGAAGTTCATGATCTGTGACGCCAGGGCAAAGGACATGCTGGTGTAGAGGCTGCCATAGGCTAGGCGCATGAGGACCGCGGCAAGACAGGCGAGCGCGATGTTCGATGCGGGGCCGGCAACGCTCACCAGGACCTCGTCGCGCTTGGGGTGCTTGAGGTTGTTGAGGTAGACAGGCACCGGCTTGGCAAAGGCGAACACCGGGCCTCCGGCGGCGAGCATCAGCAGCGGCAGGAGAATGGTACCGAATGGGTCGATATGGTTGAGCGGGTTGAGCGAGACACGACCGCGCGAACGGGCCGTCTTATCGCCGAGTGCCCAGGCCGCGGCGGCGTGCGCGCTCTCGTGGATGACGATGCCCACAATGACGGCGACGGCGCTGGCGAGCAGGTTCATGATGTAGCTGCTGGACATGGCGCTCCCCTAGCGGACGTGGCGCGAAGCGCGCGTGAGCAGGTGGTCAATTACAAACAGAATGACGGCGACGATAGCATAATCCAGGCGGAACACACCGCCAAAGGGCGACGTGATGACGCCGTAGCCGGCGATGGCGTTCGGCAGCGCGCGCGAAAGCTCAACGATAAAGCCCACGATCTGCAGCTTGGCGGTGAGGCCGCTAAAGCACAACAGCACGGTCATCGCACTCATAAAAATGCCGCAGATGCGACAGGCGATGGCGATGATGCTCATCGCCACGGCAGCGGCCTTACGAGAGTTCACGTGCGGTCTCCTCTTCGATCTGGGTGGAAAGCTCCAGCCATTCGTCCTCGAGCTTGGGCAGCTCTTGCTTAAGGCCGTTATATTCCCCCAGCGCGGCGTTGAACTTGTCCTGATCGGCATAAAGCTCTTCGCTTGCCATCAATTCCATAAGCTCGTCATAGCGGGCTCGCTTTTTATCGAGCTCCGTCTCGATCTTCTTGAGCTGGTTGCGCACGCCCTTGAGCTTTTTGTTGAGCGCGGCACGGGCCTGAGCCTCGGCACGCTTTTGCTCCTTGGTCTTTTTGCCCTCGGCGGGCTTGGGTGCTACGACGGGGGTGTTGGCCTGGGCGGCGCAGGCGGGCTTGCCCGCCGCTGGCGCACTCTCCCCTGCCGCCTCGGCGGCGGCGCGGGCCGCGAGGTCCTCGCGCTTGTAGAGGTAGTAGTCGTAGTCGCCGTCGTAGACCGTGACGTTACCATCGCGGATGTCGATTACGCGATTGGCCACGGCACGTACCAGGTGCTCGTCGTGGCTGATCAGCACGATGGTGCCGGGGAAGCTTTGCAGGGCATTCTCGAGCATGTCCACCGAGTCGATGTCTAGGTGGTTGGTGGGCTCGTCCAGGCACAGGAGTGCCTCGGGGGCCACGAGCATCTTTGCCAGGGCCAGACGCGCCTTTTCGCCACCGGAGAGGACGCGAACCTGCTTCTCGATGGAATCGTTGTCGCTAAACAGGAAGGCGCCCAGCAGGCTGCGCTGCTGCGGCACGGTCCACTTGGGCATAACGGTGTCGATCTCTTGCAGGACGGTATTGGACTCGGTCATGCCCTCGAGCGCGTGCTGGGCGTAATAGGCCACGCCCACGTTGGTTCCCAGGTCCCGGGTTCCGGTGGTGGGCGGCTCCAGTCCGGCGATAATCTTCATGAGCGTGGACTTGCCGGCGCCGTTGGGGCCGACGAGTGCCACGTGCTCGCCGCGGTAGAGCTTGAGGTCGATGTCGCTGTAGATGTGCTTTTCGCCGTAGGACTTGGAGACGCCCTCGAGCCCCACGACCATGTCGCCGGAGCGCGGCGGGTCAGGGAACTTAAAGTCGATGTGCTTGTGGCCCTCGGGCAGGATGACGAGCTCCTTTTTGATCTGCTCGATCTTGCGGATGCGCTCCTGCGCCTGGGCGGCCTTGGTGGGCTTATAGCGGAACTTGTCGACGAAGACCTGCATGTGGGCGATGTCGCGCTCCTGGGCGGCGCGCTTGGCGCGCATCTGCTCCAGGTTGTCCTCGCGTTGTTTGAGGTAGCTGCTGTAGTTGCCGGTGTAGGTGGTCACGCGACGGTTTTCGAGCGCGGCGACGTGGTCGACGCAGGCGTCCATGAAGGCGCGGTCGTGGCTGACGATGAGCACGGCGCCGTCGTAGTTGGCGATAAAGCCGCGCAACCACTGGACGCTTTCGAGATCCAGGTGGTTGGTGGGCTCGTCCAGAAGCAGCAGGTCGGGGTGGCGCAGGAAGAGCTTGGCGAGCGCGATGCGCATCTGCCAGCCGCCCGAGAACTCGGAGCACGGGCGCTCAAAGTCGGTGACCTTAAATCCCAGGCCGGACAGGATCTTGCGGGCGTTGCTCTCGAGCTCGTAGCCGCCCAGGTGTTCAAAGCGGTCCTGGACCATGCCGTACTCGTTGAGGAGTGCGTCGACGTCTTTGCCCTGTTCGGAGAGCTCGGTGATCTGAGCCTGCAGCTCGTTGGCGCGCTCTCCCATGCGGCGGATTTCCTTGGCGGCGGCCATGACCTCGGCGAGAATGGTGGTGTCCTTTTGCTCCAGGTTGGTTTCCTGCTCTAGGTAGCCCACCTGGCAGTCCTTGGCGTACTGGACCTGGCCGGCGTCTGGGCTGTCGATGCCCATGATGATTTTGAGCATGGTTGTTTTGCCGGCGCCGTTAGGGCCCACGAGCGCGAAGCGCTCGCCGGGGTTGATCTGGAAGGACGCGCCGCTAAAGAGGACGCGCGCGCCGAAGCTTTTTTCGATCTTGTCGACCAGGAGGATCATGCTGCCGCCTTTGACCTTGTGTTCCTATATGAAAAAAGGCCCCAACTTGCGTTGGAGCCTCATTCAATGCTCGGGTGGAGACGAGGGGGATCGAACCCCTGACCTCTTGACTGCCAGTCAAGCGCTCTCCCAGCTGAGCTACGCCCCCGTGCGAAGAAGTACTATACGGGAACTCGGACGGCGATGCAAGGACAATTTTGGAAAAACTTTCCGGGGGGGGCGGGCGCCGGAGTCCCGCGGGGCCGGGCCAGCCTGCGGAGCGCCTGGCCCCCGCACGGCCCCTACGCCGGCCGACTTGGCGCGCGGAACGCGACCCTCTCCGCGCAACCGGATTTCCTATGCGTCGCCAGTCCCATTATCGGGTCCGATTGCGAGCCGTCCCTCATCTGCGCCTCAGAACTATGCCGGTTTACTACGATGTATCTTGAATGTTCGACCACGCACGCCTTTTCGTGTAACCGTCGGACTCTCTACCTGCGGTTTTGCAAACTGAGAACACGCGGTGGTTGAAGGTCGCCAATCCGTCGTAGTAAACCAGCATGGTTTTGAAATGGCATCAGGTTGATTTCACGCTGAAATGTCTTGAAGCCCTGATTTTAAGGCCTTAACTTTTTATAAAACACTTCTTATCTGCGACGGGCCTAGATTAGCTGTTGTTTAGCATCGAACTTGATCTTGCGTTGTGCGACTTGCTCGTGCATGGTAGTATTTCACGACGTGAAGCGAAGAAATTAGGCCTGAGTTGCCTTTGCTAGAATTGCATTCACCGTTCATAAGGGCTCTTGGCGCAACGGTTAGCGCAGGGGACTCATAATCCCTGGGTTCTGGGTTCGAATCCCGGAGGGCCCACCAGAGTATTTCGAGGCCGGGCATTACGCCCGGCCTCTTTGTTATTGGCGCTGCAGACTAGGTTTGCTATCCAGAAACGTAAAGTTATTAACATTCATATTCGTAATTAACAATGGGTATGTCGCCAAGATGCTGCCCAGTCAACACATGGTGTAAATCGATAGATATGAAAAAAGGCCCCAACTTGCGTTGGAGCCTCATTCAATGCTCGGGTGGAGACGAGGGGGATCGAACCCCTGACCTCTTGACTGCCAGTCAAGCGCTCTCCCAGCTGAGCTACGCCCCCGTGCGAGAAAGTACTATACGGGAACTCCCCCGCCGATGCAAGGACAATTTTGGAAAAGATTTTACGGTGCGTGGAAAGGGTTGATTTTCAATCTCAACGCAACAGCCTCAGGACTCAGCGCAACGCGTTGCGCTGAGTCCTGAGGCGCGAATCCGGGTAGGCAACCCCAGAGGGGCCGGAATCCCCCGGCCCGCGATGGAGGGAGGCCGGCATGTCCAGACCCAAGCCGTCCGGAAGGTCGTACGGGAGGCTCACGAGGCACGAGAGGAACACGGTCGAGAGGATGCTCGACCGCAACCGCAGCGCCCGCGAGATCGCCGCGGAGCTCGGCAGGTCGCCCTCGACCGTGACCAGGGAGGTGGCGGCGCACCGCTACGTCACCGCGCCGCGCTCGCGCTACGGCGAGCCCGCGCCCGCGGACCTGTCGGGGGCCTGCCCCAGGCTCTCCGCGTGGCCGAGGTGCTGCAACGGCTGCTCGCACAGGAGGGGCTACGGCTGCTCGAGGAGGCCCAGG
>NZ_KN214136.1:382368-387513 GCF_000763055.1 Collinsella sp. 4_8_47FAA | reverse complement strand
CGAGCCGAGGGGGGCGCTCGGGTTCCTGACGCCGGCGCGCGTGCTGCGGATGGCCCTCGGGGAGGACGCCTCCGCCCTCATGGACGCGTTCGGGATAGAGGAGCTGGCGCCCGGCGAGCTCGACCTCACGCCCGGCTGCATCGAAAGGGCCAGGGCCGCGAGGGGCGAGGGGCCGCTGGCGGGATAGGCGGCGGGCCGGGACATGGGCCGGAGGGCCCGTTGCGCTGAGTCCGGAACGGCTGCGCGGCGGGCTGGCGGAGCATGCGGCGGCGGCATGGGGGCACCGGACTCCACAGCCCCTCCACCTGCGGAAACGAAGTGATGGCCAGGTGCCGGGAGCTATTTCCGCGTTGCGCTAGCTGCGGAAACGCGGGGTCCGTTCAGGCTGTTGCGTTGAGATTGAAAATCAACCGTGCGTGGAAAGGCGCGGGGCCGAAGGGACACACGATGCCCGAAATAGCCCGCGGGGCGCGCCCCGCGGGCAGCGGCAAGCCCGCCGCCCTCCTTCCCGGGGCGCGCATGTCGCCCCAGGTGCCGCCGGCCAGAACAAAGCAATCCGCGGTGCTTCCGCGGGAGGGTTTCGTCTGAGCCCCTCTCCGCGCCTTCGGGTCAATTTACTGAACCGTGCGCAGCTCGCGCCAGCTGGTCGCTTCATAAACGGACCGGTTTACTACGAGGATTCCCGGATTTCCGACCACACGCCTACATTCGCAAAACGGGCAGGCATTCTACCTGCGGTTTTACGAGCGACGAATTCGGTGTGCTCAGCTACCCCCAATCCAACGTAGTAAACCGGCGTGGTTTTAAAATGGCACTTAATTACTGGCAGCATATAAAGTAGTAATAATGCTCACTTGAACATTATTACTTACCAATACCAAGCCAATTGCACAGAACGTTGGCTCGCAATCTGGTCTCAGCGCATCTCATCGCCTCGGTTTTTGGTTTGTAGCGCAACTCCAATCGCTCACACACACTGTGAATGATGGCATCAAGCTGATCGTGATCATTGAGCATGTCATGGGTTACAAGAAATACGTCGTATCCCATGCTTTGTAATGCTGTCATTCGTGCGGCATCGTGGTCCAGCACGGCGCCTGAACCATGGATAACCTCTCCCTGAAGTTCGATAATCACAGCTTTCATTATTATTGGGTTTACGATGACGATATCGCCGTAACAGATTTTCTGACCTGCGATTTTTCGAGCTGAATTCGACAGCGGTGTTAAGTCGTTGACGTATATGTTTTTAAACTCCGCTCCGCCAGTACGCCTCGGAAGACTTAGCAACATGATTCCAGCAACTTCTAGCGGGGATGCCGCAATACCCATTACCTGCCGTGCGGCTTCGTAGAATTGTTTTCCCCACATCTCGCCCTTAACCTTCGCTGCAAATCTGTGCAGTTCTTCTATTTCAATAAGAGGCTTTCTCATCCAGAGCGATGTGCCTTTTCCGTTTGCTTTATTTCCGGATCCGTCATTCTGCTGCCCACTTTGATCATTCTCGCTGTCCTTCTGGCTCGCCCGAGCATAGACTCGCTTCCATGGGGCCTCGTCTTGGGTTTCATCTAGTTCAAAAAGACTTTCTGTGGTGTACTGCTCTTCTTCTGATTTTGCTTGCTCAAGTGCCATGTCGACCGCGGGCGATGGTTTAAAAACCGAAAACCATCCGCAGAGCTCGTACATGGCCAGAACCAGGTCGCATGAAGAAACGCTTCGAGTCATGGTAAATAGCGTATGAAGAGGGTCTGTGACGCTAAAGCCCATGCCCGTGTCGATCGAGACCTTCTCTGTATAGGCGCTGTTCCATCGGATGGTCCGTCTTGTCTCGGAATGTAGGTTGCTTCGAGTTGATGCTGCTGTGATGACTGGGGTCTTGAGGACGTCGGTTACGAAAGGGGCTTGGGATAGAGCTCGCCAGCCTTCTTCGGAGTTGGGTAGGCGCGGGTAGAGGTCGCGCACCTGCGGTGGGCAGCGCCAATAGCGGAATGCGGTGTTTGCGCAGACGATTTCGTCCATTTGCGCCTCCCCTGGTATCGGCCGTAGACCGTGCGGTTGTGGTCGTGGACGATTATCTACCGGGGCATCATGCGGGTAAGTACCGGAAGCTGACCAAACGCTGACCAAAAGCTTGACGAGTTCTGCCGAAAAACCGTCGTGTGATAGAAATCCGCTGGAAGGCGCTCTGGGCATGCGGTCCCTGTCTCCACATTTGCGCTCGAATCACATGGGGAGTTCAATGAAAATACGGATGTGTTTTATACAAAACATGCAATGGCGTCATCAAGACGATATGAGAAAGCCATTTGGGTCGCCTCCCCCGCGGCGCAGCTTCTTTCCGCGGGCTCGGGATGCCACAATGGGCTTTGAGTATCGGCCCGTGCGGTAGCCCTTACCGCACCTGCGGGGAGGAGGCTTCCCATGCCCCATGTTACCTCCATCGGCCTGGACGTCCACGCGCGATCGGTCGCCGCCGCGGCGTTCAACCCCTTCACCGGCGAGGTGGTGCACCGTGACTTCGGGACGGACGCCGCCGAGATCGCGGAGTGGGCCCTCGGGTTCGAGGAGCCCAGGGCCTGCTACGAGAGCGGCCCCACCGGCTTCCACATGGCGCGCGAGCTGCGCGCGCTCGGCCTCGACTGCGCCGTGGCCGCCGTCTCCAAGATGCAGAGGCCGGCGGCGGACGCGCGCCGCAAGAACGACCGGCGCGACGCCGAGTTCATCGCCCGCATGCTCGCCACCCACAACATCGTGGAGGTCCCGCTGCCCGATGCGGCCGTCGAGGCCGCCCGGGACCTCGACCGCGCCCTCGACGACGCCACGGCGGAGTGCCGCCGCGCCAGGCAGCGCCTCAACATGTTCCTGATCAGGCTGGGCCACGTCTGGGACGAGCGCAACGCCGACGGGGCGAGGAAGGGATCCTGGACGCGCGCCCACTGGAGGTGGATATCCGGGAGCAGGCTCGAGGGGCCCCAGCGCGACGTGCTCGAGTACTACGTCACGGCCGCGAGGTGCGCGGAGTCGGACCGCCGGCAGCTCGAGAAGAAGGTGCTCGCCCTCGCCCGGACCGACCGGTGGCGCCCGGCCGTCGAGGCGCTCTCCTGCATCAAGGGAATCGACACCCTGACGGCCTTCAGGCTCGCAGCCGAGGCGGGCTCCTTCACGAGGTTCCGGACGGCCCCGGCCTTCGCGAGCTGGTGCGGGCTGGTCCCGTCGGAGCGCTCGAGCGGCGAGACCGAGCGGCGCGGCGGGATAACCAAGACGGGCAACCGGCTCGCCAGGACGGCACTGGTGGAGTCGGCGTGGCACTACCTGACGTGCACGCCCCGCCCGAAGGCCCCGGCGCCCGGCGCGGACGTCCCCGCGGCGATCCGGCCGCGCGCCGACGACTGCACCGCCAGGCTCTGCCGCCGCCGCGAGGCGCTGGCGGCGGCGAGCAAGAGCTCGTGCAAGGCAAACGCCGCCGTCGCGCGCGAGCTCGCCTGCTGGGTCTGGGAGATCGGGTGCCGGGCGGAGGGGACCCTCGGCTGACCCCGTCGGACAACAAGCCTCCCGCCGGGAGGGCCCGCGCCTCGACGCATCGCCGGCGCGCGTTCACGAGCCCTTTTTGGGCAGCCCAAGGGCCGCGCCCGTGAACAAGACTGGTTTCGGACGAGCGCGCCGGACGGAGAATCGAAATGCGGTGGGGTGCGCGGACATACCGGGCTGACCGCCGGCAGCGCGCCCGCAAGAGCCCGCGGATATTAGCTTGCCAGGCAAGCGTCGACTAAACGTGCAGAGTGCGCGGGCCCTCCCGACGGGAAACGAAAAAGCCCGGTTTAAAACCGGGCTCGAACAAACACGCCTATTGACAATGGCTTTCTCATATTAAAAGGGCGCGAAAAAAATGACGCCTTATACGACTTCGATTCGATTTTGGTGTCGGCCTTGGTGTCAAAAAGAAAAAGGTCAGAGGCACAACACCTCTGACCTGTGCTTTAGATGGTGGGCGATACAAGATTCGAACTTGTGACCCCATCCGTGTGAAGGATATGCTCTACCCCTGAGCCAATCGCCCGTCGCCTTTCGGCAAAAGAGATACTATCATAGCCGCGCCTGGTTTACCAAGAACTTTTTGCCCACGATTTTAAATTCGTGGGTGCTAGCCAAGCCAAAGCAACCAAAGCAATCGGCAAACCCGCAGTTAAACCGCCCTTTATCGTTTAATCCACGAGGTCTCGGGGCGGCAGATAAGTCGTGCGTTGTTGTAGGCCATGTCGAGCGTGAGGCAGGTGCGCGCTGCGTAGAAGCCGTCCTCGCGCTGGATGGTCAGCGCCAGTTCGGGCTTGTCGCCGGTCAGGCACAGCGGCAAGAGCAGCTGGATCCGGGCGCCGTAGAACTGCGGCACCGCGAGCGTGTAGTTGGCTGCGGCGCGGCGGGCGGCCTCGACGACGGCTCCCTCAAAGGCACGGCGCAGCAGCAGCGAGTTGCCCTCCCCCATCAGGCTGGCGGGAATGCGCGTCAGGTTCTCCTCGTCGCCCAGAATATGGTCGATGTTGGAGCGGATGGGAAGGCGGTAGTCAAAGACTAGCTCGGAAGGGTCCTCGGCAAAGCGTACACGGCACGGCAGGTACTCAAATGAGACCAACATGGGGTCGCTTTCTTTAAAGTGTTAGCGCCGGGCGATTTTAGCCGCTAATAGTCAAACTATTTTGACCAATCCCGGTCACCGAATAATGGCCACCGTGCCTCCCCGCCGCCACTACGCTGGTGGTGCCAACACGCCGGCGTTAGGAGGACCATTGAGGTGAACGAGAGACACGATGACCTACAGGAGATTATAGACGCGGCGCTCCGGGAGATGGCCGCGGAGGAGGGCGACGGGTTCGACCCGCAGGCATGCAACCTCGCGGAGTTCTGCAGGAGGACGGGGCTCACCCGCTCCCGCGCGAGGACGGTCAGGGCACACGGGTTCAGGGCCCTGCCCCACGGGAACAGCGGGAGGAGGGCCGCGCCGGGCGTGCTCGCCGGCCACACCGGCCTGGTGGACGACCTCCTGCGGAAGGGCGTCACCAACTCGCAGGTGATATTCGAGCGGCTGCTCGGCCAGGGCTACGCCGGCGGCCTCACCACGGTGAAGACCTATATCGCCGCGCACCGGGACCT
>NZ_KN214136.1:366083-381780 GCF_000763055.1 Collinsella sp. 4_8_47FAA | reverse complement strand
CGTCTCCTCGCTCGTCAAGCCGTCGTGCCTCATCATTGACGAGGTGGGGAGATGCGTCTACGACAGGCCGTGCACCGACCTGTTCTTCGATGTCGTCGACAGGCGCTACGAGAAGGAGGGGCCGAACGCGATGGTCCTCACGAGCAACATCGCCCCGAGCGGGTGGGATGAGTTCTTCACGGGCGACGACACGCTCCTCTGCGCCCTCGACAGGCTGTTCGACAAGGCGTCGGTGTTCGTGATGCGGGGCCCGAGCTACCGCGGCAGGGAGCTTGACACCTACTCGGTGGAGGCCGTCCCCCAGGCGGTGAAGGTGAGGGGGATCCAGCCCGAGGGGATGTAGGAATGCGATAGGAAAGTCATAGATGCGGGCGTGTTGGCTAAAATGGGTCGGCCGGGATTGGTCAATCTCGGCCGACTATATTTGGCTAAATTATTCCGGCGCTAACAAAAGAAGCCCTTCAAAAACCAGCGCTGGCGCGCGTCTGGCTTGGTATTGGGCTCAAACAGGCCGTAGATGGTCTCGTAGCGGCGCGTGTACAGGCCGGTGTTGAATAGGCAGCGATCGTCGTCGAACACCAACGGCAGGTTGGAAGGCGCGGTCTGGTCCACGTCGCGCTCGGTCAGGAACACCGCGCGGCTAAACGAAAACGACAGGTAGTTTTTGAGAATGCGGTTGCCGGGACCCCAGTCCTCGGGATCGGCGAGGTCGACTAGGCGGTCGTAGCAGGGCTCGGGGCAAAACGCAAAGTCGTATACATTGCTGCACAGGGTGTTGGGGATCTCCATGTGGCGTCCAATCAATTGAAAACCGGCGTGTGGGACGCTTTGATTTTATACGTGCGAAGCGTCGTCGGAGCTCACGATGCAATGGCACCTCAGCTCGTTGGCTAGATCGTCGAGCGTGCGGCGTCTGGCAACGAGGTCCTGGATCCAGGCGTAGTACTGGTTGTCTTTGGGTTCGGGGCTGTCGGACAGCACGACCGGAGTGCTGGCGAACCTAAGGACGGACAACGCAAAAACAAGGCTGGTGCGTTTGTTGCCGTCCTCGAAGATGTGGTCCTTGACCATGTGCTTGGCCACGTAGACAACCTGGTCAAAGATGTCCGTGAAACGATAGGCTGGCGATTGGCCGTATATTGTGCAGAACGCGCCCGCAAGCACGGACTCGATGCGTCCGAGCTCGAGCATAGCCCTGTCGCCCGCGGCATCGGTCGTATAGCAGCGTCCGATTGTTAGCAGCGTATTGTGAAGGCGCATGACGGCGCCGGCCATGGCTTCGAGCGAACTGGCATCATCGAGCATGAGCGGCGGGAACGGACGAGCACTCTGCCGCGTAGCCGCCATCATGAGTTCTCCAAGAGCCTGAGCGCGTTGGGCATGCCCGTAATGGTTAACTCAACTGCATGGTCGATCGTCGTAGAGTCGTCGAGCGAAATCGGTAATGTTGAATTTTCCTCGTCCGCTATTGAATGAATTTCTTGTACAGCTCGACCAGCGCCGTCATCTAGCTGAACATAGCTCCAAAGCATTGCTACCTCGTTTATAACTTTTTGAGTTAATATCCTGCCCCTAACGCGGGATGAATCGCACTAGTTACCCGACCCAAATACGTCATCTACAAGATCAGGCAAGTCAGTCCATACTTGATAGGCGACAACGTTGTCCGGATTCATTTCTCTTGCACGACGTTTATCATCCGTATTGTGCTTTGCGGCATTGGTCAAAGCCTGGCCCTTGTTGCCGTCAATCATTTCGAGATTTACCGACTTGAACTTTGACGCGGAGGACCTGTTGGGGTCAGTAGATTTTAGAACGCCAAGGTCGCGCGCTCTTTTCTCACATTGTGGCGTCGATGCAAAAGTTTCCGGGCATGGTGAGACATGATCGATAAGCCATACTTCAAAGCATGGATTGGAGATCGCGAGCCTAACCCCTTTTGTCTTTGCTTCTCGTTCTGCTGCGGCTAGGTTTCTGAATTCATCTGAATCGACTACGATCCATGCGGAACTCAATGCTTCGATTTCGCCTGCTTTAACGGCCTTTTTATCTGAATCGAGCTCTCGCGAAAGCTGCTTGGCCACCTTCAATGGGTCTCCGTCAATATGCCGATACCGCGCGCTTCCGCGAACGTCCATTTCAGTAATAAGGAAGTTAAAGTATTCGGTTTCGGTCACCTTTCCATTGGACACAATTAGGTGGCGCTTTCGCTTGGCTCTTGTCTGCTTTTTGCGGCCGCGAGCAAGTCCCCTCCTTTCTGTTTTAGCCATCTATGTCAGCACCTTCCTTCATGAGTTGGGCCACAAGTTGATGAAAGCTTGGGTTGGGCAGCGGCACATAGACACCGTTTAAGTAATTGCGCCCCAGATTCTCATTTGCACGAGGCGAATACTCCATCGCAGCAATTAATTGCGAAGCACCTTCAGAGTCCTTTTCCACAAACCAGACCTGGTCACGTTCAAGCACCTCTTCCATAGGGCTGGTTCGCGTCATCAAGGTGACATCATGGGTCGAGAAGATTAGCTGCGCGCCCTTTGGATTTGTGTCGGGATCGGCGAACAGTGAGACGAAGTCGCGCAGGAGCGTGGGATGAAGGCTCGAATCAAGCTCGTCAATTACTGTTGTGGCCCCACTGCTTAAAGAACGTAAGGCTACCGAGAAAAACGCCAGCGCAGCTTTTGTGCCCTCCGATTCATGGGCGGAGCCCAGCCAAAAGCCATCTCCCGAGCCTTTATGGTGGAAGACTAGGTCATAAGCGAACGACAATTTAAAGTCTTCTGCAATTTTATTACGTGCCTCTTCCGGAATCTCATCGAGTCCAATGAGTGATTCTTTTAAACCCATGACGCCTTCCGATTGACGGACATCCATGCCGTCAATTCCGATATCAGCATATTTAATGAGCTGAGATAGCATCTGAGCTCGTGCGTCATCGTTGATAAACAGCTTTTTTATGGTGGCGAGTTCTGCTAGATAATGCGTTGCATCATAGAGATTGATGTCATTGGCAAGAGCTGTGAATACGGGTTGAATTACATCACTTCCAGCCGCCGCTGCGGCAGATAAGAACAAAGAATTATTGCGCGTGATATCCCAAAGTTGTTTTTTTGCACCTGTAAAGGTGCTACCAAATTTAATTGACTGTTCCCCGTTTATCGAAGAGCGGTCATAGAGAAGGGACGGCTGTTTTGATCGATACACAGTGAGGTTTTCATATGTAACCTCATTTTTGTTCACACCAAATGAAAACTCATACTTTAAGTTGCTAGCGATAAAATCTATCGAGAATTCTGTGTCACTTGATCGCGATTCCGAGTCAAGTAAAAAGGGGACGATGGGTATTTGAGAATTCGCATCGCCTGCCGCATAACCTGTACGAATAAAGTAAGAGACAAAGTAAAGAGCATTTAGGAAATTTGATTTGCCTGACGCGTTTGCGCCGTAAACCGCAGCCACTCGCACAGGCCCAAGTTCCTTTTTGCTCGAAATCGGTTCAAACGAGAACTGTTGAGCATCTCGAAAGCTCTGAAAGTTCTTAAATGAAAAATTGAGGATCATCTTCAGAGTCCTTTTCAAAAAAGTTGATTCACCGCAGACATTCTTTAATAACAAGGAAAATTATATTGTTCTAAAACCATTATATGTTAGTTTCGAACAAATATCTACTTTAAATTGAGATTCAAACTAAAGGTCTCAGCAAGTCCATACAACATAATGTCTGAAACTGATTTTCTACACTGCTTTTAAGAACAATTTTTAATGATGTCCGCACGCGGCTTTAGATTTCTTTTGTCCATCAGAGCTGTAAAACGAAAGGGACGAAATGTTGTTTTGCAAGGACGGGTCCAGTTGGCTGGATGTTATAGATGATGCAGGCGTTCTGGTTCGCCGCCTAGAAATACTTGAGAACCTTCTCCGAAAGTGCACCTTCGATATGCCGAGAACAGAATGCAAGTTCGTGGATGATACCGCTGAGGGATATGACGGAAGCGAAATGTTGCTGTTTCTCGATGAGTCTTTATTGGAGTTAATTGAAGGCTATAGAACTCAGATTGAGAAATACAAAGTTGCATCTAAAAGGGGTCAGACCGACTTTGGAACTAGCACAAGCTTAGGAAGAAAGAAATCGAGGATCCCCGCTATTCAAATTGATAAAGCAGCATAATTAATTTGAATTTGGGTAGGGCTGAAAGGTAACACGGAGGTCATACCTTAACCCTGTTTGCCCTCGTCATTCATTCACTTGTGACGAGGGCCTCGCACCTTCTATAAGAGCGCGAGTTGAATTATGTTTTACTTATAAGGGCGGAGGATCCGGCATGAGCAAGAACAAAAGCGACCAGAACGCGCACGAAGAGCAAGTGTTCAATGATGTTCTTAAGCTGTCGATGGTCTCGGGTGGTTACAAGAAGAAAGCTGCCTTGAAGGTGGGTGGATCTATTAACGCAGGCAGCGAGTGCCCTGATATTGTTATTACCCGCGAAAATGGATCCATTGTTGGTTTGGAACATTTTAGAATCGACCATAACATCAAACATGGTCGAAACGCTCAATCAAAATCTGCTGAGCTCACATCGGCGATGAAGGCTGACTATGAAAAGCTGGTGCCAAGGCTTAAAGTCGACAGCGTATCGTCGGAGGAAATGGCGAGTTTAGCCGCAAACTATGTCTCATTGGCCAAATATCATCAAAGCTGTGCATGTTGCGATGATTTGACGCGCTCTCTAGATGCCCGATTGTTTGGTGGAAAAACAGGCCATGCTAGCAAATTACCTAAATACCGCAATCACCTTACTGAACTTAGCGGTGATGATGGACGCATTGAATTGGGTTATCTAATTGAAATTCATTCAGATTTTCAGGGATTATTCATGCACGATGGAACAAGAGTAGCCCGCCTCGTCAGTGGGCAATGCCCACTTTATGCGGAAATTTACGATCTTCTTTTCAAGGCATCTTGCGAGGTCGATTGGATCCTAATAGGTTTTTACCCATGCCTGACTGACCAGATCGTGAATGCCGCCATCATAGATTGCCGTAACAATATGTTTAAGGAGAGCTGCCGCAGGCAGCGTCTTAAAAGAACGGAATATTTAGGTCTAGGTAAAACAGAACCCTTTCTCAAGCAAAGCAGAGTCGGAGAAACAGAAATTGAGCTTTGCGGAGATAAGGTAAATATCAAAATCGAAAACCCCGCTGAAGGGATTTCCCCTGATCTCCTATTTTGCACTGCGATAAATGGTGCTGCAAGAGCATTAAATCTTGATAGAAGCGGCGAATCGTATACAACAACTATTTCTGTTCAACTGATTTACGAACTCGTGCGGATGAGGAGTAAGAAGATACGAGGCATCGTAACACTCTATGACGTTATGCGGCTGCTTGCAGAGTTTGAGCCAGCTATGTTAAAAGAGGAAATCGAGAGTTTTAGTGAACGGTATAACATTTCCGAAACACCAGACTTTTGCTTATAGACAATCCGGGATGTCACTAAAAAGCCAGCTCATACAGCTCACCAATGAGTTCGGTTTAGTATTTGCCCGCTTTGGCACCGCCGAATATTGCGAAGCAACTCTGATGGTTTTTCGCTTGGGCACCAAGGTCGACAAAGATCCCGGTGCCCCTTCGTTGCCTTCAGTCCAAACTGCGACATTATTGAATGCTTGTATCACTCATGTGGACCTGGGTCGCATGTCGCGATTCAGCCCATGGTCGCGTCCGTATGGCCCCGCCTTCGATTATTGGGTGCCAATAAACAAACAAGCAAATAGTTATACCTTGTAGATGTCCCTTTCTTCCAAATGGCAGCTATCTCAACAACGACATGCGGTAGCTAGAGACACTATACCAAGAAGGAAAAGCGTCACGGAAGCGGCGATCCAGTTGTTGTCGGCAGTCTTGGGGAGTGTCGCCGCAGTCGCAGCGGCGGTTTTTGGTTTGGAGGACGCGGTCACCGTGGTCTTGGTCACCGTCGTCTTGGTCGTTATGTTTGTCTTGGGCGATGTGGCCGCAGGCTTCACCGCGGGATCCGTCGTCGGCCCCACACCGGGCTGCCCAGCAGCAGGACCGGCACCACCAGCAGTTTCACCAGCCCCACCACCTGGCACCTCGCGCCCGTCGGTCTCCCCCGTCGGCGGCGTGGCCACATCGGGCTCAACCACCACATGCGCGGCCACGGCCCCGTCGGCATCCACCACGCCACCAGCACCAAAGGCCCCGCCAGTGGGCATCACAAATCGCGCGGACACAAGCGACCCGCCTAAGCACGCGACGCCGCCATCGGCTCCGGCCGCATCAAGCCACGATGCGTCGACGGAAAGCCGACAGCCGGCCGCACCATCGCCTAGGCCAGCATCCTGCAGATACACGCCGTAGGCGCGCACACCCGCTCCGGACCCGGAGCCCGCGGCAACGACGCGTCCGCCGCCGCGCACGGCCATGTCGCCTGCGATCACGCCGGCGACCGCCTCGTCCGCAATATCGGCGCCGTCTGCCCGGGCATCGACGGTGCATCCGTCCACCACGAGCGCCTGCGAAACGTGGATCCCGCACTGCGAGCCCGTCGCCGTCAGGGTCCCGGTGCCGCGAAGCGTCAGGTTGCCCCACACCTCCATGCCGCACAGCGTGATGTCCGCATCGGGCGCATGCGACTCCGTCACGGAGTTCTGCCCGGTAAGCGTCAGCACCAGGTCGCCTTCGGCGCCGATGGCCTCGCCCGCGTAGCCGTTAAGCTCCAGGTGGTCGGCATCGGTCCAGGCCCAGCCGGGGCCCGACGCGCCCGGCTCGTAGTACGTCGCGCCCGCGATGATGAGGCTCTCCGCGCCCGCAGCATAAGAAGGCCCGCCCAGCAAAACGCATAGGCAGGCCATGGCAACAATCGCAATGTAATGACAGCTGGTGTAGGACTCGGCAGCAAACATACCCGCTCCGATCTTCGCAGAGCCAATAGAATGTGCACCAGAAAATGCCCTGGTAGCAGCTGCTATAAGTTTAGCGAGATCAAGCCGTAAACAAGGAAAATGTCCCTGAGCAGCGCCAATAATTAGGTGTAAATCGTTTTGCCAGTCGGTGAATGGAAGGGTTGTTTAAGACCAGTATGAAAACGCCCTTAGTCTTCGAACGTTTGATGACGCCCCGAATGAAATCAAAAAGAAAGTTGTTGGAACTGGGCTTCTTCTTGAGCGGGAAGGACCGACAGTGTGAATTTAAGATTTGGGTAATTTGTGCTCTAAGATCAGACTAAAGAGATAGTCATCCCAGCCATCCTAGTGGTCTTTTAGTCGGTTTATAGTTCGGAAATGATATTAATTCAGAAATTGAATCTATCAATTTGTCTCTCACCCTAAACAGTTCACATCCGTATTCAAGAGCTGACATCCCAGCAACTGTTTCAGAAGCTACGCTCATAACGGTCCAAGGGTCAGAACCATCCATCTCTATAGGAACAATTTTGTCGGTAAAGTCGTAATGCATCATGGCGTTACGTAGCGGATGTGTCTTATTAATAAACTTCTTTTCATCTCGATTCAAGAGTCTACTGACAGAATTTAAAAAGTCAGTTGGAATTGTTGACTTATCCCCCTTTTTACGATGGTAACCAGAGAAGCGCTCAATGGCTCTCCAAGCGTGATCTAGTGTTAGGGAGGAATACTTCAGCCATGCCGCATCGTTGAAATAACCCGCGGATCTCAGCGCACATACTGAGCTTAGTAACATAAGGAGTTCAGAAAAGAAAAAGATAATTGAATCGTCATGAATGCCCTGCTTTTCTAGGGATGCAGTTAGTTTTCCATATTTCCAGTCATTTGCTTTTACGTGAAACCGATGGGTTTGATACATCTCCGGTGACGGGAAATAGCTCTTTGCGAATTCCAAAAGGACCCTCCCGGACTTCCCTGTCGAAAATCCAATTTGGTCCTCATACTTATGTTCGTCTGTGCCTAATAGGTCAGGGCTATCCTGTGTAAACAGGTGGGTAGACGAGTAGCTAGCATAAATGGGGGCATCTTCGTAATAAGAAATGCCAACGTTTGTTCTCCCCCAATCGATCCAAGATCCCGTCTTTTTGTTAAAGAGGTAAAACTGCTTGTTGAGGTGTTCGATCACCTTATTTGCTTGGCAAGAATAGGCTTCAAAATCAAAATGCTTTGAGTCTAGAGACTTAGTCATATGTCTTATAGAAGTTAGTCGCGCATCTTCTGTGGGTAGACCAAGCCCCAACTTTCTATTGAGAAAGGGAATTGCATCATGTTCTGCAATTGTTAGAAAAGGTAATGCCGTGAGTATGAGACACGGAGAATTATCTGGAAATCGTTCATGTTGGTCCAGCAATCGTCCGAGAAATATGCCTTCTTCTATTATGAGCTGAAGACTAAATGAATCCCTAGATAGTAATGAGTTCGCGTTATTCATCATTAGCATCTGCATGCAATGCGCTTTCCGATTCAATCATCTTATGGACGATAAACTTCATTTTCTCATTCCTAGAAATGATAATTTCCAAGCAACTTTTAAGCTCGTTGTCATTTTGAACAACAATTGACCCTTTATGCTTGGAAACTGCAATTCCATCGGGGTACAAATCCCTTGTTTGACAGAATATGTCCTCATCTAAGACTAATTCAATTGGATAGACGGCGCCTAATTTCATTGTTAGGATCCTGAATTTGTACTGCGTCGTGAAAAGATCAAAAGCATAATCGGAAGGCGAATAAGAGTCGTTAACATCGCTGAGCTTCAAGGCGGTTTTCTCTACTTTTATTGGTTTTGGGCTACCGAATTGCAGCTTCATTTCTTGAGTGCTCCACATACTGCCCGTTGTTTTGGTGGTAAAAGCAAGTTTGACAAAACGAGCTTCAATCAGACCTCGGGATGCAGCTTTTACATCCTCGCACTGTCCCTGCATGATCGATTCGACGTTCTCGGCAGAATTCGCCAAGGGTTGATCAATTATGCCCGTCCAGAAATTTTCTTTACCTACCATGACAATTCCCCATTTCCATGGTTACCAAAAGTGGCAAATGGTCACTATATTTTGAGCACGGCTGTGATCTAACAATAAGTTTAGTATCGCCAATTTGATGAAGATAGCGACAATCGACAATGCAGTCAGCCAGTTGCCAATCTACAACGATTTGATCGAGAGAATGCCAATAATAAGTGCAGTCTCCCGAGCTCCAATAAAATGAACCCTGATTAGAATTGGACTCTGATAAAAATTCTAGCGCAGGGTTATACGTTATTGGAAAAGCAGAACCATCACTATTTCTGACTTTTAGTCTCATTGCAACCTCTTTAAAAAAGGTCGAGTTTAAGGAATTGAGCTTTACCATTTCAGGGTCGAATGGATTGCAATTAAAAGCACCTAAAAGCATGTTAACACTGCCGGGGTGCAACTTTTTTATTGTATTCAGTTCGCTCACGAGTTGTTGGATAGTTCTTTCGCGATGATGACCCAGTGGATCATTGCGCTTGTCCGGCAGGTGGACAACTGAGATATTCACGGGGATATCGTCAAGGTTCAAAGTGCAGGTAAGATTATTTACCACCGCAGAGGCTTCTTGCCAGCGAATTGTTCTCTTGACAAGCATACTCGTTTTCACTTTTCCATCAATTGTTTCCACTGTTTGATAATGATCATCAAGCAGCTCGGCCAATCGCTGAAAGTCTAATTGGTCAACCTCGGCAAAAGCCGCCACGTCAACGTCATTCAATTGAATAGCAGCGTAAATAAGATCTGCAAGACTCTTGCGAGCTAAATTCCAAAAGAATAATCGCAAAACCTCACCTGGCTGTTCCTAGGAAATGAAACCATCAAATCAAATATACTCTACACTTCAAAGGTCTTTGCCGACTAATTTCACTGCGTTTCTTACAGCTTAGATAACAGGTGATAATTCGGGGACCGAAAGGCCCCCCGAACGCCATGCTCTTCCCAGCCAAACAGAGAATTTGCCCGAGTGCCCACACGAATCTATGTTTGGTGATAAACCCCTTTGGGGGGTCGGGCGCATGGGACAGATCTATATGGGAAGAGAGAACCCCTTCGGGGAGCTTGTGGTGGTCCTCACCGCCGACGAGTTCTTGCTGCTCAGAAAGGCCGATGACGAGAGGCGCTGCCGCGATGAGGTCGGTGTCGGCAAGCTCTCCGAGAACGCCGTGGCTTATCTGCCGGACCCGGAGTACTAGGAGCGCGGCGTGCACGGCGCCTAGAGGGACGGGTCTATCGCGGCCGAGGTACCGAGATGGCACTGCCGCTGCTGCGACAGGGGGTTACCTTCCTCACGGGTAACGTTCTCGAGCATTGTCGCAAGTCGCTCGCCACGGTAACCGGCTACCAGGACCGGTTCGCGCTGTGCGACACCATCAGGGTTGACGACCTAGTATTACCGACCCGATTGCTTATACCTTAATTCTGGCTCGGATTTACGTAACTAATACGAGCCAGTTAAAATGCGCCTATTATATTGAAGTCTGAGAGAAACAGGGCCATCGCACTCCCCAGATGTCACTAAATAGGTCTCACGCGTACGCCTTGTCTCCGCTATGAGCTTGTCAGTTTAAGTAGACTTAATCATGCCCCCGTGAGACATATCCTTAAAGTAATTACATCTATCCTAAAAGTTCTCCAACGGCAGGTGAAGGTCATCAAATGAACCACCAGGAGCATTCAAACTACGTCATGAGATAGCTTGCTTGGACTATCGGTAGATAAGGAGTGCTGCTACAAATCAACATGTAAACCATCGAATCTCTCAGCGCCATATAGGGCCTGCTAGCTGTATTTGCCGCTGAATTGCACCCCGCTTGTTTTGCTGACATAGAGTCTTGTATGAAGTGGCAAGAACGTCTTCTTTTTCAAAGAGATCTTGCCGTTGTTCGGGCTCATGTAACTGTTCAGAAGCCTGTTCAAGCGTCCATTGATATACCTTTGCACTCTGAGACATTTTATTTAATAGAATCTGATACTGATACATTGAAAACAAAAGGGATTGATAAGCTTCTATGAATTCGGCTATTGCGTCTCCACTCTTTCCTTTGAAGCAAAATCTCGCCTCCATGGCGAGCGATTTCATTTCATCAAGCTTTAAATGCAATTTAAGTTGAGGGTCGGCATCTAACACATGATTTATTGAGGCTGAAATTGATTGCAAGTACGTGGTGTTAGTTAGCCAAACAAATAGCCGGTCGATAGCCAGTTGCGGTACGTCGTTATGCTCCAAGTTCTTCGCGTTTTTTGCGTAAACACTCACGAGTTTATCGACGGTTATCCATATGTTTATCCGTCGATTGAATAGAGACTGTTTATTGCTGAGACGAGCTTGGTAACAAGAAATTAGCAACGCGATGATTGCCACAATCGCTGAGATGTACTCAGGTAGATTTGTTAGACCCATTGTCTCCTCCTCCCTTGACACGTACCGCAGTGGATGATGTCTCCAGTTAAGCAGTCGTCCACTTACACCTTTTCCTTGAAGTTTATCTGGAACAGCTTTCGAGTCTAATTTCAGTATTGGCCCTATTCTTGTTTCCACGGCTGCTAACAATCGGTAATGAAAACCGGCGCATCTTGCCATAGGCAAACGCGGAGCTATCTTTGGGTTACGCATGGTTGTCGACTTAGGAAAGCTCAATCGAGCTCTCTGCAACCTCAATACCGGGTGCGTACTTCTCTATCAACGTGTTCAGAATCACGCGGTTGCCAGGTGTCATTTTTGGCGAAGAAACGATCTTCATTGACGAAAAAGCTTCATCGGAGATAACAAGATCGTAATAGGGTGGGATTCCGGGATCGCATTTATCGAGTATGACATCATTTGCTCTGACAATCTGATCTAGTCGTCCGTTTATTACGGAATCGATACCTATGGGAACAGCTGTCAAGATATAGCGCCATTCTTTCTGATACGACCATGCAGTTGTTTTGTGAACTCCAAGTGCATTTAAATCAGCCACGAGTCCGCCGTTTCCAAATGTGTTAATTACCTTTGGAAACAAAAGAGACTCATCATTTGTGTATTCAACCTCGTGAAGAATCTCACGATCACGAGCCGTTTCAAAAAAATGGTAATTCTTATCCCAAAAGTCCTCGAGGGGCAGATGAAGCCCATCAAATGAACCACCAAGGGCTTTAAAACCGCTTCACTTGATAACATATTGAGGCTGTCATTTGAAACAGAGTACTGCTTAAACGGATGGCTCTTCATCTGGATTCTTACTCCACATTCAGCTCCAGCATACTCGCGCCACATGGGGATGCTCTCCTCATCAGAAGAGGTCCAACAACTGACGAGCTTCATTTTTCCAAGATTTTGAGAGTCCGCTGAACGCTGTTCTTGTGGGTCATCAACCTTATCTAACCGGCTGAACCTGATAGTCCGATTATGCAGAATCAAGGCCAGCGTATCTAGGCTTGCATAATGATAGAGAACGGCGGGTGCTTCCATGTTTGGCTCCAAACTATAACAATGAGTCCATATCACTGTTCATCAGAATTTATAGACATGATTACGAAAAATCAATCAGTGCCAAACTGTCCCAAGTACGCCTCTCCCCTCCCCGACTTTGTCCAAAAAGTTCGCTGTTGTTGACTGGTGTTACCGTAAAATTAACCCACTTACATATACACGGAGTGTTGGCCTGGCGCCGCCTCCGGGCCTTGGCGCCCACCTTATCGAGAGGCACCGATATGAAACGAGTCTTTTACCGCTCGCTCTGCGCGTTTCTTTGCGTATCTATGCTTAGCGCAGCAATACCTGCAAGGGTTATAGCGGAAGAAGAACGGCGGCAAGAAAACACCCTAGAGCAGGTTGATACTGGTGCAGCGGACAATTCGGGCGGCAGCGTAACAAGCGACATCGATACAAGCGAGATCGGCAATGAGTCCATCAAAAATGATTCCTATCTTGCGAATCAAATTTCACATCAGGCGGAACCTCAGGTTTCCCTAGCTTCCGATATGTCTCCTGATTCGGAACAAGCCATAAAGGCCGCAGTAAGTGGATATCAGCACAGCGATAGCGACACCAGCGGCAGTGTCACCCTCACCGTCGAATGGAACGAGCCAGTACTTGGACAGCCAACGACCTTCCATGTAAGCGCAACAGGTGGCAGTGGCAGCTATCTATTCCGCATGGATGCGCCCTCTTACTCCAACCCCAACGAGTACGCCTATGAGTCGGTCGCCGATCCAAGTCGCGGAGAGTAGATTAAGTACACCGACGCGTGCGTTAGCCACGACTTTACGTTCACAACGACGGCTACCGGATCATATAACTTCCGCTTTTACCTCATAGACAAGGCGTCGGGCGTTTACTACTTGCGCACCAACACGTATATCCAGGTTGCAGATGATGGGCATCCCAGCGTTGCGAGCATTGTTAATAAAGCAGTGTCCCATGCCAAGCAAAACACAAATGGCTCTGAATACGAAATGGCCCTATATCTTAATGACTGGCTTCTCGATCGGCTTGAGTACGACAACTCGCTCAAGTGGGCATCTGCCGAGAGTGCCCTCACGCGCGGACTGGGCACCTGTCAGGCGTATGAAAGCGCCTATTCCAAGCTGCTCACCGCTGCCGGCATCACTAATTCGGAGACCCGCGATATCTATGACGGCCACACCTGGATGCCGTCAAGCTCGACGGAAAATGGTACCAGGTCGACTGCACCTGGGACGACACATCCGACAACTTCTATTGCGACCTTGACCAGCGCCACCTGTACTTCTGTATCACCGATGATCTCATGGCAATAGCGCACAAAGGACACGCCAAAATCTACACTGCCGACGGGTACGCCACTCGCTCGACGAGCCTTAAAGACAACTACTTCGTTCACAACGGCAAGGCCGACGAATGGGCCGCCAAGTACGCCGATCGCATCCAGCAGCACCGTGACGCAAAGGAGAACAAGTTCTCTATCGACGCCGACAACCAGTCCTTCCCGCCCAGCATCAGTGGCATCCAGAACGGTATCATGGCCTTTGCGATGAACCTGCGCGAGTGGAAGACGACCGACGCCAAGGCCGATCTTGCTGCCAATTCCATCGTTGCCATGCAATCCGGTTACAAGTGGATATCAAGGTTCGACTTCTACGCCACCTGGAAGGAGCCCGCATCCTACACGATCCGCTATCACGGGTCGGACGCGGCGCCCGCCGACGTCGTCGGTGCTGGGCTTCTCCGGCGGGCCGATGGAGTTCGCGGGCTGGAAGGCCCACCGCGACTGCGACGACGCGTGGTTCGTCATCGACGCCGCGGGCAACGGCAGGTGGGCGAAGCTGGACGGCGGGGCGCTGCCGGAGGGGTGGAGCTTCTACCGCTAAGTCAACGGGGGAAAGGTGTCGGACACGGCCCCCTCGGGCAACGTGGACTTCTACGCCACCTGGATAGAAAACAAGGAATACGCCTAGACCATTCCGGTGCCATTTGTTTTTTCGGCCATGTCGTTGATAAAACAGTAAGCAAATAGCTGGTCTTAAGTCATTTGCTTCAGGTTCTAGCATTTTATCTAAACTCGGTAGTAAATAAATAATTAAGCAAGGTCCTCTTCTAAGAACCTGGTCGTAATTGTAGGGCTTACGGTAAACCATGCGATATCTGCCGCTTTTTTGCAGCGGGGCTATACGCCAGGCATAAGAAAAGCCGCCGTTAACAAGCGGCGGCTTTTACTCTCGAAAAGTTAATAGCGACTAGAGCGTCTTGATGTACTCCCCCAGCTCTTCCTCCCAGTCGGGCATGTGGAACCCGACCGACTCGAGTTTGGACAGGTCGAGCGCGGAGTGGACCGGGCGCGGGGCGATCGGATCGGAGGCCTCGGCGTAGTAGTCGGCGGTCGATACCGGCACGACCCTGTCGCCGTTGCCGTTGGCGGCCTCGAAGACGGCGCGGGCGATGTCCGCCCAGGACTTCACGGCGCCGGAGCCGGTGCAGTCGTAGGTGCCGTAGGGGGCCTTCGCATCCAGCACGTGGAAGATGGCCTCCGCCATGTCGCGCGTGAAGGTCAGGCGGCCCAGCTGGTCGTCCACGACGGTGACCTGCGCGAGCCTGTCCTCGGGGTCGGCGACGCGGTCTGAGAGTGCCTTCATGGTCTTGACGAAGTTGTGGCCCTCGCCGATGACCCAGGAGCTGCGCATGATGTAGTGGCGCGGGCAGCCGGCCACGGCGATGTCGCCGGCGGCCTTGGTCTGGCCGTAGACGGACAGTGGGCTGAGGGGCTCCTCCTCGTCATGCACCTCGGCGGTGCCGTCGAAGACGTAGTCGGAGGACACGTGGACGAGCGTGATCCCGTGCTCGGCGCAGGTGCGGGCGAGGAGCGCCGGGCCGGTCGCGTTGGCCTTCCAGGCGATGACACGGCCCTCGGGGGTCTCCGCTTTATCCACGGCCGTGTAGGCGCCGCAGTTGATCACGGTGCCGTAGAGCGACCAGTCGTACTGCGCGTAGGCGTCCGGGTCGGACATGTCGAAGGTGTCGATTTCGCAGAAGTCGAAGTCCTTCGCCACGCCGCGCTCCTCGGCGAGCGCGCGCACCGCACGGCCCAGCTGGCCGTTGCAGCCGGTGACGAGGGTGCGCCTGGGCGCCATGGGGACGACGTCGGCGAGCATCGGGTGGTTGAGGTCGGCCTCGGAGACGGTGGCCTGGTCCAGCGGGATGGGCCACTGGATGGCGAGCTCGGGGTCGGCGAGGTTCACGTAAGG
>NZ_KN214136.1:261763-365035 GCF_000763055.1 Collinsella sp. 4_8_47FAA | reverse complement strand
GCCGGTGTCCAGCCACGCGTAGCCGCGGCCGAGGGTGACCACGGACAGCGTCCCCTCCTCCAGGTACATCTGGTTGAGCGTGGTGATCTCCAGCTCCCCGCGGGCGGAAGGCTGAACCTTGTGGGCCTTGACGGCGACGTCGCCCGGGTAGAAGTACAGGCCGGTGACGGCGTAGGAGCTCTTGGGGCGGGCGGGCTTCTCCTCGATGGACACGGCCCTCCCCCCGCGGTCGAACTCCACGACGCCGAAGCGCTCGGGGTCGTCCACGTGGTAGCCGAAGACCGTGGCTCGGCCCGACTCGGCGTTCCGGGCGGCGCGCGTCAGGTGGCGCGACAGGCCGTTGCCGTAGAAGATGTTGTCGCCGAGCACCAGGGCGCACGGCTCGCCGGCGATGAACTCCTCGCCGATGGTGAAGGCCTGCGCCAGGCCGTCCGGCGAGGGCTGCTCGGCGTAGGAGAGGTTCACGCCGAAGCGCGAGCCGTCGCCCAGCAGGCGCTGGAAGTTGGGCAGGTCGGTCGGCGTGGAGATGACCAGGATGTCCTTGATGCCCGCCAGCATGAGCGTGGACAGCGGGTAGTAGATCATGGGCTTGTCGTAGACCGGCAGCAGCTGCTTGGAGGTCACGAGAGTGAGCGGGTACAGTCGCGTGCCGGACCCGCCCGCGAGGATGATGCCTTTCATTTAATCTGTCCTCTACAATCGAAATGCGCTTTAGATCGAGTGATAAATAAGACTTGGGTATCCTATTTTGCTAAACCCCCTCATTCTTAACGAAATAGGCAAGGTAATGACTGCGGAATATGGCTACCTGAATTGCCCCTTCCATTTTTCGATGCTCGACCAAGGGAGATTGATTCCGGTTATTTCAGGTTGGTTAATCCAATCAGCCATTTTGAGTAAAAAGTCATCTTCTCGTTCGAAAACAGGAAGTCCGGTATCTTCACCGATGATCGCGTGCCAAATGTTGGTAATGGACTCACTTTGCTTCAACGCTATGAAAAGCGCCAGTATCGAAAATCAATTTATAATCCCACAATGATGTGAATTCGTTCGGGCAAATAACGACCGCAAAGTGATACAAGCGAATAAGATCCGGCAAGAGTTAGCGCCCAAACAGCAAATGTCGAAACACCAAGTGGAATGACGAATAATCCAAGCAGTTTCCAAACGGCCTTGAGAACAAGTATATGGCAGAGGTAGATTCCAAAAGAGGCGTTCCCAAGGTCAACAAGCAAAGTAGAAGATAATCGCGACTTGAATGATCCCGGAACCGCCATAAGAAGCGCGATCACAGCTAAAGAGGTCGCGGCAGAACCGAGCTTAAGCTGAGTTGTGGCCATATTGAAATCGCCAGTCAAATACCACCAGAAGCCTGCGACCTCCTGAATTATTAAAAATATAAAGAGCACTGCAACAAGCTGAGTGGTTCGTCCTTCAATGAGCGCAGCCCAACGCCTCCAGTCGAGACCGAAAACATAAAAGATGAGCCACATGGGGCAGAAAACCTGTATTAGAGGCAATGCGATACCGGCAACGGCAGCGAGCTCCCTTAGAAGCAAGCAAGCCGGTGTCACACAATAGACAAAGAACCTATACCGTGAAAGGAGCCTGAACAGTACCGGAGTAAGCAGCACAAGCTGTGAATAGACCAATAGATAGTACATCTGAGCCGATACGGAGCCCACGGCGAACGCCAGAAACCCAGACGCCCATGAAGGGCGGGAAACGCCGCAAGATAGATAACGCTCCAGAACGCATAAGGTCCGGCAACCTTGCTAATGCGGCGTCGAAGACCCCCCCCCGCATTAAATTTGCGCTCGTCGGTAAGAACACCGGATAAAAACAAGAACAACGCAACAGAAAAGTTGAGGAATGGGCGAATGGCGACCGACGCGGCACATTGAGGAAGACAGTGGATAAGCACCACAGCGGAAATCGCAAGCCCACGAAGAGCTTGAAGGTAGCGATCCTTGGCCATCTAGGCTCTCCTTCCAACGAGTCTCTTTAGTCGTCGTTTAATACCACCAAGCTTGCCGCGGACACGCTGCCAGAGAGTGGGACGGAAATCCCACTTGTCCATGAGATCTGGGATGGAAAGCCCGGCAGACACGTCGTTCAAGAACTCGTCGCGCTTTGGATAAGGCGTGACAGAATGGACGAGGCTAGGGTTGCCCGCGATTACCCCATCAAGCGTCGCCGGACCGTTTGCGGTAAGCCCAGAAATAGCCTCGAATGCCCGCACGCCCTTCTCGGTATTGCATAGGACGGCAGATACGCCCTTGGAGTTGTCGACCTCGGGATGGGTATTCTGGAACCCCCAGAAATCACCGAGCGTGATATCGGCGCCGCTGGAGCGCTTTGCTGGACATGCCAGACAGGACGAACGAAGGCTCGCATTGGCCAGAAACGCTTTCATGTACCAGTCTTTGCCGAATATCTGGGACTCGGTGTCCCCGGTGTTGTCTTTCTCCGCTATGTGCTTGTACATAGCGGAGTAAGACAACCATCCGGTTGTCTTACTCCGCATATTGACGTCGCAGACGTCCGACCCGAAGGCCTCACCACGGTAGTCGACCCAGCGCGACCAGAGCTCTGGAGACGGAACACCGTGGCAGATGACGTCGACGCCGAGGAAGAGGTCAGAGTCGGCGAGTTTCCCCAGGTATGAGCGCATGCCAGCCACCTGGCATGCAGTACCGGCAAAGAGCGCCGGCCTGCCTTCACGCAGGGCAGCGCGGACGCCCTCGAAGACGCCGCGGCCAACCGCGCTCTGAACGTATTTCGAGCGCATAACGGCGCCGAGCGCCGGCCTGTCCTCCACGAGCACGTGACGAAGCTCGCGGCAACCGTCCGTCCACGCGGCGCCCGCCACAACACCGCCGCGCGAGAGAGCGTCACCGGCGAGTAGACCGAACACGCCGCCCGACGACGATCTATCGAGCAAGCCGACGTCATGAGCCTTCGCCCAGAGGGCGAACTCGCACCCGTCCTCCCCAGGGGCGTTGAGCGCCGGGCATACGGCGTCGCACGCCCCGCAGCCTACGCACCCGGAGGCGTCGACGGTGGGGTGTAGGAAGCCACAATCATCGGGTTCCATGGAGATGCATGACTTGGGGCAGCGGGCAGCGCACGCGCCGCAGCCGCAGCAACGGTCGCCAAGCGAGACGACCCTCGGGGATTTCTCGGAATCATTCATGATGGACCCTATCTAAGGAACGGGAGACGAGAGACGACCGCGATACGTTCGTCCTTCGTTAGGACGGCGAGCCAAAGGGCTATGGCGAAAAGCGCGCTGTAAACGGCGCCCCACTCGAGGAACGCGGGCCATCCGTTGACGGGCAGGACCGCCGTGCCAGCGAGGCAGGCGACGGTGACGGCAGCCCAGGCGAGCAGCACCGGCAGGTTCCGCTTCCAGAAAAAGAGCATGTCGAGACCGACCCGCTTCTGGTAGTACCAGTTCATCCACAGTCCGTTGCCGAGCACGATGCTGACGACATAGGCGATCGCGGGGGCCCACGGCCCCAGCGCCGGGGCGGCCGCGGCGGTGAAGGCAACGTTCCCGACCGCCATCGCAAGGTAGACGAGACTCCTGGCGTGGTGCATGTTCTTGGCCCTCTGGATCTCGATGCCGACGTTCTGACAGAGGGGCACCATGACGGGTAGCGTCATGGCGAGCACGAGCCAGTAGGCCTCGGCGAAGCCCGGGCCCGCCCACCTCGTCACGAAAAACTTCCCGAGAATAGCGAAACCTCCGTACACCCAGCAAAACAGTACCATCTGGTAGCGGCCCACGCGCGTCATAAGGCGAGTGAGCTCGGCGTTGTCGTCCGAGGTGGCGACGATGCGGTTGACCTTCGGAATGAAGACGTTCGACATCGTGGTGGAGAGCGAGTAGAAGACCTGGCGGATGTTCACGGCCACCGCGAACAGAGATACCGCAGTCGCGCCCGAGATGGCCCCCAGCATGATGTTGGGCACGCTCTGATTGACCATCTCGCAGACCTGGTTACCGAAGATCCAGGCACTGAAGGCGGCGATGCCGCGCATGACGCCCCAGTCGGCACCCCTGAGCTCGAAGCGCATGCCCAGCACGACGATGGCGTAGCGCGCGTTGAGGGCGAGCAGGACGAGGTTCACCGCGAGCTGTGCTAGGGCAACGCCCACGGGCCCCATACCGGCGGCCAGCAGGGCCCAGGCGCACAGCGGCGTCGCAAGCGTGGTGACGAGCTGCCTGGTCTGCTGGTAGACGAAGCGCTCGTGCGCCGTGATGTAGGAATTGAACACGACGGTGAACAACGTCGAGGCGACGTTGAGCGTCATGATGGCGAGCAGCTCCCGGGCGAGCGAGACCTGCGCCTCGGTGAACCCGGCCGAGAACACCGCGCCGGCGTTTGCGGAGAAGCCCATGCCGAGGGCGACCGCCGCGGCTGTGACGGCGACGTAAAGCGTGAGGTACATGCCGTTCAGGTGCCGGATGTCGCGCTCGCCGCCGTGCGCCACCGTCTGCGTGTAGAAGCGCACGTAGGCCTCGGAGAAGCCGAAGGACAGGAGCGTCAGCGAGAAGACAAAGGAGTTCGAGCTCTGGAAGACGCCGTAGTCCGCCTGCCCCACGTAGGACAGTAGCATCGGCGTGTAGACGAGGTTGACGAGGTTCTTTGCGAGGATGTTGGCGTAGCCGAGGAGGGCGCCCGCCTTACGCTGGCTAGCCACGGGCGGCCTCCGAGGGAATGCTCAATCCACATCTATCGAGGAATTCAACAACGATCTTCCTCTGAGCTGCCAACCTGTCATACGCCTTTGAATAGTCACTCTCGAGCAGTTCCGAATTACATACGGAAAGAATTGACCGCTCAACGAAAGAAACACGCAGCTCGCTGGCTAGCGTGTCGAATCGGCTGCTCATGTCTGGACCAGTGGACTCACGAGGGCAATAAATCAGCGGCTTCCCGAACAAGATCGAGAAAATTGATCCGTGATATGAATCTGTCGCTACAAGCTTTGCGTGACGGACGGCATAGAGGAACTCTGAAGGCCCGAGGGCGTAGTAGCGCGCATCCCCTAGTAAATCGACCCTCTTGCAGCTAAGTGAATCACAGATTTCGGCAACCCTCTCTTCGTAAGCTGCACTCCCGAGGAAGTACGTCAATACATAATCATTTGGAAGCCCGCAGTGCGGCTCTTTTTCATACCTTTCCCACCAGGAGCCGTCAAACATCAGTGTTGGGTCAATCAACACCTCGGCCTTTAAGCCGTACAGACTGTTTATAAGCTCGGCGCTCTTCTGCTCACGAACGGACAGCCTATCAAACCCGTCGAAATAGCCGTGGAACAGCTCACGCTTCTCCTCGGGAATCGTCGGAGCTGCCAAGCTTGGCGAAAAAGCAATGCGCTTTTCTCTTGGCGAAAACGTGAGAAACATAGTGGAGTTAGCGTCAGGGGAATACGGAGACCAAACTTGGTCGCTCCCAGCAACGAAAAAGTCATAGGATTTAATGTCACGTGGAGGGTTGGAATCAGATATAACCTCCCGGCTAAAGGAAATGTTACGGGAATTGAAATCCTCAAACGAACGATGCCTCTGGATGTGGGCAACGGCAAGCCCCTTTGGAATGAGCGAAGCCAAAGACTTGAGCTTGTATTTGGCAGATCTCGAGTCCTTCTGTCTGAACGTAAGGACATCTGCACCCGAGAGTTTGAGAGTTTCTTGGACAGCAAGGTTCTGGAGCCTCTGCCCATAGTTGTCCCCATGCGTAAATGTGGAAATGCCTATTTTCATGTTCAAACCTGTTCTTCGTCTCTATCAATAATCAAATAGTCTGCAGCCGAGGAATTCCACGACCAAGCCAGCGCTCCACAGAGCAGCAGTAGGCACAAGCAGCAGTTCACCCTTGTAAAGCACTGCGTATACAGAAAGGTAATAAGAATTGTTAGCAAAAGGAGCAAACGAACAATCCGGCCATTAGATCCTTTTTCCTGCTCCATAAACTCACTAACCACGGAGTGGAAAAACGCTACATACGCTGCCGTCTCCCAAACCCCCATGAGAATCAAGAAAGACCCCATATCCGCTTGACCAAAGTGGTTAAACGACATGAACCCGGACGCGTAGAAGCTTGAGGCTCCAAGACCCTCTCCGAGACTCCATGTAGCCGGTCTCAAGAGAGCGAAGCCGATGATAGCAATCCTCTCGTTACTGCCGTCGGCAGCAGTACCGACGGAAGCTGAACTGCCAACCATATCGAACAGACCAAACACTTGCGTATCCACGAGGATCTGGAACGCAGGCACCAAGGCGTATGCAATTGTCAGGATAAAATACAAGGCGACAAGCCAAAAGAAGGGACCCGAAACATCCGCTTCTCCTCTCATGACTGAAATAAGCCAGAACATCACTAAAACGAGAGGAAGGATTATGAAGAGCGCCTTATTATCGTTGAGTGTCGCAAGATAGAAGGACAGGACGATAAGGCAGACGTTGTAAGCGATGGCAAGGGATGGCCAGAGAGGACCCCGAAGCCTCCTAATCCAGACGAAGTTGTAGAGCACGACGAATGAAGTGTAAAGGGCCACCGCATGGACGGTCGCATAAGAGAACAGGCCGGAGATATTGTCCTCGAAGTAACTGATGTCGTTCGTTGTCGCAGCGATCATCCCATGGGTAGAGTACTGGATAAACATGATCGCCATATTGAGAAGCAATATGGCGTTGAAGACCGGAAAACCTGCATCAAAGAGTCCAAGAAGAAAATCCCTCTTGTTAGTGACCAAAAGAAAGAAGTAAAGCGTATAGACAAACGGGTAGAGGAGCAGCAAAATATTCGCCCTAAACGTTTCCATATTGCCACCCAAGAGGGCACCAGACAGCCACCCTGCAACGGTAATCAGCCCAAGTAGTAGCGCTCTACCGCTATATTTCCATCCGGAGAAGAGCGCCCTCACGCAAATCATGCCGGTAATTACCCAGTTGAGGTATCGCCCCAGACCATAGTACTCAAGGAAGAAAACCTGCGCCAAGATACCTATAATGATCGTCGCATCCGCCAGGTCACCCATGCAAACGGTTAGAACGCCTTGCTTATTAGGGAGATACCAACGACCTCTTCGACCAGCCCGCTCCTCCGCTTTATTTATAACGAGCCTCGCATGCCTATGATCTTGCATTGAGTACCTCCAGCAGCACACGTTCAATCAGCCTCGTGTGCATGTGAACTCCCGTGTTGAGACCTACCGAGGAGCATGGAAGCAGGTCTACGATCTCATCTGAATCGACAAGATCGAGCGGACCAGGCTTTCCGCTCCTGAAACGATTGACCTCCCTGATAAGCCGGCTCTTATCCCTAAACAGCCCGATTAGCTCCTCCTCGTTATTCAGCACCAAACCGGACCCATGCTCAACGACAAAGTCGGCGACATTGCCTGCACATGCACTCGAAATCGTATAAGCGTTTGCGGAGTAAGATTCCATACAGGTGTAGCTATAGGTCTCTGGACAAGATGGCCACATGACAACGATGGCAATCTCGCACTCCCTGAGAGAGTCGGTCATGGCATTTGGGTGCTTCTCATCAAATTCGACAAACCGCTTGTTCATCCCTGGATACATATCGTTCGAGCTGTTGAAGACGAAGAACTCGTACTCTTGTTCATCGACCGCAGATACGAGGCGAAGCCAGGTCTCCCAGCCCTTTGTCTTCCTCGGCATCCCCAGAAAGGCAACCCTGATGCGCTCCCCTGCGTTCAGAGGACGTCTGTTGCCCAGATACTCTCCAAGCAGCTTTTGGTGCGGTATTACATCAACAAGGCCCTCGTATTGGGGCCTGAATGAGAGAAACCGATTCTTCGTATAGGTCGAAGGTGCAACAAAACGGAGATTTTTGATGGAGTCAAACAGCCCTTGGATCTTCGACTCCACACGAAGGCTGTTACTGAAGTGGGGGCATTTCTCGCAGGGAGCGTCGCCGAGCATTGAGCTGTCACAAAAGCCGCTCCTATTTTGGAGGTTATAGCTTGTACAACACAGGTAATAGTCGTGGAGAAAGGCCCTGACCGGTGTTTTGCCTGTAACTTTTAGCAGTTCGGAGACTTTCTCAAGGCTCACGTACAGAAGGTGGTGGATATGAAGCTCAAGAAGGCTGAAGCCGCTTTTTTGCCAGCTGCAAAGGGCCTCGCACACCTGGGCAATACTGAAAACACCAGCCTCCACCCCGTCGACCGTAACCCCGAATTCGCAAAATAGCATCTGGTCGTCCCTGAACAGGGTCTTCTTAACCGAGTGGAGATAGACGTAACTTATACCGTGCGACGCCATGGCCTGCTGACTCGCCATAATAGCCTTTGGGGTGCCGGTCTTGTCCTTGAGATAGTCGCAAAAGGCAAGCGCTAGGACGTACCCACTATTGTGCGGTTTGGGGATGCTTTTACTCATATCATCGCTTCCCAAACAAGAGGAGAGATCTATTGAAAAGGCCCTCTTGTAGACTGCCGAAATTCAGCCTCGAAGAGAAAGAAACCCTGCACCTAGCCATGAAAGAAGCGTCCATTTTCGATACCAACTCTCCAAGAGCACGCTCTGGAGGAAGAATGCAGTCGGAATAAGTTGAAAGAAGTCCAGTAACTTGCTTTGCAAGAGTAATCTCTCGCGGATGACAAAAACTATTGATTTTCTCAATCACTTTAGATGGTAAATCAGTACTCACACCGACCACATTACGACCATGCTGGCGATATCCCATATGAGGAGAAGCATCGAAAACAATCCGATAACCCAGCAGCACGCATAGATTAGCTATCAGCTTATCATGCATGATGACGGGATGGGGCAGCTCATGCAAGCAAACAACTTCCCAAATACGCCTATCAAATACTTGCGTACATCCCATAGGTGACCCAATGCAAAGCTGGTTGAGAGGGTCGTTATCTCGATAAGATATGCACCTTTGTTGCCCATAGGTTAACCGGCCCATCTCATTACCAGCTGAATCTACAAGTCTTGAATTGCAATGATAAAGAGCCAAATTCTCCTGCTTCTTAAGCTGTTTAATCGCAGTTATCAGTTTATCGCTATCCCAAATATCATCTTGGTCGGAAAACGCATAGTAATCAGCTTCGGGAGCATTCCGCAACAACGTCAAAAACCCTAAAGCAGGTCCTAGGTTTTCTCCTGTTAACAAAGTCAGACTGCCCTCATCTGCATAGCGCTGCAGAAGATCACGAGTACCATCAGATGACCCGTCATCACGGACAAAAAGACGTACGTCAACTTCAGCCTGCGAGAGAATGCTGTCAATTTGTTCTGAAATAAATGGGATGCCGTTGTATGACGCCATTAATACGACGCACTTTGGCACCTTGGAATTACTCAACATATGGATTACCTTATCATTAATGCCTAAAGCAAACGCTCTCGATGTGTTAACCCCTGAGCAAACCCAGTGCAAGCAGTATATCCTTGACCAAGTACTTGGCGCAGTCTTTTGGCCTCGCCCTGAGAACGAGTCGGTTGACCCGTACCCCGTTACGAAAGCCGTCCATAAAGGTATTTCTTTCTATGGGCTTCGTCGAAGGACGTTGAAGCTGTTCATTGTTGGCCACAGCTAGACCAGGATCAACCGGCAAAAGCTCAAGGTCCGTCATTTCTAACAGTTCTCGACCCTTGTCTGTCTGCACAAGTGCGAGGGATATCCCGTTCGCGACCTCATCAGAAAGCTCGCTACCCCATGAATCGCCAAGCGTAATATCGGAGACACGATCACCCTTGGCGTAGCGGCAGGAGTAGCAGCCTTCCGTATACGGTAAACCCGAGAGGAAAGCAATCGAGTAGCGATCGCGGACACCCGTCCTACCCACAGTTTCAGCTCCGCGATAGCGGAGCTGAAACTGGACTTTCTTTCGAAAGTCCAGTATCAGCTCATTAGACAGGTTGTTACCTGTCTCTTCCAAGAATCGGCTCAGGACCTTGGGGGACGGTGAACCATGACAGATAAGGTCGATGGTGTAAAGGGAATCGGCTAAACGGCTTCCAACGAAGTTACGCATCGCAGCAACCTGACAAGGAAGACCGATAAAGAGAACCCTTTGACCACCTTGCAGGGCCTCCCTAACCTCGCGGTACGCACCAAGCGGATTGCTTTTGACGTATTTGGAGCCTTGAGCCCTCCTCAAGTAATCCGCATCAGAAGTGAGGTGGAACCGGAACTCACCGCCCTCCTGTGCACATGAACACACTAATCCATTTGACGCCACAAACGCCTCCGAGATGGCCGTAGCCAGACCCCCGGACGAAGATGACATTCTGAGCGATGTATCTTTCGCCCACCCCTGTAGCCACTCGAGAGGACGCAACGAAGATGGGGATACCATCTGGGGACACGTTTTCTCGCACAGTCCACATCCCACGCACCTTGTAGGATCAATACGGGCGTTATACGCCTCAATCGTATCCTCAATGGCAATCGCTCCATGTCGGCATGAATCGACGCAGGCCATACAGCCAGCGCACATATCCTTCTTGCATACCGTCCTAGTGCCAACGTTTGACAATGCCCTACTCCTCAATCATGCTCTTGAGCTGCGCTAGGGACTTCTCCCTCTCCGCACCCATCACGTCGTTGACCCGACCAAAGTCAATCTGCTTGGATGCTAACTCGACATCATCTAGATTCTGAAGCACTCTGTCCGTGAGGTCCGTGAGTCGCAGAATACTCACGTTCCTGCTCGAGGTTCCGTTCTTGGGCAGCACTTCTACCAGCGGCGTATTGAGATTTATGGCAAAAGCCGTACCGTGGAACGAGTCCGTGACTAGGCATGCTGCGTTGTCGACATACGAGAGAAACTCAGCAAGCGTCGGCAGCCACTTGAACTTGCCCTCGCGTGAGGCCTGGTGCAGGCTTGCGGAGATCCGTATCAGGGGCAAGCCAAGCTTTTTGGCAACCTTCACGGCGTACTGCCCCACCGTCGGGTCGCTGTGAATCTGGTAGACGAGGATGTATTCGCCCTTCGGGGCAGGTGCCGCCATCCTTCTCCACGCCTCGCCATCAAGCAGCAGCGTGGGATCGACAACCTGTCCGGCCTCTATGCCCCACGAGGCAAGCTGCTCGCGCGCGGCATCCTCGCGTACGAACACGGCCTCATATGCTCGAAGGTCCTCGAGAAACCTGGGGCGCACGCTATCCGGGATATTCTTCTTACCAAAGCTTGCCGCATATGAGATGCGCCTTGCGCCCTCGGGAGCAAACTCAAGCGCGTATGACAGGTCGTATGCGCCCGAGCTGATGGGACCCCACACCTGATCGCTTCCAGTCATATAGACATCGGCCTTGGGCGGATTAGCCTTCAGCTCCTCCAGGGATGCATAGTGAGGGCTCATCTTAAGCAGCTGGGAACGCTCACGCGCAAACCGCTTGCCCGCCACCCTTGTCTCAGGCTCCATCAGAAGTCTGTAGACAGACTTCTTCAACGGGTTCCCGTTCCAGGACGGCTTTGTCGAAAGAAGCGTCCTCACCTGCTGGGATACGTCCTCACAAGCAGGTACATAGTCCATAATCTCGAACTCATGCCCCAAGCTCTCTACCGCTCGTTGTGTCGCATATGCCTGGAGTAGGGAGCCATAATTAGAGATTGCGTGCCTGGTTATGCAGGATACTTTCACGTGTTTCCTCCGATTGATATCGAGCAACCGCTATTTCTGAATTTTTGCATTCGATTTTTCCACCCGGCTGCACTACAGCGCCTCCTCAGTCTCGTACACGTGCGCGTCGGCTCGGCTTGCGTCGGAAAGGCCGTCGTTGATCGCGGCGTGCATGTCGCAGGTGGAAAGAGCGTCCAGCTCCTCCTTCGTCACCTTGCCCGACTCGTAGTCGCGCACGATGGGGAGCTCGTGCATGTCGAACTTCTTGCCGGGCTTGAGCTTGTGCGCCAGCACCCACGACGCGGGTTTCCAGATGTACTTGTGCATGGCAGGAGACACGGAGCCGATCATCCAGCAGTTGCGGTCGCAGTGGCGCACGCAGCCGCGCACTTTCTCGGCCTGGGCGCTCTCCCACAGCTCATCCCAAGACTCGTCGTTAAGGTTGCCCATAACGAGCTTCTCCTTGGTGCCGTTGCAGGGCATGACGTCGCCGTAGGGGTCGATGAAGAACGTGTCGAACGCCATATCGCACGGGAGCAGGCGCTTCTGCCCATAGATGTAGTTGATGAGGCCCATGTTGAAGTACGCGCGGAACCACTTCTTGGGCTCGTTGGACTTGAGGAGCTCGTTTACCAGGTCCTCGAAGTTCTGGGCCACCATGGGACGGTCCTTGATGATGTTCTTCGCCTCGACAAAGTAGAAGCTGTTGTGCAGGCTGGCGGTGGCGAACTCCATGCCGAGCTCGTCGGAAAGCTTGTACAGCGGCACCAAGTCCGCAGCGTTGCGATCCTGCACCGTCATGCCAAAGCCCACGTCCGGGTGCTTCATTTCCACGAGCTTCTTGAGCGTCTCGTAGCCGCGGTTGAAGCCGTTCTGGAGACCGCGGATCTCATCGTTGGTCTGCTGCAGACCCTCGATGGAGATGCGGATTCCCACCTGGGGGAATTCCTCGGCAAGGGCGATGATGCGGTCGGTGAAGAAGCCGTTGGTGGAGATGACGATGCGGTCGGACTTCTTGTACAGCTCGCGCACGATATCCGCAAGGTCGGTCCTGATGAAGGGCTCGCCACCGGTGATGTTGGTGAAGTACATGCGCGGGAGCTTCTTGATCACGTCGAGGGAGAGCTCCTCCTCCGGACGGCTGGGAGCCTTGTAGCGGTTGCACATGGTGCAGCGCGCGTTGCAGCGGTACGTTACGATTACGGTTCCGTTGAGTTTCTTCTCGGCCATGGGTTAGGCCACCACCTTCCGGTCAATTAGTTCTTGATACAGGGAGACGAGATTCCGGATGTATTCCTCTTGATTACAGTTCTCTGCCACGAATGAACGGCAATGCGCGCTCATCGCGGCGTAAGCCGCAGGATCGGCGGCCACCGCCGCACCCCTACGGATTGCATCTGCGAGTCCTGCCTCATCGTGGGCTTCAGCCAGGAAGCCCGTTTCACCCTCACGTACCAGCTCGGGTATTCCGCCCATGTTCGTACCGATAACGGGCTTGCCCGCGGCGAGTGCCTCGAGAACCGCATATGGCGCGTTCTCGAGCCACTCTGACGGCGCAGCCGCCAGAGTGGCTCGATTCACAAGTCCGCGCAGGGCGTCACCGGTTTTATATCCAACCAGCTCAATCCTCGAGCTTATTTCGTTTGGCATTGCGGAAACTTTGACCTTCACAGCATCACATTCAGGGCCATCGCCTGCAATAACAAGACGCCAATCAGGGATCACCGGTGCCGCCTTCTCAAAAGCATGCACGAGCGTTAACACGCCTTTCTCGCGAGAAAGGCGTCCCAGATACAGCATGTAGGGATCTTCATTATTTTGGTTGGCAACTTCCCGTGACATCGAATCGGGATTCAGGAAATTCCGCATGAGGACAAGCTGACGCTCGGGAAGCCCCGCTTCAATAAACTTGTTCCGCATGAACTCACTCGGGCAGATGATGCGATCGAGACGTGAATAGGTTTTGTGCCGTTTAAGCCACTCCGCCTCAGCCACCGCTAACGCGCTTTTTGCGATCGAACCCTTTACGCACTTCTTCTTAAGGCAATTGCCAAAATGACCCCCGAGACACGAATCGCAAACGTTGCCCTCGGAATCAAGCATAAGATAGCTCGGGCAAGCAAGAATCAAGTCGTGCGAGGTATACACAACCGGCGTTGGATGCTGCTTTAGCCAAGGAGCGTCCAAGATGGAAAACGTAATCTGCCTATGAGTGAGATTGAGATGGATTACATCGGGCTGGAATTCACGGCACAGCGCATCGAACTTCTCGCGCGCCTCTTTGGAATACACAAGTGCCTGCGCGGCCTTCGCCTTATCGACAATAGAGCTCGGTCCGTTATAGTCGCGATTCGTTACAAAGTAACGCGACCACTCAGTCGGCTCATTACGCTCATCCTCCATGCTGAAGAAGGCAACTTCATGCCCAAGAGCGCGAAGACCATCGGCAAGAGCAAAGTAGTACGTCTCGCTTCCACCCTTGCGCCAATGAAACTTATTTACAAGAAGGATCTTCATTACGCAACACCCTCATACAAAGCAAGCGTCCTTTGGACGACGCTGTTCCAGTCATAGCCATTAATCGCGCGGTCACGTGCCATGGCGCCCAGCCTCTCCGCTTGGGCAGAATCCGCTATCAGGCCTTCAAGCACGTCGCGCAGCGCCCCCGCGTCTCCGTGTGGGAACGTGAGCCCGCAACCCTGCAGAACATCCGCGCACTCGGGAATATCCGAGGTAACGCATGCCGCACCGTGAGACATGGCCTCCAGCAAGCTCATGGGCAGGCCCTCAACGTCGGAGGGGAGCGCGTAGCAATACGCGTTGGAGTACAGCTCGGAGAGCAGGTTGCCCTCAACGTGGCCGGTAAAGAGCGCGCGGGGGTCGGACGCGGCAGCCTCTTTGAGCGCCACGGCGTAGTCGTCCGTATCGGAGGAGTCGCCCGCGATAACCAGGCGCTTATCCGTCTTTACCTGCTTGTACGCCTCCACCAACAGTTCCGGTCGCTTCTCGGGCACAATGCGACCGAGGTAGAGGACATAGGAGCCCTGGGTGAGCCCCAAGCGCTCGGAGATCTCCTTCGCGGGAAGATCCGCCTCGGGAGTGATGCCGTTGGGAATGAGCGTAGCCTCGCGGCCGTAAGCCTCCTTGAAGTACTCCTGATTGCCCCGGGAAAGCACGATGAGCGCATCCGCGCACTTGGCCGCCGTCGCCTCGCCGAACTTGATGTACTTGGAAGCCAAGCCGCCCCATTTTGCACGCTGCCAGTCCAGGCCGTGGATCGTTGCCACGGTCCTGATGTCCGCGGAACGCGCAAAACGAAGGGGGACGCACGGCCCCTCTGCGTGATAGTGAATTACGTCTGCCCCGTCTTTGATGGCGGCCCTTGTTGCGGCAAAGCTGCTCGTGAGCGCAGAGAGCCCCTTGATGTCCAGAGCCTTTACGGGAACGATGCGGTAGCCATCCTTCTCGTAGGGCTCGGAAGGAGCTCCTTCGCCCATACGGTCGTAGCAGGTTACTTGGTGACCAAGGTCTGCCATACGGCGAGCAAGCTCGCCTACCACCACTTCTACGCCGCCCTCGCGCGAACCCGTTCTCTTTTGGCCTATCATGGCGATGCGCATGCTACACGGCACCTTCCCCAGAGAACATCGTCTTCAGCGTGCCGAATATCAACCGCAGGTCCTGGCGCAGGCTGCGATTCTCTATATAGTGAAGATCCAGCTCAACCATTTCGTTGAAGCCCAGGTGGCTGCGGCCCATTACCTGCCAAGGACCGCTGCAGCCGGGTTTTACCGCCAGGCGCTTCATGTCGTGCTCGCTGTACAGGGCAACCTCGCGCGGCAGGCCGGGGCGCGGGCCAATGAGGTTCATTTGGCCCAGGAACACGTTGATGAGCTGGGGCAGCTCGTCGATGCTGTGCTTGCGAATGAAGTTACCCACACCGGGAATAATGCGCGGGTCGTGCTTCATTTTAAACATGGGGCCAGTGGCCTCGTTTTGGGCCTGCAAGTCCTTGAGCATTTGGTCTGCGTTGGGAACCATGCTGCGGAACTTGTAGATCTTAAACAGGTAGAACGTGCCGTCTTTGCGCACGCGGCCCACGCGCCACTGTGAATATAGGGGGCTGGCGCCCGGGCTCTTTATGCAAATGACCACGCTCAGAATTACCCCGGGAATAAAGAGCAACACCAGGGCTCCGCCGGCGGCGACAATGTCCACCGTACGCTTAACAACGCGGTAGAGCCTGTGCCCAAGCTCGGGCTTCACGCCGGAGTTGGCACCGCGCAGCATCTTGTACGCTTCTTCGTTTGTAAGGTAATCCCCCGCAGCACCGGCTGCGGCAGTGACGGAATTCGCCGTGGCGGCCGTGCGCGTCTCCCGCGCGCCCTGTGCCATGGTCATCATCGTAGGCTCCAAGAGCCCCTCCCCCGATACTTTTTGCCTTCGGTCGTCCGCTTGCGAGCTTGCAGCTAGGCGATCGCTCTTCTGTGATTGCGCATAACGCGCTGCTCTTTTGAAAGCACCGCAAGGCCAACGCGGGTGGTTACGCGTCGGCCGCACAGGTCGAGCTCCAAATAAGCAGTGCACTTGCGTCTATTAATGGTTTTGATAAGGCCTTCGTGGCCCAGCAGCGGACCTGCCGTAACTACGACCTGGTCACCGACTTTTAGGGCCTCGCTCATGGGCACTACGCGGTCTCCCCTATGCGTAAAGCCACCAATAAGCTGGACCTCTTCTTTTGCCAGCGGCACAAACTGACCGTCCTGGGAGAGTACCCGGGCAAAGTCATCCATGCGCAGCAAATACTGTTGAACGGTGCGGGGGTCTGCCGTATCGCAGATGAGATAACCAGGGAACAACGGCTTGGTCGTATTGACCCATTCGCCGTGTACTTTAATCTCGGTTTGAAATTGGGGATAAAAGAGCTCCTGCATGGCACCAGCCGGCACCATGCGCTCGATGCGCTCGCGCATTACGTCTTCGCGACCGTTAATGACCTGAATCACATACCACACGAGCACCACCCCCTTGCTGTCTTACGTGTGGCTCACAGGGTTTGTGTATGGCTTCGCCAGGGCGCTTGTGCGCGAAGGCGCTCCATATTCAAACCCTGAGCCCAGTTAGACAAGCACGTGGCTCCGCCCCACCGTGAACGGTATGTATAAACGCAGTTGCTAGAGATGCAGCCGTGTATCGCAAAAAGACCGCGTCTCCAGCTGGCTGCGTGGGAACCAGTCAAGCGGGAACAAAACTGAACCGCACGCAAACAGCTGTAAAACGGCTTCTTATTGGCATGCATGCTATTAATTGCATCATGGAATTACCCAATACAAATAAATAACGTTGCATGACTTCTTTATCGGAGCTCGTGGTGTTTCTGGCACCGCCGTTACGGCCGGATGCTGATCGACCCTGCGCTTTATGGCTTGCTGGAGCCGTGAGCACAGTTGAACTCATGTAACGTTAGGTATTCTAGCACAAGCTGATAACGAAACTGATTTGGGCTGCGTTGGACAACATATCGTTCATTTGACGTGCTTAAGGGGGTTGTTTTGGGATGTTGTTCACGTTGATGCAGGTTATTGGGGTGCTGGCGGTAATTAAGGGCGTTCCTGAAGCCCAAATGAAGCAGCGAGCAGCGCCGATAATCGCGTTTGTCTAACAAACTACGTACAGACATGGGAAATAAATTGTGCAACTTTTTGTTGGCGTAGCTGAGGATATGTGAGCGAGGCATTTTGACATGAAAAAAGGCCTTCGGAATTCCGAAGGCCTTTGTATTCACGATGGTGGAGACGAGGGGGATCGAACCCCTGACCTCTTGACTGCCAGTCAAGCGCTCTCCCAGCTGAGCTACGCCCCCGTGACGAGGAGATACTATAGGGGAAGACTTTCTTTGATGCAAGGACTTTTTTGGGTTGAATCTCTTACTTACGGGTTTTCCTGGGACGGTGGATAGACCTTACTTGTAGAGGTAAGCGATGGCGGTGCCGGTGTGGACTTGGATCTTGGCCGTTTTCCTGACCACATTGGATATTCCGGTGTCAGCTAGTAATCCCAAGGGTCTGTGATCTAGTTCCCACTCCAAGCCGTGTTCGCTTACCTCGGTGTTGGGGGCAATGGCGATGATGGAGAACGTCTTGTCCTCGGCGCCTTCGATGGTCCACGATTCGCCTGGGCGAAGGATGCGGGCGACCACCTTGCCCTCGGCAATCCAGACTGGGGCGTCATCGTAGCCTGCAAGCAACCCCAGTACGGAAAGAGCCATGTCGGGGCGGCCGCCGGTGGCGCAGGTCGCAACTACTTCGGCACCCGGCCAGCGACGGCGGACGGAATCGAGCGCCAACGCCAGATCGGTATAGTCCTTGTACGGGTCGTGGCGCTCAACTTCAAAGTCGGTGGCGGCATCGACCAGCGCGCGACCCGCGTCACTCACCGTGTCAGCATCACCCACATACACGTCGCAGGCCAGCCCCGCGCCCAGCAGCGCGTCGAGTCCGCGGTCCACGGCGACAACGTGGTCGCACTCCCCTGCAAGCCTACGCAACAGATCCGCGCTCGCCACCACGGGCGAGCCGCAGACCACTAATACCTTGCAAGCCACGGCCCTCGCCTATCCCTCAAACGAAAGCACGCGGGCCAGATCCAGCTCCTCGTAGCTATCGATAAAGATATCGCATTTGGCGCTTACGTCGTCGCGCTTCATGCGGCCGTGCGGGTCATATATACCAACGCGCTTAAAGCCGGCGGTGCCAGAGCTCTTAAGGCCAAAGACCGCGTCCTCAAACACCCAAGCGCGCTCAAACTTGCACCCGTGGCGCTCCTCCAGGCGGCGCAGCGCCAGCTCGTACACATCGGGGAACTGTTTGGAGCGTCCTGCCTCGCCCGTCGTGGTAACAAACTCCATGTATGCGTCGAGCCCGGCACCGGCGAGCGCGGACTGCACCAGCTCGGCCGGCGTGGACGTGGCAACGCACATGGCAATGCCCACCGCCTTCGCCTGCTCCAAAAATGCCAGAAGACCCTCGCGCGGCGGCACCTTGGAGTAGCCATCAATCAGGATGTCGCTCAGCTCGCGATATAACTCCTCGCCGTTCGCGCCAATGCCCCACGTGTCGTGGTAGGCCTGGCACTCGTCCTCCAGCGACAGGTGCTCAAATTGGGCAAAGTCATCCACGGTCATGTCAATCTCGTGACGGTGCAATAACTCGGGTTGGGCATAGGCCCAAACGGGCGTGCTATTAACCAGTGTGCCGTCGCAATCGAAAATAAAAGCAACCTTGGGAGCGGCGGTATGGGACATAAACGAACCTTTCGATGTCAAATGGTAAACAACCTGCTAAAAACGTTTTACCAAACGTCAGGCTAACAATTTTGAAACCCTAATTGGTAAAACTGTCAAGAGTTTTACCACGGCAATTCTGCCAGTGGTATAAACATGTCGCTTACCGATTAAACGCCCCTGCAAATCCGCTTTCGTCCATAAAACTAACGCACAGGTGTTATCGTAGTTTCTGCCGAAAGTTCCACCGAGCACGCGAGGTGGAACGAATCACAGAAACTTCGCCGTCCCTTCGATTCGTGCAGCCTTGGACCTTTCGCATCTAGTCACCAAGGCAACACGCTGCCGCGTCATGATGGGATCAAACGTGAGCGATACAAAGCTAAAGCCAACGGCTAAAAAGCCCGCAACCCGCAAACCGGCTCCGCACGCACCGGAGCTCTCCAAGGACGATGTCTACCTGTTTGGCATTGGAATGTGGGAGCGCAGCTGGGAAAAGATGGGCGCGCATCCCGACACGCAGCAGCGCACGCGCGGCTGGCGCTTTTGCGTTTGGGCGCCCGACGTAAAGAGTGTCCATGTCATTGGCGAATTTAACGACTGGGATGAGGAGGCCAACCCGCTGGTGCCCGTACATACGAGCGCTATTTGGGAAGGCTTTATTCCTGGCGCCGAGCAGGGCCAGCTCTATAAATATCTCATCGAGACCAACGAGGGCGAGAAGCTCTACAAGGCCGATCCGTATGCCTTTAAGGCCGAGTGCCCTCCGGGTACCGCCAGCGTGCTGTGGACCCTCGATGGCTACAAGTGGAACGATGCCGCGTGGCTCAAGCGCCGCGCCGGCCACAACCATATGTCGCAGCCGCTCAATATCTACGAGGTGCATATTGGCTCGTGGAAGCGCCACGGCGATGCGCCGCAGGGCGAGCCGGACGAGTACGGCAACTACCCCGGTCCCATGGACCCCTTCCCCGCGCAGCGCGGCGAGTTCTACACCTACGACGACCTGTCGGTGGAGCTCGTGGACTACGTGCGCGACATGGGCTATACGCATATCGAGGTCATGCCGCTCATGGAGCATCCCTTCGATGGCTCCTGGGGCTACCAGACGACCGGCTACTATGCCGCCACGTCGCGCTACGGCAACCCGCAACAGCTCATGCACTTTATCGATGCGTGCCACGAGGCGGGCATCGGCGTGATCATGGACTGGGTGCCCGGTGGCTTTTGTGCCGACTCTCATGGCCTTGCCACCTTTAACGGTCACATGCTGTTTGAGCACGAGATTCACCCCAACTGGGGCACGCACAAGTTCGATTTCGCCCGCGGCGAGGTCCGCTCCTTCCTTGTCTCCAACGTGCTGTATTGGCTCGAGAACTTCCACGTGGACGGCATTCGCATGGACGGCGTGTCCAGTATGCTGTACCTCAACTTTGGCATCGACGATCCGGGCCAAAAGAAGTTCAACAAGTACGGTACCGAGGAGGACCTGGACGCCAGCGCGTTTATCCGCCAGGTCAACTGCGCCGTGGAGGCCCACTTCCCTGACGTGATGATGATGGCCGAGGAGTCCACTGCGTGGCCGCTCGTGACCTACCCGCCGAAGGACGGCGGCTTGGGCTTCCACTACAAGTGGGACATGGGCTGGATGAACGACACCCTGCACTACATGCAGACCGATTTTCCGTGGCGCCCTGGCAACCACGGGCTGCTCACGTTCTCCATCATGTACGCCTTTACCGAGAACTTTATCTGCCCGCTGAGCCACGACGAGGTCGTGCACGGCAAGTGCTCGCTGATCGGCCGCATGCCGGGCGACTGGTGGCGCCAGTTTGCCGGTCTGCGCACGCTGGCCTTCTACCAGATGACGCACCCCGGTGCCAAGCTCAACTTTATGGGCAACGAGATCGGCCAGTTTATTGAGTGGCGCTATTACGAGTCCATCCAGTGGTTCCTGACCGAGGAGTACGAGACCCACCGTCATCATCAGGCGTTCATTAAGGCGCTCAACCACCTGTACACCGCAGAGCCCGCCCTGTACGAGCGCGGCTACACCGACGACGGCTTTACCTGGATCGACGCGGACAACTCCAAGCAGTCCATCGTGAGCTTTGTGCGTCAGGGCGAGGACATCGATGACGACCTGGTGATCCTGATCAACTTTGATCCGGCGAGCTATGAGAGCTTCCGTGTGGGCGTGCCGCGCGAGGGTGACTGGGAGGTCATCTTCGATTCCGACCGTCCCGAGTTTGGCGGCAGCGGCTATGCCGGTGAGGAGCCCTACACCTGCTCGAGTGAGCCCTATCCCTGGAACGGGCAGATGGACTCCATCGAGATGAAGGTGCCCGGTCTGGCAGGCGTGGTGCTTAAGCGCCGCGGTCCCAGCAGCTATAAGCCGCCCGTGGTCGAGGCTCCCAAGAAAGCGATGCGCAAGCGTGCGTCCTCGGTGAAGCCCAAGGCCGCGGCTGCCAAGAAGACTCCGGCCAAGGCGAAGGCTGCCAAGCCCGCTGCCAAGGCTTCGGCCAAGTCCAGCACGGCCAAAAAGGCAGCCACCAAAAAGGCTGCTCCCAAGGCCAAGGCAGCTGCTGTTAAGGCTCCCGCCAAGAAAGCGTAACAAAGGTGTTACCACTGTAATTACCCGCCCCGCGGGGGCGTAGGATACAAGTCATAACCGTTCCGGGAGAAACATCCCCGGGGGAAAGGAACGTATGAATAAGATCTTCGACAACAAGCAGGAGTTTACCGAGCTCTATCGTGATGCCGTCATGAGCATTAGCGGCAAGAGCGTCGAGGCCGCCAGCGACCTCGACCGCTTTAACGCCCTGGCCAAGCTCGTGGCCGAGAAGGCACGCACCGTTGCCACCAAGAGCGACGCCCGTGCGGTCTCCGAGGGCAAGAAGCGCGTGTACTACTTCTCGATCGAGTTTTTGATCGGTCGCCTGCTCGACAACTACCTGCTCAACTTTGGCGTGCGCGACATGGTCGCCGAGGCGCTTGACGACATGGGCTTCGACCTGTCCGTCATCGAGAACCAGGAGCCCGATCCGGCTCTGGGCAACGGTGGCCTGGGCCGTCTGGCCGCATGCTTCCTGGATTCCATGGCAGCCGAGGGCATTGCCGGCTACGGCAACGGCATGCGCTACCGCTACGGCCTGTTTAAGCAGGGGATCGTCAACGGCAGCCAGGTCGAGGCCACCGACGAGTGGCTCACCCACGGCTATCCCTGGGAGGTCCGCCGTCAGGACAAGGCCGTGACCATTAAGTTTGGTGGCCACGTCGAGGGCTTTGAGGAGAACGGCCGCACGTTCTACCGCACGGTGGACACGCAGGACATCCTGGCTGTCCCCTACGACATCCCCGTTGTGGGCTATGCCGGCGAGACCGTCAACAAGCTGCGCGTCTGGGCCGCCGAGCCGGTCGAGGAGCACTTCGATCTGGAGGCCTTCAACCGCGGCGACTATGCCCTGGCCGACGCCGAGCGCGCCGAGGCCGAGGCCATCAGCGCCATCCTCTACCCCAACGACGCCGGCGAGCACGGCCGTCTGCTGCGCTTAAAGCAGGAGTACCTGTTTGTCTCGGCCGGCATCTACAGCCTGCTCGACACCTTTGAGAAGGAGCACGGCGCGAACTGGGAGCTGCTGCCGCAGTTTGTGGCCATCCACACCAACGATACCCACCCCGCCATGTGCGGCCCCGAGCTCATGCGTATCCTCATCGACGAGAAAAAGCTCGAGTGGGACGACGCCTGGAACATCGTGATGCAGGTCGTGAGCTACACCAACCACACCATCCTGCCCGAGGCTCTGGAGAAGTGGCCCATCGGCACGTTCTCCAAGCTGCTCCCCCGCGTGTACCAGATCATCGACGAGATCAGCCGTCGTTGGCACGAGTCGTTCGACACCACGCAGGAGGGCTGGCAGGAGCGTCTGCGCCAGACCGCCATCCTGTGGGACGGCGAGATTCGCATGGCCAACTTGTCCGTGATCTGCAGCCACAGCGTCAACGGCGTGGCCAAGATCCACTCTGACATCATCAAGAACATCGTGCTCAAGGACTTCTATGCCCTGACGCCCGAGAAGTTCAACAACAAGACCAACGGCATCTCGCACCGTCGCTTCTTTGCCGAGGCCAACCCCACCTATGCCAAGCTCGTGACCGAGGCCATTGGCGATGGCTGGCTTAAGGACGCCTTTGAGCTGGAGAAGCTCAAGGAGTTTAAGGACGACACCGAGTTCCTGAAGGCCGTGGGTGCCTCCAAGCGCGCCAACAAGGAGCGCCTGGCCGCCTACGTCAAGGCCGAGACCGGTCTGGTCATCGACCCCAACACCGTCTTCGACGTTCAGGTGAAGCGCTTCCACGCCTACAAGCGCCAGCTCATGAACATCATGAAGGTGATGGACATCTACAACCGTCGCATCGCCGATCCCAACTTCCACGTGACGCCGACGACCTTCATCTTTAGCGGCAAGGCCGCCTCGAGCTACACCTTTGCCAAGGAGACCATCCGCCTCATTAACTCCGTTGCCGACGTCATCAACAACGACCCGCGCGTCAACGAGGTCATGAAGGTCTGCTTTATCCCCAACTTCCGCGTGAGCAACGCCCAGCTCATCTACCCCGCCGCCGAGATCTCGGAGCAGATCTCCACGGCCGGCAAGGAGGCCTCGGGCACGTCCAACATGAAGCTCATGATGAACGGTGCCATTACGCTGGGCACCCTCGACGGCGCCAACATCGAGATCGCCGACCTGGCCGGTCGCGAGAACGAGGCCATCTTCGGCCTGACCGCTCCCGAGGTCGAGCAGCTCTGGGCATCGAACAGCTACTTTGCGTGGGATACCCTCAACGGCGACCGCGAGCGTCTGGGCCGCGTGATGGACGAGCTCAAGGACAACACGTTTGCGGGTCTTTCGGGCAACTTCGAGAGCATCTACAACGAGCTCATGAACAACAACGATCCCGACCTGGTCATGGCCGACTTCCGCAGCTACGTGGATGCATGGGAAAAGCTCACGGGCAGCTATGGCGACCAGGAGACCTGGAACCGCAAGGCGCTGCTCAACACCGCCTCCTCCGGCTGGTTCTCGAGCGACCGCACCATTCGCGAGTACCGCGACGAGATCTGGCACGCGTAGAGGCGCGCGAGCTCCCTTATGCCAGCACGGCATTATTCGACGGGCGCAACGTTGCGCTGCGCCCGTCGCTAATGGGTTTAAGAACATCGATGACAGAAGGAGAAATCGATGAGTAAGAAAGAATGCATCGCGATGCTCCTCGCAGGAGGACAGGGCAGCCGATTGGGGGCGCTCACCCAAAAGATCGCTAAACCGGCGGTTAGCTTTGGTGGCAAGTTCCGCATTATCGACTTTTCGCTGTCCAACTGCTCCAACTCGGGCATCGACACGGTGGGCGTTCTGACGCAGTATCGCCCCTACCTGCTGCATGCCTATGTGGGCTCCGGCGAGGCCTGGGATCTGGACAGCCGCGACGGCGGTGTGTCGATCCTTCCGCCGTACGAGACGCAGACCGGTGGCGCCTGGTATGCGGGCACGGCCGACGCCATTACGCAGAACCTCGACTACATCAAGGCCAACGACCCCAAGTACGTCCTGATTCTTTCGGGCGATCACCTGTATCGCATGGACTACCGCAAGATGCTCAAGACGCACATTGAGAACAACGCCGACCTCACGGTGAGCGTTATGCCCGTGCCGTGGGAGGAGGCCAGCCGCTTTGGCATCCTGACCACCGACCCCGAGGACGGCCGCATCACCAAGTTTACCGAGAAGCCCGAGAAGCCCGATTCGAACCTCGCGTCCATGGGCATCTACATCTTCTCGGCCGACGTACTGATCGAGGCGCTCGAGGAGGACGCTCTGGACCAGCGTTCGAGCCACGACTTTGGCAAGGACATCATCCCCAAGCTGCTCGGCGAGAACAAGCGCCTGTACAGCTACGAGTTCCACGGCTTTTGGAAGGATGTCGGCACCATCGCCAGCTTCCACGAGACCTCGATGGACCTGCTGGGCAACAATCCCGAGTTCGATCTGTTTGACAAGAACTTCCCCATCATGTCCAACATCACCACGCGTCCGCCGCACTACATTGGCCCGGACGGCCGCCTGGACGACTGCCTAGTCTCCAACGGCTGCAAGATCTACGGCACCGCTCGCCACTCGATCCTTTCGACCGATGTCATCATCGAGGAGCGCGCCGTGGTCGAGGACTCTGTGCTGCTGCCGGGTGCGCACGTTAAGAGCGGCGCACACATCTGTCGCGCTATTTTGGGCGAGAACTCCACGGTCGAAGAGGGCGTGAAGCTCGGCTCTGTCGATACCACCAAGGATACGGCCGTCGTTGGAAATGACGTCGTTATCGGGAAGGGGGAATGATCCGATGATCAATCGCAAGGCCATCGGTTATATCACCGCTAACTACTCTTCGACCTACGGCAGCGTGCTGCTCAAGGACCGCCCCATCGCGTCCGTTCCGTTTTTGGGCCGCTACCGCCTGATCGACTTCCCGCTTTCCAACATGATGAATGCCGGCATCAAGACCGTCGGCGTCGTCATGCCGGGCAACTACCGCTCGCTGATCGACCACGTTGGTTCGGGCAAGGACTGGGGCCTGGACCGCAAGAAGGGCGGCCTGTTCATGGTGCCCGGCAACGCGTATGGCACCACCAAGGGCGGCATGCGCTTCCTGCTGCGCGACATCATCTCCAACAAGACGCTGTTCCAGCGCTCGGACAAGCCCTATGTCGTGATGATGGGCACCAACATCATCTTTAACATGGACCTCAACACCATCATTGACGCGCACGAGAACTCCGGTGCCCAGATGACCGTGGTGTACTGCAAGGCCACGCGCAACGTCGATGACGAGACCAAGCTCGAGATTAACGAGAACGGCCGCCTGACGGGCGTGAGCGCCGGCGTCGTGTACGGCGACAACGCCTCTATGGACTGCTGCATCGTCAACCGCGAGACGCTGCTCGAGATCATCGACCACTACCAGGCCGCCGACTATCTGGACCTGCTCGAGGCACTACAGGGCGACTTTGGCAACATCGACGTGTGCAGCTACGAGTACAAGGGCGAGGTCGTGGGCGTGTTTAGCGAGAAGTCGCTGTATCGTCGCAGCATGGACCTGCTCGACCAGACCGTGGCCGACCATCTCTTTGACCCCGAGCGCCCGATTCTGACCAAGGCTCACGACGTGCCGCCTTCGCGCTATGCGACCGGCAGCCACGCCTGCAACTCGATCATCTCGGCCGGCTGCATCATCAAGGGAACCGTGCGCAACTCGATCCTGTCGCGCGGCGTTGTGGTTGAGGAAGGCGCCTCGGTGACCAATTCGATCATCAACCAGAGCTGCGTCATCAAGAGCGGCGCCCGCGTTGAGAATGCAATCCTGGACAAGAACAACGTGGTTCCCACCAACACCGAGCTTCGCGGCACGCCCGAGAACATCCTGGTGCTGGGAAAGGCCCCGTTAACTTCTGATATCACCAACGCGAGCTAGCTTTGGCACCGCAACATCGCTCGTAACATGTAGAATAGCCGCCCGGTTAGCGCCAGGCGGCTATTCTCGAATTGCAACAGGGAGACAATATGGCTGATTCCAGCAAAAAGATGCAGATCGTGTTTGCCTCGGCCGAGTGCGCACCGTTTGTGAAGACCGGTGGCCTGGGTGACGTAGCGGGCTCGCTGCCTGCGGCGCTCGTGCGCGCCGGCGCCGAGGTTATCGTGATGGTGCCCAAATACGCCACCATCAAGGACGAGTACAAGGCGCAGATGGAGCACTTCTCCGATTTTTACGTGAGCCTGGGCTGGCGCAATGAGTACTGCGGACTTGAGAAGCTCGAGCACGATGGCGTCACCTATATGTTCATTGACAACGAGCGCTACTTTGCGCGCGACTATCCGTATGGCTTCTTTGACGACGGCGAGCGTTTTGCGTTCTTCTCCAAGGCCATCACCGAGAGCCTGCAGCACCTGCCGGCCGGCTTTGAGTGCGACATCCTGCACTGCAACGACTGGCAGACGGCACTGGCGCCCGTGTTTTTGCGCGAGTTCTACCAGGGCCTGCCGCTGTACGACCGAGTCAAGACCGTGTTCTCGATCCACAACGTGGCGTTCCAGGGCCAGTTTAGCGACACCGTGATGGAGGATATCCTGGGTGTGGCACATATTCCGGCGGCCGCCTCGCAGCTGCGTTGCGACGCTTGCAGCATCAACTACATGCTGGGCGCGCTGCGCTATGCCGACGCCATCACTACGGTAAGTCCTACCTATGCCAACGAGATCCAGACGCCCGAATTTGGCGAGGGCCTGGACGGCGTTCTGCGCGAGCGTTCGTACGCGCTGCAGGGCATTTTGAATGGCATTGACGTCGCGGGCTTTGACCCGGCGACCGACAAGCGCATTGCCGCCAACTACACCGTCGAGGACCGTTCCGGCAAGGCCGTGTGCAAGGCCAAGCTGCAGGAAGAGCTGGGGCTCGAGGTTCGCGACGACCGTCCGCTTATGGTCATGGTCACGCGTCTGACGCGCCAGAAAGGCATGGACCTGGTCATGTACGCGCTCGACCGCATCCTGGCCGGCGGCGTGCAGGTGGCGGTGCTGGGCACCGGCGACCGCGACTACGAGGACGGACTGCGCTACTTCCAGGACAAGTACCCCGGCACCATGGCCGCGCGCATCGAGTTTGATCCGGCGCTGTCACAGCGCATGTATGCTGCCGCCGACATGTTCCTGATGCCTTCGAAGTTTGAGCCCTGCGGCCTGTCGCAGATTATCGCCATGCGCTACGGCACCCTGCCGATTGTTCGCGAGACCGGTGGTCTGAAGGACACTGTGATCCCGTACAACGAGTTTACCGGCGAGGGCACGGGCTTCTCGTTTAGCAACTTTAACGGCGACGAGATGGGCGACGCCGTGTTCCGCGCGGCACGCCTGTTCTGGGATAACCGCGACGCCTGGAACCAGCTGGTCACGCAGGCCATGAGCCAGGACTTTAGCTGGACGCGCTCGGCCGACAAGTATCTGGACCTGTACTTCTTTATGCATCCGGAGATTGAGAGGCCGGCGGCTGTTGTCGACGAGCCTGAGACTGTTGCTGAACCGGTGGCCGCTGAGGAGCCCAAGGCCGAGGAGAAGCCGGTTGAGGCTGAGCCCGAGGTGAAGGTCGAGGCTACTCCCGAGCCCGAGCCCAAGGTGAAGCCTGCTGCGAAGCCTGCGGCAAAGAAGACCACGACTCGTAAGACGACGGCCAAGAAGGCCACAGCGACCAAGGCGGCGGCAACCAAGAACACCGCTACCAAGGCGACGACCACGCGCAAGCGCACCACCGCAGCTGCCAAGAAGGCCGCCGAGGCCGAGGCCGCTCCCGAGGTAAAGGCTGAAGCCGCCGTCGAGGCCAAGCCCGCCGTCAAGGCACCGGCCAAGACCACTGCCAAGAAGACGACCGCGACCGCCAAGAAGGCGGCGGCCGCAAAGTCGACGACGACCAAGGCTGCTGCTCCTAAGGCAGAGGCTAAGGTCGAGGACAAGCCCGCAGTAAAGGCCAAGCCTGCGCCGAAGACCGCTGAGGTCAAGACCGCTCCAAAGGCTACGGCAAAGACCGAGCCCGCCAAGGCGGCCCCGGTCTCCCCCGCCGCTAAGACTGAGGAAAAGGCTCCGACCAAGAAGACCTCCGTCCGTAAGGCAACGGCCACCCGCAAGCGCCACTAATTCGGACGATTCAAACTTAATCCTCAACGCAAAAGAGGGCGCCCCAACCAGGCGCCCTCTTCTTGGTTGAACTTCTCTAGTAAAAAGAAGCCCGGTTTACTACAACAAAATGGCTCCGGCTGACCACGGCGAGTAATCTACGAAATTGGCAACGCCTCTACCTGCGGTTTTAATATCATCAAAATGACCGTGGTTGAGATCATCCAATTCATCGTAGTAAACCGAAGTACTTTTGGTTGGCTACAAATAGTATCGGTATAGACGTTTTTAAATATCGCGATAATTTGGGTGGTAAAACGATTTTCTAGGACAACCGTTCGCCGATGGTAAACGGATGTTGTTTATACAGCCTGTGTACAACAGATATACTTACATCCTGTGCGTAAAGCCCATGGCCAGCTGGCCATGATTCTATTGAACTGGACCGTACTATGAGATTGATACACAACAGTCGTCTGCCGCAGTTTCGCACTCCGTTTGGCGCTGTGACCACAGGAACTACCCTTTCGCTCTCCGTGATTCTAGAGGATGCCGATCCCGCGCAGGCAACGCTTACGCTGCGCACCTGGGTCGATGAGATCGGTGAGTCTCTGTATCCCATGACGCACGAAGGTGACGGCATATTTAGCGTAGAGCTTGAGTGCACCGAGCCCTGTCTTATCTGGTACAGCTTTATCTGCAATATCGAAGGCCAGCCCGAGGTCCGCTTGGGCGCACCGCAGGGACGCACCGGCGGCGAGGGTGTAACCTACGACTACGCCGAGGTGCCGTCATTCCAGGTCACCGTCTACAAGCACCGCGAAGTTCGACCCGAGTGGTACGAGCGCGGAATGGTCTACCAGATCTTCCCCGATCGCTATGCCCGCGACGAGCACTGGCGCGAGCGCACGCTGGCCGAGGTCGAAAAACCGCGCAACGGAATCCAGCGCCGGATGGTCGAGGACTGGAACGAGCCGCCCGTTTACGAGCGCGCCGAGGACGGCTCCATCAAGACCTGGGACTTCTACGGCGGATCGCTCAAGGGTATCCAGGAAGACCTGCCTCGCATCGCCGAGCTGGGCTTTACAGCCATCTACCTCAACCCCATTTTTGAAGCCGCGAGCAACCACCGCTACGACACAGCCGATTACACCAAGATCGATCCGATTCTGGGCACTGAGCAGGACTTTACTGAGCTGTGCGAGGCAGCCGAGAAGCTGGGCATTTCCATCATCCTGGACGGCGTCTTCAACCATACGGGCGACGACTCGATCTACTTTAACCGCTACGGCAACTATCCCGGCGTCGGTGCATGGCAGAGCGAGGACTCGCCGTGGCGCGATGCGTTTTATTTCCACGAGGACGGCTCGTACGACTGTTGGTGGGGCGTGGGCAATATGCCCGCCATCAATGAGAGCTCCGAGTTGGTACGCGAGCGGCTCCTGGGCAAGGACGGCGTTATTCGTAAATGGCTGCGCGCCGGCGCTCACGGCTGGCGCCTGGATGTGGCCGACGAGCTTTCCGACGACTTCCTGGCCGAGATCAAAAAAGCCGTGCTCGCCGAGAAGCCCGACGCGCTGCTGCTCGGCGAGGTCTGGGAAGACGCCTCCAACAAGATCAGCTATGGTCATTTGCGCCGCTACCTGCAGGGCTCTGAGCTCGACTCCGCCATGGACTACCCCTTCCGCGACATGGTCATCGGCTTTTTGATGGGCTACAAGAACGCCTACCAGGCAGCCGAGGATATCGAAACCCTGCGTGAGAACTATCCACGCGAAGCCCTGTCCTGCGCGCTCAATCTGCTGTCGAGCCACGACCGCCCGCGCATTATCTCGGTGCTCGGCGGTGGCCCCGACGAGTCGCAGCTGCCCGAGAGTGAGCGCAGCAAATGGCGCCTGGACGAGAACTCCATGGGCCTGGCCAAGAGCCGCTTTTGGCTGGCGACGCTCATGCAGATGACGTTCCCGGGCGTTCCCTCAATCTATTACGGTGACGAGTACGGCTTGGAGGGACTCACCGATCCGGGTAATCGCCGCACCATGCCGACCAAGGAAGACCTGCACGACTTCGATACGTTCGCGATCGTCAAGAACGCATCTGCTGTGCGCCGCGCGCTGCCGTTTATGATCGACGGTGAAATCAAGGCCTTCGCGCTCAATGACGAGGTGCTGGCCTACAACCGTACCGGTAAAGACGGCGAGTCCGCGACCGTCATCATCAACCGCAGCCTGCGCAATTCACATCGCGTGACGATTCCGGCGCTCGGCGAATGCGCGAGCGATGTGATTAGCGGTCACGAGTGCGAGATCCACAACGGTACGGTCACGCTCGACCTGTACCCACTGGGTTCGTCGATCATCTATCACCACGCCGAGCAGCGCCTGCAGGAGCCGCTCGATCACGGTGCGGGTGTTGTGTGCCATATCACATCGGTGCCGACCGACGACGGCAAACCCGGTACGATCGGTGCGCCCACGCGTCGCTTTATCGACCATCTGGCCGCCATGGGCATGCGCTACTGGCAGGTTCTTCCCGTCAACCCCACGGACTTCTTCCGCTCCCCTTACGCCGGTCCTTCGGCCTTTGCAGGCAATATCGACCTCCTACCCGAGAGCCACGAGGAGCTGGCAGCCGACTTTGAGACCTGGAAGGCCCGCGGCGGCGAGGATGCTGACCCGCTGTACACCGCGTTTAAGCATCGCAATGCCGATTGGCTCGAGAAATACTGCGTCTATATGGCCGTCAAAAAGTACTTTGAGGGCGAGTCGCGCCACGATTGGCCGGCAGATGTCGCGCGCTACAACGAGCATCTGATCGACGACAAGCGCTTCCACAACGAGGCCGAGCTTCAGGCGTACATGCAGTACCGCTTTGACTTGGCTTGGTGCGAGCTCATGAACTATGCGCACAAGAAGGGCATCGAGGTTATCGGCGATATTCCTATGTACGTGTCCGACGATTCGGCAGACGCGTGGAGCGAACCTGAGAACTTCTGGCTGTCCGATACCGGCAAGGCAATCGAGATTTCCGGCGCGCCGCCCGACAACTTTGCGCCCGAGGGCCAGGTGTGGGGCAACCCGACGTTCCGCTGGGACCACATGAAGCAGAACGGCTATAGCTGGTGGATGGATCGCCTGCGTCGTGCGTTTTCGCTCTACGACCGCGTGCGCCTGGATCACTTCCTGGGATTCCACAGTTACTTTAGTATCCCCGCAGGCAAGGCTTGCGCCGAAGGTCGCTGGTTGGCGGGACCGGGCAAGGACCTGTTCCAGACCGCTTATGACGAGCTGGGTCCGCTCAACTTTATCGCTGAGGACTTGGGCTATCTGACGCCCGGTGTTCGCGCCATGGCATCGACCTGCGGTTTCCCCGGCATGGACGTGCTGGAGTTTAGCGACTACGACGTTCGTTGCGGTGTGCATCCCACGCCCGGCAAGATTCTGTACACCTCGACGCACGACACGTCGACGCTCGCCGGCTGGTGTACGCGTTCTTTTGCGGGCGGCGATGAACCGAGCGGTGTTGAGGTGGCGGCCAAGCTGATGAGCGACGCGCTAGCAAGCGACGCTCCCCTGGTGATGATGCCGCTGCAGGACGTGCTGGGGCTGGGCGACGACGCACGCATGAACGTGCCGGGCGTGGCCACGGGCAACTGGACCTGGCAGGCTGACGAGGCGGACATTGCAGCCGCCGAGGGCAAAACCGCGCGGCTCCTGCGCAACAACCATAGATTCTGGGGCGAAGCGTGATAAAACCCCCGATATAGGGTACAGTTACAGACGTTTGAATTTTTGCGGGCAGAGTAATCTGCCCGCTTTGTGCTGAAAAGGAAGTATTTATGGCGCGCTACGATTACAAGTGCTCGAGCTGCGGCAACGTGTTTGAGGTTGAGCATCCCATGTCCGAGACCCCCGAGGTCGTGTGCCCCAGCTGCGGTGCCCCGGCGGCCAAGACGTTCTCAGCCAGCGGCATAAAATTTGAGGGCAGCGGTTTCTACAACACCGATCAACGAAGCGGCGGCTCCAGTACCAACGCCACCAGTGGCTGCTGCGCCAACTACCCGCATAGCCGCTAGAAACAACGCGGCCCCGCGATCAACGCCGATCGCGGGGCTATTTCTTTGCTCTATGGGTAGCTAATCAAGCTACCCAGGTTTCCTTGTGAGTTGCGGTGAAATAAGGACTGTTTGGCGGACAGAAGCGGCTTTTCAATCCCTATTTCACCGCAACTTAGTCGTTACTTGTGGACCAGTCTGGCGCAGAAGTGGCCGTCGTAGGAGTCGGCGTTTACAGGGACGCTTTGGAAGAGGCCTCGATCGTTCTGGCGTACGGATACGAGCTTCTTGGCCTGATCGAACTCGGGGAGTTGCAGAATCTGTGCTTTGGAAAGCGGCGCCACGCTAAAGCCGGAACCCTCGGGAGAAGCAAGGAACGCGTCCACCACCTGTGTGTTCTCCTCGTCGAAGACCGAGCACGTCGCATAGATGAGCTCGCCGCCGGTAGCCACGCGCGCGGCAGCTTCCTTGAGCATTGTCAGCTGCAGTTTGGGCAGCTCAACCGTCACGTCCTTTTCGGTCAGTCGCCAAGGGATCTCGGGATGACGGCGCATGGTGCCGGTGCCCGAGCACGGCGCATCGATAAAAACCGTGTCGAACTTAACCGGCTCGCCAAGCATGGCATCAAACGATGTGAGCACCTCATCAAGCTCGCAGGCATCACCCGAAACCGTACGAACGCCCTGAATACCCGCCTTGTGAAGGCGCGCGAGATTCAGGTCGCACTTACGGTCATGAAGATCAAGCGCCGTATGCTGACGCTCATAGCCCGCACGCTTGGCCTGGCACATCATCACATAGGTCTTGGTGCCACGACCGGCACCAATCTCAAGGCAGCTTCCGGGGCGCGTGGCTGCCGTGGCAATGAGCTGGGCGTTAAGGTCCGAGGCCACCGCGGCAGCACGCTCAAACACACCCGAAGCAACGGTAACCTGGGCATCAACCGGGGCATGGCAGCCCGGGAAGACAGGCGCAACGAGCTGCGAGATATACGGGTCGGCCTTGGTCGCAAAGGCGTTCTCATGCAGGGCCAGCGGGGCGGGGGCCAGATTGCCAGCAAAGTTAAGCGCACCCTCAGGCGTGTCGAACGATGCCATAATACGAGCGCACAGCCAACGCGGCAGACCCATCAGGCGCGACAGACGTACCAAGCGTCGCTCAGACTCATCCACATCGGATGCAGTAGCAAAGTCCTCAACATTGTCCGCAACCTTATGCAGTACAGCATTGGCCAAGCCAGCGGCGGACTTAGCTCCGCTGCGCACCAGCTCAACACCCTGACTTACGGCAACGCGGCCTGGGGTATGAAGGTAGAGCATCTCGAAGGCCGAGATACGAAGCGCCATGCGAACACGCGGCGCAACCTTTTTAGGCTTATCGAGAAACTGATCGAGAAGCTCGTCCAAAATACCCTGCGTGGCGGCGACACCCAGCGCCAAGCGAGCGGCAAACGCGGAATCGCGTTGATCAATGGCCTTGGCAGAAGCACGGGAAGACAACACGTCGCGTGCATACATACCGCGGCGATCGGCCTCCATCAATACATCGAGCGCAAGCTTGCGCGCGGGTGACAGCTTGCTCATGACAAAACACCCCACGAAAGATCGGCGCCCTGCAGGCCAGCAGCCCAGGCAGAAGCAGACATAGCACGCTTGCCATCGGGCTTAACCTCGAGCAATTCAACCGAGCCATCGGAAAGACCAAGGTAAACACGCTTGTTCTTAACGTCAACGGCGCCCTCGCCAAGCGACACATCGGCCAGCGCAGCATCGAGCACACGCACGCTCTTGCCGGCAATCACGCAACGAGCAGGCGCGGTATCGGACGAGGCCAGCACATGACGCACGCAATTGAGCGCCCCCATCTGCGGATCAAGACGCATCTCCTGCTTAGAAATCTTGGCGGCATGGGTAACAAGCGACTCATCCTGCTCAGTCCACACGGCGGTGCCATCGGAAAGCGAAGGAAGCGTATCGGCAAGCAATTTACCGCCAAGCTCAGCAAGCTCCATGGTCAGCGCCTCAGCATGCTTAACGGCAACCGACGTGGAAGCCTGAGCACAATAAGCGCCAGTATCCACGCCATGCCCGATGCGCATGATAGAAACGCCAGCAACCTCGTCACCAGCGAGAATCGCACGCTGAATAGGAGCAGCCCCACGCCAACGAGGCAGCAAGGACGCATGAACATTCACAATGCCGAGCGGCGCCATATGCAGCACCTCATCGGGCAAAATGCACCCATAAGCAGCCACGCAGAATATTTCAGCCCGGGCAGCCTGAAGTGCCTCAACAACCTCGGCCGTCATACGATTAGCTTCAACAACCGGCAACCCCAACTCAAGCGCCTTAGCCTTAACAGGAGAAGGCTCAAGTTTCTTACCACGCCCACGAACAGCATCAGGGCGAGTAATAACAAGCGCAATCTCATTCCCAGCCTCAACAAGCGAAACCAGCGAAGGCACAGCAAAATCAGGCGTACCCATAAACACAATACGCATAAAAGTTAGTCTCCTCTCAATAACGAGCCGAGACGGCTACAAAATAGCGTTCCAGGTCGCAAGCGCGCCCTGCCGCAAGAACAGTTCAACAAGAACAAATATACCCAAAACCAAAGAAAGAGCCGCATAAAAGCAGCCCTCCCAACAAAGCACCTATCAGCGAAGACGCCCTTCCCTGGCCCGACGGCACCCGGGCGAGTCAAGCAGCGTCAACGTAGTCCCCGGGGCGCCCGCCTATATCGTCTCGCGCGCAGTTTCGCAGCGCAGCGAGAATGTTTGAGCACGGGATGATATAGGCGGGCGCCCCGGGGACGGACAAACCTACTCCGTCTCGCCCGGTCGAGCGCCGCGGGCTAGGGCGTCCTGGTACTCCTTGACTGCTTTGATCCTCTGCATGGGCTTCAGTCGCTCAAACATGGTGTTGCCGTGCAAGTGATCGATCTCGTGCTGCAGGCACACGCAGAACAGATCGCCCGAGGCCTCATAGCGAATCAGGTTGGCATCCAAGTCGTACGCCTCGACGACGACATGGTCGGGACGCTCGATCTCGCAGCTAATGCCGGGGATGGACAGGCAGCCCTCGCTAAAGGGCACCAGATGGTCGCTCTGCTCAACAATGACGGGATTAATAAGCACGTACGGATCATAGTCATTCTTGTCGCTGTAGTCGCAGTCGATGGTGACGAGCTGAATAAGCTCGCCAATCTGCGGGGCAGCCAGGCCGCAGCCGCCGTTCTCGAACATCATCTTCTTCATCTTCTCGGCAAGCGCCTCGATCGCCGGGGTGATCTCCTCGATGACGGCGCACTCCTGGCGCAGACGAGGGTCGGGCGACAGTACGATTCCGTTGGCTTCCATGGCCATCCTTTCGGGTTGTTACATCAAATCATAGGCGTCGACGTCAACGCTCACGCTCACGCCACGCACGGAGCCCACCTCTTTGAGGCAGGCGTCGATATCATCAGAGACATGGTACCCCACGGGCGACTTCACAAGCAGATGGAAGCGGTAACGGTCCTTGGCTCTCTCGATTACACACGAAGCCGGGCCCAGCACCTGCGGCACCGCGCTGCCCGCCCGCAAAAAGTCGGGCGCGGCGGCATGCCAGCGGCGCTTGAGGAGCTTTGCGATGCGTCCGATGTAATTCTGCGCGTCGTCTCGGTTCGCCGACCACACCAAGATGTTGACCAGGCGAACAAACGGCGGGTACAGCGCGTCGAGGCGCTGATCCAGGTCGTAGTCGGTAAAGATCGAACGGTCATGCTCAGCGACGGCGCGAATGACCGGGTCCTCGGGCAGGTAGGTCTGGATGATGACCTCGCCGGGGCGATCACCACGACCGGCACGGCCGGCGACTTGCTCCAGCAGATCGTAGGCGCGCTCCCCTGCGCGAAAGTCGGGCAGCTTGAGGGCGAAGTCGGCATTGACCACGCCCACAAGCGTGACCTCGGGAAAGTCGAGGCCCTTTGCGATCATTTGGGTGCCCAGCAACACGGCGCAATCGGCGGCATCGAACTGCTCAAGCAGCTTTTTGTGCGCGTCCTTTCCGCGCGTGGAATCGGCATCCATGCGAATAATGGCGACATCCTCGGGAAGCATCTGATGCAGTGCGTCCTCGATCTGCTGAGTGCCCAGACCCATTTTTGCCAGGTAGCGACTGCCACATTTGGGGCAACGGCTCGTGGGCGCGGGATACGGCTGCACGCGCCAAGACGAACCGCAGGTGTGACATTGCAGCGTGTGCGTCCGCTCGTGATATGTAAGCGCGGTGGAGCAGTGGTTGCAGGTGGGGACGCAGCCGCACTCGCGGCACATCAGGAACGGCGCAAAGCCACGGCGGTTGTGCAACAGCACGGCCTTTTCACGGCGCTCGACCACACGCTCCAGGCCTTCCATCAGCGGTTTTGAGAACATGGAGCGACTGCCGTGAGAAAACTCACGGCGCAGATCGGCAATGCGAACCGTAGGCAGCACGGCGTGTCCCGGGCGCTCGGGCATCTCGACGCGCGTCCAGGTGACACCGTTATACGTGCCACGGCGGCAGCGATCGAGGGCCTCGGCCGAGGGCGTGGCGGAGCCCAACACGAGCGGGCAGCGGTAGCGGCGCGCCATCTCGGCCGCCACCTCGCGCGCATGGTAGCGCGGACTGGAACCCTGCTTGTAACTGGTCTCGTGCTCCTCGTCGATGATGATGAGGCCAAGGTCGCTGAGCGGGCAAAAGAGCGCCGAACGGGCTCCCACGACCACACGCGCGGCCCCGCTGGCAACCATATCCCATTGGTCCAGACGCTCGCCAGCAGAAAGACGCGAGTGAAAGACCGCAACCGTCTCGCCAAAACGCGAGCGAAAACGGCCGACGGTCTGGGCCGTCAGCGAGATCTCGGGCACGAGCACACAGGCAGAGCGGCCTGCCGCGAGCACGCGCTCGATAGCGGAAAGGTAGACCTCGGTTTTGCCGGAGCCTGTAACACCATCCACGAGCACCACGTCGCCGTGCGCATCCAGTCGGGCGCGCTCAATCTGCGCGAGCGCCTGCTGCTGGCCGTTCGTAAGTGCGACCGGCGCTTTGCCGCTCGCGGAGGACAGCGAAGTCTGCTCGCTGCAACCGCGCCAGGCACGGCGCTCCTCCACCACCACGACGCCGCGTTTTTCGAGCGCCTTGATGGTCGCCGACATGCTGTTGTAGAGCAGGTTGAGATCGCGCGTCGTGACCGGTCCGCACTGGAGCGCCTCGATGAGCTGGCGCTGGCGCACGGCGGTCTTGGGCGGCGTATAGTCGAAGCCCTCGGGCGCGAGCATGACCCAGCGGTTTTGAATAGGCTTGACGGCGGGGCGCTCAACCGACCATGCGCCGTCATCGCCCTTGACCACGCGCGGGCTGCCGCCTGGAGGCAAGAAAAGGCGCAGGCACTCAGAAAGCGTCGCGACGTACTCGCGGCTCATCCAGCGCGCGATACGGGCAGCCTCGGCGGTAAAGAGCGGTTTGCTGAGGATGGCTTCGACGGGCTTGATGCGCGCAGGATCGAGGGCCCTGTTGCCTTGCAGGTCGCCCAGCTCGGGCGCAATATCGACAATGTAGCCTGCGGCGGCACGGTTGCCAAAGTGGACCAGAACCGTCGATCCGACCTGGGCCTCGTCGGCAAGGGACTCGGGAATGCCGTAAGCAAACGGTTCAGACAGCGCACGGGTGGGGATGTCGAGAACCACGCTCGTGTAGGCGGTAATGGGCTCAGGTGAAGGCTCGGGCTTGGCCGGGGCAGCACCGGATGCCGGCGCCGCCGGAGTCTCCTCCGGATCCAGCGAACCAAACAGCGAAAGTTGCTCGGCCATGGCCCCAGCACCTCCTATCCCATTCGTCTACAGAAACAAGAGCCCCGCTCGAGGTGAACGGGGCTCGGATACATACGTTTGCGCAGCGATTACAGCGCCATCGTGCGGGCGCGGTCGATGCGCGCCAGGCAGTCGTCGCGGCCGACGAGCGCCATGGTCTCACCCAGCGGAGGGCTCACCATGTTGCCGCAAACGGCGACGCGCACGGCCTGGAACACCACGCGCTTCTTGAGGTCCATCTGCTCGGGCAGCGGCTCAAGCGCGGCGTCGATGTTCGCGGCGGTCCACTCGGTAACACCCTCGAGCGCGGCCTTGGCGGCGTCCAGAATGGCACCCATGCCCTCCTTGGCCAGGCCCTTGTTGACGGATTTCTCGTCATACTCGAGCGTCTCGGCCGTGGCAAAGATGGGAGCGGCGACGGTCACGGCGTCGGACGGCATCTTGGTGCGCGGCTTAACGATGGCGGCAAGCGCGTCGATCCAGTCCTTACCGTACTCGACATTACCCTCGATGAGGCCTGCCTCGTGCAACTCGGGGACCATGATCTCGTCGGCAAACTGCGCGTCGGACATGCCGTTGATGTACTCGGCATTGACCCAGTCGAGCTTCTTGGGGTCGAAGGTCGCGGGGTTCTTGGAAATGCGGTCGAGCGAGAACTTGCTAGCCAGGACGTCGCGCGGGATGATCGTGGTCTCGCCGTCGAGCGACCAGCCGAGCAGCGCCAGGTAGTTGACGAAGGCATCGGACAGGTAACCGGCGTCGCGGTACTCCTCCACCGAGGTGGCGCCGTGGCGCTTGGAGAGCTTCTTGCCGTCGGCGCCCAGAATCATGGAGATGTGGGCGAACGTGGGCACAGGCGCGCCGAGGGCCTCATAGACCATGACCTGGCGCGGGGTGTTGGACAGGTGATCGTCGCCGCGGATGACGTGGGTGATCTTCATCATGGCGTCATCGACGACGGTCGCGAAGTTGTACGTGGGCGTGCCATCAGAGCGGAAGATGACAAAGTCGTCGAGCTCCTTAGCGTCGAAGGTTACCTCGCCGTGGACGGCGTCGTGGATGACGACGTCGCCGCGGTCCTCGGGCACCTTGATGCGCAGGACGTAGGACTCGCCGGCCTCGATGCGGCGGCGGGCCTCCTCGGGATCAAGATCGCGGCAACGGCGCTGATAGCCCTGAAAGGGATCCTTGCGCTCCTGCGCGGCCTTGCGGTCGGCGTCAAGCTGCTCCTTGGTGCAGAAGCAGGGATAGGCCTTGCCCTCATCCCAAAGCTTCTGGGCGGCCTGCTTGTACAGGTCCAGGCGCTCGGTCTGGGCGTAGGGGCCAAAGTCGCCGCCCACCTCGGGACCCTCGTCCCAGTCCAGGCCCAGCCAACGCATGGCGCGCAGGATGATCTGCGTGTTCTCGTCGGTGGAGCGGGTGGGGTCGGTGTCGTCGATGCGCAGGATGAACGTGCCGCCGTTAGCACGGGCAAAAGCCCAGTTATAGATAGCGGTGCGGGCGCCGCCGATGTGCAGCTTGCCCGTCGGTGAGGGTGCAAAGCGGACGCGAACGTCTGATGCCATGGAAATCTCCTCGATTGCAGGATGGATGTCTAACCGCACCAGTATAAAGCATCAAAGCAACCTCCGCACAAAGGGCACTGACCTACTCATTGGGGACAGACTTAAATGACCAGTCTTTGGGCAACCTGTCGGCATTTAGGTAAGACTGTTCGTTTAAGCCTGTCCCCAATGAGTACCCGGCCGGCCATTTAAGCCTGTCCCCAATGAGTAGGTGCGGAAAGGGTGTGAATGTTTGATTTACGCGCTATGATGTGCCCTTGCATAGAGAGCCCGGCGGAATGGTAACGGTCGCCGGGACACGTTTTTGAAAGGACAATCATGTCAGAAGAACTTCGTTCCATCCCGCCCCAACACGGGTCCTTTGTTTTTACGTCGGAGTCGGTGACCGAAGGTCATCCCGATAAGATCGCTGACCAGATCAGCGACGCCGTCCTCGACGCAATCCTCGCCAAAGAAATAGAGCTACAGGAGCAGGGCTACATCGCCCCCAACGGCGTGCCTGCCAACGTGGAGAACGTCCGCTGCGCCTGCGAGACCCTCGTGACCACCGGCACCGTCATTGTAGCCGGCGAGATTCGCACCCAGGCCTACGTCGACGTGCAGGAAATCGCCCGCGGCGTCATCCGCCGCATTGGCTACAACCGTGCCAAGTTCGGTTTTGACTGCGACACCTGCGGCGTCATGAGCCTCATCCACGAGCAGTCGCCCGATATCGCCCAGGGCGTCGACGAGTCCTTCGAGACCCAGACCGGCGCTACCACCGACCCGATCGACCTGATCGGTGCCGGCGACCAGGGCATGATGTTCGGTTATGCCTCCAACGAGACCAAGACCCTCATGCCCATGCCGCACTACCTGGCGAGTCGCCTAGCCGAGCGCCTGGCCGCCGTGCGTCACGACGGCACCCTCGCCTATCTGCGTCCCGACGGCAAGACCCAGGTCACCGTGCGCTACGAGGAAGGCAAGCCCGTCGAGGTCACGACCATCGTCATCTCCACGCAGCACGCTGCCGAGATCGAGGACATGGGCAAGATCAAGGCCGACCTCATCGAGCACGTCATCACCCCGGTCATGGCCGCCGAGAACATGCCGTGGGACAACGCCGACATCTACGTGAACCCCACCGGTCGCTTTGTCGTGGGCGGCCCCATGGGCGACACGGGCCTCACCGGCCGCAAGATCATCGTCGACACCTACGGCGGCTACGGCCGTCACGGCGGCGGTGCCTTTAGCGGCAAGGACTGCACCAAGGTCGACCGCTCCGCCGCGTATGCCGCGCGCTGGGTCGCCAAGAACGTGGTCGCCGCCGGTCTGGCCGACCGCTGCGAAGTCGAGCTTGCCTACGCCATCGGCGTTTCCAAGCCCCTCTCAATCATGGTCGACACCTTCGGTACCGCACATGTTGCTGAGCATAAGATCGTTGAAGCCGTAGAGAAGACCTTCGACCTGCGCCCGGGCGCAATCATCCGCGACCTGGACCTGCGCCGCCCCATCTACGAAAAGACGGCAGCCTACGGTCACTTCGGCCGAGAAGACGCCGACTTCACCTGGGAGAAAACCGACCGAGTCGAAGAACTCAAAGCAGCCTGCGGCCTGTAAGCACGCGGCTAAAGCTACAGCCAAATAGAAACGCACCAAAAAGAGGTACCGAAACAACCGGTACCTCTTTTTTATTAATCCAGTGGTGAAGATGCTTCGAAATGATCCTACGCTGCGCCACCAGCTAATGAATTTTGCAGCACGGGCACTTCTACCATGTATCCTTAGTCCCGAGGGCGGGGCATAAGGTCGATCGCGAGTTCCGCACGAGCCGGAGAGCACTTAATGTGCTCTCCGTGCGAGCAGGACTGTCCGAGCAGGCGACCTTATGCCCCGCCCTCGGGACGATGGGACAAAACAAAGGAGCACCCATGGCAGGCAAGCCGCAAACACTAGCTACGACCTCGGCATTCGAGATCTTGGGCCCCGTCATGGTCGGCCCCAGCTCATCGCACACCGCCGGCGCCCTGCGGTGCGCCCAAGTTGCTGCCAGCCTGCTGGAAGGCCGCATCACCAAAGTCACCTTTGGCCTGTGGAACTCCTTCGCCCACACCTACCGCGGCCACGGCACCGATCGTGCGCTCGTCGCGGGCATCCTAGGCCTCGACACCGATGACGAGAATATCAAGCAGGCCTTCGACCTCGCTCGCGAGCAGGGCCTCGAATATCACTTTGACATCAAGGGCGACGACGCCTCCATCCACCCCAATACCGTCGACATTGACATGGTAGACGACACGGGCGCCACGGCACAGGTTCGCGGCGAGAGCCTGGGCGGCGGCAAGATGCGCATCAGCCGCATTAACGGCGTCGGCGTCGACATCTCGGGCATGTACTCCACGCTCTTCGTGGCGCACAAGGACGTCCCCGGTGTACTCGCCGCGCTCACCAACCTGCTCGCCTACGCACACGTGAACATCGCCTTCTGCCGCACCTACCGCACCGAAGTAGGCGGCCAGGCCTACTCCGTCTTTGAGACCGACGGCGCGCCCGACGACACCGTCGTCCCCATGCTGCGCAAGCTCGACAATGTCGATTACGCAACGTTTATCGAACTCCCCGGTTCTGCCTCGTCGCTCTCCCCCGGCGTCTCGGCCAAGGAAATCTTCGACGACGGCGAGCAGTTGCTCGATGCGTGTGAGGAACTGGGGCTCAGCATCGGCGCCGTCATGGCCGTTCGCGAGGCGCGTCTGACCGGCGAGGCCCACGCCGTCGCTGCCATGCGCCGCGTGCTCGACGTCATGCGCGAGGAGACCACGGCCCCCATCGCCAATCCGCAGCGTTCGCTCGGCGGGCTTATCGGCGGCGAGGCCAAGCTTGTCGAAGCCACCGGCCGCAACGATTTGAGCGCAAGCCTGATGGGCCCCGTTCAGACCGATGCCGTGGCCCGCGCGATGGCCGTGCTCGAACGCTCCGCCACCATGGGCGTGATCGTCGCCGCCCCCACGGCAGGCTCAGCGGGTGTTGTGCCCGGCTGCGTGCTGGCGCTCGCCGATCGCCTGCAGCTCGACGACGAGCAGGTCATGGACGCGCTCTACTGCGCAGCCGCCATCGGCCTCAACCTCACCACGAGCGCCTGCGTCGCCGGCGCCGAGGGCGGATGCCAGGCCGAGGTGGGAAGCGCCGCCGCCATGGCAGCCGCCGCGCTGGTGCAGATGCTCGGCGGCACGCCCGAGCAGGCGCTCGACGCCAGTTCCATCGCGCTGAGTAACCTGCTGGGCCTCGTTTGTGACCCCGTCGGTGGCCTCGTGGAGGTGCCCTGCCAAAACCGCAACGCCATCGGCGTAGCAGCGGCCTTTAACTCGGCACAACTCGCCCTCGCAGGCATTAAGAGCTTGGTGCCGTTTGACCAGATGGCACATGTAATGCTCTCGGTGGGCCACGCGTTGCCAGCCACGCTGCGCGAGACGGCAAAGGGCGGCATCGCGCAGGCTCCGGCCGCACTTTCGGCCTGTGCAAAATGCGGTGTGTGCGGATAGCGACTAAGAACGACTCAAAGGTGGGACATTTGTCCCAGCTCTTTCGAATGCCACCGTTTCCGTACCACAAACAGCAGGGCAATCGCTATAATGCAAGCCCAGTAAAAACACGATGAACCGCAAGGCGAAAATCGAAGGATATGCATACGATGTCGCAAAACGATCGAACTCAACTGATTCCCGATCCGCAGCAGCCGAACAGGCACACCGGCGGCGTTCAGTCGCCGCGTCCTATCGCGCCGAGCCACCGTCAGCAGCGTAGTGCAGCAAACGCTTCCCAACGCCCGAACCAACAGCGACAGCAGCGTCAACAACGTCAGCAGCGTCAGGCAAACGGCAATGCGCCCAAGCAGCCCCCCACGCACGCTCGAGGCGATCGTGGCCCCGCGCGCAAGTCCGCCGAGAACAATAAGTCGGGCAAAAAGACAACGCTCTTTGTCGTCCTTGGTCTAATCGTCATTGTCTATATCGTAGGCGTCGTAGCGTTTTCGCAGGTAGCCTACCCCAACACCACCGTCGCCGGCGTCGACGTCTCGTTCTCCAACGCGTCGTCTGCCGCCACCAAGGTCAACTCGGCATGGAAGCACTATAAACTCACCGTGACAGGAGATGACTTTAGCTGGACCTATCAGCCCGAGTCCGATGAACCCATCGTCGACGGTGAAGCTGCTGCAAAAGAAATCATCAACCACAACGAAGCCTTTATTTGGCCGGTCCGCCTTGTGGAATCCTTAAGCGGCAAGACCAAAACAACTGCTACCTCCAACGAAGTCGATCTTGATCAAGACGTCGACCTGTCCATGCTCTCCGATACCTTTGACCAAAAGAAGTTTGAGGAGGACCTGGGCGCCGCTATCGACGAGTTTAACGAGGGCCGTTCGGGCACGTTCGAGGCCAATAGCTCCTATGACGAGCAGGCCGGCAAGTTTACCGTCGAGAAGGCGCGCTCCAACGAAAAAATCAACCGCGAGCATGTCATTAAGTATGCCGAGCTCGAGCTTGCCTCGCTGGCCGAGACCGTAGATCTTTCCAAGCTCGGCAACGATGCCTATGAGCCACTCAATGGAACGCTGACAGATGATCAGATTCAGGACGCATGTGATGCCGCCAACAACTTCCTGGGCGTCAACGTGACCCTCAAGCTCAACGGCGAGGATGCCGGCAAGGTCGACGGCAGCTCCGTGTTGCAGTGGATCAGCTTTGCCGATCCGGCCAACCCCACGCTCGATACGTCGCAGATCAGTAGCTGGGCAGCCGAGCTCGCCAACGGCTTTAATACCGTGGGCTCCACTCGCTGGTGGACGCGCGCCGATGGCAAGCAGTGCGCCGTCGAAGGCGGCGACTTTGGTTGGTCCATCGACAGCAGCTCGCTCGCCAAGCAGGTCGAGGACGCCATTAACAACAAGCAGACCGGCGATATCGAGATCAAGTACTCCCAGAAGGCTGACACCTTTACCGCAAAGGGAGAGCCCGACTGGAAGGCGTATATCGACGTCGACCTGTCCGAGCAGCACGCGCGCTACTACGACGAGAGCGGCAATATCGTGTGGGAGGCCAACTTTATTTCCGGCAAACCGGGCGAAGACGCCACCCCCGAGGGCGTGTGGCAGATCAACAGCAACGACGGTGGCAGCACCCTGATCGGAGCCAAGGACCCCGAGACCGGTAAGCCCAAATACGAGAGCCCGGTGAGCTACTGGATGCCGTTCGAGGGCAATATGATCGGCTTCCACGACGCTACATGGCAAAACGACAAGAGCTTCGATAATGCCGAGTCGTACAAGTGGTGCGGCAGCCACGGTTGCATCAACCTGCGCCTGGCAGACGCCAAGGCACTTCACGACTGCATCAAAGTCGGCCTGTGCGTGGTTGTCCACTCGTAGTGCAGCGCGCGCATTCCTACAACGTGGAACCGCTGCGACCAATCTAACAGTTCCGAAAGAAACCGTCCTATGCGCCCGCCCCAACCGGTGGGCGCATATAATTATCGAGGTTCTTTCTATAAAGGAGACGCTATGCCGAATGTCCCCACCATTACCCCGGGCCCGGATGATACCGAGCACACGCCCGAAGGTGCCACCGAAACGATTCCTCTGATTACAAACGTGCATGCCGATAAGCAGAACGGACGCGCGAACGATGCGGCCGAGATTTCCGATGAAGAGGCATACGCCAAGCTCAAGGCAAAACGTGCCGAACGTCGGCGCAAAAAGCTGATTCGACGCGGTATTGCCGCCGGCGTCGTGGGTGCCATCGCGCTCATTGCCATTGTCGCAACCCTGGTTATCAATGCGCAGCCACAGGGCGCTAGCGAGCCTGTGACCGACATGGTGACCGAGGGCACGTTTACCACAACGGTCGAGGCGAAAGGCCAGCTCAAACCCATTTCGTCCTCAGTGGTCTCCCCTTCTGTCGACGGCACGGTCGATTCGATCAACGTTCAGCCGGGCCAATCCGTTAACGAGGGCGACGTGCTTATGACCATTAAAAACGACGAGCTCGATCGCAACGTTGCCGAGGCGCAGCGTGCAGTTGCAGCCGCCCAGGAAGACCTCACCAACGCGCAGAAAGCCGCCGCTGCCGCGCAGGCCACCCCAACGACGGACGATGATGGAGCTTCCGCAGCAGCTGGCATCACCGCCGCATCAGCGGACACAAACGCCGTATCGGCCGCACAGCGCGGCCTCGCATCGGCCCAGGCAAACCTCGATCAGGCGAACGCCAAGGCAGCCAGCCGTACGGTCACGGCCCCGAGCTCGGGTAGCATCGTGGAGCTCAACGCCAAGGTGGGCGCCACGGTAACAGGCGGCATGATCATGGGCGAAAGCGATACGAGCGGCGGCAAGCAGTGCATGCAAATCGCCGACCTATCCAAGATGAAGGTGACCGTGCAGGTAGGCGAAAAGGACATCGCCAAGATCGCCGTTGGGCAGAGCGCCAACGTCACGTATCCTGCGTTTCCCGATATCGTGAGCCAGGGCACCGTCACGGCTATCGCATCGGTGGCAAACTCCGACGCCGCCAACGGTGGCGGCGGCAGCGTAACCTTTAACGTCGACATTCTCATTGAGGCGCCCGACGCGCGCCTGAAGCCGGGCATGACGGCCGAGGTATCGGTGGTGACCGAGCAGCTCGACGACGTGGTGATGGTGCCGACGATGGCGCTCATGACCGAAGACGGCGAACATTATTACGTCAACGTGGCGACCGATGACGAGGGCAAGCAGACCCGTCGCGTGAAGGTGACTGTCGTGACGCAAAACGACAACGAAGCCGTAGTCGGCAAGACACAGGTCAAGCGCGACGACCAGGGCAACGAGATCAACCCCAACGTGCCGGTTACCAAGCTGCGCGATGGCGACACCCTCGTCATGGACACCGGAGCGGACGCAACGGCTGACGGCGGCTACGGCGCGGATTCGGGCAGTATGTCTGCCGACGAGGGCATGTAATGCGTCCCGTTATCGACATCCGCAACGTGCACCGCATCTTTGAGAGCGAGGCGGGGTGCGCCCACATCCTGCACAACGTGAGCTTGGCGGTAAATCCCGGCGAATTCGTCGCTATCACCGGCCCCTCGGGCTCGGGCAAGTCGACGCTCATGAACATCCTAGGCTGCCTGGATAAGCCGACGGCGGGCGGCTACTACCTGCAAGGGCTCAACGTGGCCGAGCTTGACGATGACGAGCTCACCGAAGTTCGCGCCCTGAGCATTGGCTTTGTCTTTCAGAGCTTCAACCTGCTGCCGCGCCTGTCGGTTATCGAAAACGTGATGCTGCCGCTGGCCTACACCAATGTGCCCCGTAGCCAGCGCGAAATGCACGCTGTGCATGCGCTGCAGGCTGTCACGCTGCCCGTCGACCACTGGGACCACCGCATATCCGAGCTCTCGGGCGGCCAGATGCAGCGCGTCGCAATCGCGCGCGCCCTCGTCAATGACCCGCCCATCATTCTGGCCGACGAGCCTACGGGAAACCTGGACTCCGCTACCGGAGCGCTTGTGATGGAGACCTTCCATAAGCTCCAGAAACGCGGCAAAACCATCGTGCTTATCACACACGACCCCGGCATCGCCGCCGAGGCCGACCGTGCCGTGACCATCCGCGACGGTCGCATTCACGACGGCGCGTATATTCCACATGCACCGCGGACCCTGCGCAGCGCCGTAGATAGCCTGCCCATGATTTCCGCCTCCGCCAACCCGCCGAAAGGAGTGGTGGCATGAGCGCCCGCGATCTCATCCAGGAAGCCCTTCACTCGCTCGAGGCCAACAAGGGGCGCAGCCTGCTCACCATTCTGGGCATTGTCATCGGCATCGCCTCGGTTATCGCCATGACTTCGCTCATCGGCGGCATCCAAAACAGCCTGGTCAACAGTCTGGGCCTCAATGCGGCACGCATGGTGCAAATCTATTCGTCGCAAGAACTCACCGAGTCGGACATCGAGAAGCTTCAAAAACTGGTGCCGCAGATAGAGCAGATCGGCATTGTCGACAGCGCGTATACCGAGTACAAGACCGGCGATAAAAGCTATACCGTCATGGCACAGGGTGTCGATAGCGACATGCTCGACGCCGTGGGGGCCAGCAAGCTCGTTGCGGGGCGCACCTATTCCCAGGCCGAGTCCCAATCAGGCTCGCGCGTGGCGCTCATCAGCCGCGGCGGCGCCGATCAGCTTTACGGCAACGAACAGGATGCGCTGGGGAAAACCATCAAGGTGTCCAACGGCGAGGTGCAGATTGTAGGTGTGATTGATGGCGGCAACGACTCCATGGGCTCGCTCACGCTGTATATGCCGCGCGAAACCATCTCAGGCCTGTTTGGCGACGAAAATCCTTCATTCCCCAGCGTGACGGCTCTTGCCGCCGAGGGCACAGACATGGACGAGCTTTGTAAGACCATCGAGTCCAAGGTGCGCGCAATGAAGGGCATCGCGGAGGATGATGAGTACGACAGTGTATCGGCGACCTCCATGAAAAGCGCCATCGATGCACTCAACTCCTTTATGGGCGCGTTCTCGCTCATCATGGGCGCTGTCGCCAGCATCTCGCTGCTTGTCGGCGGTATCGGCATTATGAATATGATGCTCACCAACGTGACTGAGCGCATCCGTGAGATCGGCATTCGCCGTGCCCTGGGCGCAAGTCGTCGCGATATCACCGCGCAGTTTTTGGCCGAGTCCTCGGCGCTGTGCGTCACCGGCGGACTGTTGGGTGTCCTGATTGGCTATCTGCTGGCATGGGGACTCACGTTCTTTGCCGCAAGCTCGGGCATCATGAGCGAGTTTGGAGCTACCGGGACGATCACGCCAAGCTTCTCCATTACAACAGTGTTGATCGCGTTTGCCGTATCGGTCGGCATCGGCGTAATCTTTGGCTTCTACCCCGCTCGCCGTGCAGCAAAGCTCGACCCGGTGGAATGCCTACGCTACCAGTAAGCCACCACCAACAAGTTGCGGTGAATTAGGGACTGAATATGCTATTTAGCAGCAAAAACAGACGCTATTTCACCGCAACTTATTGAAGGGCTGCTTGCGCCAGTTCCGTGCGTCGTCCTCGAGCGATTGGCGGATGACAGGCTTGTACGGGTCGAGCTTGCTCGGGGCGCTCCTCCTCGCAGGCGGGAGGGCACGCATGCGCGGCGAGCGCCTAGCGCGCGAACTCCCGTAAGAGCGCGTCTTCCACTTCCCTAAGCGAAAGGGCCCCGCCTCCCTCGGCGGGACGGGCGACCACGATACAGCGCGCTCCCACGTCGCGCGCGGAGGCGATCTTCTCGGCCGTGCCGCCTACGGTTCCCGAGTCCTTGGTCACAAGCCACTGGGCGCCCACCTGCCGAAGCATCGCCTCGTTGAGCTCGCGGGTGAAGGGCCCCTGCATGCCGATGACGTGCGACGGCGAAAACCCCGCGTCGATGCACTTCGTTATAGCACCGGGCAGAGGGAGCACACGCACGAAGAAGCGCTCCGCGAAATCGGCGACGCGCGTGTAGGGAGCAAGCTCCTTGCTCCCCGTCGTGAGAAGCGCGCGACCCGGGTTCTCGGAGAGAAAGCGCGCCGCGCAGGCGATCGACGCGACCGACACGACGCCTTTGGGCAGCGCCTCGACCGCGCGCGTAAGGCGCAGGCATCGTGCACCCACGGCGAGCGAAGCGGCCCGGATGTTGCCGCTTGCGAGCGTAGCGAAGGGGTGCGTGGCGTCGACGACGATGCGCGCGCCGGAAAGCTCACGCTCCATGTCGGCCTCGTCGAGCCTGCCCGCATGCACCTCGATGCCCGGAAGCTCGCCCAAAAGCTCGCCTCCGTACTCGGTTGCCGCGTAGGCACGGGCGGGGATTCCCGCCCCGCTCGCCCATTCGCACAGGAGGCGGCCCTCGGTGGTGCCGGCGAAGATGCGCAGCGCCGGCGCGGATGCGGGGGCCGTCACTTCGGGCCGCCTGGGCGCGTGATCTGGTAGAGCAGCGCGTTCATAATGGCGGCCGCCACGGTCGAGCCGCCCTTGCGACCCCTCGCGACGATGGCCGGCACGCGTCGCGCGAGTAGCTCCTCTTTTGCCTCGACCACGTTCACAAACCCAACCGGCACCCCAACGACGAGCGCGGGCGCGATCTTCCCCGCGTCCATGAGCTCGGCGAGGCGCAGAAGTGCTGTGGGAGCGTTGCCGACGGCCACGATGAGCGGACCCTCGATGCCGCAAGCTTTGTCCATGCTCGCAACGGCGCGAGTCGTGCCCGCGGCGCGCGCCGTTGCGGCGACATCCGGGTCGGCCATATAGCACACGGCCTTGCAGCCGATCTTCGCGAGCGCGGGCTTGCTTATGCCTGCGAGCGCCATGTTCGTGTCGGTGAGCACCGTGGCCCCTGCGCGCAGTGCGTCGAGCGCACAGTGCGCGGCGTCATGGGTGAACACGAGGGAATCGGCGTACGAGAAGTCGGCAGTGGTGTGGATGACGCGCTTCACGACGGGCTCTTCGAGCGGCGGGAACGTGCGGCCGCCGAGCTCTTCGGTGATGATTTCAAAGCTGCGCCGCTCGATGTCGCCGGGCGCCATCTCCTTGGAATCCATCTAGTACTCCACTCCTTCCCTTGCACATATCCCCTGCTCGTAGGGGTGTTTCTCGCACCGCATCTCGGTTATGTAGTCGGCCTTCTCCACGATCTTGCGGGAAGGCGCGCGCCCGGTGAGCGCTACTTCGACGCCGCGCGCGGACATATCGAGCGCGCGGTCCACGAGCGCCTCGTCGACAAGCCCCTTCGAAAGCGCGTCGAGCGCCTCGTCGAGCACGAGCAGCCCCTCCTGCGCGCCCTCGAGCTCGGCGAGCGCGGAAGCGAGGTTCCCATCGTGCAACTCGCGCGTCGCGGCAAGTTCTTCCGACGTCATGGACCAGGTAAACTTGTCCGACGCCTTCCCCGCGAACACGGGCACGCCGAAATGCTCGGCGAGCAGGCGCGCCTCCCCGCTTTCGCCGTCTTTCAGGAACTGCACAACGACGACGCGGCGGCCTGCGGCGAGCATGCGAAGGGCGAGCCCCATCGCCGCCGTGGTCTTGCCTTTGCCGTCGCCATGATACACGTGGATCATACGCCCTCCTCGATAATGCGGTAGACATACTCCATGTCGAGCGCCCCGCGCACGACGTCGGCCAGGCGGTCGAACTCGCGCGCGCGGTGATCGGCCGCGGACGCCGCGCCCGCAGCACCCACGACGCTCTCGGGCAGGCCGCGCATGCGCGCAAGCGAGCGCGCGAGGGCGAGCGCCACCCCCGGTTCGTCAAACAGGCCGTGGAGATAGGTTCCGAACACGTTTCCGCAGGCCGCGCCTTCTGGTTTGCCGACAATCGTGCCCGCAGGAGCGCAGGAGACGGTCGTTTCGCCGTCGTGAATCTCGTACCCGCGCGCCGTCATGCCGTTCCACACCGAGAACGCGCCTTGGGCACCCGTGATGCGCAGCTCCGACTGGGCGAGGCGTTTTTCCTCCTTGAACACCGTACTTGCAGGGATGAGCCCGAGCCCGCGCGCGGTGCCAGCGCCTTCCCTGCCGTGCGGATCGGAAAGCTCGTCTCCCAAAAGCTGGTAGCCTCCGCATATGCCGAGCACCGGCGTGCCCGCGCCCGAAAGCGCGCGTACACAGGCTCCGATGCCGCTAGCCGCAAGCCAGCGCGCGTCGTCGAGCGTGGTCTTCGAGCCGGGGAGCACCACCAGGTCGGGTCGGCCCAGATCGGTCGTCGAGGAAACGTAGCGCACGCCCACGCCGGGCACGCGCGAAAGCGGGTCGAAGTCGGTGAAGTTCGACAGATGTGGAAGGCGCACGACGGCGACGTCGATGACGCCGCGCGCCTCGCGGGCAGATAGGCGCGGCGCGAGCGAGTCCTCGTCGTCCAGGTCGAGCGTAAGATACGGCACGACCCCCACGACGGGAACCCCGCACATCTTCTCGAGCGGGGCCAAACCCGGGCGCAGGATTTCCACATCGCCGCGGAACTTGTTCACCACAAGCCCCCGCAAAAGAGCGCGATCCTCGGGCGCAAAGAGCGCGACCGTGCCGTAGAGCTGGGCAAACACCCCGCCTGGGTCGATGTCGCCCGCGAGCAGCACGGGGGAGGACACGGCGCGCGCGAGCCCCATGTTGACGATGTCGTTTTCGGCAAGGTTGATTTCGACGGGGCTGCCGGCGCCCTCGATGACGATGACGTCGTTTTCCTCCGCGAGCGAATCGAACGCCTCCAAAATCTGCGGCATGAACGCCTTCTTTCGCGCGAAGTAGTCCCTCGCAGCGAAGGCTCCCTGCGCCTTGCCGGCCACGATGAGCTGGCTTCGGTGGTCGCTTTCGGGCTTGAGCAGGATGGGGTTCATGCGCACGTCGGGCGCGATGCCGCACGCCTCGGCCTGCATGATCTGGGCGCGCCCCATCTCGAGCCCATCGGCCGTGACACCGCTGTTGAGCGCCATGTTCTGGCTCTTGAAGGGAGCCACGCGCAGGCCGTCCTGCGAAAGCACACGGCACAGCCCCGCCGCAAGCAGGCTCTTCCCCGCGTTCGACATGGTGCCCTGGATCATGATGGGCTTCGCCCTACCCACGGGTATCGACCTCCTTCGCCGAGCCTCGGCCATCCGCGCCCGCCATAGCGTCGCTGCAAGAAGCGCCGCCCCGTTCGTCGAGTTCGCCTTCGCCCGATGCGCCTTCCGCCCGAAGCGCGCGGCTGAACGCCATCGCAAGCCGGGCGTTCTCCTTGCGCGTGCGCACCGCGACGCGGCACCAGAAACGGGACAGTACCGAAAACGAGTCGCACGTGCGGACCAAAACCCCCTGTTTATACAGGCGCTCGGGGATGTCTTTCGCCGGCGTGCGGACTAAAAGGAAGTTCGTATCCGACGGCACGACGGAAAGCCCGAGCGAGGAGAGCTCGTGGGAAAGCCACGCTCGCTCGCCCGCCAGTACATCGCGCGTGCGCGAGACGTATTCGACGTCTTCCAGGGCGGCGATGCCCGCGGCCTCGGCGACCGAGGAGACGGGCCACGCCTGCCCAGCCCGGCGAATCCCATCGATGAGTTGGGCGTTTCCGCTGATCAGATATCCCAACCGCAACCCCGCCATTCCGTAGAGCTTGGTGAACGCGGAGAGCACGGCCACATGGCGCGAACACGCGGCGCGTGCGGCCACGCTCCTTTCGCGGGCGTCGGGCGCAAATCCGAGGAAGCACTCGTCCACGACGAGCAGCGCGCCCACCTGCTCGCAGCGGCAAGCCGCGGCATCGATTACGCGGGGGTCGACGAGGCGCCCCGTCGGGTTGTTCGGATTGCAGAGGTACGCCACGTCTCCCGGCCCCTCGATCGCGCGGGCGAAGGAGGCAGGCACGTCGAAGTCGTCCGCTTCGGAGAGCGGGAACTCCTGCACGCATGCGCCGTAGTACGATGCCGCCTCCGCATATTCAGAGAACGTCGGCGCGCACACGACGATGCGTTTCGGGCGCACCGCCGCAGCGAGCCGCCAGATGATGTCGGACGCGCCCGCGCCGCAGACGATAGTATCTTCGGGAATGCCCTGGGCGCGCGATAGGGCGCGAACAAGGGCGAGGCTTTCCCTATCGGGGTAGGCGTCGATTCGAGAAAGCGCCTTGCAGGCTGCGGCGACAGCGCGCGGCGAGGGGCCTGCCGGATTCACGTTCACCGAGAAATCGATGAAGTCGGAGGCGCCCCCTTCGCAAGCGATGCCAAGCGATTGCGCACTGCCCCCATGCGTACGGGCGCGCAGGATTCCCCCGGCAGCCCGGGACGCAGCGTGGTCTTCCCTCATGACATCGCCCCCACGGCGAGCACGACCGCCGCGCGCGCGGCGCCGAAGACGACGAGCGCGCATACGGACGCGGCGAGCATGAGCCTTGTCGCCCGGGCGATGTCGCCCCACTCGATTTCGCGGGATGCGTCGCCTATCGTCGGTTTCTCAACGAGCTTGCCGAAATACACCGCGGGTCCTGCCAGGCGCAGCCCGAGCGCGCCCGCGCACGTTGACTCGGTCTGCGCCGCGTTCGGGCTCGCATGGCGACGCCTGTCACGGCGCCAGATGCGCGCCGCCCCGCGAGCATCGAGCCCGACGATCGGGCACACGGCGATCATGAGCAGGGCCGATAAGCGCGAGGGAATCCAGTTCACCGCATCGTCGAGGCGCGCCGAGGCGCAGCCGAAGTCGATGTAGCGCTCGTTTTTGTAGCCCACCATGCTGTCGAGCGTGTTCACCGCCTTGTACGCCATGCCCAAGGGCGCACCCCCGATCATAAGGTAGAAAAGCGGCGCGATGACGCCGTCGCTCGCGTTCTCCGCCACCGTTTCCACGGCGGCGCGCGCAACGCCCTGCTCGTCGAGAACAGACGTGTCGCGTCCCACGATGAGCCCGACGGCTTCGCGAGCCGCGACAAGGCCGCCCTTCGAGAACGCGCGGGCCACGGCCAGGCTCTGGCGGCGCAGCTCGCATGCCGCGAGAATCTGATAGCTCGCCCATGCCTCGGCCACGAAGCGCAAGCCGGGGTGAACCATGCCGCAAAGATGCAGGATTCCCAAGGTCAAAAGCCCACACGCAAGCGGAAGCGCCACGGCAAGCACAAGCCCTGCGGCGCGCGTGCCCGCGGACGTTTGCGGGAATGAGCCCCGCAGGCGGCCTTCGGCCCACGTGATCGCGCGCCCCATGGCGACAACGGGATGGGGAAGCCAGCGCGGGTCGCCGAAGGCAAGGTCGGCTGCGAACCCAGCGGCGGCGGCAAGAATCGTCATCACCGGGCATCGCCCCCCGAAGCGGGGCGAACGTCGCGAAGGCAGCGCCCATCCCAGGTGGCGGCCCATGCGCCGCCCGGCTCGGTATGCACGTCGAAATATCCCATTTTCGGGACAGCTAGCTCGGAGAGCAGCGCTTTCACGGTACCCGCGTGAACGACGAAGACGGCGCGCCCACTCCCCTGGGCGCGCTCCGATTCGCACGCCTCCCGAAACGCCGCGACGACGCGGCGGGTGAAATCGCTCTTGCCCTCGCCATGCGGGCAGCGCGTCTCGCACCAGGAGTCTACCCAGGCGCGGTAGCGCACATCCTCTTTAAGCTCGGCGGCGCTTCGCCCCTCGAAGTCACCGAAATCCATCTCGCGCAGACCGGGGCACGCCATAAGCTCCGCGTTCGGGAAGAGGATGCGCGCCGTCTGGTCGGTGCGGGCCATGCCGCTCGTGATAACACGGAACACGTCACGATCGCACGCGAGGTCGCGCAAAGCGCGCTCGCCCGCGCTCGACAGGGGCTCGTCGGTGCCCGCCCCGCTGTAGCGATGGTCTTCCGTGCCCGCCGTGGCACCATGGCGCACGAAGACGACCTCCAAAGGCGCGCCCGCGCCCTGCGTCCCTCGAGGAGCATCGGCAAGGTTTCCTTTGATGACCTGGGGAATCCCGCACGTCATGCGCACGACGACGTCGGCGCGCGCAGCGAGCGCGCATCCCAGGCGCCCCGCGCGCTCGCGCCATTGGGCGTCTTCCGCATGCATAGGGACGACCCCCGAGCCGACCAAGGACAGAATCACTGCGTCGAAGCCGATCAGCCGCTCGAGCGCCCGGTCAGCGTCGAGCGCGCGTACGAGTTCCTCAGCATAGTACGCGACGCGGCCGGCAAAAGCCGCGGGCACGCCGCCCTCCGCAAGCTGCGCCGCGTCGACGAAATCGTCCGCCGCGAACCCGAGCTTTTCGCGCACGAAGGTCCTCTTCCCCGAATGCGCGCCGCCTACCACGAGAATCATAGGAGCATACCCCCCGCCACCAGCATGGCAAGCATCGCGAGCTCGGCCCATTGCAGAAACCATCCGGCCAAATCCCCCGTCACCCCGCCGAAGCGGGACAGGGCAACATGACGGTACCACGCGAGCGCCAAAAGCCCCGCCACCGCCATAAGGGCGCCGACGGCCCGAGCGCACGCGACCATCCCTGCAGCCGAAGCCGCAGCGAAAGCGCAAAGCGGCACGACGATCGCCGCGCGCTTCTTAGCAGGCGAGAGTCCCGCGGCCATGCCGTCCGCCCGCGCGGCAGGCCAGCATTCTACGGCGAGCCCCGAAAGCGCGCGGGAGAACACGAGCGAGCACAGAAGCGCGAGGAACGCCCCCGCCGTAAGCGGCAGCGCGGTGAACAGGGAAAACTGCAGAATAAGGTACATGACAACACCGATGACCCCGAAGGCGCCTGCCCGCGGGTCGTGCATGATCTCGAGCTTTCGCTCGCGCGGGGTCCAACTTGCAAGCGCATCGGAGGTGTCGCAGAGCCCGTCTAGGTGAATGCCTCCCGTCACCGCCACAGGCAGCGCCACGAGCACAGCCGCGACGATGGTCGCGGGCACGCCGAGCAGGTTCGCCACGTGCCCCCACGCCGTCATGAGGAAGCCTTCCGCAAGGCCCACCAGGGGAAACGCGGCAAGCGCATGGGTTGATCCGAAATCGGTCCAGGCCGATTTCGGGACGGGGATGCGCGAGAACGTTCCGAACGCCGCGCCGATTGCCTCTGCTATCTTCACCTTGTAGGTCCTTCGCCTTTCATCCACACGGGAATCCCGCATACCACTTCGACTGCGCGGTCGGCCAGCGCCGCCACGCCCGCGTTCACGCGCGCGAGCGCGCGCCTCCATGCCTCGGTCCCCTCATCGTAGCGCATCCCATCGGCGAACACGTCGACGGTGACCACCACCGTATACGCAGCGGCCTGAGCGAGCCGTTCGATGCCTCCGAGCACCTCGCGCGCCGCAGCGTCGGGGTCACGTGGGGACAAGCCGCCTTCCGCGAAAAGCTCGTTTGCAACCAGGTTGCCCACGTCCTCCAAAAGAAGCGTGCAGCCGCGCGGAAGCCCGGACACTGCGGCGCCCACGTCACGCGTGCGCTCGAGGGTGGAAAACCCCTTGCCCTCGCGCAGCGCCCGATGGCGCGCGATGCGGCGGGCGCCCTCTTCCCCGAAGGGCTCCATCGTTGCCAGGTACACGCGAGGGCCATCGTGCCCGAGGCACAGGGACTCGGCGTAGGCGCTCTTGCCGCTCGCGGCGGCGCCGATGACGAGCGTCACCGTCATTTCCCGGCCTCGAAATGCTCGTAAGCAGCCATGCCAGTCGCCGTGAACGTCTTCCCATCCCGGTACACGCGCAGCGCCGAATCCAGAAGGGGCAGATACGCCATGGCGCCCGCGCCCTCGCCCAAGTGCATGCCTGCGTCGAGGGGTGCCTTAATGCCGATCTCGCGAAGGAGCTCCTGGCTTGCGGGTTCGCTTGATGCGTGGGTGCCCACGAGGTAGCCCAAGGCGTTAGGGCACAGGCGCGCCGCGCACAGGGCCGCCGTGCAGGATATGACCCCGTCGAGGAGCGCCGGCGCCTTCGAGGCCGCGGCCCCCAGGTAGAAGCCGCACATCGCCGCGATGTCGAAGCCGCCCACCTTCGAGAGCACGTCGATCGGGTCGGCGGGATCGGGAGAGTTCGCGTCGATAGCGCGCTCGACCACGTCGCGCTTGCGCGCGAACGAGGCGTCCGAGAGCCCCGCGCCGCGCCCGACGAGGCTCCGTGCGTCCGCCCGGAGGAGCACTGCGGCCACCGCCGCCGAGGTGGTCGTGTTGCCGATGCCCATCTCGCCCGCGGCGAGAAGGCGCACGCCGGCGCGGGCAAGCCCGCACGCGACGGCGATTCCGACTTCGATCGCGCGCACGGCCCCATCGCGAGACATAGCGGAACCGTGCGCGATATTACCGCTCCCCCGCCGCACGTTCGCGAGCACCATGCGCGCGTCTTCTATGCCCCGGGCCATACCCACGTCGACGGGCACGACCTCGGCACCCGCGAACGCCGCCATGCGGCAGGCACTCGTGGCCCCCTCGCACATGTTGCGCGCGACGGCTCGCGTCACGTCTTGTCCGCTTTGCGACACGCCTTCGGCAACGACCCCATTGTCGGAGAAGAATACCGCGAGCGCACGGGGAAACTCGGCCACCTCGGCGCTCCCCTGAGCTGCGGCGATACACGCGACGGCGTCTTCAAAGTCGCCCAATCCCCCCAAGGGGTGCGCGATGGAGTCCCACGCGGCGTACGCGGCGGCGCGGGCGCACTCGTCTGCGGGCGCGATCCGGGAGAGCGCGGCTTCGAGCACGGCGCCCGGCGCCGACGAGAACGCGCGCTCGACTTCCTCGCGGATGCAGGCAAGCGCGGTTTCGGTTGCTTCAGCCATGCCGTCTCCTCTCTGCGAACGACGCTGCGGCAGATGCAAACGCGCGCACAACGTCGGGGTTCGCAGGATAGTACACATGCGGGAAGCCCGCAACCAGGGACGGGGTGGTCGTCATGCACGGCCAGCCCTTGTCGCGCCGGGGCTTCTGCGCCCAGAAGTCGCCGCCCGGGCAGGTGGACTGCCAGTAGTGGAACTCGTGCGCGCGGATGCGTGTGCCGCGCGGCCCGTAGAGCCCGTCGCGTTGAGAAGTGAGCTCCACGTACCCGAAATAGGACAGCCTTCCCCCGTTCTCGCTTGCGCCCTCAAGGGCGCCCGCAACAGGCCAGCGCCGCCCCTCGCTATCGGCGATTTCGCGCTGCAGATACAGAGACCCACCGCATTCGGCGACCGTCGGCATGCCGGATTCAACCGCGCGCCGCATCGCCTCGCGCATCGGCGCGTTCTCGGAGAGCTGCCGCGCATGGAGCTCCGGGTAGCCGCCCCCCAGATAGAGGGCGCTTGTCCCCCGGGGCAACTCGCTATCACACAGGGGGCTGAAAAAGGCCAGCTCGCAACCCAGGTCCTCGAGCGCGCGCAGGTTCTCCTCGTAGTAGAACGAGAACGCCTCGTCACGCGCGACGGCGACGATGGGCCGCGCTCCCGCGATCGGCTCCAACCGGTAAGGATCCTCGCGGATATCGGGTGCCGTCGCCGCTATTTCGAGCAAGCGGTCGACGTCGACGCTCTTTTCCACCAGCTCGGCCATCTTGTCGATGCGCGCGGAGAGCTGCTCGACCTCGTCGGCGGTCACAAGCCCCAGATGCCGGCTTTCGAGCGAGAACGCCTCGTCGGCGGGGATATTACCCAAAACCGCGACGCCCGTGTGCTTCTCGATCGCAGGCTTCGCGTAGGCGCAGGCAGCGGCGCTCGTCTTGTTCAGCACGACGCCGCGCACGTTCGCACAAGGCAGGAACTCGGCGATGCCGCGGATTACGGCGGCGAGCGATAAAGACGCCCCGCGCCCGTTCACCACTAAAACGACCGGCGTTTCCGTGTCGCGCGCAACCTGGTAGCTGCTCGCGTCGGCCACGCCGGGCGCCACGCCGTCGTAGAAGCCCATAACCCCCTCGAGAACCGCGACATCCGCGCCCGCGGCGCCGCGTGCGAGCAGGGCGCGCAGCGTCGGGGCGTCGGTGAAGAAGCCGTCTAAGTTCCCCGAGCGCGCGCCCACGACGCGGCGATGAAAGAGCGGATCAATATAGTCGGGGCCGCATTTGAAGGCCGCGCATGCGAGGCCGCGGCGCGCGAGCGCGCGCAGGAGCGCACACGTAACGACTGTCTTGCCGCTCCCGCTCGAGGGCGCAGCGACCATGAAGCGCGGGATGGACGTGCTCACCGGGCACCGCCTTCCCCACCTGCACCACGCGCGCTGACGAGGAACACGGGGTTTTGCGCCTTCATAAGATGATGCGAGCCTACAGCCTCGGCGCGGGCGGCCGACAACTGGCACGCCTCGAACCCCTTAAAGCGCGAACCCGAGAGGAGCGCGCACGCCTCGGTGAGTGTCTCAATGGTGACGCATGGCACACACAGGCGAACCTGCGAATTCTTCTCGAGCGCCGCCTCCACGATGGAGGGAAGCTCGCCCGCGCTCCCGCCGACGAACACGGCGTCGGGGACGGGCAGTTTCGCGAGCGCTTCGGGAGCGACGCCGGGGACCGCATACACGTTGCCGCACCCGAATGCATCCGCGTTCTCTCGGATGAGCCGCACGCCGGCCGCGTTGCGCTCGACCGCCCATACCGACCCCGCTCGCGCGACGAGCGCCGCCTCGATCGACACGCTCCCCGTGCCGGCGCCGACGTCCCACACGGTGTCGGTCGCGGTAAGGCGCAGCTTCGCGAGCGCGACGGCTCGCACCTCCTGCTTGGTCATGGGAACGTCACCGCGGATGAAGAGCTCGTCGGGAATGCCCGAGGAAGCGTACGGCCAGCGGGAGCTCGCGTCGCGGGATGCGCCCGCAGAGTCCACCACGGAAGAAGTCGCCGCGGGCGCAGACGCGCCGGCCGGCGCCTCGGAGGCTGCGCTAGAGCCCGCAGGCGACCCGGCGCCGCCTGCGAAATCGATAAGCATCACGTTCAAGTCGTCGAACGTCTGACCTGCGATTTCACTTGCGGTCGCACAGGTGATGCGCTCGTCGAGGTACGACAGGCGCTCGGCCACCGTCACGCGCGCGTCCCCGAAGCCCGCCTGCACAAGCTCGCCGGAAAGCCGCGAGGGGTCTTCCCCGCCCGACGTGACGAGGAAGAGCTCACCTGCGCGCTCGGCCTCGGCCACGATGTCGCACGCCACGCCGTGAGCGCTCGCAAAGCGCCAATCCTGCCATGGACGCGCGAGGCGCGCGGCGAGATACGACGCTGAGCTTATGCCGGGAATGACGCGCACGTCCACCCGCGCGTTGCCGGAGAGCGCCTCCACCAGGCGGCGCGCGCCGCTGAACAGCCCCACATCGCCCGTCATCACGACCACGGCGCGCTGCCACGACGCCGCATCGGTGAGCGCGGCGACGATGTCCGCCGTCTTCACGAGCTCGCATCTCACCACGTCGGGCGGCACGTCGATGCCGGCAAGCGCGCGATGAGCGCCGATGACCACGTCGGCGATGTCGATCGCGTCGAGCGCCGCGCGCGAGAGCAAGTCGGGGTTTCCGGGCCCCGCCCCGATGATCGTTACCTTTCGCATGGAATCTCCCGATACCCGCGCGGCGTGACCATACGGCCGCCTACGAGCTTCGTGTTCGCGTTGCCGACGAACACGGTGGTGAACATGTCGGCGTCGATCTCCCCCAGCTCAGAGAGCCTACACATGCCCGACTGCTGCCCCTCGCGCCCGATGTTGCGTACCCAGCCGCAGAGCGTGTCGGGGGCCTTCCATTCGAGCATAATCTTCGCCGCGCGTGAGAGCCTGTCGGCGCGCTTTCTGCTGCGCGGGTTGTACAAACAGATGCAGAAGTCGGCGCTCGCCACGGCGGCGAGCCTGCGCTCGATGACCTCCCATGGCGTGAGCAGGTCGGAGAGCGACACGACCGCGAAGTCGTGGGCAAGCGGGGCGCCGAGCACCGCCGACCCGCTCTGAGCCGCGGTGGCCCCGGCGATAACTTCCACGTCTACATCGGGGTAGTCCTCCGCAAGCTCCAGCACGGGGCTCGCCATGCCGTACACGCCCGCGTCACCGCTGCACACGAGCGCCACGGCTTCTCCGCTCTGCGCGCGCGAAAGCGCCAGGCGGCATCGTTCGACCTCGTGCATCATCGGCGTCGCGAGATGCGCCGCGTCGGGCACGGCGGCGAGCGCGAGCTCCACGTATTTCGTGTACCCCACAACGATGTCGGCCGCCTCGAGCGCGCGCCGGGCCGCAATCGTCATGCCGTCGGGGCCGCCCGGGCCGATTCCCACCACGAAGAGCTTTCCCATCACCGCTCCTTAAACGAAAGTTCGATAGTTACCTTGGAAAACGCGACGGTCACGCCGCCGTGAGCGAGCTTCGGGAAGATAAGTTTGCCCCCGTCCGCGAGCGCCGCGCGCTCGCACACGTTGTCGACCCCCACCGTCGCACGCACGAAATCAGATGGCGAAACACTGCCTTCGACCTGCGACAACTCCTCTGCGGAATACGTCGCAAGCGGGATATTGCGCGCGCGGCAGAAGGCGAGCAGACCCTCCTCGTGCGCCTTCACGTCGATCGTCGCCGCCTCGCGCACGGCCGAAGGCGAGATGCCCGCCTGCCCGCACGCGAGAAGAAACGCCTCCCCGATGGCTTCGGCGCACGCACCGCGACGGCACCCTATGCCCGCAACGATGCAGGGCACGACAAGGCGAAGCGGCTCGGGCGCAGGCGCCTGCGCCCGCACGCCCGCCGGCTTCCACGTCTCGCCGGCGGGCACGACCTCGCCCGTTGTCTCCGACGCGCGAACGGACGCACCTGCATTCGCGCCAGCGAACGGCGACACGACGATATCGGCCCGAGCGCGGTCGGACGCAATGTCAACCCCCTCAGGTGGATGTCCCGAAATCGGCATGTCGGAATAGAGCGCCACGCGCCCGCCCGAAAGCAGCCGCGCCGACACTCGCCTGATGGCCTCGGGATTCGAAACGGCGAGCCCCGCACAGCGCGCCCACGTATCCACCGCCCACACGCCGCGGACGTCGGTCGCCGTGGTGATGACGGGGATGGCCCCTGCCGCGCGTGCCACAGTTTGCGCAAGCTCGTTCGCACCGCCCAAATGCCCCGACAAAAGCGGGACGGCAAAGCGCCCCGCCTCGTCAATCACCACAACCGCGGAATCGGTTGCCTTCGAGGCGACATGCGGCGCGATCGCCCGCACGGCGATGCCCGCCGCGCCCACGAACAGAAGCGCGTCCGACGCTTCCCACGCGAGCGCCGTCCATGCGCGCAGGTCGGCCTTCCCCTCGCCGAACCCGCGCGAAACGGAAACGTCCCAGCCAGGGTCATCTTCACCTGTCTGCGCGCAATCGGAAAGCGCGCGTGCGGTGCGCTCCGCCAACACATACCCCCTCTCAGTGAACGCTATGCAGGAAACCCTCATCTAGCGCACCACCATCGTCGAGAAGTAGCTGCCCCGATCGGGCACATCGTCGAGCGAGCGGTACACGCGCTCGCCCGGAAGCCCACAGTCCTCTACGAGCTCGGCACCGTCGAAGGCGCCCTCCTCGCGAAGGATGCGCTTCGTGTCCGCAAGCGAGCGGCGCGCCTTCATGACCACCTTCGTCCCCGGCCAGCCGATTGCGCGGCGCACCCCGTACAGCACGCCTTTACTCATACGTCGCCCCCAATTCCCCGATAACCGCATCGGCGCCCGACGTGCGGAAAAGCTCGCGGCGCTCGGCGTCGAACACGACCGCGGCGATGTCGCATGCGCCCGCCGCGCGGCGGCGCAACCTGTCCTCGATTGCCGCAGCGAGCGAGGCGCGCGCAGCGTCCCCCACGCCGGCGGCCTCGATTACCTCGAGCGCCGCCGTGGTCGTGACCGACGACATGATCTCGCACACGGTCTTCGCGCCCGCGCCGGCCAAGGCCGCGTGGGCGGCCAGAATCTCCGCGCGGCAGTCGGCGGTACGCGAATGGGTGTCCATGATGCCGCCCGCGACCTTCACCAGCTTGCCGATGTGTCCCACAAGAAGGACATTGGTAAATCCCTCGCGAACGCAGCAATCAATCGCATCGCCCACAAAGTTGGAGATGAAGACCACCGGCGCACCGTTTAGGTGGAAATGCCCCGAGATGAACTGCGCGCCGTAGTTGCCGGGCGTGAGCACGACTCCGCGCCGCCCCATAGCCGCATGCTGCCGGATCTCGAGCTCGATGCTGTCGCGCAAGGCAGCGAGGCTGCGCGGCTCGACGATGCCCGTCGTTCCCAGGATGGAGATGCCGTCCTCTATCCCCAGGTGCGGGTTGAAGGTCTTTTCGGCAAGGGCAACACCCTCGGGTACCGAAATCGTCACAGCAATGTTTCCAGAAAAGCCGTGCGCGGCGCACACCTCACGCACCGCCGAAGTAATCATCGCGCGCGGCGTCGCGTTGATGGCGGCCGCCCCCACCGGCTGCTCGAGCCCGGGCAACGTCACGCGCCCCACGCCCACGCCGCCATCGACGGAAACTTCCGATTCGTGCGCGGGCACGTCCTTGCTGCCCGCAGCACCCGTGCCCGACCCCGCATGTTCCACGCGCGCGTACACGAGCACGCCGTCGGTCACATCGGCATCGTCGCCTGCGTCCTTTCGCACGGCGCACTGGGCGCTCCCCTCGCCGATGCATGCGTCGACCACATCCGTCTCGACGGGCAGCCCGCCGGGGGTGACGACCGACACGCGGCCGACGGGCTTTCGTGACAAGAGCATCTCGCAGGCCGCCTTCGCCGCGAGCGCGGCGCAGCTCCCCGTGGTGTAGCCGCAGCGCAGGCGGGTCGTCCCGGTATATATGTAGTGCTCGAAGGCCACGCTAGCTACTCGCCTTCCGATACCCCGTGGCAAACGAAGGGTCGTAAAGCTTGCTGCGCTCGTACGACCCCGCTTGCGCACCGTTGTGCGCAAGCCCGCCGCGAGCTCCGAGCACGCGGCCCACCACCACGAGCGCCGTGCGGTCGATGCCCTCTCGCGCGCCCGCATCGGCGAGCGTGCCCACTGTGCAGCGCACCACGCGCTCCTCAGGCCAGGTCGCCTTGTACACGAGCGCCGCCGGCTCATCGGAGCTGCGGCCCGCGGCCAAAAGCTCGGCGGAAAGCTCGGCGAGCATACCCGAGCTCAGGAAGATGACCATAGTCGAGCCGCTTTCCGCCATGGTGCGCATGCCCTCGCCCGCGGGCATGGGGGTGCGCCCGGAAAGCCGCGTGATCACGACCGACTGGCTGATTCCCGGCAGCGTGTATTCCTGGCGAAGCGCCGCCGCGGCACCGCAAAAGCTCGACACGCCGGGCACCACCTCGTAGTCCACGCCGCGCGCGTCGAGCGCGTCCATCTGCTCCTGGATGGCTCCGTACAGGCACGGGTCGCCCGTGTGCAGGCGCACCACTTCCTCGCCCCGTGCATCCGCCGCGCACATCACGTCGAGCACTTCCTCCAAGGTCATGTGCGCGCTGTCGTAGACGACGCAGGATTCCTTGCACTCAGCGAGCAGCTCGGGGTTCACAAGGCTCCCCGCCCAAACGACCACGTCGGCCGCGCGCAGAAGGCGCGCCCCGCGCAGCGTGATAAGGTCGGCGGCGCCCGAGCCTGCGCCAACGATATGAATCATCCGAGCCTTCCTTCCCGTTTCTCATCGCAACCGTTTACGCCGCCATTCGCGCAGCGGGCAAAACACGGCGCCTGCGGCAGCAATGGGCGCAAATACGCAGGCAGGAGGCGCAATGCCGCCCGCCCTGGGCTTTGACACGTTCACAAGTGCCCACTATCATAGTAAAAGTTTCGGCAACGAGCATATGACAATCGGATAAAAGGAAATGACCGGCGCGGCGCCCGCACAGCCCGCGCTGGCTTGCGGAGGGAACCAGGTGGGAATCCTGGGCAAGGGACATTACTGTATAGGACGCGCGGGCGAACCGCCTCGCGCCCCAAGCCAGACTGCTTCGCCTTTTCCTCACGGCATCGCCGTGGCGTTAGCTCCTTGTGAACCCCGAGGGGTGCGCTTTTCTTTCGCTTGTGCCGACAAGCAACTGTCGCCGGGGGACCGGCAAACCGAGGAAAGGAAAAACCATGTCCGACCAGATGTCACGCCGCGGCTTCATGGGCGCCGCAGCAACCGGAGCCTTCGCGCTCGCCGGAGTCGCGCTCGCGGGCTGCTCCAGCACCTCCGCGAGTTCCGAGAAATCGAGCGAAAAGGAGAAGGCCGTGAAGCCGGTCATCCTCGTCACGAGCTTCGGCACGAGCTACAACGACTCGCGCCACATCACCATCGGCGCCATCGAAGACGCTATCCGCGAGAAGTACTGGCAGGACTACGACATCCGCCGCGCCTTCACCGCGCAGATCATCATCGACAAGCTGAAGAAGCGCGACGGCATCACGATCGACAACATGACCGAGGCGCTCGACCGCTGCGTGGAAGACGGCGTGAAGGAAATCGTCGTGCAGCCGACGCATCTCATGGCTGGCCTGGAATACGCCGACGTGAAAGACGAGCTCGACAAGTACGCCGACAAGTTCGACAAGATCTCGCTCGGCGACCCGCTGCTCACCTCCGACGACGACTACAAGAAGGTGGCCGCCGCCATTAAGGAGAACATGGCGTCCTTCGACGACGGCAAGACGGCGCTGTGCCTCATGGGCCACGGCACCGAAGCCGATTCCAACGCCGACTATGCCAAGATGCAGGAAGTGTTCAAGAACGAGGGCTTGACGCAGTTCTTCGTCGGCACCGTCGAGGCTGAACCGACCTGCGAGGATGTTATCGCCGCCGCGAGCGCCGCAGGGTACAAGAAGGCCGTGCTCGCGCCGTTCATGGTGGTCGCGGGCGACCACGCGAACAACGACATGGCAGACGAGACCGACCCCGACAGCTGGGCTGCGAAGTTCGTGGCCGCCGGCTTCGAAGTGACGTGCCTGCTCCAGGGTCTGGGACAGAACGCCGCGGTCGACGACATCTACGTCTCACACGTGGACGACGCCATCGCCAAGCTGTAAACTCGCCGCGCACGGGGGCGCCGGTCGCGTCCCCGTGCAACGGGCATGCGCCTTCCCCGACCGACGGCGCATGCCCGTTGCATTCGCGTCCCGCCCGCCCACCGCACGAGCGGGCGGTCGAAGCGATTGAAAGGAACCTCCCTCCATGTTGAAGAAAACCCTCGCCTTCGCCCTGTCAGCGGCGCTTTTCGCGTTCTCGCTCGCCGGCTGCGGCGGAAATTCAATCGACAGCGCAAAGGCAAGCGATGCCGATTCCCAGGAAAAGACCGAACAGGCGGCCGATGCGCCCGAGGGCGCAAGCGCTGCCCCCATCACCGCCGACAAGGTGGCCGACGGCACCTATCCGATCACCGTAGATTCCAGCTCGAACATGTTCAGGATTGTGGACGCCCAGCTCATCGTGGAAAACGGCTCCATGCACTGCGTGATGACGCTTTCCGGCACGGGCTACGGCAAGCTCTTCATGGGCACGGGCGACGAGGCTGCCGCCGCGAGCGAGGCCGACTTCATCCCCTATGTGGAAAACGCGGAAGGCAAGTACACCTACGACGTGCCCGTTGAAGCGCTCGACGAGGACACCGCCTGCGCCGCGTGGAGTATTAGAAAAGAGCAGTGGTACGACCGCACGCTCGTGTTCGAATCCGCCGGCGTCGATCTGCGCGCCGACGCACTGAAGTAACGCCATGCGGTCGATTCTTCCCAAGGGGGAAAGCAGGAAGCGTCGCAGCATCGCGGTGCGCGCGATCGCCTGCGTTCTCGTCGCCCTGTTCGCGCTTCCCTTCGCGGGGTGCAGTGCGAGCCCGAACGCGACCGGTGGCACGGCGGGCTCTCAGGAATACACTGTGAGCGTCTCGCTCTCCGGCGGGTCAGGGCGCGCAAGCATCGCCTCACCCACCACAATTGTGAAGGATGGCGACACCTACACCGCGACCATCACCTGGTCGAGTTCGAACTACGACAAAATGACCGTCAACGGCGTGGACTACGCGCCCGTAAACGACGGCGGCAACTCCACGTTCGAGATACCCGTCACGCTCGACGAGGACATCGCCGTGTCGGCCGAGACCGTCGCCATGTCGACGCCGCACACCATCGACTACACGTTCCACTTCGACTCATCCACCATGAAGGAGAAATCGGGCGACGATGCAAGCGGCGGCTCCCCTGCGGGAACGGCTTCAAGCGCCGCGGCCGACTTCCACAACGCCGATTTGGGCTGCGGCTGGGAGCCGACGGGGGCGCTTCAGCTTGAATACGCCGAGCACTTCACTGTCGACGAGTACGAAGGCGGCCTGCGGCTTATCTGCATTTCGAACGGGGAGCGCTTCCTCGTGGTACCGCAAGATGCAAAGGTACCTGATGGGTTGAGCTCCGACATCGCGGTCATAAGGCGTCCCGCCAACAAGGTGTACCTCGTGTCGTCGGCGACGATGTGCCTGGTCGACGCGCTCGATGCGAACGACAACATCCTCATGTCGGGCACGAAGGCCGACGATTGCTCGGTCGCGGGCTTCAAAAGCGCACTCGAAAGTGGGGCGATCGCCTACGGCGGCAAGTACAGCGCGCCCGACTACGAGCGAATATCGGCCTCGGGCTGCACGCTCGCCATCGAGAACACCATGATCAACCACACGCCCGATGTGAAGGAAAAGCTGCAGAAGCTCGGGCTCGTCGTGCTCACCGAACAGTCGTCGAGCGAGCCCGAAGCACTCGGGCGCGTCGAGTGGATTAAGCTTTTCGGCGTCCTGTTCGACAAGGAAGACGAGGCCGCGCACCTGTTCAACGAGCAGAAGGCCCGCGTCGAGCAAACGTCGAGGCTCGCGTCGTCAGGTAAAACCGTGGCGTATTTCTACATTAACTCGAACGGGGCCGCCGTCACGCGGCGGGCGGGCGACTACGTGGCGCAGATGATCGAGCTTGCAGGCGGCAACTACGCGCTCGATGACGCGCAGACGGCGTCGACGTCAGGTTCGTCAGTAACGCTCGAAATGGAGCGCTTCTACGCGACGGCGAAGGATGCCGACATTATCGTCTACAACGGCACCATCGACGAATCGGTTGCCACCTTGAACGACTTCGTAGGCAAAAACGCGCTATTGTCGCAGTTCAAAGCCGTGAAGAACGGCAACGTCTGGGTCACAAGCGCCGACATGTACCAGCAGATGACTTCCACCGCCGACATTATCGACGAGCTGCACGGGGCGTTCACCGGCGATGACGCGAGCAACTTCCATTATCTGAGGAAGCTCGGCTAGCGCCATGAGAAGCCGGCTTTCCATGACATACGACGAATCGGGGCGCGCCGCGCGGTGTCGCGTCGTGACGGCGCTGCTCGCTGTTGCCCTCATCGTGCTCGTCGGGGCCAACCTGTGCATCGGGAGCGTGCTCGTGCCCGCAGACCACATCCCCGGCATCCTTTCGGGAGGCGCGGCCAATTCCATGGAAATCCAGATCATCTGGGAGATTCGTCTGCCGCGCGTGCTTTCAGCCGTGCTTCTCGGCGGGGCACTTTCGCTCTCCGGGTTCCTGCTGCAGACGTTTTTCAACAACCCCATCGCCGACCCGTTCATCTTGGGCGTCTCCTCGGGCGCAAAGTTCGTTGTCGCGCTTACGATGATCGTACTTCTGGGCGCGAACCAGGCCATGTCCTCGCCGGCCATGGTGGCCGCAGCGTTTCTGGGATCGCTTATCACCATCGGCTTCGTGCTCCTCATCGCACGGCGCATAAGTTCCATGGCCATGCTCATCGTGGCGGGCGTCATGGTGGGATACATCTGCTCGGCGGCGACGAACTTTCTCATCGCCTTCGCCGACGACCAGTCCATCGTGAACCTGCACAACTGGTCTTTGGGTAGCTTCTCGGGTTCGAGCTGGGACGACATCGCGGTCATCGCGGTCGTGGTGATCACCGTGAGCGCATGCGTATTCGCGATATCGAAGCCCCTTTCCGCCTTCCAGCTGGGAGAAGCCTACGCGAAAAGCGTCGGCGTGAACGTCGCACGCTTCCGCGTGGTGCTCGTCCTTCTAGCGAGCATGCTCTCCGCCTGCGTGACCGCGTTCGCTGGTCCGGTGTCGTTCGTAGGCATCGCGGTTCCGCATCTCGTTAAGTCGGCGCTGAAGTCGTCGAAGCCCATCCGCGTGATTCCTGCGTGCTTCTTGGGAGGCGCCATCTTCTGCGCGGGCTGCGATTTGATCGCGCGCACGCTGTTCTCCCCCGTCGAGCTTTCCATCAGCGCCGTCACCGCCATCTTCGGCGCGCCGGTGGTTATCGCACTCATGTTGAAGAAACGAGTGAGGTAGATGGGGGAATTCATGCCGCGGCCCAAAACGCTCAGAGGGGAGTCGAACCTCGAAACCCCGGTCGCAACGAAGGCTGACGGAGCGCCGCTTTTCCGCATAAGCGACCTGTCGGCGGGCTACGACAAGAAGGTCGTAGTCGAAGGCGTCGAGCTGGAGGTTCGCGCGGGCGACGTCGTGGCGCTCATCGGGCCGAACGGCTCGGGCAAGTCGACCATCTTGAAAACCATCACACGCCATCTGGCACCGCTTGCCGGCGCGGTCGAGCTCGACGGGCGGGAGATTTCCCGATGGAAGACGGCGGAGTTCGCAAGGAACCTTGCCGTTATGCTGACAGATCGACCCCGGACCGAGCTCCTCACCTGCCGCGATATCATAGAGGCGGGAAGGCATCCCTACACCGGGCGAATGGGCACACTCTCGCCCGACGACCATAGTCGGGTCGACGAGGCCATGAAAACCGCACATGTGGAAGAGTTCGCCGAGCGCGACTTCATGCAGATAAGCGACGGGCAACGCCAGCGCGTCATGCTCGCACGCGCCATCGCACAGGATCCGCGTGTGCTCGTGCTCGACGAGCCCACGTCATATCTCGATATCCGCTACCAGATCGACCTGCTGCGAATACTTCGCCACCTTGCGAAATCGCGGAATGTGGCTGTCATCATGTCCATCCACGAACTCGAGCTCGCGCAGAAAAGCGCCGACAAGGTGATTTGCATGAAGGACGGCCGGGTCTTCCGCGCCGGCGCACCCGAGGACATATTCACGCGCGAGACGATTGGCGAGCTCTACGGCCTTCAACATGGCACCTTCAACGAGCGCTTCGGCAGCGTGGAAATTGGGCGCCCACACGGCGATGCGCACACGTTCGTCATCGCCGGCGCAGGTACGGGGTCAGCTGTGTTTCGCCAGCTCATCCGGCAGGGCAAGGCGTTCTACGCGGGCGTTCTGCACGAAGGGGACATCGACTGCGAGCTTGCGCGCGACCTGGCGACGGAATGCGTGGCCGAGCGCGCCTTCGAGCCGATCGGGGATAAAACCATAGCCCGCGCCAAAGAGCTCCTCGTCCACTGCGCGCGTCTTATCGTGTGCCCCGCCGCCTTCGGCACCATAAACGCCCGCAACGCAGAGCTCGTCGAGTTCGCACGCTCGCATGGTATCGAGGTCATGCGAGCGTGCGAAGGCGCATCGGAGGATTCCAAAATTGGAGTGGGAAGGATAAACTGGACTTTCTTTTAAGGATCCTCAGGCTACAGCTCCTACGCCGGCAAGGTCTCCAAGGCGCCGGAGAACCTCAGGAACAGGAATTTCCACGCCGACGAGCCCAACTAGGCCTAATCCAAGCGAGATTCCAGACTCGACAGACCATTGAGAGTCAGATCGTTGGCGACCTCAGAGACGCGCTCGATAGGAACCGAGCCGTCAGACAGCGCCCACGTGCGATAGATACCGATAATACCCGACAGCAAAAACGCCAGATAGTAGTCGAACATTTCGTCCTTGAGACCTTGGGGCAGCAGATCTCGCTCGGCAATCTCGTGCTCGAGCGGCGCACGAAGACGAGCCATGAAATCATCGAGCGGAATATTCTCGATCAGCTGACGATTGAGCACCAAGTTGTTGCACAGTGCCTCGTTAACGGTTTTAAAGAAGGTCGCCGCCGCGCTCAGGGCGCGCTCGTTGGTGTCGCCGTCCATGGAAGCAAGCGTTTTCTCGACTGAGTCGACAATCATCTCCACCACATCGACGGCAATGGCATCGAGCAGGCCGTCAACCGTACCAAAGTGAACGTAAAAGGTCTTGCGGTCGACATTGGCCTCGCGCGCGATGGCACTCACCGTAATGTCTGCCAGCGGCTTTTCCATGAGCAGGCGCTCGAAAGCCGAAAGGATGGCATTACGGCTGCGAACGATGCGACGATCAAGACGCGGTTTGCTGGTTGCCATGGGCGTGTCCCTTCGATATGCGAGCATTCATCAACAGATGAGAGATAATCTACGTAAGAGGATTATCCCCCATACAGCACAAATATGCCTCGCATCATGAAGAACGCACGACTGCCCTACTGCGACTTAGGGTGCTTCTTCTTATTGAGTGCCGACGGAGATACGCGAATACCGTCTCCTGTCTGACGCACATAGGCCTTATGAGCCGGCTTTGCGGTCCCAGAAGCCTTCTGAGCGTGCTTCTTGGGATCAACGGTAACAGCATTCGTGGGGTGCGGCTTAGTGGGCGCAGAGGGCGTCTGAGGCGTGCGGCCGAGCTTGCGCATCACGCGATCCCAGCGCGCATGGATGCTCTCGTTGTGGGCGCTCTTAAGTCCCAGCAGGGGCGCAGCCAAAATGGTAGGCGCAATAAACGTAATGAGACGCCACAGCAGATAGCCGGCGGTCGAAGCCGAACCGAAGAAATGACCCAAGAACAATGCAAAGCCGCCCTCAGCGCCACCAGTTCCACCGGGCAAGGGAACCGCAGAGCTTAACAGCTGGACAAAGGCGCTCGCGGCCATGACCGAGAAAAAGTCGACCTCGTGGTGGCCAAAGGCAAGCATCAGGAAATACGGAACCAGATAGAAAAACGCGAGCTGCAGCATGGTGATAAACACGGTGAGCAGCATGGAAGAAAAATGTCCGGCCGAAAGCTTGAACTTCTCGGAGAAGGAGTAGATCTCGCCATCGACAAACGTGCGCCAACCCTCGATCTTAGTGGCCGAGACACCAATGCGCTCGAGCCAATTGATGATGCAATGGGCGACGCGCGTGACGGTCTTAGGCATGAGCGCGACGGCGAAGATGCCAAGCAAGATGCAGCAGTGTCCACCAAAGCTAAAGACGCACAGCAGCGTCATGTCGCCGTAGCGTTCGGCAAAAAACGGCATACGGGCGAGCAGCAGGATAGCGCCCCAGGCGACCAGGCCAAACTGGTACACGATAAAACGCGTGAATTGCGTGGCGCCGGCCTCGCCCACGTTTTGGCCGGCCTTGGTCAGGCGATAGATTTGAGCCGGGGTGGAGCCCATCATCATGGGCGTCAGGTTACCAAAGAAGATGCCACTCGCCTCGACCGAGATCAGGTCGCGGATGCCGACGGGCGAATTGGGATCGAGCCAGACGGCGATCGCATAGGCCACAATGCCAAAGAACAGGTACATGAACATGCAAAGACACGCGACAACGAGCCATGACGCCTGGACGCTCGACATAGCGGCCCAGAACTGCCCCATCTGCCCGGTTACCACCAGATAGACGATATAACCTACCAGCACGACGCCGATAAAGATGGCGCCGCGGCGTGCGCTCTTATTGTCATCTCCGCCCGAGGCCTCAACCTCGACCTGGGGCTTAGACGTATGCTGAGAGGACTCCGTCATGAGGCTCCTTCTAACAGTCAAAATATCTTGGATATTGTACCCGTAAGGGCCATAGGCAGAACGCAAAGCTCTGGTTCAAACGGGAATTGCAGACGGTTGTTTGAAAATAAAAAAACCCGGCCTTCCATAGGAAGTCCGGGTATCAGATGCGTGGTAGCCCGTACCAGATTCGAACTGGTGATCTCCGCCTTGAGAGGGCGGCGTCCTAAACCGCTAGACGAACGGGCCATAAGCCTCAGCAGAAAAGAAGTGGTAGCCCGTACCAGATTCGAACTGGTGATCTCCGCCTTGAGAGGGCGGCGTCCTAAACCGCTAGACGAACGGGCCACATGACATCTGCACTGCCGTGCTGCGAGGAAATATATTACGGGACAAAAAACGTCAGCGCAAGAAGAAATTCCAAATTGCCGAAAAATTGTCGGCAGGTTATGGAATACGCAGGTAAACTTGGTAGCTAATTCAAGTTGAGATGAACCAAAAGAGCTTCGCGCTCGTTGGGAATATCGTCTTCGATCACGGCGTCGAGGGCGGAGTTGAGAAGCTGACCCAGTTCCGGCCCGGGCTTGACTCCGGCACGGATCAGGTCGCCGCCGTTGATGGCGAGCATCTTGAGCGTATAGGGCTCCCCTGCCTTCAGCAGCTCGTGCGCCAGCGCGCGCATCTCCTCAATCGTCTCAACATAATAGAAGCACGACGGGGCCTTGCCAAGTGTGTCGGCACGCTTAAGGTCCATGAGCTCGTCAATCAGGCGGGCCGTGTCGACGCCCTCACCCGAAAGCGCGCGCATCATATTGAGCAGGCAGGAGCGCTCGGGGCGCAGCGGCTTGTCATGGTATTTGATGAGCAGGCACACGTCGCGCACCAAGTCGTGCGAGAGGGCCAGGCGATCCATAATGACGCGCGCCTTCTTGGCGCCGAGCTCGGGATGACCGTAGAAGTGTCCGCTGCCGGCGTGATCGACCGTGAAGCACTCGGGCTTGGACACATCGTGCAAAAACGCCGCCCACATAAGGCTCGACGAGGGCGCGACGCCGTCACACAGCGCGAGCTCCCCCGCCACCGTCAGCACACGGGCGATATGCACGTAGACGTTAAACGCATGATAGACACTGCGCTGATCAAACCCGCGACCCGCTGCCAACTCGGGCACGGCGGCGCAGATGAGCTCGGGATAGCGGAGCATCGCGTCTCCCCCATGACCGGTCGAAAGAATGCCCTCGAGCTCAATACCCACACGCTCACGCGCCACGGCTTCGAGCAGCGGCGCGCACTCGGCAAGCGCACGCTTGGTCTCGGGCTCAATCATAAAGTCCAGACGGCAGGCAAAGCGCACCGCACGCAGCATGCGCAGGGCGTCCTCGTTAAAGCGACGCTTGGGATCGCCGACAGCGCGAATCAGCTTGCGCTCCAAGTCACCCTGGCCGTCGTAGCGGTCGACAAGCCCGCGCTCGGGATGCCAGGCCATGGCATTGACGGTAAAGTCGCGGCGCGCCAGATCGTCCTCGAGCGAGGCGGCACGCTCCACACTCTGGGGATGGCGACCATCGGTGTAAAAGCCATCCAGACGGTACGTGGTGACCTCGATACGCTCGCCATCGGAAATAGCCGTGATTCCGCCAAATTTAATGCCCGACTCCACAACCGCGATGCCGGCGGCCTCGAGCGCCGCTTTGGACTCCTGCCACAGGCCGCTACAGCACATATCAACATCGTGGCTGGGGTACCCCATCAGGGCGTCGCGCACCCAACCGCCCACGTACCAAGCCTCAAGACCAGCCGCCTCAAGCGCGCGCAGGACGCGCAGGGACGCATCGGACGGTTGAGTACCGTTGAGCGAAACATTGCACATGCCTATGGCCTCCTGCACTTGTGAGCGTTAATCGATGGTTCTCAAGAAGTCTAACAAGAAACGAGAAAGCGCGCACACGCAATCGCGTCGTCGATTCGATAAAACGAGACAGCAGACACCACATATGTTCAGCGCGCAAAAAACACCCGCCTTGGTAATCCAAAGCGGGTGTTCGGCAACGATGTATCGATGCGGCTAGCAGACCTGGCGAACCTCGATGTGCTTCTTATATTCGTCCACCTTGGCAAAATCCCCCAGACCGGGGCACTCGACCACGTTGGCGCCAGTGGCCATCGAAAGGCGCAGGGCGTCCTCGACGCGCTCGGGAGCGTCGTGCCACACGGACAGGAAGGCAGCGAGCGAGGAATCGCCGGCGCAGACGGTCGACAGCAGCTTGACCTCAAAGGTGCGGTTGGCAAACCAGATGTGCTCGCCGTTGGAGAAATACGCGCCATCGCCACCAAGGGTCAGCAGTACATTCTTGGCGCCCTTGGCGTGCAGCTCGGCCATCGCGCCCTTGACGGACTCGTCGTCGCCACCGCTCACCTTAATGCCAAAGATGTCGAGCAGCTCGTCGTCATTGGGCTTGATCAGCAGCGGCTCCATGGCAATAAGGTCTGCCAGCTGATGGCTCGAGATGTCGAGGACGAACTCGGCCCCCTTGGCCTTGACGCGGCGCAGGACCTCGGCCAGGAAGCCCTCGGAAGTGTTGGGAGGCAGCGAGCCGCTGATAACCAGGCAGGTCATGTCATCGAGCGAATCGATGAGCTCAAACATCTCCTGCTCATTGGCCTCGTTGATGGCGGCACCAGCGTTGACCATGTTGTACTCAGTGTCGGGGCCGGCATTAAGGAACACGTTGACGCGCGTGATGCCGTCGGTCCACACAGGCTTGACGGGCACGCCCAGGGCCTCGGCGCCCTTAACGATAAACTCACCCGAGAAGCCGGCGAAGAAACCCAGGATCGTGGTGTCGACACCATAGTGGTCAAGCGTAAACGAGACGTTGAGGCCTTTGCCGTTGGGCGTGTAGACGGCATTGCGGGTACGCGTGACGGTATTGGCAGTAAGGCCGTCGCAGGCGATGTTGTAATCAATGGCGGGATTAGCAGTGAGCGTGTAAATCATGAATGTTCCTTTCACGAAGCAACGTGTTAATGAAAGTATATTCCACGCATCGGTAAAAGGCTAGGACAACTCGGTGAACGGTGTGGAAGCGATGAAGTACGGCAGGACACCTCTCCCCCATGGCGGAACAAAAAAGGCGCCCCGGCCGAAACCGGGGCGCCGCATGCGCACGAATATGTCGCGTTTCGATTACTGACGATCGAGCTTGCGGACAGCAACGCGCTTGCTGTACTCGTCGACGTGACCGAAGTCACCAATGCCGACGGACTCGGCAACGTTGGCGCCGGTGGCCATAGCGAGCTTCATGGCCTCCTCGACGTTGTCGCGATCCCTGTACCACTTGTGCAGGAACGCAGCGAGGGTGCAGTCGCCGGCGCAGACGGAAGAGACCAGCTTGATGTTGAACTCACGCTTGGCGTACCAGATGTCCTCGCCGTTGGAGAAGTAAGCGTCGCCGCGGCTACCACGGGTGAGCAGCACGTTCTGAACGCCAGCGTCGTGAGCCATCTTCATGGCGACACGAACCTCGTCGTCGGTGTCGACCGGCACGCCGAAGATGGCCTTCATCTCGTGATGGTTCGGCTTGATGAGCAGCGGCTTCTTGTGAGCGAGCTCCTTGAGCTTGTCGGAGGACAGGTCCAGGACGACGTCAGCGCCACGAGCCTGAGCGTGCTCCATGACCTGAGCCAGGAAGTCGGGCGTAGCTTTGGGAGGCACGGAGCCGGAGACGATCAGGCACTCGAGATCGCCCGCGGTGTCCAGGATGTTGTAGAGCTCCTCCTGGTGCTGCGGCGTGATCGGGGCGCCGGGGTTCAGGATGCCGTACTCGTGCTGGCCATCGTTGACGTAGGTGTTAATGCGCGTGATACCGTCGGTCCAGACCGGGCGGCAGAGGCAACCCAGGTTCATGACCTCCTCGACGATGAACTTGCCCGTGAAGCCAGCGAAGAAGCCGAGCGCGACGGTGTCGACGCCCATCTTCTTAAAGGCGAAGGACACGTCGAGGCCCTTGCCGTTAGCCGTGTAGCTGGCCGAACCGGTGCGGACGTTCTCGTCGGGCTCGAGCGGAGAGCTCGAAACCGTCATGTCGACAGCCGGGTTAGCGGTTAGCGTGTAGAACATTTACAGTACCCCCTGTATATGTGAGGGCCGCGTGGCCGGCCCATTCCAACCACGCGGTTACCTCTGATACCAAATTAGCGAGCTGCGGACTCGAGCAGTGCCTTGACCTCGGCGGCGGTGTTGCAGGCGAGTGCCTTCTCGGCGAGCTCGTCGCACTCGGCCTTGGTCCACTGGCTGATGGTCTTGCGGGCGCGCAGGATCGACGGAGCGCTCATCGAGAACTCCTCCAGGCCCCAGCTGATCAGCAGCGGCTCGAGCAGCGGATCGGCAGCGGCCTCGCCGCACATACCGACCATGATGCCGGCCTTCACGCCGCTCTCGATGATGTTCTTGAGCGAGCGGAGCACGGCGGGATAGTACACCTGGTACAGGTTGGAGATGGTGTCGTTGCCACGGTCGGCGCACATGGTGTAGCCGATCAGGTCGTTGGTGCCAATGGAGAAGAAGTCGGCGACCTCGGCAAGACGGTCTGCGAGCAGCGAAGCGGCGGGCGTCTCGACCATAATGCCGACCTCGATGTTCTCGTTGAACTTTCGACCCTCTTCGGTCAGCTCGGCCTTGCACTGCTCGACGAGCTCCTTGACAGCCAAGACCTCCTCGACGCAGGTGACGAGCGGGATCATGATCTTGACGTCACCGAAGGCGCTAGCGCGCAGCAGAGCGCGGAGCTGGACCTTGTACTGGTCGGGATTGGCCAGGCAGTAACGCACGGCGCGGAAGCCCATGAAGGGGTTGTCTTCCTTGACCATGTGCAGATACGGAATCTCCTTGTCGCCACCCACATCGAGCGTGCGGATGATGACCGGAGCACCCTTGAGCGCGCTGGCGACCTTACGGTAGGCGTTGAACTGCTCCTCCTCGGAAGGAAGCTCAGCAGAGTCCATGAACAGGAACTCGGAGCGGAACAGACCGATGGCCTCGGCGTCGTGATCGAGCGCGTTGGGCACGTCATCGGGGTTACCGATGTTGCAGGCGATGATCTTCTTGATGCCATCGGCAGTCACGGACGGCTTGCCACGGAAGGCCTCGAGGGCTGCCTTCTCGGCAGCGAAGGCCTCGGCCTTAGCGGTGTAGGCAGCGAGCGTCTCCTCGTCGGGATCGGCCTCGACGATACCCTTGCCACCGTCGACGACAACGGTCATACCGTTGCGCAGCGCGGTGCAGCTGTTGGAAACCGAAAGGACAGCCGGGATCTCGAGGGCGCGCGCAATGATCGCGGAGTGCGACGTGCGGCCACCGGTCTCGGTGACGATACCGGCAACGTGGGCCTTATCGATCGTTGCGGTCATGGACGGCGTGAGGTCGTGCACGACAACGACAGTGTTCTCGGGCAGGACGGAGAGGTCGACGACCTCCTTGCCCAGCAGCTCGGCCAGAATACCGGTGCGGATGTCGGCGATGTCGGCCGCGCGCAGACGGAACATCTCGTCGTCCATAGACAGGAACATGTTCTCGAACATGGTCGAGGTGTCCATGAGCGCCTGCTCGGCGCAGGTACCGCCGTCAATGGCGGCGTTGATGGCGTCGGTCATGCCCGGGTCCTGAGCCAGGACAATGTGTCCGCTCATGATCTCGGCCTCGGCCTCGCCCACCGTCTCCTTCATGTGGTCGGCCTGAGCCTGGGTCTTCTCGCAGAAGACCGAAAGAGCGGACTGATAGCGCTCCTTCTCTGCTGCCGAATCAGCAACCTCGTGCGGCTCAAACGTCAAGTCGGGATCGACGGCGACCATGACGGTGCCGATACCGATGCCCTCGGAAGCGTTGACTCCCTGATACATTCCCATTCCTCTCTCCGTGTCATGTGATAAAGCGTTTTGCCATATCCATGACAAAAGAGCGCAGTTACCTTACAACAGGTCACTGCGCCCCCAAATATGAACTTAGTTGTTCAACATGCGACCCGTTTGAGTTCTACTCGCCAAGACCGCTCTTGATGAGCTCGATGGCAGCAGCCAGAGCCTCGGCCTCGTCAGCGCCGTCGCACTTTACCTCGACCTCGGTGCCGCAGGGGATACCAGCAGCCATGAGGGCCATCGGGGACTTGCCGTTGACCTCCTTCTCGGGGGTGACGACCGTCACGTCACAGGCGTACTTGCCCATGGTGGAGGCGAACAGACCAGCCGGACGCATGTGCAGACCCTGAGGATTAACGAGGGTAGCCTTCTCAGAAACCATAATTGACTCCTTTTTGTGTTTAACCCCTGTCATGCATGTGGCAGGAGTCAGATTCACGACGTTGTTTATATTAACTCACATCAAACGGTTTTTCATTATGTTTCAGACGAATTATTGGACAGATGTGTTTGTCGTCCGCTTGCTCGCCGGGCGGGCGCGGGTTAAGTTTGCTGCTCTACAGTCCTGCGCAAGACGGAAAGCACATTAAGTGCTTTCCTTTGCGTGCGGAACTCGCGACAAACTTAACCCGCGCCCGCCCGGCAGGCGAGCTGCGGAAACTCGGTCGGTCCAGAGTAATATCGTGCGAACGGAATTCTGGCTGATGACCTGTTCGCGACAAAGACTCGATAGGCAGCCCTCTCTATGCCCTTTTATAAGTTGCGGTGAAATAGGGACTGAATTTGGGGTTGAATCGTTTAAACAGTCCCTATTTCACCGCAACTTATTTGGGGATGAAAAATGCGGAGACCCTGGGGAGGGACTCCGCCTTATATACAGGGGGCGATGCTATTCGCGTGTTGCGGGATTAGACCAGACGGGCGTTAATCGTCTTGGCGATCTCGGCGGCGTCGGTGGAACCCTTGACGGTGGCACGGAAGTCCTCGTCCATGAGCGCCTCGGCGACCTTGGACAGGATCTTGAGGTGCGTAGTGCCGGCCTGGGCACCGGGGATGAGCAGGGCGATAGCCACGTTGACGGGAGCGCCGTCCATGGTATCCCAACCGGTCACGCCGGACTCGTCCTTGACGACGATGACGGCAGCCTCGGTAATGGCGTCGGACTTGGCATGCGGGATAGCGAAGCCCTCCATCATGCCCGTGGTGCCCTCGGCCTCGCGGGCCAGGAAGGCGTTCATCACGGCGTCGGCGTCGCTGGCGATACCGGCCTTGACAGCCTGGTTGGAAACGAAGCTCAGAGCCTCGTCACGAGAAGCGAAGTCCTCGGCGACAAAGACATTCTCGACCTTCACGAAGTCGGCAGCCTCGGCCTTGGGGGCCTCGACGGCAGCGGCCTTGGGGGCCTCAACCGGCTTGGCTGCAGGAGCGGCCTTTTGATTCTTCTCGAAGTCGTACTTCTTGAAGGCCACGAACAGGATGCCACCGACAACAGCGCCGATGAGGATCGCGAGGACCCAAAGCGGACCGTTCTCGACAACGGGCAGGACCAGGAAGCCACCGTGAGGCGCCGGATCGTGAACGTTGAAGAAGATGGTCAAGATGGAAGCGATGGAAGAACCGAGCATCATGATGGGCATGACGGGCCAGATGTTCTTGGTCATGAACGGAATGGCGCCCTCGGTGATGTGGGTGCAACCAAGGATGAGGTTGACGATACCGGCGTCATGATCCTCCTGGCTGAAGTACTTCTTGCCGACAACGACGGCGAAGGTGGTGATCAGCGGCGGAACGATGCAAGCGGCGGAGACGGCAGCCATGAAGTTGGTGCCGAAGTTGTAGGTCTCGGTGCCGACGCCAGCTTCGAGAGCGGTACCGAGCAGGAAGGTGCCAGTAGCGTAAGCAGCCTTGTTGACCGGGCCGCCCATATCAAAGGCGCACATGCAGCCGATGGCCAGGCCAAGGATCACCGGACCGGAGTTACCGAGGCTCTGCAGGAAATCCATCATACCCTGGTTAATGGCAGCCATGGGGCCGGAAATACCGAGCATGACCAGGCCGACGATGGCGGTAGAGCACAGCGGATACAGAAAGATTGCCTTCAGGCCATTAAGGCTCGCGGGAATTTTAGAGAAAACCTTCTCGAGCAGCAGGATGACATAGCCGGCGAGGAAGCCGCCGACGATGCCGCCCAGGAAGCCGAAGCCCACGCCGGCGCCACCGGCGTCGATCATGCCGGTCTCGGCGTTAACAGGCAGGCCCTGGATGGCAATCATACCGGCAACGAAACCGGGGACGAGCGCCGGGCGCTTGCCGATGGATTCGGCGATGTAGGCGGAAAGCACCGGAACCATAAGGTTCATGGCGATGCCGCCGATGATCTTGAGCATCGCAGCAAAGCTGTTGTAGTCGGCAGCCGTCGAATCAAAGGACGTGATGCCCCACAGGAACGAAATGGCGGTCAGAACACCACCGGCAACGACGAAGACCAGCATGTGGCTGACGCCGTTCATGAGGTGCTTGTAGATGACGTGGCCGATGGACTCCTTCTCCTCGACCTCGTCCTCGACATCGGCGGCGGCGGCAACCGTGTCGTCGCCCTTGGCGGCGAGCGCGCGGTCGATCAGCTTACCAGCAGCCTCGACAGACAGGGCCTTGGAAACACCAACGGAAACCATGGGCTTACCGGCGAAACGCTCAGCCTGGACATCCTTATCGGCTGCGACGACGACGGCCTTGGCACCGGCGATCTCGCTCTTGGTGAGCTCGTTCTCGACACCGACCTGGCCATGAGTCTCGACCTTAATGGTCAGACCGCGCTCGGCAGCTGCCTTCTCCAGCGCCTCCTTCGCCATGAAGGTGTGCGCAATGCCGGTCGGGCAACCGGTCGCGGCGATGATGTCAAACTTAGCCATGTGTCCCTCCTTCTTGAGTACAGCGCCCGCGGGCGCTCCCCTACACGCGCTTCGATGCGCGTTTTTCCACAACTGAAAGATACCAACCTACCGTCCGCGTGAGAAGAGACAAGGCGCAATTCTCCGGTGAAAGGTTCTTTCATAACCGTAAACGGCAAGTGAAAGTTTACCATCAACACTTGAAACGGCAAGGTGTATCTTGTAATTGAAAATGCCCGTATACTATGGCATTGCAAATCAAGTTAGATTTTCATGCCAACCAGGAGCCATCCATGACCGATAGTAGCAAAAGCGCACTTTCCCTCATTAGTACCCACCAGGGATACAGCGAGTCCGAGCAGCGCATTGTCGACTATATATTGGAGCACCAGTCCGAGGCGCCACGCCTCACGGCGGCTCAGCTCTCGCGCGCTGCCGCCACGTCCGAGGCGACCGTTTCGCGTTTCTGCCGCAAGCTGGGCTTTGGCAGCTTCCGCAGCTTTCAGTTTTCGTTGGCGCGCGACTTAGAGAGTCAGCGCAACGAGGGCCTGACCGACGAGGTCTCGCTCGACAACATGGAGCAGAGCCTTAAAAATATCCTCGCCGCCAAGGTGAGTGAGCTTAATGCGACCATCGACGGCATTGATCACGACACGTTGGCCGCAGTTGTACACGCGCTTAAGAATGCCGGCGTTATTGAGTTTGCGGCCGTAGGCAACACCAACGCCGTCGCGCTCGACGCGACGTTCAAGTTCTCGCAGCTGGGCCTTCGTTGCATGGCAAGCACCATCAGCGAGACCTCGATTGGTTTTGCGCTCACGCTGCGCCCCGGTGACGTTATCGTGCTGATCTCAAACTCCGGCAAGTCGCGCCGTCTGAATCGCATGGCAAAAGCGGCTCGCGACTGCGGCGCAACCGTAGTCGTCATCAGCAGCGACAGCAAATCCCCGCTCGCGCGCCTGGCAGACTACACCTTTAATACCGTCAACCACGAAGCACTACTGACAACGGGCGACTTCGCGTTCTCCAAGATGAGCGCCACGATGATCATCGAAGTCATCTACAACTTCCTGCTGCCCGAGATTGAAGACGCTCGCGAGCATATCAGCTACTACGAGGAGCTCATCCAGCCGGACAAGGTCGTTGAGTAAAACGCGTAGTGGGACAAAAATTTCAGTCTATTTTGTCCCACCAACACCGCTATTACGACCTAACCTCGAGCTTCTTCGAGCATCTGCTTTGCGTGGGCCAAGCTTGCCTCGGACTGATCGCCGCTCAACATTCGGGCGATCTCGGCGGTACGCGCTTCGCCGATTACCTCGTCCAAATGCGTCTGGGGAACATCGCCCGGTTCCTTGCTGACGACATAATGCTTGTCAGCCATGACGGCGACCTGCGCCAAGTGGGTTACGACAATCACCTGATGCGTAGCGGCGAGATCTGCCAGCACGCCCGCGAGCGCACGCGCCGTGGAGCCACCGACACCAGCATCGACCTCGTCAAACACCAGCGTATCAACACCGTCCGCGTTACCGAGGACGACCTTGCTTGCCAGCATGACGCGGCTGAGCTCGCCGCCCGACGCAATGCGGCGCAGGGGGCGCGGCGTCAAACCGGCACCGCTGCGGTATAGCAGCTCGTAGCTCGAAGGACCAGCGGGCGTCCACTCAGCACGAGGAAGATCGCGCGACTCCCAGACGAGCTCGGCGCCGCCCATCTCCAGGCGAGCCATCTGGCGGCCCACCTCATGGCAGAAGCGCGGGGCCGCCGTATTGCGGGCGCGCTTAAGTGCCTTGGCAGCGGCAAACAACTCGCGCTCGGCGCTCCCGAGTGCCTCACGCGCCTTTTTGATCTGTTCATCGCCATCATCGACCAGGGACAGCAGCTCTTGCGAGCGATCGCGCATGGCAAAAACATCGTCCATGGTGGGGCCCCACTGACGCAACAGGCCCTTGAGGTCGGAATACCGATCACGCATGCGAGCGAGCTCGCGCGGGTCGAAGGCGATGCCATCGCGATAGGCACGAAGCTCGTTCGCGCAATCCTCAAGGGAGATGCAGGCATCCGAAAGCACATCGGCAATGTCGCCCAGTTTGCGATCGACGGAAGCCATGCGGGAAAGTTCTGCCACGGCGCTGTTCACGGCATCGAGCGCTCCCCCTTCAGAGGCAAGCGATGCATGGGCATCGTTAGCTGTGGCAACCAGCACCTCGGCATGTTCGGAGCGCGGCAGCAGTTCCTCGAGTTCCTCATACTCGCCCGGTTTGGGGTCGACCTCGCCGATGCGCTCGAGCGCAAAGCGCGCTTCCTCGACGCGGCTCCCCTGAGCACGCGAGGTCTCTTCGACACGTCGAACCTCCTTAGCGGCAGCGCGCGAAACCTTAAAGCAGGCGCGGTAGTGCTCGAGCGCCTCGAGTGCAGGGCGCCCTGCCCAGGCATCGACCATCGCAACATGATGCGCCGGGTCGAGCAAGCGCTGGTGCTCGTGCTGGCCGCACAGATCCATCATCACGCCAACGCGCTCCGAAAGCTCGCGCACGCTGGCGATGCGGCCATCAATCTTCACGCGGCTGCGGCCCTCGGCAGAAAGGCTGCGCTGGACCGTGAAACCCTCCGTGTCGTGTGGACCGTCGAACAGCCGCGCCTCGACGCTGGCAAGCGCCTCGCCCTCGCGCACCGTCGACGAATCCGCGCGCTCGCCCAAAATAAGCTTGAGGGCCGAGAGCAGCGCGGTCTTGCCGGCGCCGGTCTCGCCGGTCAGAACCGTTAGGCCCGCGCTCGGAACCAGCGTCGCCTCGCGAATGAGTGCAATGTTAGAAACCTGCAGCTCATCGATCATGACGGACTCCGTAGAATACGCGGCTCACCGAGTTATAGAAGCTCTCGGGGCCGTAATCCAGCAGCAGCACATCACCGGGCCCGCGACGCACCGCCACGCTCTCAACGGTGCCATCGCAAGTAATAAATTGTCCATCGATAGCGATCGCCGGAACGCTCGGACGGTCATCAGACATAAAGATTTCGACGACATCACTCGGCGAAGTCAAGAAGGCACGGGCCTGAATGGTGTGCGGCGCAATAGGTACGCAGACCATACCCGTATAGTCGGGGCTCACGATGGGGCCACCGGCACTGAGCGCGTACCCCGTAGAACCAGTCGCCGTGGACACGACCACGCCGTCGCCACGCAGGCGATCGATATGGTGGCCCGACACCGTGATGTCGAACTCGACCATATCGGACAGCGGACCGCGGGTAAGCGCCATGTCGTTGAGGGCGAAGGTGCGCACGACATCCTTCGTACCGTCTTCGCGCACGGATACGATATCCGCGGCGATGGTGGCGCGACGGCTCACGTGCAGCTCACCGGACAGGGCGTCGCTCACGACCTGCAGAATGTCGCGCTCCTCGGGGCTCGCAGCAGTTAAAAAGCCCAGGTGACCATAGGAAAGACCGAGGATAGGAATCTCGCGATGGTTGAGGATGCGGGCAGCGCGCAGCAACGTACCGTCGCCGCCGAGCGTAATGACCAGATCGGAGCCGTCAATATCAGGCGTGCTCTGAATCTTGGATCGCTGGTCGGCAGCCCATGCGACCTCATAGCCCTGGCGCGTCAGCCAAAGCTCGAGCATCAGGCCGCTCTCGACCGCCTCTTGCTTGTAGTAATTGGGAACCAGAAAGACCTTCATAGCGTTGCAGCTTTCTCGCTCAAAACCGATACCTGGGATTGCAGCTCGTCGTCGGTGCGTTCACCGGGGGCGAACCTCGTGCCGTACAGGAAAAACTCAACGTTGCCCTTGGCACCATGAATGGGTGACACGCACACATCGACCGGGAACAGGCCCTTAGCTGCAAAGAGATCAATCGCCGCCACAAGCGTATCACGGCGGACGGCGGGGTCGGTCACGATGCCGCCCTCGCCCACCAGCGCCGCCGGAGCCTCAAACTGCGGCTTTACAAGCGTGCAGAATGCACCCGTAGGCGCCAGGCACGCCAGCACCGCATCGATAATGTTCGCGATGCTGGTAAACGAGACATCACACACAGCCAGGTCGATGGCGCCGGCATAGCCAAGCTCAGGCAGCTGCGTCACGTTTGTGCGCTCATGCAGCGTCACGCGATCGTCCTGACGTAACGACCAATCGAACTGGGCGCGACCAACGTCCACCGAGACAACGGTCGCAGCTCCGCGCTTGAGCAGGCAATCGGTAAAGCCGCCGGTAGAGCAGCCCACATCCAGACAGGCAAGGCCCGTCGGATTGATACCAAACGTATCAAGCGCGCCTTCGAGCTTAAGACCGCCGCGGCCAACATAGGGAATGCGCCCCTTCACGTGCAACGGCAGGCCCGGGGTCACCTTAAGGCCCGGCGAAGTCAAGCGCTCGCCGCCACTCGAGACCAAGCCAGCCATAAGAGTGCGAAGGGCATCCGCGCGATCGGCGCAGATGCCCTGTGAAATCAGTTCGTCATCAAGACGCACGCGTTTCATGAATGCCATCAACCATTCGTATCCGGAGATGCGGCCTAGCTATCCTGGGATTCGTTTGCCGCATCCTCATCGTATTCCTGCTCGAGCTTGTCGGCCTCACGCGGCGTCAGCTCAAACTTATCGACCATGTCGACCGCACGGGAGCCCAGCTCAATCGCCTCGTCAAACAGATCGAGCGAACGCTCCAAGGACGTATCCTTAGAGCGAACGGTAGCTATGATCTGGTCCAAGCGGTCCGAAATCTCGTCGAAGTTGCGGACGGAACCCTCTGGCATGGCTACTCCTCGACGGTACCGGTCTCGGCCTCGGCGACCTCAGCGTCCTCGTCGAGAACGCCGGCCTCGGCCTGAGCAACCGCAACCTTTGCGGCAGCCTCGGCAGCCTGTGCCTCCTCGCGAGCGCGATCCTCGGCCAGCAGCTCCTGGTATAGGTCCTCGCCCGGCAGCTCCTCGCTGCGAGCGATCTTACCCAGCACGCCGTTGACGAACGACGCGGACTGGTCGGTGCCATAGGCCTTGGCAAGCTCAACGGCCTCGTTGATCACGATGGCGTCCGAGACCTCCTCGTCGGTGAGGAAACGCATCTCGTAAACGGCGATACGCAGCAAGTTGCGGTCGGCGCCGGGCATGCGCATAAGATCCCAGTTCTTGGCAACGGAGCGCAGAGCACAGTCGATGCGGTCGATATGCTCGTAGGCACCTCGGCACAGCTCCAGCGCATAGGGATCGAGGGGACCCTTCGAGATCAGGAAATCACCCTCGAGGACGCGCTCGAGCGGGCTGTCCGTGGCCTCGGCCTGGAACAGCAGCTGCAGCGCCTGACTGCGGGCAAGCGTACGCCCGCGATAAACCTTAAGGCTCAAAGGTTACTCCTTGGGGAAAACGAGGCCGTCGATGCAAACGTCAACGCGCTCGACCTCAACGCCAACCTGGGCATCGATGGCGGCGACCACGGCAGCGCGAACGGCCTCGGCGAGTTTCTTGAACGGATAGCCAAAGAACACCACGACGCGCACGGTGAGTGCGAGCTTGTCGCCGATGACCTCGGCCTCGACCGCCGGCTCGGAAGCCGGGGCCTTGGACGAGAGCATCATGGAGACAAGGTTGGTGGCAAGGTCCTTGACGCCAACGGAGGCGATGCCCTCGACATCCGACACGGCGCGCGAAACGATGGCGGTCAGAACATCGGGCGAAATGCCGATGCCGTCAATCTTGATTTCCTGGGGCATGAGTCCTCCTAGAAGAGTTGGTGCTAGACGCGGGAGACGAACTTGCCGTCGCGGGTGTCAACCTTGATGACCTCGCCCTCGTTGAGGTACATGGGGACCTGGATGACAGCGCCGGTGTCGATCGTGGCCGGCTTGGTGGAACCCTGGACGGTGTCGCCCTTAAAGCCCGGGTCGGTCTGGACGATGGTGGTCTCGATGAACATCGGCGGGGTCACGCCCATGAGCTCATCGTCGGCAAAGAGCAGCTGGCAGATGTCGTTCTCGCGCAGCCACTTGGAGTTCTCGCCCACCATGTTCTCGGGAACGGGAACCTGCTCATAGGTCTCATTGTCCATGAAGATGTAGTCGGCGCCATCGTTGTAGAGGTACTGGAACTCACGGGTGGTGAGCATAACGCTCTCGAACTTGGTGCCGGCGTTGCAGGTGTTCTCGACGACGCGGCCGCTCTTGATGTCGCGGGTCTTGTAGCGCACAAACGCGCCGCCCTTGCCCGGCTTAACATGCTGGAACTCGACGATGGTGTAGACCTTGTCCTTAATGCGGAGACCGAGGCCGTTCTTGAAGTCGGCGGTGGAAATGGTAGGCATAGCGACCTTTCTTGTTATGGGCAGAACGCACAAGCGTCCAAATTACATACGACCGAAATTATACACTTGCAGACGGCGCCTGCAGCGAGCGCATAAAAAGAGAACGCGGGGCGTCCGAATCGATCCGGACGCCCCGCCCCAAAAATCTATCGAAATGGGCTAGCAATCGATGACGTGGAGGTCATGCGGCGTCTTGGTGAAGGGCTCGTAGCCGTTCTCGGTGACCACGCCGTAGTCCTCCAGGCGCACGCCGCCCACACCGGGCAGGTACACGCCGGGCTCCATGGTGATAACCGAGCCGACCTCGATGATGTTCTTGCTGCGGTTGAAGTTGGGCAGCTCATGGATGTCGATGCCCACGCCGTGACCCAAGCCATGGTTGTAGTAATCGCCATAGCCGGCATCGCCGATGATCTTCTTGGAAAGCTTGAAAATGTCGTTGCCCTCGACGCCCGGATGGATGGCGGCGACGCACTCCTCGTGGGTGCGGCGCACGAGCGCGTACAGGTCGAGCTGCTCCTGGGTAGGCTCGCCCATCACGACGGTGCGCGTCATGTCGGAACGATAATCGCAGTAGCCCGCGCCGTAATCCATGAGGACAAAGTCGCCCTTCTCGATGACACGGTCACTCGGCACGGCATGCGGGTTGGCGGTGTTGGGACCGCTCGCCACGATAGAGCCGAAGGCCAGGCTGTCGGCGCCGTTGGCGAACATAAAGTTCTCGAGCTCGTTGCGAACCTGCTTCTCGGTCATGCCGGGTTTAATAAAACCGAGCATATGCTGGAAGGCGGCATCGGTGATCGACTGCGCATGGCGCATGAGCTCGATCTCCTCGGAGTCCTTGATGGCGCGCATCTTGCGGATGTCATCATGCATCAGCGGCAACATGCAGGCGACGGAACGGTCCTCCAGATCACGCAGAATACCCTGGTAGAAGTTGATCTGCATGTCGTCCTCGACAGCGCAGACGCGACACTTGTTGGCCGCGATCTTGCCGGCGACCCAACCGGGGATGGTGCCCTCGTCCATGTCGTAGACCCAGGGGCTGCCAGCGGGCGTGTTCTCCTCAAAGCTGTTGAGGTAGCGCGAGTCGGTGTGGAACAGGCACTGGTCGGCCGTAATAAACGCAGCGTGCGGGAACTCGAAGGTGTAGTCGAAGACGCCCTTCACGCCCGTAAGCCAACGAAGGTTGGCCTCGTCGCGCACCACGATGGCGTCGTAGCCACGCTCGGCCATAAGGGCACGGACACGCTCGATACGACCGGCAGGACCGGCAGCAAACTCAGACATGCAGATTCCTTTCTTGTTGTCTCTATAAAGACGGGACGGGTCTCAATCAATGTACGGAATCGTATGCGATCCGCAACCGATTGAAAACCCGCCCCTCAACATGATACGAAAGACGATGGATGTCAATAAATCTTAGAGAAGTTCTTTGCGAGAAGCCAAGTAGGCATGAGCGTGGCGTTCAAGAACCTCGTCCTCAACGCTCGTTAGACGAATGGCGCCGAGCGCCGCGGGCAGCGGCAACATGCTGCGGTTCGAGCGTGCAAACTGCTGCTTGCGGAACTCCTCGATATATGCGGCAGGCTCCAGATCGAAGGCAAGTTCCTCGATACCAAAGTCCTCCAGGCAGTCATCGACCTCAAAAACGTAATCGATATCGAAGTCGCAGGCGTCATGTGCTAGGCGCGCCTCAAAGCGCATGCCCTCGGACAACAGCTGGTAGGCAGGGACCTGCGAAGCGGCATCGCCCAAGCAAGCGCGCAAGGTACGCTCCCCCGTCTTGCCAAAATCGAGCGCATGGCGGGCGCTCGGGTTCGTGGCCATCAGTACGTCCTTGCGGGCAGTCTGAGACCATTGAACGGCATTGACGAGCGCGACCTCCTCGCCCGCGAGAATCTCGGGGACGGTCTCAGTAAACTGATTCCAGCGGGACTTGCTGCTCGAAAGCATGGTGCCAACAAGTACCACATAGCCGAGCTTGAGGTCCTCGGGGTCCGCCTCGCGAACAAGGTCGAGGTCACACACGACCAAGCCCGGTTCGGGACGGAACGCGATGGCGGGAAGCGCATTGGCCGACGAAGCGACGAGCGGCTTCATGGTCGTCGCGACCGTGAGCATTGCATCGAAGGTCGTCGGCAGCAACGCGCACTCGGTTCGGCCACACCACTGGTTGGCGCACCAGCTAACAACCGAGCAGGTCGCTGTGTCGCCGACAGCGACAACGAGATCGTCGCAGGTAATGCCGTTAGCCGAAAGGGCGCCAAAGACGGTATCGGCATCGGCCAGCGTAGCACCGGCAGGCGAAACCTCGAGGACTAGCGGCGACACGACAAAACCGGCGTCGACCAGCGCATGCTCGACGACCTCACCAAAACGCTCGGATGTGGCGGAGTTCCAAACCACCATTGCGCGCTTAGGCTTGCCCACAGCCGAGGCAAACATGCGCGACAGCTCATCGAACGCGCCCAATCCGACGCGGACATCGACACTGCGGTTTTGGAAATTGATCAGTTGACGGCGAATCATAGCAGTCCACGCTCCAAAAGCATCTCGGCACAAAGGTAGGAAACGTCCTCGAAGGACTTGTTGCGAATATCAAGGGTAAGGTCGGCGGCCTGGCGATACAGCGGACGGCGATGCTCAAACAGGCGCGCAGCGTGCTCGGGCGAACGGAAATCGGGGCGCGTGTCGGACCGACGAATCTGGCGAATCGAATCCTCGAAGTCGCCCTCGAGGTACACGCACGTACCCATTTCGTGCATCAGCTCAATATTCACCGGCGTCTCGACGATACCGCCCCCGCACGAAACCAACAGGCTGCGCTCACTTTGGAGCGAACGGAGCGCCGAGGTCTCGAGCTCACGAAAACGATCCTCGCCCTCGGTCTCAAAAATCTCGGTTACCGACTTACCGCAACGGCGCACGACCAGGCGGTCGGTATCGATAAAACGCCGCTTGAACATGGTGCCGACGTTGCGCGCGAGCGTCGATTTGCCCGCGCCCAAAAAGCCGATAAAGAAGATATGGTCGCAGCCGTGTTTGATGTGCTGAGACATGGCGAAACCTATTCCTCGCAGGGAAGGTCGCGCAGGGCCCGGCGCTCAAAGATACGGAAGATCTGCGTATACCACAGGTCCTGGGTTGCCTGCGGCTTGACCAGAATGGTATCGACGCCGGCGAAGTTGCCGCTCCACACGTCCGTGTAGAGCTGATCACCGATCAGCACCGCCTCGTCAGCCGTGGCGCCGAGGCGCTTAAGACCCGCCTTGAGGGCAAACGGCGCCGGCTTCATGGCGTGGCTGATGGCCTCGAGTCCCAGCTCGCGTGCCGACGCCATGACCTGGTCGCGATGCCAGTTATTGGACACCATGCACAGCTTAAAGCCTTTGGCGCGGGCGGCGTCGAGCCAAGCGGAAATCGCGGCGGGGACCTGCTCAGTGTCGCGCGGCACCAGGGTGTTATCGCGATCGAGCAGAATGGCGCGTTTGCCGTCGGCCCACAGGGTATCGAGATCGATGCGATCGACCGAGGCAACGTATCGTTTGGGGCTAAAAATCCTCATGCTAATTCCAAGACTGTTGATGCTCTTCGTAGGTTTGCGAGAAGTACTCCTCGTCCTGCGTAATGTAGAAATACAGGTCATCGGAGTCGGTCGGCTCAAGCGTGGCCTTGAGTGCCTCGAGCGACGGAGAGCAGATGGGCGCGGGCGGTAGGCCCTCGTGCTTATAGGTGTTATACGGACTATCGCTCTGCAGGTCGTCGGCGGTAACCTCGCCACCGGTGACATACATCATGGTCGCATCGCTGTTGAGATAGCGCAGACCGTCGAGTTTGCCGGCAAGGCGGTTGTAGAAGACCGAGGCCACGTGCGCACGTTGATCGGCGTTGAGGCCCTCGCGCTCAACGATAGAGGCCAAGTTGACGATGTCGTAGTCGGACATCTCCACGCCGTAGCGTTCCTTGATCTTGGCTTCGCAGCTCGCAAAGTCAAGCGACTTGTACTCGGTCTTAAACTGATCGAGCATGGCGCGAATCACGTCATCGGCCGTCGGCGAATCGCCCAGCGAATAGGTCTTGGGGAACAAGAAACCCTCGAGCGAATCGTTGGCGGCGCCCTTAAGGAAGCTATAGTCGTCAACGTAGTTGGAGGCCTTGGCCTGGTTGAGGAAGTCTTCCTTAGAGATGCTGTCGTAGGCCTGGGCCACACGGTCGGCGACTTGATCGACCGTTAGGCCCTCAGGGATAGTCAGCGCATTGGAGCCCGCGTTGGGGCCTTCCATGAGCTGCTGAACAACCTTGGTCGCATCCATGAGTGTAGTGAACGAATAATCACCAGGCTTGAGCGACATATCCGCGTTGAGCTTTTTCACCGCCGCATAGTAATCCTTGGGATTTTCGACGATATGGTTCTCAGAGAGAATCGAGGCGATAGTATCGCCCGAGGCACCGTCGGGAATCGTGATAGTAACTTGCTGGCCAGCAGCGACTTTCGCATCCTCACCGCCAAAGAAGCCCTTGACGGCTGGCACGACAAAGAAAACGATCGCGACAAGCGCAAGCACGGCGACGACGCCACCGATAATCATAGGCACCGGGGAGCTTTTCTTTTGTGTACCACGGCGGACGTGCGTGTTATAGCTCGAGCGCGTAGCCGGAGCAACGCCGTGGGAACCGAGAGCGTGATGCGAATGCGACTGGGGGGCCTGCACTCGCTGGGTAGATGCCTGCTGCTTAAAGCGGGTACCGCCTGCAGGCTGGGCCGAACGAGCAGAAGGCTGCTGACCCGTCCGTTGAACAGGTTGGGCCGAATGAGAGAAGGACTGCGCCGGGCGCGCGGCAGGCTGAGCTGCACGCTGCGTCGGCTGTGCCGGACGCTGGCCAGGCTGGGCAGGGCGCGACGCCGGCTGCCGTGTACGATTCTGCTGGCGCGGATCGGAAGCGCTAGGCATGCGAAACCTCCTCGTTTTTACGATCGAGCCACGTCTGCAAAAACAGGCTGGCGGCAATCATGTCGATCTTGCCCCTCATCTGCTTTTCGTTGAGGCCCTGCTCGCGCAGGATACGCTTAGCCTCTTGCGAGGACAGACGCTCGTCCTCAAACTCCAACGGAAGATCGAGCTCGTCGGCAATCTTTTGCGCCACAGCGGCAACGCGCTCGGCCTGAGGGCCGGGCTCACCGGCCATGGTCAGGGGACGTCCGCTTACCAGGATGTCGGGCTCATAGTCCTCAACCAGGTAGCGGAACGTCTTGGCCATACCGGTGACCTCGGCAGCCGGAAGCACCTTGACAGGCATCGCCATCTTGCCATCACGGCTCGAGACGGCGATGCCAATCCTGGTCTCCCCTATGTCCAGCGCGAGCGCAACCACAGCGACTTCTTAGATTCTTAGGCGCCGAGCGCGGTCTTAGCGGCCGCGAGGGCATCGGCGATGCCGGCAGCATTCTTGCCACCGGCCTGGGCCATGTTGGGACGACCGCCACCGCGACCGTCGACCAGACCCGCGATCTGCTTGATCACGTTACCGGCGTGGAAACCGGCCTTGACGGCGTCATCGGAGCCGGCAGCGAGCAGGGCCGGAGTGCCCTTCTCAGTCACGCTGGCGACGACACAAGCGACAGGGCCGGCGACCTTCTGATGCACGGTATCCCATACGTTGCGCAGGTCGGCAGCCTCAAGGCCCTGGAGCTCAGCGACGACTAGCTTGTAGCCGCCGAGCTCGACAGCACCCTCGATGGCACTGGAAATGGCGTCGGAGGAGCCACCGGTCAGAGCCTTTTTGAGCTTGTTGGACGTCTCGCGCAGCTCGGCCTGCAGGTTCTCCACGCGGGCGGGAACCTCGTCGACGCGGCACTTGAGCGCAGCGGCGGCGGCGTCAACGAGCGCCAGGCGGTCGGCCATGTAGTCGAGGGCACCCTTAGAGGTCACGGCCTCGATACGGCGGACATTGGAGCCCGTGGAGGACTCGGAAATGATCTTGAACAGGCCAATCTCGGCGGTATTGGCGGCATGGGTGCCACCACAGAGCTCGCGGGAGAACGGCTGGTCCTCGGCGCCCACGGAGACGACGCGGACGACATCGCCGTACTTCTCTCCAAACAGAGCGACAGCGCCGGCAGCCTTAGCCTCGTCGATGCCCATGACACGGGTCACGACCGGCTTGGAAGCGAAGATCTGCTGGTTGACCAGGTCCTCGACAGCCTTGAGCTGCTCGAAGGACAGAGCCTCGAAGTGCGTAAAGTCAAAGCGCAGGTGCTCGGGCGTCACCAGCGAGCCGGCCTGGGAGACGTGCTCGCCCAGGACCTGCTTAAGGGCAGCGTCGAGCAGGTGCGTGGCGGTGTGGTTGCGGCGCAGGAAGCCACGGCGCTCAGCGTCGAGCGCGGCGGTAACATCGGCACCGACAGTCAGCGTACCATCGGCAACGTGCGCGACATGAGCATACAGGCCGTTGTGGTTCTTGGTGTCGACAACGGTCAGAACAACGCCCTCAGCGGAAAGCTTGCCGGCATCGCCTTGCTGGCCACCCATCTCGGCATAGAACGGGGTGCGGTCGAGCACGACCTCGACGTCCTCGCCGGCGGCAGCGGACTCGACGGACTCGCCGTTGCGCACGATGGCGACAACCTTGGCGCCCTCGATCACATCGTTGTCATAGCCGTCGAACTCGGTCGCAGCGACCTTGTCGGAAAGCTCAACCCACACGTCGTTGAAGCTGCCCCAGGCGTCGCCCTTGGCATTGGCGCGGGCGCGGGCCTTCTGGTCCTCCATGCAGGCAGTGAAGCCGTCCATGTCGACGTCGTGGCCAGCGGTGCCGGCGATCTCGACGGTTAGGTCGATGGGGAAACCAAAGGTGTCGTGCAGCTTAAAGGCAACATCGCCCGGAAGCACGGCGCCCTCGGCAAGCGCTGCCAGGGCCTCGTCCAGATAGACGCGGCCGTTGTCGAGCGTCGTGGAGAAGCGCTCCTCCTCGGAGGCGACGATACCCTTGACGAGCGCGACATTCTTGAGCAGCTCGGGATAAGCCTCACCCATCTGAGCGTTAACCTCGTCGATGAACTTGGTCAGGAAGGCGCCCTCGATGCCCAACAGGCGACCGTGGAACACGGCGCGGCGGAGCAGGCGGCGAAGGACGTACTCGCGTCCCTCGTTACCGGGGAGGATGCCGTCAGAGATCATAAAGTCAACGGCACGGGAGTGGTCGGCGATGATGCGCAGAGAACGGCTAGCACCGGAGTAATCGTCGGCGTCATAGGTCTTACCGCTGATCTCCTCGCCCAGCTTGATGAGATGCTGCATCAGATCGCCGTCGTAGTTGGCGGTCTTGTGCTGCATGATGGCGGCCATGCGCTCAAGGCCCATGCCCGTATCGAGGTTACGGTGCGGCAGCTCCGGCATGGAGCCGTCCTCCTGGCGATCGTACTGGGTAAAGACGAGGTTCCAGAACTCCAGGAAGCGGTCGCAGTCGCAGCCGGGCTTGCAGTCGGGGCTGCCGCAGCCGACCTCCTCGCCCATGTCAAAGTAAATCTCGGAGCACGGACCGCAGGGGCCGGTGGGGCCAGCGGCCCAGAAGTTGTCGTCCTCGCCCAGGCGGGAGATGTGGTCCTCAGCAACGCCCAGAGAACGCCACACGTCGTGGGTCTCGTCGTCCTCGGTAAAGACGGTGAAGTACAGGCGGTCGAGCGGCAGCTTGAACTCCTTGGTGATGAGCTCAAAGGCCCAGGCGCAAGCCTGCTCCTTGGAGACGCCGCCAAAAGAGAAGTCGCCGAGCATCTCGAAGAAGGACAGGTGACGGCCGTCCTCGCCGATGCAGTCGATGTCGTTGGTGCGGACGCACTTCTGGCAGGAGATCGCGCCGATCTCCTTCATGGTCTTCTTGCCCTGGTAGTACTCCTTAAACTGGTTCATGCCGGCGTTGGCAAGCAGCAGCGAGGGATCGTCGGGAACAAGGGACGAAGAAGGATAGAGCTTAAGACCGCGCTCCTCAAAGAAGTTGAGGAACTTGGAGCGGATCTCAGCCGTAGTCATTGACGGGTAGTCAGCACTCATAGAGGGAATCTCCTCGGTTTCACATCGAAACAGTTCAAACGTAACGATATTACCATCCCGCCGCGCAAGTTCAAAAAAGAGGGCCGGCACAATGCCGGCCCTTCAGCGAAATTGCATGTTAGCACGTATGAATGTTAACCCGAATTACCCCGCTAGTTGTCGTCATCGTCCATGGAGCCGTCGATGCCGGTATTGGTATCGTCGTCTGAGTTGGAATCATCGTCTTTGGCGAAGGGGTTTTTGAAGAAACCCGTCGCATCGGACTGCAGGCCCGAGAGCTTGATCCAGGGATTATCGAGCTCGGGCTTGGGCATGGCCTTGGCCTCGGGCGCAGTCTCGTTGCCGATGAGCTCGGACTCGTAAATGAAGGTGTCGTCGCCGAGCGCGTCGTAGGCGGCGACCGGGTTGCCAGCGGCATCGCGGTACGGCGTGCCCTTAAACACGGCTCCGTCATAGGCCACAAGCTGGCGGCCGGTCTCATTCTCGAAGTAGTACACGAAGATACCCTTGAGGGCCGCACAAAGCGGGATAGCAATAATCATGCCGATGGGGCCCATGAGTGCCGAGCCAATAACGAGCGCCGTGAGGCTCATGATGGGATGCACCTGCACCGAGCTCTGCATGACCTTGGGCGAAATGACGTTATCGGTGACGTTTTGCGCGACCATCGTCACGATGAGCGTCCATAACGCCAACATGGGGCTGAACATGAAGCCGAGTACCGTGGCGATTGCTGCGCTCACCCAAGGACCGACGACCGGAACCAAATGCATGATGCCGGTAAAGATAGCCATGAGCGCCGCATACGGGTGGCCGATGATCATAAAACCGATAAAGGCAAGGAAACCACCGCAGATGGACGTCACGACCATACCGCGCATGTAGCCGCCGACAGAGCGAGAAAGGATGGCGACCATAAAGCGGTACGAGGTCTCCTTCTCCTGACCGATGATGGTGCAAATCTCGTGGTGCATGCGAGGGTAGTCGCAGGCCATCCAGTACGCAAGCACCAGACCAAGAAAGATCACGAACAACTGCGAGGCCGTATTGGTGATGAGCGGGAACACACCGCGGCCAAGCTCGGCAGCGATCTGAGACACATACTTCGATGCCACGGCAACTAGCGACGAAAGATTATCGTCCAAATACTCCTTGAGCGGCGTGTTGTTAAGCGTCTTGGCATTCGAGATCATCTCGTTGAGGTCGCCACCCGCAACACGAAGCTGCTCGGGCAGGCGGCTCAGGACTTCCATGATCTGACCAAAGAGAATCGGCGACAAGATGCAAACGACACCGACGAGCACGGCAACAACAACAATTAGCGCGATAAGCGAACCGATGCCGCGATTCGCGCCATGATGCTCGAGCCAATTGGTAATCGGGGACATCACAAAGGCAATGATGGAACCAACGGCGAGAAACTCGATAACCGGCGCCAGCATGCCCATAAGGTTAAAGATGACAGCGGCGATGACAATGCAGCCGACAACAGCCCAAATGCGAAGCGTCAGAATGCGGGTGTCGCGCAGCACGCGATCGGTTTGTTGGGGGCGCTCACTCATGAACGAATCATCACTCCGTCGGGGTCGATCTTGTCCTGAATCTTCTTAAGCGTGCGGCGCAGCAGGCGCGAAACCTGCACCTGAGAAATACCCAGCTTCTTGGCGATCTCGATCTGGGTCATGCCCTTTACAAAGCGCAGCTCGATAACCTCGCGCTCGCGCGGCGAGAAATCACGGATGGCTTCCTCGATCACCAAGCGGTCATCGGTAAAGTCGAGCTCATTGTCGTCGTCGGCGTAGCGATCGAGAATCGAGGGGGCATCGTCGGAATCGGACGCACCAGGAGCCTCGATGGGCACCGAGGTATAGGCCGAAGACGATTCCATGGCCTCCAGCACCTCATCGACCGTCACGTCCAAGTACTCAGCGATTTCCTCAACCTTAGGCGAGCGCTGTAGCTCGTTGGTGAGCTTATCGGTAGCCTGGTTGACCTTGGCCGAGAGCTCCTGCAAGCGACGGGGCACGCGCACGCTCCAGCCCTTGTCGCGGAAATGGCGTTTGATCTCGCCCAGGATAGTGGGTGTCGCAAACGTTGTGAACTCGAGCCCGCGCTCAGGGTCAAAGCGGTCGATAGCCTTGAGCAAACCCAGATAGCCGACCTGCATGAGGTCGTCGAGCGGTTCGCCGCGATTCTTAAATTTGTTGGCAAGAAACCTTACCAGGTTCATATGGGACATGACGAGCTGCTCGCGCGCGTCCGGATCACCGGTTTCTTTGTAGCGACGAAACAGCTCGCGGGTTTTCTCCTTGTCCCAAGCGGTCTTACCGCTCCGGGAACGTTCGGTCATATTAGATATCCGCCTTGAGGTCGAGGGAAAGCGTCAGAGGCGCCGCAGTCTTTTCGTAGGAATCGCACACGCTAGCCAAAATGAGCTCGGCATACACGGCAGCCTGATCATCCTCATCGACAGTCGCCTGATCGCCAAAGGTAAAGGTCATGCCAACGTGAGATTCGTCGACATCGAATTTGATCGAGATGCCATCGGAATCAACAGCCGTGCAGCCGAAAATAAATGCTTCCTCGGCAGCCATACGAATGTCCTCGATGCGATCGACGGACATGGAGCAGAGCGCACCAACATTTGCCGCCGTCATGCGCACAAGGCGCGCCAGACGCGGGTCGCCGGCAACGGTCAGCGTAATGGGGCAAGTTGCTTCGCTACTCATCGCAGGACTCCTCGGTGGTCTCGGCGGGCGTGTAGGTGTAATACTGGGCTGCTTTAGCAGCAGGCTTCTGTGCATCATTGTCACCAGCAGCGACATCGTCCGCGGCTTCGCCAATCAGGACACGCTCGGTCGGCTGCTCGGCTTCTTCGGCAGCGGAAAGCTTGCGCTCGGCGTCGGCCGCGGGAGTCTTCACCTTGTTAAAGAGTTTCTGCACGGCACCGGCAGCGGAGTCGGTCACACTCGACACGGCATTGCTGGCCTCGGCCATACTGCCGGTGACCTCGGAAATATCGCGGACGACCGCCTCGACTTCTACGAGGTTGGAGGTAAGGGCATCAACTGCCGTCTTGCTCGACTTAAGCAGCGGCTCCATCTGGGCAAGTGCCGGCGTAAGCTCGTCGACAGCGCCGTCGAGTTTTGCCACCACAGGCTGAGCCTCGGCGATGGTGTTGTTGAGGTCGTTAACGGTCTTATCGAGCGAGTCGACAACGGTGCGGGTCTTGCGCAGGGTAAGCGCGAGCTCAACGATGGCCCACACGCCGGCAACAGCGAGCAGCAGCAGGGCGATTTGAATGGGACTCATACAAGCCTCCCAAAGGAATCGATATACAGACGGTTTCCATGGTACCCCAAAGGGGACCGAACATGCCATGAGCAGCAACGTGGGACAAAATTATCAGCAGCTACTTCGGTGCATTCCCGCTGCGGTCGCGTTCACTTTGCTCTACGCGCCATTCTTCCCAACCGCGGCCGGCAGGCTGCCAAAATGTACCGCGTTCCAAGCCTTCGGGCAAATAGCGCTGGTCGACCCAGCCTTCGGGATAATCGTGCGGATACTTATACACACCGTATTCATCGCTGCCCGGGCGATGGCGATCGCGCAGGTAGCTGGGCACCTCGCGAAGCCCACTAGAATGGATATCGGCCAGCGCCGCATCGATCGAGGCCTCGCACGCATTGGACTTGGGCGCCAAGCACACATAGAGCGCAGCTTGTGCAAGGTTAATGCGACATTCAGGATAGCCAATAACTTCAGCAGATTTAAAGGCAGCATGCGCCACCAAAAGCGCCTGCGGGTCGGCGTTGCCAACATCCTCAGAAGCGTGAATCATAATGCGGCGAGCGATAAACTTAGGATCCTCCCCAGCATCGATCATGCGCGCGAGCCAATAGATCGTGGCATCGGGGTCGCTACCGCGCATAGACTTAATAAACGCACTGATGATGTCGTAGTGCATGTCGCCGTTTTTGTCATACGTAAAGCCGCGACGCGGGTTGGCAATCTTTACGTCATCCACGGTGATGGGATAGCGCTCCCCCGCCGCCGGCGCTGGCGTCCCCTCGGTATCGGGACGCGTAACGGCAATCTCGCTCGCCAGCTCAAGTGTCGTCAGGGCCGAGCGTGCATCACCCGCAGCCAGCGTACAAATGGTCTTGACCGTATCCTCATCGGCCGAGAACTTACCGTTCAAGCCCTGCGGCGCCTCAAGCGCACGTTCAATAAGCGTGGCGATATCCTCATCCTTCAGATGCTCAACCTCCACGACGCGACCACGTGAGAGCAGTGCCGAGTTGACCTCGAAGTACGGGTTCTCCGTCGTAGCGCCAATCATAATGACGGTACGGTTCTCAACTGCATGCAGCAGGGCATCCTGCTGCGACTTAGAGAAGCGGTGAATCTCATCGATGAATAGAATGGTGCGGCGGTCGTACGTATTCAGGCGCGTCTTGGCCTCATCAATCACGCGACGCAGGTCCTTCACGGTACCCGTGACGGCGCTGACCTCGACAAACTCGCTCTTGGTATGGTTGGCGATAATGTGGGCCAGCGTCGTCTTGCCCGTACCGGCAGGCCCGTACAGAATCACGCTCGAAAGCACGTCGTGCTCGATCGCGGCACGCAACCATGAGCCCTTACCGACGGCCTTTTGCTGGCCCACGTACTCGTCGAGCGAATTGGGTCGCATGCGCACCGCGAGCGGCGCATTTTTAAAGGAACGCTCGCGCGTCGAGGCAGAAAAAAGGTCGTCCATAGCCATCCCGTGCATCAATCAAAAACGTTTTCAACTAACCAGTATACCGAAAGGATACGAACTACCGTTCGTTAATATAGGTACGATGCGGAAACTTTAGACCCGGGAACAGCTTGCTCGTCAGTTCGCAGAAATAACCGTCCGTCATGCTCGCGATATAATCCACCACGGCTTGATCCTTGTCGTCCTGCCAGGCATAGGTGCGATCGTAGTAGGAAAGTTGCTGCTCAATGCGCGAAATATGGTGCTTAAAGATGTAAGAGGACTCGTCACCACTGTTTAGATCCCGCAGGCAACGGTCGTAGAGCTTTTCGAAGGCCTCGCGCAGCTCCACCTCGGAATCGCCTTCGATACCGCCCTTGCTATAGATCTTCTCGTAGTTCTCGCGCTTGGCTCGGCGAATTTCCTCAAACAGGTCCTCGCTCATCTCGATGCGCGGGTTACCATAGCTGTGCTCAACGATATCGATGGAGGCATGCGTGAGGATCCAACTGTTGTAGGCACCGCCCCGGCCATCATCAAAAGCGTCGGGCGAAAGCAGGCCCGCCGCGATCGCATCCTGACGGTCACGACCGACGTAGGCAAGAATATCCGAGATGCGAACGACGCAGCCCTCGAGCGTCATGGGACGCAGATGCTCAATTGCGCTATAGCCCGTGGCAATGCAATCCTCAACCGTCTGGTCAAACTGGTCAAAGGAGCCCATGTCCGAGAGCTCAAACACACGCTGCTCGTACTCGCCGTTATGGCATAGCACGCCGTCGAGCGTCTGGAGCGACACGTTGCGGCCATACAACGCGTCGAGCACGCGAACCGACTGCACGTTATGGAAAAAATAACGCCCCGTACGCTCATGATAGATATCGTTGAGGAAGCGCTCGCCGGCATGGCCGAAAGGCGTGTGTCCCAAGTCGTGACCCAGGCCAGTCGCCTCGATCAGATCGCAATTGAGCCCCAGGGCGCGACCGATATCGCGCGCAATGCGGGAGACAAGCTGTACGTGCAAACCGCGGCGTGAAAGATCATCATTGCTACGGAAGCTAAAGACCTGCGTTTTGCCTGCATAACGGGTGTACGCCGGAAGATGAAGTATCTTTTCGGTATCGCGCATAAACGCCGGACGCATAAGCGTGCCTTTGTCGGCGGCGCGATCAATACGACGAATGACCTGATCATCGTTGCAACGATACGGGTTGACATAGCCCGAAGCACGATCGGCGGCAATGCGCTCGACAAGCTCGGGCGACAACGCCGAGGGAATACGGTCCATGCGCGCCTTAATGACGGCCGTTTCTTGATTAGATTCCATGGCATGCTCCTTAAAAAGGATGCGCAATCGGTTACAATGTGCAGCCCACGACCTCGATTATGGCAAAAATCGGCACTAAAAACGGGAGCAATGGCAGGGAACGCGATTTTATGAAGAGGCAGGAGAGGGCCAGGACCAGGAGCGAGACGGCAAATGCCACGATGCCGCCCATAGGGTCGAGCGTGCAAAGCGCGAAGAGTGCTTTGGCGTCCCCCATGCCAATCCCCGGGGCTTGGCGAAGGCGCCGCCAGAGCGACTCAGTAAGCACAAGGGCAAGGTAGACGATGACCGCAAGACCGGCGTGGTCAAGCGCCGTGGTAACGCCCTTGTCGAGCCAGACGCCTGCCAACGCCGCCACCGCACACACGCCGGCAAGCTCATTGGGAAAGCGTCGCTCACGGGCATCAATCGCCACACCAGCAAAGGCGCAAATCCAAAACGGGATATAGACCATCGAGCACCTCCTCGAGCTGCATCGCAAAAGCAAAAACCACCACAAAGGTGCCTGTGAACTGCGCCCCGAAACTTGGACTGAACAAATAGCGACTACGCCGCAAGGGCCCGGTTCCGGAACTCCTCCGGCGTCAGGCCCTTCAATCTTACCTGCCTGCGCCGCGTGTTCCAATGGTCTATGTACTCCTCCAGGTCGCGCTTGAAGTCCCCGAAGCTGCCCCACTCCCTGCCGCGGTAGAACTCGTCCTTCACGTGGCCGAAGAGCTGCTCGGTGGCGGCGTTGTCGATGCAGTTCCCCTTGCGCGACATGCTCTGGGTGATGCCCGCCCCCTCCAGCCTGGAGGCGTAGGACTCGTGCTGGTACTGCCAGCCCATGTCCGAGTGCATGGTCGGCGCCGCCCCGTGGGCAGGGCCTGAGGAGCCGGTCGAGCATCCGTGTGCTGCGTAGGGCGAGGTCCGGCGAGGTCGATT
>NZ_KN214136.1:229487-261388 GCF_000763055.1 Collinsella sp. 4_8_47FAA | reverse complement strand
TCGGCCTGCCCTTCGGGCGGGGCCGCAGCGCCTCGGCGCCGCCCTCGCGGTAGAGCCTGCACCAGCGCTCCAGCGGGGACTTCGACCTGATCCCGAACTCGGCCATAGCGTCGGCCTTCGCCATCCCGCCGTCGACCACGGCCGACGCCGCGGCGACCCTCTGCTCGAATGTGTACCTGGATTGTTTCCCGCCCATGGACAGCAGCGCCTCGCTTCCGAACGCCCGGTATACCCACTGCCATTCTCTCACGGTCTCGCGGGGGACGGACAGGGCCTCGGCCGCCGGCTTGCAGCCGACGCCGGCGTCGAAGAGCTCGACGGCCCGCCTCCTGGACTCCAGGTCGTGCTTCACCCTGAGGTCTATACTCATGGAAAACCTCCCATTTCCCGATGTCCAAGAAATGGGAGGCAGTTCACTGTCCCCTTTGCGGTGGTTTTGGTGGTGGTTATTTGGCGCCTTGCATGACCTCGTCAAGGGTAACGTTGACGGCGTGCTGCGTCGGCACCCAGTCGACCTTCAGGAACAGCGCGGCCACCGTGATAGGGATATAGCTGAACATAAAGATCGGGAAGGTAAACAGGTTAGTCACCAGACGCCACTTTTGCGCGCAGTGAATGTGCTTGTACTCAAAGATAGTCGTGAGCAGCGCCAGGATAAAGAAGGTCTGATACATCATGGCGAAGGTCATAATGAGCGAAGCGGCGCACGCCTGCATCTCAACTTCGGTAGCCAAGAAACCATGCGAAAGGCCACCCACAATCAAGAACGTCGCATTGGCGAGCATCGAGATGAGCGACAGCAGCATACCCGGGGCGATCGTCATGAACATGTCGTAGGCGGCAAAGCGATGGTAGCGGAAGGTCGACTTGATCAGGTGCTTACCGTAAGTAAAGAACACCTGGTAGAAGCCCTTGGTCCAACGCATGCGCTGTTTCCAGGACGCCTTAAACGTCACGGGTTGTTCGTCAAAGAACTCTGCCGGCGCATAGCCAATGCGAATGCCGTGAATGGCGCAGAACGTGGTGAACTGGATGTCCTCGGTCAGCGTGTGGAACTGCCAACCGTGCATGCCCTCGATGACACTAGCGGAGATGAGGTAGCCCGAACCCGAGACGGCGCAAGACGTCTTACAGATGTTGCGCGCGTTGTTGAGAAAGCGCGCCTCGCGCAGATACCACGTGGCATTAGCCGCCGAGATCCACGAGCTGCCGAAGTTCTTGGAATTGCGATAGCTCGTGACCACATGGAAGCCCTGGTCAAAGGCATCGTTCATTTTGGACACGTAATCGCGGGAGATAACGTTATCGGCATCGAAGATAAAGTAGCCTTCAAACGTGTCGGGATACTCGTTAAGGATGCGGTCGAAGCCAAAGTCCATGACCCAGCTCTTACCCTTACGGGCAAGATCATTGCGCTCGTAAACAATGGCACCTGCCTCGCGCGCGAGCTGTGCGGTGTTGTCGGTGCAGGCGTCGGCAACCACGAAGACCTCGATAAGCTCGGACGGATAATCCTGGTCCTTGATGGAGCGAACGAGGTTGGCAATCACGGCCTCCTCATTATGCGCCGCGATAAAGAAGGCATAGCGATGGAGTTTTTTGGCCTTGGGAGGCGCGACCTCGCCACGAAGAGCGCCAATGACAAAGAAGACCACCTGGTACAGAAAGCAGACCGTGAGCAGCGTGACGACAATCTGGTTGAAGATCACGATGGGCGTGTTGGTTTGTAAAAAGGCGAGCATGCAGGCTCCCAGGAACGCGTTACGTAAACAATCGTATATCTTACCGCAGGCTTACCGAGTTCAAGAAACCACCTAATACCGGCTAGGCTTCGAGCAGGCCAAGCTGCGGGACGATGTCGTCGCCGGCGGCGGTGCGACCAAGCGAGCGCGGGGCCAGGTCGTCAAGAACCGCAGCGAGATCCCACGGCAGCTCGTCGCGGCATTCGATGCGCTCGCCCGTCACGGGATGGTCGAATGCGACGCGCCAGGAATGAAGGAATTGCCTGGTCAGACCCTGATCGGCGCGTGCATCGCACTTGCCGTAGAGTTGATCGCCCACGCAGGCGTGGTTGATATGACGCATGTGTACGCGAATCTGATGCGTACGGCCCGTAAACAGGTGGCACTCGACGAGCGTATAGCCGTCGTCAAATCGCGTGGAATCAAAGCGCTCGAGGACCTTAAAGGTCGTAATGGCCTGGCGCGCGAAAGGATCGTCCGAAACCGCCATCTTGACACGGTCGCGCGTCGATCGGGCAATGCCGGTGTTGATGGTGCCCTCGTCCATGGCGATGTGCCCGTGAACAAGTGTGATATAGCGACGGTCGAGCGTACGCGTGCGGATGAGATTTTGGAGCGCGCGCTGGGTGTCGTCGTCTTTTGCCGCGAGCATAAGGCCCGAGGTATCGCGATCCAGGCGATGCACGATGCCGGGGCGGTCCTCGCCCTGCACGGTGCCCAGATGGTCGATACCGCAGTGATAGACCAGGGCATTCGCGAGCGTACCGCTCTCATGACCATGCGCAGGATGGCACACCAGGCCGCGCTGCTTGGAGAGCACAATGAGATAATCGTCCTCATAGCGAATGTCGAGCGGGATGGCCTCGGGAATCACATCGGTCGGATCGTGCGGCTCGGGCAGGTCGACCGAAATACGATCGCCGGCTCGCACGGCGTACTTTTTGGACAGGCAGGTCTCGCCATTGACGGCAACAGCACCTCCCTCGATCAGATGCGCACAGGCAGAACGCGTAGGGCAACCGTCATTGGCGCCCAGATAAGCGTCAAGACGCTGACCGGCGGCATCGTCGGCAACAAGAATATGGATGTCGGCCATTAGCGCTCGTTCCTTTCGCGAATCTTGCGGGCACGCTCCCCGCGTTGCTGGGCCTTACGCTTAGCGCGGGCCTCGTCACGGGCGTTAAGCTCGGCGGTCGCATCGACCTCACGGGCAGCGGGGCTCAAGAACATGTATCCGAAGAGGGCGAGCACGACGCCCAAGGTAATGCCGATATCGGCAACATTGAAGACGGGGAAGTCGATGAAGGTGGTGGCAATAAAATCGGTCACGAAGCCAAAGGCCAAACGATCGATAGCGTTGCCAATAGCACCGCCCGCAACCATCGCCATGCCCACGACCTCAAGATGGGCGAGCTTGGGTGCACGAACGAGGTACACGGCAATAGCGATAATGACCGCCAACGCCAGCACGGCAAACGCGATGCCATGCCCCTCGCCCATACTAAAGGCAGCACCGATATTGCGGACAAACATAAAGTCGATGACACCGGGGATGACGGTCACATGCAAAGCGTCGCCCACGGCACGAACCGCAAGCTTGGTCAGCTGGTCAACAAGCAGCACAACCAGCGCCACCCCATCAGCAACACCCAACCGCCAACGCAAAGGCGGCGTCATATCCCCAGTACGACCCAAAGAAATCCCCTACCCTCAAGAACATCGAATTACGTTTAACGCAAGTAATCATCTTATAGTGACAAACGCCAAACGCGCAGCATATTCACCAACGCTAGCGAAATAACCAGCTAAAAACGAAAGCGGCATTCCGAAAAACAGAATGCCGCTTGGACGTGACAAAAGTTGACGTTGGGGACGTTCTTGTTTGACAGTCGTTTAAGAACGTCCCCAACGGTTAGTTCAGCGCATCAGCGCAGCGCTTGCAAATGTGAGCGTGGCCGTTGTACTCGCCGACGGTGGTGCGGTAGTTCCAGCAACGGTCGCAGCACTCGCCCTCGGCAGCCTCGATGGCAACGGAAAGCTCCTCGCCCTGGGTCAGCTCAACATCGGAGACGATGTAGAACTCGGCCAGGTCGACGGCCTTGTCGCCGGTCAGCAGCGCGTACATCTCGGCGGGAACGACCGCCTTGACGCGAACCTGCTGGCTCTTGGTGAAGGTGCCGGCGGAGCGGGCATCCTCAAGGGCCTTGGTCACGGCGCTACGGAGCTCGAGTGAGGCCTCGAGCACGCCCTCAAACTCATTGGCCTCGTCGACCGTGATGGGCGACTTGTACCAATCGAGCAGCGCGGCGTACTTCTGGTGGTCAACGCAGCCGGCAGGCGCATAGGCCATGGCCTCGTCGACCGTGTAGGACAGGATCGGCTGCAGGTCGCGCATGAGCATCGAGAAGAGCTCGGCCAGCACGGTCTGGGCGCTGCGGCGCTCGAGCGAGCCGGGCTTGTCGCAGTAAAGACGGTCCTTCAGGGCGTCGAGGTACACGTTGGAGAGCTCGGTAACCACGAAGTCGTAGAGCGCACGGTAGGCGCGCGGGAACTCGTAGCTGGCGTAGGCATCGTCGACCTCGGCCTGGACCTGGGTCAGACGGGCAACCATGAGCTTGTCGAGTGGCAGCAGGTCGGCAAAGGCGACGCCGTCGCTCTCGGGCTCAAACTGACCCTCGAGCTCGGAGAGCAGGAAGCGCAGCGTGTTGCGGAAACGACGGTAGGCATCGGACGTACGAGCGAGAATCTCGTGGTCGATGGAAACGTCGGAGCTGGTATCGACGGAGGCAACCCACAGGCGGATGATGTCGGCGCCCATCTCGTCGCAGACCTTATTGGGGTCGATGACGTTGCCGAGCGACTTGGACATCTTGCGGCCCTGGCCATCGAGCGTGAAGCCCTGCGAGACGACCGCCTTGTACGGAGCATGACCGTTGGCGCCCACCGAGGTGAGCAGCGAGCTCTGGAACCAACCGCGATGCTGGTCGGAGCCCTCGAGGTACACATCCGCCGGATACTCCAGCTCGGGGCGATACTCGCAGACGGCCTTCCAAGACACGCCGGAGTCCCACCACACGTCGAGGATGTCCTTATCGGCCTTGAGGTGATGGCCGCCGCACTTGGGGCAGACGCAAGCCTCGCCCAGGTAGCTCTCGGGAGCGTCGGTGAACCAGGCGTCGGAACCCTTCTCGTGGAAGAGCTTGATGACGGCGTCGAGCGTGGCGTCGTTCATGACCTTCTCGCCACAGTCGGCGCAAGTGTAGCTGGGGATAGGCACACCCCAGTTGCGCTGGCGGCTGATGCACCAGTCGGGGCGCTGCTCGACCATGGCGCCGATGCGGTTGGCGGCGTGGGCCGGATACCACTTGACGTTCTCGCGGACCTCCTTGCCAGCCTGCTCGCGCAAGCCGGTCTTGTCCATCGAGACGAACCACTGGTCGGTAGCACGGAAGAGCACCGGGTGCTTGCAGCGCCAGCAGTGCGGATAGCTGTGCGTGATCTTCTTCTCGAGGACCAGGGTGCCGCGCTCGCGCAGGAACTCGATGATGTGCGGGTTGGCCTCATCGGTGTCCATACCGCTGAAGGGGCCACCGGTGCCAAACTCCTCACCGGTGTAGAACTTGCCGTCGTCATCGACCGGCATGCAGATGTCGGTGATGCCCTCCTTGAGGCAGGCAAAGTAGTCGTCGACGCCGTGGCCGGGCGAGTTGTGGACGATACCGGTACCGTCGTCGACACCGACATAATCGGCCAGCAGCGCCACGCCCTCGACACCGTCAAAGATCGGCTGCTTGTAGTGGATGTGGTGGAAGGTCTCGGCGGGAACCACATAGGGCTTGCCGTCGACCATGACCGGGGTGTACTCCCAGCCAAACTCCTCGCAGCACTTGGGAGCCAGGTCCTCGAGCATGACCTCGGCGCGGCCGTCGTGCTCAACGGCGACGTAGGCGGCGCCGGGCTTGAGGGAAACTGCCTGGTCGGAGGGGATGGTCCACGGCGTGGTCGTCCAGATGATGAAGTCAACCGGGCCGTCGAAGTTCTCGAGGCCGGCGGGCTTGGAGGTCATCTCGAAGCGCACGAAGATGGACGGGCTCGTCTCGTCAGAGTACTCAATCTCAGCCTCGGCGAGTGCGGTGTGGCAGTGCTTGCACCAGTGGACGGGCTTATGGCCGCGATAGATCATGCCCTTGTCGAACATGGCCTTGAAGACCTCGATGTCGGCGGCGTCATGCTGGTGATAGAGCGTCAGATACGGGTTGTCCCAGTCGCCGAGCACGCCCAGGCGACGGAATCCGGCCTTCTGCAGCTCGATGTTCTCGACGGCGAACTTGTTGCACAGCTCGCGGATCTTAGCCGTGGAGGTCTGGTTGAACTTCTCGGTGCCGAGCTTCTCCTCGACCTTGTGCTCAATCGGCTGACCGTGGCAGTCCCAACCGGGGACATAGGGAACTTCGCAGCCCTGCATCATCCAGTAACGGTTGATCATGTCCTTGGAAATCTTGTTCATGGCGTGGCCGATGTGGATCGGGCCGTTGGCGTACGGAGGGCCGTCGTGCAGCACGAACTTCTTGTGACCCTCGTTCTTCTTTAGAACTTGCTCGTAGACCTTGTTGTCCTGCCAGTCCTTGAGTCGCTTTGGCTCGGACTTGGAAAGACCGGCACGCATGGGAAATCCGGTTTTGGGCAGATTCATCGTCTGCTTGTACTCGTTTGCCACGGTACCCCTTTCATATCGTGGGCGCGCACGCCCTTTGGGCACCAAAAAAGCGCCCGTCCCTACAAGCTGGGACGAAGCGCCACAAAACGGGCAGACTGCCCGTAAAAGCTCTTCGCTTAACCACCCAGCTCAGATGCCCTCGCTCGCGTCGCCGCGCGCTCGCATCCGTTACTCGGCTGGTCTGTATCGACGACCATCTCGGCGATGTCTACTAAGACGTGCCTGAGCGGTACGTCCGTTGGGACCGCAGCTCCGGGGTGATTTTCATCGGTCGCATGCACGGGATCTCAGCGCTCCCCGCTCTCTGTAGCATGCGGACGGCCGACTACTCGTCCCCATCAACGCTTATGCGGAGTATGCTAGCACGTTCCGCGCCGGCGAAAAACCCTCAACACTGGTTTTATACGTTCGAAATTTCTTGCGGCCGCGGATCTTCTCTTGGAGCAAAATACCTGTAAGCACTTTATCGAGCGAAAGAAGGTTGCTATGCGCACGATCGGAATGAGCGATTACACCGTCGGCGAGGATTGCTTTACTGAGCTGCCCGCCGCACTGGCAGAGTACGGCGCGAAGAAGGTCGCGATCATCGGTGGCAAGCGGGCACTGGCCGCAGCACTTCCCGGTATCGAAGCTGCGCTGGCGGGTACCGACGTCGAAATTCTCGAGACGCGCGTCTACGGCACCAACAGTACGCGTGCCAATATCGCCAAGGTCGTGAATTCCCCTGCCTGCCAGGAAGCTGACGTGCTTATCGCATGCGGCGGCGGCAAGGCGCTCGATACCGTCAAGACGGCTGCTATCGAGCTCAAGAAGATCGTCTTTACCGTGCCGACGATCTGCTCCAACTGCTCGGCCGCGACAGCCATTGCCGTCGTATATAACGACGACGGCTCGCTCGAGGGCTATTCGTACCCCAACCGACCGGCGCACATCTTCATCAACCCCAAGATCATCGCCGAGGCACCAGCGGAGTACTTCTGGGCCGGCGTGGGCGATGCCCTGTCTAAGCAGCCCGAGGTCGAGTACGCCACGAGCGCCGGTAATTTGGAGCACACCGCCGGTCTTGGCCTGGCACTCGCCCACACCTGCTCCGAGCCGCTGTTTACCTACGGCGTCCAGGGTCTTGAGGACGTGCGCCAGGACCTGTCGAGCGAGGCCGTCAAGCAGATCGCGCTCGACATCGTGGTCAACACGGGCTATGTCTCGAACCTGACCAACCAGAACGATTACTACTACAACTCGAGCGTGGCGCACGCGTTCTACAACGCCACCTGCAGCATTCCGCGTGAGGGGACCTACCTGCACGGCGAGGTTGTGAGCCTGGGCGTGCTGGTGTTGTTCGCCTACACGGGCGACACCGAGAACCTTAAGCGCTATGCTGCCTTCAACAAGCAGATGGGGCTACCCGTAACGCTTGAGCAGGTTGGCCTTACCGAGGCGGATATCCCGGCCCTGTGCGAATACGCACACGCCACCAATGAGTGGAAGCAGGGAAACCCCGAGCCCTTCACCGACGAAAAGTTCGCCGCCGCAATCAAGGCCGCCAACGCCTACGGCCACACCCTCTAGCTCTAACCCAAAACCACCACAAAGGGGACAGGCACCTTTGTTGTGGTTTTTTATTGCTCCAGCATGCTGGGGTCGAACTCGCTTGCCGGAATCACGCGGTAGCCGTGGCGCAAGAGCAGGTCGGCGAAAACGCCGTTGCCCGCGGTGAGCGTGCCGCTGAAGGTTCCGTCGTAGATACGGCCCGCGCCGCACGAGGGACTACGGTCCTGCAGGATGCACGCAGCGATCTGGGACGGCCCGCCTGCCTGCTCGCACATATCGAGCGCGCGCTCGGCACCCAGGCGAAACTCGCGATCGACCGAGATGCCCTCGCAGGTACGGACCTCGCCGTTCACAATCTCGGACGGCTTGCGCGGCGTGGGCAGGCCCCCAAAGACCTCAGGGCACACCAAGAGGACCTCAGTCCCTGTACGCTCGCAGGCCTCGACCAGCTCGCGATGGTAATTGTCGAGCCCGTTATACTTGCAGCTCTCGCCCATCAAGCAGGCACTTACCACGATCTTCATATACAACTCTCCCCACGCAAAACGCCCCATTTGAGATAAACACTCAAATGGGGCGATTGACACTGCGCAACCAGTATTACTGCTGCTTCGGCATCAGCGGATTCTCGCGCGTGAGGAGATTCATAAACTCCTCGCCCGTGATGGTCTCCTTCTTGTACAGATAACGAGCCAGCTCATGGAGCTTGAACTTGTTCTCCTTCAGGATCTGCAGAGCGCGATCGTGCGCATCCTCGATCAGCTTGGCGACAATCGCGTCCACGCGCTCGGCCGTACCGGGGGCGCAGGTGAGCGACGTGTCCTGGTTGAGGTACGCATTCTGAACGGTACCGAGCGCCATCATGCCAAACTCATCGGACATACCAAAGCGCGTCACCATGTTACGGGCGAGCTTGGTGGCCTGCTCGATATCGTTGGCGGCGCCGGTCGTCATCTCACCAAAGATGAGCTCCTCGGCTGCACGGCCACCGCAATAGACGGCGAGCTTGTCCAGGACCTCCTGACGTGTGGTCAGGAAGCGCTCATCCTCCTCGACCTGCATGGTGTAGCCCAGAGCACCGCTCGTGCGCGGCACGATGGTGATCTTCGTGACAGGCGCAGAGCCCTTCTGGCGGGCGGCAACGATGGCATGGCCGATCTCGTGGTAGGAAACGACTTGCTTCTCGTGGTCGGACAGCACCGTGGACTTGCGCTGCTGACCGGCGATGACGACCTCCACCGACTCCTCAAAATCGTCCTGCGTAGCGCGCTTGCGGCCCTCACGGACGGCACGCAGGGCGCCCTCGTTGATGATGTTGGCCAGGTCGGCGCCCGAGGCACCGGGCGTGGCGCGGGCAATCGCGGTCAGATCGATCGGCGGCTGCGTCTTCACGCTCTTGGCATGCAGCTCAAGAATGTTCTTACGGCCGGTCAGGTCGGGCAGCTCAACGGGAATACGGCGGTCAAAACGGCCGGGGCGCAGCAGGGCGGGATCGAGGCTGTCGGGGCGGTTGGTGGCAGCGAGAACGACAATACCCTTGTGGTTATCGAAGCCGTCCATCTCGGTCAGCAGCTGGTTGAGCGTCTGCTCGCGCTCGTCGTTGCCACTAAAGCCGCCGCCATCGCGCTTCTTGCCGATGGTATCGATCTCGTCGATAAACACGATGCACGGGGCCTTTTCCTTGGCCTGCTTAAACAGATCGCGAACCTTAGCGGCGCCGCGGCCGACGAACATCTCAACAAACTCAGAACCAGAAATACTAAAGAACGGCACGCCTGCCTCGCCGGCCACAGCCTTGGCGAGCAGGGTTTTACCGGTACCCGGAGGGCCAACAAGGAGAGCGCCGCGCGGCAGCTTGGCGCCGATCTCCTCGTAGCGCTGCGGCTTCTCCAGAAAGTCGACGACCTCCTTGAGGGATTCCTTGGCCTCTTCCTGGCCGGCGACATCTTTAAAGGTCACGCCCACGTCCTTGGAGGCGATCACGCGCGCGCCGGACTTACCCAGTCCACCGCCGCCAAAACCACCGCCGCCAAAGTTCATCGACGGACCGTCATCACCCATGGCCTTCTTCATGCGGCGGTTGAGCCACCAGCCGATCAGGAAGAAAATCGCCATGGGCAGAATAAGCGTGAGCAGGTAGTAGGTCATCAGACCCGAGTTTTTATCGGGAACGACCGACTCAAGCGAGGCGCCAGATTCAAGCACGCGATCGGTAAAGCCAGCGTCATTCGGCACACCGGTCGTCTTGTAGGCGATGTTCTCGTCCTCGCCCTTCTTGGTGTAATAAATCGTGTAATCATCCGTGTTGTACTCGACCTTGTCGACACTCTTCTTATCGAGCGCTTTGACAAACGTCGAGTAATCGGTCTTCGTAATCTGCTGCGTGTGACCGATGTTGGGGAACAGAACGGTCGAGAGCACGAGGTAGACGACGAAGGCGATGAGCACGTAGAGGATCATATTCCGTCTACGTTTGTTGTCATCCATCTCCATCTGCTTGAACTCCATCTACTGGGGTTGATAATGTTTTCTAGAATACCCAACCAGAACGGCGATAAACCGACGCCGGGCACGAAAGGACAGAGATGGCATCACTGGGAGTCGGCAAGGTTCAAATCTACACAGGCGACGGCAAGGGCAAAACCACGGCCGCCTTGGGGCTGGCTTTGCGCGCCACGGGTTATGGGCTCGACGTACTCATGCTGCAGTTTGCCAAGAAGCTGCACTGCGCCGAACACGATGCCGCGCCGCGCCTGGGACTGCGCATTATACAGGCCGACCGTGACACGCCCGAGGCTTGCGCCGAGCAGATCATGGAACTTGCACGCGAACAGATCTCGCAGGTCGACGTGCTCATTCTGGACGAACTCGGCGAGACCATGCGCCGCGGCTTCGTGACGCGCGGGGATGTCGAAGCGCTGATCGCGATAAAGCCCGCCACCACGGAGCTCGTGCTCACCGGCCGAGGCCTGCTGCCACTGGCCGACCTTGCCGACCTAGTCACCGAAATGCGCCCCATCAAACATTACTTCGACGAAGGCCTCCTAGCCCGCCAAGGCATCGAATACTAATTGATTCGAAAGGGACGGAGGAAAACGGATCATCGACATCACGACGAAGAGCAATGATCCGTTTTCCTCCGTCCCCAAGGGATCATTAGGCGGTGGCGCGGCCGAGCCAGTTGCCACTGTGGTGGTAGATGGTGAACATCGTGGCCGTGATGAGCCAGGTTACGGGGTAAACCAGCAGCAGGTGCTCAAGCGACGGATCGAACGGCATAATCGCGAACACCCACGCCACGCGGAGCACGACGGTGCCAAAAATCGTGAGCAGCATGGGCTGCAAGCTCACACCGGCACCGCGAATGGAGCCCGACGCGTTTTCGATAATCGAGAAAATCGCGTAGAACGGCGCGATAAAATGAAGAATCGTCGTGGTGTACGCCGAAATCGAAGCATCGTCGACAAAAAGACGCGACAACGGACCCGAGAACACCAGCAGCACGGCAGACAGGCCACCAATGAGCATAAACGATAGCACGAGCGACGTGTGGTACCCCTTTCGCATGCGATCGTAATTGCGCGCACCAAAGTTCTGCGCCGAGAACGTGGTAATCGACACGCCGAGCGCCTCGGTCACCATCCAGATAATGCCGTCCAGGCGGCCGGAAAGGCCCCAAGCGGTCGTGACATCGGCTCCAAACGAGTTGACTGACACCTGAATCAGCACGTTCGAGATCGAATACGCCGCAGACTGAACGCCCAGCGGCAAACCGCACGAAAGCATGCTCTTGCAAATGCTGCGATCGATACCGAGCTTGGATAGCGACAACCGCCACGCACCCGGTGCGTGCATCATACGAATCACGATCATCGTGGCATTGGAGCAAATGGTCAGCGCCACCGCGATGCCGCAGCCCAGAGCCTCCATATGAAGTACGGCAACGAAGATGACATCCAGCACCGCATTAACAAGGCAGCCGGAAGCGATGATCACAGCGGGCCCGCGCGTGTCGCCCACGGCGCGCAGCAATGCCGTTCCCATATTGAGCAGCAGCGCCGCAACCATGGCGGCAAAATAGCAACGGGCATAGGCCACGCCCTCGGCCAATAGTTCATGCGGCGTATTCATAAGCACCAGCATGGGCTCAACGAACACTATGCCAAGAATCGAGAAAACGATTCCGCCCACCAGCGCGAGCGTCATGGCCGTATGGACCGATCGGCTCAGGCGCTCGTCATCGTGCTGGCCAAAAAACTGGCCCGTAATGACCGCGCAGCCGGCACCGACGCCAACGCAAAAGCCAATGCAGAGCTCGGTGAGCACCATCGTGGCCTGAATGCCACCCAGCGCGAGCTTGCCGCCAAACTGACCGACGATATAGGTACCGATAAGCGTGTATGCCTGCTGAAAGAACGAACTAAAGAAGATGGGAACGCACAGCGACAGCAGCTGCTGCCAAATGACACCCTGCGTTACATCGATAGCCGTAGATTTCTTAGCCACACGCCCTCCCCACTAGCGTACGTCATACAACAAAACGGCAATTTAAGACCAAAGCCGACACCAGCTTAGCACCGACCAGCGTCGGCCGAAACGCCCCGAACCACAGCCCGGTGCGAAATATCTGTTTAGTGATACAAACCCGGCTGGTAGTGGTACTCGTTGCTCACATGCGGGCACAGCTGCCAAAAGGCGACGGCACTTGCCGCGGCCACGTTAAGCGAATCGACCCCGTGCGCCATCGGAATGCGCACGGCTCGGTCGCAGCCAGCAATGGTCTTGGCGCCTAAGCCAGCACCCTCGGTGCCCATAAAGATTGCCAGGCGGTCAATCTCCTGCAGCGCGGGATCGTCCAACGACACCGAATCATCCGTCAACGCCATCGCGGCACACGAAAAGCCGGCATCGTGCAGCGCCGCCAGCCCATCATGCGGCCATACGCGCGCCTCGCTGCCAATGCGCGTCCAGGGCACCTGGAACACCGTGCCCATGCTCACGCGGGCCGAGCGACGGTACAGCGGATCGCAGCACGTAGGGCTCACCAAAATGCCATCGACGTTCAGCGCAGCCGCCGAGCGGAAAATCGCGCCGACGTTGGTGTGGTCGACAATACCCTCGAGCACGCACACGCGCACCGGGCGCTCCCCCGCCGCCTCGACGACGCCGCCCAAGAACTCATAAACCGGAATCTGACGCGGGCGACGGAACGCCGCGAGCGCACCGCGCGTCACGTTAAAGCCCGTCAGCTGCTCCATAAGCTCCATCGAGGCCACGAACACGGGAACCGGGCCCGCACCTTCGCGTACCGCCAGGCGCTCAAACAGCGGCATCATCTGGTCGAGCCAGCGCTCGCCCAAAAGAAAGCTCACCGGCTCGTATCCGGCGCTAACCGCACGCTCGATAACCTTGGCACTCTCGGCGATAAAAATGCCCTTCTGCGGCTCCAGCACGCAGCGAAGCTCACGCTCAGTCAGCCGAACGTAGGCATCGAGCCGCTCGTCCTCGAGCGAATCGATTCGCAGCACCTCAACGACATCAGTCATAGCAGCCAGCCCGCACCCTTCTTTACAGCACCTATATCAAACGAGGCGACGCCAGGCGCCGCCCCTCACTCATTCCAACCCGATAATACCGTGGGCAAAAAAGAGATTTAAGCATCAACGCGACGATACGTCACGAACTCATAATCGACACCCTCGTCGCCCTCGCCCGGGGCAATCGTGGCAACACCGCCTCGCCACGCAATCTCCCACGCGGGATCGGCATCCAGATCGGGAAAGTACGTATCCACTTCATGCACGCAATGGTTATGCGTAACCTCGGCCTCGACGCAATGCGGCAAAAACTGTCGATATACCTCGCCGCCGCCAATCACCCACGCAACGGGCTCATCGGCCACGGCGGCGAGCGCTTCGTCGATGCTATGCACCACGTCGACGCCCTCGGCAGCAAAGCTCTCGTCGCGCGTGAGCACAATGTTGCGGCGATTCTTGAGCGGTCGTCCGCCGGGAAAACTCAACAGCGTCTTGCGCCCCATAATGACCGGGCAACCTTTGGTGCATGCCACAAAATGACGCATGTCGGCACGGTTGGACACCACCATGTCGCCCTCGCACCCAATACCCCAGTCATCACACACGGCGACAATGGCAGAAAGCTTACACGTCATACGCGTCACCTACACCGCAATGGGGATGTTCTTGACCTGCGGGCCGTGCTCATAGCCCTCAACGATCAGATCATCGGTCGTAAACGCGTAGAAATCATGCACATCGGGGTTGAGCGTTACCTTGGGAGCCGCAAACTGCGGACGCTCGATAAGTTCGCGGATGATATCGACATGACGGTCGTAAATATGAGCATCGGCGATCACGTGCAGCAGCTCGCCGGGAATCATATCGACCGACTGCGCGACCATCATCAGCAAAATGGCGTACTGGCACACATTCCAGTTGTTCGCGGCCAAAATATCCTGGCTGCGCTGGTTGAGAATCATGTTGAGCGTCGGCTTGTCGTCCTGCGGACGCTGCGTGACGTTATAGGTCACGCTGTAGGCGCACGGATACAGGTGCATCTCGGACAGATCACTGAACACGTATGTGTTGGTCATGATGCGGCGGCTGTACGGCGTGTGCTTGAGGTCGTACAGCACGCGGTCCATCTGGTCAAAGTCACCCTCGGCATAATGGCTCTTCTGCCCAATCTGGTAGCCGTAGGCTTTGCCGATGGAGCCGGTCTCGTCGGCCCACTCATCCCAAATATGGCTGTTGAGGTCATGCACGTTATTGGACTTCTTCTGATAGATCCACAGGATCTCGTCCATGGCAGATTTGAGGGCCGTACGACGCAGGGTAAGCGCCGGAAACTCCTCACGCAGGTCGTAGCGGGCCGTGACACCAAAGTTTTTAATGGTATAGGCAGGGGTGCCATCCTCCCACACCGGGCGGACCTTTTGGCCCTCGGTCGTGGTGCCATGGTCCAAGATATCGCGGCACATGGTTACAAACTGTTGATCAGCTTTGCTCATTGACCCTCCTGTCAGTCGCCTACAAGCGAGATTCATTGTAGCCCAGGCGCACGCGGCCCCACAGCCCTAACATAAGCCCTCATTTTCTGACATATGCCAAAAATGCCTTGCTCTGCAGCGCACACGCGTTATTCTATTGTTAACATATGTCAGATAAGGAGGGTGCATGGCAGGAAGACGCGAGAAACTGCGCCGCGTCGGGATCATCCCCGAATACCGCGGCTTTACCCCTGACGGCCTGGCGAGCGGAGACGCCATCGACATGACGATCGACGAACTCGAGGTGCTGCGCCTGTGCGACCTGGAAGGCCTTAACCAAGAGACAGTCGCACAGCAGATGGGCATCGCGCGCGCCACGGTGGCGGCAATCTGCAGCCGTGCGCATCGCAAGGTAGCAAATGCGCTGGTCAACGGACGAGCGCTCATCATCGAGGGCGGCAATATCGCGTACTCCCCCATCACCACAGCGACGGCCGCATGGTCAGCAAAGGAGGTCGACACCATGAGGGTGGCAACCACGTACGACAACGGCAACATCTTTATGCACTTTGGCCGCAGCGAGCAGTTCAAGGTCTACGACATTCAGGACGGCAAGGTGCTCAACGAGCAGGTCGTGGGCACCGGCGGCACCGGTCACGGCGCCCTGGCGGGTCTGCTTGCCAACGGTGGCGTTGACACGCTCATTTGCGGCGGTATCGGCGGCGGCGCCATCAACGCGCTTGCCCAAGCCGGCATCACGGTGTACGCAGGAGCCCAGGGCAGCTGCGACGCTTGTGTCGAGGCCCTTATCGCCGGAACGCTCGCACAGAACGGCGAGGCCACGTGCGGCTGCCACGGCCATGACCACGACCACGCCCACGAACATGGCAAGTCCTGCAGCTGCCACGGCCATCACGAGCATGAGGGCCACGAGGGCTGCGGCTGCCACTAACGGCACGGCACCGCGAGCTCAGGGCACGACGCTGCATGCTGCCAAACAATCAAAGCCAACAACAAAGGCCACCCGGTAGCTTCCGAGTGGCCTTTGCCATATCAAGCTGGAATTACAGCCCTATTTCTTATTGCGCATCTGCGCTTCCATCTGGCGCAGCAGGTCCATATCGGACTTGGGGCCGCCCGTTCCCAGGCCGCCCATGCCGCCCAGACCCATAGCGTCCAGGCCAGGGATATTGGGCATGCGCATCTTCTTGCCCTTCTTACCCTTTTTGCCCTTCTTGCCACCAGCCTGTGCCTGATTGGCCATCGTGCGCATGCGGCCCATCATCTTGTTCATCTCGCCCCACTGCTTCATAAGGCTGTTGACCTCGGTGGGGGTTACGCCGGCGCCCTTGGCGATACGCGCGCGACGCTGGCCGTTGATGATGGAGGGACGCAGGCGCTCCTCCTTGGTCATCGACATGATGATGGCCTCGTTCTTATCGAAGATACCCTCGTCCAGGTTGCCGCCCATTTGGTTGAGCGCGCGCTGGCCACCGGGGAGCATGCCCAGGATGCCCTTCATGCCGCCCATCTTCTTGACGGCTTTCATCTGGTCGAGCATATCGTTCATGGTGAAGCCCTCGCGCAGCATACGCTCGGCAGCCTCGAGCTGCTCTGCATCGGCTGCCTCCTGGGCCTTCTCGATAATGCCGACGACGTCGCCCATGCCCAAGATTCGCTTGGCCATGCGATCGGGATAGAACGGCTCAAGCGAATCGGGTTTCTCGCCCATGCTCACAAACTTGATGGGCTTGCCGGTCACTTGACGCACCGAAAGCGCGCCGCCGCCACGGGCGTCACCGTCGAGCTTGGAGATAATCACGCCATCAAAGTCGGTGCGCTCGGCAAACGTCGAGACCACGTTGACGATGTCTTGGCCGGTCATGGCGTCGACGACCATCAGCACCTGGTCGGGCTTGACGGCCTTCTTGATGTCCACGGCCTCCTGCATCATCTGCTCGTCGATCTGAAGACGACCGGCGGTATCGACAATGACCACATCGCGCAGGTGGTCGACGGCCTCCTGGATGGCACCCTTGGCAATGTCGACCGGGTGCGCACCGTCACCGCGGAAGACCGGCACGCCGATCTCGCCACCGAGCGTGGCCAGCTGGTCGGCAGCGGCGGGGCGGTAGACGTCGCACGCGGCGAGCAGCGGCGAGCGGCCCTGCTTCTTGAGCAGGTAAGCAAGCTTTACGGCCGCCGTGGTCTTACCGGAGCCCTGCAGGCCCACGAGCATGATGACATTGGGAATACGGTTGCTAAAGACGAGCTTGCTCTCGGTTGAGCCGAGCATCTCGGTGAGCTCGTCGAGCACGATCTTGACGACGTTTTGCGCCGGCGACAGCGACTCCATGACCTCGGCGGTCATGCAGCGCTCCTTGGTCTTGGCAACGAACTCCTTGACGACCTTAAAGTTAACGTCAGCCTCGAGTAGCGCCATGCGAATATCACGCATGGCCGAGGTAATATCGGCCTCGGTCAGCTTACCCTTACCGCGCAGGCGGTCAAATGTGTCGTTGAGGCGATCGCTCAGGGAATCAAACACTGGTCACTCCTTAGTTGGACTCGCCCACCAGGGCGCGGCAGAAATCTTTGGCGTTAAACTCCTGCAGGTCATCGACCTGCTCGCCCACGCCGATGCGCAGGATCGGGAGCTTGAGTTTCTCGGCCACGGCCATGGCGATACCGCCCTTAGCCGTGCCGTCGAGCTTAGTCATGATAATACCGTCCAGGCCCAGCGCCTCGTTAAACTCGAGCGCCTGGTTCAGACCGTTCTGACCAGTGGCGGCATCGATCACAAGCACGACCGAGACCGGCATGGGACCGGCGGCCATATTGGCGGCGCGCTTACGGGTCACATTGACCACCTTGGCGAGCTCGCGCATGAGCTCGGGGCTCGTGTGCAGACGACCGGCGGTATCGATGAGCACCAGGTCGCTGCCGCGCTTATCGGCCTCGTCGAGCACGTCATAGCACACGCTTGCCGGATCGGAGCCGCGGTCACGCTTGATAACCGGTACGCCGGCACGCTGACCCCACACATCAAGCTGCTCGATGGCGGCGGCGCGGAAGGTGTCGGCCGAACCGATCACCACGTTCTTGCCGCGGGCGGCCATGGCGCTCGCAATCTTACCGACCGTGGTGGTCTTGCCGGCGCCGTTGATGCCGACAAACAGCACGCAGCTCGGCGTATCGGCGAACGGATCGCGCTCGATGGGCACAAAGTGCTGTTCAAGCTGCTCAGCCAGGGCACGACGGAGCTGCGGGGCGGTCTTGAGGTTCTTCTTGGCAGCGGCATCACGCAGGTCATCGGAGACTTGAATGGCGACCTCGGCACCCATGTCACCCATAACGAGGGTGTCCTCAAGGTCCTCCCAAAAATCCTCGTCGACCTCACCGCCAAAGTAGAAGACCTCGTTAAGGGCCTCGCGGCTGCGCTCAAGTCCGCGCGAGAGTGCGTCAAAAAATCCCATTATGCATTCACGACCTTTCCGGTTTCGCGATCGAGTTTTTGCGAGACGACGCGACTGACGCCGTCGGCTTGCATCGAGACGCCGTAGAGAACGTCAGCATCCTCCATAGTACGGCGCTGATGAGAGATTACCAAGAGCTGCGTATCGGAACGCAGCACATCGAGGGCGCCGATGAGCTTGGACAGGTTGGCGTCGTCGAGCGCAGCCTCGACCTCGTCCAGCACATAGAACGGCACCGTGCGCGTGCGATACACGGCAAAGAGCAGGGCGAGCGCCGTCAGGCTCTTCTCGCCACCCGACATGAGCATCATCTTGGTGATGCGCTTGCCGCGCGGCTGCGCCACGACCTCAATGCCCGTCTCGGCCGGATGCTCGGGGTCGGTCATCTCCAGATGCGCCTGACCACCCGGGAACAGCATGGCAAAGATCTCGCGGAAGTTCGCATCGACCTTCTCAAACGTCACTAGGAACGCCTTGCGCATCTTGCGGTCGATCGCCACGGTGATCTTGGTGAGCGCCTTGCGCGCGCTCTCCAGATCGGCCAGCTGCTCCTCGATGTAATCGGCACGGCGCTTGAGCTGCTCGTACTCCTCCATAGCGACTTGGTTCACAGGGCCCAAGTTGTTGATCTGGCGCACGAGTTGGTTAAGCTCGCGCTCGGCGGCGTCGCGATCGGTGGGCGCCGGCAGCATGAGCGCTTCCTCGAGCACCGTGGTACCGTCAGCGGTGATGGCCTTGATGGCAGCCTCGACCTGCACCTCGAGCTTGCCGCGCGCCACCTTGAACTCATTTTGCGTCGTGGCGGCAGCATCGACCCTCTCTTTGGCGCGGGCGACCTCGGTCTTGGCGTCCTCGATGGTCTTCTTGAGCGAGGCCGAGTCCGCTTCCTCGAGCGAAGCCTGATCGCGCAGGCGCGCAGCCCAGTCCGAGGCGCGCTCCAACAGGGCAGAATAGCGCTCGTGCATGGGATCGACGCGAAGGCGCAGCAGCTCAAGCGAGCGCGAGGCCTGGCGTGTTCCGCGGATACGGCGGTCGATGCCCTCCAGGCGATGCTCCAGGTCGGGCACGCGGCCCCTCAGAGAACGAAGACGCTCGCTCGTCTGGGCCAGGCGCACCTTGGCGTCGGCGAGCTTACCGGCTGCCTCGGAATCGTCACGGCGCACGCGATCGAGCTCGTCGTTGGCCTCGGCAATCTGCAAGCCTAAGTCGCTCGCCTGCGCACGGGACTCGTCACGCGAACGAGTGAGCTCGTCCACGCGCGGACGTGCGGCACGAACGGCCTCTGCGGCCTGCTCGCGGCGCTTGGAAATGCGCACGCGCTCGACCTCGGCATTGTTGGCACTCTGCTCCAGGCGGCCGATCTCGGACAGCAGGGAGCGACGCTCGCCCTCAAGGCGGGCAATCTCGCCGGCAGCATCGCCCTCGGCAGCACGGGCCTCTTCAACGGCCGCATTGGCCTCGACGACCTGATCAGAAACATGCTCAAACGCGGCAGCAAGATCGGGCTCCAGGCCCTCCAGCTCGCGGATACGACGCTTGCGCTCCAGAGCGCCCGAAGCCTCGCCGGCATCAAGCCCCACGCGAACCAGGCCGCCGCAGGCAACGCGTGCGCCATCGGGAGTCACATAGGTCACGCCATCAACGACCGGCGCGGACAGCGCACAAGGCAAGTCATCGACCACGTAATAGCCGCCGAGCAATGCCTCGACGACCGGACCGTAGCCCGCACGCACGGACAGACGATCAACAAGACGGGTACCGGCGGCACCCTCGGCGGCCGCAGAGCCACTCACGCTGCGCGCCACCAGCAGCGCCTCGCCCGAGGCCTTCTTCTGGTCCAGGGCGGCGCGACCGGCGCGCTCAAGTGCGGCAGCGTTATCGAACAACAGGGCATCGATATCGCCGGCGAGCAGCTGCTCAACCAGGCCCTCAAGCTCACGAGGTGCCTCGAGCACATCGCCCAGACGGCCCGAGACATCGTCGCCCAGCGCGCCCACCAGACGGCTTACGAGCGGCGAGCTGTCGGCCATGCGAGCATCAAGCTTCTTTTGGCTGGCAAGCTCCGAGCGCACCTCGGACAGCTTATTGCGCGCCTCGCTCTCGCGATTACGCAAGTCCTTAAGGGCTGCACGGGCGACCTCGGTAGCCTCACGCGCATCGCTCTGGGCCTGACGAGCCGCCTCAAGGGCACTCTCAAGCTCCTCAGCACGGTTGCGGCGGCTATCAAGCGATGCCGTGACCTCCTCGAGCTGCTCATCGATCTGCTCCAGGCGCGAGGCATACATGTTGTCCTCGACCTCGGCATTGGAAAGCGAATCCTTTACCTTGGCGAGCTCGAGCGCAGCATTATCGGCAACGCGCTGCACATCGCGCTGCTCGCGCGTGAGCTGCGAAATCTGCGCATCGAGCGCCACGCGGCGTTCGTGAAGCTCGGCGGCGGCAGGACCAGCGGCGTCGACGTCCTCCTGGGCCTGCATATGCGCGCCGGTCACTTCCTCAAGCTGGGCACGCGCATCCTCGAGCTCCTCGACCACGCGACGACGCTGATGCTCGGAGCTCGAGATCTGGCCGCGCATGTCGGACAGGCGCGACACCATGTTGTGGCCCTTTTCCTCGAGCAGGCGCATGTCGGAGTTAATGCGACCGACCACATCTTGCATATGGCGGCGCTGCTCGCCCAAGTCGCCCACAAACAGGCCCTTTTCCTCGAGCATGACCTGGAGCTTCTCGAGCTCGCGCTCTTTCTCACCCAGGCGGTACTGCGCGAGCTCCAGCTCGGCGGCGCCCTCCTTAGAACGGCTCTCCAGGTCGTTCCACTGCGATTGCAGCGAACGGAGCTCATCGACTGCCAGCATCTGCGTAAGCTCGTTCGCGCGCGAGGACAGCTCTTTGTACTTGCGCGCGCGATCGACCTGACGCTCCAGCGGTCGCAGCTGACGGGCGATTTCCTTGTTGATATCGCGGGCACGGGTAAGGTGCTCGTCCATCGACTTGATCTTTTTGAGCGCACGCTCCTTGCGGCGCTTGTGCTTGGAGATGCCGGCGGCCTCCTCAATGAGGGCACGGCGCTCCTCGGGACGGCTCTGCAAAATGGCGTCGAGCTTGCCCTGGCTGATGATGGAATGCGTATCCTTGCCCAGTCCCGAATCGTGCAGGATGTCCTGGATGTCCATCAGACGGCACGGGCTCGAGTTGATGAGGTACTCACTCTCGCCCGAGCGATACATGCGGCGGGTGATAGCCACCTCGTCAAAGTCGACGGGAAGCATATGGTCCGAGTTGTCGAGCACCAGCGTGACCTCGGCCACACCCACCGGCTTGCGCGCCGACGAGCCCGAGAAGATGACGTCTTCCATGGCCTGGCCGCGCAGCTGCTTGGCGCTCTGCTCGCCCAGGACCCACAGAATCGAGTCGGAGATGTTCGATTTTCCCGAGCCGTTGGGACCGACGATGACGGTCAGGCCCGGCTCAAACGTCATATGGGCGCGGTCGGCAAACGACTTGAACCCTTTGAGCGTGAGGGACTTGAGATACACGGTTCCTCGCTTAAACAGGCTTCTTGTTCAGAATCACGCCGTTGGTGGTGTAACCCATGCGGTCGAGTGCCTCAAGCGCGGCAGCTCCCTCGGCCTCCTTCTTGGAGGAACCGGTGCCGCGGCCCTGGCGGATACCGTCAATGAGCACCACGGCGGTAAAGGTCGGTGCGTGTGCCGGACCCTCAGAGCCAACGAGCTTGTACGCCGGAGGCTCGTGGCCGTCGGCCTGCACGCACTCCTGCAAAAACGACTTGGGGTTCGCGGGGTGCTCGGCACGCTCGGAAGCCAGGTGCGGCTTAAGCGTGCGGTGGATAAAGTCCGCCGCAACGTCCCAGCCGGCATCCAGGTACAGGGCGCCCACGAGCGACTCGTAGACGTTCTCGAGCGCCGAATGCAGGCCGCGCGCGCCCGTGCCGGTCTCGGAGGCACCAAAGATGATAATGTCGTCGATGCCCAGCTCATGGGACACCTCGGACAGCGTGGCACCCGAGACGAGCGACACCTTCAGGCGTGTAAGCTTGCCCTCGTCAAACTCGGGATAGGACTCAAAGAGCGAGCGGGCAACCACAGCGCCCAAAATGGAATCGCCCAAAAACTCAAGGCGCTCATAGCTCGCCGAGACGGGCTGACCTTCCACGGCAGAGGGGTGCGTGAGCGCCGCACGCAGCAGCACCTTATTATTGAACTCGTGGCCCAGGATTTCCTGGGCGCGTGCGAGTCGTTGAGATAAAGCCAAGACTTAGGCCTCCTTGGCGTTTTCGATAGCGTCGACAGCGTCGGCGACAGAGTTGAGCGACAGCAGGGTCTCGTCATCGATCTCGAGGTCGAACTCGTCCTCGATGGCCGTCACCAGCTGCAGACGCTCGAGCGAATCGGCATCGAGATCGTCAAAGGTAGTCTCGTCGCTAATGTCGGCGACATCGACGCCCAGCACATCAGCGGCGACTTCGGCGATCTTATCGAAGATTTCGGAGCGGTCCATAGCGCTTCCTCTCGTATTGCGTGAACATCAACGCGCTGGCGCCGCAAGTGCAGCACCAAGACACGGTTTTGATTCTACCCCACGACGAAGGCCGCGAGGCACATAACAGCGCCCTAACTCGCTCCTACAAAACGATGCCGTCCATAGAGTTGGCGACGTTCTCGACAAGCCCGGCGCGCACGGCCTCCGCCGCGGCAAGCGTACCGTTTTTGACGGCCTCGACCGAGGTAGCACCGTGGCCGATCAGGACCACGCCACGCAGGCCCAGCAGAATGGCACCGCCTTTGGCATCGCCCGAGAGCTTTGCCTTGATCTCGCGCATCTGCTTTTTGATGAGCAGCGCGGCGATCTTGGTGCCGAGCGAAGCCATAAAGGCACCCTTGAGCTCTTGCAGCAAAAACTTAGCGGCGCCCTCGGTTGCCTTGAGCGCGATGTTGCCCGACATGCCATCGGCAACGACGACGTCAAAGTTACCCGAGGTCAGGTCGGTACCCTCGCAGTTGCCCACAAAGCCGGGAACGGCGGCCTTCATGGCAGGGAAGCACGCCTTGGTAAAGTTGGAGCCCTTCTCATCCTCGGTGCCGTTGCCGAGCAGACCGACGCGGGGATGCTCAATGCCCAAGACGACGCGCGCATAGGCGCTACCCATCTGGGCAAAACGCACCATGTCGTCGACCTCGACATCGGGGTTGGCACCCATGTCGCACAGAACCGTCAGGCCGCCGGCGCGGTTGGGCAGTGCGTTGGTGAGGCACGGACGCACCGGCTGCTTCTTGCCCTCGGCCTGATACCTAAATGGCGTCACGTAGGCGGTAGCGGCAGCGGTCATGGCGCCGGTGGAGCCGGCGGAGAAGAACGCATCCGCGTTACCCTTCTTAATGGCGCGGCAGGCAAGCACGATCGAGGACTTGCGCTTGGTCATCACGGCTCGAATGGGATCGTCATCCATGGCGATGACATCGGGCGCCTCCAAGGCCTCAACACGAGCGTGAGCCGCGGCAAAGGGGTTCACGATCTCTGCGGGACCGACGGCCAAGACCTCGATATCGGGATCCGCAGCAAGCGCCGCCTCGATACCGTCGAGGACAACCTGAGGCTTCTCGTCTCCACCCACAACGTCTACACAAACGCGAACGTTACTCATATACATGCTCCTTATACAAAAATGGCCGACTCATTGAGCCGGCCATTGTGGTTCCAGTTGGAACGGCATCGCATCCAGAGTATACAGTTACTCGGTAACGATAACCTCGCGGTCCTTGTAGAAACCGCAGCTGGGGCACACGTGGTGCGGGAGCTTGACAGCGCCGCAACGGGGGCACGTGGACTGAGCCGCAGCCGAGATCTTCATGTTGGCGGAACGACGGGTGTGAGTGCGGATACGACCCTGCTTTTGTTTAGGTACGGGCATAGTGACCTTCCTTATGAACTATCCAGTGTGGCGATTACGCGCAAGTAGCGATACTACCACAGTTTTACTCGTCAAGCTTGAGATTCTTCAATGCTGCAAATGGATTTTCCGTGGCAGCGGCCCATTCAGCCTCTGCTTGAGCGGCGCAATCGCATTGCTCGACGTTGAGATTGATGCCGCACGTGGGGCATAGGCCGCGACAATCGGGCTTGCACAGGACAACGAACGGCGTGTCCATGACGACCGCATCGTTGATGGGCTCACCCAGATCGACGATGCGATCCTCACCCAGTAACTCGTAGCCGTCTTCGTAGGCCTCGGGATCCTCGGGCTCGTTAAAGAGATAGAATTCCTCGATCTCACCGGCAATATCAAACGAAGCGGGCTCCAGGCAACGGTCGCACTCACCGGTTGCGTGCGCGCGGACCATGCCCGTAAGCAGAACACCGGTGCCGGCATTGGTAAAGACCACGTCGTAGTCAATGCCGTCCTGCAGCTGATACTCCTTCTCGCCCACCGTATAGGCGGCGACATCGACCTTGCCGGTCAGCGGGTACGAGTCTCCGGGAAACTCGAGCTGCTCGGAAAGATCGACGGTGACGTTCGGGAACTCAGCCATTACCACTGACCATTCTGCTGGGCGGCACCCTCGTTGAGTTGCTGACGGCAACGGGTGACGGTGCCGGTCAGGCTCTTGAGGTTCTCCTCGAGATGCGTAAAGACCTGCTCGGCGTAATCCTCGGCGGCATAGCGCGTCTCGCGCTCGTACTGCTGGGCACGGTCGCGAATGTCGTCGGCCTGCTGCTGGGCTAAGCGGACGATCTCCTGCTCACCGGCAATGGTGAGGGCCTGCTGCTGAGCATCGGCAATGATGGAATCGGCCTGAGCGGCGGCGGAAGCCATAAGCTCCTCGCGCTCCTTGAGGATACGGCGGGACTTCTGCCATTCCTCGGGATAGCTCATGCGGATCTCGTCGAGGATGTTAAAGAAGACGTCGGCGTCGATAACCTTCATCTGGGCGTTCTTGCCGAACGGCGTCTTAGCCTCTTCGATGAGCCCCTCGAGCTCGTCGACAAGACTCACGATCCTGTCGCCAGGAAAATTCTCGCCCGGCATCCGGTCTCCTTTCATAGGTAACATATCATCGTGTTAGTTTACCACATGCCACCAGGCATTAAAAAACGTCACGAAAAGCGATGTTTGAGCGCCTTGACCACATTGGGCGGAACAAAATTAGAGACGTCGCTACCGAGCGAGGCAATCTGGCGAACCACCGAGCTCGAGATATAGCCGTACTGCGGCGCACTCATGACAAAGATGGACTCCAGCTCGTTATCCAGGCGGTAGTTGAGGTCGGCCTGCTGCAGCTCGTACTCAAAGTCGGTCATGGCGCGCAGACCTTTGACCACGGCTCCCGCACCCTGTTCGCGGGCAAAATCGACCAAGAGGCCGGTGAAAGGAAGCACCTCGACGCCGTCAATATCGCCGAGCGCTTCACGGGCCAGTGCCACGCGCTCGTCGAGCATGAACGTGGTGCCGACGCCGTTTTTGCCCTGCGACTCGGCGACGGCCACGATCACGCTGGGAAAGATGCGGCGGGCGCGGCGGATGACGTCGATATGGCCAAACGTGATGGGATCGAAGGTGCCCGGGACGATTACGCAGTTAATGGTGTTACTCATGGGCGTCCTCCGTGGGTGCGTCGCTATCGTTGTCATCATCCTCGCCGTTGCCAACCCAGCGCAGCAAGTCAACCGAGGTTATGCCGTAACGCTTCTCGCGCACAGTCTCAAAGCCTGCCGGATGCGCACCCACGTCGGCCGCGGCGTGCTCAAAGAGCGCGTAGGCACCCTGCACCAGTAAGCCCTGCTGAGACAGGTTTTGCAGCAGCTCCTCGACCGGCTCGGCGCCAAAAGCATAGGGCGGATCGAGCAGGACCAGGTCAAAGGGACCGCCCGGCACGCGGCCGCGCGAGGCGCTTGCCAGCACGTCACCCGTCACCACGCGCCAACGCGCACGGTCACGGCACAGCGACTCGATATTCTTGGTAATCAGACGAGCAGCGTTGCGATCGATCTCGAACGTGGTGAGCGAGCGGGCACCGCGCGAGAGCATCTCAATGCCCAAGGCGCCGGAGCCGCCAAAGGCATCCAGCACGCGGACCTCGTCCAGATCGAAGTCGAATGCCGACATGACCATAGATGCGCACGCCTCGCGCACGCGATCGGTCGTGGGGCGGGTGACATCGCGACCACGGGGCTCTTCGATCTTGCGACCGCGCCATTCGCCGCCGATGATTCTCATCCTCCGCTGACCTCCTTAAAGATGTGTCGATACCGCATGGCGACCGCATCGCGTAGAGGGCGCGTCGCCACAGAGTCAAGGTTGCAAGCATACCGCAAGAGCTCGACCGCGTCCAAATGGGCCCACTCGATCAATTCCTCGTCGGCATCAAGGTCAACAAAGCGCAAGGTCACGCCGCCATGCTGGCGGTAACCCAGGATTTCGCCCTCGTGGCGCAGACGCAGGTCCATCTGGGCGAGCGTAAAGCCGTCCGAGGTCTTCTCGAGTGACTGGAGGCGGTCTTGTGCCGCCGACGCGCCGCCGTTGCCCTTGGAGTGCGTCATGACCAGGCACGTACCCGACACGCTGCCGCGGCCTACGCGCCCGCGCAGCTGGTGCAAAGCCGCCAAACCAAAGCGCTCGCCATTCTCGATGACCATGACGGTTGCGTTGGATACGTCAACGCCCACCTCGACCACCGTGGTCGAGACGAGCACATCGATCTCGCCACGCTTAAAGGCATCGATGACCCGATCCTTCTCCCCCGCCGGCATGCGGCCATGAAGACGCTCGATGGCAAGCCCCGGTAATGCCAGACGAAGGCGATCGAGCTCGGTCGCCGTGTCATGCAACGGCACGGGCACGGTCACGCGGCCTTCGTCGTCGCGGGCGATGCCGGGTACGTCTTCGAGCTCATCGGCCGAATCGCTCGGCTCCACGAGCGGACAAATCACGTAGGCTTGCTGCCCCTTTTCGTGCGCCTCGCGAATGGCGCCATAGGCCAGGTCGCGACTCGACTCGGTGAGGACGCGCGTCTCAACGCCGGCACCCGGAACGGGACGATGGCGGATGATGCTCGTATCCAGGTCGCCATACACCGAAAGCGCCAGCGTGCGCGGAATCGGCGTGGCAGTCATGACCAGCAAGTCGGCACCCGGGCCTTTTGCGCGTAGAGCGTTACGCTGCCCCACGCCAAAGCGGTGCTGCTCGTCAATCACCACAAGCGACAAATGCCTGAACGTGACGTTCTCCGAAAGCACCGCATGGGTACCAAAGAGCACATCGAGCTCGCCAGACTGGAGCCGCGCATGAATCTGTTCACGCTCGGCCACCGGCGTGGCTCCCGTCAAGAGCGCCCAGGTCATGCCAGCCCGCGAGAGCAAGGGGCCGGTCTTATCGGCATATTGACGCGCCAGCACGCCCGTGGGCGCCATAACGCAGGCCTGAGTGCCGCTATCGGCCGCAACCGCCAGTGCGCAGGCGGCAACGGCGGTCTTACCGGTACCGACGTCACCCAGCAGCAGACGGTTCATCACGCGACCGCCATCGCACATGTCATGCAGGATGTCTTGAAATGCAGCCTCCTGCTCATCGCTCAACGAAAACGGCAGGGCCTGTTTAAGCGCAGCCAAATGCTCGCCCGCGGCATGCGCATAAGGCACCACGTCGACTATACCGCCCTCGTTGCGCAGACGCAGCGCGAGCTGCAAGCAGAGACACTCCTCATAGGCAAGACGCCGGCGCGCGATGTCGCGCTCGGCCATGCTCGAGGGAAAGTGGATCGAGCGCAGCGCACGGGCATTGCTCATGAGCTTCCGCTTTGCGCGCAGCGGCGCGGGAATGGGATCGAACGGATTGGCAGCCACTTCGAGCGCACCGCTCACGATACGGCGCATCCACGCCTGGCTCACGCCGTCACTTACGTAGTGGACCGGCAAAATGGTACCGGCGGCGCGCCCGTCCTCAAGCTTTTCAAAGTGGGGCGAGGCCATCTGCTTAAAACCGTAGGCAAACTCGACCTTGCCCATCACGGCCAGGCGTTCGCCCTGCTTAAGCTGTTGGGCAATCCAAGGCTGACGGAAAAAGGCAACCTGCAGCACGCCCGTCTCGTCCACGAGCGAGACCTCAGTCACCTGCATACGCGGACGGGGCTGCTTTTGGACAATACGGTCGACCGTGGCGATGATGGTGCACACGGTACCGATGGGCGCCATCTCGATGGACCACGAGCGAGTGAAATCCAGGTAGCGATGAGGAATATGGAGAAGGAGGTCCCCCACCGTCCGAATTCCCAGACGGCGAAGGGCCTCCTCACGTTTACCCGAAACATATTTGAGTCGCGCGATATCCTCGTCGAGCGCATTGCTCTGGGCAAAACGCTCCGAGACGCGCGGCACGGAGCACAGCTCGGACATAGGCAGAGCCTACTCGATCGAGAAGATCACGGGATAGAGCGGCTGCTCGCCACGATGGGCATCAATCTCCAGATCGGGCTGAGCCTCCTCGATAGCGTCGACGATCTCCTGGAAGGCCTCGTCGGACAGCTCCTCGCCGGCCAAAATCGTCAGCGCGTCACCCTCCTCTTCCTCCTGCATGCGGTTGATGCAGTCGAGCGTGACCTGCTTCACGTCGGAGCCGACCACGTCGATGGAACCGGCGATGATACCCATGACGTCACCGGAGTGAATCGGCGAGCCGTCAGAGGCGCTGGAGTCGCGCACGGCGCGGGTGACCTCGCCATCGCGGACCTCGCTGATGGCGTCGACCATAGCGGCGACGGCGTCCTCGAGCTCGGAATCGGGCAGGACCGCGAACAGCGCGGAGAACGCCTGCGGGACGGTCTTGGTGGGAACGACGGCGACCTTCTTGTCGGTGCAGGCGGAGGCAGCGGCCTCGGCAGCCATGCGGATGTTGCCGTTGTTGGGCAGGATGATGACCGAGGTCGCGTTGACCTGGTCGACGGCGCCCAGCAGGTCGGCGGTCGAGGGGTTCATGGTCTGGCCACCCGACACGATCACATCGACGCCGAGGGACTTGAGGATGTCGGCCTCGCCGGAACCGGCGGCAACGGCGACAAAGCCCAGGGCCTTCGCGGGCTCGGCGGCCTTCTCCTGGTCCTCGTGGATCTTAGCGGTACGGTCGTGGGCCTCCATCTCCATGTTGTGGATAAAGACCTCGTAGATCTGACCGAGCTGAAGCATGTGCTCGAGCACCAGGTTCGGGGTGTTGGAGTGCACGTGGATCTTGTAGTCGGGATAGGCACCAACGAGCAGCTCACAGTCGCCCATGGAGCCCAGGAACTTCAGGCACTCGTCCTCGTCAAACGGGGCGTCGGCCTTAAAGAGGAACTCGTTGCAGTAGCGGAACTCCGAGCCCTCCCAGTCGTCGTTAGCCTCGATCTCAACACGGCCAAGTGCGGCATCGCGAGCAGAGCCGGCGGAATCGAACGTAGCGGAGAAATCCTCGACCACGGTGCTGCGGCCAAGGGCAGCGGCAACAAAGTTCTCCAAGAAGATGGCAAAGCCAAAGGCGCCGGAGTCGACCACGCCGTTCTCCTTGAGGACGGGCAGCAGGTCGGGCGTGCGGGCGACGGACTGGTAGGCCTCGACGACGATGGCGTCGAGCGCATCCTCGGCAGAGAACTTCTTCTTCTCGCACTCGTCTGCCTTGGTCGAAACATCACGCAGGACCGTGAGGATCGTGCCCTCGATGGGCTTACGAACAGCCTGGAAGGCAACCTTGACGGCACGACGGAAGGCGAAGGCGATATTGGCGGATGTAATGGGCTCATCGGCAGAGACAAGGCCCTCGGCCACGCCGCGTAGGATCTGCGAGGTGATGACACCGGAGTTGCCACGGGCGCCCATCAGGGAGCCGTGGGTGATAGCGCCGGCAATGGCCTCCATGTCGGCATCGGCGGGAAGGGCGGAAAGCTCCTTGGTCACCGAGGCGAGCGTGAGCGACATGTTGGTGCCGGTGTCACCGTCGGGTACGGGGAAGACGTTGAGCTTGTTGATCTCCTCGGCCTTTTCGGAAACGGCAGCCGCAGCGATCGGAAAACAGGTGCGAATGGTCTTTGCAATCATAAGTGATGAAATCTCCGTATTCGGATGCTAGTTCAGACGGCTCTTGAGCGCGTCGATGTGAATGCCGATCTTAAGGCTGGCGGGATCGATCTGGGCGATCTCCTGCAGGGTGAAGGCGACGGAGCTCGAAAGATTGTGGCAGACGGACTTCATGTTGACGCCGTTCTCGAGCACGACGTGAAGGTCGACCGTGAGGCCGTTCTCGTCGGCGGAAACAAGCACGCCCTTGCGGAGGCGCTGGCCGGCAAGCAGGCGCACGCTCTCGGCGCCCTGCAGCTGTTCAGCCATACCGACGACGCCGTAGCACGTCATCGCGGCATAACCGGCAATATCGGCAATAACGTCGTTCGAGACGCTCAGGCTGCCGTTGATGGTCTCAGACACAAGAATCTCCTTTTCTGGTGCTCGCGGCACCATGTCGTGGGAGCAATCATCCCAATAGTTTACAACGACCGCGCCATGTTAAGGCGGCGGGGTTCGCGATTACATCCTCGACACGAAATGTTGATACGGCAACGTTCGCCACAGGCGATCGCGGCATGAAAAAACCCGCCGCATAAGCGACGGGTTTTAAAACCTGGCTCCCCGGGTAGGACTCGAACCTACAACAGCGCGGTTAACAGCCGCGTGCTCTACCATTGAGCTACCGAGGAATTTAAAAGCCCAACGAAGAGGGCTGAAAAATTCTGGCTCCCCGGGTAGGACTCGAACCTACAACAGCGCGGTTAACAGCCGCGTGCTCTACCATTGAGCTACCGAGGAATAGGTGCGTGCTCTCAAGCAACGAAGTTTATTATACGGACGATTGGGCGAAGGGCAAGAACTTTTTTAAGAAATTTTCCGACCCAGTCATTGGCCTTGATTATCAACTTCATCCGAACACTTCCCACATTCATCCGCACATGTGCGGATGAATGTGGGAACCCGATACCCTGAGGGCCGGACCGGCCGGCCCCGGGAGATCGGAGGACGGCATGTCCGGAAAGAAGAAAAGGGGCTCCGCGAGGGCGGTCCCGAGGGCCTACGGAAGGCTCACGAGGCACGAGCGGGACACGGTCCAGAGGATGCTGGAGCGCGGGGCCTCGTGCAGGGAGATCGCGAGGGAGCTGGGCAGGTCGCCCTCGACGGTGAGCGCCGAGGTGGCGTCGCACAGGTTCGTGACGGCGCCGAAGCCCAGGCGCGGCGAGCGCGTGGACGCCTCCGCCGACCTGTCGGCGGCCTGCCCGCGCCTGGCCGCGTGGCCGCGATGCTGCAACGGCTGCGGCCGGTACCGCGCGATCGGCTGCAAGCGCCGCCCCACGTCTTCTACGAGGCCCGGGCCGCGCAGC
>NZ_KN214136.1:200405-229254 GCF_000763055.1 Collinsella sp. 4_8_47FAA | reverse complement strand
TGCCCAAGGGCGCCGGAAGTCAGGTTCGACCGGCTCGCCCCGGCCGACCTGGCGCCTGGCCATGTCGCACGTGAACTCCGAGCCCCGCGGCGCGCTCGGCTTCGCGACGCCCGCGCGCGCCTTCAGGGCGATGCTCGGGGAGGACGCGGCGGCGCTGCTGGACGCCTACGGTGTGTGGGACGTGCCGCTCGGCGACCTCGACCTGACGCCGGGGCTCATCGAGAGGGCGCGCGCCGAGAGGGGCGATGCCCCGCTGGCCTAGCCTAGAAGGAAAAACGGAATAGACGGACCGACCGTCCGGCTGAGTCTGGGAAGAGGTGCCGGGCGGCGGGCGGAGCATGGCCACCGGACCTATCGAAACACATCTCCACCGTTCCATCAACTGGGAAAACGGCGCCCCCGGACCCCAGGAGGGGCCGCGGGGGCGTTCGGCTAACTGCGGGAATGGCCTATTTGCTCAATGTGTTCGGCTGAGATCGGAAATCAACCACCCAGTCATTGGGGACGTTCTTAAACGACTAGTCATTCAAGAACGTCCCCAACGACTACATGAAAGCGCCCCCAGGCAGATGTGCTTGAGGGCGCTTCTTGCTTGACTAGCTTTCGATGTAGTCCTTCAGCTTGCTGGAACGGCTCGGGTGGCGGAGCTTGGCCAGGGTCTTGGACTCGATCTGGCGGATACGCTCGCGCGTGACGCCAAACTCGCGACCGACTTCCTCGAGCGTGCGGGGATGTCCGTCGACAAGGCCAAAGCGCAGCTCGATAACCTTGCGCTCGCGATCGGCAAGCGAATCGAGCACCTGGGTGAGCTGCTCCTGCAGCATGGAGAAACTGGCGGCATCGGGCGGAACGATGGCCTGGGAGTCCTCGATGAAGTCGCCCAGCTGGGAATCCTCTTCCTCGCCGATCGGGGTCTCGAGCGACACGGGCTCCTGCGAAATCTTCTGGATCTCGCGGACGCGGTCGGCGCTCATATCCATCTCGGCACCGATCTCCTCGGGGGTCGGGTCACGACCCAGGTCCTGGAGGAGCTGGCGCTGCACGCGGACGAGCTTGTTGATGGTCTCGACCATGTGCACGGGAATACGGATGGTGCGGGCCTGGTCGGCAATAGCGCGCGTAATGGCCTGACGGATCCACCACGTGGCGTACGTGGAGAACTTGAAGCCCTTCTGGTAGTCGAACTTCTCGACGGCGCGGATCAGACCGAGGTTGCCCTCCTGGATCAGATCCAGGAACAGCATGCCACGGCCGACATAGCGCTTGGCGATGGAGACGACCAGACGCAGGTTTGCGCTGATGAGCGCCTGCTTGGCCTCAAGACCAACGTTCTCGATACGCGTAAGACGACGCATCTCGGCGCGGGTGAGCTCGATCTCGCCTGCATCGGCAGCCTCGAGCTTCTCGGTGGCCTCAAGACCGGCCTCGATCTTCATGGCCAGGTCGACCTCTTCAGATGCGGTCAGCAGGTCGACCTTACCGATCTCCTTGAGGTACATACGAACCGGGTCGCCGGTCAGCATCACCGTGGAAGCATCGATTCCGCGCACGCGCGAGCGCGAACGAGACGTGCGCACGGTGCGCTTCTTCTTGCTCTTAGAAGAGCCCATCTCGGCATCGGCCTGGCGGGCCATCTTAAGCTCGTGATCGTCGAGCGAGCCGGAATCGTGCTCGTCGTCGTCATCGAAATCGTCGGTATCGGTATCGTTATCGTCATCGTCGACGTCCATGGGGGCGTCGTCGTTACCGCTCGCGGAGATAATCTGGATGCCGCTGTTGCGCAGCGCGGAATACACCGCGGTGAGCTGCTCGTCAGAAACATCGATATCCTTCAGGGCGACCTGAATCTCGTCCTCGGTTACCGAAGTCCTGTTTGAGCCGTTGCCCATGAGCTTTGCAACGTAGGATTCCAGCCCAGTACCCGTGCTCTCAGTCTTTTTTGGCACAGATTCTCCCTTCATAGTCCACAGGACTGAATACTTTAGCACACACATTGACGTCTATACCCAAAAAGAAGACTGGATATAGGCGAGAATACGCTGGTTGACCACAACATCTAGGCTTGTTCGGTGCCCGCGGCCTCCAGGCCGATCAAACGGAACGGGTCCGCCACGCCGCCGATCGACTTTTGCAACTCGCGTTGACGCTGCGAATCCTGCGCGGCCTGCACGGTCAGCGCGCGACGGGCCTCATCATCGAGCGAACGATCCTGGCGCAGCTTGGCCTGTGCGGCACGCATGCGGCGCTTGATGGTGTAGAGCTCGAGCGTATCGAGCATAAACACGATGTTCGTCTCGGTAGGGTGTTTGCTCGTCGCCGAGATGCGCCCGGCACTCACAAGCGTTGCCGCATCGGGACACACCGAGCGCGCCGCATCCATGCAGGCTGCAGGATCGGTTCCCGGCGGCGTTGCCAGAACGGCCCATGCGATGGACTCGTGACGTGGGTCAACCCACTCGATGGAGCAGATGCGGTCGGCATACGTGCGGAACAGGTCGGGGTAGCTCGTAAGCATCGTCAACAGCTCGCGCTCCCCTGCCAAGGACTTACGCTCAAGATCGGTCAAAACCACCGGCGCTGCCGCAGCCGGTGCGCCCGAACCATCAGCCACAGGAGCAGCGCCCATACCATCAAGTACGTCAATCGGCGGCAGGTCGTCGACGACCTCCACGGGCGCAGCACCGTAGGCATCGAGCGGGACGTAGTCGTACGGCTCTTCTTCGACCGGCGCGGACACCGGCGGCGTCGCGCCCGATGCCCAAGCGCCGCGACCGGCATCGCGAGAACCCGACGCCCGACCGCCCGCGCTACCGGAGCGCTCGGCCTGCGCCCGCTGGCGCTCATAGTTCTGCTCACGGCGGCGTTCCGCATCTTCGCGCTTGGCGACATCGCGAAACACACGGCCCGAGCTCGCACGCACGGTCTCCAGATCCAAACCCAGCAGATCGGCAATCTGGATAAAGTACGTGTCGATCATATAGCTGTCGCGCAGCGGATAGATAAGCGTCAGCGCATCTTCCAGCGCCTTTGCGCGACCGCCCGGCGTGGTAATATCGCTCGACTCCTGCAGCGAACGGTAAACAAAGTCCATGAGGGGCTCGGAGGCATCGATGCGCGCCTGCAATGCCTCACCACCATGTGCGGTGATGAACTCCATGGGGTCGTTGCCGTCGGGGAGCACCACGCAGCGCAGGTCCATGGAATCCTGCTCGATAAACTGAATCGCGCGACGGGCGGCCTTTTGACCGGCGGCATCGCCGTCAAACATATACACGATGCGCTTGGCAAAACGGGTGAGCGTCTTGACGTGATGCTCCGTGAGCGCGGTGCCCAGCGTGGCGACAACGTTTTTAATCCCCGCTTCCCAACAGGCGATGCAGTCGGTATAGCCCTCCACCACGATGGCAGTATCCTGCGCGACGATAAACTCCTTGGCCCAATTAAATCCGTAGAGGTTTCGCTTTTTATGGAACACGCTCGTCTCGGCGGTGTTGAGGTACTTAGGCTGGCCGTCGCCCATGATGCGACCGCCAAAGGCAATGTTGTGACCCTGCTCGTCAAAGATGGGGAACATCACGCGGTCGTAGAAGCGGTCGGCAAGCTGCCCGCGCCCGCGGCTCACGGCAACGTTGGCGTCGATCATCTCCTGCGGGGTAAAACCCGCCTGGGACAGGTGCGACACCAGTGCGTTACGGCCCGGTGCAAAGCCCAGGCAGTAGCGGCGGCAGACGTCGCCACCCATGCCGCGGCTGGCAAAGTACTCGCGCGGACGGCCGTCCTTACCGCGCATGAGCATGGTGTGGTAGAACTGGGCGGTCTCGGCGCACAGATCGTAGATTCGGGCACGCTTGGTACCGCGCTCGCGGCGATCTCCAGTGTCATGCAGCTCAATACCCGCGCGATCGGCCAAGTAACGGATTGACTCGGGAAAGCTCAGGTTCTCGCGCTTCATGATATAGGTGAAGACATCGCCACCCTCACCGCAGCCAAAGCAATGCCACACCTGCGTGGCGGGGATAATGTGGAAGGACGGCGTCTTTTCGCCATGGAAGGGGCAGCATCCCCAAAACTCATGGCCGCGGGGCTTGAGCTCGACCGTTTCCTGCACGATGGCAACCAGGTCAGACGCAGCGCGTACCTGGTCCTTTTCCGCATCGCTAATCACGGATGCTCACCCCCTGATCGCCCAAGTTGTGACGAATATCTTCGATATTACCCTCGACGGTCGCGATCAACTCATCCAGCGAATCGAACACACGCGAGGGACGCAGCCAGCGCGTAAACGCCAGCGAAACGGAAGCGCCGTACAGGTCGCCCGTATAACCAATTAAATTAGCCTCGAGATGCGCAGATGCCGCATCGTCAGCATACGTTGGCGGCAGGCCGACGTTCACGGCAGCGGGCCACGCGGTGTCATCGACCAGCACCAGACCCTCATACACGCCATCGGCTGGCACCTGAATGCCGTCGGGAACCTGCAAGTTTGCCGTGGGAAAGCCCATGCCAGAACCCTCGTGACGGCCGCGAATAACACCGCCACGCACCATATACGGACGGCCGAGCAACTCAGCAGCCAGCTCCACATGGCCCTGTCCCAACTCATGACGAATGCGGGTGGCGCAAATGGCCTCACCGCCCTCGCAAAGCAGGTCGTGACCATACACGTCAACGCCGTGCTCGGAACCCCAGGCGCACATCTCGGCAACACCAGATGCACCGCCGCGACCCAGCCTAAAGTCGCTGCCAACGCGAATCGAACGAATGTCGACCAGACGCGACACCAGCGAGAGAAAACCAACATGGTCGAGTGCCGCAACCTCAGGCGTAAAGGGAACGGCCACCACCGCATCGACCCCGGTCTGAGCCAAGGCATGCAGACGGTCGTCCGTCGTCATCAATTTTTGAGCGGGCGAAGGGCTCACCACGACGTCCGGGTCGGGATCGAAGGTGACCACGACCGCCTTGCAGCCATGGGCACGGGCATCACGGACAAGCGCCGCAATGAGCTCCTGGTGTCCAAGGTGAACGCCGTCGAACACGCCGATGGCAATCGATGCGGCACCCAAGTGCTCACACTCATCAAACGTATCGGCAGCAACGATGCGAGCCTCGTCCGACTCGCCCGCGAAAAAGACACGCGCGAGCTCGTGAGCGGACAACATCATCGAACACCGCCGATTGCCTGCGGAAACACGTGCTCCATAACAAAGCGGCCACTCTCAATGCGGGCGAGCGCCTTGAGTCCCCCATCGAGCACCAACGCAAACGGTGCCTTCGAGGCATCGAAATCGGCAAGCGCACGCTCAACGGGAATGCGACGGCCGCAGAGCAGGTCGTCGGCAAGATTACCCGGCAAGTCAACACGCGTGGCGCCCAGGGCTGCAATGGGATCCAGGGCAAAGCTAGCCGCGGACTCGGGAGAAAGCTCCTCGACCGCATGACAAGCGCCAATGGAAACAACACCGGATGCGGTGCGACGAAGCGCGGAAATATGCGCGGCGCTATCGCAAGCACGGCCCAGGTCGCGAGCGAGCGCACGGATATAGGTGCCCTTGCTCACCGAGAACGCCACGGTCCACACACACGTATCACCTTCGCCGCCCACGGCGATCAGGTCGGCGGCATAGACCTCGACGGGGCGCGGAGGTAGGTCCACCGCATTGCCCTCGCGAGCAGACTTGTAGGCGCGAACGCCATTGACCGAGATAGCAGAAAACGCCGGCGGCACCTGCATCTGCGGGCCCAGCATGGCGGCCAAGCGCTCACGAGCATAGGCAGGATCGCGGAGCTCGTTGGCAACAGCCACCGTGCGGACCGCCTCGCCCTCCGCATCATCGGTATTGGTCTCGGCGCCAAACGAGATGTCGGCGACATAGCTTTTGGTATCGAGGGTTAGCATGCCCAGCAGACGAGTAGCCTGGCCCACGCCCACCACCATGACGCCGGATGCCATGGGGTCGAGCGTGCCGGCATGGCCGACGCGCCGCTCATGGAGGGCGCGTCGGCATTGCGAGACCACATCGTGGGACGTGCAGCCCACCGGCTTATCGACGGCGAGCAGCATATTCAGTTGAGAAGGCGTACGACGAGCCATGTACCATCCAAAAAGTTAAAGCTCGACGGTCACCGAAGCGGGATCCTCCCCCACCAGCTCGGCCAGCATGGGAAGTGCCACGGCGAGCGTCTCGCGAATTGTTCCGTTGTTGGAAAAGCCGGCGGCGGCATGATGCCCGCCACCGCCAAAGGCAGCAGCAATCTCGGACACATCGAGGTCGCCCTTGGAGCGCAGGTTGCCACGCACCTTGGTATCGCCCTCAATGCCCTTTAAGAACATGCAGACCTCGACGCCCATCACCGAACGCACCACATCGACCAGGCCGTCGCACTCGTCCGAGGTGACGCCGCAGGCCTCAAGGTCGCTCTGGTAGGCATAGCTATACGCCACGCGCCCATGCGCGACCGTCTTGATGCGACCCATAACGATGGACTTGAGGTGCAAAAACTCAACGCGCATGCTCTGATATACCTCGAGTGCCACACGTGCCGGATCGGCACCGTGGGCAACCAGTCGCGAGGCCGCATGGAACGCAGCAGCATCGGCGTTCTGGTACTGGAAACGACCGGTATCGGTAACCAAGCCACACAGCAGGCAAGTCGCGACGCCATCACGGGCGACAATGCCACAATTGTCCAAGAAGCGGTCGATGATCATAGCGCAGGCTGCAGCTTCAACGCGCCTCAGGCTGAGCTCGGCAAACTCCTCGCGCGCCGGATGGTGATCGAAGCACACCACATGCTTGGAGCGACGGAGCACCTCGGCGGAATTATTGAGGCGCTCGACAACCGGCACGTCCACCGAGATGAACAGGTCCGGATTGCCGGTGTACGCAGATGCCGGCACCAGGCGATCGGAGCCTTCCATAAAGCGGTAGATACGCGGAACCGGGTCATCGTCTGCCAGCAGCAGCGCAATGTCCTTGTTGGGGAAAAACTTCATGAGCGAAAGGCCCAGACCCAATACGGAGCCCAAGGCGTCGCCATCGGGAGAAGTATGTCCCGAAATCGCAATGGAGGACGCACCCTCGATGAGCTCGAGGATGCGTCGCTGAATATCTGCAGACTCGCACGAGGCGAGGTCGGCGGAATTAGTCATCTAAAGCTGCCTCCTGGGCGGCATCCGCTATCGGATAGCCGTCCTCGTCCTTTTCGATCGCAAGCGTGGCGGGAACGTTTTCCAGCGCACGCGTGATGCGCTCGGCCTCATCGGTCGAGCGATCGATGCGAAAATCGAGCTCGGGCGTGACACGCCAATCGAGCGAGCGAGCCAACAGGCTGCGAATACGGCCCTTAGCGCTAGCGAGCGCCTCCATGACCTCGTCGTAGCGGCTCGCATCGCACGACACGTACACGCGCGCGAACGAACGGTCCACCGCGACTTCGACCGCGGTCAAAGTAACCAGGTCGAGACGCGGATCGGAAACCTCAAAGAGCAGGATATAACCGAGCTTCTCGCGAAGCTGCTCGCCCAGTCGGCGGGTTGCCTGCGTTTGCTTCATAGCGCTACCCCCTACTCGGTACGGGCAACCTGGTCGATACGGTAACCCTCGATCTGGTCACCGGGCTTGATGTCCTGGAAGTTCTCCAGGCCAATACCGCCCTCGGAACCGCTCTTGAGGCTCTTGGCCTCGTCCTTGTAGTGGCGCATCGAGGCGATCTTGCCGTTGAAGACCACGATGCCGTCGCGCACCAGACGCACGGAATCGGTCGCGGCGATCTCGCCCTCCTCGACGCGGACACCGGCGGCGATACCGACTTTGGGCACCTTGAAGGTGTCCAGGACGGTCGCGGTACCCGTGGCGACCTCGACCTCGGTGGGCTTGAGCATGCCGATACGGGCGGCGTCGAGCTCCTCGAGGCACTTGTAGATGACGTCGTAGCAACGGATCTCGACGCCCTCGCGCTCGGCGGCGGAGCGAGCCTTACCGTCGGGACGGACGCCGAAGCCGATGATGATGGCGTTGGAGGCGTCGGCCAGGACGACGTCGGTCTCGTTGATGGCGCCGACAGCGGAGTGGATCGTGTTGATGCGGACCTCGGACTGATCCATCTTGTCGAGCGAGTCCTGAAGAGCCTCGATGGAACCCTGGACGTCGGCCTTGATGATCAGGTTGAGCTCCTTGACCTCGGCGTCGGCGATGGTCTCGAAGAGGTTCTCGAGCGTGACGTGCTTCACGCGGCTCTGCTCCTCGATACGGGCCTTGAGCGAACGCTCGTCGGCCAGGGCGCGTGCCTCGCGCTCGTCCTCGAACACGCGGAACTCGTCGCCGGCGTTGGGCACGGACTGCAGGCCCAAAATCTCGACGGCGTCGGAGGGACCGGCCTCGGTGACGGCGCGGCCCTTGGGGTCGAGCATGGCGCGGACGCGGCCGTAGGTAAGGCCGGCGACCAGCGTATCGCCCACGTGCAGGGTACCGCGGGTCACGAGCACGGTAGCGACCGAGCCGCGGCCCTTGTCGAGCTTGGCCTCGAGGACGTTGCCGGAGGCAAAGGTGTCCGGGTTGGCCTTGAGCTCGAGCACGTCGGCCTGGAGCAGCACGGTCTCCAGAAGTTCGTCGATACCGATCTTCTGCTTAGCCGAGATGTTGACGAACATGTTCTGTCCGCCCCACTCCTCGGGGATGACTCCGTACTCGGTGAGCTCCTGACGCACACGGTCGGGGTTGGCGCCCGGCTTATCGATCTTGTTGACGGCGACGACGATGGGTACGCCGGCGGCCTTGGCGTGGTTGATCGACTCGACGGTCTGGGGCATGACGCCGTCGTCGGCAGCCACGATCAGAATGACGATGTCGGTCACCTTGGCGCCACGGGCACGCATAGCCGTAAAGGTGGCGTGGCCCGGGGTATCGATGAAGGTGATCTTGCGGTCGTTGATCATGACCTGCGAAGCGCCGATGGCCTGCGTAATGCCGCCCGCCTCGCCGGCAGCAACGCCGGTGTGACGGATGGCGTCGAGCAGCGACGTCTTGCCGTGGTCGACGTGGCCCATGACGGTGACGACCGGGGCGCGCGGCTTAAGGTCGGCGGGATCGTCATAGAACGAGAAGGTGTTCTCCTCCTCGGGGGTGATGATCTTGATCTGACGACCCAGGTCGTCGGCGACGAGCTCGACGAGGTCGTCGGACATGGACTGCGTCATGGTGAGCGGCGTACCAAGCAGGAACAGGCGCTTGATGATGTCGTTGGCCGGAACGTCGAGCGCCTCGGCAAGCTCCTGGACGGTAACGCCCTGGGAGACCTTGATGGCGTCGAGGTCCTCGGGGTTCACGCCCTGGGCCAGCGCCTCCTCTATCTTGCGCTCCTCCTGCGCCTTGGCAGCCTCGCGCTCGCGCTTCTCCTTGCGCTTCTTGCGGCGACCGGTGGACTCGCGAGAGGCCTCCTCGACGGCAGCACGAGCCTCCTCGAGCACCTTCTCGCGGCTGTACTCCTCGGCCTCGCGAGCCATGCGGCTGTAGTGGTCCTCTTCGTTGTTGTGACCGCCCTTGCGCTTCTTGCCCTTGCCCTGTTTATCGGGGTTGGGGAAGTCCATGCCAGCAGCGACGTTGTTGCTGGCGTTGGTGCGATGACTGTGCGGACGGCTCTCGGAGGCGTTGCGCTCGGAGTTGTTGTCGGAAGCGTTGCGATCGTTACGACGGCCACCGCGGCGGTCGTTGTTACCGCCACGACGGTTGCCGCGCTCGGCGGCGCGCTCGGCCTTGGCCTTGTCCTCGGCGTCCTTCTTCTCCTTGAGCACGGTCTCCTGTGCGGCGATCTGGTCGAGCAGCGAACGGAAGCGCGAACCGGAGTCGGAAGCGGGAACGGCACGGCGCTGGGCCTCGCGGGCAGCCTCCTCCTTCTCGCGGGCGAGGCGCTCCTGCTCGGCTTTCTTCTTGGCCTCGGCCTCGGCGCGGGCAGCCTCCTCGGCAGCCTGGGCTGCGGCAAACTGGCGACGCTCCTCCTCGCGGGCCTTCTCGGCGGCGATGCGCTCGCGCTCGGCCTCGGCGGCGCGAGCGGCCTCCTCGGCGGCAGCTGCCTGCTCCTCGGCCTGCTTGGCGGCCTCGACTTCCTGAGCGCGGGCCTCGATCACCGAGGCAAGCTGCTTGCGGACCATGGCGACATAGGCGTCCTCCAAGGTGGAGGAAGCGGACTTAGCGGGAATCTTCATATCGGCGAGATGACCCATCAGTTCCTTGGAGGTCATGCCGAACTCTTTGGCCAGGGTGGACACACGGACTTTTGCCATATGACTTCACCTACCCTTTCTGGCACCTTGGGTGCCTAGAGACTGAACGAGCGTGGGAGACGCGCCGGGACCCGCCCGGCGCGACAGCGCGCTAGATCAGGTCCTCCGCATCATCGAAGGCGTCGGTGTCATGGACACCGCAGAAACGGGAGCCGGGACGAGCCTGGTTACGGCACTGAATGCCGTCCTCGGACACGTACTCGCAGCGGCGGACGTCCTCGTCCTCCTCGTCACCGATCAGGTCGGCGGCGGGCTCCTCGTGAACGGGAACGTTCTTGAGGATGTCGGCGGCAAGCGTCTCAGACTTGATGTCGATGTGCCAGCCGGTCAGGCGCGCGGCGAGGCGGGCGTTCTGGCCCTCCTTACCGATGGCGAGGGACAGCTGGTCGTCGGGCACGATGACGCCGGCGTAGGCCTTCTCCTCGTCGATGAGGACGCGGGTGACCTTAGCGGGCGACAGGGCGTTGGCGACGTAGACGGCAGGATCGGCATCCCACAGGATGACGTCGACGCGCTCGCCACGGAGCTCGCCCACGACAGCGCGAACACGGCTGCCCTTGGGGCCGACGCAGGCGCCCACGGGATCCAGACGGTCGTCGAGCGAGTGGACGGCGACCTTGGAACGCTGGCCGGGCTCGCGGGCGATCGACTTGATCTGGACGGTGCCCTCATAGATCTCGGGCACCTCCTGCTCAAACAGACGACGCATGAGCTCGGGGTGGGTACGGGAGATGACAATCGGCGGACGGCTGTGCTCGCCGCGAACCGGCTGCAGGTTGGAGTTGGGGTCGCGAACGTCGATGATCACGGCCTTGATGTGCTGGTTGTGCAGGTAGCGCTCGCCCATCGGACGCTCGTTGCGCTCGTTCTCGTAACGGCGCTGATCGAAGTGCGGCAGCTCGGCCTCGACGCCCTCGCGAATCTTGACGATCGTGAAGTCGGGAGTGGACTGCAGCACGGTACCGCTGATGAGGTCACCGATGCGGCCGGAGAACTCCTCGTAGATCTGCTCGCGGGCAGAATTGCGCACGATGGCGTTGATCTCGGCCTTGGCGTGCTGGGCAGCGATGCGGCTCGTGTTCTTGGGGGTGACGTCGATCTCCTCGAACTCGGTGAAGTTGCCCTCCTCGTCCATGGAATCGTCGATCGGCTCCAGGCGGTAGACGTAGATCTTGCCGGTGGTGCGGTCGATGGTCACCTTGGCGCCCCACTCAAGATGCAGGATCTCGGCATAGCTCTTGGCAAGCGACTGCTCCAGGCGGTCGATCAGGTAGAGCTGGTCGATGTGCTTCTCCTGGCAAAGCTCCATCAGGGCGGACATCATGTCGGATGCTGCCATCTTACTTTCCTTCCTTCGCGGGCTTGAAGTCGTAGGTGGGCTTCAACTTGCACTTTTTAACATCAGAGAAATCGAGGGTAACGGACTCGCCGCCCTCGAGCTCGAGGGTCACGTTCGTCTCGGTGGCGGTGGCAATCTTGCCGACGTACTTGCGACGGCCCTCGGTGGCGGTGGAGGTGAGCTCGCAGTTCTCGCCCACAAAGCGGGCAAAGTCGCACGGGCGGCGTAGCGGGCGCGCCATGCCCGGGCTCGACACCTCGAGCGTATAGCTCGAAGAGATGGGATCGAGCTCCTCAATCACATCGCCGACCCACTTGGTGTTGGCCGTGACGTCGTTGAGCGACAGGCTCTGACCCTCGGCACCCTCGATACGCACACGCACGCAGGGGGCCTTGGTGGCACCCACGAGCTCGACGTCGACGATGTCGACATCGTGCTGGGGAGCGACGGCCTCGAGCGCGTCGATGATCGCCTGCTCGGTCTTGGTCTTGACCATTGCGGCACCTCCATCCATACAAAAAAGAAGCGGGGCCGAAACCCCACTTCTTTCAATTACAACTTCATTTGCAAGCAAACTATACCAATAGCTGCGGAAACGTGCAAGCATAGTACGAATCTGCAGGTCAGCGGGAGCACAGGTTCTCCACAAGAATAGAACAATTGACAGCAGGCACCAGGACAGGTACATGAAAAACGAGGGACGACCTAGCCGGATCGCCCCTCGCCTATAGCACGTCAGCTAAGCGCGCAGCGCTTACTTGACCACCAAGTTGACCAGCTTGCCGGGCACGCAGATGGCCTTGACGACCGTCTTGCCCTCGAGCCACTTGGCGACGGCGGCCTCGGCGGCAGCCTGCATATCCTCATTGGAGGCATCGCGGGCAACGTCGACGCGGCCGCGGACCTTGCCGAGCACCTGGACCACGATCTGCACCGTGTCCTCAACGGACTCGGCCAGGTCGAACTCGGGCCAGGCGGCGGTGTAGGCATTGCCCTCGCAGCCGAGGGCCTCGTGCCACAGCTCGTCGGCCCAAAACGGACAGATGGGCGCCAGGACGCTCACGATATCCTTAGCCACGCCGTAGCACAGCGCCTTGTCGCGGGCGGTACCCTCGGTGGCATTGAGGTAGGCGCTCGCCGCGTTGACGAGCTCCATGACGGCCGAGATCGCGGTGTTAAACTGGCCGCGATCGAAGTCCTCGGTGCACTTGGCGATGGTGCGGTGACGCTCGCGATAGAGCTTCATCGCAACCTCGTCGAGCGCGGACTTGTCGAAGGCCACGTTGGCGTCGCCGGACTGGACGAGCTGCCACACGATACGCCAGGCGCGCTTGATAAAGCGGTTGGCGCCCTCAACGGCCTTGGGATCCCAGTCGAAGTCCTTCTCGGGCGGGGCGATAAACAGGATCGCCAAACGCATGGTGTCGGCACCGTAGGGCTCGATGACCGAACTCGGGGGCACGACATTGCCCTTGGACTTGGACATGGTGTCACCGTTCTCGTCCTTGACCATGCCCTGGCACAGCAGGTTGGTGAAGGGCTCGTCCACGCTCAGCAGGCCCAGGTCGCGCAGGGCCTTGGTAAAGAAGCGACTGTAGAGCAGGTGCAGAATGGCATGCTCGATACCGCCGATGTAGTTATCGACGGGCATCCAACGGTCGGCGGCCTCGCGGGAGAAGGGCAGCTCGGTGTTGTGCGGGTCGGTATAGCGCAGGTAGTACCAGCTGGAGCAGGTAAAGGTGTCCATGGTATCGGTCTCGCGCTTGGCCGGGCGACCGCAGACCGGGCAGGTGGTCTCGTAGAACTCCTTGCACTCGGCGAGGGTTTCGCCGGCGCCCAGGTCCAGGTTCTCGGGCAGCGTCACCGGCAGCTGATCCTCGGGCACGGGCACGATGCCGCAGTGCTCGCAGTGAATGGCCGGGATGGGGTTGCCCCAATAGCGCTGGCGGCTGATGAGCCAGTCGCGCAAGCGGAACTCGACCTTGCGACGGCCGCAGCCCATGGCCTCGAGGTCGGCCACGATGGCAGCCTCACCCTCGGAGTGCTTACCGCCGCGCATGCCAGTGTACTTGCCGGACTGGACGAGCGTGCCCTCGGCAGCGTGAGCGCAATCCCAGTCGACGGTCTCGGCATGGAAGGTATCGATGGTCTCGCCGCCGGCCTCGACGGCAGCGCGATCGTCATCGTCCAGGATGATCGGCACGATGGGCAGATCATACTTACGGGCAAACTCAAAGTCACGCTGGTCGCCACAGGGAACGGCCATGACGGCACCGGTGCCGTAGTCGGCAACGACATAATCGGCAACCCACACGGGGACCTTCTCGCCGTTGACGGGATTAACCACATAGCGGCCCGTAAAGGCGCCATGTTTCTCAAGGGTACCCTGGGCACGCTCGACGGCAGAGATATGCTTGGAGTCCTCGACGATCTTAGTGACGGCCTCCTCGTACTCCGTGCCCTCGACGAGCTCGTGCAGGCCGGCGTACTCGGGAGCCAGGACAAAGAAGGAGACGCCAAAAAGGGTATCGGCACGCGTGGTGAAGACGGTGATCTTGCCCTCGTCGCCCTCGATGGGCTCGCCATCCTGGTCGCACAGGGTAAAGTCGATCTCGGCGCCCTCGGAGCGACCGATCCAGTTGGCCTGCATCTGCTTGACGCGCTCGGGCCAGCCGGGGAGCTTCTCCAGGTCGTCGAGCAGTTCCTGGGAGTACTCGGTAATCTTGAAGTACCACTGCTCAAGGTCGCGCTTCTCGGGCTCGGTGCCGCAACGCCAGCACTTGCCCTCGGTCACCTGCTCGTTGGCCAGAACGGTCTTGCAGGTGGGGCACCAGTTGACCGGGTTCTTCTTGCGGTAGACCAGGCCCTTTTCCCACAGCTTCTCAAAGATCCACTGGCCCCAGCGGTAGTAGTCGGGACTGCAGGTCTTGACGATGCGATCCAGATCGTAGGAGAAACCCATGCGCTTCATCGTGGCGAGCGCCTGGTCCATGTTCTTATACGTCCAGGCGGCAGCCTGCGTGTTGTGCTTGATGGCGGCGTTCTCGGCGGGCAGGCCAAAGGCGTCAAAGCCGATGGGATGCAGCACGTCAAAGCCGCGCATGCGGGCCTGACGGGCCATGGCATCGCCGATGGTATAGTTGCGCGCGTGGCCCATATGCAGGTCGCCCGACGGATACGGGAACATCTCGAGCACGTACTTCTTGGGCTTGCTGTCGTCGGTGTCGACGGCAAAGAGGTTGGAGTCCTCCCAGGCCTTCATCCACTTGGACTCAATGGCCTGCGCGTCGTAGGCAGGGATCTCGTCCTTATGATCTGTGCAATCGCACATATCAGCTCCTTTGTTATCTCGGTTGGGGCGGGGCGCTCTTACCTTTACTCGCTGCTGCGGACAGTCCTGCGCAAGACGAAGAGCACATTTAGTGCTCTTCTTTGCGTGCGGAACTTGCAGCGAGCAAAGGTAAGAACGCCCCGCCACATCGTTAACTCGCATGATGATAGCAAATACGACAAGCGAGATGCCTGCGACTTGCATGCATCTCGCTTTATCTAAATAACGTGGTTGAAACTCAACCTTTATGTGAGGCTCTTACCTTATCGATAAGATACGGACTGCTGCGAATCTTTCACGACTACGTCGTGAGCGCCGCCTTCGACGATGGAGGTGGAGCTGACCAGGGTCAGACGTGCCTTTTCCTGGAGCTCGGGGATCGAGAGGGCGCCGCAGTTGCACATCGTGGACTTGACCTTGTAGAGCGTGCCGCCCACGCCGTCCTTGAGGGAACCGGCGTAGGGAACGTAGGAGTCGACGCCCTCGACGAAGCTGAGCTTCGCGGCGCCGCCCAGGTCGTAGCGCTGCCAGTTACGGGCACGCGCAGAACCCTCGCCCCAGTACTCCTTCATGTACTGACCGTTCACGTTGACGCGCTCGGTCGGGCTCTCGTCAAAGCGGGCGAAATAGCGGCCCAGCATCATAAAGTCGGCACCCATGGCAAGGGCAAGCGTCATGTGGTAGTCGTAGACGATACCGCCGTCGGAGCACACGGGCACGTAGACGCCGGTCTCCTCGTAGTACTCGTCGCGAGCGCGGCAGACGTCGATCAACGCAGTGGCCTGGCCACGGCCGATGCCCTTGGTCTCACGGGTGATGCAGATGGAACCGCCGCCGATACCGACCTTGATGAAGTCGGCACCGCAGTCGGCCAGGAAGCGGAAACCCTCGGCGTCGACGACGTTACCGGCACCGACCTTGACGTCCTCGCCGTAGTTGGCGCGGATCCACTCGATGGTGCGCTTCTGCCACTCGCTGAAGCCCTCGGAGGAGTCGATGCACAGGACATCGGCACCGGCCTCGATGAGCAGCGGCACGCGCTCGGCATAGTCGCGGGTGTTGATACCGGCACCAACCATGTAGCGCTTGTCGCCGTCGAGCAGCTCGTTGGGGTTGGTCTTGTGGCTGTCGTAGTCCTTGCGGAAGACGATGCCCATGAGGTGATCGTAGTCGTCGACGATGGGCAGGGCGTTGAGCTTATTGTCCCAGATGACGTCGTTAGCAACCTTGAGGCTGATGTTCTTGTCGCCCACGATGAGCTGCTCACGCGGGGTCATGAACTCGGAGACCTTCGTCTGGTGGTCATCGCGGCTGGGGCGATAGTCACGGCTGGTGACGATGCCCAGGAGCTTACCCTTGGGAGTGCCGTCGTCGGTGACCGGCATGGTGGAGTGGCCGGTCTTCTCCTTAAGCTCGATGACCTGCTCCATAGTCATGTCGGGGGTCAGCGTGGAATCCGACTGAACGAAGCCAGCCTTGTGATCCTTGACGGCCTTGACCATAGCGGCCTCGGACTCGGCGCTCTGGGAACCGTAAATGAAGGACAGGCCGCCCTCGGTAGCGAGCGCGACACCCATGTCGACGCCCGAGACGGACTGCATGATGGCGGAAACCATGGGGATGTTCAGGGTGATTGCCGGCTTCTCACCGCGCTTAAAGCGGGTTAACGGCGTCTTAAGAGAGACGTTGTTGGGGATGCACTGCGAGGACGAGTAACCAGGGACCAGCAGATACTCCGAAAACGTGTGGGACTCACCGGGAAAGAACGTAGCCATGTTTCTCCTTTTTCCATGCGACCGGTCGGCTGCAGGCCTCGTAGGACCCAGCCCAACCTTGGGCGCCCAATACTGGGGAAGTATCTTAACGCACTTTGACTGCTACAATGCATGATTTAAGAAGAGCACACGAGGGTTTGACGCAGGCTTTGCGTTTGCCCAGCAAACACTTTAGCGGGGAGACGTGGAGCGTATGGAGTACAAGACGACGGCAAAGTTGGTCATTCAAGCGTGCGACAAGGATTTGCCGGGCGTGTTCGGCCACGGCTGCGTCTTGCTGCTGCAAGGTATCGCCCGCGAACACTCGCTCAACCGAGCCGCTAAAAGCATGGGCATGGCGTATTCCAAGGCCTGGCGCATTGTGAACGAGGCCGAAGGGCAGCTGGGATGCAAACTCATCGAGCGCGACGGAGCCCGCGGATCCACCCTCACCCCCGCCGGCGAGCGCGCCATAGCGGTCTACGAGGAGCTACAGGCCGACATCAACAACGTCATTGCCACCAAAGCCAACGACCTCATCGCCAGCATCAAAGAGTAGCCCATTTGGGACGGGGCCTTATAGCCACACAACCCCTTCTCATAAGTTGCGGTGAAATAGGGACTGTTTATGCGATTAAAGCCGTAAAACAATCCCTATTTCACCGCAACTTATGGAGTTGAAGATGATTTAGCTAGTTGCGGAGGGCATTATCTAGGGTGGCGGCCACGATCAAGGGATCGTCGGTACCGGCGAAGAGGCGGATGGTGCTCCCCTGCTTGCCGCGTGGGGCCGAAAGACGCGTCGTTGCGCCGCCGGCAGGCGATGTGCGAAACTCCCCCAGCAAAGCGTCGAACAGCTCTCCCGCACTACGTTCGATAAGGTCGAATTCAACTGCGGGGCCAAAGCCATGTTCGAGGATTCCCGTTGCAACGGCATGGTCGGGATGCGAGCTCAGTCCGGGATAGCGCACGTTGCTCACCATCTCGTTGGCGGCCAGATACTCAGCCAGCGCACGGGCGCGGTCGAAATGCGCCTGCATGCGGGTATTGAGCGAGTCCAGCCCGCACTCCAGCACACCGGCCTCGTCAGCAGGCAAATCAAGTTTTGCCAAGCCGCAGCCCTCAAGCAGGGCATATGTGCGCTCGCCAGCAGCATCTACACGATGGCGCTTGAGCTGCGAGCGCGCCACCGAAGCGGCAACGAGCTTACGCGGAGCCTTACCGGCGCACACGCGATCGAGCGCCTCGAGCGACAGCGCAGCACCTAGCCGCAGCGGATCGCAGCCAAAATCCGACGCCACGGTGTTGTCCACAACAAGCAGCGCGCGGGCCTCACGAGCCGCGCGGCCCAGAGCGCGAAGATCAGGCACACGCAGACCAAACCCGCCGATGGAGTTGACAAACCACCACAGGTGCGGCCCCTCGGCATCAAGCGAAGCATCAAAGTTCTCGGACGCGGCGACAAACGTCTCGACGGATGGCGAGCCCACCAGCGCGACATCGCAGCCATCAAAGCCGCGCGTAAACGCATCGGCAAAGTCGTCCGCAAAGGCCACCAGGCGGTCACCGGAGCGCACAATTCCCAATAGCGACAACGCTGCTGGCACATGCGAGGCCGCGAGCAACCGCGCTTCACGCGCGCCGGCCCTTGCAGCCCAGGCCTCTTCTAGCTGCTGTACGCCCATACGGCACCGTCCCTTCAAAACAAAACCCACGATGCGGATGTTCCCCGCATCGTGGGCAACGGCTGCAGTATAGCGCCGATATGCAACGAATCGCCTAAATGTTGAGCGTGTGATAGTTCACACTCGCGCCCGGAGCGTCAACGGCCACGCCATAGGTCTCGGGATAGATGCGCGTCGAAAACACGAGCGCGCCATCGTTCACAAACACCTCGACCGACGAGACATCGCCGACAATGCGCACGTTACGAACCTCCTCGACGGGCTCCCAACGCACGGTGCGACCGCAGCCAGCAGAAGCGCGACCCTCATCGGTAAATCGCATCTCAAAGCGCGCGGGCAGTTCGCCCTCAGCGGGCATAAACGCCAGTTTCAGCTCGCCATCAACGGTTGCGGTAAACGCGCCATCGGCACCGTCAACAACAACGTCAAAGCAGGTATCGCCGGCAACCTCCAACGAGCCCTCCCCCACACGCACCGAGGCATAATGGTGCTCGATCTCGCGCACCGGCTGCTGCAGCACCACGCCGCTGTCACCGGCTGTAAGCTCACGCGGCACCGTCATGCAGTGCTGCCAGCCGCACACCACAGTGGGGTCGTTGCCATAGGTCGGCTCATCGGGCATGCCCATCCAGCCGATCAGGATGTGGCGACCGTCCTCGGCCGTGAACTCCTGCGGAGCATAGAAGTCAAAACCGGCGTCCCACAGGCGGAACTCGCCCAGCTCATAGGCACCGTCACCACCGGTAATATTGCCCGTTACAGGCATGTAGCCAGCAGCGTATACGTTCCCGCGGTCCCAACGACCGCCCTCGAGCCCCTGGGGAGAGAAGGACAGCCACTTCGCCGGTACACCGCCATCCGCCTCAAGCTCAAGGTATCCCGGGCACTCCCACATAAAGCCGAAACGCTCGGGAGTAGACACACGGCTCTCGAGCTCCCAGTTCAGCATATCCGCCGAGCCATACACCAGGATCTCGCCCACATCGCGCCCGGCACCCTCGCCGTGCATCGCACAAAAACGGCTCTCGATATGCGGTCCATCCACGCGACGACGCGCGCCCAGCACCATGTGATAACGCCCGTCCGCGTCACGCCACACTTTGGGATCGCGCACATGACAGGTCAAATCCTCGGGATAATCCTCGGACGCCAGCACCACACGCTTGGCGCCGAACGCCTGGCCGTCGGTGCTCTCCACATAGACGGTATCGGCACGACGGCCGGTATTGACGTAGTCGTACGTCCCGTCCGCATCGGATAGCTTCACGTTGCCCGTGTACAGCACGCGAATGCGACCGTCCTCGGCAAGCGCGGAGCCCGAATACACGCCGTGGCAATCGAACGGCTCGTCGGGCAGCAGCGGGGCGCCAACGTAGTCCCACGTCATAAGATCGCGACTCGTCGCATGACCCCAGACCTTAACGCCACCCTCGACGTCAAACGGCGCGTATTGAAAATAAGCGTGGAACACGCCGCCCGATTGGCAAAGACCGTTGGGGTCGTTGAGCCAACCCGCCGGCGGCATAATATGGAAGCGCTGCCCATACGCGCCATGACCGCACTCAGAGGCGGCAGCGTCAACAGCGGCAACCAGCTTTGCAAGGTCGCGACCAAGTGCATTAGACATATCAAAGTCCTAACGAATCGAAAGTGACAAGGTGCCAGAGATCGGCGCCAGATACGGGAAACACCCGCGGGCATACAGCCCGCGGGCATTCCATTAACCAAAACCTCTTAGGCCTGCTCGGAAGCCTTGGGCTCGTCCTTGTACAGGACAAACGAGACGCCAAAGGAAACCAGCGCGGCGACCGCAAACATGATCGCGTACTGCACGGGCTGGGCCAAGCACAGCAGGATACCGAAGATACCGGTAACGCCCGTGCCGGAGGCAGCCAGCGAAGTGAGCGCGCAGACCAGGGCGCCGCAACCGCCGCCGATGCAGCCGGCGATGAAGGGCTTAAAGAAGCGTAGGTTCACACCGAAGATGGCAGGCTCGGTAATGCCCATGAAGGCGGACAGAGCCGAAGGAAGCGCCAAGCCCTTGATCTTGGCATCGCGGGTCTTAAAGGCAACGGCAAGCGCTGCGCCACCCTGGGCGATATTGGCAGCGCTGGCGATGGGCAACCAGTAGGTCACGCCATACTGGGCGAGCTGGCCCAGGTCGATGGCGGTGTACATCTGGTGGATACCGGTAACGACCGTGGGAGCATAGAACAAGCCGACGATAAAGGAACCGATGCCGAAGGGCAGGGTCAGCAGGGTCTGGATCAGACCGAGGATGGCGTTCTCGGCCCAGACAAAGATGGGGCCGACGGCAACGAGCGTCACGAGCACGGTCACGAACACCGAGACGAGCGGAGTCACAAAGAGGTCGAACATCTCGGGAACGATCTTGTGCAGGCGCTTCTCGAGGAAGGCGAGAATGGCGCAGGCGATAACGATGGGGATCACGTGGCCCTGATAGCCGACCCACTCAAAGCTGTACACACCGGGAATAACGGTGACCATGGTCTGAACGCCCTCGGAGGCAACCGTGTAGGCGCTCTGCAGCGAGGAGTTGATAAACGCACCGCCGACGACGGCACCCAGGTACGGGTTGGCGCCAAAGGCCTTAGCGGCGGAGTAGCCGATCAGGATCTGCAGAATGCCAAAGGACGTGCCCGAGACCAGGTCGGCGATCTTGTAGATAAAGTTATTGGTGTCGAGCGCGATAAAGCCGTTGGAGGCCATAAAGTTGAGGGCACTCATAATGCCCAGCAGCAGGCCCGAAGCCACGATGGCGGGGATGATGGGGACAAAGACGTCGCCGAGCACCTTAATTGCTCGCATAAAGATGTTCTGCTGCTGCGCCGCGGCCTCCTTGACCTCGGCCTTGGTGGCAGCCTCGACGCCGCTGAGTGCAATGAACTCGTCGTAGACCTTATTGACGGTGCCAGTGCCAAAAATAATCTGGAGCTGGCCCTGGGCCTCAAAGACGCCCTTAGCGCCGTCGATATTCTCGAGGGCCTCCTTGTCAACCTTGGCGTTATCGGCAATCACCAGGCGCAGACGCGTGGCGCAGTGTGCGGCCGAAACAACGTTGTCGGCGCCACCGATGTTGTCGAGCACCTCTTGGGCTGATTTGCGGTAGTCCATGACTTCCCTTTCCTCCAACGGGCGCATGTGCACCCGGCCATCTTTGACACTTAAACTGTAATCGTTTTCAGTTTCATATGACTGCAATCGTTTTCATATAACGGTGAACGGTAGGAAAAAGCCGGCGAATGGTAGTTTTGAGACAAACATAAGGACTCGGAGGCAGGCAGACGTGCCCAAAGCCTAGACATTCATAAGCTGATGGCCGAGCTTAAGCGTCTTGAGACCGCTCTCCCCCTCCACGCCATCGAGCGTGTTGAGCAACATATTGGTCGCCTCGACGCCACTGGTCAGGTAGCCATAATGCACGGTGGGAATGCCGCCTGTCAGCGCGCGCAAAAACGCATTGTCGCCAAAACCGCTCACACGGTGTATGCCCTCGCCTATGCCGCGAACCTCATCGATGGCACGCAACGCGCCCGCCGCCATGGTGTCGGTCGCGCAGGCGATAAACGAAACATCGGGAGCGACGGAAAGCAGTTCACGCGCCGCACCATAGCCCGAGTCGAGCGTAAACGAGCCGAGGCGAATCAGGCTCGGATCAAGCGCCACGCCCGCGGCGCGCAAGCCGGCCTCAAAACCGCGACGGCGGTCATAACCGGCCGCGCGGTCCGCTTCGGAAACTCCAATGTAGGCAATCTTGCCGTCCACGCGACCCGCAAGTGCATGGCCCAGCTCAAAGGCGGCCTCGTAATCGTCGTGATAGACGCACGCCGCACCCTCAACATTCTGGCCGATCAGCACGATCGGCACGCGGCACGACTCAATCGCCCGACGATGCTCGTCGGTGATCATGGTTGCCACCAGTACAATGCCATCAACTGGGTGGTTTTGGAACAAATCGAGGTATTCGAGCTCGCGAGCGGCCGCGTTGTCAGTGTTGGCAAGCAGCATCTGGTAGCCACGGCGACCGAGCACCTGGCCAATGCCGGCGGTAATGCGGCTCACGGATTCCGAGTTGATCTTGGGCACGATGACGCCGATGAGCCTGGTGGAACCGGTGCGCAGTGCACGAGCCTGGCTGGACCGCACGTATCCGGTCAGCTCAATCGCCTGCTTAATGCGCTCGGCCTTGTCCGTCGATATGTAACCACCGTTGAGGTAGCGCGAGACGGCGGCGCTCGAAACGCCGGCCAGCTCGGCCACATCTTTCATCTTTACCACGAGTACCCCTGTCATTGAAATCGCTTTCACCATGATACCCGTGCGAGCGACATGCGTGTCGCAAGACAGGACGTCACGGTTAATTTGGCTGTCGTAGCACGGGCATCGCAGGGCTTCAACTAGAAACTTCGAAATATAAGTGTCGAATCAGTCAAGCTACCGATTCGGCACCCCGTTACATTTGCACACAGCGGCATGCAAAATCAAACTCGGGAACAACTTACTCACTTTGGAAAGACGCATCGCTGTCCGCTGCCAATTCCGAAGGAAGAATTGCCGGCAGCGTCAAAGCCCCCATGGGCGAAAGTCCAGTAACGACCATCAGATAGCTCTTAGCGTGACCATACGCCATGGAAATCGCATTAGAGAGAAGATAACGGCGCGCTTCATCGTCTGAAATGTCGAACGGCAATTTTGTAGACACCGAAATAGCAACCGTCACATCAGCGCGCATTTTTTCCTTTGCATCGTCTCTATCAATCAGACTGCCACACACATACAGCTTTAAGTCTGCACGCTCGCCCGCCTTGTTCCTCAATAGATGGACGTCCTGATAACTAACGTCAACTTTTAAATCCATATTCTGGGAGGGCTCATTCTCAATATGAAAAGTTGAGTCGACAACAAACAAATGAACAACCTGAATAGGCGCAATGAAATCCTTGCTCATGCAGCCAAACCTCCCGGAATCATCTCAAAGTTCAATCGTTTAGCCGAGCAGTCGCTGTTAAATGAAGACCATTGTTCTCGGACAGAAGTATTAGACGAGGAAAACGGCGCCTCATTCGAATAACTGGAAATGACCTGAGGAATGATTTTGATACCCAACGCAAGCTCAAACTTTGCGATTGTTTTCAGCGTCATGTTAGGCTGAGAATTCAACAATTTCGAAAGCGACTGAAGACTCACGCCCATACGCTTTGCCAACTCGCTTTTACTCAAGCCCGAGCGCTGCATCTCTCGATGAACAATAAACTCAATATCTAGTGCGTGCTCATAGGCACGGGTTTCGCTCGTTTCCGTTTCCGCGTAAAAGTCCGATAAATCGACCTTAACCATTACAAGTCTCCGTTTCGTAAGCGGGCAAAAAAGCCGACGCTATGACCCCAAAAGCTGCTTTGCTATCACGGCCAACTGTTTTGCGCGTTTAATTTCTTTGGAAATATTTCCCGAGCCTTGATGGCCCTTAAACCAAAAAAGCAAAACAATCTTGTCCACGCCTTGGCAAATCGCGTAGACCATTTCTCGATTAACCCCATCAAAACCCTTGAGTTCGTATAGCCCAATCTTAGGCTCGATACATCGAAGCTTTGACGTTCCAGTGACATCCTTTAGCCCGTAATCATAGATTTTTGAAATCTGATTGATCATTTTACGGGCGGTAAACTTCGTTTTAGGATCAGACATCATCTTCTGAAACTGAGAGTTCTCAGGGGAGGTGGTTAATTCCCAAAAAGGTCGTCCCTCGGGATCAGCATATTCGACAAGCTCATAGTCACTAGCCAAAGGCCACCCCCTCTGCTTCAGAAGAAACCAAATATGGTTAACTTATAAGTTAAGTTTAGTCAAATTCAAATATATGGCAAGCCCCAAGCCGTGTTCAAGCAATCTGCATTATTGAATCAGAGAAATGTGGGAAAGAAGCGGCAGAAACTACATTGTCAAATAAAGCCCCCAGCGAAGTGCCCGAACTTTTATGGTGACCAACAACATACCTAGAAGACAAAGGCAAGGCACGCAACCACCCAGTCACCGTGGCCGGTCTTAGGGAGCGCGGCGGTTTGCGTTGTTGCGGGCTAGGTCTTCTTGGCAGTCTTGGTCGCAGGCGTCTTGGAGGACGCGGGCGCAGGCTTGGCTTCCGACTTGGGCGACGAATCAGGCGTGGGGGCGGGTTTTCGCTGGACTTGGTCTCATCACCGGGCTTTTCTTCGCTACCGGGCTTTGTATCCCCCGCGGGATTGCCACCGGTGGGCTCATCGGTATCGGGCTGGGTCTTCCCCGCCGGCGGCTGGGCGCCTGTGGGTTCAATTACCACATGCTGAGCTACGGCCCAACTGACGTCAATCACGCTGGAGCTACAAAAGGCCCCGCCCGTCGGCGACACAAACAGTGCAGACGTAAGCGAGCCGCTCTTGCAGGCAACGCCCGCGCTGGTGCCGGTCGCATCAACCCAATGAGCATCCACGACAAACTGGCCATCGCAGGCGTGCACACCAAAGAAGCGGCAGTCCTCGCCCGATCCGCCGCTAGCAGCAACAACGTGCGCGCCGCCCAGCCGGGGCCCGAGACACCCGGCTCGTCGTAGGTCTGCCCCGCGATGGTTAGGCTATCCGCACCCGCGACATAAGGAGGCCCGCCCAGTAAAACACATAGGCAGGCCACAGCACAAGCAGAATGTGACGACGACGATCAATCCGGCCGCAACAGAATACAAAATGGCGAGCGCAGCAATACAAGCAACAAGGAACTGAACGATATGATCCAAAGACACTCTCTGATCCTCGCGGGCTTCATCAAGCTCAAATAGAAGCCACTCAAGCTCTTCTTGATTGCCATCTTCTTTAGGGTCACTCATACTTGGTATCCTTATAAGTAAGGGACGAGCAGTTCGTACAAACCACAGCGCGCTCAAGCAACAAAGAACACAATCGCTCGACCCCTACGAGTAATACTGGAAACACCGGTTCTTCGCTCAGCAACAATTAAAGAACGCTATTGATCGTTAGCACCCAAAGATTGGTTAACCGGCATGACAACTCCCAATAAACAATCGACCAAATTGAAAGGTCAACAAACGGATGTAAACGTCATGCACCCGGCAGTGAACGCCCGAGGTAATAGTGCTCCCTGACACTTTTGAGGAGTGCAGCGGTCTATTATTTTTCGCCAAACGGCAGTCTGAAAAGCATACTGTAAGAGCACAACTCATGGTCTGCCTAAGTAGTGCGTCCTGCAGGTGAAATAAATGGAGACGACCTTAATGAACTCATTAGATCAGAAACGTCTGCACTCTGGTGGCGATTTATTTTAATTAGATAGAATGTTAGTTGGAGTCTTTCCGAGAATCTCTCCAGACAACATTGGTACCGCGATGAAACTGTTGCGAGTGAGGCTATATGCGACTTGATGCCCCGATAAAAGAACTGACGTTTGCTGATGGTCAAACTTTGGAGCTACGCAACGATTCGATCGTTGTGTTCGTTGGACCAAATAATGCAGGAAAGACAACCTGTTTGCGCGATATCTACTGTCATCTATCAGGCGACAGCAACTGCAATTTAGTTTCCTCAATTGATTTCACAAAGCCTTGTCTCGAAGATGTGGAATCGCTATTGGATGAGATTGCAATTGAAAAGCATGACGCCATTGTTCGCTATGAAGGCATGGGTTTTAGCATCTCGGATTATGAGATGAAAAACTACGATAAATACGACTATTACCCAAAGTCTATTAAAGAAATGCTATTTCGCTTTTTGACGACGGAGACGCGACTTTCTGCCTGCTTTCCCCAAAAAAGCGTATCGCGTAAGGATCCAGCCACGGGTCCTATAGCCCTGCTGACCCGCGACCCTTCCTATTTGGAAAAAGTGTCTTCAGCTTTCTATTCCGCTTTTTCATTGGAAGTGATACCTAATTATTTTAATGGTAGCGAAATACCCTTGTGTTTAGGAAGCACGCCCGTCGCGCCAAAAGATATGCCTGTTCCTCAAATAAATGATTTCATGTATGAAACATTAAGTAGCTATCCCCTTGCGCATCATCAGGGAGATGGCATGCGAAGCTTTCTCGGTATCGTGTTATTCATATACGCCAATCAATACACCTCAATGTTTATTGACGAGCCAGAATCGTTTCTTCATCCGCCACAAGCCAAGCTTATGGGATCTCTAATTGCTTCAAATGAAACATCGGGGCGCCAGCTGTTTATTAGCACTCACAGTAAAGAGCTGCTAAATGGAATGCTTGAGTCTGGTCCCAACCGCATTCAAGTAGTGCGAGTTACAAGAGCCAATGATGTGAATGATTTCGCCCTGCTGGATGTGGATGACATTTCAAAGATCACGTCGAATACGCTATTAAAGTATTCTGACTTAATTAACTCCCTGTTCCATGAAAGAACAGTTCTCTGCGAAAGCGATAGCGATTGTATGTTCTATCAACTTATTTGGGACACCGTGAGGGCCAGCGAACCAACTCCACTGTTCCTACCCGTAGGTGGAAAGGGACGGTTTAGAACTTACGTCGATCTTCTTTCGAAATTACACATCGATTATTCGGTTGTGGCCGATGCAGATATCTTGCGAAATCCTACCGATATAAAAGGCGTTCTTCTGCAGGACAATGTAGTTTGGGAGTCTATCAAATCGGATTGGGAAACAATTAACCAAGAGCTTGGAAACGATGAGGGCTTAAGCGTGGTTTCCTTAAAGGCTGAAATAGATGAGATTTTCAAACAATGTAAAGGACCGACTTTTTCAAAGACTAATTGTGGGAAGATTCGAAAACTGCTTGAGAGCAAATCACGCTGGGACGAAATGAAAAGGTATGGCATTAATGCGTTGGATGGTGATGCGAACAAAGCGTGTAAACGAATAGTCAATGCGCTTTCGCATCATAACGTTCAAATCGTTCCTGTTGGAGAATTAGAATGCTTCGTTCCCTCTATTGATTCCCATGGTCCATCTTGGGTCAACGATGTCCTTCAGGAATATCCCGACTTGAACGATGCAGTCTACGATATGGCCAGAGACTTTGTTTCCCATTGGTAATTCGAGAAAGCTGGGACCTCGGACCCAATCTGGGTCCAGGAGGAAGTCCGATGTATACGAAGGAGGAGCGCGAGGGGATTCTCTGGGAGTTCCGCAGGGGCGGCCTGTCCGCCCCTGCCGCCTGCAGGAGCCTCCATGTCGGCGTACTTCGCCACGGTGTTCCGGCTCACGTGAAGCATTCGGGCGATCTCGGACCGTAAGCACGCTTTAATCTTATTAAGCCATTATCAATACTGCTTTATCGGATCAGCGTACATCGTGAATTGAAAGCCAATCCAGCATCCTATTGAAGCTCCCTGCAAACATGATCCCGTTTTTCGTGCAGCAGCGTATTCGCAGGAACATCTTTATAAACGACACTATTGGCAGCGATGACCGCATTGTCGCCAATGGTTACACCTTTAAGCACCACGACATTCGCGCCAAGCCAGACGTTGTCACCTATATGAACGGACGCAGTCGTAGTCGGCTGGTCCCGGTACATGACTCCATTCTGGGACATACCGTGGTCGAAGTCATACACATGGACGTTTGGACCAAATAGACAGCCTCTGCCAATCTCAATTCGTTCATGAGCAATCAGGACGCAACCGTAATTGAAAGACGTTCGCTCACCAACGTTAATAACGCCTTTATCCGATACGCGACAATAAAACGGTCGCCTGAAAGCCTTCGTCATGTTTATCTGGCCAGGGAATCTCCCTGCAAGAAACGCCAACTTGCCCCGGACATAAAACCAGGTCGCCACATGCTCTACAAACTCCATTAAATTCAAGAGAAACGCCCCTAGTAACTATTTCCTTTTAATAAGCTGTTTCACAAGAGTCTTGAGAGATTTCACGAAGCCGTAGGCGCCAATGTTAGCGCCGGGCGATTTTAGCCGCTAATAGTCAAACTATTTTGACCAATCCCGGTCACCGAATAATGGCCACCGTGCCTCCCCGCCGCCACTACGCTGGTGGTGCCAACACGCCGGCGTTAGGAGGACCATTGAGGTGAACGAGAGACACGATGACCTACAGGAGATTATAGACGCGGCGCTCCGGGAGATGGCCGCGGAGGAGGGCGACGGGTTCGACCCGCAGGCATGCAACCTCGCGGAGTTCTGCAGGAGGACGGGGCTCACCCGCTCCCGCGCGAGGACGGTCAGGGCACACGGGTTCAGGGCCCTGCCCCACGGGAACAGCGGGAGGAGGGCCGCGCCGGGCGTGCTCGCCGGCCACACCGGCCTGGTGGACGACCTCCTGCGGAAGGGCGTCACCAACTCGCAGGTGATATTCGAGCGGCTGCTCGGCCAGGGCTACGCCGGCGGCCTCACCACGGTGAAGACCTATATCGCCGCGCACCGGGACCTCGTGCCCGCGAACGAGGCGGCAGGCGGCCCCGCAGG
>NZ_KN214136.1:90557-200033 GCF_000763055.1 Collinsella sp. 4_8_47FAA | reverse complement strand
GCGGGTCGTCTCCTCGCTCGTCAAGCCGTCGTGCCTCATCATTGACGAGGTGGGGAGATGCGTCTACGACAGGCCGTGCACCGACCTGTTCTTCGATGTCGTCGACAGGCGCTACGAGAAGGAGGGGCCGAACGCGATGGTCCTCACGAGCAACATCGCCCCGAGCGGGTGGGATGAGTTCTTCACGGGCGACGACACGCTCCTCTGCGCCCTCGACAGGCTGTTCGACAAGGCGTCGGTGTTCGTGATGCGGGGCCCGAGCTACCGCGGCAGGGAGCTTGACACCTACTCGGTGGAGGCCGTCCCCCAGGCGGTGAAGGTGAGGGGGATCCAGCCCGAGGGGATGTAGGAATGCGATAGGAAAGTCATAGATGCGGGCGTGTTGGCTAAAATGGGTCGGCCGGGATTGGTCAATCTCGGCCGACTATATTTGGCTAAATTATTCCGGCGCTAACACCAACAAACCGAGCAGTGCCCTCGAACCCCTTATGCTCATAAGCCTTCCAGAAACCATCAACGTCACCCTGCGGAGAGGACGACCTCTCCAGCATCGGATTACCGGGCAGCACCTCTTCAAGAGATATATCTGTTACGCCGGGCTCAAATACACCAGATGCGACAATACGCTCGGCTAGCTCACTATTAACCATAACAACAGAAAGTCCCTTATGATCATTAAAACCTTTGCGAACTCGATCGACGCCAAGAAAATCAGCAAGAGTGAAGTCGGACACCCTGTTGACGTCGGTATAGGCGCAGTTATAACAGCTGGAATTTAAAGCGTTATTGCTATAGAACACATCTCGCCAAGTATTAGATTCAATCGTGTCATAGAGAGCAGTGCCGTCGTCCAAGAGAGCCTTCTCGACATGGACTCCCCAACCTCTGTCCTTGGGGCGATGAAAATATTTGATGACCTTCTTTCCAGACTTTTCTTCCAAAAAGGAAATATAATCGCGGAACATGCGGTTACTAGGTGTGCCGTGGCAGATTAGATCACAAGTAACCAGCTTACCGGAATAGCTTTTTTTAGATAGATAACTCCTAAGGCCCGCAATTTGACACGGAGTACCGGTGTAGAGCACGTCAAGACCTTGTTTCAAGTCGTTATATGCCTCACCAAATGAAAAGCCAACGAAACCCTGTGAGTATTTAGAGCCTCGACAAGCTAGCGCGTCCTCCACAGAAGCACAACGCCTCTGAACGACCCGAAAATCCTCATCGAAGCAAGCGCCGTAAACGACGCCGCCATTATTTAGAACATGAGTAGCCAAGGTCCAAAACGCGGCACCCGAGGAACTTTTTGCGCGTTCGGCGTCATCAGCCTGATAAGCCAATACCCGACGAGGGCTCATCTTCAGATCGTTGCTCGTCAAACCATTAGCCGGACATACCCTCTGGCACAAACCGCACTCAACACATTTTGATTCGTCAATCTTCGGACGGTAAAACCCATGAGAGTCTTCTACTATCTGAATCGCCGATCGAGGACACACAGACAGACACGCAGAGCACCCGGTGCAGCGTTGGCTATCTTTGCAGATATCCATGGAATCCCTCCCAATCGTTAAGAATCATCTTGCCTGAGCCGCAAATAGCAAACACCGCCACACATGAAATGAAATACGGTATGTAGCACTGCGGATCGTATAAAGGGTTGCCTGAAAAGCAATAAAGTAGAAAGAAAATCTGCACACCCAAACAGGCCCACAAGCAAAAGGAGTCCCCATAAGGACCCTCCTCTAAATGAGACTCAGATTGATGCACAGCTGCAAAGATGGAGAGAAACGCAGGCAAAACAAAAGCCGCAAGGCCAATCACACCCGTCTCGGCAAGCAACTGTAGATATACGTTGTGAGCACTCATCGACGAATAGCCAAGATTGCTGTACATTGCACCAAGGGAGGTAGTGGCAACATACTTGGAATAAGTCCCCCAACCACAACCAAATAAGGGTTTTGCATAAAACATCCTCCAAGCGCAATCGTACAAATAGCTTCTACCGTTGCCAGTGTCATCCTCTGACAGTTCAATAAACCTCTCAAGAGTCGCCTGAACAGCAGGAACAAACGTAGCAAGAACGCCGACAGCTATTACAGCGATTGCAGCAACAACCAAGGTCTTGAGCATCGTCCCGGTAAGCTTCTTTCTGTTTACGAACAGATACGAGATGACGATAGCAGCAACGGATGCAACCAAAGGACCCCGCTTAGTAGTCAGGAAAAGCGCAAGCAAGAGCATCAGGCTCAGCATCAAATCTTTAATCCGAACCTTTTCCCTGCCACCAGCAAGACCACAAGCCCAAGAGACGAGACCCAAACTCAAATAAATCGAATTAGTGCTGTAGTGCGCCGTGAAGCCAGAGCGATAGTCCCTAGCCATATAGCTACCTGAAAAGAAGACAGATTTAACCGGCGGATAAAGTGCGGGGACTAGCCAGAAGACGATAGTGCAGAACGCATGAAATGCTGCAAAGGCGACAAGAACCCTAAGACATGAAGTGACCCAGGATCGCTCGCCTGTCGCAACATACATGCACAGAAATAAAAGCGTATAGACTAAGAGCAGGGTCAAATTAGCCACACCGTATATAAAACTATGAATAAAGAACAGCACAAAGAAAGGCACCCAAGCCAGCTCAAGGCCAAATCTCTTGCAAGCAAATCTTCTGTTAGTCACAAAATGTAGGAGAAGCGCCGCAGCAGATAGCAGGAGACAGACATCAAGTGCAAGCGCAGAAGCAGCGAGCGATTGGCAGAAAAAGGCATAAAAGAGCAGTGGGATGAATACCATCGAGCCATCGCTTAGGGAAAACCGTCGGTCTAACTCGGGGCTGGACTTTACACCAAGCTTAGACACGCAGAAATGATTCATGCTATTTAATCCTTATAAAACGACCAATTATCGAACAATAGCTAGGCTTATCAAAGAAATAGAGCGATGCACATGCAGCAACAGCACCCCAAACGACAAGGCAAATGGCAACCGCTATCCATCCAGTCCAACTGTCTGCGAAACAAGAAAGTAAATAACCGGGCAAGACAACAAGAGCGGTCTGCAAAACATAGATGCCAAACGACCGAAATGAGCTTGAGAGAGAGTCCTTCGAGATTTTAAGGGGCTCATAAAACAAAAGATCGATCACGCGGTAAAGATTGGACACGCAGGAAGCGGCAATTGTACCTACAACCCCAAAGCGAATCGTGAGAGGGATACCCAAGACAATGATGATTGCAGCTTGCAGGCAGGTCTGCGCCCTAGTTTCGCGGTACATACCAGCGGCGATTACAAGGAGACCCTGAGACGACTTACCATGATAGAGAAACACGTTTAGAACAACGAGAAAACCCAGGAGGGCATTGTGGTAATTTGCATCATGAAACTCACCCGCATACAGATCCACAAACGGCAAAATCAGTGAAAAAGCACATCCGCACGCCACAGCAGAGACTGCGTACACAAGTGCTCGATATGGCTTATACGAAGATCGAAGACCTACATAGTCTCCTTCTGCAATTTGCCGGCCAAAGAGCGCCTGAAGTCCTGTGCCGAGCACATTCGGAATCATCTGTAGGCCCGTAGATACGAGCATGTAAACAGCAAGAACGCTGACTTCGCTCATGCTTCCGCAGAGGAAGGTCGCCAAAATAACAGGCGCGCCCGACTGAACGGCTCTCAAGATCTGAAGAAACAGCGCGTCCCACCTTTGGGGTAGCCGATAGTCACCGTAATCAACCTTGCAGTTAAGCTTCGGATAATGACGGCGTGTGTACAGAGCAAGAATCAAGCTACGTGCAAAAACCGCAGTCAGAGCCAGCGCGTAGACAGCAACAACAGGAGCATGAAGATAGGCAAACAAGAAAATGACAGCCGTGTTAACCAGCGTAAAGACCGTCGATGCAAGCTGAATAAGCCAGTTCTTTTGGTCGGCTGTTAAGAAGACCTGGTACTTAGCAAGAGAAAAGAAGTCCACTACGATTTTCGCGCCCAACAGGAAGGTGAGCACCATGATCTCCCAAGGCGCAAGCGAGCCTACCGAGACAAACACCGGGTAAACAACCGAAAGGCCAACCAGCAAGACGAGAAACAACATACCCGACTTCTGATAAAAGACCTTTGAAGCCGAAGCCACAACGTTAATACCGTCCCAGTCGCCCTTGGCAATGGGCTTATATAGAGCGAAGGTTGCTGCACCAGAAATGCCCGCCTCAACAAGCGCGAAATAGCCAATGAACTGAGTTAGAGAGGTCACCAGACCGTTAACCTCGGATCCGTACACGCCGATAATCGCCCTTGGGACGAGAAAGCCGGCAACGATAGCGGTCAGCTGGTAGACCAAGTTCCAGAAAGTGTTCTTTGCAAACATAAGCTAGAAACGACACCTACAATCCAATGCAATGAGCGATAAAGGCGCGCGCCGCCTCTCGGTCATGCGAGAGGGTCTGGTTGGCATGACCAAAGTCGACAGTCGAAGTAACGACCTCATCGCGATACAGGCAGTCCTCTATTTCATAACGTGCGAGAAGGTCGGTAATCCTAACGTTACTCTGAACGGCGGAATCCGACGTTTTAACGATAAACGGCTTATTGAAATTCATGGAAAAGCAGGCACCGTGGAAGGAGTCTGTGCAAACAAATGTCGCCCCGCTCAAGAGCTTCAAGAAAGCAGCTGGGCCGATACCCCTCAAGTTGATCATGCCGGGGAATTTCTTAGTGTTGTAATGAATGCAAACGACAGGAACACCGAGTTCATCGGCAATCCCCTTAGCTCGATCCACGAGTTTTTGCTCAGAGTTAAGCGTATATAGCAGTACGTAGGATTGAGGCATCGCACCCAATTCGTCATCGGAGGCAAATTCGGACCAGTCGTCCCCTGTAAGAAGCAGGGTCGGATCAGGCATAAAAACAGATTTGAGTCCCATATCGCCAAGGACTTCCATAGAGCTCGGCTCCCTAACGGAAAGACCAGTGAAACCCATCAGCCTACTGGCCGCACCCCCATCACACGTCTCAATAGATTCCACTGTCGCATCTCCCAAGCTGGCAGCATAAGAGGCGACCTTTGTAACTTCAGCGATGCCTTCACCCAAAAAGACCGGATCATGGCCATTAACTCGAGGATTAAAAACCTGGTCGCTGCCAATGAAAACGCAGTCGAGACTCTTGGCCCTATCAATAAGAGCTTGTCTATCAAGCTTGTCCGTTAGGCTTAGATTGCACTTGGCAAAGTGAGCGAACGCTTTTAGTCTTTGGCGTTCAAAACCCCTACGAAGGATAAAACGAATAGCATCTGAAGGATTGAATGAAAAGCGCGTACCCAACTCTCGATCATCGAGTTCCTTATTGCTGTAATTGAGCACTTCGCAGTCACAACCCAACGACATCACGGTCTTGCGCAGCGCACATGCCTGTAGCGAGGCACCAAAGTTTACGGTATTCGAAAATGTGAGGATACCTATGCGTTTCAATATCTTTCCGCCTATCTAATCGAGAGCTTGTTAAACCAAATTAATGATGTAACCTTCAGTAGCGTTAACGGTTTTGATAACCTTGCACGGGTTACCTATGACTATCGAATGGTCGGGAATATCTTGGTTAACAAAGGTATTGGAAGCAATAAAGACATCGTTTCCAATGCTCACCTTACCTGCGACCGTCGAGTTAATTCCAAGATAAACACGGTCGCCAATCGTAGGGACGCCCTTTCTATGGCCACGGTTTTCTTGGCCGATGGTGCATCCCTTATGGATGTTCACGTTACGGCCCAACTTCGCGCCGGCGTTAACAGTAATGCTGTAAGGGTGACCAATGTAGAAGCCTTCACCAATTTGAGTTGATGGCGAAATCTCGAGTCCACACTTCCTGGAAAGATGTTTCCTCGGAAGCGTGAAGAGGAGTTTTCGCAATCCCCCTGCTTGACACATCCTTAGATAGAAAACATAGCGGTAGCCAAAATCACCTAATAGCCGACCGAGCTTTACACCTTCCGAACCGAAATAGTGAAAAGAATCTTTAGCGAATACGCCCACTCTAACTTTTCTCTCCTTTAGCAATCTTTTCGCGAACAAAGTCAAAGATTCTCTTAGTTCCTACAACCAAGCCGCCGTCACTAAGCTCCATGAGAATTCGACCCAAAATCTGCGAAAGCCTTCGCCCAATGAACGGGGAATACTTACGCACGACCTTCCTCTTGATGAGATATTTCGGCTCAACCCAGCTTCCCGAAGAGCGATGAATGCTGTAGGTTTCACGCTTGATGTGATAACCGCCGAAACCGTAAACGGGGTTGAACGCTTTGGAGTCCAAGGCAAGCCAGCCACTAAAATGCTGCTCTTTGTTCACGCGTTCAAAGCCAATTTTCTGAAGCTCAGCGGTAAACACTTCATTCACAGTGGTCTTATCAAGAAAATCAGGGTCGCTAGAGAACTTCATCGACTCATATCGTTCTACACATGCGCGAATTACAGGGTCATGAGGCTCAACAGCAACAATCAAACCAGTAGTGGCAGTTAACGATGATTCTTCGATTGCAGTGAAAGGAACGCTTTCCATGAGAGGCGATATGTCTCGTATGAGTTCGCTACCAACATCCATATAGATGCCGCCGTACTCATACAAGACCTTAAAGCGAGCGTAGTCCGACACAAATGCCCAGAGGCCCGCCGCATACGCATCCCTTGACCAAGAGCACGATGCGAAGTCGAAGTTATCCTCATTCCACTGCTTGACCTCAAACCCAAGCGCAAACTTCTCCCACGAAGCCAAGGACCTCACAGCAGTCTCAGAGAGCGGATTGCCTCCGAACCAGCAGTAATGAATAGTCTTATCCATCGTCACGCTCCTAAATGTGCAACTTGAAAATAAGAAACGGAGTCTGACGGGTCTCCAATAGCGCCCAAGAAAGCGAGTCTCACCGGCAAATATCTTCGTAAACCATGCCAAGCCGGTTCATAAACGCCGTAAGGGAAAAGGCATCTTTTATGCGAGCTCGTCCCTGAATTCCAATCATTTCCTTGAAAGAGGTATCGCTCATGAGATTCTCGAGCTTAGTGGCCAACGCATCAACATCATCAACTGGAAAAATAATTCCGTCTACGCCGTCGGTAATGACCTGTGGAATACCCCCGACAGGAGTCGCAATGGTAGCAAGTCCGTACGACATTGCCTCAAGCACACTCATAGGCATGCCCTCATTCTTTGAAGGAAGGCAGAACATGCTACTGTTGCGAAAGGCTTCATCTTTTTTCTCACCTTTAGCCCAGCCTATAAAGCTGCACCGGTCACCAATTCCAAGTTCATCCGCCAGTTGTTCATATGCTGGCACATCCCCATCTCCGCCAAAGACAAAACGCGCATCGGGATGAGTCTTAAGAACGTGCTTAGCGGCACGCAAAAGTAAATCCGGACTCTTGCGCGCATCAAGACGCCCCATAAACAAAACCGTATTGCACGAATAATCAATAGCGTTAACCTCAGGAACGTCAACGGCATTATGCACCACCACGATACGATCCAAAGAACAGATATGCCTTTTTAGAAGGAATTCCTTCCACTCCTCCGACAGAACGACCACTTTTGAGCAACATTCAAAGGAATGCGAGATATCGCGTCTCTCAGCCTCGCCACATTCTTCGTCAAACCAAACACCGAACTCGCTACCATGCAGATGGAGAAGAACAGGTTTGTTTCGAAAGAAGGCCGCCCTCATGAAGATCTTTTTTCGGCGATAGCTGCCACGAGAGGCCATATGCACATGTACGAGATCGCACGCGTTGAGCCTACTTATATATTTCATATAAGCCACGAGGGCAATGGAGAGCTTCTTGAACTTCCCGCCCTCAGCAGTTGTCGAAATGAATTCTATTGAACCTTCGTTACGATTCGACCACTTCATAATGTTGTTTTCAACCGTGGAGATGCCACCCATAGCATCAAGACTCGGGCCAATCATCAACACTTTAGGCATTATCAGCACCTAAAGATCTTTTAGAAGAAGTGCAAGACCAATCGCAGTACTTTTCTAAATCGGAAACAGTTGGCAAAACAAACAAATCGCCAAGCTCTCGGTCAAGTCTATCGGGTTGTTCCTCTTGTGCATAGAAGGGATCGTATCCGCCTCCGGTATAGAAAGTCATCTCGCCAAAGTAAGGTTTACCGCTAATGTTGTACCAGTCAACTCGCACGTGGGGGAAACCATCAGAGAGTTTCTCGGAAAGCTCAAGCATAAGTTCGTAGTTCTCGGGCTTTACAGTAGGCTTATGCTCAGATACCTCATGGTCGATATCGCCACGCTGCTCCCATTCAGTAGAAAAATACTGCATTTCATGATTGGTGAAACGATCGGCGTCCGTCTGAACAAGAGCTGCCTTACCGTCAAAACAATAGAATTTATAATCAGTCGGAGTCGCTCTTCCCGGTTCATCAAGAAATGCTTCCGCCACAATGCGAGGCGTGATACCGAGATAAGCCCACTCCCTGCCCTGCCAATACCAGTTTCTATGCAAGGCAACATTCAGACGTTTCTTGGCCTCAACGAAATCAAAATTCGACTTATCCGTGCAAACAAATGTGCTCTGCGAGTCGTGAGTACATTTAAGCACAAACTTCTCCGGCAATTTATCGAGATCGATCTCTTCAGCTGCATTGAAAACACCGAAAAGCGGCACAAGATACTCGGACCCAATACGTTGTTCGACGAAAGAGCGCACGCCATATTTATCTGCAAGCTGAGTCAAAACTGGATTATGGTAGTTAAGCTTGTACCACTGCAACTTCTCATTGAATGTCTTAGGACACTCGAAGTCAGGCTCGTAATGAAGTTTAGCTTTGAAGTAGAGACGCATATATGCCTCATCAGGAATGAAGCGCAAGTTGTTTTTAAGAGAAAGAGTGAACCTCTTTTTTAGCTTCACTATTTACCTCCAATAACGTCCGCAATTCGCTCACTCGCATGTCCGTCACCGTAAGGATTCGACGCATGGCTCATGGCCTCGTACTCGGCCTGATCGGAGAGCAGTCGGCTGAACTCGCAATAGATGACGTCCTCCTCGGTGCCGACGAGCTTCAGCGTGCCGGCGGCGACTCCCTCGGGGCGCTCGGTGGTGTCGCGCATGACGAGTACCGGCTTGCCCAGGCTCGGGGCCTCCTCCTGGATGCCGCCCGAGTCGGTGAGGATGAGGTGGCTCGCGGCCATGAAGTTGTGGAAGTCGAGCACCTCGAGCGGGTCGATGATGTGCAGGCGGTCGAAGCCGTCGAGCTCCTCGTGGGCGGCCTTGCGGACGAGCGGGTTCATGTGGATGGGGTAGATCGCCTTGGTGTCGGGATGCTCCTCCATCACGCGGCGGATGGCGCGGAACATGCGGTGCATGGGCTCGCCCAGGTTCTCGCGGCGGTGCGCCGTGATGAGGATGAGGCGGGAGCCCTCCGCCCACTCGAGCTCGGGGTGGGAGTAGCCCTCGCGCACGGTTGTGCGCAGGGCGTCGATGCCGGTGTTTCCGGTGACCCAGATCTTGGACTCGGGCTTGCCCTCGCCGAGCAGGTTCTCCTTGCTGGCCTCCGTCGGGGCGAAGTAGTACTCGCTGACGATGTCCACGGCCTGGCGGTTGAACTCCTCCGGCCAGGGGCTGTAGATGTCGTGCGTGCGCAGGCCGGCCTCGACGTGGCCCACCGGGATCTGCAGGTAGAAGCACGCGAGCGCAGCAGCGAAGCTGGTCGTGGTGTCGCCATGGACCAGGACAACGTCGGGCCTCTCGTCCTCGAGGACCGCCTTGAGCTTGAGCAGCACGTCGCACGTCACGTCGAACAGCGTCTGGCCCGGCTTCATAATGGCCAGGTCGTGGTCGGGAGCCACGTCGAAGACGCGCAGCACCTGGTCGAGCATCTCGCGGTGCTGGCCCGTCACGGTCACGACGGTCTCGAACTCATCCTTTCGCGACTTCAGCTCGTTGGCGAGCGGGCACATCTTGATGGCCTCCGGGCGGGTGCCGAAGACGAGCATTACCTTCTTCAAAACGGATTCCCCCTGAAGAGTCACATGGTCTTACAGCTTATAGACGTTCTCGCCGTCGCCGCAGACGTTACGCGGGTCGATCAGGACGCGGTCGCCGAAGATGCCGGGGTTATCCTTGACCTGGGAGTGACCGACCATCACGATCACCATCTCCAGACCGTCCAGGAACTCCTCCATGGAGTGGACCTGGCCGGGGACCTCGTCACGCTCGACCCACGGGTCGTAGACCTTGACGGAGCCGGCGCAGAGGTGCTCGGACATGGACTCGAGCATCTGCAGCGTCGGGGACTCGCGAATATCGTCTACGTTCTCCTTGTAGGTGAGTCCGTAGATGCCAACCTTCGAGGCATCGGTGATGCCGCGCTCCGCCATGACCTCGTGGGCCCGGTACATGACGTACTCGGGCATGGAGGCGTTGGTCTGAAGGGCGAGGCGGATGAAGTTGGCCGTCTCGGGGTAGTCGCCGACCAGGAACCACGGGTCGACCGGGATGCAGTGGCCGCCGACACCCGGGCCGGGGTTGAGGATGTTCACGCGCGGGTGCTTGTTGGCGATGCGGATGACCTCGGCGACGTCCATGCCGCCGATGCGGCAGATCTTGGCGAGCTCGTTAGAAAAGGCGATGTTCACCGCGCGGAAGGTGTTCTCGACGACCTTGGTCATCTCGGCGGTGCGGATGTCGGTGACGGAGATCTCTCCCTGGCAGAAGCTCGCGTAGACCTTCGCCACGGCCTCGCCCACCTCGGGATCGTCGGCACCGATGGTGCGGTTGTTGTGCAGCAGCTCGTAGACCATGTTGCCCGGGATGATGCGCTCGGGGGCGTGGACGAGCCTGACGTCCTCGCGGCCGGCCTCTGTGAGCAGCGGGCGCACAAAACGGTCGATGGTGTTGGGCGAGACGGTGGACTCGACTACGAGCACGGCGTCCTCGGGCGCGACCTCGAGGACGGTCTTGCAGGCCGCCACGACGTAGCAGGGGTCGATCTTCTTGTCTAGCTTGTCGTAGGGCGTGGGGACCGAGACGATGTAGGTGTCGCAGACCTGGTAGTCGGTGGAGAACTTGATTCCGGACTTCAGGGCGTCGGCGAACAGCTCGTCCAGGCCCTCCTCCTTGAAGGTAGTCTTGCCGGCGTTGAGCGTGGCGACGAGCTCCTCGTTGTAGTCCGTGCCCACGACCTCCACGCCGTGGGATGCCATCATGAGCGCGGTGGGCAGGCCGATGTAGCCGAGACCGATAACGTTAACCATTGCTATTCACCTTTCTTAGCGAACTTGTATTTATACGTGAGGGCGACGAATTTGAGGTTGCCGATGATGTAGCGTTTCCACAGTCTTCCGGGCTCCTGGATGAAGCGGTAGAACCACTCCAGGCCGTGCTCCTGCATCCACGTCGGAGCTCGGTCGGTTACGCCAGCAACAACATCGAAGCTGCCGCCGACGCCCATGACGAAGGGGATTCCGATCTGGTCGATGTACTTGTGGACCCAGTACTCTTTCTTGGGAGAGGAGAAAGCGACGAACATCATGTCGGCTCCCGAGGCGGCCATATCGGATACGATCTGGGGCTCGTCCGCCTCGTTGAAGTAGCCGTTACGGTAGCCGACGATCCGAATGCCCGGATACCTCTCCTCGAAAATCGCCTTGACCTTGGTCACCACCTCCTCCTTCGCTCCGAAGAGGTAGATGCGGTAGCCCTTCTCGGACGCCAGCCCGACAAGCCTCTGGAACAGGTCGATACCCGTGACGCGTTCCCCGAGAGGAACCCCCAGCTTCTTCGCCGCCCAGACTATCGAGGCGCCGTCGGCGTTGATCAGCGGACACTCGTTAACGATGGACGCGAGTTCGGGATCCGCCTCCATCAGGTTGACCTTGGACGCGTTGATGACGACATGCTGGGTCGGTACGCCACTCGCGATGATCTTCTCGATTTCATCCACCGTCTCGTCAAGCGAGATGGCGTTTACATACGTGTTCAGAATTGGATAACGATTGCCGGCTGACACTAGCACGCCCCGCTTCCCGTAATTACCTCGACGACTGTGAGTAGAACGATCTTGAGATCCGTGATGACGCCGCGCCTGGCGATGTACTCCAGGTCGCGCTGGACCATTCCGTCGAAACCCGTTGAATTTCGATCCGTCACCTGCCACCAGCCGGTGATGCCAGGCTTCACTGCCAGGCGCTGCAGGTCGTACTCGGTGTACTCCGCCACCTCGTTCGGTAGCGGCGGCCTTGGCCCCACGACGGACATCTGGCCCAGGAACACGTTCAGGAACTGCGGGAACTCGTCGATAGAGTGCTTGCGGATGAACTTGCCAATCTTGGTGACGCGGGGGTCGTCCCTCATCTTGAACATGGCGCCGGCGATCTCGTTCTGCTCTTTGAGCTCAGCGAGGCGCTCGTCGGCGTTTTTGTACATGCTGCGGAACTTCCACATGCGAAAGGTGGACAGGCTGCCGTCGCGATGGGTCTGGCCCACGCGGATCTGGCTGTAGAACGGGTTGCCCTCGCTCTCCAGGCGAATGGCCGCGGCCAGCACCAGGCTGGGCACGGCGATGACGGCCAGCACGCAGCCGCTGAACACGATGTCGAACGCGCGCTTGACGGTGCGGTAGGCCAGGCGCGTGCGGTCCCAGTCCTTCACGGCCTGCATGGCCTTGCAGCGCATGCTCGCATCGCTGCCGCTCATGGCCTGGGCAACAAGCGCGGCCCCTACCGGCGCGTTTTGCCCTGTCACTTCTTTGGTAGTCAAGTTCAAATCCACGTCCCTGTCCCCAGGGGTCCCCCAATCGATGAATTCAAATTGCAAATGAATTGCCAGTGCGACGTCCCCTTACGTCTTACTGGGCACGTCCAACGGAAGAAGCTCCCTAAAAGCGGAGTCGCCTTCACCCACGTCTACCAGGCACCAGCGCTTATGACGGTCGATCTTCTTTACACGGGCCTCTTGCCCCACCAAGGGCCCCTGCTCTATGTGCAGCACGCCGTCTTCTATGCGGGCTACGCTGTTGCGCACCACGCCGTCGTCGTCGAGCACGCTGCGGTACCAGTCCTGCGCATCGTCCGGCATGGGCGCATAGGCCCGCTCCCTGCTGCCGGCAATGCGGCAGCCAAAGCTCAACTGGGCCAAAGCCTTATCTAGCAGGGCGGCATCGCGCGTGGCGACGAAGAAGTATTCCTTGTACATGGGTTTGGTTTGGAGTGACCAGGCGCCGTCCCGCTTAAACCAGAACTCCTTTTGCATCACAAAAGCGTCCTGCATCAGCTCGTACGGGATAATGCGGCGGACCTTTTCGCAGGTCTCGCGCTCTTTACCATTGGGGGTGTGGACCAGATACCAGCGGACGCGGCCGTGCTGGCTGTTGGTAGTAGTGCCACTAAAGGCACCGGGCAGCTGCTCTTGGCGCCGCATTGTCTGTTCCATCTCTCGCCCCCTTAACTTGAATCCGCGACGCACGCGGATGCAGGGGCGTTAAGAACAGGCTTCTCGCTCGCAGCTAGGCGCAGTCGCAAAAGTACAGGTTTTTGTAGAGGCGTATGGAGATGCGCCTATTCGCGGCGCATTTTGTGCAATCTGGGAAAACGCGAGCAGTTTGCTCGTATAATGAGCTTCGTCGAAAGATACAAAAACCTGTACCTTTTTGCACAACAAAAAAGCCGCTCTAACCAGCGGCTTTTCTTCTATAGACAACAAAAAAGGCGACCGCCCTATAGGACGATCGCCTTTGTTAATTCTTGTATTGTTTGTGCTAGGCGCGAGTTTTGATCTCCTCGGTCACCTTGGCAACAAACTCGTCAACGCTCATCTGAACGGTCTCGTTAGAGCGATCGCGGACGGAGATGTTGCCGGCCTCGACCTCCTTCTCGCCCAGGATGAGCATGTAGGGCACGCGGTCGATGCTGCGGGCCTCGCGGATCTTGTAGCCGATCTTCTCGTCGCGGTCGTCGCAGACCACGCGAATGCCAGCTTCCTCCAGCTTGGCGCACACCTCGTGGGCGTAGTCGCGGCTCTTCTCAGAGACGGGAAGCGCCTTGACCTGCACGGGGGCAAGCCAAGTGGGGAACTTGCCCGCAAAGTGCTCAATCAGAATACCGATGAAGCGCTCGATGGAGCCAAAGCACACGCGATGCAGCATGATGGGGCGCTTCTTGGTGCCGTCGGCGTCCACGTACTCCAGATCAAAGTTGAGCGGCATCTGGAAATCGAGCTGGACAGTACCGCACTGCCAGGTACGGCCGAGCGAGTCCTCCAGGTGGAAGTCGATCTTAGGGCCGTAGAAGGCGCCGTCGCCCTCGTTGACCTCGTAGTCCATGTGCAGCTGCTCCAGAGCGGTGCGCAGGCCCTCCTCGGCGCGAGCCCAGTCCTCGTCCGAACCCATGGAGTCCTCGGGGCGGGTGGAAAGCTCAACGTGGTACTTAAAGCCAAACTTCTGGTACACGGAGTCGATGAGGTTGACCACGCCCACGATCTCGTCGGTCAGCTGGTCGGGACGCACAAACAGGTGGGCGTCGTCCTGGTTAAAGCAGCGCACGCGGAACAGACCGTGCAGGGCGCCGCGCAGCTCGTGGCGGTGCACCAGGCCAATCTCGCCGGCGCGAATGGGCAGCTCGCGATAGGAGTGCGGCTTGGAGGCGTACACCAGCACGCCGCCCGGGCAGTTCATGGGCTTAATGCAGTACTCTTCGTCGTCGATGACGGTGGAGTACATGTTGTCCTTGTAGTGGTCCCAGTGGCCCGAGGTCTTCCACAGCTGCTTGTTCATGATGAGCGGCGTGGAGATCTCCACGTAGCCGGCTTTGTGATGGATCTCACGCCAGTAGTCCAGTAGCGTGTTCTTAAGGATCATGCCGTTGGGCAGGAAGAACGGGAAGCCGGGGGCTTCGTCGCGCATCATAAAGAGGTCCATCTCGCGGCCGATCTTGCGGTGGTCGCGCTTCTTGGCCTCCTCCAGCATGTGCATGTGCTCGTCGAGCTCTTCCTTGGTGGCAAAGGCGACGCCGTTGATGCGGGTGAGCATCTTGTTGTCCTTGTCGCCCTTCCAGTAAGCGCCCGAGACGCCAGTGAGCTTAAAGGCCTTGAGGGCCTTGGTGTAGCAGATGTGGGGGCCGACACACATGTCGATGTAGTCGCCCTGCTGGTAGAAGGTGATGCGGGCGTCGTCGTCCAAGTCGCCGATGTGCTCGACCTTGTACTTCTCGCCACGCTCCTCCATAAGGGCGATGGCCTCGGCGCGGGGCTTCTCGTACACGGTGAACTTGAGATTCTCCTTGACGATCTTTTTCATCTCGGCCTCGATCGCGGGGAAGTCGTCCTCGCTGATCTTGACGCCCTCGGGCAGGTCGACGTCGTAGTAGAAGCCGTTGTCGGTCGCGGGGCCGTAGGCAAAGTCGGCCTGGGGGTACAGGCGCTTGATGGCCTGCGCCATGATGTGCGCGGCAGAGTGGCGGATGACGTGCGTGACCTCGTCCTGCGGGAGCTCGGCCACCGAACCGTCATTGTAGAGTGCCTTCATGGGTATGTTTTCTCCTCTCGGATGCCTGATGCAAGTGCGTGCGATGCGCTCGGCGTTTTTGACTTGCATCATTATAGGCAGGTTGCCTTGGTATACAAGCGCCCGCCGCACCTTAATGGCACGGCGGGCGATTTTCTACGCATGCTTCATCGTGTGGGGCGGGTTGCACGTGTGGCTTGCGCGGGACGCGCGGCGCCCGCGGCTTGCGGCCGGCCCGGCGATGGATGCGTTACTGGATGCGAGTTCGGCAGTAGGGACAGACCTTCCAGTGCGCATCGAGCGGGCGATGGCAGCTGGGGCACACGTTGCGAACCTGGGTATCGCACACCGGGCAGACAACGAAGTCCTTCTCGATGGGAGCGCCGCACTGCGGGCAGGTGCCGTACTGGGCAAGCTGGCGCTCGCGCAGGGCCATGTCCAGCTCCTGCTCCTCGCGGTCGGCCGCGTAGGAATGCGGGCGCAGGACCAGGTAGGCGATGAGGCCCACAAACGGGATGAGGGCGATGATGCCCCATGCCACGTAGGCGCTGGCGCCGCGGCGGCGAGCGTCGATGAACACATAGACGACCGACAGCACATACAGGGCGATAATAAAGCCAACGAAGGCATAGACGACGCCCATAAGCTGCGGCGACATGAGCTCGGAGATGTACTTGGACATTACGGGTACCTTTCGGAATATTTACAGTATGGTCAAGTTTACCACGGGGTTTGTTTATATGGGACTACGGCTGGGTACGGGGCTGGCGCGGACACAAACATCTCAATCTGTAACAGGTGGGAGCGGAATACGGGTCTAGATGTTACAGAACGAGACAAACGGAGGACCCGCATGGCAAATGTCTCAATCTGTAACATCTGGGACCCAAATCCTCGTCTAACTGTTACAGATCGAGACGAACGGTTGCCGTAGTAGCCGGCAGACGAGGTTGTCGACGTTGCCGGGTCTCCCCTCGTCTGCCGTTGGCGGGTGTTGCGGGGCTGTTCGCCGCATTGCCGCCGCACTGGGGGTGTGCGGACCGTAGGATAGTCTTATTGACGGCCTGTCAACTCGTCTGGGAGGCACTGTGACAGAAACGTTTGATATCGCGATTGTCGGCGCGGGCATCACCGGATGCGCCATCGCGCGGCAGCTCGCGCGGTTTGACCTGTCCATTTGCGTGGTCGAGGCGGCCAACGACATCGCGCTGGGCGCGTCGAAGGCCAACGGCGGCCTAGTGCATGCCGGTTACGATCCGGCGCCGGGAACCGTAAAGGCACAGGTCAATGCCCGTGGCTGTGAGCTGTATGGTACCTGGGCCCAAGAGCTGGGCTTTCTGTTCTGCCGAACCGGGTCGATGGTGCTGGGGTTTAACGACGAGGACCGCGCACACCTGGAGAAGCTGCGCCAGAATGGCCTGGCGAACGGCGTTCCCCAGCTGGCGATCATTGGCCCCGAGCGCATCCACGAGCTGGAACCGCGCGCAAGCGCCCAGGCCGCGTGCGCGCTATGGTGCCCTTCGACCGGTTACGTTGACCCGTTTGAGGTTGCCATCGCCGCGCTGGAGAACGCCGTGGACAACGGGGTGAGGTTCATGCGGTCCGCGCCGGTGGAAGCGATTGAAGTCGCGGGCTCGGGCGACGACGCGCGCTTTACGCTGGCGACGCCCGTCGGCGATGTGCGCTGCCGCTACCTGATCAATGCCGCGGGCAACGGCGCCGCGGACATCTCGCATATGGCGGGCGCCGAGGAGTTCCAGATGGTCTGGCGTCAGGGCAACATCGTGGTGCTGGACAAGGAGCCGCGCACGCTCATGCCGCTCTACCCCGTGCCGACGCCGGTGTCGAAAGGCGTTATCGTCACGGGCACCGTGCATGGCAACACCGTGATCACCGCCACGGCTGCCGTGCGCGAGCCGGGCGACACGCAGACCTATGCGAGCGATGTGAACGCGCTGCTGACCGGCGCGCGCAAACTGGTGCCCGATCTGGACACGCGCCACGTGGTGCGCGCATTTGCCGGCGGGCGCCCGGTCATTCAGGGAACGAACGACTTCTTTATTGGACAGTCGGCCGTGGTGCCAGGGCTGTTCCAGGCAGCGGGCATTCAGTCGCCGGGCGTGGCGAGCGCGCCGGCAATTGCCGAGCGCATGGAGCTTGTGATGCGCGAGACGGGCGTGGAGCTGCACGAGCGGGCGGACTGGAACCCAATTCGCCGCGCGCCGGACGACTTTGACCGCGCGCCGCTTACGCGCAAAGAAGAGCTCATCGAGTCCGACCCTGCATGGGGGCAGATCGTCTGCCGCTGCGAGACGGTGCCCGAGGCCGAGATTGTGGCCGCGATTCGGCGCCAGCCGGGCGCAGTTTCGGTCGAGGGCGTCAAGCGACGCTGCCGCGCCGGCATGGGTCGGTGCCAAAGCGGCTTTTGCCAGAGCCGCGTGGTTGCGATCCTGGCGCGCGAGCTGGGCTGCGACCCCAGCGAGGTGCTGCTGGAAGATGCCGGATCTTGGTTGGTTGAGGGACCGCTGAAGGGGGTGCGCTAGAATGGCGGAATTCAAATCGAGCGCGATTGATTGCAACGTCGTCGAAGCCGTTCAAACGCAAGCCTTCGACGTGGTCGTTATCGGCGGCGGACCTGCCGGCATGGCGGCCGCGCTGGCCGCTCATAAGGCCGGAGCGCGCGTGGCCATCGTGGAGCGCGAGCAGCACCTGGGCGGAATCCTCCGCCAGTGCATCCACCCCGGCTTTGGCCTATCGCACTTTAAGCAGGAGCTCACCGGCCCCGAGTACGCACAGCGCTTTATCGACCAGGTGCGCGCGACCGACATTGCGCTGTTCCTGGACAGCATGGTGATTGGGATTGATTCGGGCGAGGACACGGGCGCGTCGAGCGTGGACGAAGGTGCGGGAACCGCCGCAGTCCATACCGTCACGCTTATGAATCCCTCCGGTATGCTGCAGCTCACCGGGCGCGCGGTCGTCCTTGCCATGGGTTGCCGCGAGCGCACGCGCAGCGAGATCAAGATCCCCGGCAGCCGACCCGCCGGCGTGTTTACGGCGGGTCTGGCGCAGCGATACATCAATATCGAGAACCTCAAACCCGGCTCGCGCGCCGTCATTTTGGGTTCGGGCGATATCGGGCTGATCATGGCACGTCGCTGCACGCTCGAGGGGATTTCGGTCGAGGGCGTGTACGAACTCATGCCGTACGCCAACGGCCTGCGCCGCAATGTGAAGAATTGCCTGGACGATTTTGGCATTCCGCTGCATCTGTCCACCACGGTTACGCGCGTGATTGGGCACGATCGCGTGGAGGCCGTCGAGGTGAGTCAAGTCGACGAGCGCCTGGCGCCCATTCCGGGGACCGAGCGCATTGTTCCGTGCGACACGCTACTGCTTTCGGTGGGCTTGATTCCCGAGAACGAGCTTTCGGTTGCCGCAGGCGTGGAGCTTGACCCGCGCACGCGCGGCGCCGTAGTGGACCAGTGCCTGCAGACGGGCGTACCGGGCATCTTTGCCTGCGGCAACGTACTGCACGTGCACGACCTGGCCGACAACGTGACGGCCGAGTCTGAGCGCGCCGGCGCGGCTGCGGCGGCGTACGCGCTGGGGACCGGCGCGGGCGCCGTTCCGGACTGCGAGCTCTCGGTCTCCCCTGCCGGCATCGCGGGCTACGCGCTGCCGGGACGCATTACAGCTGTGGCACTCACCAAACTCAACTTCCGCGTCCGCCGACCGGTCAACGCCGCCCGCGTGCGCATTCTGGCGGGCGACGAGGAACTGCTTACAGGCAAGGTCCGCCCGTTTAAACCGAGCGTCATGGAGAGCTTCCCGCTGCCGCCAAAGGTGATTCAGCGCGCACTCGACCTAGGTGCTAGCGAAATTGTCCTGTCCGTCGATCCCGTTGAAGAGGAATAGCTCATGAGCACGAATGCAACCGAGACGCTGCAGTTCAACTGCACCACCTGCCCATCCGAGTGCCTCTTGACAGTGGAGGTGGAGCGCGACGCAGACGGCGCCGTGGCAGAGGTGCGCTCCGTGACCGGCAACAGTTGCCCGCGCGGTAATAGGTTCGCACATCAGGAACTCACCTGCTCCATGCGCGTGCTCACCACCACCGTTGCCGTCTCCGGCGGCGACGAGGCGTTGCTGCCCGTGCGCACGGCCGAAGCCATCCCGCTGGCGCTCCACGCCCAAGCCATGGCCCTCATCCGCGGACTAGTGGTCAAAGCCCCCATCCGCATGGGCGACGCCGTGCTAGAGAACCTCCTAAACACCAACATCAACCTAATCGCCAGCATGGACATCGACCCAGCCTAGCTAATTTGGGACGGGGCACTTTTAGCTACTCCACCATCCACCCCGCCCTCCTCAGTTGCGGTGAAATAGTTCCTGATTTCCGCCAAAACCCCAGCATCCAGGAACTATTCCACCGCAACTATCCTTGGAATCGGTATTTAGCTTGTGCCTACTTTAGTGCCATTTCAAAACTATGCCGGATTACGGGGCTGATTCGGAGACCCCCCATCCATACCGGCCATTTTCAATTTTTGACAAGCCATCTACCTGCAGTTTTAATTTCGCGATTTTTCCCATGGTCAAGTAATACAGGTCCAGCCCCGTAATCCGCCATACTTTTGAAACCAGCCCATTTGGAACGGGCCTCTTATGACTCCTTTTTCCTGCACACTTGCCAGGCTGGCCATGCCAAGGAGTGTCCCGAAGTGCCGACATAAAAGGAGCGTCCCTATGTGCCGGGCTTGGGATACCATGGTGGCACCCTAACGAAAGGACGATGTATGGCACATGTCGATGAACAGCGTGTGGCGCGCGTGCTCGATGCGCTCGAGGCTCAGCACCCCGGCGCACAGCTGCTCGTAAACGACCCGTGGTCGATTTATTACCTGACCGGCTTTTATGCCGATATGTTCGAGCGTTTTTGTGGCGTGCTGCTCGCACGCGGCAGCGAGCCCGTGATCTTGGTCAACGCGCTGCATCAGCTGCCCGAGTATGACAATGCCCGCATCGCCTATCACACCGACAACGATGTCGTGGCCGATGCCATCGCTCGCGAAGTCGATCCGACCAAACCACTCGGCATCGACACCGTCATGCGCTCTGGCTTTTTGATGCCGCTCATGGAGCGCCACGCAGCCAGCGAGTTTTTCCTGGGTGACTTTGCCGTCACCGCCGCACGCACCTACAAGGATGCCGCCGAGCAGGAGCTTATGCGCGCGTCCTCGACCGCTAACGATGCCGTGATGGCCGATGTTATCAAGCTCGTCCACGAAGGCGTGACGGAGCGCGAGATTGCCGACCAGACGCTCGGCCTGTATCGCAAGCACGGCTGCGAGGGCTTTAGCTTTCCGCCCATCGTGAGCTTTGGCGCTAATGCCGGCGACCCGCACCACGAGCCCGACGACACCCTGCTCAAGCGCGGCGACGTGGTGCTGTTCGACATTGGCGGGCGTCGTCGCAACTACTGCTCGGACATGACGCGCACGTTCTTTTGGGGCGAGCCGGACGAGGGGACGGCGCGTATCTACGACATCGTGCGCCGTGCCAACGAGGCCGCCGAGGCACTCATCGCACCGGGTGTGCGCATGTGCGACCTGGACCGCGCCGCGCGCGACGTGATTGAGGATGCGGGCTATGGGCAGTACTTTACGCACCGCCTGGGACACTCGATCGGTCTGCAGGACCACGAGCCGGGCGACGTCTCGCTTGTCAACGAGCAAGTCGTAGAGCCTGGCATGACGTTCTCCATCGAGCCGGGCATCTACCTCCCCGGCCGCACCGGTGTCCGCATCGAGGACCTGGCCCTGGTGACCGAGAACGGCGTCGAGATTCTCAACGCCTACCCCCACGATCCGCTCCGCCTAAACTAGCCTGTTCCCCAACCCCCCAAACTAAGTTGCGGTGAAATACGGACTGCTTAAGGCTTCTAGCCCATAAAATAGTCCCTATTTCACCGCAACTGCCAAGGGGACCAGGGTAGTCAAAAAGCCCCGTCCCAAATTAGCTGCCCTGCAGTCAAACGAAAGGCCTCCCGATTCCCCGACGAGAACCGGGAGGCCTTCTTATGTCCTAGAGCCCTAAGGCTCTAAGCTCGCAGCCTTACTCCGCGCGATGGCGCAGCTTTTCAATCGCTGCGGCAATCAGCGCCAGCAGGCCGGTTCCGCCAAGCGCTGCGACGGTCACGGCAGTGTTATCGCCCGTCTCGGCCAGGCTTCCCTTAGCGGCCTTCTTGCCATTCTTCTTGCCCGAAGGATCCTTGGCATCGGGCTTGGCACCGTTATCCTTGCCGCCTGTCGGTTCCTGTACAACAACAGGCTCAACAACCTCGACGGTCACCAAAGCAGTGAGCTGCTGAGGCGCCGGCGTCTCCGCAGCGTCATCCTCGGCAAGCGTCGCAATCGCCGCGGCGTCACCGTCAACGGGCATCGTCGCGGTAACGACGACGGTACCGTTCTTTAGGGCCTTGACCTTACCGTTCTCGACCGTAGCGATCGTCGGGTCGGACGAGGTCCACGTCACGTTACCACGCAGCAGCGCGCCATCGGCCGCATTGCTCGCCGCGGCAGCAAGGTCAATTTCCTTGCCGCGCTCGACCTTGAGCACGGTCTCGGAAGTCGTTGCCCTACCGTTTTGGTCAACGATAACGAGCCCCTTGGCTGCCGGGCGCGGCTTAACGCGTACCATGCAGCTGACCGTCAGATCCGTACCGCGAACCTTACCGTCCACGGTCACATCATCGGCACCCCAATCCAGTGCGGGGACATTCTCCCAATCGACATCGTAGTCTTCCTGGCTGTCGTCTTTCATCATCACGGAGACCTTCTTGGGCAGCGCCTTCAGCACATCGGCGGCAGAGCTTGCCTCGAACACCTCAACGGGAGCGAACGTCGCAGGCCTCACGGGAATCTCGCTTGCCGGCGTCTCGACGACAAGCTTGCAGGTCGCTTTGAGCGTCGTGCCCTCGACGGAGCCCTCGATCGTGTACTCGCCAACGGTGGCAAGATGCTTGTCCAGGCCATCCGTATTCCACGTGACCGCGGCCTCGTCCGTGTGGCCATCGGAGTACGTCACGGCAACCTTCTTGGGCAGCTGCCCCGTCACAGTGTCGGCCTTGGCATCGCGCTCAACTTTGATCTGCGGCACCTCGGCAACCTTGTTGATCGTCGTCGTGGAGGTAACAATGACCTCGACGGGCAGGTTGCCGTTCACCGTCACGCCCTTGGCAACGACGCTGTTGCCGTACGTGTCGGCCGCGGCAGGAACCTCAGTCCATGTGATCTCGGACTCCGCCGTCGTCTTGCCGTCCTTCATGCGAACGGTCGCCTTCACGCCCTTGAGCGCATCACGCACGGCGTCGGCCGATGCGCCCTCGGGAACGCTAACGCCCGCGACAGGCTCAACAGACGCCGGAATCTCGGCATCGCTCTTCACGACCGTAATCGTGCACTCTGCCCTTTGATCGGTACCGGCAACCTTGCCCTTGACCGTGACCTCGCCCTCCTTGGCAAAGTCCTTGTCGGAGAGACCCTTGGTGTCCCACTTCACGTCGACATCGGACTCGGTATCATCCGAGTAAATCGCCGTGACCGTGGCGGGCAGCTTGGCCAAAACGTCGTCCGCCTTGGTGCCGCGCACGACCACAATGTCTTCAGCGACATCGATGTCGACAATATGCGCGGTTACCTTGACCTGAGCCTTTACGGTCATGCCGTTGTCCGTTAGACCCGTGACCTCAAACTCGGTACCGGCACGGCCCAGGCTGTCGACCTGAGACCACTTAACGAGCGTCTCGTTCTTGGTCTTGCCGTCCTTCATGACAACCGTCACCTTGGACGGCAGTTTTTCCATAAGGTCGCTGACCTTGGCATTGTCCGCAATCTCAATTACATCGATCGGCTCGACGTGGTCGGGCGTCTGGGCATCCTGATCCACCACGGTCACATTGCAGGTCACCTTGGCGCCGTTGAGCTTAACCGTACCCGTGATCTTCACGGTGCCGGTTCCGTTGAGCAGCTCGTCCGTGACGTTAGAAAGATCCCACACGTCAATGTCGAGCAAATCGGTCGACCCATCGGAGTAAGTCGCCACAACCTGCTTGGGCATCTGGGCGTACAGATCCTGCTTGGACGTGCCCTTGGCAACGCTAAACGACTTGGCCTCCAGCTTGGTGATGGTTCGCGGCGCCTCGGAGACGTTGACGTACACGATGGCGTTGACGTTGTCGACATCCTTGAGCTTGCCAACGAGCCTGTACGTACCCTTCTTGGCGACTGGCTTGGAAAAATCGAGGCCATCGGTGTCAGTCCACTTTTCGATCTCGATGCCGCCTAAACTGCCCCGAGTATCCCGCGCTGAGCCATCCGAGAAATATACAGACACGGCATCTGGCAGCTCCAGCATCGATCCGACCGTGGTGTTGACCACGACGGCCTCGGGCTGCAACGCGACCTTCTTCGCCTTCTTGTCGGCAACCGTCACCTTGGCGGTCACGTTGCCGTTCTCATCCACGCCGACCTTCTGGCCCTCGTCGTCCACAAGCGCCATAACGGCAGCGGCATCGAAGCCGACCACATGACCCGTCGCATAGAACGTGCCGGGCTGCTCGTACTTCTCAGGCGCGATCGGATCCCAATCAATAGCCGCCGTCGAAACGGAGCCGTCACTCAACTCGACCGCCATCTTGGAAGGCATAGCAGGCGCAGTGCCCGCCTTGGTGGTCACTGCGGTCTCGCCATTATCGATCGCCTTCTCCACGCCCTGGATAACGATCTTGGTCTGAACAGTGAGGCCGGTGTTGGTGCCGTCGCCGTATCCGTCGAGGCCGCTTGCAAACAGCGTGCCAGACACTGTCGTAACCTGACCCGGCTCTCCGGTATAAACCGAGGGACGAACGTAATCCCATTGAACCTGGGCATTATGAGTTTTGCCGTCACTCGTGACAACTGAGACGTTCCACGGCAGCTCGGGAACGACGCCATTGGCCGTGGTAATGCGCTCAGGAACGGCAATAGAGGTGACAGAGCATACGTCCACAGTGATCGTCGCCTCGGCACCACCTTGGAGCTTGCCCTTCACCTTGAACGAACCGTCCTTGTCATAAGCGTCGGCGGCGACACGATCCCATGTGACCTTTTCGCGCTGGGGCTCAGAGGATACATTGTTATCGTATCGAACCTCAAGGTATTCCGGCAGCATCGGCTTGGTGCCGGGAATGGTCCATATGGTTCCGCCCTGAACCGAGGTCGCCTTGCTCGCGATCTTAACGGTGGCAGTAATCGGAACGTCGACCGTCTGCATACCGTTCCCCGTGCTAAAGCTAATTGTTGCAGTGCCGCGGACCACGCCGCCCTGAGTCCAATCAAAACCCTTCGTGTTCCACTTGATCTCGGCGTATTTGTGCGAATAGTCCGGATGTTCTGCCGCATCAGGACTGACAAGATCGACATAGCTGGGAAGCATAGCGGTACCGTCGCTGCCCTTGAGCACCGTAAGGGTTTGCGGCTGAGCCTCCCAGTTTTTAGTCACGATGACGTGGACCTTCACGGGGATATTCGTTCCGGCTACCGTTCCGGTAATCGTGCAGTCCTTCTGGGGGCACCTATCGTAGGTATCCCAGTTGACGCCGAGACTGTCAAAAGTCGTTCCATCCTGCAATACGCCGGACACGTAGAAGTAGTCCAGATTGACTTCCTCACCGGGGTAGATAACGCGCCAGTCCTCGTACGACTGCCCAAGCGTCACACCGTTATCGCTATAGTTGTTAACGCCCTTGACCTCGCCGCACGCCGCTGTCGCATGGATCTTTGCCAACGAGCCAGTGATAGTACCGGTAATTTCGTACTCGCCAGGCTTGCCGTCCAGCAGTTCTTGAGGAAACTCATCCCAGCTATAAGGCTGCCCCGACGAATACTGGGGATAGAACGAGCTGCCATCCGACAAATACAGCGTGGATGTGTAGCGCGGAGCCAGAAGTCCGGCGCCGGGAACATAAGCAATCTTGCCGATGTTGCTGTCCTCGAGATCGCAGACGTTGACCGTCGCCGTAGCCGGAATGTTAGAGCCGGTAAAGTATCCGCTAACCGTAATCTGGCCAAGGTTCTTTAGGGCGTCCTGACTAATCGTCGACCACTGAACGGGGAAATTGCCTCGCGAGCCATTCCACATCGTGGCCTCGATTGAACCCGGCATATTGGGCTGGCAACCGATAAGCGTGCTTGTCGATGTCGAGGAAGGCATCTGCAGGGCGCGGACGGAGATGGTCGCCGTGACTCGGTTGCTGTCACCCAGCTCCACCTGAGTAGACGATGAAGATGAGGTATTGGTCCAATACGACAGCGAACCGGAAAGCTTAAACGACCCCTCACTTGCCACCTGCGTGTCCAAAATAGGGTCCCACGCAATGTTGCACTGCTTCTTTGTACCGTCGGTGAATGCAACCTCAACGCTGTAGGGAAGACCGCCGCCCGTTGTAGGACGTACGCCGACGGGCGTGTTAACGGGAGCAAGAGCGTCGATTGAGGCAACTTCTTTGACCTCGACCTGAGCAGTTACCTTTAGGCCATTAGCGGCTGAAGATTCGTTATATGTCACAAGCGTGCCCGTGACCGTATAGGTGCCTGCCTTTTGGAATTGAGACACGTCGGCGTTGTCCCAGTTAACCTGATAACCTTGGGTGTATGTAGTGTTATTTGACTGCGTAAACGGGAAATAGACATACGTGCTAAGAGGAGAAATGTCGCCGACCACGCGCTCGAACCTCAGAGAATTAAGATCGAGTACGTCCTTAGGATCTTTGACGGTAACGGTGCAGGTAACCTCACGGTAATCAAAACCGTTTAGCTTACCTTTAACCGTAAACGAGCCCACCTTAGAGTAAAGCGACGCATCGAAAGAATCCCAAGACACCGGGATCTGCTCGGTGGCCCCGCTATCAAAGACAACCGAAGCAGAATACGGCAGAGACGGGACCTCACCAGTTAGGGTCGTACACGTCAACTCGGTCTGGACGCTCTTAACAGAGCGGACTGCGACCGTGCACTGTGCGAGCATAGAGGGATAGCTCTTCAAATGTCCCTCGACAACAAAGGTTCCTTCCTTTTGGTACTGATCAGCCGAGATCTCATTTCACTCAACAGGGCATGTATAAGATTGACCATTTGAATAATTGACCGAAATGCTGGACGGAAGCGCGGGAGCAATACCAGCTGCAGTCCATACCCATGAGCCATTACTGGTTGAACGGGGAACGTACACCTTAAGTACACCGCTCACTTCGTACGGCTCCGCGAGCGTGATCCAGTTGTTGTTCACGCTAACGCCGGTAATCTGTCCGGTGATGGGGATTTCGGATTCCTCCGTCGCCGTATCAAATGCCGTCTGCGACTTTTCGTCCCAATCAACATACGCCGAGGTCTCGGTGCCATCCGACAGCTTTACCTTAACGCTCGAAGATTGGCTGTAGTAATCGGAGCCGACGTATTTTTCTAGAATTGGGTTAGCGTCGATCGACTCAACGGTAATGCCGCTTTCATTGCTCGTCTCTGTGGCATCGGGGGCGTTTACTGCCGCCGGATCTACCACTGCCGGGTCTGCCGCAGCAGCTTCGACGACCACGCGCTGCTTGACTATCTGCGTGGTGCCAGCGACAACGCCCTCAAACTCATACGAACCGGCAGGCAGCTGCGCCAAGGTTGCCGGAGCATCGGCGCCGTTCAGCTTCCAGGTGACGTTTTCCTGCTTGGTGGTACCGCTCTCGTAGGTTGCCGTTACAGTTTGGGGCAGCGTGGCGTCGGATCCCTCGGCAACATGCAGCTCGTTCAGGCTGGCAAAAGAGGCAATCTTATCTTCACTCTGGTCTTCCGAGGTTGCCTGGCCGGTGTCCGCAGACGCGGCAGACGCACCCATCGCATCGCTTTGCTCGGCAACGACTTGGGTGGTATCACCCTGCATCATCTCGGCGAATGCCTGCGGCGGCACCGAGCCGACCGTCATCGTCAGAGCCAGACCCGCGGTAATGGCCGCGTTGACATGCCTTCTGTTCATGTTTCCTCCCGACACGCTCAACGGACCAAACAGCACTGGTCCGATTGGCAAGTTAATTTGAGCGTATCCTTCGCCAATGGAGGTTTGCAATATGCCACAGGTTAAGCGGCATAAATGGTTTCGTAAACGGGAGAAATCAGGCAACGTATCTATGTGACAACGGGGCGGTCCCTTTGTCGCATTCCGATTACACTACGCCACGAAAACGGCCTATCTACTACGTTTAACCCGCATGGGTCGACCATGCGGGTCTTTTTTGAAAATCAGCAAGCCGTCTACCTGCGGTTTTGATTTCACGATTTTCCGTGTGGTCGAGGGTAGTCGCCAAAACGTAGTAGATAGCCCCATTTCGTGGCAAGCGAGTCAACTCTGGGCACAGGGCAGCTAAAAAAGCCCCGTCTCAAATAGACTGCTTTTGAGTTGCGGTGATATACGGACTGTTTGAGGCTTCAGGCTTGTAAAACAGTCCGTATTTCACCGCAACTGCTGAGGGGATGGGTTAGCGGAGCAGGCCGGCTACTTCGCCGGCTAGGGTGATGGTGCCGGCTGCTACGAAGGGCTCGCCCGCAGCCTTGAAAGCTGCGAGGGCCTCGGAAACGCTGGGGTATACACCCGCGAGCTTATCGGCATCAACAAGGGCGGCGAGCTCCTCTGCCGGCAGGGCGCGATCGGAATCGGTCTGCGTCACGACCACGCGCGGGAAAGCCGGGATCAGCACGTCAACGATACCCGCCACGTCCTTGTCTGCCAGCGCGGCGCACAGCAGCGTGGGGCGATTTTCAACACACGGATCGATCTCGTCCAGTGCGCTCACAAAGTTCTCGCAGCTCTGGGGGTTATGGCAGGCGTCGATCAGCTTGAGCGGATCGGTTCCCAGCACATCAAAGCGACCCGGTGTGGGGCAACCCATAAGCGATGCATCCAGCGCATCGTGGTCGAGTTCGCGACCCAGATACCCCTCGCAAAGCATAATCGCGCACGCGGCATTCTGCGGCTGATAGGCCGGCTTGACCATGCTCGACGTATAGATCGCACGTGGCGTGGTGCAGCTAAACTCAACCGTGTCGCCCACATGCACCGGCACCTTAGTCGTGGCATGACTCACCACGAGCGGCACAATGCCGCACTCTCGACAACGGGCATCCATCACGCGCTGAACGCTCGCCTCATGCGTGCCCTCGCCCAGCACAACCAGGCGTCCGGGCTTAATGACCGCAGCCTTCTCCCCCGCAATGGCCTCGAGCGTATCGCCCAAAATACGTGTGTGATCGAGCCCAATGCCCGTAATGGCCACGGCGACGGGATCGGTCGCACTCGTGGCGTCCCAACGACCGCCCATGCCAACCTCGAGCACGGCAACATCCACCGCAGCCTCGGCAAACACTACAAGCGCAGCAGCCGTCAGCAGGTCAAACGGCGTGATGGAATAGGCGCGCTCCCCCGCCGCCACACGGTGCGCATTCACGCGACGCCCCGCCTCGACAGCCGCCGAAACGCCACGGGCAAAGGCCTCGTCGCTCACAACGCGCCCGTCAACCTCCATGCGCTCGGGATAACGCACCAGCTGCGGCGACGTATACAGCGCGGTCTTGAACCCCTCGCCGCGAAGGATGGCGGCCGAAAAACGCGTAGTCGAAGTCTTGCCATTGGTGCCGGCGACCTGAATGCAATCGAAATACTCGTCCGGACGCCCCAGCTCATCGAGCATATCGACAACCGTCTCGAGCAGAGGCCCAGCATCCCCAGAAATCCGCCCCGTATCAGCAGCCAAAGTAACAGCCTCATCAAACGAAAGCAACTCAAACGAGAAAGGAACGACATACGACCCAGAACGCTTAGCCATAACCCAAAGTCCCCCATAACAGAAAAAGAGGCCCACCAAAAAGAATGAGCCCCTCGCGTTGACAATATCAGCCTTTACCCGATTGCAGCGAAATCAAGGCCACAACCCAGTGGCCCTAACCTACCAGTTGCAAACAACCACGTAACCGCACTAGGAGCGGCCCGACGCTTTGCTCGATACAAGTTCCGCACGCAAAGGACAGCACTTAATGTGCTGTCCGTCTTGCGCAGGACTGTCCGCAGTAGCGAGTAAAGCGTCGGGACGCGCCCCTCAGTAAGAACTACGAGAAGTCAGCAACCTGAGCAGTCAGCGCCGCCAGGATCTCCTTGAGCTCAGCTGCACGGTCCCTCTTCTTCTGCACCACCGCGGGCGCGGCCTTGGCCACAAAGCCCTCGTTCGCGAGCGTCTTCTCGCAGCCGGCAAGCTCCTTCTGAGCCGCGGCGATCTCCTTCTCAAGACGTGCCTTCTCGGCCGAAAGGTCAACCTTGCCCTCGAGCACCACAAAGGCCTCGACGCCGCTGTCGACCACGGCGATGCTCGCGGCCGGCTTCTCGACATCGGTACCCATGACCAGCGAAGCGGTGTTCGCCAGCGGCTCAATGGTCGAACGCAGGCTCTCGAGCTTCTCGATGTCCTCGGCACCGGCGCGCACGACCACGTCGAGCTCGGCCTTGGGGCTCAAGCGATAACGCGAACGCGTGGCGCGGGCGACGGAAACGACGGCGCGGCACAGCTCAAACGCGCGCTCGGCAGGCTCATCGACATACTTGGCGTAGTCGGCGGGCTCGGGCCACTTGGCGATCATGAGCGCCTCGGCGCGATCCACGTTGCCCTCGGCGTCCAGGTCGAGCACGCTCGCCGGCATGTTGTCCCAGATCTCCTCGGTGACGAACGGCATGAGCGGGTGCATCAGGCGAATAGAGGTGTCGAGCACAAAGATCAGGTTGCGCTGAGCCTGCAGACGGCCCTCGCCCTTCAGACGAGCCTTAGTGACCTCGACGTACCAGTCGCAGACCTCGTTCCAGAAGAACTGCTGCACGCCGCGGGCCATATCGCCAAAGGTGTAGTTCTCAATACCCTCGGTGACCATCTTCACGGCCTTTGCCAGGCGGCTGAACATCCAGGCGTCGGCCGGCGTCTCCACGACGGGCTCGCCGGGCGTGTAGCCCTCCATGTTCATAAGCAGGAAGCGACTTGCGTTCCAGATCTTGGTCACAAACGACTTAGCCTGGTCGGTACGCGGGCTGTTGATAAGCTTCTTAGTCTTCTTATCGATGTTCGCATCGAACTTAACATCCTGGTTGTTGGTGCACAGCGTGAGCAGGTTGAAGCGCATGGCGTCGGCGCCGTACATACCGATGAGGTCCATGGGGTCAACGCCGTTGCCCTTGGACTTGGACATGCGGCTGCCGTCCTTGGCCAGGATCGTCGGGTAGATGACGACGTCCTTAAACGGCACCTCGTCCAGGAAGTACAGCGAGCTCATGACCATGCGAGCAACCCACAGCGCGATGATGTCGCGCGCGGTGACGAGCGCCGTCGTGGGGTGATGTCCCTCGAGCAGCTCCGGCTTTTGCGGCCAGCCCTGCGTGGCGAAAGTCCACAGCTGAGAGCTGAACCAGGTGTCCAACACGTTCTCGTCCTGATGCACGTGATGACCGCCGCACTTGGGGCACACGTCGGTGTCCTCGGTAAGGGCGTCCTCCCAGCCGCAATCCTCGCAGTAGAACACGGGGATACGGTGGCCCCACCAAAGCTGGCGCGAGATGCACCAGTCCTTGAGGTTCTCCATCCAGGTGGTGTAGGTCTGCGTCCAGCGCGCGGGGTGGAAGGTGACCTTGCCAGAGTTGACGGCGTCGAGCGCCGGCCCCTTGAGCTTATCGACGGCGACGAACCACTGCTCGGACAGCCACGGCTCCAGCGCGGCGTCGCAACGGTAGCAGTGCATGACGGAGTGATCGAGGTCCTCGACGTGGTCGAGCAGGTCATGCTCCTCAAACCACTTGATGACGGCCTCGCGGCACTCGTCGCGATTCAAGCCGGTGAACTCGCCGTAGCCCTCGACGACCACCGCGTGCTCGTCGAAGATGTTGATCTGCGGCAGGTCGTGGGCCTGGCCCATGGCGTAGTCGTTGGGGTCGTGGGCCGGGGTGACCTTAACGAAGCCGGAACCAAAGTTGGCATCGACGTGCCAATCCTCAAAGATGGGGATCTCGCGGTCAACGATGGGAAGCTTGACGGTCTTACCCACGAAGGCGGCCTTCTCGGGATCCTTCGGGGAGACGGCGACGCCCGTGTCGCCGAGCATGGTCTCGGGGCGCGTGGTGGCGACGACGATGTAGTCCTGGCCGTTGACCGGCTCGGTCAGCGGGTAGCGCAGGTGCCACAGGTGGCCCTTCTCGTCCTTATATTCGGCCTCGTCGTCCGAGATGGCGGTGGTGCAGTTGGGGCACCAGTTAACGATACGCTTGCCACGGTAGATCAGGCCGTCGTGGTACCAATCGCAGAAGACCTTGCGCACGGCCTGCGCGTAGTCCTCGTCCATGGTAAAGCGCTCGTTGTCGAAGTCGACGGAGCAGCCCATGCGCTTGATCTGCTCGACGATGATGCCGCCATACTCGTGGGTCCAGTCCCAGCAGGCGTCGACAAACTTGTCGCGACCGATCTCCAGGCGGCTGATGCCCTCGCTCTTCAGCTTCTTGTCGACCTTGGTCTGCGTGGCGATACCGGCGTGATCGGTACCGAGCACCCAGCGCGTAGACTTGCCGCGCATGCGAGCCATACGGATGATGGCGTCCTGGATGGAGTCGTCGGTGGCGTGACCCATGTGGAGCTTGCCGGTCACGTTGGGAGGCGGAATGGTGACGGTGCAGTCGCCCACGCCCTCGCGGCGCTTGTAGTAGCCGCCGTCGAGCCACTTCTGCAGGATCGCCGGCTCGTTTGTCGACGGATCGTAGTTCTTGGGCATTTCTTCCATATATCTCTCCCTGTCCCGCCGGGGAGGAATGTAGGCCCGCCAGGGCCTGCATTCCTCCCCTTAGGTATCGATTACTTCAGTCTGATATGACTTCGCCGAGGCTTAAACAAACACACAGAATAGCACAGGTAGTTGGGGTTATTGCGCATATATAAAATAGCCTCCGACCGCGGGTGGTCGGAGGCTATTAGCAAACACGTTTTTGGCTGGTTTACCCGTAGATGCGTTGGGGCTGTTCTTCGCCCTTTACGGAGGCTTCGGTCACGATGACCTTGGAAACGCCCTCCTCGCTGGGGAGGTCGAACATCGTCTGCTGAAGCACGTCCTCGCAGATGGAACGCAGGCCGCGGGCGCCGGTCTTGCGGGCAAGCGCCATGCGGGCGATCTCGTGCAGGGCGGCGTCCTCAAACTCAAGCTCAACGTCCTCGAGCTGGAACATCTTGCGGTACTGACGCACCACAGCGTTCTTGGGCTCGGTCAGGATCGACACCAGGTCGTCCTCGTCGAGCGCCTGCGTCTGGGTGACGACGGGCGTACGTCCCACGAACTCGGGAATCATGCCAAAGGCGTTGAGGTCCTGCGGGAGCACCTGACGCAGCAGGTCGTTCTCGTCGACCGAGGTGGGGCCGGCGATCTCGGAGTTAAAGCCCACGCCCTTGTTGCCCACGCGATCGGCGATGATCTTATCCAGACCCACAAAGGCACCGCCGCAGATGAACAGGATGTTGGTCGTATCGATCTGCAGCAGCTCCTGCTGGGGATGCTTGCGGCCGCCGGTGGGCGGAACGCTGGCCACCGTGCCCTCAAGAATCTTAAGCAGCGCCTGCTGAACGCCCTCGCCCGAAACATCGCGGGTAATGGAGAGGTTCTCAGCCTTGCGGGCGATCTTGTCGATCTCATCCACGTAGATAATGCCGACCTGCGCGCGCTCGATATCGCCATCGGCGGCGTTGATGAGCTTGAGCAGGATGTTCTCCACATCCTCGCCCACGTAGCCGGCCTCGGTAAGCGCGGTAGCGTCGGCGATGGCAAACGGCACCTCGAGGATGCGCGCGAGCGTCTGGGCGAGCAGGGTCTTACCGGTACCGGTGGGACCGAGCAGCAAGATGTTGGACTTGGCGAGCTCTACCTCGTCCATATCGTCGTCGAACTGCGAGCCCATGTCGTCATCAAAGGCGGACACCGCGGCACCGCCCTCGATCACGCGACGGTAGTGGTTGTACACGGCAACCGACATGGCGCGCTTGGCGTCCTCCTGCCCCATAACATAGGCCGAAAGCTCGTCATAGATCTCGTGCGGCGTCGGCACGTGCGTGATGACCTGACGGTCGTCCTCAAGCTCAAAGCCCTCGGCCTCGGGGTCAACGGCGGGCTGGGACGCAGCCTGGCCGTGGTCGTTGAGGAAACCCGGGAGATTGCCGTTGCGGGCAGCGTCCATAAAGTCCGAAGCCAGCGACTCCTCAAGGATCTCGGAGCAGGCGGCGACGCACTCGTCGCAGATAAAGATGTTGGTCGGGCCCTTTACGAGACGACGGACCTGGCCCTGCTCTTTACCGCAGAAGGAGCAGCGAATGGGGTTGCCGTTCTCGTCAAAGTTGTCCTGCATGTTACCTGCCATCCTAGGCGTCCTTCGCGGCGAGGTCGCGCGAGGTGACGATACGGTCGATCAGGCCGTAGTCGAGGGCCTCGGCAGCGGTCAGGTAGTTGTCGCGCTCGGTGTCGGCCTGGACCTTCTCGATAGGCTGGCCCGAGGCGTCGGACAGGATCTGGTTGAGCTCGCGACGGGTCTTCTTGATCTCCTCGGCCACAATCTCAATCTCGGTCTGCTGGCCCTGGGCACCGCCGCTGGGCTGGTGAATCATGACCTTGGAGTGCGGCAGGCAGAAGCGCTTGCCCTTGGCGCCGGCCGAAAGCAGCACGGCGGCCATGGACGCGGCCATGCCGACGCAGATGGTGGAGACCTGCGGCTTAATAAAGTTCATGGTGTCCAGAATCGCCAGGCCGGAGTAGACCTCGCCGCCGGGCGAATTGATGTAGAGCGAAATATCCTTCTCGGCATCCTGGCTCTCAAGATGCAGCAGCTGGGCAACGACCAGGTTGGCGCTGACGGAGTTGATCTCCTCGCCCAAGAAGATGATACGGTCGTTGAGCAGGCGCGAATAGATATCGTAGCTGCGCTCGCCGCGCGGCGTCTGCTCGATAACGTATGGCACGAGGGCGGAATCGAACTTGGCGATCATACGCATCTCCATTTCTCTCTTGCGGACCAAATTGGTTCTAGATAAACGTACGGTGCCCGCATGCTATGCATTGGCTGGCACCGTACGAAGCAACCGGATAACCGGTGTATAACTTTACCCCATCACGGGCGCACGCATGCGCTCGCGGGCAAGGTGGCGAGAATTACTCGGCGTCCTTGGCGGTCTCGTCGACCTCGGTCACCTTGGCGTTCTCGACCAGGTGGTCGACGGCCTTGGAGCGACGGATGGACTCGCGGACGGCAGGCATGCGGCCATCGGCGATGAACTCGGCCTTGGAAGCCTCGACGTCCTTGACGCCGGCCTTCTCGAACTCGGCGTTGATGTCGTCCTCGGTGACCTCGATCTTGAGCTCGCGGGCGAGGGCGTCCAGAGCCAGGGACTCACGGGCAACGTCGTTGGCCTGCTTGTGCAGGTCGCCGATGAACTGCTCCATGGTCAGACCGGAAGCGGGCAGCCAGGTGTCCAGGGTCATGCCGCGGGCAGCGAGGTTGGACAGGAAGTTCTGGCCAAGCTCCTCAAAGACGGACTGCTCGTAGTCGGCATCCATCTCGTCGAGCTGCAGGCGCTCGGCGAGAGCGGAGACGCAACGGTTCTCCTTCTCGGCCGGGAGGCGGGAAGCCTTGTCCTGCTCGATCTCGATCTTGATGGCGTCGCGCATGGCCTCGATGCTGTCGAAGCCAAAGTCGGACTTGACGAGCTCGTCGGTGAGCTCGGGGGTGTTGCGGACCTTGATGCCCTTGACGGTGACCTCGACGGTGTGGGTCTCGGCCTCCTCGCCCTCCTCGACCTCGTCGGTCCAGGTGACGGTCTTGACATCGTCAACGTTAGCGCCGATCAGGGCCTCGTTGAACTCCTTGGGGTTGCTGTCGCTACCGGCGATGAGCATGCGGCCCTCGGCGGCGAAGTTGTCGGCGTTCTCAACGGCCTTGAGGTCGACGGTCACATAGTCGTCTGCCTCAACGGCGCGACCCTCGACGTCCTCGAAGGTGGCGCGGTAGTTGAGGAGCATCTCGACCTGGTTGTTGATCTCGGACTCGGTGACCTCCGCAGGGGGCATCTCGATCTCGACGGCGTCGAAGGAGGAGAGCTCAGCGGCGGGACGCAGGGAGAACTCGACCGTGTAGGTGTAGTCCTCGTGATCCTTGGCGAGGTCGAGGTCCTTGTAGTCACCATTCTTGGTGGGGACGATGTCCAGCTCGTTGAGGACGGCGGGCTCGTTGGCGGCGATCAGGTCGTTGGTGGCCTGAGCGAGGGTAGCCTCGGCGCCAAGAGCAGAGTCGATGACCGGACGGGGAGCCTTACCGGCGCGGAAGCCCGGGAAGCGGTACTTCTTGGCGGTGTCCTTGTAGGCCTTCTTGATCGCGGCGTCGACGTCGGCGGCCGGGATGGTGACCGTAGCGGTGAGCTTGGCGTCCTTGACGTCAGAAGCGGTGATGTTCAACAGTTCCTCCTCATACTGCCCAGCTTATCTGAGGTGCTGGTACCTTTATGCAACAAAGTGTCGCGACGGCCAGGGCCGACGCAGGTGCGATGGTGCGGGCGAAAGGACTCGAACCTTCACGGGAATCCCACCAGAACCTAAATCTGGCGCGTCTACCAATTCCGCCACGCCCGCATGAGCGCACAGACTAGGAATGATAGCAGATACGAACGTCAAGCGCACGCACACGTTTTACAGGCTCACGACCTCACCACGAGTGCAAAAGGCGGGGCGAGTTGCCCCGCCCCGCCCATTACGACTGTTCGCTGCCCCGCTACTCCCCCAGCAGGGCTTTCTCGGGCGTGATGGGCAGCGAGCGAACCTGATGTCCGGTGGCGTGTGCCACGGCCGAGGCCACGGCGGCGAGCGGCGTGTTGATGACGACCTCGCCGATCGACTTGGCGCCAAACGGACCCGTCGGCTCGTAGCTCGGCTCAAAGGCCACGCGAATGCTGCCGATATCCAGACGTGTGGGCAGCTTGTAGCTCATAAAGTTGCCGGTACGCAGGCGGCCGCGGTCATCGTGCTCGACGATCTCGTAGAGCGCGTGACCGATGCCCTGGGCAATGCCGCCCTCGGCCTGGACGCGTGCGAGCGCCTCGTTGATCACGGTGCCGCAGTCCACAGCCGCCGCGTAGTCCACCACAGTCACCTTGCCGGTGGCCTTGTCGACCTCGACCTCGGCAATACCGGCCATAAACGGCGGAGGCGAAACGGGCAGGCAGGCAGAGGCATGCGAGGTGAGCGCGTCGCCGCCCGCGATGTTCTTGACGCACAGGTTGGCAAAGTCGCGCAGCGTGAGGTAGCGGTTCTGCTCGCGGGCGGCACGCTCGTCGGACAGACGCACGTACTGGCCATCGAAGACCACATCGGCGGCGTCCACGTCCCACATCTGGGCGGCCTTGGCGCAGATCTTCTCGCGCAGCTCGGTCGCGGCGTTCTTGGCGGCCAGGCCCGTCACGTACGTACCCGAGCTCGCGTACGAGCCGGCGTCAAACGGCGACACATCGGTGTCCACGCCGCGCACCACGATCATCGAACTCTCCACGCCCAGCTCCTCGGCGGCAATCTGCGCCAGGATCGTGTCGACGCCCATGCCGTTATCGGTGGCGCCGGTGCCGATGGTAATGAAGCCGTCCTCCTCCAGACGCATGTCGATGCCGGCAATGTCCACGTTGGAGATGCCCGAGCCCTGCATGGTGAGCGCGCAGCCCAGAGCGCGCACGCGGTCGCCCAGGTCCACAGCCAGCGGCTTGTCGCGCCAACCGATCATGTCCATCGCACGCAGCAGGCAGCGGTCGAGCGCGCAGGCGTTGAGCTTCTCGTTGTAGTACTGCGGCATGATTTCGCCCTCGCGCACAATGTTCTTAAGGCGCAGGTCGGCGGGGTCCATGTGCAGCATGTCGGCGAGCTCGTTGACGGCACTCTCCACGGCAAACTGGCCCTGGGTGGCACCGTAGCCACGATACGCGCCGCCGCGGTTGGTATTGGTGTAGACGGCGTCCCAGCTAAAGCGGCTCGCCTTCACATGGTTGTAGATAGGCAGGCTCTTGTGGCCCGAAAGGCCGATCGTCGTGGTAGCGTGCTCGCCGTACGCGCCGGCGTTGGACAGCGTGTGCAGATCGATGGCCGTGATGGTGCCGTCGTTCATGGCGCCCAGCTTAACGGTCATCTGCATCTGATGGCGCGAATTGCCCGCGGTGATGGTCTCCTCGCGGGTGTAGCAGCAGTAGCTCGGACGGCCGGTCTGCTGGGTAACGAACGCCACGAAGATCTCGCAGCAGCCCGTCTGCTTGGAGCCAAAGCCGCCGCCGATGCGCGGCTTAATGACCTGCACCTGCGACTGCGGAATATCGAGCGACTGCGCGACCATGCGGCGCACGTGGAAGGGCACCTGCGTCGAGGTGGTCACCGAGATGCGGCCGAAGGCGTCGGTCGTCGCGAAGGCACGGAAGGTCTCCATGGGCGCGGTCTGGGTGGCCTGGCTGGTGTAGGTGCGGGTGAAGACGATGTCGCTCTGGGCGAAGGCCTCGTCCAAATCGCCAAAGTCGCTGGTACCGCTGCACACCAGGTTGCGCGAGACATCCCCGCCCTGCGGGAACATAAAGGTCACGTCGCCCTCGGGGTGAACCACGATGTCGTTATCGAGTGCCTGGGTAAAGTCGAGCAGCGGCTCGAGCACCTCGTAGTCGACCTTGATGAGCTTGAGCGCCCTGTCGGCGGCCTCCTCGGTCTCGGCGGCGACGATCGCCACCTCCTCGTTTTGGTAGCGCACGAGGTTCTCGAGGATCAGGCGGTCGTAGGGCGAAGGCTGTGGGTAGCTCTGGCCGGCGATGGTAAAGCGGCGCTTGGGCACGTCCTCGTAAGTGTAGACGCCCACCACGCCGGGCACCTTCAGGGCGCGCGACGTATCGATGGAGCGGATCTTGGCGCGGGCATACGGGCTGCGCTTGAGCTTGACGATCAGGGCGCCGGCGGGCACCAGGTCGCCCGTGTAGACGGGACGCCCCTCGAGCAGCGCCTTCGAGTCCTTCTTGGGCAGCTTGTGGGTAATCTGCTTGTAGGTGACGCCGTCGCAGCTGGTATCGTTGACCGGCAGTTCGGGCATCTCAAAGCCCACCCGCACGCCGGACTCGTTAAGGAAGCGGACGATGGCGCGCAGCTGGCTCTCGTAGCCGCTGCAACGGCAGAGGTTGCCGGCGAGCTGGCGCGAGAGCTCCTCGCGAGTGGCGACGAGGCTCGGGTCCTCCTTGGCGGCGCGGGCAAGCGCCAGCACGTTCATGATAAGGCCGGGGGCGCAAAAACCGCACTGCTCGGCGCCTTCGGCAGCCATCGCACGGGCCAGTGCCTCGGACTCGGCCTTGAGGCCCTCGAGCGTGGTGATGGAGCGGCCCTCAACACGGGCGGCGGGAACCGAGCAGCTCAGCACCGGGTCGCCATCGAGCCACACCGTGCACAGACCGCAGTTGGTGGTTTCGCAGGCACAGCGCACCGACGCGCAACCCTGCTCACGCAAAAGCGAAAAGAGCATGGTATCGGGGGCAATCTGAACCTTGACCTTGCGACCGTTGAGCGTAAAGGAAAGATCGATGAGTTTGGCAGCCATTAGCGCACCTCGCTAGAATCGACGCCGGGCACGCGGCGGCAGGAATACTCGTCCGTGGCGAACTTAGGGATCTGCACGGTCTCGAGCTCGCGGGCAAGCGCGGCCGAAAGCTCGATGCCGGCAGCGCGACGCACGGCCTGAATCGCCAGCGGGGCCGAGATGCGGCGGCGGTAGTCGGCCGAGCCCCACAGGTTGGTGCCGTAGCTCAGCGCGCGCACTGATGCGGCCAGGGCGCGCAGCTCGTCCTCGGAAGGCTGCTCGCCGGAAAGGCCACACGCCTCGCCCTGCAGCAAGGTCGCGCGCAGCGGACGGGCACCCACGGTGACATGCCAGCTGTTGTCCCACCAGGCAGCGGTGACGTTTAAGGAGGGGAAATCGGTCGCGGCCTTGCGCACGGCCTCGTAGCTCGCGCGGTAATCGTGCTTGACGACCACGACATGCTCGATCACGTCGCGCACATAGCCCATGTCCACGAACTCCGCGAGCGGCACGCGGCCGGCGCCCGTCAGCTCAACATAGGAATCGAGCGCGAGAAAGGCGGAGAGAACGTCCGAGAAGCCAAAGCGGCCGTAGATGCTTCCGCCAACCGTGGCGGTATTGCGCAGCTGCACGCCCACGATATCGTGGACGGCAAACTCAAAGACATGGTTGACAAGCGCGTTGAGCCCGGCATGACGCTCGAGCTGGCGCAGGGTACACATGGCACCGATGCGAAACTCGGTCTCGGTCTCCTCGATCTGATCGAGTCCGCAGGCCGAAAGGTCAATCGCCGTCGCCACACGACGCGAACCCAGGCGCATCCAGATGCCGCCGCCCACAATCTTGTTGTTGCGGTTCTTCTGTAAGAGCTCATAGGCTTCGGCCGCGTTTCCAACACGGACGTAGGTACCGAACTTGAGCACGTTCTCCCCCATCTCTTCACTTGTCCAGTACCTTTAAGTGTACCAAACGAGGGGCCGCACACCGTTTTAGGACAAAATCCACCCACCCATCCATAACTTGCGGTGATATACAGACTGATTAGCCGTTCTGGAACGCAAAACAGTCCGTATTTCACCGCAAGTTATGAGGAGTCCTCCGGGATAGAAAAGGCTCCCAGCCGGAATGGCTGGGAGCCTCATCACATGCTATGTCGAGCGAAGATTTAGCAGACGCCCTGGGCGAGCATAGCGTCGGCGACCTTCAGGAAGCCGGCGATGTTGGCGCCCATGACGAAGTTGCCCTCCTGGCCGTACTCCTTGGCGGTGTCGTCCACGTTGTGGAACATGCCACGCATGAGCTGCTCGAGCTTGCCGTCGACCTCCTCGAAGGTCCAGGACAGGTGCTCGGCGTTCTGGCTCATCTCCAGGCCGGACACGAGAACACCGCCGGCGTTGGCAGCCTTACCGGGCATAAAGGCGACGCCGTTCTCCTGGAAGTAGGTCGTGGCCTCGATGGTCGTGGGCATGTTTGCGCCCTCGCCGACCACCTTGCAGCCGTTGGCGACGAGTGCCTGGGCGTCCTCGAGCAGCAGCGTGTTCTCACGAGCACAGGGCAGCGCGATGTCGCAAGGCAGCCGCCACACGCCACGGCCGTCACCCTCGTGCCACGTGGCATTGGGTTTCTCGTCGACGTACATAGCGAGCGTGACGCCCTTGTCGTGGCCGGAGCGCTTCTTGTTGTAGACATGCTCGAGCACGGTGTAGTCGATGCCGTCGGGATCCTCGACCCAGCCGTGGGTATCGGAGCAGGCGAGCACCTTGCCGCCGAGCTGGGCGACCTTCTGGACGGCGTAGATGGCGACGTTACCGGAACCGTGAACGACGACGTTCTTGCCCTCGAAGGAGTCACCGCGGCTCTTGAGGTACTCGTCCACAAAGTAGACCAGGCCGTAGCCGGTGGCCTCGGTACGGGCGAGCGAACCGCCAAAGGAGAGGCCCTTGCCAGTGAGGACGCCGGTCCACTCGTTGGTCAGGCGCTTGTACTGACCGAACAGGTAGGCAACCTCGCGGCCGCCAACGCCCAGGTCGCCGGCGGGAACGTCGGTGTTGGGGCCAATGTGGCGATAGAGCTCGGTCATGAAGGACTGGCAGAAGTGCATGATCTCGTTGTTGGACTTGCCCTTGGGGTCAAAGTCGGAACCGCCCTTGCCGCCGCCCATGGGAAGGGTGGTCAGGCTGTTCTTGAGGATCTGCTCCAGGCCCAGGAACTTGAGCATGCCCAGGGTGACCGTCGGGTTAAAGCGCAGGCCGCCCTTGTAGGGTCCAATGGCAGAGTTGAACTCGACACGGTAACCGCGATTGACCTGAACCTTGCCCTGGTCGTCGACCCAGGGAACACGGAACATGACGATACGCTCGGGCTCGACGAGGCGCTCCAGCAGGGCGGCCTCCTCGTACTCGGGGTGGGCGTCGAGCGCCGGCTGGATGGTGCCGAGGATCTCGGTCGCGGCCTGGATGAACTCAGGCTGCTCGGGATAGCGGGCCTTGAGCTCTTCGAGAACTTTCTGCGTGTAGCTCATGCTTCCTCCAATGATGGGAAACGAAAAATGTTGGTCGCGGCACCCTATGCGCCGTGAACTTTATCGAGTATGGATAATATCGCACTGTTGCAGCAAAGTTTCGCATAAGCCGACGGGCAGATGTTTCGTTTTGATTACGATGCAGGTAGAAGCGTTTTTGAGAGCCTGACGTGCAAAACCCGTGTTTCAAACCTGTTTCGTCCACGTGTTCCAAACCACCACATTGGGGACAGGCACCTTTGTGGTGATGTTGGCGGTTAGAGGACGAGCTGATGGTAGTCGGCGGGGGTTATGCGGCCTTCGGTGGCAGCGCGGAAGGCGGCGAGTGCATCGCCCGAGAACGGCATGGCCCAGCACAGCCCGCAGCCGGCGGTGATGGAGCCGGGCAGCGGCATGATGCGCCCGGGCACACCGGCGGCAAGGCACAGCTGCTCGCATTCCATCACATCGAAGGTGCTGTCAAACGACACGATAATCTTGCGCTCGTGGTCGAGGGCATCACCGGACGGGCCTTCGAGGTGTGCCTCGCGATACGCCGCGGCGGCCGCCTCCTCTTCCGTGGTATGTCCACAGCCACCGCAACCGCAGGTACAGTGTTCGGACCCGTCGCAAGTGCAAGGCTCTCCCGTGTCGGGACAAATATCGTGAGACATGGCAACTCCAATCGTCTAGGCGAGTAACTCGGCCGCCGAAAACTCCTCGGGCGTATTGACGTTCTCGAAGCAGAGCGTCGAGCCCGCGACCTTAACGATCTGCGGTTCATCCATATAACCAGCCTGAACGCGATTGATCAGGCAGCGAATGCGCTGGCGGTCGCAGGCGAGCAGCTCATGGGCGGCCGGCGCACACGCGTCACGACGCCAGACGGCGCAAAGCGGCTCAATCCCCCGCTCCTCGCACGGCACGCACACGTCGAGCGCCTCGGCCTCAACACGATCGGCGAGCGCGCCGATGAGTTCCGGCGAGACAAACGGCATATCGCAGGCGACGATCGCCACGAACGGCAATCGCGCCGCGGCCAACGAGCTCGCGATGCCGCGCATGGCACCCGCCGGCCCCTCAAGGTCCGACACTATTCGCGGCACCAGACCGCCAAACGTGCGCTCCTCAAGATAGGCAAGCTCGCTGGGGCGCGAAGTCGTCACGACCAACTCGCCGGCAACTGTCGCCAGCCGACCCAGCACGCGCTCGATGAGCGGTTCGCCGCAAAACGTCATGCGCGCCTTATCGCGGCCCATGCGTGAGGACAGCCCGCCCGCTTGGACGACGCAAGAAAGATCGACCCGTCTTACGGTAGTCATACGGCAAAACACCTCCATCGGCATGCTCGAAACCCGATGCACGAAGCTAAATACAGCCGCCGAAATAGCGGCGCTACGAAAAGCTCGTGCAAAAACAAAACAGCGCCTTTGCGGCACGCAGCAAGACCGCGAGCACAAAAGCGCTGGTAGCGTATGGCGGGAACGTATGTGAATCGAACACATCCAAGACGTTTTGCACGCCTCGCAACGGTTTTGAGGACCGCGGAGCCCACCGGAGCCCATCCGTTCCCAAGTGCGGAGGTATTTTACCAAACCGAGCAGGCCCCATCCCAAAAAGACAAGCAAGAAGTTGCGGTGGAATAGTTCCGGGAAGAGGCATCTAAACCGGAAAACAGGAACTATTTCACCGCAACTGATAAGGGTAGGCTAGCGTAGGGACCTCAGGCCACCGGCATCCTTGTCGAGCACCGTAAAGCGCACGGCATCTAGGTGCTCCAAGATGCTGATGGCACGTTTGCGCGACACACCCAGGGCCTCGCGCAGCACGCTCGTGGTCGCAGCGCCACCGGCTGTCTCAATGGCAGCGGCAACAAGCTCGCGCGCATGGGCCTCGGCGGCAGCGGACAGGGCAACGTCGCGCTCGACCTTAACGATCGAGCGGTTGAGCGAAAGCTCGCGCAGGGCACGCGTCATGGTGTCGCGGCCGAGCTGCAGCTGTTCGCCCACCTCGGGAAGCGCCGGTGCATCCAGGCCGGCCTCGTCAAGTAGCGCGACGATCCGCTCGCAAGCCTCTCGCACCACGCGTGCCGCCGCGGCGGCCGAATGCGGATCGAATACCTCGGCGCCCACGGCGGCGCACACGCCGCGCGAGCAGCCCTCGGCAATCAGAGCCGAGGCAACGCCTTCATCAGCGGCAGGCCACGCAGCATGGGCAACGGCGCCGGGCGTAAAGCCCGTCTCCTTGGGAGCCGCCGCGTGCATGGCTGACAGGGTCGCCGCAAGGGCATCCATCGCTGCGTCGAGCGCGGAAGAATCTGCATACAGCGAGCCATCCGAGCCGGCAAGCTCGCACACAGCACCTCGCGCCACCAACTCGTTCAGCGCGGCATCGACTCCACCGGAAACAAGATCCAGCGCCGCGGCAACGTCGGCAGCCACGACCGGCAACGTCTGCAGCGCCAGCCACGCCTCAACACCAGCGGCGGTATCGCCGGCCTCAAGCGCAACATACAGCGCACGCTCTCCTTCGGTAAGCTCGCGCGAACGACGGCAACGCGAAAGCAGCACACGCCCGCCGCCAATGAGCATGACGGGCGAATACGACAGCACCACAGCATGGTCTCCGGCTCGCAGCGGCAGTGGCTCCTCCAAGCGCACCTGCACTGTACGGGTCTCGCCCACCGCAATGGGGGCCTCACCCTCCAAAAGCATGATGCGGCCGACAACCTCGGCTGTACCCGCCATCACGTGCACACGCGCGCCCGACTCGAGCACGCGCGGCTTGGCACCCTCGCGACCCAGGTAGGTGAACGTCATCATAAAGCGCAACGTCTGACCAAAGCGGTCCGCCACGCCCAGCATCTCGCCACGGTCAAGCGCCGCGACACCGTCACCAACCAGGTTGAGCGCCACGCGTTGCCCAGGCAGCGCGCGCGGCGTATCGCCATGCACCTGAATCCCGCGGACACGGCAGACCGTACGCGACGGCAAAGCCATCAGCTCGTCGCCCACCGCAACCGGCGCATCGTGCAGCGTTCCCGTCACGACGGTGCCGGCGCCCTTGATCGTAAAGCAGCGGTCAATCGGCAGGCGCGGCGCGGCATCGCTTCGCTCGGCACGCTCGCGACAGGTATCCCAGCAGACACCCACCTGCTCGTCGAGCACCGCAAGCAGCCCGTCAATCCCCTCGCCCGTCTTAGACGACACGGGCACAATTGGCGCGCCCGCAAACACAGTACCCGACAAAAAGTCATCGACATCGAGCTCGGCCAGCTCAATCATTTCGCTATCGGCCAGGTCGCACATCGTCAGCGCGACCACCATATGCGTAACGCCCAGCAGCTCCAGCACATGCACGTGCTCGCGGGTCTGCGGCATTACGCCCTCAACGGCAGAGACCACCAGCACGGCCACGTCGATACCCGTGGTACCCTGCACCATGGCGCGCAGGTAATGCGCATGGCCCGGCACGTCGACCAGGCCAACGATCTTGCCACTCGGCAGCGCCAGCTCGCCAAAGCCAAGCTCAACGGTCATGCCGCGGCGGCGCTCAACCTCCAGACGGTCGGGGTTTTTACCCGTCAGCGCCTCGATGAGCGCCGACTTACCGTGGTCGACATGGCCCGCCGTACCCACGATAACGGGACACTCCGCCAGCACTTGAACCTCACTCATCGAGCAATCGCCTTCTCAACGCACGCGACGAGCGTCGATGCCGCCGTCTCGATATCGCGGTCGCCCACGAGCGTGCGTACATCAAACAGAATGCGGTCGTGCGAGGCGCGCGTGACGACCGGCGTATCGAAGTCTTGGACGAGAGAGCGCTTGAGCGCGTCGAGGGACAGGCGCCCGTCGACCGGGCAGACGGCCACGCACATCGTGGGCAGCTCGACGGTAGGCAGCGAGCCGCCGCCAGGAGTCGACGACTCCTCGACGATCTCCACCTGAATGGCGCGCGGGCAACCAGCCTTATCGAGCCCGGCGACCATACGATCGCGCAGCTTACGGGCACGTCGCTCCAAATGGGCCTGCGGCAGCGTAAGCATGCTGAGCACCGGAATATCGCGATGGGCAACATCAGCGCCGTCCATGTAGATACGCAGCGTGGCCTCGAGCGCCGACAGAGCCAGTTTGCCCGGGCGCAGGGCGCGCATAAGCGGATGTGACCCACAGGCCTGGACCAGGTCACGACGGCCCATGATGATGCCCGCCTGTGCTGCACCGAGCAGTTTATCGCCCGAGCACGACACCAGATCGAGCCCCGCCGAAACCGAAGCCGGCGTGGTTTCTTCGCCGCCGCGCACCAAGATATCGTCGGGCAACAGCGCGCCCGAGCCCTGGTCCTCGTAGAACAGCAGGCCATGCTTGTGAGCAAGCGCCGCAAGCTCCCGAGAGCCCACTTCCTCGTGAAAACCCTCGATGCGATAGTTGGAAGGATGGACCTTGAGGATCATTGCCGTATCGGGCGTAATGGCGCGCTCGTAGTCGCTCAAATGCGTGCGGTTGGTGGCCCCGACCTCAACGAGCTTGGCACCCGAGGCCTCCATAACATCGGGGATACGGAAGCTGCCGCCGATCTCGACAAGCTCGCCGCGGCTGACGATGACCTCCTTGCCTGCGGCATGGGTCGCCAGCACCAACAGCACGGCGGCCGCGTTATTATTAACGACCAGCGCATCCTCGGCTCCGGTAAGCGAGCGGATGAGCTGCGCGGCATGCTCTTTGCGCGATCCGCGCGAGCAGGTGTCCACGCTGTACTCGAGCGTGCTGTAGCCGCGCGCGACCTCGGCCACGGCCTTGGCGGCCGACTCCGCAAGCGGGGCGCGGCCCAAGTTGGTATGGATGACCACGCCCGTAGCGTTGACGGCAGGGCGCAGGCTCGGCAGTGCGGAGCGATGCGCACGCCACTCGATCGCCGAGGCCAAGTCACGCTTAGAGCGTGGGGCGGCACCGGCGCGAATGGCTGCGCGCTCCTCGTCGAGCTCGGCCGTGACGGCGGCATGCACCACCGCGTCGCAGGTCTCCCCCGCCGCCTTCACCACCGGCCACTCGGCAAGCAGCTCGTTGACGGAGGGAATGGCGCGCAGGCGGGCGCGCACCTCATCGGACATGTTCTGGCTATCGCTCATGTGCGGCCTTTCAAAAGAAACGTGGATCAGTCGAATACATCAGCTGAGTCAATTACTCGTTATTATCCACGTGCTCCGTGATCTTTTCCACGCGAACGGCGTTTTCCTGAGTGAGCGCGGCGCCCGTCAACGGGTCCCAACGCAACGGCGTATGGTCGAGCGGGCCTACGCCCAAGGCCTGAGCGCCACCGGCATCGGCGCCAAACGAACGGCCACCGGGGGCGGCCGACGTAAAGATGCACGCCGGATGCAGATAGGGCGTCGTCTCCACGCGCACGCGGTCGCGGCCCATGTCGCTCACAAGCTCGGCGGCCTCGCCATCGACGATACCCATGCGAGCGGCGACATCGGCGTTCATCTGCACGGCGTCCAAGTCCGACCCCACCTCGGCGGCACCGGCCGCCGCGAGTCTGCGCGAGGTATGCGACTCAAAGGGCCGGTTACCGCTAATGAGGCGAAACATCCCTGGGCCAGGCTCCACCATGGGCGCGATCCAGTCGGGCACACGACCCATGCCGGCTCGCTCCCATATGTCGCTTGCCAGCGCAATCTTGCCGCCGGCAAGCGGAATCACCGGCTCGCCCGTACGCGACGGCAGCGCAACGCCCGTGTCGGCCCAGCCGCGCTCCTTGAGCTCGTCCAGATCGATCCCAAAAGGCGCCACCTGGGCAGCCGTCAGATCGTCAGACGCAAACTGGAAGTACTCGCCCACACCACACGCCTGCGCCAGACCGGCAAAAATCTCCCGACCGGGACGTGTGTCGTCATGCTGCACAGGCAGCACGGCGTTGCGGTAGAACACGCGCGCATCGTTGGCGCCCACGACCGTACCCACGCCGCGGTCGGCCTCCAGATACGTCACATCGGGCAGCACGAAATCTGACACGCGTGCCGTCTCGGACCATCGAATATCAACGGTCACGAGCAGGTCAAGCTGTTCCAGAATCGATAGCCACGCCTCAGCATTGCCATAGCCCGCACCAGGGTTACTGGCATAGACGATGAGCCCACGCAAATCGCCGGCGAGAATCGACTGACCGATGGTCGTGCACAGGCCGCGCACCGGATCGACCAGTGGATAGCGCGCGGACCCCAGCTTGGGCCCGCGCGGCACCGGCGGCGTCGCAAAACGTGCGGGATCGAGGTCGCCCAACAAAAGCGGCGTGGGCGGGTTGAGCGCACCGCCCGCATGCCCGATACAGCCCAGCAGCGCATCGACCAAGCAGATAGCGCGCGCGGTCTGGGTGCTATTGGCATACGCGATACCGATGCCACCGTGAAAGCCCGCATCCACCACGGCGGCAGGCGCGGCGGCAGCCAGATCGCGCGCCGTGGCGACAATCTCTGCGGCCGGCACATCGCACATCGACTCAGCCCACTCGGGCGTCCAAACAGCAGCAGTCTGCGCCAGCTCGTCAAAACCCGTGGTATAGCGGGCAACGAACTCGTGGTCGTACAGGCCCTCGGCAATGAGCACATGCACAATGCCCAGCAGCAAGGCCAGGTCGCAGCCCGGGCGTACGCGCAGCCAGCGGTCGGCAAGCGCAGCCGAGCCGCTGCGCCGGGGGTCGACCACGATGATCTTCGCCCCGCGCCGGCGCGCATCGTTGAGCGCATCAACGGCCCCCATCGTCGACGAATCGACAATGGAACGCCCCAAATACATGATGCAATCGGTGTGCGCCAGGTCGGAGGCGGGACTATAGCCCAAACTATGCTCCCAGCCAGTGAGACGGCTTACCTCGCAGGCGCCATCGGCACCGTACACGTTGGGCGAGCCCAGCGCATGCATAAAGCGATACGCCCAGTAGCGGTCGAACGAGGGCACGCCGAGCGTCATGCCCAGCGCACGAGGCCCGTGCTCGTCAACAATCCCCAAAAGGCGCTCGGCAATCTGGGCAAACGCCTCGTCCCAGGAAATCGCATCGAACCCCGAGCCATCCTGGCGGCGTCGCATGGGGTGCATGATGCGGTCGCGCTCGTCAAACGGCATTGCCAGGCGATGCCGTCCGCGGGCGCACAGGGCTCGTGCCGTGCACGGATGCCCCGGCACCGGCAACTCGGCCACCACACGCCCATCCTCAACATGGGCCGCAAAGGCGCAATCGGCATAGCATCCCCCGCATGTGGTCACCACGGCGCGACCGTCACGCTCCACAGCAGATGCCATCTCGATTACCCCTTTCATCAGCCAAACACAACAGGCCAACAGCCCGGCAACGAGCCCAGACCCAAAAAGCCTCCCGCACGGCAACGCCCCGCGGGAGGCCAACGTCAAACAGACGGTACCTTACGCCTCGGACTTCTTGGCGTAGACAAACCAGTAGCCGAGCGCGATCAGAACCGCGCCGCCCACGATGTTGCCCAGCGTGGCGGCGGATAGGTTAAACGCAATACCCGCGACGTTGAGCGCATCGGCCCCGGCAACCTTGGCACCATAGCCGCACGCGTGCATCACGGCACCCATGGGCAAAAAGTACATGTTGGCAACGCAGTGCTCAAAACCGCAGGCCACAAAGGCGGCGATGGGCAGCAAAATGCCCACAACCTTATCGACTACGGTCTTGCCCGCAGTGCCAATCCACACGGCCAGGCACACAAAGATGTTGCACAGGATGCCGCGGAAGAAGATCGTCACCCAGTCGACCGTCACCTTGCCGGCGGCGACGCTCACCATGGAGTTGGCGACCGCCTCGCCGTTGAGCTTGTAAATGCCGGCCATGTACACCAAAAAGACGATGAACAGGGCACCGACAAAGTTACCGACCCATACGACGACCCAAGCCTTGAGCGTCTGGACCAGGGTGATCTTTTTGCTCTTGAGTGCGCAGACCATAAGCGAATTGCCAGTAAACAGCTCGGCGCCGCACACCAGCACCAGCACCAGGCCCAGGCAAAAGCACAGGCCGCCCACGACGCGCTGGGCGCCCCAGCCCAGCGTGCTATCGCTCAAGAACACGGTAAAGAACAGGCCGCCGAAGGCAATGAACGCGCCGGCGAACATCGCCAAAACAAAGGCCTTTGCGACCGGCAGGTTAGCCTTGGTCACGCCGGCGGCCTCGGTCTTGGCCTCGATCGCGGCGGGTGCCAGGCAATCAGGAGCGGGGTACTCCACCTTGGAATCTGCCATGTCAATCACTTCTTTCCTAATCAGCAGGGACAAGCGCTCCTATTGCTCTTGCCCCAAGCGGACAAAGTGGGAAAAGTCGTTGGCGGCCACGGCGTCGTACACGGCGTCGACGGCGTCAAAGACCTCCGGGGACATAGGGTTGTAAAACTCCGTATCGCCCGGCTGAATCCCTATGAAGACGATATCTTCGCACGATTGCTCGATTTCCTCGATCAGAATCGACAAAGGGAGCGAATGCGTGGTGAACATCGACTTGCGGGCCACGTCACGTTTGTCGAGCAGGCGGATGGCACCGACGGGCAGCGCCATGTCGGCGGCATCGACCAAAACCAAACGCGGCGGACGCTCGCGCTTGACCTCGATGATGTCGTCCTCGGGCGTTTGGCCGCCGTCGATGGTGTACCAACCGGCAATGGGCGCGTCCTCCATCTTTTTGGAGAGCACGGGGCCGGCGGCATCGTCGGCACGCAGCACGCTTCCCGCCGTGAGCACGATACCCGCAAACGGGGCGCCGTTCACACGACCATCCACAACGCGACCCATTACTGCAACCTTCCCGTCAGATACACGCCCGACACATCGCGCACGCGCTCAATCAGATCGCGAAACTTCATTAAGAACGCGACCTGCTGGGCATGCAGGCCAAAGTCGGCATCGAACACCGAGATGCCAGCCTTGGCCGAACCGCGAAAACCGCGCTCGTCGAGCAGCGTATCGCAGGCCTCGAGGAGCGACGGCACAGCAGCCTTGTCGAGCTGGCACTCACCAAAGGAACGGATGGCCTCAAACTTGGTTTTGGCCTCCCCCTCCGGCAGCGCGTCGACGAGCGAATAGAACACGTTCACCGGCACCGACAGGCGCGGCTCAAAGCAATCGAGCACGCCGGTGTGGTGGCCCACGGCGAGCGTGTAGTACAGCACGTCGCAGGCCTCCTGGGGAACGTCTTCCTCGGTCTCCACAAACTTACGCGTGAGCTCATAGAAGACCACCTGGTCGGGCGCATGGCCCAGGCAGGGGTCGGCGACGCCCTCGGCGGCCTCGTCGCTTGCGCGCGAGGCATCGCCAAAAGAACCGCCGAGCATGCCGGGGCCCGCAAAGTAACCAGAGCGGTCCGTGAGCTCCATCTAGCGACCTCCGGCCAGCACCAGATCCTGCAGCGCCGAGTACACCTCGACGCGGCGCGGATCGTCCTGCTTGTCGATGAGCAGCGCCATGGCACCGCGGATATCGCCCTTGGGCGCGCCCTCGAGCGTATCCATGAACTCGTTGGCCAGGTCGCGACCGTAACGGTAGCCGCTCATGGCACGAGCCTCGCGCTCGATGGCAACGCGCAGCTTGTACGGCACGCCGGGGTGCAGGATATCGGCCTGCTCGCCGGCGGCCTCCACCGTGGTCTCGGCATGCAGCTTTTGGTCCAGCAGACCGAGTGCCATAGCAAAGCCGTAGACGGTCTGCGCGGGGCTGGGCGGGCAGCCGGGGATGTAGACATCGACCGGCAGAATCTTGTCCGTGCCGCCCCAGACGCAGTAGTTGTCGTAGAAGATGCCGCCGGTGCAGCCACACGCGCCATAGGACACCACGATCTTGGGATCGGGTGCGGCTTCAAAGGCGCGCAGGGCCGGCATGCGCATGGCACGCGTCACGGCACCGGTGTACAGCAGCACATCGGCGTGACGGGGCGAGGGCACGACCTTGATGCCAAAGCGCTCGACGTCGAAGACGGGCGTGATGGAACCGAAGATCTCGATCTCGCAGCCGTTGCAGCCGCCGCAGTCGACACGGTAGACGTACACCGAGCGCTTGATCTTCTTAAGAAGGGTCGCCTTGGCCTTCTCGATGCTCTCGTCGAGCTCGATCTTGGTCGGGCGGTACTGAAGCCGCTCGGGCAAAAGCGTGGGTTCGGCCATGGTTACTCCTCCTTCGTTTCAAAATCCATGATGATGCCCTCGACCGGCGCCGGACCGGCGGGAATCTCGGGCGCATCGGGGTTGAGCTCGCGGTCGATATACTCCGGGTTCACACCGTGGCCGCCCAGATACTCCATGCCGGGGCCCTGGGGCTCACCGGACGCAAGCGTCTCGTTGGCAGCCATGCCGTGCGCGTTGCCGGTCTTTACGGCCGAGGCGGCGCGCAGGGCGTCGAGCTCGCGCTTGCACTCCTGGCACATACCGACGGTACGGGCGGCCTGCTCGGCCTCCATGCCGCCGGCCTTTTGCAGCAGGCGCTTGGCGTAGTCGATCTCCTTGTGCGGGGCGAACGGCTTGCCGCAGCGCGAGCAGTGCTCGAGCGTGTAGACGCTCTTGCTGGTGAGGTCGTCCTTGCTCATGACGGCCAGCTCAAACTCATCGGTGAGCTTGATGGCCTCCATGGGGCAGGCTTCCTCACAGCGGCCGCAAAAGATGCAGCGACCGTAGTCGATCGACCAGGTGATGGTATCAGCCGCAAGGTCGGTGTCCATGCGAATGGCATCGGCCGGGCACGCCACGCCGCAGGCTCCACAGGCGATGCAGAGCTCGGCATTGTGCTCGGGCTTGCCGCGCATGTCCTTGTTGGTGGGGAACGGCGCAAACGGGTACTTGACCGTCGCGTCGCCGGCCTTGGCGTTAACCTTCCAAAGCTTCAGCATATTAGAGCGCCTCCTCATCGAGCGGAGCGGCCATGGTGCCCTCGCCCGCAAGCGGCGACTTGTCGCGCCAGACGTTCTCGAACTGCTCCTTGTCAAGCACGTGGTCGCGCTTGGCGGCGACATCGGTCACCGTCACGCGGTCGGTGCAGGAGTAGCACGGGTCGAGCGAGCCGACGATCAGCGCCGCGTCGCCCACGGTATTGCCGCGGAACATGTAGCGCAGGACCGGCCAGTTGCTGTACGTGGCCGCCTTGGCGCGCCAGCGGTAGCACTTCTGGTTGTTGCCGAGCATGGCCCAGTGCACGTCCTCGCCGCGCGGAGCCTCGGTGGCGCCGATGGCGTACTTGTGCGGGGTGTACTCCCAATCCGTGGTGAGGATGGGGCCCGACGGGCAGTTCTCGAGCATGGTCTCGATCATGTCGATCGAATCGTAGACCTCCTGGATGCGGACGGCGGTGCGGCCGAAGGCATCGCAGGTGTCTGCCGTGGCAGCATGCATCTTCTGAACATCCGGATCGGCGTAGCCGTCGAAGGGATGGTCGAAGCGCACGTCGCGGGCATAGCCCGAGCCACGCATGAGCGGGCCGACCGGCGAGAAGTCGCGTGCGATCTTGCGGTCCAGAATGCCGATACCGCTCGTACGCTCGATAAAGTTGGGCGTGGAGAGCAAGACGTCGACGAGCTCCTGAACCTCGGAGCGCAGCTGGTGGATGGTCGTGAGCGTGGAGAGCTTCTGCTCGGCCAAAATGTCGCGACGCACGCCGCCGATCACGTTGAGACCGTAGGTCTTGCGGTGACCGGAGAGCTTCTCGGCCAGGTCCATGGACTTCTCGCGGACGCGGAAGAACTGCTGGAAGCCGGAGTCGAAGCCCGTGTAGTGCGATGCGAGGCCAATATTGAGCAGGTGCGAGTGCAGACGCTCGACCTCGAGCATGATGGCGCGGATGTACTGGGCGCGCGGCGGGACATGAATGCCCTGGGCGCGCTCGACGGCCTCGGCGTAGGCCACCGAGTGGGCGCAGCCGCAGATACCGCAGATGCGGTCGGCGAGGAACGTCACGGCATCATAGTTCAGGCGCGTCTCGGCGACTTTCTCCATGCCGCGGTGCACGTAGAACAGACGGTAGTCGGCGTCGACGATAGTCTCGCCCTCGACGAACAGGCGGAAGTGGCCAGGCTCGTCGGAGGTAATGTGCAGCGGGCCCATGGGGACGAGCGTGGTCTCCTTGCCCTTGGTGTCGGCCAAGAACTCGTAGTTTTCCATGTCGCTCGCGGGAGCGGGACGGAAGCGGTAGTCCATGGAGTCCTTGCGCAGCGGGTACAGGCCGCTGGGCCAGTCATCGGGCAGTACCAGGCGGCGACGGTCGGGCAGACCCTCGGGGATCAGGCCGAACATGTCGCGCAGCTCGCGCTCGCCCCACACGCAGGCGGGGACGAACGGCGTCACGGACGGGAACGTCATCTTGGCGGGATCGACCTCGGTGCGCACGGTCACCCAGCCGGGGTCCTCCCCCTCCATGGAGATGACGTAATACACGGCGTAACGGCCGCACAGGCTGCGCTCATCGTTGCCGATGATCACGGGAATCCAGCCGTAGCGCTCGTAGTACAGGTAGTGGACGGCCTCGGGCAGCTTGTCCTGCTTGACGGTAATCGTCAGCTGGTCCTCGCACTGCCACTCAACCTTCTCGATAGCGCCCGGCACTGCGGCGCGCAGGGCCTCGACGTGACTTTCGCAACGACGAGCGTAGTCCTTCTTTTCAGGTTCTGCCATGGTGCTAATTCACCTCGCTTGTCTTGGTCTGGGAACTGAACACCATGCGGTAGAGAGGAGCCTCGTGGAGCTCTTCGACGCTCTGGTTCAAAACGACGGACGTTGCATCCTCGACGCCGCTCGTGATGGCGACCGGGGTGGCGATACCGAACCACATGACCACGATCGCGAGGGCGATCTCGGGGATGATCATGAGGGCGGGCACCTCGTGGCGCTTCATGCCCTCGGGCGCCTTGCCGAAGATGGACTTGAGCGCGATGCCGGTAAGGGCAAAGTACACGCCGGTGAGGCCAATGGCCACGAGCACGACCACCCAGATGGGACCGGACTGGACACCGGCCACGAAGGTGAGGAACTCGGAGATGAACAGGGCGAACGGCGGGAAGGCGGCGAGCGCGAGCAGGGCGATGATGGTGAGCGCTGCCGTGACGGGAGCGATCTCGACGACGCCCTTGATCTTGTTCAGGTCGCGGGTGTGGTAGATGTGCTGGATGTTACCGGCCATGCAGAAGGCGAGCGCCTTCGTGAAACCGTGGAAGATGCAGTGCAGCAGGCAGGCGGCGATACCGAGCGGACCACCGATACCCAGGCACAGCGCGACCACGCCGACGTTGTCGACGGAGGAGTACGCGAAGCGGCGCTTGATATCGTCCTGCTTAAAGATGCACAGGGCGGCCACCAGGATGGACAGCGTGCCCAGGATGAGCAGGAGCGTACGCGGATAGGTGTCGCCCACCGTGATGATGGACAGGGAGTAGAAGCGGATGATCACCAGCATGGCGCACTTGAGCAGCACGCCCGAGAGCAGCGCGGAGACCGGGCTCGGAGCCTGGGAGTGCGCGTCGGGCAGCCAAGTGTGCATGGGGAACAGGCCCGCCTTGGTGCCGAAGCCGATGACGATGAACGCGAACGCGAGGCGCACGAGCATCGGGTCGAATTGGTCGGCGTAGGGCATGATGGAGGTGAGGAAGGCTGCCTCATGCGCGTTGGGCATGATATCGGCGGCGTTCGCGTAGATGAGCAGCGTGCCGAACAGGCCGAAGGCCACGCCGGCGGTGCAGACCATCGCGTACTTCCAAGACGCCTCGAGCGCCTGCTTGTTCTTGTAGATGCCCACGAGGAACACGGTCGACAACGTGGTGGCCTCGACCGCCGCCCAGGTGAGGATGATGTTGTTGGACAGGCAGGCGAGCAGCATCGTGAAAACGAACAGGCTAAACAGCGCGTAGTACTGCTTGGTGCGCTCGGCCGGCATGGTCTTCTCCTCGATATCGATCTTGATATAGGAGATGGAGTACACGCCGGTGATGAACCCGATGATGCCTACCAGAAGGACGAAGATCGACGAGAGCGAATCGAGATGGAGCCACAGGCCCAAAGCGTCGATATTCTGCCCGCTCGAGAGCATGGTTCCCGCGGTGACGACCGAAAGGACGAGGGTCGCCGCGACGGAGATGGTGTTGAGCCCCGCAAAGACGCTGTAGGACGTCGTCTTGGGGAGCGCAGCCATAATCAGGGAGAACACGAGGGGACAAGCGAGCAGGGCGACCGTCAGCATTGAAACATCCATGGCCTACCCCTTCAATTCGGTCAGGTCGTGGGAGTCGAGCGACTTGGTGTCGTTCCAGATCCTCACGACGACGGCGGACATGATGATGACGGCGAAAATGGCGTCGGTGGCGATGCCGATCTCGATGATCTCGGGGGCCGTGGGCGCGAGCAGGGCGAGCGTCACGTGGCTACCGTTCTCCATAAGGCAGTACCCGAAGATTTGCTTGAGGATGTTGCGCTGGGAGATGATGCACGTGAGGCCGACGAAGAAGTGCGCGAAGCTGATGGCGAGGGCCGGAGTAGCCACCTCAGCGGTGGGCAGGCTCAGGCGCGTGACCACCGCGAAGCAGATGGCCACCTCCAGACCGGTGAGGATGATGGTCCAGGCCGGCTTGATGGAGGAGGTCAGCGTGCTATCGGCAGGCGAACCCATCTTTTTGTAGGCACGGTTGAGAATGAACGGAACGAGGATCACCTTGGTGACGAAGGCCGACGCGGCCCACATGAGAAGCTCGGTGGCACCGGTGGTGAGGCCCAGGGTGAGCAGCACGCCCACCAGGACAACCGACTGGATCGCGTACCACTTAATGGCGGACGGGATGGTCTTCGAGACGACCACCATGGTGGAGGTCACGATCAGAAGACCGCCCAGGATATTGACTAACGAATAACCCATGTCCTACCTCCTAACCCATCCAACTAGAGGACAGAGGACCGGCGACGACGACCATGATCATGAGGACGACGAACACGAACGCCATGGCGCGCGGAAGGGGCTGGCCGGCGGCCACGGTCTCGCTCGGCTCACCGGGCAGGACCTTACCCATCCAACGCAGGAACCATGCGAAGGTGGCGACGGTCTCGACGACCATGACGCACACGAGGACGAAGATGACCGTGTTGGAAGCACCAACCGCGAAGCCACCGGAAATAATCTGGAACTTGGAGAAGAACGTGCTCATGGGGGGCACGCCGGCGATAGCGGTCGCGGCGACCGCGAAGCCCACGCCCGTGACCGGGTACTTCTTCATGAGGCCCTGGATCTTGGGCAACATACGGGTTCCCAGCGTGAAGCTGAGGGAGCCGGCGATGAGGAAGAACAGGGTTTTGGTGAACGCGTGGTTGAAGATGTGCTCGACGGCGCCGTTGAACGCCATCTGGCTTCCGAACACGGAGAGGCCCAGGCCGAAGAACACGTAGGCGAGCTGCGCGATCGTCGAGAAGGCGAGCAGGCGCTTCATATCCTTCTGGGGCAGGTACATGAGGAAGCCGAAGAGCATGGTCACGACGGCGTCGATGATGGCGACCCAACCGACGATCTCGGGGATATCGCCGGCACTCGCAAGAGCGCGGGCGAACACGCACACGCCGACCTTCACCATGGACGCGCCATGGAGGTAGGCGGAAACGGGCGTGGGGGCCTCCATTGCGGAGGGCAGCCACATGTAGAGCGGGAACTGGGCGGACTTGGCCCAAGCGGCGAACAGGATGAGCAGCAGCACGACGGTCTTCATACCGGAATCGAGCTGGGAGATCGCGCTCAGCGCGAACGTGCCGGTTCCGGCGAACAGGAAGGCCGCGCCGATGTAGAGTCCCAGAGCGCCGATATGGGTGATGATGAGCGCCTTCATACCGGCCTTCTTGGCCGTGGGCGTCATGTAGTAGCTGATGAGGCCCCAGGAGCACACGCCGGTGATCTCGAAGAAAACGAGCTGGCCGACGATGGTGGAGCTGTAGGCGAGACCGGCCATGGCGCCGATGAACGTGGAGAAGTACACGTAGAAGCGGCGACGGGGCGCGTCGGGATGCTCCTTGTTCTTATCGCTCATGTACGGGAACGAATAGATGACGACGAGCAGGCCGATAGCGACGAACGCGGGTGCGAGCAGCGTGCTCATCCGGTCGAATATGAAGCCCATGACCAAGGTCTGGCCCATACTCGCCCAGGTTACATCGACCGCGTTCATGCCGTTTCCGGCAAACGTCGCGGCCAAGCCAACGGAAGCGACCGTGGCGATGCCGCCGGCAAAGGCGCAGACCCATTTAGCGTAGGGACGCGGCAGCATGACGATGAGCAGGGAGCCCAGCATGGGGACGGCGATCGCCACCATGGCAAAGAGGGACAAGCTCGATTCGATTGACATAGTTTCTCCCTTCTCCCTACACGCCTACGACGACGAAGACGAACGCGAGGACCGCGATGCCGACGACGGCCCAGGTCTGGTTACCGAGCACCTTGAAGCGCGAACGGGAAACGGAGTTCTCGAGCACGCCGCAGACAACGAAATCGACCAGGCACTTGACAAGGAAGACGACGGCGCCCACGAGAGCGGTGACGCCGATGGTCGCGGGCTCTCCCCAGGGGATGAAGATGGAGGTGAACCAAGCGACGACCACGACCTGCTTCATGCCCATGGCGAGCTTCATCATGGCCAGGGACGGGCCGGAGAGCTCGGCGAGCGGGCCCTCCTGGAGCTCCTGCTCGGCTTCGGCCTGATCGAACGGAAGCTTGCCGAGCTCCATATAGCAGGCGGCCGCGAAGGCGACGCCGGCGAGGATGACGGCGACGACGCTCGAGACGTTGCCCGTAACGACGTGCTGACCCATGGTCGCAATGTCCGTGGAGCCGCACACGATGGCGACGGTAAACAGCGCGATGAGCATGGACGGCTCGATGAGCACGCTCATGAGGAGCTCGCGGATACCGCCGAAGCCCGCGTAGGCGTTGGAGGAATCCACGCCGGACAGCGCGAAGAAGAAGCGGGACAGCGCGAGCGCGTACATGATGGTGATGGCGTCACCAAAGACGGGCATGGGGCTCTCGAGCGTGAACATGGGCAGGCCCATGGCGAGCATGAACGACACCGCGAGGAACAGCGGCGGCATGATGCGCAGCACGAAGCTCGAGTCGGAACTCACGGACTCGGGACGCGCCATGAGCTTCGCGAGGTCCCGGTAATCCTGAAGGATGGACGGACCGCGGCGATTGTGCATCTTCGCGCGAATCACACGGGCGAGGCCGGAGAAGAAGGGCGCGACCAGCATGACCACGAGGCCCTGCGCTATCGCAAGAACGATGTTCATAATATCCTCTCCTCTCTCTAGACCATGACCACGGCGAGCACGAGGAAGACCACGAGCGCCGCGACGATGTAGCAGATGTATACGGAGTAGTTGCCGCCCTCGATCTTGGAGGCGAGGCCGGCCAGCTTATCGGCACCCTCGCTCGGTGCATCGACCAGGAAGCGGTCGGGCAGGGGCTCAACGCCCTGGGCGACACCGGTGAGCTTCTGGAACACGTGCGCGATGGACCAGCAGATCTTGGTGCATACCTCGCGCAGGGTGTAGAGCGGGCCCATGAAGAGCTCTACGTCTGACGCGAAGCTCGTGGCGACGACGGGCATGTGCTCGTTGGGCTCGTAGCCGCACGCCCAAGGGTCGGTCTTCTTAGCGGGGGCCTTGGTGCCGAGGCAGGACCTCAACACGAACGCGAGGCCGGTGAGGACCACGAGCGCGATGGCGATCGCGGGGGTGGAGGTGGCGGCACCGGAAATCTCGTTCACCAGAGACACGCCCGAGGTGGCTGTGATGGCAGAGCCGGCAAGCACGCTCTGGGCGACGTCGCCCAGAACCGGGGCGATGACGGGAGAGCCGATTCCCAGCACCACGCAGATGGCCGCGAGGAGCATCTGCGAGAACAACATCGGAGCCGGGGACTCCTTGGCGTTCGCGGCCTCCTGGGAACGAGGGCTGCTCGCGAACGAGACGCCGTAGGCCTTCACGAAGCACGTGACGGCCAGGGCACCGGTGATGGCGAGGGCGGCCGCGGAGGCGACGGCGAACACCATGACGACCGGGTTGGAGAGCGTCGAGATGTTGAACAGGGACTGGTAGGTGAACCACTCGGAAACGAAGCCGTTGAGCGGCGGGATAGCCGAGATGGCAAGGGCACCGATGAGGAAGCAGACGGCCGTGACCGGCATACGGCGGAACAGGCCGCCCATCTTCTCCATGTTGCGCGTACCCGTGGCATAGAGCAGGGAGCCCGCGCCGAGGAACAGCTCGCCCTTGAACATGGCGTGGTTGAGCGTGTGGTAGAGGGCGGCCATGAGCGCGATCGTCGCGATGACGTCGTTGCCCAGGGCGTGCGCCGTCATGGACGCGCCGACACCGAGCAAGATGATGCCGATGTTCTCGACGGAGTGGTAGGCCAGCAGGCGCTTAATGTCGTGCTCGTGGAGGGCGTAGACGACGCCCAGGACCGACGAGATGGATCCGAAGACCAGGACCATGAGGCCCCACCAGAGCTGGACGCCCGAACCCGCGAGCAGGTCGAGACCGACCTTGAGGATTCCCAGGATGCCGATCTTGATCATGCCGCCGGACATGAGGGCGGACACGTTGGACGGCGCCTCGGGGTGCGCCTGGGGCAGCCAGGAGTGCAGCGGGATGATACCGGCCTTTGCGCCGAATCCGAAGAACGCGAGGACGAAGCACGCGGAGGAGACGGCGGGTCCAAAGTCATGCGTACGGAAATCACTGAAGCTGAAGGAACCGCCCACGCCGTTGGTCATGAGCAGGAAGCTCGCCATGATAAGGACAAAGCCCACGTGCGCGATGACGAAGTAGAGCCAACCGCCCCTAATGGAGTTCTTGTTCTCCTCGATAACGACAAGGAAGTAGCTCGTAAGGGACATGAGCTCAAAGGCGACCAGGAACCAGAACACGTTGTCGGCGGTGATGACGAGCATCATCGAGGCGACGAAGGTGTTCATGAAGAAACCGGCGCGCCCGACCTTGCCCGGGTACTCATCGAAGTAGGACAGACCGTAGATAAAGCCCGCAAAGGCGAGGATTGAGATGAGGACCACGATCAGGCCCGCAAGGCCGTTGAGCAAGAGCTCGAGACGGGCGAACGGGAAAAAGAAGACCGTGTTGAGGGACGAAACGTCGCCAAGCACGGCCTCGAGGCCCGCGATGAACGACAGCACGGCCGCGACGGCGCCGATCAGGCAGCCGGCGGTCTTGGCGGCGTTATCGGCCTTGATCAGCAGAACCGAGGCGAGCGCACCGATGCACGAGACGGCAAGCGATGCGATAAACAGCGTCATGCTATCCATTGTTTACGCTCCCTTCTGCTTTCTCGGACAGGCCCTGGGCCACAGCGGTAACGTCGACGACTGGACCGTTTTCGATCGAGCGCAGGCGCTTGGCCTCGTCGAGCTCGCGATCGGCCGCGCCGCCCATGACGGTCAGCGCCTTGGTGGGGCACGCCGCCACACAATGCGGGCCGTCCGGATCGAAGGCGCACAGGTCGCACTTGACAGCGCAGGTGTACTGGCCGGGAGCCCACGTAAGCAGGCTGCTCAGGGACTTAGGATACGAAGGCGTCGGGTCGCACATGCCTGCGACACCGGCGATAGACGTGCCATCGGGATGGATGGCTCCGAAGGGGCACGCGATGGCGCACAGCCTGCACCCGATGCACTCCTGCTCCTTGACGTGGATGCGGTCGCCATCGTGCTCGATGGCATTCACCGGGCAGACCTCGGCGCAGGGGGCACCCTCGCAATGGTGGCAGGCAAGGGCGGCCGAAATACCGCCGGTCTTCACGAGCGCCAAGCGCGGCGTATCCTGAAGACCCTGCATCCGGTGGGCGTCGGCACAGGCGGACTGGCATGTTCCGCAGCCGATGCACCTCTCCGGGTTGATGTCGATGAAGCGGTTCATCCCCACTTCCTTTCAAAATAACGGGCCGGGCTCCCGAACGTACGGGACGCCCGGCCCAAAAAGCCAACGAGAACGGGACTACACGATTTGGTTCACGTGCGTCTCGTCATCGAACTTGGCGGCGCCGGGCTCAACGTCCTGGGGAGCGGCGGCGTCTACCAGAGCCTGCTTGAGCTCGGTGTACTGACGCTCGACCTCGCCCTCGGCCCAGACCTGGTCGGCGATAGCGTCGACCTGGCAGGCGGAGAACTTGTCCTCGGGCGTGTGCGAGACCGGGTCGACCTTGTGAATGGTCAGCTCGTTGCACTTGCCGATCCACCACTGGTAGGTCATATAGACCGTGCCCTTGTTGATACGGTCGCTCACGTCGGCGCGGCTGTATACCTGACCGCGGCGGCTGTGAATCGAGACGATGTCGCCGTTCTTGATGCCGCGCGCCTGGGCGTCCGCGGGATTCATGCGGACAAAGCCGGGCTCGTCGGCAAGCAGTGCCAGCGTCTTGCAGTTGCCGGTCATCGAGCGGCAGCTGTAGTGGCCGACCTCGCGGACGGTGCACAGGATGAGCGGGTACTCATCATCGGGAAGCTCGGAGGGCGCCTCCCAGTCGTGCGCCATCAGGTTGGCGCGACCGTCCTTGGTGGTGAACTTGCCACCAGCGAACATGTCGGGCGTACCGTGGTCGTTCACATCGGTGCTCTTGACAGGCCACTGGGCGTAGCCGCCCTCGGGAGCCATCTTCTCGTAGGTTGCGCCCACAAAGTTGGGGCACAGGCTGATGCACTCGTTCCAGATCTGCTCGGTGTTGTCGTAGTGCATGGGGTAACCCATACGCGTAGACAGGTCCGCGAAGATCTCCCAGTCGTGACGGCACTCGCCCTTGGGCGGAACGGCCGCGTCAAAGTGCTGGAAGCTACGGTCGGATGCGGTAAAGACACCCTCGTGCTCGCCCCAAGAGGTAGCGGGCAGGATGACGTCGGCGAGCATGGTCGTCTGCGTCATAAAGATGTCCTGGCAAATGAACAGATCCAGCTCGGAGAGCGTCTTGCGCATACCGGCCGAATCGGGCTCGGTCTGCACCGGGTCCTCGCCGTAGTTGTAGAAGCAGTGCACCTTGCCCTCGTCGACCAGGTGGCCCAGGTCGGTGAGCTTGTAGCCCTCCTCGAGCGGGAGCTTTTCCTCGGGCACGCCCCAAGCCTTGGCAAACTTGGCACGCACAGCCGGGTCGGTGACTTTCTGGTAGCCAGGGTACAGGTTGGGCAGCATGCCCATATCGCAGGAGCCCTGGACGTTGTTCTGACCGCGCACGGGCGCGAGGCCGGAATTGGGTTTGCCGATCTGGCCGGCAACGCAGGCGATGGAGGCGATGGTGTGCACCGTCTTCAGGTTCTGCTTCTGCTGGCATACGCCCATGCCCCAGCCAATGATGGCAGAGGGCTTCGCCGTGGCGTACATCTCGGCAGCTTGGTGGATCAACGCGGGCTCGACACCCGTGATGTCCTGTACGGATTCGGGAGTGTAGTTCTTGATGGTCTCCCACCACTCGTCAAAGCCGTTCGTGTGCTCGGCGACGAATTCCTTGTCGTAAAGGCCATCGTTGACCAAGCAGTTGGCAAAGGCGTTGAGGAACGCGACGTTGCAACCGTTCTTGATCGGAAGGTAGAGATCGGCGATACGCGCGGTTTCGATATGGCGCGGATCGGCGACGATGATCTTGCAACCCTTTTCTTTGGCTCGCACGATACGCCTTGCGACGATGGGGTGCGAATCGGCAGGGTTATAGCCGAAGAGGAAAATGCAGCCCGCATCCTCCATACCGGGGATGGAGCATGACATGCAACCTGAACCAACCGTGTCCATCAGACCGAGGACAGTAGGGCCGTGTCAAGTACGGGCGCAGTTGTCCACGCTGTGGGTGCCGATGCACGCACGCGTAAACTTCTGCATGACGTAGTTCGCCTCATTGCCGCCGCCTCGCGAAGAGCCGGTGGTCATGACAGCGTTAGGACCATATTCGTCAATTATGGCCTGCATCTTAGATGCGGTGAAATCCAGTGCCTCGTCCCAGCTTACGCGCTCAAGATCCGCGCCCTTGGTGCGGCGGATCATCGGGTGCAGTACGCGAGGAGTCAAGATCTTGGTGTCGTTGATGAAGTCATAGCCGCTCATGCCCTTAAGGCACAGCTCGCTCTGGTTGGTGATGCCGTTGAGCGGTTCGGTACCCACGACCTGGCCGTTTTGGACCAAGAGGTTAAACTGGCAACCGGCGCCGCAGTACGGGCAGATCACTTTATGCTTCTCCATGACACCCTCCTTCCTTTCTCTGCTACCGAATGCTCGGTACTTATTTGACAATCATTGGGCCTGTCGCCCGACGCTTACGCCTCGTTTTCGATGGTGGCGCGGGCACGCTCGGCGGTCAGCTCCGCCAAACGCTCCTCGTCTACCAGGGTGAGGCCCTTGGTCGGGCACGCCTCGGCACACGCCGGACCGCCGGGACGGTCCACGCACAGGTCGCACTTGAGCACGAAGCTCTTAGTCTGCGAACCCACTCGCACGTCACCCATCAAGACGGGGACCTGCGTGGTCGCCACGCTCACGGCGCCAAAGGGGCATGCCATGACGCAGCTCTTGCAGCCGATGCAGTTGTCCTCGTTGACGCCGATGCGATGGTTCTTTGGATCAAAGAACAAGGCGCCCGTAGGACAGGCCTTCGCGCACGGGGCATCCTCGCAGTGATGGCAAGCCACCGGTGCGGAGATCTCGTACGTACGCGTCACGCGCAGGCGCGGCGCGGCGATGTTACCGGGAATATCGTGTGCCTCGATGCACGCCGCCATACAGGTTTGGCACCCAATGCAGCGTGAAGAATCAGCCACGACTCGTTTATTGCCCATGTTGTTCACTCCCTCCTGAATCCCATGCCGGAGAGACCCTGTCGACGTTACCCCGGACCGCCCGTGGTCCGGCATCGGCGTATCGAGCGCATGCGGCGAAACAGGCGCTTCGATAGAGTTCCTCCAACGATATACAGGTTAAATATACGCAGTTGCCTGGGGCAAACTTGAGCATAGGCCCTGCAATACGGGTGTATTGCAGAGGTTTTGGCAGGTTGGAATTATTCTCGGATAGCTATAAAGGTGAGTGTATTACATACGTACATCCAAGGGAGATTTCACGCTCGTTTATAAAGAATGTAATACGTTTGATATATATTTCGCGCTCATTAACTTGAGTGCAATAAAGTAGTGGTTATAAGATTGGTTATTATTAGCCAATGCTGTATTTGACCATTTATATTGCACGCTCATTAAGGGAGGCCAGTGATGTCATCGACTCAAAAAAGAGCCATCCTGCAGGTGCGCATTCGCGAGGAAGACAAGCAGCATGCCGAACATCTCTACGACGCCATGGGCACATCGCTCGCCGAGGCTGTCCGCCTATTTGTCGCGCAGAGCATTTTGATGCGCAAGCTTCCCTTTCAGCCAGTCGCCGTGCGCTCAAAGGTTGGCACCGCCGCCTATGGATCGCTCAAAGCATATGGTGACCCCAATCGCCGCGCCGAGGAACGCAATGCCTGGATTGAGTACCTTGCCACAGAAAACGACGATTCGATTTTGGGTCCCGAGGAAGTAGATATCCATGAGTAGCACCATCATCGACGAGACCGTCATCCTGCGCTACCTGCTTGACGACGACGAAGTTCTGTCCCCGCGCGCCGCCAAGGTCATCGCCACGCGCACCGCTCGTGTCTACCCCGAAATCATCACGCGCGTCGTGGTCACGCTGCGCGACGTCTATAAGGTTCCCCGCGTTGAGATTGCTGCGGCTATGAAAAGGCTGCTCGATGACGTCATGGTCGACGAGCCCACCGTTGTCGCCCTTGCCATCAAACTCTTTGGCAAAACCCATATGGACTTTACCGACTGCCTCCTCGCAGCCCGAACCGCCATCTACAACGATGATGTCGTGAGCTTTGGCAAGCCCATCATCCAAGGCATGATCGATTACCGCCGCCAGCGCCAAACCGCTGCCGACGCCCGCGACCGCGCCGCCGAATCCCGCAGCCGAAGCACCGACTCCACCATCGACAAGCTCCGCCACCACGGTCGCCACTAACCCCATCCCCTCCTAAGTTGCGGTGAAATACGGACTGTTTTTGCTGGTCAAACCGCAAAACAGTCCGTATTTCACCGCAACTTATTGAAGGTGGACCGCGAACGATTTCGCTATCGGGATTCGGCGTAGGGTTTTGTTGTCGGAATGCCGTAGCCGCGCATCATGGCACCGAACGATTCTACGTCATAGGTGTCCGAGAGTTTGAAATGAATGACGTTGTGGCCCATGGCGCGAAGGTTCGCGTCGCGCATGAGGGCCGCTCGATACGTTTTTGCCGCCGCCTGCTCTGGATCATTTTGAGCTTCGTCTTCAAACTTGCCTAGCCCATGCAGCTCTGCCAGCGTCCATGAGCCGCCTGGCATCTGCCAGCCATAATCTGCTAGATAATAGCCAGCGTTTCCCGGTCGCGTTATCTCAACTTGAAGCTCAGGCGCGGCAACCCCAGCGAGAATCATCGCTGCTCTCGCCTCGGACTCGCCGCCATTGTCTGACCTGCCGTCCATATGCTCAAAAACGTCAAAAGCACGCGCGATGCCATGCAACCCTCGGCAATTTGCCTGCGCATATGCCCGCAGCTCTTCGCGTTCGACATCGTACTCACGGGCCAAGCCATCGACATAGCCCAGCGCATAACGAAAGGCGCTCGTTCGAGCGATATCAACAACCGTTCGATACGGATCCGTCAGCGTAAACAGACCGAGCCGCCACACTTCGCCCACCCGCCAGCGCTTGTATTCAACGAACTCATACGTATCACGCCTTGTAGACCGTGGCAGCAGTACTTGCACTTTATCCAGAAGCGTATACGCCGAGCCGATGCCGTAGAGCAGCGCTGCTGTCGATCCGCAAAACACAGCATCCGGTTCAACGACCGCAATAGCGGATGCCAGCTGAAAGATGCGATCTTCAACCCCAAGATTATTCCAATAGACCGGATCCGCATACACGTGGTTGTAAAGACGAAGCATGAGCTCTTCCTGCATAAGCTCACGCGCACGGCGTTCATCCCAAGGATCAATTGTTATAAGCAGCTGTCCATCTTGATGAATTCCAACGGCCGAGAATAGCATCCTTGCATAGGACTGCGGAAAATGTTTGCCTTTATCGAGCATGGCCAACCCCATAACCATCACGGCGGAGAGAATACCATTACGCTATCGCATGCTTCCGTCCGCAGGCCTTGCCAAAAGCTGACCAAAAGCTTGACGTCGCAGGTCAGAGCTTCAAAAAATATTTCCACTCTCGGTAGACGGTCGCTACGATCCTCCCAACGGCATCAAAATCCAACCTTACAAATAGTTGCGGTGAAATACGGACTACATGGGCCATAAAAGCCGAAAAACAGTCCGTATTTCACCGCAACTTAGGAGGGGATGTGGGGTCCCGGCATGTATATGAAAATGGCTCTGGTCCCAAAAGGAATCAGAGCCATTCATCTATCTTATGGAGCGGGCGACGGGAATCGAACCCGCGTCATCAGCTTGGAAGGCTGGGGTTCTACCATTGAACTACGCCCGCAAGATATGGTCGGGACGACAGGATTTGAACCTGCGACATCCTGCTCCCAAAGCAGGCGCGCTACCAAACTGCGCCACGTCCCGAAGGTGTTGAGCAGCTAAGGTCTAAACCTTGCGTGTCCCAAAGCGAAGGAAATTATAGGGGAGACTCCCCGCCTGTGCAAGCGCAGAAACCCTAGCTCCTCGAATGTGCGACAAACCGGCTGTGGAGCAGACCGATCACAAACGCCACCACGGCAACCGGCGCCCACGCGGCGCCGATGTCTGCCAGGGGTAGCGCATCAAACGGCAGCCACGCGCCCGCAAAGAACGCATCGCGGACCGAGGTGATCACGCTCTGCACGGCAACCACGCCGCCGACCCAGACCCACACCTGCGGATGAGCGTCGCAAAAACCGTGCACCAGGCCCATCAGTACCAGCACGATGGCAACGGGATACAAGGCGTTGAGCATGGGCACCGAGAACATAAGAATCACGTCGAGGCCTACGTTGGAGAGCACGCACGAAAACGCTGCAAACACAAAGGCGAGAATCGCAAAGGGACGGCTCATGGCCTCCTCGGAGGCCTCCGCTCCCCCTTCGACCACATACGTCTCGCAGAAGTAACGCGAGCAGCAGCTGATGAGGCCGATGCACACGTTCATGCAGGCGAGGAAGAAGATGGCGAAGACCACGACCGTGCCGGCAAGGCCAAAGTGCATGGAGGCAGAGCGGGCAAGGATGGCGGCACCGTTGGTAGCGTCGGGCATCACGGTGCCGAGCTGCATACCGGCAAGCCCCAAGCCGCAGTAGATGATGGCCATGAGCACGCCGGCGATCACACCGGAACGCGAAATCTCGAAGGCCACGCGTTTGTCATCGGTAACACCCAACTCGTGGATGGTCTCGGCGATGATGATGCCGAAGGCGAGTGACGCGAGCAGGTCCATGGTCTGATAGCCGGTCAAGAAGCCCTGCACGGCGGCACCTGCATCGTAGGGAGCCTGAGGCGCGGCAGCCGGTCCCAGCGGCGAAATCACGGCAGCACCCACGACTAGCACGATGAGTGCAATAAGCGCGGGGCCCGTAATGCGGCCGAGCACGCGCGTGATGACACCCGGGCGCAGCGTGAGCACAAACGCGACGACGAAGAACCCGATGGCAAACACCAGACGTGCTACGCCGAGCGAAACGCCCTCGGGCAGCAGCGGCACCAGCATTTCGAACGCCGTAGAGCTTGTGCGCGGAATGGCCAGGCACGGACCGATGGCCAGGTAGACCGCCGCAACGAAGAATTCGCCAAACTTAGGATGCACGCGCCCGGCCAGCTCGCGGGCCGTGCCGGCGAGCGCGACGGCGATAAATCCCATGACGGGCAGGCCGATGGCGGCAATCAAAAAGCCAATCATGGCAAGCGGCGTGGCCGTGCCGGCCTGAAGTGCCAGCAACGGCGGAATGATGAGGTTGCCGGCGCCAAAGAGCATCGAGAACAGCGCAATGCCGACGGTGACGACATGGTCGGAGCGCAGACCGCGCGGGGCGGATGAGGCCATAGACACACCTTTCGGGTCGAAACAAAAACGGGACGGGCAAAAACACCCGTCCCGCAAGTATAAACGGTCTAGCAGCTTTAGCAGGCTAAATCGCACAGAGCATCGATAGCCGTGTCGACTTCCTCGTCCGTGTTGAAATACCCAAACGAGAAGCGGACGACGCCCTGGCGCTCGGTACCCAGTGCACGGTGCATGAGCGGGGCGCAATGGGCGCCGGGGCGCGTCGCAATCCCCCACCCTTGCATGAGCGCATCCGAGATCTCGGCCGAATCGATATCGCCCACGTTGAGCGACACAATTGCAGAGCGCGTCGGCTGGTCAAAGGCGCCGTAAAGCTTGATCTCCGGGATTTCGCGCACGCCGGCAAGAAAGCGATCAGCGAGCGCACGCTCGCTGGAAGCAATCGCCTCGACCCCACCCTGGGCCTCGATAAAGTCGAGACCAGCGGATAGGCCCGCTATGCCGTGACCGTTGAGCGTGCCCGCCTCGAGGCGCGTGGGCCACTCAAGCGGCTGCAGCGCATCGAAGCTGTGCACGCCCGTGCCGCCCATGGCCCACGGAGCCACGTCAATGCCCTCCGCCACGGCCAGGCCGCCGGTGCCTTGGGGTCCCATGAGCCCCTTGTGGCCGGTAAAGCACACAACATCGAGCCCCATGGCATCCATGTCAATCTTCGCCGTGCCGGCAGACTGAGAGGCGTCGACGATCACCAGCGCGCCGGCCGCATGCGCGATGGCAGCCACGCGCGAAACGTCAACCGCGTTGCCGGTCACATTGGAGGCGTGCGTCACCACCACAGCACGCGTGCCCGGCGTGACCAACCGCTCGAGCTCGTCGTAGTCGAGCGCGCCGCTCGCATCGCAACCCGCATGCTCAACCGTCACACCCTGTTCCGTCGCCAAGCGGTTGAGCGGGCGTAACACCGAGTTGTGCTCGAGCACCGTCGTGACCACGTGATCACCGGGACGTACCACGCCATTGATGGCGGTGTTGAGCGCCGCCGTGGAGTTGGGCGTAAAGCACACATGGTCCGCCCTCGGGCAACCCAAAAGGCGCGCGAGCTTGGCACGGCAGCCATGAATCGTACGAGCGGCATCGAGAGCACCCGACGTGGCGCCGCGCCCGGCATTGCCGAGCGAGCACATCGCCTGCGTCACGGCATCGATGACCGTCTGCGGCTTATGCATGGTCGTCGCCGCGTTATCCAGGTAGATCATCGCACGACCTCCCACATATCAATCACGGTATAGCCCTCGGTGGGAATGCCCGCTGCGGCAAGCTCGCCGCGCAGCAGTTCCTCATCCGAAGGCAGCGCCTTCCACGCCAAGCCGCAGCCGGCAGCGACCTCCCCGGGCACGGGAATCGTGCGCCCGGGAAGGCCGCGCTCGATGCATAGGGTCTCGCACCCCATGGCGGCCGCCGTGGTGGGAAACGTGATGACAAGCGCCGGGCGCTTCTCCCTCATGGCAACTCCAACCAATACGCTACGGGCGCACGACGCGCACGGCCTGCTCCATCTTCTCCACGATCACGTACATATTCGTGACCTCGCCCACCGCAAGCTGGTCTTTAATGCCATAGTGGTCGAGGCAGGTACCGCAGGTGAGAATCTCGACGCCCTGCTCGGCCAGGCCCTTCAGGTCATCGAGCACCGGCGAGCCCTCGACGGTGAGCTTGGCACCGCCGTTGTAGAACAGCATGGTCGCGGGCAGTTCCTCCTGCTGCGTCACGGCAAAGATAAACGCCTTCATGAGCTTGTGGCCCAGCTCGTCGTCGCCACGGCCCATGCAATCGGTGTAGACGGAAATGACGAGTTTGCCCTTGCCGGCGCTGGCGTCGCAGAAGGCAGCGCCATCCTGCTCAGGATCGGCCACGGCAACGGCGCCAGAGGTCGCCACGGTCACGTGCCACTCGGCGTCAGAAACCTTCTCGACCGAGGCCGTGCAGCCCTTCTCCTGCGCCATCTTGGAGATGTTCTTGACGGCAGTCTCGTTATCGACCGAGGTCACCACGGTGCCCTCGCCATCGAGCTGCTTCAGGGCTTTGAGCGTCTTGACGACGGGCAGCGGGCAGGCATCGCCCATGGCATTGACTTCAATTTTGGTAGACATAGTTTTTCCTTTCGAAAGAACCGTTCTAGAGAACGGTAAACAGTTACATAAACGTGCGGGCTAGCGAACAACGTGGACGGCAGGACCGCCTGGCACCGGCTCGCACACGCGACCGACGACGGCGGCAATACGTCCTTCGGCATGCAGACGGCGCGCAAGCTCATCCACATCGGCAGCAGGTGCCGCGATGAGCAGGCCACCAGACGTCTGCGGATCGTACAGCGAATCCAACATGCCCGGCTCCAGGTCTTCGTCGGCAGCCACGCGCGGGCCAAAGAAGTCCTGGTTGCGGTAGGAGCCCGCGGGAATAATGCCCAGACGCGCCATGTCGAGCACCTGGTCAAAGAGCGGCACCGCCCCCGACGCAAGCTCAATCTGCACGCCCGAGCCCTCGGCCATCTCGCACGCATGCCCGATCAGGCCAAAGCCCGTGATGTCGGTGCAGCCGTGAAGCTCAAGTCCCTCGGCCAGACGAATCGGAGCCTCGTTGAGGGTGCGCATCGAGTCAAACATGGCTGCGGCCTCGTCCTGCTCGATGAGCTCGCCCTTAATGGCCGTGGTGATGATGCCCGAGCCAACCGCCTTGGTCAGCAGCAACGCATCGCCCACGCGCGCGCCGCTGTTGGCGAGCATGCGGTCGAGCGCGACAAACCCGCTCACGGACAGACCGTACTTGGGCTCGTCGTCGTTGATGGTATGGCCGCCCGCGATAGAGCAACCGGCCTCGACGCACTTGTCGGCGCCACCCGCCAGAATCTGGCCGGCGACCTCGACGCCCAGGCAGCTCGGAATGCACAGCAGGTTCATGGCATGGCTCGGCCGCCCGCCCATGGCGTAGATGTCCGACAGCGAGTTGGCCGCAGCGATCTGGCCAAACAGAAACGGATCGTCGACCATCGGCGGGAAGAAGTCGATGGACTGCACAAGCCCCAGGTTCTCCCCTACGCGGAAGACACTCGCATCGTCGGAGGTATCGAACCCCACGAGCAGATTGTCGTTGGGCACATTTGGCAAATCGCCCAGGACCTGGGCGAGGGCTCCGGGAGCCAACTTAGCGGCTCAACCGCTCGCGGCCGTCATGGACGTGAGCCTAATCTGATCGTCAGCCATCGATACCTCCTCTCATCGGTCAATCATTTTCTCCCAGTATACGCATGAATGCGAGCCAGCGGCGGATGCATTAATTGAGCGCCTGTGCGCGAATCGCCGCGCCAATCGCTCCGGCAAAGCGAGCCTGAGGCGAGGTGGTCACCGGCAACCCCAGTAGCTCGCCCAACCGCTCCACCACGAAGGCGTTCTCGCACAGGCCACCGGTCAGGTAGTACGGGGCGCCAGCGGCCTGCCCGGCCATGGTCGCCACGCGCGAGACCACGCTGTCGATCACGCCACGCGCAATGTTCTCGCGCGGCTCACCGCGACCGATCAGGCTGATGACCTCGCTTTCGGCAAACACCGTGCACATGCTGCTGATCTTGGTGGGCTCACCGGAACGCGCAAGGTCGGCCATCTGCTGTTGGGAAATACCCAGACGGTCGGCCATGATCTCCAAAAAGCGCCCCGTACCGGCAGCGCACTTGTCGTTCATGGCGAACTTGGCCACGCGGCCACTTTTAAGCTGAATGACCTTGGTGTCCTGGCCGCCCACGTCAATCACCGTGCCGTGATCGCCAAACAGGCGCACGGCACCGGTGCCGTGGCAGGTGATCTCGGTCACGACCTTGTGCGCATAGGGCACGGCGACACGGCCGTAGCCGGTCGCGATCACGCGCACGTCGTCGGCAGCCACGTCATAGTCGGCTGAAGCGAGCTCGCCGCGCAAGCGCTCGGCCGCATCGACCGACGAATACCCCGTCGGCATGACGCAGGTCCACGCAATGGCGCCGTCCGTCTCCACCACTGCAGCCTTCGCGGCCGTCGAGCCTATGTCGATACCAATGCCAACCACGGCATCCTCCTTCTATGCGGCAAAGCAACTATCCCTTTGCCGCATTTGTCCTACAGGGTTTCGATGAAGGCGGCGATGCGCGTCTCGATCTGGCCCATGTCACCGTTGCTGTAGTCGGTCTCGATCTTCATATACGGAATACCCGCACCCTCGACGGCCTCCTGCATGCGCGCGCTCTCAACGTTGAAGGTGTGGCAGGCCTGTAGCACGCTCTCTACCACGCCATCGACATGGTACTTCTCGCACATGGTCAGTGTGTTCTCCATGCGGCCGTCGTTAGGCGTCATGACCGAGCAGTTGATATCCAGGTAGCGGTCGGCGATGGCGCGCAGAATGTCGGGCGCGTCCGGGTCGATCATCATAGCCGCCGTGCGCTCACCCGAGCAGTCGTCCATGCACACGACCACGCCGCCGTTGGACTCGATGGTGCGGCCGATCTTGTTGATCACACCGCCCACCGGGCAACCGGTGATCAGAATGCGCTTGGCGTCCGCCGCGACCGGGCGCTCGCCCGCGTCGTAGGCCTCGCGCAGCTTGACAATCTTTTGCTCCAGCTGCTGCGCATAGGCCTCGATATCAAAGCTGAACGTGCCGGCAAACATGGTGCTCATCAGGTCGACGCCGCTCATGGCCGCCGGCTGGTTGGCCTGCAGCGCAAACATCTCGAGCTGGGCCGCACGCAAGCGGTTGCGACGACGGACGGCAGCGCGCAGGTCATCGTCGGTAATCGTGATGCCGTAGAAGTTCTCGAGCTCCTCCTTGAGCAGGCAGCACTCCTCGTACCAGCCTTCACGCTCGTAGGCGCGATCGCGACCCTGCGGAAGATGCAGAATGTGCGTGCGCTTGAGCTCGTTGAGTAGCTCGTACATCTTCTTCTTGCCGTCGCAGGTGGTCTCACCGATGATCATGTCGCTAAAGTACGTAAACGGGCACTTTTGCGAATAGGCAAAACCATACGTCGACTTGATGAGCGGACACAGATTTGCCGGCAGCACCTTCTCGCCCTCGGGAATCACCTCATCGGACGTACCGCAAAGGGCCACGCTCGAGGCGCCCGCGGCATCGATAATCTCGAGCGGCGTATAGCTGCACAAAAAGCCGACCAGACGATTGCCCGCCTGCTTGTAATCCTTGACACGAATAAACGCCGCCTTGCGCTGCTCGTTGAACTCCTCAAACGTGGACGGCAACGGCTGTTCAATATTTTCCGGCATATAACTCCTTAACAAACCTTTTGACCAACCAAGGAAACGGCTTTCCCAGGTGCCCGAGGTTGCCGTGAAAGAGAAGCGCCGCGTACTTTGGTACGCAAACGATGGTTTGAACGGCAAGATCGGGTGCCTGGGGAAGCCGCCGGGACGGATACCCCTAAATGGTTTCCAAGAAAGCCTCAATCCTGGTTTGCAGTTGGCCTGCATCCTCGCCGGCGTAGTCGGTCGTGATGTGCATAAACGGAATGCCGGCCTCCTCGGCAGCCTTCTCCACGGCAAACGACTCCATCTCGTAGAGCGTGCAGAACTGCAGGGCCACGTCGACGATGCCGTCGGCATGCAAGTCCTTGGCCATCTGGACAATGTCCTTCATACGTTGATCGTTGGGCGTAAAGACGGCGCAGTTAATCTTAAAGTAGCGCTCGGCGATGGCGTCGAGCATCTCGTCGACCGTCTCACCGGACTCGTCGACCAGGTCCTTGTAGTAGCGCGAGCCCGTGCAGGACTCCTCGCCTACCACAACGCCGCCGGCCTTCTCGATGAGGTTGAACAGCTTCCAGTTGGGCACGGCCATGGGCGTGCCGGTGTACAGGATGCGCTTGGTCCCCTTGGGCGCCACGCCCTCGCCGGCCTCAACGCGCTGCTCGCACTCGGCGGCCATCTCGTTGATGGCTCCGGTCAGACGCGGCGTGTCGTCCATAAAGGCGGCCTGAACGGTCAGCAGGCTGTCGAGACCGCTGATGGGCGCCGGATCGGCAGCGCGCGTGGCAGCGAGGCGCTGCAGGGCGCGACGCTTCTCGTTGACGGCGTGGATGGCAGCCTTCAGGCGCTCGGGCGTAATCTTGACGCCGCACTCTTCCTCAATCTTGGCGGCAAGCTTTTTAACCTCGGCCTTCCAGGTCACGAACGTCGACTCGTCATGCACGTTGGGAATATCCATGACGTACATGTTCTTTTGCGTGGCAAAGAACTCGTAGGCCTTCTTCTTGCCATCGCAGGTGTTCTCGCCCACCACCAGATCACTCGACTCAATGTAGGGGCAGACCTCGCCCAGCTTAAAGCCGGCAAAGCTCTTGATGAGCGGGCAGGTGTTGCGCGGCAGATGCTCCTCGACCTTGTCGGTCGCCCAGTCGGCACCCGAGCACAGGCCAACGGGGATGCCATCGCAGGCAAGCACGATCTCCTCGGGCACGTACACACAGAACGAACCGACGATCTTGGTGGCCTCGCCGGCCTCCTTCTTGTCGAGCATCTCCTTAATACGGCCGCTGTGGATGTTGGTGGCGACAAAATCCAGGTAGGACGTGGACTTGGGGCGATTGTTCTGCGTCAGGAACATATCGCCGTACATCTGGCCCACAGCGCCCAGCAGCATGTCGTGATCGGCAAGATTCATGCCGAGGCTCTCCCACATCGGATGGAAATCGAATTCTTCAGCCATGACGGTTCCCCTCTCGAACCAAATACGGATAACTACGGTATTGCTGCACGGTGGGCGGCGAAAACCCAGCCGTGCCTAAACCCGGAATTTTGGGGAACCTGCTTTGCAGCTGATTATTTAGTTGTGCGTCGTCTCTCCCGGAGCCGTGAACATACCTGCTCATATGCGGCTCCGAGCCATATACAGGGCGCGCGCCGCAACGCGACGCGAATATGTCTTCTGCGGCATCAGCGCGCCCTCCTTTTCTCGTCGAAGGTAACTATATCAACGGTTGTCGTCCAGACGAACACCGCCGACATGCGTACGACAGCGTCGGGATGTGAGCATCTCACTATCTGATAATTAATTATCAGACTGATAAGGTTTAGTCATGTAGAAATCGGCGAACGGCGAAGTGAAAACAAAGCGGTCGAGGACTACCTCCTCGACCGCATCGCCCCCGCATTATCGGCAAACGAGATGAATCCTGCTTGCATCAAAATGCATGCGCAGAGTCTCACCCGCCTGCGGCAGCTCTTCCACGGGTACACTCACCTTATTCACCTTCCACTGCAGACGCGTGGGCGCATCAGCACGCGGCACGTCCAGCAGCACCAGCCGCTCAAAGCGCGAATCGCTCACACGGGCCACGTGCAAATCATAGCTGTTGCGTCCCCGCTCCGCGCGATTGTCAACATGGAAGTAGCTTGCGCGAATGCCCAGGTACGCTGCATTATCGGGAACCTCGCGACCCACGTTAAAGGTCATGCCCCAGTCGAGGGCCTCAACTTCTTCGTCGCCGATCTTGCGCGCCCGGCTTGTGTTCTTGCAGTCCGTCAGGCGCAGCGCCGCCAGCGTCTGCGGACGGCGGACCACGTCCTCGACGGAGCCGATCTCCTCAACATGCCCGTCGTGCATCACGCAGATGCGCTGGCACAGGCGGCACGCTTCGTCGATGTCGTGGCTCACGTAGAGCACGGTGCGGTTGCATACATCGAACAGGTCGAGCATGTTTTGCTCAAGCGCGCTCTTGAGATACGCATCGAGCGCGCTCATGGGCTCGTCGAACATAAAAATGCCCGGATGCGCCGCCACCATACGGGCAAGCGCCACGCGTTGCTGCTGCCCGCCCGAGAGTCGCGCGGGGTAGCGATCGACAAAATCGGCCAGACCGAAAATGCCCAAATAGCGCTCGGCGAGCTTTTTGCGCGCGGCGGCGTCGCCAGCATCCTTTACACCGGCGCATACGTTATCGGCCACCGTCATGTTGGGAAACAGCTGATAGTTTTGAAACAACAGGGCGCATTTTCGCTCCTGGGGTGACAGGTTGATGCCAGCCGCCGAGTCAAAAAAGGTCACGCCGTTGACGACGATCTTGCCCTCGTCGGGCGTCTCCACGCCGGCAATGCAGCGCAGCGTGCAGCTCTTGCCGCAGCCCGAGGCACCAAGCAGCGCCACACGATCCTCGCCGGCCTCAAGCTGCATATCGAGCATAAACCCCGGATAGCGCTTTTTTATGTCTAGAACGAGTGACATGGCCTATCGACCTCCCTGCATAGCGGGCTCATCGCGCATGAGCTCGGCCAGTGCCTCGCGATCGATACGCAAGGCATCACCGCCCGCCGGGTCGAGTGAATCGCCCTGTCCGGCGAGATCTTTGGCCTGCTTACGTTCCGCACGGGAAAGGCCACGCTCGCGGTATTTTTGCGAATGCGCCGTGTACATGTTGATGAACAGGATGACTAGGAAGCTGAACGCTATTACGACCACGACCCAAAAGAGGGCCACCGACGTATTGCCGCCCATCCATTCAAAGTAAATCGCAATGGGAATGGTCTGCGTAATACCGGCATAGTTGCCCGCAAAGAACAGGGTGCAGCCAAACTCGCCCATGGCGCGGGCAAAGGCGAGCACCGTGCCGGCGGCAATCGAGGGCCAGCCGAGCGGCATCATGAGTTTGGTGAAGATGCGTCGCTCGGACCAGCCCAGCGTGCGCGCCGCATCGAGCATTTGCGTGTCGAGGCTCTCAAAGGCGCCGAGCGCCGTACGGTAGACCAGGGGAAACGATACCACCACGGCAGAGATCACCGCCGCCGGCCACGTAAAGACAATCGAGACGCCGTGCGCGATAAGCCACTGGCCCACCCCGGTCGAGCGGCCAAACAGCATAAGGAGCAGAAAGCCGCAGACCGTGGGCGGCAACACCATGGGGATGGTAAAGACCGAGTCGAGCAGGCCCTTGATGCGACTCGAGGTGCCCATGGTCTTCCACGCGGCAAACAGGCCCAGCGCAAAGGAGATCAGCAGGGCAAGGCCGCTCGTTTTAATGGACACCCAAAACGGTCGGTAGTCGATGCCGCCCAATAAGGAGGCCAGAGAGGTCAAGGGCCCCTGCTCATCCCGCAACACGACAGACGATGCTTCTACCATTTGAGCGCTATCAAGCCAACGCGCGCCGCCTTTGGCATCACCCGAGGCTGATGCAATCACCACATAGCGGCCCCCATCCGCACCGCGCTCGTCAAAGCCATAGGTATACCCGCCGGCATCAAACGTTGTTTCCGCCGTGACATACCAAGGAAGATCCACGTCCCCTAGCTGCGCACCTCCCATACAGTTTGCGCTGTCGAGCTCACAGACGAGGGCCTTGAGACCCGATACGCACTCGTTGTTCTGCGGATCCAATCCATACCTCTCGATCGCCTTGGGCGATATCCACACCACAACGCGATCGGCAGCAGGCGCCACTACAAGGTCCACGTCCTCGTCAACGGGAAACCGGTAGCCCTCAGGCTGGCCCTCCATGGCACGAGCGGTCCCCTTGGCCAACCGCTCAAAACCCTCGATCCCATAGGAAAGCCCATGAGCAGTCGCAGCAACCTGGGCCCCGTCCTCAGCGTCCCCAGCAAACGCAAATCCCGGCACCCAGCAAAGCGCGAAGGTCAAAGCACAGGCGACAAGGATGCGGAATCTATTAAGCACGAAAAGCTCCAAGCGAATATAAGGACGGAGTGAGACACAAAACGATGGAATTATCGCGCCAAGCCGCACTACGCGGAAAGCTCAAAGCCGTACTTAGCCCAAATCTTCTGAGCCTTCCTGTTGGACAGACAGAAGTCGATGAACGCCTTGGCTTCGTCGGCGTGCTCAGAGCTCTCGGCAACGGCACCCGGATACACGATGGGCTTGTGCGAATCCTCGGGACACACAAAGGCCTCCTCGATGCCGTCGTAGCGGAAGATATCGGAGCTGTAGACAAAGCCGGCCACGCAGTCGCCCGTGGACACATAGGCGGCGGCGGTACCAACTTTGTCGGCCAGGGCCACCTTTTCGGCGATCTCGGGCGCATACTCGCCGTCGTCGCCCTCGGTGCCGGTGTAGAGGCCCACGGAAGCCAGCGCCTGGTTGGCGTACTTGCCGGCGGGGACGGTCTTGGCGTCGCCAATGGCGATCTTACCGTCCAGGTTCGCGACGTCGGCGATGGCCTCGACCTTGGTGTCGGAGCCCTCGGCGCGAATGATCACGAGATCGTTGACGAACATGTCCTCGCGGGTATCGGCATCGACGAGCTCAGCGGTCTCGGCGTCATCCATGGTGCCCTTGGAAGCGGTGATGAGCACGTCGACGGCAGCGCCGGCCTTCATCTGCTCGACGAGGTCGCCAGACGCCTTAAACTGCGTGTCGGCAAACGTGGTGCCGGTCTGCTCGGTGTAAAGCTCCTGAACCTCCGGCAGAGCCTTCTCGAGCGAGTTGGCGGCAAAGACCTGCAGCTCGACAGCTTTCTTGGAAGATGCCTTAGCAGAACCGGCATCGGATCCGGCCGGCTCGGACGTCTTGCTGCCCGAACAGCCGGCAAGACCAAGGCCGGCAGCGGCGACAGCAGAAAGCGAAACGAATCCGCGGCGTGAAACCATATCGAACATATTCAACCCTTTCGGATCTTGTGCCCGGGTACCCCACCGCGGGCTTTAATCTGCAATCAGATTATACTTCTGCGCGAATAATGAAAGTGAGAAATTATTCTCGTCAGAGAATATAGTTTCGAATTACCGTGCACCTCGGCGTCGCTTCGGCGGAAAACAAAGGCGGAGCAGCCGTTCAGGTCGCCCCGCCGCAGGTAAACCGCTTAGTTGGTATGTCCGCCGCCCGCTGTCATCTGAGCCGCATGCTCCAGCTGGTCTGCTATGGCCTCCCAGCTTTCGCGGGCGGCCTTCGTAGAACCGGGAAAGTTTACGACAAGTGTATGACCTCGTTGCATGCAAATAGCGCGCGAGAGCATAGCGCGGCGCGTCTTGGTCATCGAATACGCACGGATTGCCTCGGCAATACCCGGCACATCGCGGTCACAGACGGCACGCGTCGCCTCGGGTGTTACGTCGCGCATCGAAAGCCCCGTGCCGCCGCAGGTGAGCACGACATTGGCGTGGCACTCATCGGCGGCTTCCGCAATGGCATCACCGATCTCGCTGACGTCGTCACGCACGACCACATGCGAGGCGACCGTCCAGCCCTGTGCCACGATAAGCTCCTCGAGCGCAGCACCCGCCTCGTCCTGGGCAAGATCGCGCGTATCCGAGCACGTCACAATCGAAATCTTCAACTCCATAGCATTCCTCCTATAGCACCGTGCCCTCAGGCAGGTCGACACGCACGACATCCACGACGTCGCCCGCCGCAAGGTCGCACGGTCCTTCGTGAATACGCAACAGGCAGTTCGCACGCTGCATGGTTCCAAGCAGCGCCGAATTCTGCGTCTTGGCCTCGGTCACCAACAACTCACCGGTCTCGGGGTCGCGCAAAACCGTGGCGCGATCGAAGAAGCGGCGATGCTGTCGCTTTTTCACGCTATGCGTGAGCGTCGCCTGCTGCACGGGACGCGCACCCTCGGCAAAGCCGCGCATCTTGCGAATCGCCGGACGGGCGAGCATCTCAAAGCCCACATACGCCGCGGCAGGATTGCCTGAAAGCCCCAGGTAGGGCTTACCCCCGAGCAAGCCAAACGTGATAGCCTTGCCCGGACGCATCGAGATGCGGTCGAAGAGCACCTCGCCCTCGCGATGGACCAGTGCCGTCACATAGTCGTAGTCGCCCGCCGAGGCACCGCCGCTCGTAATGACAAAATCGCACTCCTGCACGGCACGATGCACCAGCTCGGCAATCGCCTGCTCATCATCGGGCGCAATGCCGTAGAACACGGGCTCGGCGCCGGCATCGAGTGCCTCGGCCATCAGCGCCGAAGAGTTGGAATCGCGAATCTGACCGCGCGCCGGTACCTTACTCGGTGCGACCAGTTCCGTGCCCAGCGAGATAATGCCCACACGTGGGGCAGCGTGCACCTTCACGCTCGCATATCCGGCGCTTGCCAACAGACCCGCGCCCGCCGGAGCCACGACCTCGCCGGCATGCATCACAACATCGCCGGCATGGGCCTCCTCGGCGGCAGAGCGAACGTTCTCCCCCACCTTGGCCGGCGCCGAGAACCTCACACGCGAGCCCTCGTTGCCGTCACCGTCAAGCACATCGACGATCTCGTACTTCACAACGGCATCGGCACCTTCGGGTACCGGCGCGCCCGTCATGATGCGGACCGTCTCGCCCGCGCCGATTGCGCCCTCAAACACATGGCCCGCGGCCTCGTGTCCGATAACGTCGAGCGTCACCGGCGCCTCGCCAGATGCCTGCGCCAAGTCCGCCGAGCGCACGGCATATCCGTCCATAGCGCTGTTGGCAAACGGCGAGATGTCGATATCGGCCACCGCGTCCTCGGCCAAGGGAAAACCAGCCGCCTGCCACACGGGAATCTCGACGAGATCGGTCGGAGCAACGTGCGACAAAACAATCGACTGCGCGTCCTCCAGTGGAATGAGTTTCTCTGCCATATGCACCTCTTAATGCCACGGCGCACAACAGGGGCGCCGATTCTTTATGCTTGTCTCAGTATAATCCCCCGACGCACGACCGCGACTCGGCCTGTACCCGCAAATACACCTGTCGGTTGCAGGCCGCGAAACAGAATGGAAACCAACCCACCGGCTCGTCGCATTTACCGCGTTTTATAATGCTTGCGTTGCAACCTAAAAGAGGAACGTATGGCTCATAACGACAAAACCGAAAGCGCAAACGAAACGCAGGATCATTCCCAGCCGCTCGACGACGGCGGCTTTTTCTCCCTGAACGACGTCATCATGGCAGGCAGGCATCAGCTCACCCGCTCCGAGCATCTCTTGGCTGCCGACACGCGCCGCAACGTCCGCAACCTACTCGCGAGCGCCAAGTTGCTCGTACTCGTCGTCATCGTCTCGCTCGCCATGGGCGTTGCCGCTTGGGCGTTTTTGGCCTCGTTGAATATCGCGACCGACTATCGCGAGCACCATGTGTGGGTCTACGCCTTGCTTCCCGTTGTGGGCGTTGCCACCGCATGGGTGTACAAAAACCACGGTCTTGCCGCCAAACGCGGTAACAACCTGGTCATCGACTCCGCTCTGGGCACACGCCTCATCCATATGCGCATGGCCGTCCTCACCTTCGTCTGCTCCACGCTCACGCACCTAACGGGCGGATCGGCCGGTCGCGAGGGAGCTGCGGTACAGATTGGCGGCACCATCGCCAGCAACATCTCGAGCCTCGCCCACCTCAAAAAGCATGACCACCACGACCTCATGCTCGCCGGCATCTCGTCGGCCTTTGGCGCCGTATTCGGTTCGCCCCTTGCCGGAGCTTTCTTTGGCATGGAGATGTGCTTTATCGGCAAGATCGACTACACCGCGGGCATCTACTGCCTGGTCGCCTCGTTTACCGGCTACTTCACATCACTCGCCCTGGGTACTGAGTACGAAGCGAATGCCATCGCCAGCGTTCCTAACATGACACCACGGACGGTTGTCATCGTTGTTATCAGCGCCATTATCTTCGGTTTGACGGCACGCCTCTTTGCCTGGTCGGTTCGAACCGTCAAGAGCCTGTACGGTCGCTTTATCACCAATTACCTTACTCGCGCACTCGTGGGCGCACTCGTGGTTTTGGCTGCCTATGCCCTCCTCGACGCCTGGAACTACGCCGGCCTTTCCACGTGGCTTTCCGGCGCCGGATTTGCCGGCAACACCACCCTGGCGGACGCAGCCATCAAGTTGGTCGTCACAGCGCTCACCCTGGGCGCCGGCTTCCAAGGCGGCGAGGTCACGCCCCTGTTTGGTATCGGTGCGGCGCTCGGCGGCTGGATCGGTTGCCTCGTCGGAATCGACCCCAGTTTTCTGGCGGCTCTCGGCATGCTCGGCGTGTTCTGTGCCGGCCTCAACGTGCCCATCACCACCTGCATGATGGCCATCGACCTGTTCCACGGCACGGCAGCCGGGTTCTTTGTCATCGTGGCCTTTATCAGCTACCTAACTGCCGGACACCGCGGCGTGTACCCCGCCCAGCGCATCATCTCGCCCAAGCGCCGTTCGCTTATTGTGGATGAGGGCGGTACGGTAGCGGATGCTATCGAGCGCCACAACGACCTGATAGAGTAGACGTAAGTATTCGACGTGCAGCCACAATCGGGGGCAATTCGACCTGAGCGCGACCGCACCGTCACGTCATACGCCGGGAGTCGCCCCATGCACGCAACTGATTTTGGCCGCACGCTCATCATCGCCAACCCAGCCGCCCAGTCGGGTGCGGCGCACGAAGTTGCCGAGCGCCTGCAACGCTTTTTGGACATGACTGCACGCGCATCCCAGTTTGACTTGGTGCTAACCGAGCGCATGGGACACGCCAAGGAGCTGGCCGCACAGGCCCAGGGCTATCGCACCGTTATCGCCCTTGGCGGCGACGGCGTGATTCACGAGGTCGTCAATGGGCTTATGACGCAAGAGGAGGACGCCCGCCCCGCCCTTGCCGTCCTGCCCGTGGGCTCCGGCAACGATTTTGCCCAAACGCTCGGTATCGAAGATTTCTCCGGCAAAGATTTTGGCGCGCTGCTCACCTACGAGCTGCAGTACCAGGATATCGGACGCATTCGCTCGTGGAGCCCTGCGAGCGGCAGCGGCGAGGCTACCGTTGAGTACTACGACCAGACGCTTTCGGTCGGCATCGATGCCGCCATCGGCCTTGGCACCACCGAGCTACGCAAAAAGACCGGCTTGACGGGCGCTCCGCTCTACACCCTCTCGGGACTTGAGCAGTTTGGTCTGCGCTATCGCAACTACCCCATGACGGTCAGCTTTGACGGGGCGCCCACCGAGCGCGTGAGGGCGATCATCATGGCGATTCAGCTGGGTCCTACCTATGGCTCGGGCTATCGCATCTGCCCCGATGCCGACCCCTGCGACGGCGTACTCGACGTCTGCTACGCCTGCGGCCCCGTCCCTCGCGCGGTTGCCCTGCCTATGTTTCTTTCGGCCAAGGACGGCCACCATACCAAGTTGCCGCCGGTTCGCATGCGCCGCTGCCGCCATGTCGAGCTCACCTTTGAGGAGCCCGACTACCCCATCCAGGCCGACGGCGAGCCCGTTGTCGCCTCGCGCATCGAGGTCGACATCCTTGCCGGCGCCCTCCACATCTGGCACCCCACCCGCTAGTCATCCCTAAGTTGCGGTGAAATAGGGACTGTTTATGCAGCTAAAGCCGCAAAACAGTCCCTATTTCACCGCAACTTATGGGGAGGCTATTCGTCGCTGCCCGGTTTGCGACGGTTGGCCTTTTTAATGGCGTTGAAGTGCTTGTCATTGAGCCTGCGCTGGCGAGAGCGCTGAGGCACCTTGGTCTTTACGCGTCGGCGCGGTGGACGCCCGCGACGCTCAAGCTCAGCGCGCAGCTTACGCAGGCAGCTGCTACGGTTTTGGAACTGACTGCGGCTCTCGCGCGCCGTCACGGTAATCCCCGTGGGCCCATGCTTCATGCGCACCGCCGAGTCCGTCGTGTTGACGCCTTGTCCGCCCGGACCCGTCGCGCGAAACACCTGCACCTCGCAATCGCGCGCCAACTCCTCGACCGACATCTCGGCATAGCGCGCATACTCGCGCCATCCCATCTTGTTCTCGTCCATATCAACACCTCCCCTCATACAAAAAATGTGACAAAGGGACAGTCCCTTTGTCACATCGCATACCAATCGCTTGTGTTGCGAGCCTAGGCGAAGGTGATCTCGCCGTTCTCGCAGTCCATATCGGCGATACGGGCCAGGCTCTCGACGCGGAAGCCGCGCTTGCGGAGCTTATCGCCACCGCCTTGGAAGCCCTTCTCCACCGCAATGCCAATACCAGATACCTCGGCACCCGCAGCCTCACAGATCTTGATAAGACCCTCGAGCGCGCAGCCGTTGGCCAGGAAGTCGTCGATAATCAGGACCTTGTCGCCCTCGGACAGGAAGCGCTTGCCAACGATAACCGGGTACTCCTTCTGCTTGGTAAAGGAGTAGATGGTCGTGGCATACTGCTCGCCGTCGAGGTTGATGGACTGTGCCTTCTTGGCAAAGACCACCGGCACGCCGCCAAAATGCTGGGCCGCAATGCAAGCCATGCCAATGCCCGAAGCCTCGATCGTCAGGATCTTGTTGATCTCGACACCCTCGAACAGACGGGCCCACTCGGCGCCCATATGGTCGAACAGCTCAACGTCGCACTGGTGGTTGAGGAAGGCGTCAACCTTAAGGACGTTACCGGCCTTTACGATGCCGTCATGGCGAATACGATCCTCAAGCTCCTGCATGGCGCAACCCCTTCTCGCGGCAACGATACCGCGCGATTAATAAACGTTGTTCGATAGTCTACCACGGACCGACCCCCGCCCGTCCCACAAGCCGCATCGCACCATAAAGCCGTAAGACCAGTAGATGAGCCGATTCGTGGCAAGCCTGCTTCCACAAGCTAATGGCGGACGCGTATCCTCACCAAACGCACCATGGCAAGCGCAAAGCCCACAGCGGCCACAGCCATCAACACGTAGAACACCGAGCGAAAACCAAACAGGAACACATCCGGACGGCCTGCAACAAAACTAGTCACGGCCTCGCCCATCGCCACGCTCATCTGCCCATACAGGATATTCGACGCCACCGTAATGCCGAGTGCCATACCCGCATAGCGCGCCAGGCTACCCAGGCTGCCCGCGAAGCCGAGTGCTTCGCGCGGAGCCGAGCCCATATACAACGAATTGTTAGGGCTCTGGAAAATCGACGTACCGCACGACATAAATGCGACGCAGCACACGATCACAGGGATAGAAGAGTGCTCGTCGAGCGTGCTTACCGCAAAGAGACCGCACACGTACACGCCCAGGCCAACCGCCGTAGGACCCTCGCAGCCAACACGGTCCGAAACCGTTCCCGAAAGCGGGCCGATAAAGGCATTCACCATCGGCAGCGCCAAAAACAGCAATCCGGAAATGTCGGAACCAAAGCCGTGGGCGTCCTGAAAATAGAACGGCAGGATAAACTCGGATGCGCCAATACCAACGAACACGATGAGCATGCAGGCAAGGTTGATGGTAAAGGCCGAATTTGCAAAGCAGCGACGAGCGGCCTCGGCAAGGGACATGGGACGGTCGCCGGCCTCCGGCTTAACATGCGGCAACGTGTAGAGCCCCACGATAAACGAGATGACGCCAATGGGCAGGTTGATGAGGAAGATGCTCTCCCAGGGAAAGCTTGCCACCAGCATGCCACCGAGCACGGGGCCACACATCATGCCGAGGGCCACGAAGGTCGCGAGAATACCCATGGCACGGCCTCGTTCGCGCGCCGGAAACGACTCGGTGATGATACCCATGTTGTTGGCCATGGCCGCCGCGCAACCGACACCCTGAACAATGCGTGCCAGGATAAGAACCTCGAGCGAGGACGAAAGGCCGCACAGCAGCGAACCGACCGAAAAGACGAAGACGCCCAGCTGGAACACATTCACCTTGCCGCGCACGTCGCCCAGACGGCCAAACGGCAACATAGCCACGCATGTCGCAAGCAGGTACACCGAGCTCACCAGCTGAATGCGATCGAGGCCCACGCCCAGCTCCTTTTGCATCACGGGCAGCGCCACGGTCACGACGGTCGAATCCAAACACACCATAAACGTCATGATGAGCACGGTAAATAGAATCGCCCATTTGTTCTTGCCATGGGTGTCGCCCTCTAGGGCAATATGCTCGCGGCGCAGCTGCTCTGCAGTTTTCTCCATATCCATCCTTTCGAGTGGCGCAACGCAAAAACGGGGCCCCAATCGCCTGTAAACAGTCGCAATTGGGGTCCCGCCTACGGAATCGGAACGAAAGGCCACCGAAGCTTTCTGCCAGCATCGGCGCCTTGTGCGAACGCTAGCCTAGCACTGCTCGAGCGCCTGCTCAAGGTCGGCAATCAGATCGGCCGTGTCCTCGAGGCCGCACGACAGGCGCACCATGTCGGCGGAGATGCCGCAGGCGATGAGCTCCTCATCGTTCATCTGGCGGTGCGTAGCGTTAGCGGGATGCAGGCAGCAGGTGCGGGCGTCGGCCACATGCGTGGCGATCTGGGCGAGCTTGAGGCTCTTCATAAAGGTCTCGGCCGCCGCGCGACCACCATTAAAGCCAAAGCTCACAACGCCGCAGGTACCGTTTGGCATGTACTTCTGAGCGAGGTCATAGTACTTGTCGCCCTCCAAACCCGGATAGCTCACGAAGCGCACCTTGGGATGGCTCTGCAGGAACTTGGCAACGGCCAGGCCATTCTCGCAATGACGCGGCATGCGCACATGCAGGCTCTCGAGCGAGCTGTTCAAGAAGAACGCCGCCTGCGGGTTCTGCATGGGGCCGAGGTCGCGCATGAGCTGAGCGGTTGCTTTGGTAATGAAGGCGCCCTCGCGACCGAACTTCTCGGCATACGTCACGCCGTGGTAGCTCTCGTCGGGCGTGGTGAGACCCGGGAACTTGTCCGCATGAGCCATCCAGTCAAACTGACCGTGGTCGACGATTACGCCGCCCAGGTAGGCAGCATGTCCATCCATGTACTTGGTGGTGGAGTGCGTAACGATGTCGGCGCCCCACTCAAAGGGGCGGCACATCACGGGCGTCGGGAAGGTGTTGTCGACCATCAGCGGCACGCCGTGGTCATGCGCGGCCTTGGCAAAGCGCTCAATATCGAGCACGGCAAGGGCGGGGTTGGCGATGGTCTCGCCAAAGACGAGCTTGGTGTTGGGTTGGAAGGCTGCCTCCAACTCCTCATCGGTGCAGTCGGGGGCAACGAACGTGCAGGTCAGCCCCATACGGCCCATGGTGTGGGCGAGCAAGTTGTACGTGCCGCCATAGATGGCAGAGCTCGCGACTACGTGATCGCCGGCACCGGCCACGTTAAAGATCGCAAGGAAATTCGCGGCCATGCCCGAGCTCGTGAGCATCGCGGCAGTGCCGCCCTCCATCTCGCAGATCTTGGCGGCAACCAGATCGCACGTGGGGTTCTGCAGACGGCTATAGAAGTAGCCCGACTCCTCCAGGTCAAAAAGCTTGCCCATGTGCTCGGACGTGTCGTACTTCCACGTGGTGGACTGGTAGATGGGCACCTGGCGCGGCTCCGCATCTCCCGGGTGATAGCCGCCCTGAACACATGTAGTACCGATAGTCTGCTCGCTCATATCTATCTCCCTTGCCTGGGTTACGTTTTATTCGGTTCACGATACCGCTACCCTGCACCCCTCTCAACCCATCCTCAAGGTGGGTTATGGGACAAATTGATTAGGGGTATTTATCTCAAGCCTTGGGCATTTGCTCGATAGATAAAAATGAGGCATACATGAAGCTCTCGATGATTACATGCCCCGTCACGGGTACCATAGGCGGGTACACCGTGACCAAGGAGACAACGATGAAGCAGATCGATACCACCCAGCTCGACACCGCCGCCTGCCAGGCTCAGGCTGCCGAATACCACGCCCGCGGCTTTAACTGCGCACAGGCCGTTGCCTGCACGCTCGCACCTGCCGTCGGGCTCGACCCCCAGACCGCCTTTACCCTCACCGAGGGCTTTGGCGCCGGCATGGGTGGCATGACCGAGACCTGCGGCGCCATCTCGGGCGCTGTTGCCATCATGGGCTTTGTAATGAGCGACGGCATGGAGAACCCCAAGACCAAAGTCCAGACCTACAAGCTGTCGCGCGAAATCGCCAAGCGTTTTGGCGAGAAGAATACGACGACCGTCTGCGGCACGCTCAAGGGCATCGGATCGGATAAGGGTCCGCTCCGCAGCTGCCCCGGCTGCATCGACGATGCCGTCGCCATCGCCTGCGATGTGCTAAAGCAGCTCGCCGAGTAAACGGCAGCAACAGAAAAACGACGGCCGGCGCGCTTGGGATCCATCCAAAAGCACGCCGGCCGTCGCCGTTAGAACTCGGCAAATTCGGGAGCGCCGACCTCAATCTCCTCGCGCCCCGCCATAAGCTCGCGCATCTTAACGCAAAATGACTCCTGCTCCCCCGCCTTAAACACCAAATGAATCGTCACGGCATCCGCGTAATCGGTATCCGAAACCTTGGCACCCGAATCCTGAGCCAAACGAAGCACCTGCTCATACTGCGGATAGGCCACATGCACGTCAACCGGCACGACGCTTGTCATCTCAACGATCTGCCCGGCCTCCTGAGCCGCGGCCACCGCCGCCTGCGTCGCCGCGGTATAGGCGCGTACCAAGCCACCCGGCCCCAATAACGTGCCGCCAAAATAGCGCGTCACTACGCAGCAAACATTTTTGAGCCCCGCACCGCGCAGCACCTCGAGCGTCGGCATACCGCTCGTGCGGCTCGGCTCACCGTCATCGCTCTGGCGCTCGCGTCCATCGACCAAAATCCACGCGGGCACATTATGTCGAGCGTCGTAATGACGCTTTCGAACCATCTCGATAAAGGCATTCGCCTCGTCCTCGGACTCAATATGGACCAGCTGGGCAATAAACCGGCTCTTGCGGTCCAAAAACTCGCCCGAAACCTCAATATTCGATTGCAGAGTAAAATAGCTGTCCAACAAAGCCCCTCAACAGAATAAAGCGCAGCAACAAACAGCCTCAATAATACGGCAAAGACAGCACTGTTGCCCTCGCCAACAAGAGCGGAAACGCCAATGATGCCGCCACCAACAGCGAGAACCCGTCAGCGCGAGCAAGGTGCCTTGAAAGTCGAGATTGCAACAAAAATGAGGCTGTCGATGATCAGGCAAAGACAGCGAGACGGCGTCAGCTGAGTCGATTTGGCCCGAAAGAGGAGGGAGCACGCCTTATGGCGGCGACCGACGAATGAGCGCCAAATCGGCCAGCTGACGCCGCCGCAGCGTCGACAAGAAAGCTGAGTGTGCCTATAAGCCGGGTTCTGTCGTGAACGGTCATTTATCTTGTCTGCACGTTACCATGCAGCTCCACGCACGCTACCCGAACGCGGACCGGGCCGGCCCATAGCGTTCCTATTCGCGCTTGCTCCGGATGGGGCTTGCCAAGCCGCCGTGTTGCCACGACGCTGGTGGTCTCTTACACCACCGTTTCAGCTTTTCCCTTTACGCCTTGCGGCGCAGGTGGGAGTCTTCTTTTCTGCGGCGCTTTCCGTCGGATCACTCCGCCCGGCCGTTAGCCGGCATCCCGCCCTCTGGAGCCCGGACTTTCCTCACGCGTGCTGCAAGCAGCACATCGCGCGACCGTCTGGCCCACTCAGCAGTGCAAGAGTGTAGCACACCGTTGCCGCAGGCAATGGCACAACACAAGCGTTCGACACGATAAACCAAGAACCACGCCATGCAGTACAATAGGGTTGTCGATGGGCAATGTCGTCAGTCGAGACGCGACCGCGCTCCGCACCCCTCCGTCTACTCGGTGCGTTCCCGCCTCCTCCCCGAGGCGGGATGTCGGCATTTTTTCATGCACCGACAACCAAATAGCCTGTGTACAGCATGGGCAGCATCGCGTATCTCGGCACCAAATGCAAAAAGGGACCCGTCCATTACGGACGGATCCCTTAAAACAAGTGATCGTCAAACCGATTTACTCGGCGTCGGTCTCCTCGTCCTTCTTCTCGGAAGGCAGCGGGGTAACCTCGATCTCGACGCCCAGGGTCTCAGCAGCGGACTTCATGGACAGGGAGATACGACGACGGTCGAGGTCGATCTCCATGACCTTGACCTGAACCTTGTCGCCCACGTGGGTGACCTGAGAAGGCTGATCGACGTGCTTGTTGGCCATCTCGGAGATGTGCACCAGGCCCTCGATGCCCTCGCCCAGATCGACGAAAGCGCCGAACGGGACAAGCTTGGTCACAGTGCCCTCGACGATAGCGCCGACGGGGTACTTCTTGACCAGTGCACGCCACGGATCCTCGGTGGTCTGCTTGAGACCCAGGGAGATGCGCTCGCGGTTGAGATCGACGTCGAGAACCTCGACCTCGACCTCCTGGCCGACCTTGACAACCTCGGAAGGATGGTTGACGTGGTTCCAGGAGAGCTCGGAGATGTGGATGAGGCCGTCGATACCGCCGAGGTCGACGAAGGCGCCGAAGTCGACGATGGAGGAAACGGTGCCCTGGAGACGCATACCAGACTTGAGCTTGGACAGGATCTCGGAGCGCTCGGCCTTACGGGACTCCTCGAGCACGACGCGACGGGAGAGGACGACGTTGTTGCGGTTACGGTCCATCTCGATGACGCGAGCCTCGATGCGGGTGCCCATGTAAGAGGTGAGGTCCTTGACGCGACGGAGGTCGACGAGGGAAGCAGGCAGGAAGCCACGCAGGCCGATGTCGAGGATCAGGCCGCCCTTGACAACCTCGATAACCTCGCCCTCGACGTTCTCGCCGGAGTTGAACTTCTCCTCGATGCGGTTCCAAGCACGCTCGTACTCGGCACGCTTCTTGGACAGGACCAGACGACCGTCCTTGTCCTCCTTCTGGAGAACCAGAGCCTCGATGGGATCACCGAGTGCAACGATGTCTGCAGGGTTAGCGTCCTTGCGGATGGACAGCTCGCGGACCGGGATAACGCCCTCGGACTTGAATCCGATGTCAACGAGCACCTCGTCATGCTCGATCTTAACGACAGTGCCGTTAACGAGATCGCCCTCATCAAAGTCGGTAATCGTACCGTCGATGAGGTTGTTCATCTCCTCCTCGTTGACATCGTCAAGAGAGAAAATGGACGAGTTCTGAATCTCACTCAAAGGTGGACCCCTTTCGAACTACGGGGCCCCGATTGCTAGGACCTACAGAAGGGTGCGACAAGCACACAACGTTTAGGAACACTCGGGAGCCGACAGATACTAATGTGACGCTTATGCAATCACGTTCGTATAGGTTACGGGGAAATGAGTTCGATTTCAAGCGTGAACTGCGATTTTTTACTCGTGTGGAGACTTTTTCGTAATCTTATGAACACACGTCTCCGCAACTTGACGATAACCAGCCAGGCATTCGGCTTTGGGGTAAAGTATCCGGAGCCAACGACTCTAGATCAAATTTACGAGAAAGGTGCCCGCGTGCTCAAAGCAGTCGTTTTCGATATGGACGAGACGCTTCTCAGCATCAACCTCAACGCGTTCATCCTTCGCTATTTTAAGGATGTCTCTTCGATGCTCGCGGATATCGGCCGCCGCAGCCGCGGTGGCACGATGGCACGCCTCGGCACCATCCTGGTCGACCTCAACGCCAATCGCCGCAGCGGCACGGACAACCGCACCAATCTTGAGTTTTACCAAGAAGAGGTCGAGCGCCGATGCGGGATCTGCCTCTCCGATCCCCTCATCTACGAGGCGTTTACCTACTACGAGCGCGAAGTTCTTCCGTACAAGAACGACGATATCATTAACGCCCACGCCATGCCGGGCGCACACGCCGCGCTCCAGGCCGTACAGGACGCAGGGCTGCGCTACGCGCTCTTTACCAACCCCAGCTTTCCCCAGGGGGCCATCGAATGCCGCATGGGTTGGGGCGACCTGGCTGACGCCCCCTTTGAGCTCGTCACGCACATGGGAAACGCTACCCGCTGCAAGCCTGATGCCACCTACTATCTAGAGCAGCTTCAGGTGATGGGGCTCGAGCCACACGAGGTCCTTATGGTGGGCAACGATCCCAAACGCGACTTCCCGTCCCCCGATTGCGGCATCCAAACCGCCTTTGTGGGCCAGGGCAAGCCCAGTCGAGCCACCTGGCGCGGAACCATGGAAGACTTCGCCCGCGACTTCAACGCCGTAATCGAAGCCTTCTACGAACACCAAATAGCCAACGAACTGTCATAGAACCCCTCACTCGCTCCAAACAAAACAACGCCGCAGGTTGAGCATAAGCCAGCGAAAACGCCCCTAAGCGAGCAATGTGCCTTGAAAGAGGAGGGCATAGGCCTTCTGGCCATGCCCGACGATTGAAAGGTAGATTGCCGCTTAGGGGCGTTTGCAGCGTCGACCGGTTACGCGGTTTGGTAAAACCGCGTAACTAACAAACCTGGGTTTTGCCGATCATGATGTTGAGGATCTCGACGTCGGTGTCCTTCATGCCCACGCGGCCTACGTAGCCCATACTGGCGATTGTCTGCTCAACGGTATCTTGGATCAGGCCCTCGCCGGCGCGGAAGCCGCGACCCTGCATGGCCATATCATGGCCCAGAATCGCCGCATCGACGGCAGCCGAGATCTTGGCAGCACAGCTCGCCTTGGCGCCATCGCACACGATGCCGCCCACGTTGCCGAGCGTGTTCGAAACCGTCGCGCCAATCTGCTCGCGCGTGCCACCGCACAGCCAGGTAATCGCGGCGCCGGCGCCGCACGCGGCGCAAATAGCACCGCAAAACGCCGAGAGCGCACCAATATAGCTCTTGATATGCACGGCGATAAGATCGGACAGCATCACGGCGCGCACCAGGCGCTCGTGGTCGCAACGCAGGTACTCGGCATACTCCATGACGGGCAATGCGCAGGTAATGCCCTGATTGCCCGAGCCGCACACAATGGCGACCGGCAGCGCGCAGCCGTTCATGCGGGCGTCGGACCCGGCGGCCGCACGGGCACGGGCACGGCAGGCGACGTCATCGGCACGAGCACCCAGCAGCGTACGACCCACCTCGGCGCCCCAAGCGTGCGCAAGGCCCTCGGTACTGATTGCGCCATTCAGCTCAATCTGACGCTCAACGGCAGCGCGGGCGTCCTCAATGTCGCCGTCCTCAATAAAGTCGATGATGGACTCAATCGACATGGGCGTGTCGGCCTTATCCGCCGCCCGCTCGGCCACCACACGCTCGGCGCAGGCGGCACACTCCCCCGCCGACTTGCCGCATACCGGAATACCGTCGAGCGTATGGCACGTGACATTGGTGTGATGATCGGTAATCTCGACGACCGCGGTATGGCCCCCGGCCGTGGCAGTCACCTTGATGTAGAGGTTGGGCACACCCTCGACAAGCGACACATCGCAGTAGCCGGCGTCGGCGAGGAGCTCGGCCACGCGTGCACGGTCTTCATCGTTAACGCTCTCGAGCACCTCGAGAGCGCTCTTAGCGTCGCCACCCACGGCACCCAGCACGGCTGCCGCCTCAATACCGTGCATACCACCCGAGTTGGGCACGGTCACGCTCTTAACGTTCTTGATGATGTTGCCCGAGCAGGCAACGTCCATATGATCGGGCTCGCAACCGAGCGTCTGGCTCGCCAGTGCCGCTGCATAGGCAACGGCAATGGGCTCGGTGCAGCCGAGCGCACAGACAAGCTCGCGGTTCAAAACATCGCAAAACGCGGCATCACGAAGGGAATCGGTAGGCATAGGTATCTCCTACTTGTATAACGGACTGGGCTCTCGAAAATAATTAGTTCTTTTATTTGATAACAATGCATCAAAAACCGCAACCATGGTTCCGGCAGACGGCGCTCAAGCGCAAACTGACGACATTCATTCACGAGAAGCCGGTCTTGTTGCATGCTAAAGCGTTTGACCAAAAAACGCCCGAGCGTTTACGCAAAAGTCGCGCTATCATGCAGTCGAACGCGGTAAACACCTTTAGCATTTGCGCCGCACAGACCAGAGAGGAACCATCCATGAAGATCGGTATCGGTAACGACCACGCCGCCGTCGAGCTCAAGAACATCATTTCCGAGCACCTGAAGGAGCGCGGCTGCGAGGTCGTGAACTTTGGCACCGACACCTCCGAGAGCTTTGACTACCCCATCGCCGGCTACAAGGTGGGTAAGGCCGTTGCCAACGGCGACGTCGACCTGGGCATCCTCATCTGTGGCACCGGTGTCGGGATTAGCTTGGCTGCCAACAAGGTCGAGGGCGTACGCGCCGTTGTGTGCTCCGAGCCCTTCAGCGCCAAGCTCTCCCGCATGCACAACAATACCAACGTGCTCGCCTTTGGCGCCCGCGTCGTGGGCTCCGAGCTCGCCAAGATGATTGTCGACGAGTGGCTCGACGCCGAGTTTGAGGGCGGTCGTCACGAGCGTCGCGTTAACCTCCTCAACGAGATCGATCACACGCGCGGCCTTAAGATCGTCGACGAAGCCTAAACTATTCAGTGCCACAAGCTAACAGCAGGGGCCCGCTCGGAACACATGTCCGAGCGGGCCCCTGCATAGATTTTGGAATAAAAGGGCACCGCGGATGGAGTTCCGCGGCGCCCAAGCCACACGCTAACAGCTTTAAGGAGTCAAAGCTGGTTTAGCCAAAGAAGCGCTTGATCTCAATCTCGGCGTTCTCCAGGCAGTCGGAGCCATGGATCACGTTGGCGTTGACATCGACGGCAAAGTCGCCGCGGATGGTACCAGGAGCAGCCTCAAGCGGGTTGGTAGCGCCCATGAGGGTGCGCATCTTAGCAACAGCGGAGAGACCGGAAACGACCATCTTGACGACCGGACCGCTCGTCATAAAGTCGCAGAGACCGCCAAAGAAGGGCTTGTCGGCCAGATGGGCGTAGTGCTCCTCGACGGTAGCGCGCTCGAGCGTGGTCATCTCCATGCGCTCGATGACAAGGCCGCTGCGCTCAATGCGAGCAACGATCTCGCCGATCTTGCGGTCGCGCACGGCGTCGGGCTTAATCATGATGAAGGTCTTCTCGATAGCCATAAAAGTAGCCTTTCAAGTAGGTTCGCGCGTGCCCAAGTCCCATTCCGGCACCCGCCTGGACTGCATCGTAACAGAGTTTTAGCTGCAGTTAAACAAAAAGCTGTTTATTGAAACGTTGCAATTTATTAAAGCGCTCCATATGTGTCACTTCTGTTTCGAAGCCCGATTAGAGTACCATCCGACCGCCCATCAACCGCATCGAACAGAGCAGGCGGTCGGTTGCCGCCCGCGAACGTACCCCTTCACAACCTGCCCAAAGGTCCTACAGAAGTTCTCGACAAGCCCCTCCCCCATAGCAACAAAATACGGGCGCCCACATCAGCAGGCGCCCGTAAAGTGAAAACGATTTATCAATAAATGGCCAAAACGGCTTCAGCCAAATCCCTACTTTACCCCGTGGCCCATCTCGACGACCTTAGTCAGTGACCCAAACACACCCTCGTCAGTCACGAGCTGTGCCTCGGCGCGCTCAAGCTGCACGGCAACGGCGGCAGGGGCGGTGCCGCCCTCGGTCGTACGCGCGGCGACAATCGACGGGATGTCGAGCGCCTCGGTAATGTCGCGCTCAAAGAGCGGGTTTGCCTCCTGGAACACCTCAAACGGCAGGTCCTCAAGATTGCAGCCGCACTTCTCACACATCAGAACCAGATGCCCCACCACGGCATGAGCCTCGCGGAACGGCAGACCACGCTTAGCCAGGTAATCGGCAACATCGGTGGCGGCAAGGTGACCCACGCCGCACTCGCGCGCCATGGCATCCTCGTTGACGGCCCAAGTCGAAATCATACCGGCCATAACCGACAGGCACTGCATGAGCGTATGGGCGGTATCGAGCGCGCCCTCCTTGTCCTCCTGCAAGTCCTTGTTATAAGCAAGCGGCAGGCCCTTCATGGTCACGAGCAGCTGCACCAGGTTGCCATACACACGGCCGCTCTTGCCGCGAATAAGCTCGGCAAAGTCGGGATTCTTCTTCTGCGGCATGATAGACGAGCCGGTGGAGTAGGAGTCTGAAAGCGTGATAAAGCCAAATTCGGAGCTCGACCACAGCACGATCTCCTCGGAAAGACGCGACAGGTGCATGGCCATGACGGAGCCGGCGTAATGCAGATCGAGCAGGAAATCACGGTCGGAAACCGCATCGAGCGAGTTGGGAATCACGCCCGCAAAGCCAAGTTCGGCAGCCGTCATCTGGCGATCGAGCGGATAGCTCGTACCGGCAAGCGCGGCAGCACCCAGCGGGCAGTTGTCGGCGGCATCAAAGGCGGCCTTCAGGCGCGTAAAGTCGCGCGCGAACATCCAGGAATACGCCAGCAGATGATGCGACAGCAGCACGGGCTGAGCGTGCTGCATGTGCGTGTAGCCCGGCAGAATCACCTTGTCGTACTTCTTGGCCGCATCCACCAGCACATGGCGCAGCTCAAGATTGGCCTCCATGAGCTCCTTGGCCAGCGCCTTGACGCCCAGGCGTGTGTCGGTCGCCACCTGGTCGTTGCGCGAACGTCCGGTATGCAAGCGCTTACCGGCCTCGCCGATGCGACGCGTCAGCTCGCTCTCGATGGACATATGAATGTCTTCGTCGTTGATGTCGAAGGTGAAGTTGCCGGCATCGATATCCTGTTCGATTCCGGTCAGGCCTTTGGCAATCGCCTGCTCGTCCTCAGCACTGATGATGCCCTGGGCCGCCAGCATTTTGGCATGCGCCTTAGAGCCGGCGATATCCTGCTTATAGAGATGTTTGTCGACCGGCAACGACGCGCCAAATTCCTGCGTGACCTCGGCCACGCCTGCCTCAAAACGACCGCCCCAAAGAGCCATGGAACCGTCCCCTTTCTCCAAATACCAAAACAAGCGCCCAAAGCAATGCGCCATATCGCTAAAGCGATTTTTCAACCGCTAGTTTTACACATTCCCAACCGTGTGCGGAGCCATGTAGCTAATTTGCAAAGAAGTGACGCGCCATGCACTTGGCGCCCAACGTCTCCCTCCGGATGTTGCCCTGCGAACCATCGATCCAGGCCTTTAGGCTCATAGGAACGTCCTCGACCTTTGCAGCATCGAACTCGGGCGCGAGGGCAAGTAAAGCATGCGCGAAAGCATTGAACATAATGGATACTCCTCATATATATAGGCGCAGAGCCGCCAAATTGATAGAAGGAGCCCCGCCGGACAACCCCGGCGGGGCTCGGACTCAGCCGCAGACGCGGCATCATATATGCGGGCGGAACGTAGGGGCCACCGATGTTAAGAAGTGTCAGCAAGCATAACGAAAGGTAGGGACCCCGTGCGCCCGTTATGTATCACGCGGATGGGCCGCGCGGATACCAAGGGAAGGAGGCGCTAGGCCTGGGCGGCAGCAGAGCTGGGGCCCTGGACCTTTGCCCACGTCTTGAGCGACAGCGTATCGATCTCGATAAAGCCGGCGCTGGCCTTCTCGTCAAACGTGGTGTCGCGGTCGTAGGTAGCCAGACCGTAGTCGTAGAGGCTGAAGGGGCTCTTGCGGCCGACGACATGGCAGTTGCCCTTAAAGAACTTCAGGCGGACAGTGCCGGTCACGAACTTCTGGGTATCGGCCATAAAGGCATCGAGCGCGTTTTTGAGCGGGCTGTACCACTGGCCGTTGTACACGGCGGTGGCCCAATCCTGCTCGAGCTTGATCTTGGTCTTGAGCAGGTCACCCTCAACGCAGATGTCCTCGAGCGCCTTGTGGGCGGTGATGAGCGTCAGGGCGCCGGGAACCTCGTAGCACTCGCGGCTCTTAAGGCCCACCAAGCGATCCTCGACCAGATCGAGACGGCCAAAGCCATTGTCGCCGGAGATCTTGTTGAGGGCGATGACGATCTCGGAGAGTTTCATCTTCTTGCCGTCAACGGCGACGGGCTTGCCGGCCTCAAACTCAATCTCGGTGTAGGTCGGGGTGTCCGGCGTGTCCTCGGGGTTCTTGGTCATAACCCAAGCGTCGTCGAGCGGCTCGTTCCAGGGATCCTCCAGGTGACCGCACTCAATGGCACGACCCCACAGGTTGTCGTCGATAGAGTAGGGGTTGTCGTTGGCACCCTCGGGAACCGGCACGTTGTGGGCGTGTGCATAGGCGACCTCGTCGGGACGGCACTTCAGGTCCCACTCGCGAACCGGGGCGATAACCTTGAGCTCGGGGTCGAGGGCCTTGACGGCGGCCTCAAAACGGACCTGGTCGTTACCCTTGCCGGTGCAGCCGTGGGCGACGTAGGTCGCGCCAAACTCGTGGGCGACCTCAACAAGCTTCTTTGCAAGCAGCGGGCGAGACAGGGCGGAGAGCAGCGGATACTTGTTCTCGTACATGGAGTTTGCTGCGATGGCCTTAGTCAGGAACTCATCGGAGAACTCGTCGCGCAGGTCGAGCACCTGGCAATCGAGAACGCCCAGGTCGAGCGCCTTCTGCTTCTTGGCATCCAGTCCGGTCTCTTCCTGGCCCACGTTACCGCAGACACAAACGACATCGAGATTCTTCTCGTCCTGGAGCCACTTGACACATACGGATGTATCAAGACCACCGGAATATGCGAGAACGACTTTTTCCTTGCTCATGGCTGTTTCCTTTCGCCCTTGGTAGCTAGTTAGAACATCGGTCAGTTGCAAGTCACCTTGAGGTCAAAAACCGTGCAATATCAGGTTATTCAGCAGAATGCATCACAGGCATGCCCTAGAAACATGCGGCTATGTCGTGCTTAGAACCCAACGACCTCAAAATGACTCTGTTGAGGCATTGCGCCCCATGCGGACAGAGACGATTGTTATCGTCGTCGGGAAATTGCGCGCTGGCGTCGGATGGCATTGTCTGCAGTGGTGATGATCTTTACGAACTGCATCTGCCTCTCCTTTCACCTATCGCCGGGCGCAATTCTAATATCGTAAACGGTACCTTTTCCTCGGTAAGCGGTTGTTTTTCCGTCTCCGTTTTCGATGGTCGCTATATTACGCTAAAGTGCCCGCAGCACAAGCGACAAATTCAAATTTCTGAAAAGATTTTTCATTAGTTTGTGAATAGTGATGCAAATACGCGCCAATCCTGCGAAAATACGCCCGACTACGAGTTGATGGTTATAACGTCTGAAACAATCTCGAAACGAAAGGCTCACTTTTATGCAAACTTACGAATCGGACGCCAATATCGGCAGCATTAAGATTCTCGCCGTTGATATGGACAAGACGCTTCTCACCGACGAGCGCGTGTTACCACAGGGTCTCGATGAGCGCCTGGACAAGCTCGCCGACGCCGGCATCGTATTCTGCCCCGCCAGCGGACGTCCCGCCCCCAAGCTCGAGGAGATGTTCGAGAGCATCAAAAACCGCCTTGCTTTTTGTCCCGACAACGGAGCCTGCGTCATCTATCGCGGCAACTATATCTATAAGAGCAACATCGATGTGGCGCTGTATCAGCAGGTGCTCGCTCGTGCCTCGGAGGACCCGCGCGCCGTTCCCGTCCTGTGCTGCTACGACGAGTTCTATGTGCTCGCCCGCGACCATCAGTACCACGACGAGATCAGCGTGTACTACAACACGATCAACTACGTCGACACCTTTGAGGGCCTTGATATCGAGTCCAACAAGATTTCGATCTTCTTCCCCGCCTACGATGCCGAGCCAGCGTTTCGCGAGGACTACAGCCCGGCATTCTCGGACCGACTCTATGTCACCAATGCGGGCCGCGAGTGGATCGACTTTATGAACCTGGGCGTCGACAAGGGCGCCGGCGTCGCGCACCTGTGCGATCACCTGGGCATCGATATCGCCGACGCGGCCGCCGTGGGCGACACCTACAACGATATCCCCATGCTGGAGCGCGTCGGGCACAGCTTTATCGTGGACAACGCCGAGGAGCATATGAACGCGCATGCCAAGTGGCGCATTCCGAGCAACAACGACGGGGGCGTACTGACGCTCATCGACGCCATCCTGGCGGCTCGTTAAACTCGCCGCCATGCCCGGGGCCGGCCGTTTGATTTTTGTTCGGTCAGGTCCTGGGCTCGCTCGAAGAGCACATTAAGTGCTCTTCGGCTCGTGCGGAATCTACAAAAATCAAACGGCCGGCCCCGGGCATGGCTACGTTGACTTGCTTGCCGCCTGAATGGCGTCTTGGCGTCTAGATACTTGGCTGATTTTTTGGAATGAAGGGGGCTCCTTGTTGGCAAGGAGCCCCCTTCTGCTTTTGGTTACTTTGGAATTGTGGGCGCTTCCCTATTTAGCGTCAGCCCAGGTTATGCCGGTACTGGCTTCGGCGATTAGGGGTACGCGTAGGTCTACGACATGTTCCATGACGTCTTGGACCATGGTGGTCAGGCGCTCGACTTCTTCGACGGGGCACTCAAAGTCCAGTTCGTCGTGTACCTGCAGAATCATGTGGGCAGCAAAGCCCTCTTCTTCCAGGCGGCGGCTTACGCGGGCCATCGCGATCTTGATGATGTCGGCGGCGGTGCCCTGCATGGGGTGGTTCATGGCCGTGCGCTCGCCAAAGCCGCGGAGTTGCGGATTTTTAGCCTTGAGTTCCGGAATATGGCGACGGCGGCCGTACATGGTCTCGGCGTAGCCCGTCTGCTTGGCACGTGCCACCACGTTGTCGAGGAACGTGCGCACGCCTGGGTAGGCCTCGTAGTAGCGGTCGATCATGTCGCGCGCCTCGGCCATCGAGATATGCAGCGACTGCGACAGGCCATAGGCCTGCTGACCGTACACGATGCCAAAGTTCACGGCCTTGGCGCGACTGCGCAGGTCGGGTGTTACCTCGGACACCGGCACACCAAACACGCGCGCCGCCGTCTCGGCATGGAAGTCCTCGCCCTCGTTAAAGGCGCGCACCAGGTGCTCATCGCCCGAGAGATGCGCCAGCAGACGCAGCTCGATCTGCGAGTAGTCCACCGCCAAAAAGACACTTCCCTCGCCTGCCGAAAACGCCGTCTTGACGGTACGACCCAGCTCCGAGCGCGTCGGGATGTTCTGCAGGTTCGGGTCGCTCGAGGACAGACGCCCCGTCGCGGTGATGGTCTGGTTGTACGTAGTGTGTACGCGACCGTCACCACGGCGTAGCGGGCCCAGTGTGTCCAGATAGGTGGACTTGATCTTGGACTTCTCACGCCAGTCCAAAATCAGACGCACGATTTCGTGGTCGCGGGCAAGGTCGCTCAGCACCTTGGCGTTGGTCGAATAGTAGCCGCGCTTGGTCTTTTTGAGGCCCTTGGTCGGAAGCCCCATGACGTCAAACAGCACATGCGAGAGCTGCATGGGGCTGCCGATGTTAAAGGTTTCGTCGCCGGCTAGGTCGCGAATGCTGCGCTCGACCTCGGCAATCTGGGTAGCAAGCCCCTCGGACAGACTATGCAGACGGTCGGGGTCTACAAGCATGCCCGCGCGCTCCATCTTGGCAAGCACCGGCACGAGCGGCATCTCGATCCCATCGAACACGTTGGCGGCGTTCTCGCGGGCCATGCGGTCGCGCAGCGGTGCGACCAGCGCCAACGTCAAGGCCACCGTGCGAGCGGCGGGCGCAGGAGCGTCCTCGCCGGCGCCCTCTGCACCGCGCACCGCAGGCAGCGCCATCTGCAGATAGGTATCAGCCAGATACGCTTCGTCAAACTCGGAGCGGTCGGAATCCAACAGATAGGCGGCAACCACGGTATCGAAGATGCGCGTGGAATCGATTGCCAGCGGATCCATGAGCTCAGGCTCGGAAGAATCGATGGGCGAAAGCTCATGCAGCAGAGCCTTCGTATCCGGGCTCGCCACGCAGCCCTCCATAAACAGGCGCGCAAGCACGCCGGCGATCACGCCGTGGGCGAAGTTGAAGCCCTCAACTTCAGCCGCCGCACAGCTGTCGCCCTCCTCGAGCGCGAACAGGCCCTTGGACGTCGCCAGCCACAGCGTGCGCGTCAAGCCAAAAAGCGCGCCCTCCTCCTTGTCATCGTCCACCACAGCGGCAATCCACTCGCCTGCCTCGATCGCGCGAGAGATCTCGGCGGCAGCGACAATGAGCGCCTCGGCATCGCCGGCGGCAGCGCGCGAAACCGCGGGTATCTCAAACGTGCTGACAGTGGCCGCAGCCCCACCCTCGCCACCGATCAGCGACAAGAAACGGTTCTGCATGGCCGTAATGCCGAGTGCGCCCAGCGCCGCGGAGACTTCGTCGGCAGAAAACGTCGGGAAGGACGTTTCGTCAAAGTCGAGCTCGACAGGCGCATCGGTGCGGATGGTCGCAACCTTGCGGCTCAGCAAGGCATCGTCGATATGCGCACGTAGGTTCTCGCCCATCTTGCCCTTGACCTCGTCGGCATGCGCGATGACCCCGTCCAAGCTGCCGTACTGTGCGATGAGCGCGCTCGCCTTTTTGGGGCCGATGCCCGGTACGCCGGGAATGTTGTCCGACGTATCGCCCTTTAGACCGTAAAAATCGGGCACGAGCGCCGGCGTAATGCCGTGATACAGGTCATCCACGCTCTCGGGCGTCATAATCGCCACGTCGGACAGGCCCTTGCGGGTCGAGACCACGTTGACGTGCTCGGTCACAAGCTGATACATGTCGCGGTCGCCAGTCACCAGCAGCATGTCGCAGCCGGCCTCCTCACCCAGGCGCGCCATGGTTCCCAGGATATCGTCGCCTTCCCAGCCCTCAGACTGCAGAATCGGCACGTTGAGCGCGGTGAGCAGCTCCTTGATCATAGGGAACTGCACGTGCAGGTCGGGGTCCATGGGCGGGCGCTGCGCCTTATACTGCGGCAGCATCTCCATGCGCACGCGCGGCTTGCCCTTATCAAACGCCACGACCACACCGTCGGGGTTAAAGGCATCGATCATCTTAAGAAACATGTTCAGAAAGCCAAAGATCGCGTTGGTGGGGCGACCGTCCGGCGCGTTCATGGTCGGCGGCACGGCGTGGAAGGCGCGATGCATGAGCGAGTTGCCGTCGATAACGGCAAAAGTGCGGCGCTTGTCAGACATTTTAAATACCTCGCTTTGGGCTGGGTACGGTTTGCTCACTCCAGTTTACACGCTCCCCGCCCCGCGGCCACCTCACATCAAGCTCCCCCGCCACCGTGAGCCCGCGCGTGATACGATGGCTCACGGTACATCAACCAGCACGATCGATCCGAAAGGAGCCTGCGTCATGGAGCGTCCCTGCGCATGGAAAAAGTACACGCCACAGCAAGTCGAGGAGCTCGAGGAGCTTTGCCGCGGCTATAAGCAGTTTTTAAGCGAAAACAAGACCGAGCGCCTGTGCGTCAAGACCGGCATCAAGATGGCCGAAAAGGCAGGATACGTCGACCTGGAGACCGTGATCGCCGAAGGCCGCGAGCTCAAGGCAGGCGACAAGGTGTACGCCGCCAACCACGGCAAGGACCTTATGCTCGTCAACCTGGGCACCGCCCCGCTCGAGCAGGGCTTTAACATCCTGGGCGCCCACGTGGACTCGCCGCGCCTGGACCTTAAGCAGAATCCCGCCTTCGAGGCCGGCGACATGGCCTACCTCGACACGCACTACTACGGTGGCGTCAAGAGCTACCACTGGGTGGCCTCCCCGCTTGCACTCGTGGGCGTCATCTGCAAAAAGGACGGCACCACCGTCGACATCAACATCGGCGACAAGGCCGACGATCCGGTCTTTACCATCTCCGACTTGTTGATCCACCTCTCGAGCGAGCAGATGGCCAAGCCCGCCAAGGACGCCGTCGACGCCGAGATCCTCGACGTGATCGTGGGCGGCCGTCCCGTCAAGTTCGATGAGGACGACAAGAACGCCCCCAAGGAGCCCGTCAAGCAGATGTTCCTGGACATCCTCAAGGAGCAGTACGACGTCGAGGAGGAGGACTTCCTCTCCGCCGAGATCGAGGTCGTGCCCGCCGGTCCCGCCCGTGACATGGGCCTCGACCGCTCCATGATTCTGGGCTATGGCCACGACGATCGCGTCTGCGCCTACCCCTCCATGCTCGCCCAGATCGACGTCGCCAACGTGGAGCGCACAAGCATCACACTCATCGTCGACAAGGAGGAGATCGGCTCCGTGGGTGCCACCGGTATGACGAGCCGCTTCTTCGAGAACACCGTCGCCGAGATCATGACGCTCGCCGGCGAGGATAGCCCGCTGGCCCTGCGCCGCGCACTCGCCCGCAGCCGCATGCTCTCCTCCGACGTGTCCGCCGGCTTCGACCCGGGCTATGCCGGCAAGTTCGAGACTAAAAACGCAGCCTTTATGGGTCGTGGCCTGTGCTTTAACAAGTACACGGGCAGCCGCGGCAAGGGCGGCTCCAACGACGCCGATGCCGAGTACGTGGCCCTCGTCCGCGACATCATGGACGAGGCCGGCGTGGACTTCCAGACCTGTGAGCTCGGTCGCGTCAACGCGGGCGGCGGCGGCACCATTGCCTACATCATGGCCAAGTACGGCATGAACGTCATCGACTCCGGCGTTGCCGTCCTGTCCATGCACGCCCTGTGGGAGGTCGCCAACAAGGCCGACATCTACGAGGCCTACCGCGGCTACAAAGCCTTCCTCGAGCGCGCCTAATCCACCCCACCCATAACTTGCGGTGGAATACGGACTAAACTGGCCCATAAACGGCCAAAACAGACCGTATTCCACCGCAACTTTTTTGGCAGAGGAGAGTCTATGCTTCAAGTCATCATTTCGCCCGCCAAACAGATGCGCGCGGCCCAAGATGCTTTTGAAGTCCTGGGCATTCCACACTTTGTGCGCGAGACGGCTCGCCTCCACCGTGCACTGCTAGATATCGAGCGGAATGAAGGCAGCGGCGGCCTGCAGGCGTTGTGGAACGTGAGTGACAAACTGCTGGGGTCTTGCCTCAGCACCCTGCATGAGTTCGAGCCCATCCTGAAAAACGGCGATCTCGACAATCCCGCACTCGCCCGTCACCTCTCCCCTGCCGTCATGTCCTATCACGGCATTCAATACCAGAGCATGGCACCCGAGGTGATGGATTCCGCGCAGCTCGCATGGCTGCAAGACCATCTGTGGATCCTCTCCGGCCTCTACGGGTGCGTGCGCCCCTTCCACGGCGTGTCGCCCTATCGGCTCGAAATGGGGGCGAAGCTCTCCGTCGACGGCGCTCGCGATCTCTATGCCTTCTGGGGGAATCGACTTGCGCAGGCAATTGCGCCGGCCGGTTCCGACAACACTATCGTCAACCTTGCCAGCGTGGAATACGCCAAAGCCGTCCTGCCCCATGCTGCACAGGATACAACGGTTATCACCTGCTTTTTTGGCGAAGGCGTCCGCAACGATAAGCCCATCCAGCGATCGACCGCCAGCAAAAAGGCACGCGGTTCGATGGTCCGCTGGATGGCGGAAAACAAGGTCGAGGACGCCGCCGGTCTTACCGAGTTCAACCTTGGCTACCGCTATGTCCCCGAGCTCTCGTCCCCAGATAGCCTGGTCTTCATCAACGAGCAGGCATTCTAAAAGCCTGTCGCCAGCGCCGAACTCCACCTCGGCATGCTTTCATGACATTCGGTGAACATCCCGCTATTCCGCCAAGCCGTCTGCCTTGGCAATCTCGCTTGTCGAGCCATCTTGGTAGGCAACCTTAACGTGCTCAACCTCGGACACCGCAACACCCGATGGAGGCTCCAGGCGCCATTCCGTCAGGGCGATATCCATGGTCGTGGGCACATCTCCTTGATCTTTGAGCTTCACCGTGAGCGTTTTGAGCGCCACGTCAAACGTCACGCGTTCGATTTCTTCGCCTGGAATGGACCCACCGCTCAGCTGCAGTTGCACAAACTCGTCGCGCGGATACCAATAGTCGCCCGGCGCGGCAACGGTATTGCCACCCGCGACCTTCACCGTCATTATCGGCAGGCCATCGTCCGCCTCAAACGTCCAGGCAGCTCTCCCACGCCCGCCAAACGTCCAGATAAAAAAGGCAATCACCAGCACGGCAAGCACCGCAAAACCAATTGCGACCAGCCCTTGATGGGCACGGCCTTCCTCGGCCGACACATCCCACTGCGTCTCTCGATATAGATGCTCGTCTTCCATGTTCGCCTCCCCACGGACATGCTCATCGCGTCAATCGTACCCATTCGAGCTATACTTGAGCCCACCACATAAACGGGGAGCTTGCAGGACAAGACGGCAGGCTGAGACTGGGCGCGCCCGCCCTGACCCGCAAACCTGATATGGGTAATGCCAACGAAGGGAGCCGTGCCAATGAGCACACAGACCGAGCCCAAGCTCGTCACGCAAATCGACTTCGCCCGCGCCGGGCAGATCACACCGCAGATGAAGGAGGTCGCCGATCGCGAGCATCGCGACCCCGAATACATCCGCGAGCGCGTGGCAGACGGACGCATCGCCATTCCCGCCAACATCGTGCATATCAAAAAGGGCATGCGCGCCTTTGGTGTCGGCGAGGGCCTGTCCACCAAGGTCAACGTCAACCTGGGTATCTCAGGCGACAAGGCCGATGCCGCCGAGGAATGGAAGAAGGTCAAGATCGCCGAGGACTTTGGCGCCGACGCCATCATGGACCTCTCCAACTCGGGCAAGACGCGCCAGTTCCGCCAGCAGCTCATCGACGAGACGCCGCTCATGGTGGGTACCGTCCCCATGTACGACGCCATCGGCTACATGGAAAAGCCGCTGGTCAATCTTACTAAGGACGACCTTTTCGAGGTCGTGCGCGCGCACGCCGAGGACGGCGTGGACTTTATGACCATCCACTGCGGCATCAACAAATCGGTCACCAAAACCTTTAAGGAGACCGGCCGTCTCATGAACATCGTCAGCCGCGGCGGCTCGCTGCTGTTTGGCTGGATGGAGGTCACCGGCAACGAAAACCCCTTCTACGAGTACTTTGACGAGCTGCTCGAAATCTGCCACGAGTACGACGTGACGATTTCGCTCGGCGACTCCTGCCGCCCGGGCTGCCTCTACGACTCCAACGACGCCACCGAGACCGCCGAGATGATCGAGCTGGGCAAGCTGTGCAAGCGCGCATGGGCCGCCGGCGTCCAGGTTATGGTCGAGGGCCCGGGCCACATGGCGCTCGACGAGATCGCCGCCAATATGAAGCTGCAGAAGCGTCTGTGCCACAACGCCCCGTTCTATGTGCTCGGGCCGCTGGTGACCGATATCGGCGTGGGTTACGACCACATCACCGCAGCCATCGGCGGCGCTATCTCCGCCAGCTCCGGCGCCGACTTCCTGTGCTACGTGACGCCGGCCGAGCACCTATGCCTGCCTAACGCCCAGGATGTGCTCGACGGCCTCATGGCCACCAAGATTGCCGCACACGCCGCCGACATCGCCAAGAAGGTGCCCCACGCCCGCGACATGGACGACAAGATGGGCCAGGCACGCCGCAAGCTCGACTGGGACGCCATGTGGAAGTGCGCGCTCGACCCGGTCACCGGCAAGAAGCGCTACGAGGAATCCCCTGCCGCCACCGAGGGCACTTGCACCATGTGTGGCAAGATGTGCGCCGTCCGCACCGTTAACAAGGTGTTCGAAGGCACGACGATCGACCTCGGCATGGAGGACTAACTCGTCACCGGAGCCACAAACGGCCACAAGGTGTTCGTCAATTGTTGACATGTGAACATTTGCTTGCGTTTGCGTAAAGATTGCACTACCCGCCCGGGATCGGCATACAGCCGGCCCGGGCAACTTTATAATGCAGGCAGAAGACCCATTTGAATCCGACCGAACAAGGGAGCGAACATGGATCGCAGTAAGGTACCCGCCGTTCTATCCATCGCAGGATCCGATTCCAGCGGCGGTGCCGGCATTCAGGCCGACATCAAGACCATCACGGCGCACCGTCTGTATGCCGAGACGGCCATCACGGCCATAACCGCACAAAACACGCTCGGCGTCACTGCTGTGCAGAACATCTCCCCGGATATTGTCGCGGCGCAGATCGATACCGTTTTTGATGATATCCGACCCAGCGCCGTCAAGATCGGCATGGTTTCCTCTGCCGAGATTATCGAGGTTATCGCCGACCGCCTGAGCGCCTGGGACGCACAAAATATCGTCGTCGATCCCGTTATGGTCGCCACCTCGGGCGCTCGCCTGATCGCAGAGGACGCCGCCGAAGCACTTACACGCCGCCTGTTCCCACTGGCGACCGTCATCACGCCCAATATTCCCGAGGCCATGGCGTTGCTCGATTATGAGGTCGATTCCGAGCGCACTCAGCAAAATGCCGCCATGCTTCTCACCCGCCGCTTTGGATGCGCGTCTCTGGTTAAAGGCGGACATTTTGTCAACGAGGCCAACGACGTTCTGGCGGAGCCCGCGCCGCTCGATGACGAGGGCAACCATCTGGGCGATCCGCTCACCACGTGGTTCCGCCACAAGCGCATCGAGACCGGCAACACACATGGCACCGGCTGCACGCTCTCGTCCGCCATCGCCTGCGCGCTGGCCCAGGGCATGGATCTTGCCGATGCCGTCAACGCCGGCAAGGCCTACCTAACGGGCGCTCTCGCCGCCGGCTTTGACATGGGCAAAGGCTCCGGCCCCGTCAATCACATGTGGCAGTATTAAGATTCGCAGCCCAAAACCACCGCAAAGGGGACAGTGAACTGCCTCCCATTTCTTGGACATCGGGAAATGGGAGGTTTTCCATGAGTATAGACCTCAGGGTGAAGCACGACCTGGAGTCCAGGAGGCGGGCCGTCGAGCTCTTCGACGCCGGCGTCGGCTGCAAGCCGGCGGCCGAGGCCCTGTCCGTCCCCCGCGAGACCGTGAGAGAATGGCAGTGGGTATACCGGGCGTTCGGAAGCGAGGCGCTGCTGTCCATGGGCGGGAAACAATCCAGGTACACATTCGAGCAGAGGGTCGCCGCGGCGTCGGCCGTGGTCGACGGCGGGATGGCGAAGGCCGACGCTATGGCCGAGTTCGGGATCAGGTCGAAGTCCCCGCTGGAGCGCTGGTGCAGGCTCTACGCGAGGGCGCGACCGNGGCGCTGCGG
>NZ_KN214136.1:49791-90105 GCF_000763055.1 Collinsella sp. 4_8_47FAA | reverse complement strand
CTTCTGCACGAAGGAGATCGTGGCGAGCGACATATCGACCTCGCCGGACCTCGCCCAGCAGCACAGGATGCTCGACCGGCTCCTCGAGGCCCTGCCCGACGGGGCGGCGCCGACCATGCACTCGGACATGGGCTGGCAGTACCAGCACGAGTCCTACGCCTCCAGGCTGGAGGGGGCGGGCATCACCCAGAGCATGTCGCGCAAGGGGAACTGCATCGACAACGCCGCCACCGAGCAGCTCTTCGGCCACGTGAAGGACGAGTTCTACCGCGGCAGGGAGTGGGGCAGCTTCGGGGACTTCAAGCGCGACCTGGAGGAGTACATAGACCATTGGAACACGCGGCGCAGGCAGGTAAGATTGAAGGGCCTGACGCCGGAGGAGTTCCGGAACCGGGCCCTTGCGGCGTAGTCGCTATTTGTTCAGTCCAAGTTTCGGGGCGCAGTTCAACAGCACCTTTGCGGTGGTTCCCACAAACATCTCGATCTGTAACAGTTAGAGTCCATTTTTCGGCCCACCTGTTACAGATTGAGACATTCAAATTCCGCTCAGGAGATAATCTCGATCTGTAACAGTAACTCAGCAAAATCGACCCTAGATGTTACAGATCGAGACAAACGACCGATATCGACCTAGATAAACTCAATCTGTAACATCTAGCCCGTTTTCGGCCTTACAACTGTTACAGATCAAGACAAACCAACGAAACAAGCCATCGCAAGGGGAACTTTTGTACTGCTTTAGTCCGCGCTACTCACCGAGCATCTCTTGGAGCTTGGCTGCCACGGCATGTCCCAAGCTCTCGTGGCTTTCGGGCATCATGTGCAGATAGTCGATATCGCCCGGCTCGGCAAAGTCGGCGGCATTCAAAAAGTCGCAGCCAAACTGCTCAGCCACATGCGCGTAGTACTCACCAAAATGTTCCGAGGCTTCTACGGAATGCTCGTCAAAATCGGTCATATATACGTCGGCGATCTGCGGCTTAATCTTGATAGGCGCCATCAGCAGAATGCACGGGCAGGGCGCAGCGTCGGTCCACGGAAACGCGCGGACGGCACGGATCAGCGCCATGGCACCGCGGGCGATATCGGAAGCCGTCACGTTAAAGACCGTCTTACAGTCGTTGGTGCCCAGCATGATCACAATGGCGTCCAGCGGCTTATGAGCTTCGAGCAGCATCGGCAGCGCGCGAATGCCGTTGAGGTTGGTGTCCAGATGGCACATGTCGTCGTGCACCGTCGTGCGACCATTTAGACCTTCCTCAATCACATGCCAACCCTCACCCAGGTCACGCTGCACCACACCGCACCAGCGCACATCCTGCGCATAGCGCACTGCTGTGCCGTCGCGCATACCCGCCGGATCATAGCCATAGGTGTTGCTGTCACCAAAGCACAGAACGTTTTTCATCTTGAGCTCCCCATTCAGTAAAAAGCCGACGGGGGCGATCCCTCCCGTCGGCTTGGCATATCACATCACGTGCGCCGATTACAGATACTTGCGCCAATCATCATCGTCCTCATCGTCCTCGGCGGCAGCCTGGGCTTGCTCGGCGGCGCGAGCAGCCGCAGCGCGAGCGGCAACCTGGGCATAGGACTCCTCGTTGCGATCGGGGAAGTTTGCCAGCACGTGCCCGAACTTGGCAAAGTCCTCGTCCCAGCGTGTAGAGGGCACGGCAAAGAAGACCTGCTTGACCTTAAAGTCGCCCGACGCAAGCTCCTTGCGGAAGAGCTCAGCCACGGCCTCAGCGTCAAAGCCGTTGTTGTCGCAGCCCCAAGCACCCAGCACGAGCTTCTCGCGACCCAGCTCATCGCAGATGGCAAGGACAAAGCGGATACGGTCGCGCAGGGCGTCCAGCAGGGCATCGTCACCCACGCGATACTCCTGGCGGGCGCGCTTGGCGTTGGGCGCTGCAGCAACGATTACATCGGCATACGCATGCACGTGGTTTCGGTCGAAGCGCACTGCAGGCACCACCAGCGCACGGTTGCGGTAAAGCTCGCAGTTGATGTTGCGGCGACGGTTCTCGCCATACCATTTACGCTGCTTATCGAGCACGTTGTACAGGTACGAATCAGCACAGAGCGTGGCCTCCTGACCCAGATAGCCCTGGATGTAGCCACCGCCCGGATTGGTAAACGAGGCAAAGGCGAGCACGGCCATGTCACAGAACTGCGCGTAGCCTCGGCCGTTATCCAGAATGGCCTGCGTGGCAGAGGCGTCGAGCACGGTGACCTCGGGCAGGACCGGAGCGGGCTTTTCGGCAGCAGGCGCGGACTCGGCCTCCGCAGCCTCCTCTGCGGGTGCAGGCTCGGCCGTAACCTCAGTCTCGGCGGACGCAACCTCAGCGGTCTCGACCTCGGCGGCCTCAGACTCCTCGGCAACCTGTTCCTCGGCAGCGTCGACCGCTTGGGCCTTGGCCTTTATCGCCGCGACAAATCCGGCAGGCATACCATCGAACTCGCACACGCCGGCAAGCGAGCGCTCAATGTCCTTGGCGCAGGCCTCGGACACAGCCGCCACATGGCGCTCAGCGGCCTTAGCACGCGCCTCGCGCTTGGGATTGGGCTGCCCCGCGCGATTGGGCCTGCGGTTACGGTTCCTGTTGTCGACGTCTGCCATAAGTGGTCACCTTTCTCGGTCTCTGCCGCTATCGGCTTTTCCCATCAATGATACCCCGCCGCGTACAAAAAAGACGGCCCCAAAGGACCGCCTTTCGCGTCGAATTGCGTGCGCGGCAAGCACCGCTGCAATTTGGCACTAGTCGCGACGACCAAGGATGTTCAGAATGCGCAGGAACACGTTGATGATGTCCACGAACAGGTTGGATGCCATGAGCACGGCGTTGGGCAGCGTGGGCGGCACTGTCGTGGCCACATAGGTGTCGTAGCCAATAAAGCCGGCGAACACCACGATCACGATCAGGTCGGTGATGGTCTGCGAGACGCCCATAAACATCAGCACGATCTCGACCAGAATCGTGGCAAGCAGGATGCCAAAACCAATGCCGTACACACGCTGGAAGAACTTGGGGAAGGTCACGCCCAGCGCGCCAAAGACAAAGGTAATGGCAGCGGTGGCGATAAAGGCGGTGTTGATGGTGGGCAGGTCGTAGTTGGCAAGGCCAAACGATGCCGTCAGGCCAAAGGTGCTCGCAAAGACCACGTAACCCACGAGCGACAGGCCCACGGACTGTTTGCTGGCAGCAGCCGACATCATGACGATGCCGACGATGGTCAAAATAAACGAGCCAAAGACCAGCGGCAAAGCGGCGCCGCTCATCATCATGCGCGCAAACGACATGGTGCTCGTAAAGTAAGCACCGGCGCCCATGGCGCAAAAGCCCAAAAAGATCAGGGCAGACATGACAAGGTTGTACGCGCGCGGCGACATCTCCTTGGCACGGCTTGCGCCGGTTTCGATGGGGCCGTTCTGATAGCCCTGGATATCGTTCATACTTCGTCCTTTCAAAAAGTGCCGTGAAAGACGGCACAGCAGATGACAAGATTCCTGCCATTGTACCCGAATGCCGCGCACTCTTACCTGCGGCGTTCACTCTCGAGTGTACGGTCGAATGCCCACACCCACCAACGCATCAGATGAGCCTGCGAGCCATCCGGTCGCTCGCGCGCCTGTTCTTCCAGATACAGTTCGGTCGCATGCCCGCCAAAACGAACCTTATAAGTCGCCGTACGGATGCCGTGGACCGTCAGGCCAAAACCGGTGGACGAGACAATCTCGTCAATCGTAAAACAACGTCCGTCGACCCAGCAGACGGTGACCGGCACGACTTGTCCGCCCGCGAGGATGCGAGCCACGACGTCCACATACTGCTTGTGTACGCGCCGAGTTTTGCCGTCTGTCTGTCGATATTCCATGCCTCCTATTATCGAACGCATGTTTGCATGTTGTAAAGCGAACAGACTGTGGTTTTGGAGTGTCGTAGTAATCGCACGTGTCCGCATGGCGTGTTAGCAAAAAGAACACCCGCGGTCAACAGGGCTAATATTCAATTTTAGTGCCAAAAAGTTCACTTCTCCCATCAGAACTCGGTAAAGAGACCCGCAGGAGGTGATACGATTTATCATGTTTTTGTAACGTGTCTGCAAACTTCGAGAAAGCCCATATATGGACGTAACGTTCTCAACCTTCCTCGGCCAAATTGTGTCGAACCCAGTCCTTGCCGTCACCGTGATCCTCGCGTTGGGCGCCATCTTCGTCAATGGATGGACCGACGCGCCCAACGCCATCGCGACCTGCGTCACTACGCGTTGCATGCCCGCCCGCGCCGCCATTCTCATGAGCGCCGCATTCAACTTCCTCGGCGTGCTCATCATGACGCACTTTAACGCGAGCGTCGCCAACACCATCTCACATATCGTCGACTTTGGCGGAAACAGCACCATGGCGCTCGCCTGCCTATGCGCGGCGCTGTTCTCCATCGTCGTCTACGGCGCCACAGCGTCGCGTTTTGGCATCCCCACCTCGCAAAGCCACAGCCTTATCGCCGGCCTGACCGGTGCCGCCATCGCCCTCGGTGGCGCGAGCAGCGTCAACGTCCACGAGTGGATGAAGGTCATCTACGGCCTGGCGCTCTCCATCGGCCTGGGCTTTGTCATGGGCTGGGTCCTGTGCAAGCTCGTCTCGATTCTTTTCGCCGCCGCCAACAGGCGACGTGCCAATGTCTTCTTTAAATACGCTCAGATCGCGAGCGCTGCGGCCATGAGCTTTATGCACGGCGCGCAGGATGGACAGAAGTTCATCGGCGTGCTCTTTTTAGGCGTGGCCTTTGCCAGCGGCCAGACGAGCGTCGGCGATGCAGGCATCCCCATCTGGATTATGCTGCTGTGCTCGGCCACTATGGGTATCGGCACCAGCGTGGGCGGCGAGCGCATCATCAAGTCCGTCGGCCAGAGCATGGTCAAGCTCGAAAAGTACCAGGGCTTCTCCGCCGACCTGGCGGGCGCCGCAAACCTGCTGCTTGCCACCCTTACCGGCATCCCCGTGTCCTCCACCCACATCAAGACCTGCGCCATCATGGGCGTCGGTGCCGTCAAGCGCCTTTCGGCCATCAACTTCGGCGTGGTCAAGGACATGATGTTCACGTGGTTCTTCACCTTCCCCGCCTGCGGACTCATCAGCTTTGTCATGGCCAAGCTGTTCATGATGTTCCTCTAGCCACACCGAGTGTCCATCCGGACCGCAATACCTCGCCCACCCGTCTTCGCCTCGAAAGGACCCACCCATGGCAAAGAAACCCGATTCGTTCTACTTTGACAACTACGTCGCCTGCGCCGATCTTGCCGTCCAGGCCGCAGAGTTGCTCATCAAGATTTTTGAGAACTTTGACCCCGCGCAGATCCACGACATGCTCGAGGAGATGCATGCGATTGAGCATGCGGCCGACAAGAAGCACCATGAGCTCGAGGATGCCTTGCTCACTGCCTTTATCACCCCGCTTGAGCGCGAGGATCTTGATCTGATGAGCTGCTCGCTCGACACCGTGCTCGATCGTATCGAGGGCGTCGTGCAGCGCGTCTACTTCACCAACATCCAGAGCATCCACCCCGATGCCATCGTCATCGCTCACAAGGTTACCGATGCCTGCCGCGCCATGAAGGACCTGATGGTCGAGCTGCCCAACTACCGCAAGTCCAAGACCCTGCGCGAGCTCGTCATCCAGATCAACACCATCGAGTCCGAGGCCGACGAGCTCTACATCAACGCCATGCGCAACCTGCACGTCAACGGCAAGGATCCGCTCGAGGTCATCGCCTGGCGTGACGTGTATGCCTTCCTGGAGTACTGCGCCGACTGCTGCGAGAATGTGGCCGATGTCGTGGATTCGATTGTCATGAAGAACAGTTAATTGGGGATACATGTCGCACCGGTCGCGGGCCCGACCACTAATACCTTTTTCACTCCGGCTGCAAGCAGAGTCGTTCAAAAGGTATTAGTGGTCGGGCCCGCTCCCTTACGTACCACCATTGGGAACTTTGGCTGATACTTTGAAAGCGATGGAGCTTTTGTTGGCAGGGCCTTGGGACCCGATTGGAAACTTTGGGACAGCCTTAAACGTTTGGCTGGATGGGGCTTTGGGTACCTTTTGGTTTACTTTGGATTGATTCGTTGAATTTGGAGGGCTTGGTTATGAATTATTTGGATTTGGCTCGGGGTCGGTATTCTTGTCGTTTGTTTGAGGCTCGGGCTGTGGAGCAGGCTGTGGTGGATGCCATTGTTGAGGCTGGGCGTATTGCTCCTTCTGCTTGTAATAATCATCCAGCCCGTGTGATGGTGTTGGATACGCCTGAGCTTCTGGAGAAGGCAGCTGCTTGTCAGCCCCGGTTTGCTCGTGATGGGTCCATCTTTGGCGCTCCGCTCATCTTCCTCATTTGCAGTGTTACCGACGACGCTTGGGTGCGTCCCTATGACCAGATGAACTCCAGTGCCATCGATACATCGATTGTCTGCGATCAGATGATGATGGAGGCCGAGGATCAGGGTCTGGGAACGTGCTGGGTGTGCCATTTTAAGCCCGAGTTAGCCCGTGAGCAATTCAACCTGCCCGAGGGCGTTTATCCCTATCACATGCTCGTCTGTGGCTATCCTGCCGACCACATCGCCGACCCCGAGCATCGCGAGGCCCGTACCATTCCCCTCTCCGACTTCCTCCTCAAATAGGTTTTAGTACATGCCCTAAAACCTACCTTTTACCACGCGCCCTTCGCCGAGTTCTGCCCTATCGCGCGCAGAGCTCGGCTATTTCGCGCTAAGGGCGATCGCGCCTCCCCATTGGAATGCAAATGGAACAGCTTTCACGAATAGATGGCCGAGCCGTGGGCGACTAACCCGGTAAACATCATTCCTCGATAAAAGCCGGCACGCGATTAGTCCTGCGCATCTTGAAATCGCCAATCTTGTGAGAGACATAAAGAATGCCGTCCATCCCATCTCGCGATGCATATGACAGGTGAACAGAACCGCAATCCGCTCCATCATTGTCGAGAAGATCGAACGAATTCGGATCGCTTGTTGCAGCCAAACGACCATTCATGCAAGAGCCATCGGCATTACAGATTTGCCATTCCATATCTTCGCCCGCAAGAATCGCCATAGACGGCCCGATTGCATCATCGCTGGCATACATCCCGTCTATGCCAAACCCATTTTCAGCGCCATCGATGAACGACTGCTCGGACCTATACCTCGCAAATGATGCACATAGCACCATTGCAAGACCAACTGCAAGAACAACAATTACAATCTTTACGTAGCTCTTGGCCATCATGCCATCCCTCTTTTCGCTTGCCTAAGGAAATGCGGAAGAAGCTGTTCGTCGCGGCTTGTTTGCACACCTTTCTGCCCCGGTTCGGTTACTTAGGTTACTTGAGAGATCCTATATATGATTTTATCCGTATACGTAATATGAATTTTGGACATATCCAAATTGGTCAATAATTGTGAGAGCTTTCGCCTTCAGTGAAATGTATTGGCTTATCTCTCATGCAAATTAAGTCCCTGGCAGGCGTTCCGAAGAGCACGATATTCTTAATTTGATAAATGGTAGGAATTAAGGCATGTCCCAAAAATCTAATAAAAAGGAGCCCGCAGGTGCGAGCTCCTCTTAAGGGCACGAGATTGTAGCTCTGGCGCTAGTCCAGGTCGTCGGCGGCAAAGTTGTCGATCGGAGCGAAGGGGTCAGCCACGGGGACAACCGGATCAGCGACAGGCAGCGGCTCGGCGGCGGGAACGGTCACCGCAGGAGAAGCGGCAGAACCGACCGGCGTGGAGGCCATAAGATCAGCGGGGAAGGAATTCTGGGCATCGTCCATAAAGTGCTGGATGAGCTTGAGGTACTCGGCCTTGAACTCCTCACGGGAAGCCTTCAGACGGTCGATCTCCTCGAGCTCGGCCTGCTTCTCGGTCAGGGCCTGACGGATGACCTCGCGGGCCTTGGCGTCGGCTTCATTGCGGATGCGCTCAGCGTTCTCGTTAGCGTCGTTGACGATGCCCTCGGCGGTCTGCTGGGCAGCGATCAGCGCAGCGGAGATCTGGCGCTCCTGAGCGGAGAAGTCGGGTGCGGGAGCGGCCACAGGAGCGGCGGGAACGGCCTGAGCGGCAGCGTCCTGAGCCTGGGCAAGCTGAGCCTGCGTGTCAGCAAGCTGCTGCTCGGTGGCAGTCAGACGACCCTTAAGATCGACAATCTTGGCAAGCATAGCGTCAACCTCGGAGGACAGCGTCTCCAAAAAGACGTCGACCTCGGCGGGATCATAGCCGCGCTTGGCCTCAGAGAAAGTCTGAGCCTGGATGTCAGCAGGGGTAATAGCCATAACAAGTTCTCCTTTTTCATCGCCTCGGCGCTGGGCGCCCGACATGAGTTACTGAGCCAGTTCTATACGAGTATACCTATAAGAAGCTGCAGAATCAGCCTCTGCACCAACTGCAACGCAATAATTGCAACGACCGGCGAAAAATCAACGCCACCCATCGGCGGAATAAACCGACGAAACAAGTTGAGCCACGGACCGCAGACGCTATCGAGCACCGCGGCGATATCCTGCAGCAGGCCGCCCTGCTTCATGGGAATCCACGTCATAAAGCAATAGACCACAATGAGCGTGGAGTAGAAGTTGAACAGCGTGTTGACCAGCTGAACAATGGTGTAGATGTTGATGGGAATCTCCTCGTCTTGGGTTTACTTAAGGTAGCCGTCGGCGCGCAGCTTCTTGAGGTCCGAATCCTTGACCTCGCAGCCGGCGGGCAGCACCATAAACACGCGATCGCCCACATCTTTGACCGTAGCGCCCAGGCCGCAGGCAAAGCCATAGCTAAAGTCCAGGACACGCTTGGCGACCTCGGTGCGAACGCCAACAAAAATCAGCGCAACGGGCTGCTTGGTGCGCACACGGCGGACAACGGTCTCGACATCGTCATAGCTCTCGGGACGCAGAACATAGGCAGGCAGCTGCGGCGTGGCGTTAATGATGTTGCTCGCATAGGCCGAGGCGTCGCTCGGCGCAGGAGCGGGCGCAGGTGCCGCGGCGCGAGCGCGAGCGCTCTCGGCATAGCTCGACGGCGTGTCGTAAGCGCCGGGACGATAGCCGCCCGCGATACTATCCTGAGAACGCGACGGCGGATTGTACGTTGTTGCATGACGGGAGTCATCGCCGACCAGCTGGCCGGAGCGCGTGTACACCGCTACAGACTCGGCCTCACCGCGGCGCGTCTGGCCCAGCAGGCCGTTACTCGGCTCGTCCTGGGTATAGAAGCCCTCGCCCGAGGCGCCGCTGTAACCGTTGTTCTGATAGCCATCGTCGTAGCCGTCATCGTAGCCGTAGTCGTCATCCTGGTCATAGCCCTGGTCGTAACCCTGCTGGCCGCCCAGGTGCATCTTATTTTTAATCTCGTCAAGGAAGCCCATGGTTGTGTCCTCTCACGGTTTAGTGCAGGCGCTCTGTAAACCAGTGCGCACTTCAGAGCCCTATTTTACTGCAAACTCCGGGCTAAATACTACCCTGCCCAGGCGAACGAGCGTAGAGCCCTCCTCAAGGGCAGGCTCAAAGTCCTCGCTCATGCCGCAAGAAAGCTCGGGCAGGCTCAGATCGGGATGCGCCGCCTCCAGCTCATTCCTCAGCTCTCGCAGCCCGGCAAAGGTGCGAAGCGCCACATCCTTGTTCCCCCGAGGGGCCATAGTCATAAGGCCCTGCACACAAATTCCCTCAAGTTCCGCAAGCTCGCCGGCAGCGCCACGAATCTCATCGGGCGAAAAACCGCCCTTGGACTCCTCGCCGCTTACGTTAACCTCGATCAGCACCTGCTGGGGGGCGGCGAGCTCGCCAGCTTCGATCTTGCGAATGGCACGGCTCGAGATCGCCTGCGCCAAATGAAGCGAACCAACCGAATGAATCAGCTCGGCGGAGCCCAACACCGCGTTAATCTTGTTGGTCTGAAGGTTGCCAATCATGTCGAAGCGCACCTCGGGCAGCTCCGGATGCTCCGCCAGACCTGTGAGCTTGCGGACGAGTTCTTGCGGGCGGTTCTCGGCAAAATGGCGATACCCCACCTGGATGGCCGCGATGGTTTCATCGACGCCGACGGTCTTGGACACGGCAATCAAACGCGCGGCATCGCGGGGCCTCCCAGCGCGATCGAGCGCGGCATAGAAACGCTCGAGTATCTGCTCGCGGCGAGCGCGCATTACATTCAAATAGTTATCCATTGCCAATCGCCTCCGCTAACAGCACAACAAGTAGTCCCATGCTAGCGCAAGAGCGCGGCCCCGCATCCGCAAGGCCGCGCTCCCTTAGGTATTTACAATCTCTCAACGAACGAGGCTACCCTACTCCTCGTCGTCCTCACCATCATCCTCGTCCTCAAGATGATCCAACAGGTAGCGAAGTCCCTCGCTCACCTCGTTAGCGGGCACCTTGGCAACAAAGCGTGCATCCACGGCAGGCCTCATGATGACGCCCTCGCCCGAAGGCACGCGCATGCTCTCGAGCTCGTCCTCGTCCGTACGGGCGATATCGCCGGCAGTCATACGCTGGCCGGTCAAAAGGAAGGTCAGACGGCAGGCGGCATCGATGGAAATCGAGGCGATGCGATCGAGGTAGCGCGAAACCATGATGGCGCGACGCAGATCGTCATAGTTGCTGTCGTCGTCCATAAAATCGCCCGTATCCATGCGATTAAAGGTGCGGAAGAACCTCTCGTACGCCGCATGCACCGGCTCGTCCTCGACGGCCAGGTTGCAGATGATGGACATGTCGTTAGTGACGAGCGCGGACAGCGACGAGCCCAGCACCTGGTACACGGCCTCGGCCTCGGCCTCAACCGTACCGACGAGCTCCTGGGGCAGTGAGATATCGGCCTTGACCATGTGACGCGTGGCGCGGCAGATCTGGCGAACCTTATCGGTCATGCGCTGCAGGTTAAAGTCGACGTAGATAATCGTCTGCAGCAAACGGAAGTCGGAGGCGACCGGCGACTGCGTAGCGATCAGGTTGTAGCACACGGCCTCCAAGTTGGCGCAGCGAGCATCGATCGAAAGCGTGCGCTTCTTGGTCTTGGTGGCGAGCTTGCGGTCGTCGGTCACATAGGCCTTCACGGCGTCGTGAAGGGCAAGATCAACGGCCTCGTAGATGCTCAGCATCTCGTGACGGGCCTCGACGAGCTGACGGGAAAACAGTTTGCGCATGGTTCACTCCAATCAGTTGGGTGCGGTCATGCCGCCCGCACAGTGAATACGCACCGGACCAGGTCCGATCGGCTTGGGACTAGTCGCACCGATCAGCCAAAGCGGCCGGTGATATAGTCTTCCGTCCGCGAATCTACCGGGCTGGTGAAGATCGCGTCGGTTTGACCATACTCGATGAGCGTGGCGGGCTCACCGGCAACTTCCTGCAAGAAAAATGCGGTGTAGTCGCTGATACGAGCCGCCTGCTGCATAGAATGCGTGACGATGATGATCGTCATTTCGGGCGCCAGCTCGGCCATCAGATCCTCGACCTTAGAGACGGACGTGGGGTCGATGGCGGAGCAGGGCTCGTCCATCAGCAGGACATCGGGCTGAACCGCAAGCACACGCGCGATGCACAGACGCTGCTGCTGACCGCCCGAGAGCGCCAAACCATCCTTGTTGAGCTGATTGGATACCTCTTTCCAGAGGTTGGCACGCTTGAGCGATTCTTCCACGATGTCGTCGAGGTCGCTTTTGCTAGTCACGCCCTGCAGACGAGGGCCAAAAGCGACATTCTCGTAGATGGATTTGGGGAACGGGTTGGGCTGCTGAAAAATCATGCCCACGCGACGGCGAAGGTCGACCGGGTCGACGCCCTCGGCATAGATATCGTTGCCGTCGAGCGTCATGGTGCCCTCGACACGAGTGCCCTCGATAAGGTCGTTCATACGGTTGATGCAGCGCAAAAACGTCGATTTGCCACAGCCCGAAGGGCCGATAAACGAGGTGATGGCGTTTTTGGCGATGTTGAGGTCGAGCCCCGTCAGCGCATGAAAGTCACCGTACCAAAAGTTGAAATCCTTGGCCGTGATGGCCGCTTGCTCCGGCGTGGGAGCGGACTGATAGACGGACATGGGACTCCTTAACTAGCGGCGCTTGCGCGACAGATAACGCGCAAACAGGTTGAAGGCCAGAATAATCGCCATCAGCAAAAGCGCGGTGCCGTAGGCTGCGTTCATGTTGATGCCGTCGTTGGCAAGCAAATAGAGATGAACGGTCATGGGACGACCGGAATCGAGCGGCGATATAGGCAGGTTGATGGCCTGACCCATGGTGTAGAGCACCACGGCGGTCTCGCCGATGGCGCGGCCGATGGCAAGGACGATGCCGGTGGCGATGCGGCCAAAGGCCGAAGGAAGCACGATCTTGGAGACGACCTGCCACTTGGTGGCGCCCAAGCCATATGCGCCCCAACGAATATAGCGTGGAACGGCGCGGATTGCCTCCTCGGTGGTGCGCATGACGATGGGCAGCATCAGAAGCGCCAGCGCCAGGGCGGCCGAGACCATCGAAAGGCCCAGCCCCATAGCCTCGACAAACAAGGCGTAGCCAAAGAGGCCCATAACGATGGAAGGCACCGAGGCCAGGGCATCGGCAGCATAGCGAATGATGTCGACGACCTTGCCCTGTTTGGCGTATTCGGCCAGATAGACCGCAGCCAAGACGGCAACCGGCGTGCAGATGAGCATGGCGAGCGCCGTCACGTAGATGGTCGAGACGATCGTGGGCCAGATGCCGCCCTCGGCGTTTACGCCCTGCGGCCAGCCAAAGATAAAGTCGAGCGAGATATGCGGCAGGCCGTTGATGACCACGTAGGCGATGATGGCGATCAACACCAGCGTGGTGATATACGCCGCGGCGCGAAACACGCCGAGCATGATCCTGTTGGAGAGGTCCTTGTTGATGCGGCCCTTCTTGCCATGGGAAAGGGCGCGCTTGATGCGTTCGCGCGACGAGGTCGTATCGACCGTCGTGTCAACGGAATCGGACATAGCCTACCCCCTCTTCTTGGAAATCAGGCGGACGATACCCACCAGTGCAGCGGAAATGATAAACAAGACAACGCCCATGCCAAACAGAGCCGAGCGATGCAGGCCCGAGGAATAACTCATGTCGAGCGCGATCTGACTCGTGAGCGTCGAGATGGGGCTCGAGATGCTGTCCGGGATGACCGGGGCGTTGCCCACGACCATGAGCACGGCCATGGTCTCACCGATCGCACGCCCCATACCCAAGACAATTGCATCGACAATGCCCAGCTTGGCTGCAGGAAGCACGACCTTGTAGATGGTCTGCCACTTGGTGGCGCCCATGGCATAGGACGCCTCGCGAATGCCCATGGGAATGGAATTGAGGGCGTCGATTGTGAGCGTGGTGATGGTGGGAACAATCATGATGGCGAGTACGAACCACGCCGTCAGCGCGCCAAAGCCAAGACCGCCGGTCAGCTGCGCGATAAACGGACGGATGATGACCATGCCAAAGAAACCGTAGATGATGGAGGGGATGCCCGCCAGCAGGTCGACGGCGGGACTGATGAGCCTGCGCACGCGCTTGCTGGCAATCTCGACCAGATACACGGCCGTACCCACACCCAGGGGCACGCCCATGGCGAGCGCACCGACCGTCACCAGACCAGAGCCCGCCAGCAGCGACATAATGCCGTAGTGACCCTCGGAGGGCGCCCACGTAAAGCTAAAGAAGTCCGCCAGGCCGATGTCGGTAAAGACGGGCAGCGCCGAGTACGTGGTAAAGACAAAAATCAGGATGACGGTGACGACCGCCAAGAACGCGCAAGCAAAGAAGATCCACTGCAGCGCCTTCTCCTTGAGATAGGTGCTGCGTGACACCAGCGCCAACTCACGCTTTTTGGACGCCTGAGCCTCCTGCTCAATCTGGGGGGTTTCCTGTGCTTCCACGCTACTCACTCCCCTTTCCGTCGTTGGTGACGGGAATAAAGCCCGCCTCGCGAATCTGCTTGTCCATCTTCTCGGACGTCACATAGTCAATGTAGTCCTGCGCCTGCTGCGAAGGCGTACCCTTCACGAAGAAGTAAAGGTCGCGCGAGATGGGATATCCGCCGCTTGCGACCGTCTTCTCGGATGCCTCGACATGGTTGACCGAAACGGCCTTAACCGAGGTCTTGGCGTTGAGGCTCTCGACAAAACCCAGCGAGATGTAGCCAATGGCGCCACGCGAGCGAGACACGACATCGCGTACCTGGCCCGTACCCGAAAGAACGGCCGAGCGACGATCGAACGGCGTGCCGTCCATCACGATGGTACGGAAGGCCTCGCGCGTACCGGACGCCTCGTCGCGGTTGATAACCTGAATCTTCAGGTCCTCTCCGCCGACTTCCTTCCAGTTGGTGATCTTGCCGGCGTAAATATCGCGGAGCTGCTCGGTCGAGAGATTGTCGACCGGGTTGTCGTCGTTCACGATGACCGCGATGCCGTCGTGCGCGATTACAATCGGGGTCAGGCCCAAATCCTGCTCATCGTCATTGAGGCCACGAGACGAGCTGGCGATGTCGGCCGTGCCGTTGCTGACGGCCTCGATACCTGCAGAGGAGCCAAGACCGGAGACGAGCACGTCAATGCCGGTCTCTTCCTTAAAGCCCTCGGCCGCGATCTCGGCAATGGGAAGGCAGGTTGTCGAGCCGGCAACGGTAATAGAAGACGTAGAAGATCCCGAGGAGCAGGCGCACAGTGTGAGCATGAGAACTGCCGCGCTCAGGACCGATGCGATCTTTCTCATAGCATCACACCGATCGCAGCATGGCGCCCGCAGGTGCCACCCTCGTTGCGGTAGGAATAAAAACGATCGTTCTGACGAACGGTGGAAAGCTTGGTGTCCACAATACAGCTCGCTTCGACGCCGGCGTCCATAAGCGCCTCGTGAATGGCGGCGGAAAGATCGAGCATACGAGAAGCGGTAGCATCGATGCACGCGAACTCGGTGGCAAAGCGGTCTATAAGTTCTTGAGAGACCTCGTACTCGTCGCCCAGAATATGGGGGCCAATATAGGCAGAGATGTCATCCGGCTTGCAGCCAGCCGCCTCGCAGAGCGCTTGGCACGCCTTGGCGGAAATGCGCGTAATCGTGCCTTTCCAGCCAGAGTGCACCACGGCAAAGCCACCGGAAGCCACCAGCACCACGGGAACGCAATCGGCAAAGCAAAGCATCACGGGCACCTCACGGACCGTGCAGACGATGGCATCGCAGCCCTCGGCAATCTGCTCGCGAATATTCTCGAGATCTTCGGCACCGTTCGAGGTCACCGTCACGACATGGTCACCATGTACTTGATTGGGGACGAGCAGATTATGGTCGCACTCAGCGGCGCCCATGGCTTCGAGCGCTCGACGACGATTTTCTTGAACAGCAAAGGGGTCATCGCCTACATGCGAGCCCAGGTTGAGCGAGGAGTACGCATCTTCGGAAACGCCACCGGTGCGCTCGGTAAAGGCAAAGCGAACATCGTGCGTCGCGCCCTCTACCAACGTAACTCCATCATGGTCGACACGCGAAACGTTGTCCGCACGTGCTGCCATACTAAAGCCTCCTAATAACACAAGTATCGCGGCGACGCCGCTGCAGTCCGTGTCATACGGCTGCCATACTTCATCAAAAGGATACCCGCAGCGGTAGGGACCAAACGTAAAGGGAACGTAAGGAGATTGGAGGCTTTCGTTTACAAAGGCGAAACGCAACAAAAAGGGGTGCGCCCAATCGGACGCACCCCATGCAGGTCGTTAAGAAAAACGAACTAGAAGCTGCCGCGCTTGAGGAAGTCGGGAAGCTCAAACTGGTCGTTGCCAAAGTTCGGGAGCTCGGTACCACCGACGTTGCGGGTCGGAGCTGCCTGAGCCGGGCTCGTGGCAGGAGCAGTGCGCTGCGGCTCGGCGGAAGCGGCCTTGCTCTGGGACTGCTGAGCAGCGAAGAGCTCATCCTGACGGTTGACGTTGGAGTCGGAGAAGCCCGTGGCGATAACGGTGATGCGCACCTGGTCGCCCAGGGACTCGTCAACAACGGTACCGAAGATGATGTTGGCCTCGGGGTCGACGGCATTGGCGACAACGTCGGCAGCGTCGCTGATCTCCTGGATGCCCAGGTCCTTGGAGCCGGCGATGGAAAGCAGGACGCGAGTGGCACCATCGATGGAGCTCTCGAGCAGCGGGCTGGAAATAGCCTGCTGGGCGGCGTCGACGGCACGGGTGTCCCCAGAAGCGGTACCGATGCCCATCATAGCGGTACCGGCCTGCTTCATGATGGTCTTAACATCGGCGAAGTCCAGGTTGATGATACCGGGGACGGTGATGAGGTCGGTGATGCCCTGGGTGCCCTGGGAAAGGACGCCATCGGCGATTGCGAAGGCCTCGAGCATGGTGGTCTTCTTCTCGGCGATGTCGAGCAGCTTGTCGTTGGGGATAACGATCATGGTGTCGACACAGTCGGAAAGCGTCTTAATGCCCTCTTCGGCGCTCTTCTTGCGCTTGCGGCCCTCAAACGTAAAGGGCTTAGTCACGACGGCGACGGTCAGCGCGCCGACCTCGTTCATCGCGATATCGGCAACGATGGGAGCAGCGCCGGTACCGGTGCCGCCGCCCTCGCCGCAGGTGATGAACACCATGTCGGCGCCAGCGAGCGCCTCGGCGATGTCGTCGCGGGACTCATCGGCGGCCTTACGGCCGACCTCGGGGTTGGCGCCAGCGCCCAGGCCGCGGGTCAGGTCGGTGCCGATGTGCACCTTGATATCGGCATCAGAGATCGCGAGTGCCTGAGCATCGGTGTTGATGGCAACAAACTCGACGCCGCGGATACCCTCTTCGATCATTCGATTGACCGCGTTGGTACCGCCGCCGCCGACGCCGACCACCTTAATGACGGCAAGGTAGTTGTTGATCTCTGTCTCGTGCATGTCGGTCCTCCGAACAAAGGTTATAGCCATAGCATGGGTTGACCCCTGCGCACATTAACCTTCAAGTTGAAAGTAAATGCAAAGGTAAACCGTATTATGTTTGCACATTATGAACGCATCAGTCAAATAATTGACGGTGAAAACCAAACAAACCAGATAAACGGCGCGGTATGCCCCGTCAACAAAGGCTAGAAGACGCTACGAGGTCGGCGCGTTCCTAAACGTATAGTTGCCAGGAGATCGAACGTTGATATACGTCACGCCCTCCACCTGCGAAAGCAACTTGGTAACGATACGCTCCTTTTTAGCGATGTCGTCCGAATCGCCGAGCGACACCTCGATACCATTATCGAGGTTCGCCGAGATGGCCTCGACCGAGGGCGTGGAAATATCCTTGACCTGGCCCAGGAACTCGCTCGAGAAACCGCGGACGTAATCCAGGCCGGCGTTGACTGCCTTGGAATTTACCGCTTGCCCCGAAACCGGTGCGACATCGGCCGAGACATCGGTCAGCAGCACCGCACCGTAATGCTTGGCGAGCGCCAGGGCGGCATCGATACCGGTCAGGGTGTTGGCACCCTCCCCCGTTGCGGTGACGTTGCCCTGGTCGTCAACATCGACCGAGGTAGACAGCGGTACAATCCATGTGTCATCGTCCCCGATCGCCCATGCAAGATCGTCGGAGCTAATGTAGGCAATTGCGATAACCTTGCGTTCCGTCGGCGTGATGATGAGCGTATGGGGAAATTGACGCTGGACATCCACGCCCGAGACCCACGGATTTTGCTTGAGGCCCTCGGTGATCTGGTCGGGATTCACATTGAACAGCGACGTGTTCTCGGGCAGATCGATCAGCTGGATAGCATCGTGCTTGGTCACATGCTCGCTGCCCTGAATCTGAATATCGGTGGCAGCGAACAGGCCAGAGTTAATGACAACGATGGCAACGACCGCAAGCACTGCCAAAGCGGCAAGGATGCCGCCCACGATTTTGCCCTTGCCCTTAACGGCAGAAGCGGCACCCACTGCATGATTTGCCAGGGCGCCGACCGACGACAGCGGAGTAGAACCCTTTTTACCCGATTGCGGTTTTGCGGAAGCCGGCACCGACGTCAGCGAGCGCGGCTTCGATGCACTCAGCGTGCGACCGGGACGCGTCGCCTTTGCCCCCAACGATGGCTTGGGCGACGCTATGGGGCGAGAAGGCTTGGCGCCCAGCGCCGATTTGGGCGTCAACGAGGGACGCGCCACCGGACGAGTAACCTTTTTGGCCGTGGAGCGTCCGCCAAGCTGCGGACCGGCAGACGGACGCTTGGCAGGCCGCACGGACTCGACGGGCTTAGAAGGCATGACAGATTTACGTTGAGGCTGAGACGGTGCGCCGGAACGCCCTCCGGCGCGGCGGAAGGTTGGTTTCGATGCTCTAGAAGCCGAGGAATTTAACTTCCGGTCTGAGCTCGATGCCATACGCCTCCCTCACCTTTCCGTGCACATGCCTGATAACCGCGGCCACATCATCGGCCGAGGCGGTTCCGTTATTAACGATAAAATTAGCGTGTACGGGCGAAACTTCCGCGCCGCCAACCGAAAAACCCTTTAATCCACAATCCTCGATGAGCTTACCCACGCTCGCATCGGGCGGGTTGCGAAAGACCGACCCGCAGGATGCACAGCCCATGGGCTGTGTGCGCTTGCGCCGCGTCAGGTACCGCTCCATGCGTTCACGGATATCGACCTTGGGAGCGGGTTTGAGCTTGAGCACGCACTCCAGAATGATCTCGTTACGCGGCAGGCTGCATTCACGGTAGCCCCAAGCGATCTCCGAGCCCGCATAATGCTTGATTCCGGAGCCCGGGTCAAATGTAACGACATCTTCGACCAGCGAGCCAATCCACTCGGTTCGCGTGCCGGCATTCATGGACACGGCGCCGCCAACGGAGCCGGGAATACCGACCGCAAACTCAAGGCCCGAAAGGCTGCGCGACAGCGCGTCATTGACCAGGCGTGCGAACATCACGCCCGCACCGACCGTCAGCGTACAACCGTCATCGGCGACAACCGTACGCTGAAACTCGCGCCCCAGCGAAATAACGGCGCCGCGATAGCCTGCATCGGCAACAAGCAGATTAGATCCCTTGCCGATAATGACCCACGGCACCTGCTCACGGTCGAGCACCGCCACGGCGCGGCGCAGGGCATGATAGCTGTGACACGTCACAAAGAGGTCCGCCTTGCCGCCGATACGATAGCTCGTATGGCGCGCGAGGCGTTCATCCTCGATTACGTCCGTATCGATCATGCCCGAAAGCGCCATGACGGCGTTAAACAGACCCATGGGGTTTAAGCGTCCTTCTTGGCAGTCAGATACTCGATGAACTCGGGGCCAACGGTCGTAACGTCGCCGGCGCCCATGGTAAGCAGAAGATCGCCCTCACCTACCATCTTCTCGAGTTCACGATTGAGCTCAAGACGGCTGGAGCAGTACACGACCTCCTTGCCGGGGTGCTTGGCGCGCACAGTGTCGGCGAGCATCTTGGAGGTAACGCCCGGGATCGGCATCTCGCCGGCAGAGAACACATCAATGAGCAGCAGCTTATCGGCATTGGCGAAGGCATCGGCAAAGTCATCACACAGCGCCTGCAAACGCGAATAGCGGTGCGGCTGGAACACGACGTCGACATGCTTATAACCCAGCGACGAGGCGGCGGCAAGCGTCGCCTTGATCTCGGTGGGGTGATGGCCGTAGTCGTCGACCACGGTAATACCATCGATATCGCCCACATGGGTAAAGCGGCGACGGACGCCCTCAAAGCTCGAAAGCGCCTTTGCGGCGGCGTCGATATCGAGCCCCAGAACATGAGCGACCGTAAGAACCGCCGTAGCGTTGAGCATGTTGTGGCGGCCGGGGTTGCTCTTGATCTCGACGGCGTGCTCGGTACCATCCTCAAAGCGGACGACAAAGTCGCTCTGGATGCCCTGGACGTCCGGATGCACGCAGACGATGTCGTTGGTCTCGGCAAAACCGTAGGAGAACACGTGACGACCGGTCGACCTGGCAAGCTCGACCAGATGCGGGTCCTCGCCACAGACGATGACCGTGCCGTCCTCGCCCACCAGACTCATAAACTTGGCGAAGGTAGCCTCGATCTCCTCGATACCCGAGTAGTGATCGAGATGGTCGGCCTCGACGTTGGTCACAATGACCACGTTGGGGTTAAGGAACAGGAAGGAGCTGTCGGACTCATCCGCCTCGGCGACAAAATAGTCGCCCGAGCCGTCCTTGCCGTTGGTGTCGTAGCCCTCGACAATGCCACCGATCAGGAAGCTGGGGTCCAAACCCATGCGGTCGAGCATGGTGGCGCACATCGATGAGGTCGTGGTCTTGCCGTGAGTACCGGCGACGGCGACGGTGGTGTAGCCGTGGCCCAGAGCCGAGAGCATCTTGGCGCGGGGCCACACGGGAATACCCAGCTCGCGCGCACGGACGAGCTCAGGGTTGGACTCGGGAATAGCGGTAGAGACCACGACGACGTCGGGCTTGACCTCGTCGATGGTGGCAGCCTCATGGCCCACATGCACTTTCACGCCGGCGCGGGTAAGCTGACGAATATAGCGCGACGTCTTAAGGTCGGAGCCGGTAACGACATAGCCGCGCTCGTGAAGGACGAGGGCGATGCCGCTCATGCCGGCGCCACCTATACCGATAAAATGGGCGCTCTTGAAATCGGGCGCGGAGGTTGCAGTCTGGGAATCAGCCATGTGCTCGTGTACTCCTTGCGTAAACACTGCCTGTAACCCGTCTACTGTACCGCACCTACCGCATCCGCGCGAGGGCGACCCGCGATATCCCGTCTAACTAACGCAATCCTTCTACCGCGTCTGCCAAAAGGGCGGCAGCGCGGTCTTGGGCCAAACCGCGAGCCGCCTGGCGCATGGCATCGCGCGCCTGCGCATCATCGATAAGATGCAGCAGCTCATCGGCAAACGCCTGGGTATCGATATCGGAGTCGGCGCAGAGCACGCCGGCACCGGCATCGACCAGATAGCGGGCATTGGTGGTCTGATGATCGGCCGTCGCATGAGGATACGGCACCAGCACCGAAGGTGTGGCAAGAGCGGCGATCTCGGCAACGCTCGAAGCGCCCGAGCGCGAGAGGACCAAATCGGCCGCGGCCAGCATATCGCCCATATTGTCGATGTAGGGCTGGACGCGATACCGCTTGGCCTCCTCGGGCGTCAGGGCAAGAGCGCGCTCGGTGTCCTCAAAGCCATCGGCGCCCGTCGAATGCAAAACATAAAGATTCTCGCGCGAGAGCAACTCGTTTTTAAGCGAAGCCACGCGCTCATTAAGATGCTGGGCACCAAGTGAGCCGCCAAAGACCAGCAGGAGCGTGGCGTCCTCGGGCACATCGAGAGCCCTGCGGCCGCGAACCCGGTCGCCCTCGATCACAGAGCGGCGCACGGGGTTGCCGGTCATGAGCACATGGTCAGGATCGCCCTCGCGCTCAAACACGGAGCGCGCTGCCGGCACCGAGATGCAAACGCGGGCGGCATGCGAGCTCATCATCTTGTTAGCAAGGCCCGGGACGGAGTTCTGTTCGTGCAGCAGATACGGAATGCCAGCGTCCTTGCACCAGCCCAGAAGCGGGACCTCGACATAGGCGCCAAAACCTATGGCGACATCGGGCTTGCAGGCTTTGGAAAAATGGCTGCCGAGCGCGCGCTTCGCCTTATGGACACGCCACAGCGAGCTCAATGCCGTCCAAGGGCGAGAGCGGTCGAAGCCCGTAACCGTAATCGGCACAAAATCGAACCCCGCCTCGGGAACCAGACGACCCTCGAGCTTATGCGACTGGCCCACAAACACAACGTGGTGGCCACGGTCACGCAGCTCCTCAGCCAAGGCGAGTGCGGGGTTGATATGTCCCGCCGTGCCGCCGGCTGCGATAGCAACGGTCATGTTATCGGTCATGGTAGTCCCTTCGTACGCGCGGTCCCTGCTCGTCGGTGCGCAAGCGCGCCGATGGGTCCGAATTCAGGTCGATTCGATTATATCCGCCGCCCGTATTGCGCGGCGTCGGTCGTTGCGGGCGACCCTGTGTCGCCGAGCGTGGCCGGGGACGAGCATCCGACTCCGATGCAAAACCGTTCAAGACGGTAAAACCGCCACGCGACGAACGCTCCCCACGCACATGGGGAACCCCGGCGGTGCTCTCGTCCATAACGGCAAAACTATCGCGGCGACGATCGTATTCATCGCGTCGAGCGCTCTCGTGCGAGACGCGCAAGATAAGCCCGGCGAGCATGAGCGACACGATAATCGACGAGCCGCCATAGCTGATAAACGGCAGTGGCTTACCCGTCATGGGAAACACGTTGAGAATACCCAGCGCGTTGATCAAAAACTGCACCGCGAGGATAACCGCAGAGCCCGAAGCCATGAGCGCCCCGCGACGATCGGTAGCCTGCTCGGCGATTCGAAACGCCGAGTAAATCAGCATCGCAAACACCAAGAAAAACAGCAGCGTCCCCAAAAAGCCAACCTCCTCGCCAATGATGGCCAGGATGTAGTCGTTGTGCGCCTCGGGCAAATACGAGTACTTCATGGTTGAGTTGCCGATACCGCGGCCGAACAGTCCGCCCGAGGCAAACGCCATAATGGCGAGCGTTGCCTGATACCCGTCTCCATATTCATCTGCCCAAGGGTTCAAGAGAACCTGAATGCGCACCATACGGTACGGCTCGACGACAAGAGCGATCACGATGATGACGGCACCAGCAAGAATCGCACCAATAATGAATTTTGGGTCAAGGCCGGCAAAGAGCGCCATGCACATGATCGTCAACAGAATAATCAGGATGGTGCCAAAGTCCGGCTGAATAAAAATCAAGAAGATCGAAGGGCCCAAATAGAGACCCATGTTCTTAAGGAACTCATTGATGTTGCCACCGGGCGAAAACACACGGTCGAGCATAATGGCCGAATAGGCAATGGCAAACGGCTTGAGAAACTCCGATGGTTGAAACTGAATGCCGGCAATGCTCAGCCAACGCGTAGCGCCACGGCTGCCACTACCAACAAGGAACACCGCAAGCAGCAAGATCATCATAGCGATAAGAGCAAGTTTAAGCGCCCCTTCGCCAAACCAGCTGTCAGGTGCAACGCGCGCGATGAACTCGAGGGCGGCAACACCGACGACAGTGAACATAAACTGTCGAAACAAAAAGTAGGTCGCGGAGCCGTTCTCGTGAAGTGCCTCGACTGAAGAAGCCGAGTACACCATAAGCAGGCCAAAACAGACCAGCGAGAACAGGCAGGTCAAAAAGACCAAGCGGGGTCGCATGATGCGCGCGGGGACGCCGGCGATATAACGCTCACCGATGCCCTGCGCGCCACGACCGGCACGCGGCGTGCTGCGCTGCGAGGAAGCACGGTCCGAGTCGGGCCTCCTCATGTTCTGTCGGGGGCTCTCCTCTCTCACCGGCAACCCCTATTCCATTTGTGTATTGGACGCAGCGGCAAGCTGGGCCACATAGTCCTTAAACACGCGGCCGCGCTCCTCGTAGCCCGAGAACTCATCAAACGAAGAGCAGGCGGGCGACAGTAAGATCACATCGCCGCGGCTCGAGAGCGAACGGGCAACGTCCACGGCATCGCGCAGGTCGTCGGCCTGGGCGATATCGACATCGCCGTCGACATCCGCTTCGTCCATAGCGGCGGTAAAGCGCTCGCGTGCGTCACCAAAGCAGACCACCGAGCGAACGTTATCCATCACAACGCGGGCAAAGGACTCAAGTGGTGTACCCTTATCGTGACCGCCGAGCAGCAAAATCACATCGTCATCGGGAAACGCCGTCAGGGCCTTTTCGACCGCATCGGTGTTCGTTGCCTTGGAATCGTTGACGTAGCGCACGCCATCGATCTCGCCACAGGGCTCAACGCGGTGCTCCAGCGGCTGGAACGAGGCCAGGCCGCGACACACACCGTCGACATCGGCGCCAACAGTCAGAGCCGCCGTGGCAGCACACAGGGCATTGATTACATTGTGATGGCCCGAAATCTTAAGCTCGGACGTATCGACGAGCGTGGTCTCGACGCCCTTCAGGCGAACGACCATCTTGCCATCGCGCACAAATGCGGCATCCTCGCCCGCAGGTTCGTCAAAAGCAACTTTGCAGATGCGGCGGCCCGGAACATAGATGTACTCATCGAACTCGTGGATGCCGGCATCCTCGACGTCAACAATCACCAGGTCATCGTCGACCATATTCTCGAAGAGCTTAATCTTGGCGAGTGCATAGTTCTTATGGCTCTTATGCCAGCCCAGATGGTCGGGGGTAATGTTGAGTAGCACCGCCACACGGGGGTGAAGCTCCTGGGTCGTTGCAATCTGATAGCTCGAAAGCTCCGCCACAAACCACTCGTTATGCGCGCGGCCATCAATCTCGTTCACCGGAGGCTCACCGATATTGCCGACAGCAACGCTCGCCTCGCCCGCCGACTTGAGCAGAAAATCGGTCAGCGACGTGGTAGTCGTCTTGCCGTTGGTGCCCGTAATGGCAATCCAATTTTGGGGAGACAGGCGGTAGGCAAACTCGGGCTCACCCATAATCTGAGCAGCGTGATCGCGGCCAGCCTTAAAGAATGCCGAGAACTCCGAGATGCCCGGACACGTCACGCATACATCAAACGCGCCCTCGACCTGCTCGGTTCCGTAGACAAACGATGCCCCGTGCGCCTCGAGCGAGCGCGTGGCATCGTTGGGCTCGGACGTGCCGCCACCGTAAACGGTAACCGCACTCACGCGCTCGGGATGCGCAAGCGCCCAGCGAGCGACATCAAGACCGGACTTACCCTGGCCCAAAACGAGCAGGCTAAAGACATCAGCAAGAGGCATGAAAGACCACTATCCCAACTGGAAGAACAAAGCGAGACCCAAGGCTCCGAAGGCCGCGGCGACGATCCAAAAACGGATGACGACCTTGGTCTCGGCCCAGCCCTTCTTTTCGAAATGATGATGAATGGGCGCCATGAGAAAGACGCGCTTGTGTGTAAAGTGGAAGTAGACGACCTGGATCATGACCGACAAGGTCTCGACGATAAACAGACCGCCGATGATGAGGGAAACGACCTCGGTATTGGTGATGATGGAGGTGCAGGCAAAAGCGGCGCCCAGCGCCAGTGAGCCGGTATCACCCATAAAAATGCTCGCCGGATAGCAGTTGAACCACAAAAAGCCCAGGCAGGCACCGGCACACGCCGTGCAGAAGATGGACAGGTTCACATCGCCGTGCAAAAACGCCATGGCAGCCATGGCCAGCATAGCGATCATGGAGGTACCACCGGCAAGGCCGTCCAAGCCATCGGTGAGGTTTACGGCGTTGGAAAGGCCCGCGATCATCAGCCAGCAAAAGACAAGGTAGAGCCACGGGAAAGATAGGCCGCAAATGGTGGCCGAAAGCACGCCGAGGTCGATCGACAAACCACCGGGGAAACGAATCTCGGGGGCAACACCACACCAGTTGACGGCAAGCACGGTAAAGGTAACGCAGATGAGAGTAAGGCCGATCATCTTGGCGTGAGGCGTCAGGCCGAGCGAGCGGCCGTGCGTGACAGAAGTCAGGTCGTCGATAAGGCCAAGAACGCCGGTTGCCAGCGTGGCGAGCAGCACAAGCACGAGCTCGGTGGTAAGCTTGCCCATCAGAAGGCACGTCAGCGAAACGGCGACCAAGATGATGACGCCACCCATGGTGGGCGTGCCCTGCTTAATCAGGTGGCGCTTGGGGCCATCGGCGCGAACCTGCTGGCCGATGCCCTCGACCTTCAGGAGCTTAATCCACCACGGCATAAGCAGCATCGCGATGATAGCGGCGATACCCAATCCCAAAAAGGCCTGGTACGTAGGATACGAAGGATTGCCGAACATGGACTAGCACACACCTTCCACAAAGCGATCGAGCTCAACGAAGCGGGAGCCCTTGACCAGCACGACATCATGCTTCTCAAGTGCGCCGCCCATACGGTCGAGCACCTGCTGATAGTCGGAGAACACCTGGATGCGGTCCTCATCCATACCCATCATGCGCGCGGCCTCGGCCATACGCTGGGCAAGCTCACCGCCGACACATGCGAGCATATCGAGCTTCTTGGCCGCCGCATAGGCGCCTACCAGCTCATGCATGCGAGGGGCCTCGTCGCCCATCTCGCCCATCTCTCCTAGAACGGCCATGCGCGAACCCGTGCACGAAAGCGAGCACAGCAGGTCGAGGCCCGCCGCCATCGATTCGGCACTGGCGTTATATGAGTCGTCGATGACACGAGCGCCGCTCTTGGCGCGCTTGATCTCCTGACGATGCCCGGTAATCGTAAGACCCCTAAAGGCGGTATCGATTTGCTCGGGCGTCACGCCAAGACGGTGGGCAACCGCTGCGGCCTTGACGGCATTGGGGACGGACTGCACGCCGGGAATGGCAAGCAGGGTGTCGATGGTCTCACCCAAGCCAAAATCGAGCGTAAAGACCGGGCGCCCCTCGTCGTCAATGCGAATGTCGCGCGCGCGGACCTCGTCGTCGTCCGAGACGCCCGCAAGCATCACGTCAATGCCCGCAGGCCCGGCGAAGGTATCACGGATGAACGGGGTAAAGTCATCCTCGCCACCCAAAACCAGCAACGGGAGAAGGTCGCCGGCGGCGCACATGCCGTCAACAATCTCCGACTTGGCACGAGCGATATTCTCGCGACTGCCCAGAATACCGATATGGGAGGTGCCAATCTTAGTCACGATGGCAAGGTTGGGATTGGCGGACTGAGACAGGCGCTCAATCTCGTGGAAATGGTTCATGCCCATCTCAAGCACCAGAACCTCGGTGTCGGCAGGTGCCGCCAGTACCGTGAGCGGCATACCGATCAGGTTGTTGTAGTTGCCCTTGGTAGCCCAAACGCGATAGCGCTTGGAGAGTACCGCGGCGAGCACGTCCTTGGTCGTCGTCTTGCCGATAGAGCCAGTAATGCCAATCACCAAGCAGCCAAGCTCCAAACGATAAGCGTGAGCCAGGCGCAGCAAAAACTCCTCGGGGTCATCGGTATGCAGGATGGCGCAGCCCTTCTCTTGGGCCAGCGAAAGCAGCTCGGCATCGGGCTCGCGCGTCATCACGACGGCGCCGGCACCCGACTCGATGGCACGGGAAGCAAAGTCGTTGCCGTCGACCTTTTCACCCGGGAAGGCGACGAATATCGCACCCTCCTCAACCTGGCGTGAGTCGATAACGCAACCGCGGCATACCCGATCGGCTTCTCCCGTCACGGTTCGGGCCCCTGTTACGGCCGCGAGGTTGTTGACGGCGATCTCTATCATTGCAGCTCCCCTGTAAACCTAATAATGCTATCGGCGTATTGTATCCCAGCGCCAACCATGCGTGGTGCAGGGCGTGTGAACACCCCGGATTAACTGGCTGGCCACTCCATAGATTGTAACCCCCTACTTGGTGCGCGGGATACCCAGCACGTCAAGCGCGTTGGCCATAATGGACTGGAACGGCACCGCGGCGGCATGCGAGCTAGCTGGGGTTCCGTCGAGGGTGATGTAGCACAGAACCTTGGGCGACTGCGCCGGGGCAAATCCCATAAAGGACGACATGTAATTATCTTTGAGGTAGCCGCCGTTCTCATCGGCGCGCTCGGCCGTACCGGTCTTGCCCGCCACGTCGTAACCGTCCACCGCACCGCCATCGCCCGTTCCCTCGGCAACGACTGTCTGCATACACGATGTCACCTGCGAGGCGGCCTCCTCGGAAATCGCGCGATCGCCCTCGCCCCAATCCTTTTCATCGCCCTTGCTGGACTTATAGAAGTGCGGCGTCATCATCACGCCGCCGTTGGCAATACCGCCCACGGCACGCGCGACCTCAATCGGCGACACGGACAGCGCCTGGCCAAAGCTCATCGCACCCAAGGTGGCACCATCATACTGATCACGTTTCTTGACAATACCCAAACTCTCGCCCGGAAAATCGACACCCGAGCTGTGTCCAATGCCCCATTTGTCCACGTAGGACGCAAAATCATCGGCACCAATCTTGCGCCCCACCAGGACAAAACCGACATTGGACGAACGACGCATCATCTCGCGTACGTCCATTGTCATGGCGTAATCACGTTTGTCGGCATCGGAAACGGTATCGCCGCCCACCTTGATGCTCGCCGGAACCTCGAACGATGTGCTCGTGCGTACAACACCCAAATCAAATCCGGCGCCCGCCACCAACGTCTTAAAGACCGAACCGGGCTCGTAGGCATCCGTCACCAGACGAAGGTTCATATCCTCGGTCTTGGCGTTTTCCAAATCGGTCTGGTCATAGGTCGGATACGAGCAAGCGGCCAGAATCTCTCCAGTCGTCGGGTCGGTCACCAGGGCCGAACCGTTTTTTGCCTTCGTCTTCTCAACCGCTTCGGCCAAGGCGTCTTCCGCCGCGCGCTGAATGTTGACGTCGATCGTCGTCACAATGTCCACGCCATCGACCGCGGCAACCTTTTTATAGGCACCGCCCGCGATATAGCCGCCATCTCTTGCGCGCTCGCGCACAAGAGAGCCATTCGTTCCAGTCAGAAGCTCATTGTATTGTTTTTCGAGTCCCGTCAGGCCAACGTTGTCCACATTCACGATGCCCAGCACCTGAGAAGCCAGGTTTCCATACGGGTAAACTCGTTTCATCGCCTGCTCAAAGAGCACACCGGGTAGATTCTTCTTCTCTAGGGCGGCAGCGTCATCCTCGTCAACCTGGCGCTTGATATACACCCAGGTACCATCAGACAGCACCAGCTTGCGGCAAGTTTTTTTATCGATACCGGTAGCCTTGACCAGCGCCGAAACCGTCTTGTCGACATCCTCGACCAGCTGAGGGTTCACGGCGACATTGCGGCATTCGACCGACGACGTCAGCACGTTGCCGTTGCGGTCGTAGATAGTGCCACGCTTGGCATAGAGCGTCTGTGCAAGCAGGCGGCGCGCGTCCGCACGCTCACGCAGCTTGCCAGCGTTCACGATCTGGTAGTCGGCAAGACGGAAGACGCCCGCGGCAAGGCCAACCCCAATAAAGCCCAGAACGACATCGCGGCGAGGCAACGACGTTCCCGTAACCCATTCAGACGACCCCTTGCGCGCGCCCGCATTGCGCACCCGAGGTCCACCCGAGCCGCGAAGACGCGACGCAGGGTCATTGCCATAGGACGGCCCCGCGTTGTAAGATGGCCGACCCGTTCCTTGATAACCAGAACGCCCCTGCGAGGAGGGACGTCCAGACCCGCGGTTCCCGTCGCGACCGCGGCGATAGTCATTTGTCATACTCAGCTACCGTCTAATTTAGTGAGCGGCCGCAGTCGAGCTAGCGCCCGCGGCTGCATCCTGCGAAAAGTCAAGCGTAACGCTCTCGCTGGGCTCCACCATGCCATAGGCGCCCGCAAGATCGCGAATGCGCGTGTCAGCACCATAGACCGAATGCATGACCTCGAGGTCAGAGCTCTCGTCGGTCGCCTTCTCGAGCGTGCTGGTAAGCTCGGCGTTGCCGTTGAGCACCTGGGCCGTAACACCGGCAAGTGCCACGCGCGCGACACCGATCGTCATGAAAATAGCCGCAATGATGCAAACCGTTTTAAGAACGCTCATGAAAACCGGGCTTACCGCCTGGTTTGCCTGACGGCCCGCGCCCGTGTAGACATCAAAACGCGGCGTGCGCTGCTCACGAGGGGCAGCGGGCGCCTGCGGTGCCTCGCGGTAGGCGGGCATGGCGTTCATATCATAGGCGAGTGCTGCGTTTGAGGTGTTATAGCCCATGATATGCCGCCTCCCATCCCGAGTACGTTGGTAGTGTGTTTAAGCTTCGTTTGTGGTGCGAGCGGGAGGTCCAATTTCGCGGGGTCGCGCCTACAGACGCTGCGCCACGCGGATCTTGGCTGATCTCGCCCGAGGGTTGCGCGCAACCTCATCGGGTTGGGCAACCAAGGGTTTGCGGGTGATGACCTTGAGTATCGGCACGTTGCCACACACGCACACCGGAATCTCCGGCGGACACGTGCACCCCTGGCTCATCTCCTTAAAGTGGTTCTTTACGATACGGTCCTCGAGCGAGTGATACGAGATGACGCAGATGCGTCCACCCGGGTTGAGCCACCTTGTGGCGGCGTCAAGCCCTCGCTCGAGCACATCGAGTTCGTGATTGACCTCGATGCGAATGGCCTGGAAACTTTTCTTGGCTGGGTGTCCGCCATGCCGACGAGCGGCAGCGGGGATACCAGCCTTGATGATCTCGACAAACTGACCGGTGGTTTCGATCGGCTCATGCTCGCGGCGGCGCACGATCTCACGCGCGATCTGCGAGGCGAACTTCTCTTCGCCATAGACGCGTAGAATCCGGGCGAGGTCGTGTTCGTTATAGGTGTTGATGACCTCAGCTGCGTTTAAGGTGTTGTTACCCGGATCCATCCGCATGTCCAATGGGGCGTCCTCGTTGTACGAAAAGCCCCTGCCAGGGATATCGAGTTGCGGCGACGAAACGCCCAAGTCGAACAGGAAGCCATCGACCCCGGGCACCTCGGCCGAGCAAAGCAGCTCGTCCAAGTCGCCGAAGTTGCCCTTCAGCAGCTGGTGCGGTACGCCGGGAACCTCGCGGTCCAGACGGGCGCCAGCGGCCTCGAGGGCCATGTCGTCCTGATCGACGCCGAGCAAAAGGCCGGTCTCCCCCACCTGCGCGGCCATCTTTACCGAATGGCCGGCACCGCCAAGGGTGCAGTCGCAGACGACGGAACCGCTCTTTAGCTGCAGCGACTCAAGCACTTCGTCGAGCATGACAGGTTCATGCCGATATTCTTGTGTCAAGATCCCACGCTCCATCCGTTACTCGTGCCTTGCCCTTACGAGAAGAAGAGGTCCAGCAGGGCCTCGTCATCATCGTCCTCATCGGCCGTAGCGCGGTCCCAAACCTCAAGGTGGTCGTAGTTGCCCACAACCGTGACCTCGCGGTCGAGGTTCGCCTGCTTGCGGAGAGACTCAGAAAGACCGATACGACCCGCGCTGTCCACATCCATCGACGTGGTGCGCTTGTTGATCGCCCTCATGAGCTTCTGGTCGTTGATGTCACGCGGGTTAAAACCCTCGTGGCCCTCACGACCCGCGAAGAGTCCTTCGACCCACTTATCGAAGGCCTCGGCAGAGAACACGTACAGAGCATCGACATCCAGGGCTTTAAACACGCGAACGTGCTCTCCAAGCTCCTCACGAAGGGGTGCAGGCAGGGATAGACGACCTTTTGCATCGAGATTGCGCTCGTATGCACCCGTCATTCCCATGTGCGCCCTCCCCTCGGTTACTCAGATGGCACGTACGCGGGGAACCACCCCGCCTGTCGACGTCATCAATAATATGGGGAACCGCCCCATTTTTCAACACCTTTCCCCACCCCTTCCCCCACCCCACCCCACCACTACACCCCCAATATGTTGTAAAACACCCCCGAGCATATGTTCGAAAACACAATATGTTGTGTTTGCAGCAAAGGCGGGATGCCACCTGTAGAACCACGCCCGCGAACCTCAACCTTCAAGTTGACCTTGAGGCGATTTTTACGTCCCTTTACACACCGTTCACATCGCCCCCAAACTCCCCCACCCACGGTACACACGGCCCACCAACGCGTCGGTGTCTGGCGAAAAATGGGACGGGCCCCAGATTGCCCATGTGCGCAAAAGTGCGTCTCGGCAATCTGGGGCCCGTCCCCTTTAACATTTATAAATATGCAGGTCAGCGAGGTGCTAGCGATGTGCCAACGGATGCGCCGCCAGATAGACCTCGGTCAGTTGCGTGCGGTCGACATGCGTGTAGACCTGCGTGGTCGAAATATCGGCATGGCCCAAAATCTCCTGCAGCACACGCAGGTCGGCACCGCCCGCGAGCATGTGGGTGGCAAAGGAGTGGCGCAGGGTGTGGGGATGGAGCCCAATCAGCCCCACCTGGCGCCCATACCGCTCGCATATCGCATGCACGGCCTGGCGCGACAGGCGACGTCCGTTCTTATTTAAAAAGACCGCCGAGGTCTCCGTCCCGTGAGCATGGGCGGCCAGGAGCGTGCGCCCGTCACCTATATAGTGTGCCAAGGCACGAGCCGCGCTTCCCACCAACGGGGCCAGACGCTCCTTGGAGCCCTTACCGCGCACCAGGACAAACCCGTCATCGATATGGATATCGCCCACATCGAGCCCAACCAGCTCACTCACGCGCAAGCCGCAACCGTAAAGCACTTCCAAGATGGCGTGATCGCGCAGTCCCATCTCGCCCTCGGGAAAGTCTTGATCGAGCAGTGCCGAGACGTCCTCCACCGAAAGGTATTCCGGCAGGCGATCTGCCTTTTTGGGCAGGCGCAACGCCGCCGTCGGGTTTTGGGCCACGGCCCCATCGCACACCAAAAAGGCATGCAGGCCCTTCACGGCAGCAAGCGTGCGCTCCACCGAGGCGTCGGAATAGCCTCCGTCGCGGCGATCGGCAACAAAGCCCTCCACGACCTGACGGGTCACCTCTTCAAAAGACGCAACGTCAGCCCGCTCCAGATAGGCGCAGTACGTCGTCAGGTCACGACGATAGGCCGCAATCGTGTTGCGCGCCAAGCCCCGCTCGACCGCGAGGTAATCGAGATACTCCCCCGCCGCCACGGCGAGCGACGAGGGAGTAGCTTCGGTATGTTCCTTATTCGCCGGCACCCTTAGTCCGTAGCGAGGTTCTTGGGCGTCACCTGCAAGCGATCGACGCCCTCATGCTGGCCGATCGAGGCGCGCACGAACTCGCGGAACAGCGGCTGCGGGTTGGTCGGGCGGCTCTTGAACTCGGGATGAGCCTGGGTTGCCACATACCACGGATGCACGTCGCGCGGCAGCTCGACCATCTCGACCAGGCGCTCGTCGGGCGAAAGACCCGAGATAACCAGACCAGCGCCCTCGAGCTGGTCACGGAAGGCGTTGTTGAACTCAAAGCGGTGACGGTGACGCTCGTAGACGAGCTCCTCGCCATATGCCTCGCGCGCGAGGGTATCGGCGGCAAGCTTGCACGGATAGGCGCCCAGACGCATGGTGCCGCCCTTCTCGGTCACGTCCTCCTGCGAGCTCATCAAGTCGATGACACTATACGGGCCATCCGGATCGAACTCGGAAGAGCTGGCGCCGGCAAGGCCGACCACGTTGCGGGCAAATTCGCACACGGCCACCTGCATACCCAGGCAAATGCCCAGATACGGAATCTTGTGCTCGCGGGCGAACTCGGCCGCGAGGATCTTGCCCTCCAGGGCGCGCTTGCCAAAGCCGCCAGGGACCAAGATGCCCGAGGCGTCACCCAGGACCTCGGAGACGTTCTGCTCATCGAGGCTCTCGCCATCGACCAGCTGCACGTCAACGTGGCGATCGTAGAACACACCCGCGTGGTGCAGGGCCTCGATAACCGACAGGTAGGCATCGGGCAGCTGCGTATACTTGCCCACGACGGCGATCTTCACCTTGTCGGCGTGCTGGTTGGCATGGTTCTGCTTGCGCAGGAACTCGTTCCACTGACTCATGTCGCGCTCACGCGGGTCAAGACCCAGACGCTCGCAAATGCGCAGGTCAAAGTCCTGCTCGGCGAGCAGCTGCGGAACATCGTAGATGCTCGCGCAGTCCTCGTTGGTAAAGACACAGTCGGTGTCGACGTCGCAGAAGCTTGCAATCTTGCCGCGGATGGCGTCGTCGATATGGTGATCGGAGCGCAGGACGATAATATCGGGCTGGATACCAAAGCTGCGGAGCTCCTTGACGGAGTGCTGCGTCGGTTTGGTCTTGACCTCGTGGGCGGCGGCGATATAGGGAACGAGCGAAACGTGGATGTAGCAGACGTTCTCGGGGCCGGCCTCCTTGCGATACTGACGGATGGCCTCGACAAACGGCTGCGACTCGATGTCGCCGATGGTGCCGCCCAACTCAGTGATGACCACGTCGGAGCCGGTCTGCTCCTCAATACGACGGAACTTATCCTTAATGGCGTTCGTGACGTGCGGAATCACCTGCACGGTGCCGCCCAAAAAGTCACCGCGACGTTCACGGGCGATCAGGCTCTTATAGATGGCACCAGTCGTAAAGTTGGAATCGCGGGTCAGGTTCTCGTCAATAAAGCGCTCGTAGTGGCCCAGGTCCAGATCGGACTCGTAGCCGTCCTCGGTCACAAAGACCTCGCCATGCTGGAACGGGCTCATGGTGCCGGGGTCGACGTTCAGATACGGGTCGGCCTTTTGCATCGTCACCTTGTACCCGCGCGACTTGAGCAGACGGCCCAGCGAGGCCGCGGTAATACCCTTGCCCAGAGACGAAACCACGCCACCGGTTACGAACACATGCTTGGTCATATTGAGTTACCTGCGCTTCCCGTAGAAGTTGTCCATACACATCTTACGGGTCTTCATTGTAATACTCGCGACGCGCGCCGCACGCAATTTTTCTTACGCGCAATCGCATTTCTCCATCTCGAAACAAAACGCCGTCCGGTTGCCCAGGCGGCGTCGTTTCCACTATGAATGCGCGCCGTTATCGATCGGCGACTTCGTCCTTGATCAAGTCCTGCACGAGTATGCCGGCACGGATGCCCTCTAGATACCATTCGCCACGCTCCGTGAGACAAATACCATTTGCGAGCTGGCCGCCGTCGTCGCTGTAGCGCGAGACGACCTCAATGATGTCTTCGGATTCCAAGCGTTCAATTGCCGCGCGGGCGCGATACGGAGACACCCCCACACGCTCGGCAAGCGTCTTGCGCGAAAAGCCATAAAATCCGCCGTTGTCTTCGGACTGCTGTGCGATCTCCATCAGCACCTGCACCTCGACGCGCTTCATATCGTTGACACTCGCACGACCCTTGCCAGCCATGGCAGCCTCCTCAAACCGAGCACGGGCATCACCTGCACCGTGCGCGACCGGCACACCCCATGATGGCCGGCAACATCCATCATGCGGCATCCCCGCAAAAGGATGAAACAATTAGGGTTATTGTATACCGCCCAAATTGCTTATAGGCAGGTAAGCGGGCTATTTTTAGGTTAAACGGTAGCTTTGTTGATAAAAGGGGCGCACCGAATGCATACCCGATGTGCCCCTTTCAGACCAATTTATCCAGGCTTAGCGGTGGAAGAAACCACGGCGCTCGAACTTGGGCTCACAGCACACGTTGATGCCCAGCTTGCGCAACACCGTCTCGTCCGTCGGCGAGATGATTACGCTAAAGAAGGCATCGCAGCCGCGCAGCTGCTCCAGGCCCGAAAGGACGCGGGCCGCCGTCTCGCTCGTTGCCGAGGTGATCGAGAGCGCCATAAGCGTCTCGTCAGTGTGCAGGCGCGGGTTCTTGCTACCCAGGAAATGCGTCTTGAGCTTGCTGATAGGCTCGATCGCCTCATCACTAATGACCTCGAGCTCAAGGTCAACGCCCGAGACATGCTTAAGTGCATTCATGATGAGCGAGCTCGCGGCGCCCAGGCGCGTGGAAGTCTTGCCGGTCACCACGGAGCCATCGGGCATGACCATGGCGCCTACGGGGCCACCCGTCAGCTGCTCCCTGGTAAGGGCGGCCGAGCGTGCCGGCGAGTAATTCTTGTCGATACCAGCCTTCTTCATAATGATCTTGAGACGGTCGACTTGCTCATCGCCCACGCCGGTACGGCGCACATTTTCGACCGCGGTAAAGTAGCGGCGGACGATCTCCATCTTGGAAGCGTCGCGGCAGGCATCGTCATCGGTGATGGCAAAGCCGACCATATTGACGCCCATGTCCGTGGGGCTCTGGTAGGGGCTCTTGCCCAGGATCTTTTCCATCAGGGCACGGACCACCGGGAAGGCCTCGACGTCGCGGTTGTAGTTGACCGTAGTCTTGTTATAGGCCTCCAAGTGGAAGGAGTCGATGATATTCGCATCGTCGAGGTCGGCCGTGGCGGCCTCATAGGCGATGTTGACCGGATGCGTGAGGGGAAGGTTCCAGACCGGGAAAGTCTCGAACTTGGCGTAGCCGGCGGCGGTGCCGTGCTTGTGCTCGTGATAGAGCTGAGACAGGCAGGTGGCGAGCTTGCCCGAGCCGGGGCCGGGGGCGGTGACCACGACGAGCGGACGAGTGGTCTCGACAAACTCGTTCTTGCCATAGCCGTCGTCGGACACGATCAGGTCGACGTCGTGCGGATAGCCCTCGATGGGATAGTGCAGCTTGGCAGGAATGCCGAGCGCGTTCAGGCGATTGCGGAAGACGTCAGCGGCGGGCTGGCCTGCATACTGGGTGATAACCACGGCCGCGACAGCAAAACCATTGCCGCGGAACAGGTCGACCAGGCGCAAGACGTCCTCGTCATAGGTAATACCCAGGTCACCGCGAGCCTTGTTCTTCTCGATGTGGTTCGCGTTAATGGCGATGATGACCTCGACGTCGTCGGCAATGCTCTTGAGCATGCGAAACTTGCTGTCCGGCTCAAAACCCGGCAGCACGCGACTCGCATGATAGTCGTCAAACAGCTTGCCGCCAAACTCCAAATACAGCTTGCCGCCAAACTGCGAGATGCGCTCCTTAATATGAGCGGCCTGCAGCTCGATATACTTCGCGTTGTCGAAACCCTGGCGCATGTATGGCTCCCGTCCCGTTTCCATTTAATGTTCTAGGCGATTATAACGGAGCCCGCCCTCCCCGATACCCAGACCATCAACAGGCACCAACCAAACACGCCCACCGCAACCACCGGGGACCCGGGGTAGCTAATTTGGAGCAGGGAACAAGTCACTCCGCACCAACAATGGAAACGTCACAGGCAGAGCCAAAGCCAGCAAACGTGCACCGGAGCGAGCAAGCTGCCTCCTGCCTGCAACAATGGCAGCGCCGCAGGTTGAGCATAAGTCAGCGAGCGCCGTCCAGGACGTACAATTTGTCATTCAAAAGGCAAGGCATAGACCTTCTGGTCATGCCTTGCCTTTTGAATGACAAATTGTCGTTCTGGGCGGCGCGCAGCGTCGACTGGTTGCGCGGTTCGTAGAACCGCGCAACATGAGAGCGCCCCCTCCCGCGCACGGAACGGGAGGGGGCTAAAGGTAGGAGTCTACCGGTGGGTTGACCCCACCGGACAGACGATGACCAGGTGATCCTTTACAGGATCGTCAAGGTTTCCGTGGGGTACCCGTTGGGTACTTAGAGCAGCACGCAGGCGACGGTCAGGATGACGGCGCAGACGGCGGAGAGAGCGACGATGAGCTTAAGGGCAAACTTGAGCCAGGTCGTCCACTCGATCTTGGCCAGGGCGAGACCGCCCATGATGGCACCGGAGGTCGGGGTGAACAGGTTCACGACACCGATAGCAGCGGAGAAGATCATGACCATGACCTCGGGCGAGAAGCCGAGCTTAACAGCCAGCGGTCCCATGATGGGCATGGAGACGGTAGCCATACCAGAGGTCGAGGGGATCAGGAAGGACAGGCCGAAGTAGACCAGGAAGCTCATGGGAGCGAAGATCACGCCGGACAGGCCAGCCAGAGCATTGGCGGCAGCGTCGAGGACGTAGACGTCGAGGCCGGTGTTAGCCATGAGGACGGAGATACCACGGGCGAGGGCGATGACGAGAACAACGGACATCATGTCGGCAGCGCCGGTGATGAAGGTGTTAACGATCTGCTTCTCGGACAGGCCACCGATGATACCGATCAGGACGGCCATGAGGAAGAACCAGGTGGAAGCCTCGTCGAAGTACCACTGGCCAATGGGCAGGCCGGTGATCAGGGCAGACCAGCCCTGGACGACGGCGTTACCGTCGGCGTCGTAGACGGCGCCAGCGTCGAAGAAGTTGGCGACGCCCTCGTTGAGGTCGGCCAGCGGAATGAAGCCGACGATCATGACGACGAAGGTGAAGGCGAAGGCAATCAGAACACCCTTCTGACGACCGGTGAGCTTGACCTCCTTGTGGACCTCGGAAGCAGCCTTGCCGTGAGCCTCTTCGGCGTCCTTGAGCTCCTGCATCGACAGGATGGTGGAACCCTTGTCAGCCTTGACCTTCTTGGCATAGTTCATCACGAAGAAGATGGACATAGCGGTAGTGACAATCCACAGGACGGCACCGAGGCCGATGATGATGGACTGGTTGACCTCAATGCCAACGCCGGTCAGAGCGTCGACGGCAGCGCCGACGGCGAACGGGTTAACCGTGGAGCCCAGGCAGCCGCAGCCAGCGCCGAGCAGGACGGTAGCGGCACCGACCATGGGGTCGAAGCCAGCGGCCATCATGGTAGCGGCGAGCAGGGCGTAGAAGGGAACGGTCTCCTCGCACATACCATAGGTGGTACCACCGAGGGAGAAGATGAGCATCAGCACGGGAATGAGCATAATCTCGTTGCCCTTAAGCTTCTGCACCAGAACGGCAATGCCGTTGTCCAGGGCGCCGGTCTCGGTCATCATGCCGAGGAAGCCGCCCAGGATCATAACGAAGAGGCAGACGGGCAGAGCGTCAGCGAAGCCCAGGATCGGGGCGGTGCAGAAATCGCTCAGACGGGCTGCGGTAACCGCGCCACCGGACGTACCGGAGACGATAACGGTAATCACTGCGACAATTGCCAGCAGAGCAAGAAGAATGGTGAACGATGAAGGCATACCGCGCTTTTTCTTAGCGGTCTCAGTCATAGTTCTCATCCCCCCTTCATAAATCATTTACTGATCTCGCCCGAAGCGGCTCTTCCGTGCCGTGCCTGCCGCTTGATGCGAGATTATTACCAGATAAAACCGCTCGGGGTGTGCAGCAATACACCCCGAGCGAGATGCTAGATGCTCTTACTTGAGCGTGGCGTACATGACAGCCTTGATGGTGTGCATGCGGTTCTCAGCCTCGTCGAAGACCTTGGAAGCGGGGCTCTCGAAGACCTCGTCGGTGACCTCCTGCTCGGTGATGCCGAACTGCTCGCACTTCTCGGCGCCAATGGTGGTGTTGGTGTCGTGGAAGCTGGGCAGGCAGTGCAGGAAGATGGCACCCGGGTTGGCCATAGCCATGACGTCGGAGGTGACACGATACGGGGTGAGCTGAGCGATGCGCTCGGCCCAGACCTCGTCGGGCTCGCCCATGGAGACCCACACGTCGGTGTAGATAACGTCGGCACCGGTGACGCCGTCCTTGACGTCGGTGGTCAGCTTGATGGTGCAGCCATTGGCCTCGGCGATGGGCTTGCAGGCCTCGATGACGTCGTCAGCGGGCATGCACTCCTCGGGGCCGCAGGCCACGAAGTTCATACCGAGCTTGGAGCAGACAACCATGAGGGAGCGAGCGACGTTGTTCTTGCAGTCGCCCATGAAGACGAGGGTCTTGCCCTTGATGTCGTAGTTGAAGTTCTCCTGGACGGTCAGGATGTCGGCGAGCATCTGGGTGGGGTGCCACTCGGTGGTCAGGCCGTTCCACACGGGCACGCCGGACTTGGCAGCGAGCTCCTCGACGTCGTCCTGGGCAAAGCCACGGAACTCGATGCCGTCATACATGCGGCCGAGAACGCGGGCGGTGTCCTCGATGGACTCCTTCTTGCCCATCTGCGACGAACCGGGATCGAGGTAGGTGACGCCCATGCCCAGATCCATGCCGCCGACCTCGAAGGCGCAGCGGGTACGAGTGGAAGTCTTCTGGAAGAGCAGAACGATGTTCTTACCCTCGAGATAGCGGTGCGGAACGCCAGCGCGCTTCATGTCCTTGAAGTTCTTGGAGAGCTTGAGCAGGTACTCGATCTCCTCGGTGGTGAGGTCGAGGAGCTTGAGGAAGCTACGGCCGGAGAGGTTAACACCCATGGTTTGTTTCCTTTCGAAGAAATGAATTACATAAGTAATTAGTGTAGCCCGTTTGACAGGCGAAACCGGTGCGGTTGTAGGGGGACCGCACCGGAAACGGAAAGACTTAGAGGTCCTCGCGCCAGAAGGGCATGCTCATGCAGCGCGGGCCGCCGCGGCCGCGGGAGAGCTCGGCGGAGGGCACGACGAGAAGGTCCAGGCCCTCCTTGTACAGCACGTCGTTGGTGACGGTGTTGCGGGCGTAGACGCAGATCTTGCCGGGCTCGACGCACAGGGTGTTGGAGCCGTCGTTCCACTGCTCGCGGGAGGCCGCGATCGGGTCGCCGCCGCCGCAGGGGATCAGCTTGACCTGGTCGACGCCGGTGGCGTCCTCCAGGACGTGCTCGAGGGTGTCCTCGATCAGGCGGATGTTCACGTCGCCCGGGTTCTTGCCGGCGGTCAGCTCGTAGACGCGCAGGGTGCCCATGATGGCGGGGTGGATCGTGAACTTATCGACGTCGATCTGGGTGAAGACCGTGTCGAGGTGCATGAAGGCGCGCGA
>NZ_KN214136.1:45900-49412 GCF_000763055.1 Collinsella sp. 4_8_47FAA | reverse complement strand
GGAGGCCGTGAGGGGCATGTCGATCTCGGACTTGGTCATGCCGGCCATGGTCTTCTTGACGAACTCGAGGTTGTCCTCGATGGAGTCCAGCTTCTCGCGGACGATCTGCGGCATGTGCTGGCCGCGGATGCCGGCCTCGGCGATGTACTGGTCGGTGAACTCGGCGCGGGCGCCGGGGACCTGGTCGAACACCTCCGCGACGAGGTTCTCGAGGTAGAGGACCTCCACGCCCTGGTCCCTCAGGATCTGGGCGAAGGTGTCGTGCTCCTGCTGTGCGACCTCCAGGAACGGGACGTCGTCGAACAGGAGTCGCTCGAGCTCGTCGGGCGGCAGGTTGAGGAGCTCGTCGCCGGGACGGTGCAGGCAGACCTTCCTGAGCTTGCCGATCTCGGAAGGCACGTGCAGACCTTTCGTCATGGCCTCCTACCTTTCTTTCGGGCCCTTGTCAGGGCCGATTCGTTAGCGCCCCTCCGTGTGAGGCGTTATTGCTGACGACATATTTATATCCAAAATCAGTCCATACTTCCACCTCGCCCCCGAACGGTTTTATATGAGGGGTGAACGGCATACACATATACTTCACGCATGGCACACTTTGATTTAATAAAGTGTATTTACGTGCTTAAACGCTTTTTTAACCGAAAAATCAATTGGAACTAATCTTTGTTAAACCACCCTCAAATTGCATATTTCACGCAATGATATGAATAGAATTCGCAATTCTCGCTGTGTCTCAACCATTTTGATTTTTATTCAAAAGAAAGTTCGTCCTATTCATTTTTGGTAAACAGATTACCGTTTACCAGACGTTGGATACCGTTCACCGGAAGCTCAGTATAAGGCCCGTCGAATACCCGATCGAGCTTGCGTCTCCATTTGTAACAACTTGACTTTTTCGGCGGCAAAGACAAACAGACCCGCTCCTCCAAAGGGAGCGGGTCTGCATTCGGTACACCTAGGGCCCAGTAAGGTTTAGGCCTTCGAGAACCTCAAGGGACTAGCGATCGAACTCGGCCAGCGCCTCGCCCAGAAGCCTCAGGCCCTCGCGAAGAACATCTTCGCTCGCGCAGTAGCCCAGGCGCGCTCCACAGGGAAGCTCAAAACGGCTACCAGGAACCAACAGCACTCCCCTCTCGGCCAGCAGGCGCTTGCAGAACTCCTCGTCATCCTCGGGAATATCCAGCTGGATAAACGAGGTGGACACGCCCTGCGGGGCCGTCCAGGAAACACGATGCTGCGTATCGATCCAAGCCTGTGCGATATCGCGGTTACCAAACACGATCTTGCGGTTACGCTCGAGAATCTTGTCCTTGTGCTCGAGCACGTAGGTCGCCAAAGCATCGTTAAACACGCCACTGCAGATCATGGTGTAGTCGCGGTAGGTGCGGATGCGGTTAGACATTTCTTCGTCCGCAACGACCCAGCCCACGCGAGCTGCAGGCGTCGAATAGGTCTTAGACACCGAGTTGGTGACAATGGCCCTCTCATACACGTCGGCCATCGACATAAAGGACTCGGTGTTCTCGAGCGGCAGATACACCTCATCGCACAGCACGTAGGCGCCCACCGAATGGGCAATCTCGGCAATCTGACCGAGCATATCGGCATCAAGCACCGTACCGATGGGATTCGATGCGTTATTGATGCAGATGAGCTTGGTGTTGGGGCGAACGAGGCGCTTGAGTTCCTCGATATCGGGTTTCCATCCGAGCTCCTCGCGAAGCTCCCAATACTCGACCTCAGCGCCGAGCGTACGCGGGATCTCATAGAGCGGCGCATAGGTAGGCCACTCGGCAATCACGTGATCGCCGGGCCCGACAACGGCCATGATGGCGTTGAGGTTGGCACCCGTGCAGCCATTGGTCTGCAGAATGTGATCGGGATTGACCTCGCGACGATACAGCTTGGCGACCTCGGCCTTAAACTCCGGTGAACCCTCGATCCAACCGTAGTTCATCTTCTCGCGATCCAGGCGCTCGTAGAACGTGGCGCCGTCCTGCTCGTCGAGCGCGCGCAGCTCGCCCATGGCAAGCGAGGAGATCGTCGATTGGGCAATGTCCCACGTAGCGGTCTTCTCCCAAACGTTGAGCCATTCCTCAACGCCAATTGTCTTGATATCCATGACTAAGCTCCAATCGCTAGAACACGGGAATGATGCCGGCAAAGGTCATGGGAATCGAAATGATGCCCAAAAGGCAAAGAAACCGACACCGTTGGGGTATCAACGTGACCGCCTCTAGACATAATGGACACCTTATCTGATGCTAATTTAGCTTATTAGATCAAAACCACCCCTAAAAGGGGTGGTTTGCTCTTAGGGTATAACCCTTGGATTTCCGGCACGCGTCTAAAGGCGCCGGCCCTCACGGGGTTCGGGCCGCACTGCAGATTGACCCGTGACGGGCCGGTCAAACCGGCGCTATTTACGCCCCGGCCCCCTACCGAAGGGGTCCTCGTACTCCTTGACGCTCAGCCGGTCGATCGCGATGTCGGCCTTCTCCTGCTCCCGGATGTACTTCGCGATGGTGGCCTCGTTCAGGCCGACGGTGGACACGTAGTAGCCCTCGGCCCAGAACTTCCTGTTGCCGAACTTGTACTTCATGTTCGCGTGCTTGTCGAATACCATCAGCGAGCTCTTCCCCTTCAGGTAGCCCATCACGCTCGATACGCTGTACTTCGGCGGTATCGCCAGCAGCATGTGGACGTGGTCGGGCATCAGGTGCCCCTCGATGATCTCTATCCCCTTGTACTGGCAGAGCTTCCTGAAGATCTCCCCAAGGTCGGACCTTATTTGGTTGTAGATGACTTTGCGCCTATACTTCGGCGTGAACACGACGTGGTACTTGCACATCCACTTCGTGTGCGACAGGCTGTAGGCCTTCTGGGCCATACGCCACCACCGCCCTCTCGACTCGGATTCCCTGCGGCCTGAACAATCGCAAGTGTCCGGCGAGGGGGCGGCTTTGTAAAGCCGTTTGGCCCCACCCGCATAGCGGGTGGTTTCTGATGCGGCGCGCTGCGCGCCCCGCACAGGCTAAAGCCCATAAACAAGAATGGGGCGGTGCGAGAACCCGCACCGCCCCATTTGGAGACATCTAATGGCAGCTAGATGTTTGTATTAAGACCCGTACGGGCCTTTGAAAACCTTAGAGGTCCTCGCGCCAGAAGGGCATGCTCATGCAGCGCGGGCCGCCGCGGCCGCGGGAGAGCTCGGCGGAGGGCACGACGAGAAGGTCCAGGCCCTCCTTGTACAGCACGTCGTTGGTGACGGTGTTGCGGGCGTAGACGCAGATCTTGCCGGGCTCGACGCACAGGGTGTTGGAGCCGTCGTTCCACTGCTCGCGGGAGGCCGCGATCGGGTCGCCGCCGCCGCAGGGGATCAGCTTGACCTGGTCGACGCCGGTGGCGTCCTCCAGGACGTGCTCGAGGGTGTCCTCGATCAGGCGGATGTTCACGTCGCCCGGGTTCTTGCCGGCGGTCAGCTCGTAGACGCGCAGGGTGCCCATGAGTGG
>NZ_KN214136.1:23676-45360 GCF_000763055.1 Collinsella sp. 4_8_47FAA | reverse complement strand
GATCAGGTCGGACTCGGACTCGGAGTTGACCAGGGAGTCGAGGGTCGTGGAGGCCGTGAGGGGCATGTCGATCTCGGACTTGGTCATGCCGGCCATGGTCTTCTTGACGAACTCGAGGTTGTCCTCGATGGAGTCCAGCTTCTCGCGGACGATCTGCGGCATGTGCTGGCCGCGGATGCCGGCCTCGGCGATGTACTGGTCGGTGAACTCGGCGCGGGCGCCGGGGACCTGGTCGAACACCTCCGCGACGAGGTTCTCGAGGTAGAGGACCTCCACGCCCTGGTCCCTCAGGATCTGGGCGAAGGTGTCGTGCTCCTGCTGTGCGACCTCCAGGAACGGGACGTCGTCGAACAGGAGTCGCTCGAGCTCGTCGGGCGGCAGGTTGAGGAGCTCGTCGCCGGGACGGTGCAGGCAGACCTTCCTGAGCTTGCCGATCTCGGAAGGCACGTGCAGACCTTTCGTCATGGCCTCCTACCTTTCTTTCGGGCCTTTCGGCCGAATCTCTCAGCGCCCTTCCGTAACGGGCGCTGCTTGCTGACAGCTCTATTTATATCCAAATTCTACCCGCAATTCCACCTCGCCCCCGAACGGTCAACAAAGTGCGATGAACGGTATATCGCCTATGATTCCCCCATAATGCACTTCGGCGTTCTAAAGTAACTTTTCTAAGGTAAACGCTCTTTTTCTTAAAAACCATTTACAATCGCGTCTCTAAACTTTTGATTGAAAATTGCATAGCTAAATCAGTTTTATGCATATAAATGACGCTTGTTTACGTTTCTGCCTGTATTCGATGATATTCAGCTATCTATCATTCTTATTCACACTTACGTACCAGTCGAGAGAGGATATAGACCGTTTGCGGACAGCAGGGCGTCAGTCCTATGGCTTGTCAGCGTAAGAAGTAGGTAAAGATACCGTTCACGCGATACGTCCGTGCCATAGGTCGACTAAATTGAGACAATAGGGAATAGTGTTAGGCTACCGTCCCCTGCGGGGACTGAACGGACAGATGCATATGCCGAGCAAAATCGAAAAAAAGCAAGCCGCCGCTAAGCTGCGCAAGCCGCCGCGCGACTTCTCGTACACGCAAAACCGAGAACTTAGCTGGCTGCGCTTTGACAACCGCGTGCTTGACGAAGCCTTCGACGAAACCGTTCCGCTGTTCGAGCGTCTAAAGTTCGTGTCGATTTTCGAGTCCAACCTCGACGAATTCCTTATGGTGCGCGTGGGCGGCCTGTCCGATCTGGCAGAGCTCAAAAAACAGCCTGTCGACAACAAGAGCAATATGACCGCCTCCGAACAGGTCGATGCTGTCATGGCCGAGCTGCCCGGGCTCCTTACCCGTTGGGAGTCCATCTTTAAGAGCATCGAGGGCAAACTCGACACCTTGGGCGTTCACCGCGCCCGCATCGATTCGCTTACGCCCGAGGAACGCACCTTTGTAACCCGCTACTTCCAGGCCTACGTGTCGCCGGTTATCTCACCGCTGGTCATTGACCCGCGCCACCCCTTCCCCAACCTGCGCAACGGCGCGCTCTATCTGGCTTGCGGCCTAGATGGCGTCACTGACGAGGAGAGCCTGCTGGGCCTTATCGAGATTCCCGCCTCGATGAACCGCGTGGTCGAGATCCCCTCGCCCACCGGCACCTACTCCTACATCTTGCTCGAGGACGTCATCCTCGCCTGCCTGGACAGCTGCTTTGGCTCCTATAAGCCGCTGGATCGCGCGCTGATCCGCGTCACTCGCAATGCCGATATCGACCCGGACGGCGAGGGCGTCGAGGAGGAAGAGGATTACCGCCAGCACATGAAGCGCATCCTCAAGAAGCGCCTGCGCCTGCAGCCGGTGGTGCTCGCCGTATCGGGCTCGCTCGAAAAGCCAACGCTCAAGACCATCCGCAAGGCGCTCGAGCTTTCTCGCCGCTCGGTCTTTACCTGCGATATCCCCCTTGACCTGGGCTACGTCTTTGGCATTGAGGGCAAAATTCCCGAACATCTACGCAACGAGCTGCTCTTTACGCCGTTTAAGCCGCAGCCCAACCCCACCATCGATATGGCCCGCTCCATACGCGAGCAGGTGCTGCAACACGACAAGCTGCTCTTTTACCCCTACGAGGCCATGAACCCGTTCTTGGACCTGGTGCACGAAGCAGCCTACGACCCCGAGTGCATCTCGCTGCGCATCACGCTCTACCGCGTGGCCAAACAGAGCCGCCTGTGCGAGTCGCTCATCGATGCTGCCGAAAACGGCAAAGAGGTCACGGTACTCATGGAGCTCCGCGCCCGCTTTGACGAGCAAAACAACATCGAATGGGCCGAACGCCTGGAAGAGGCGGGCTGCACCGTCATCTACGGCTCCGAGGGCTTTAAATGCCACTCAAAGATCTGCCAGCTCACCTATCGCGAGGGCATGGCGCTCACCCGGCTCACGCTGTTGGGCACCGGCAACTTTAACGAGAAGACGGCCAAGCTCTACAGCGACTTTATGCTCATGACCGCGCATCCCGGCATCGGCGAGGACGCCAACCTGTTCTTCCGTAACCTGTCGCTGGGCAACCTGCGCGGCGACTACCGCTTCCTGGGCGTGGCGCCCGTGGGCCTCAAGCCGCTCATCATGCGCGGTCTGGACCGCGAGATTCAGCGCGCCCTCGTCGGCGAGCCCGCCCGCGTGTTCTTTAAGCTCAACTCGCTTACCGACCGCGAGGTCATCGACAAGATTGCCGAGGCATCGTGTGCCGGCGTGCGCGTGGACATGATCATCCGCGGCATCTCGTGCCTCAAGCCGGGTGTTGCCGGCAAGACCGAGAACGTGCACGTTCGCTCCATCGTCGGACGCTTTCTGGAGCATGCGCGCGTCTATGCCTTTGGCGTGGACTCGGACATGATCTACCTGAGCTCGGCAGACATGATGACGCGCAACACCGAGCACCGCGTGGAGATCGCCTTCCCCGTGCTCGACCCCACCTGCCGCGCCCTGGTGCACGAGTACATGGACATGCAGCTGCGCGACAACGTGAAGGCACGCAGGCTGACGAGTGACGGCACCTGGGTTCCCGTGGAGCGCAAAGAGGACGAGAAACCCTTCAACTCGCAGGAAGCTCTGCTGGAGCGTGCCTATCGCAACGCCGAGGCCGCGCCCGAGCCCGTCATTGAGGCAAAACCCGCCCCCGAGCCCGAGCCGCAGCCGGTAGCACCCAAGGTCCAAGAGGTCCAGGCGACCGTCATTGAGCCCGAGCCTGCACCTGCATCTCAGCCCGAGCCGCAGGCAGCTAAGCCCGCGCCCGAGACGAGTGCCCGTCGCAAGAAGCCCGCTGGCGCGACCAAGACCATCGAGCGCCATCGCCCCGGTCGTGTGCGCATGGGTCTGGGCCTGATCGGCCTAGGCCTTAAGACGCTCATTACCGGCAAGACGAAATAGACGTTTGTAGAAGCGCCCCGTATTTGAGGAATGCCCCAGATACGGGGCGCTTTTCCCTGCTACCATGGTTGCGAACAAAACCGCGAATGGCAGGCAGGAATATGAAGCTCACCATAGAATCGATGACGTACGGCACCGACGGTCTGGCACATGCCGACAACGGCAAGGCCGCATTTGTGCAGGGCGCCGTGGCAGGCGACACCGTCGAAGTCGAGGTCGTGCAGGACGGCAAGTCGTTTATGCGTGCCCGCACGACTGAGATTCTGGAGCCGAGCCCCGATCGCATTCAGCCTCCCTGCCCCTTCGTGGGCATCTGCGGCGGTTGTTCGTGGGGCAACCTCTCGCGCACCGCTCAGCTTGCCGCCAAAGAGCAAAACCTGCGCTCCACGCTCGAGCGCATTGGCAAGTTCACCCCCGACCAGGTCAACGAACTTGTCCAGCCCATCCGCCACACCAAGGATGACTGGGGCTACCGCAATAAGATTGAGCTGGAGCCCACCCTCGTTAACGGACGTGTGCGCCTTGGCATGCACGGCGTCGATCCCAGCAAGATCGTGACCGTCGATTCGTGCCCGCTGTTCGATAAACGTTTTCCCAAGGCACTCAAGTCGGTCGTCGGCGCGCTCAACTATCTGAGCGGCAGCCACGACCTGGGTCTGGAGCGCGTGGGCATTCGCGCTTCGCGTCGCACCAAGGCGCTCGAGGTCGCGCTTTGGACGCCCACAGGCTCCTTCCCGCGCTCACAGGTCTCGCGCGTGCTGCCAGATGCCGCACACCCTACGAGCGTAGTGCGCGTAATGAGCAAGGGTGAAAAGAAAGCCCGCCGTGTCTCCAAAGTCGAGATGCTCGCCGGCGAGGGCTCGTGGACCGAGAATATCGCCGAAGGCCAGATGCGCTTATCTGCCCCGTCGTTTTTCCAGGTCAATACCAAAGGCGCCGAGATTTTGATTGAGCTCGTTATGGACGCCCTCGACCCGCAGGAAGACGAGCTGGCCGTGGACCTATACTGCGGTGCCGGAACCTTTACCCTGCCGCTCGCCCGCCGCTGCGACTTTGTTGCCGCCGTCGAAGCCTACGGTCCGGCCGTGCGCGACCTGCGCCGTAACCTCGAGATCAACAAGCTCGACAACGTCGACGTCATCGGCGGCGATGCCGTGCGCGAGTTCCCCGACCAGGACGCCGATGTCTTGGTGGTCGACCCGCCGCGCGCAGGCCTGGCGCCCGAGGCCATCGACCTCATCGCCAGCACGAGTGCGCGCGATGTCGCCTATGTGAGCTGCGACCCTGCCACCCTGGCACGCGACCTTAAGCGCTTTGTCGAGGAAGGCACCTTCTCCCCCGTCAAGATCACACCGGTCGATCTGTTCCCGCAAACCTTCCACTGCGAAACCGTCGTCCACCTCAAGCGCAACTAGCTGATGATTTTTCTGGGACGGGGATTAAATAATCAATTTGTACCGAATGATTATTTAATCCCCGTCCCTTTTTAAACATTGGGAAATCGAGCGTGGCAAGCATATGTCTTCGGGGTATAAGACGGCTAATTGTATGCCGCCCTATGAAAGGAACCCTTATGCCCAGCGTTGCCGTTCTCGCCGCCGATGGCTTTGAAACTATTGAATGCTTGACCATGGTCGATGTCATGCGTCGCGGCGGCGTGCGTGCCACGCTCGTCTCGATTATGCCCACGCGCGAGGTTGTGAGCTCGCTGCAGATTCCCGTGACCTGCGATGCCCTCTTTGACGAGATCAACTTTGACGAGTACGACTGCGTCGTGCTGCCCGGCGGCCTGCCCGGTGCCACCAACCTGCGCGCAGATCAGCGCGTCTGCGACGTGGTCTGCGAGTTCGCCGCGACCAAGCACGTCGCCGCCATCTGCGCCGCCCCATTTATCCTGGGCGAGCTTGGCCTGCTCGAGGGACGCCGCGCCACGTGCTTCCCCGGCTTTGAGAAGAGCTTCCCCGAAGGCACTTATACCGGCGAGAAGGTCACGCAAGACGGCAATATCATCACTGCCAGCGGCATGGCACAGTCACTCCCCTTTGCATTGGAGCTGCTGCGCACGCTCGCTGGCGACAAGGCCGTCGAGAAGGTCGCCGAGGGCATCCAACTATGATTTTGGCTTCGCAATCGCCGCGCCGCATAGAGCTGATGCGCGAGGCCGGCTACAGCATTCACGTGATTCCCGCGGATATCGACGAAACGCCCTTTGATGGCGAGGCCCCGCTCACGCTTGTCGAGCGCTTGGCACGCGCCAAGGCGGCTGCCGTTGCTGCCGAGCATGCCGAGCCCAATGAGCTGACGGTCGCGGCCGACACCATCGTCACCTTTGACGGCAAGATTCTGGGCAAGCCGGCAACCGAGGGCGAGGCGCACACCATGCTCCGTGAGCTTTCGGGCCGCACGCACCAGGTCGCAACCGGCGTCTGCATCGTTAAAGCCGGCGACGCTACAGCTCCGCATGCCGCCGAGAGCCTGTCGTTTGTCGATGTGACCGACGTGACGTTCTATGAGCTTACCGAAGAGCAAATCGAGCGCTATGTTGCCTCCGGCGAACCCATGGACAAGGCCGGAGCCTACGGCATCCAGGGCACAGGCGGCCGCATGCTTGTGCACGACATTTCGGGTGACTTCTACAACGTGGTGGGCTTGCCCATCGCTCGCGTCGCACGCGCGATTCAAAAACTCTCGTAATTGCATCTGGCGCTGGGCATCCCTCAGCGCCTACAATTTTGCCGTACCGTACGGATCCCGACCGGGTATAAGGCCCGGCGGAAAACCGATAGGAGAAAATATGGACACGCTGCTCGAAGCCATCGATGTTTGCAATGTCGATGGCTTTTGCTTTGGCAACCATACGGACGAGGAGGCTGGCACCGGCTGTACCGTAATCGTGGCGCCCGAGGGTGCCACCGGCGGCGTTGACGTACGCGGCGGCGCTCCCGCTTCGCGCGAGACCGACCTGCTGCGTCCCGAGAACACCGTCGATAAGGTCCACGCCGTCTGCCTTTCGGGCGGATCGGCCTTTGGCCTCGAAGCCGCAAGCGGCGTGGCCCGCGAACTCGAGAGCCGCGGTATCGGTCTGCCCGTCGGCCCCACGCAGGTGCCCATCGTGTGCTCCAGCTGTATCTTCGACCTTGCCTTTGGCGACTCCACAGTGCGACCCGACATTGAGGCCGGTATCGCCGCCGTGCGCGAGGCGCTCGACCACACCCCCGCCACGCTCGAGCAAGGCAACGTGGGCGCCGGTACCGGCGCCACCGTAGGCAAGCTCATGGGGCCTGCCACCTGCATGAAGGCCGGCCTTGGAGCTGCCGCCGTGGCACTCGGTCCCGTCAAGGTGGGCGCCGTGGTCTCGGTCAACGCCTGCGGCAACGTCATCGACCCGACCACTGGCGAGTGGGTCGCCGGCATGCGCGCCACAGCCGATAGCAACCAGATCGTCGACATGGAGCTCGCCGCCTTTGCCGCCGCAGGCTCTATGCAGATGCCGCTCGATCGCACCAACACCACCATCAGCTGCATCGTCACCAACGTGGAGCTCACTAAGGCCCAGGCCACCAAGGTCTCCCAGATGGCAGCAGATGCCTACGCGCACGCCATCCGCCCCACACACACCACCAACGACGGCGACACCATCTACGCCCTCGCCAGCGGCAAACTGGGTGCCCAGGCAAGCGCCGCCGTTCCCCTAGACCTGCTGGGCATGCTCGCCGTAAGGGCCCTGGAAACCGCCATCGTAAACGGAGCCAAAACCGCCAAAACCTCCCACGGCATCCCCGGCGCCGCGAAGTAAACTAGCTCGTCCGGTTGTCCGGTGGGTCTTGGTTATGTTTGCTGCTCTACAGTCCTGGCTCGCACGAAGAGCACATTAAGTGCTCTTCGGCTCGTGCGGAACTCGCGACAAACATAACCAAGACCCACCGGACAACCTACCAATCAGATTCTTTTCAGCCCAGGCCCCTGTGTACCGCGCGTCCAAGATCTTCAAATTCAAATAACCTGACAATCAATTCTTATAGCAGAGGCCCCTTGGCCTTTAGTTTGATACAAGTTCCGCACGAGCCGGAAAGCACTTAATGTGCTTTCCGTGCGAGCAGGACTGTTCGCAGTAGCAAACTAAAGGCCAAGGGGCCCATTCAACCTATCAGCAGCGAATACTCAGCAGCTAGTTGAATTTGAAGATCTTTGAGGCAAGACGGTATAGGCCGAGTGTGGTTTTGTCACCGGCACGGCCGCGCAGGTTGGTGAAGAAGCCGACCACACCGTAGCGTGCACGACGATACATACGCTCGTCATAGGCTTTCAGATCAGTCCACAACGTCTTCAGGCGCTCGTCGGCACAATCCTCGTCGGAAAGCTTGGTAAGCACCGAGCAGATTGCCATCATCATGGTGAAATAGCCCATCATGTACGAGCGCAGACGCGACGACTCGACATCGCTGTACAGGTGAAACGACTCCATCATAATGCGCGTCACGCGGAACTGCTGGTCCAGACGCTTGACCATCGTGGCCTCGTTGACGCTCTGGCCCTCGCGACCGATAAAGTAGCGATAGAGGTCGATGTCGGCGTAGTACATGGTCTTGCAGCGCGGCAACGGCACGTAGGCGTAGATGTTGTCTACATAGAACGTGTGCGGCGGCATAGGCAGATTGGACGCGCGCAGCACATCCGTGCGATAGCACAGGCTGTGCATGAGCAGATTCTGGTCCAGACGGAAATGGCCAATCTGGTCCCAGGTAAAGATCTTTTTTCGCGGCAGGGCAAACTTGTAGCCAATAGCGCTATGCGTACCCTCGTAAACCTTCTCGTACACATAGTTCGAGATAAAGAGGTCGACGCGCTGGTCGCGCTCCTCAAAACCGCGCAGGATCGAAAGCATGGTCGACAGGGCTGCGCCATCGAGCCAGTCGTCCGAGTCGACGACCTTGTAGTAGGTACCTTGCGCCTCACGCAAGCCCGAAAGGACGGCGATGCCGTGGCCGCCGTTCTCCTGATGCACCGCGCGGATGATGCCGGGATAACGTGTCTCCCACTCGTCGGCCTTGGCTGCCGTCTCGTCCTTGGAACCGTCATCGACGATGATGATCTCGATATCGGTGGCGTAATTGCTCCCCTCCAGAATGGAGGTGATGCAATGGTCCATGTCCTTGGCGGCGTTATACGAGGGAATACCGAATGATATGACTTTATGCATGGCAGGCGATAATCTCATCCGAAAGATCGAGGGCGGAGTTGGTCACGGCATCCATATCGTAGTAACGATACTCGGCCAGGCGACCCACCGGGTGGAAGTTCGTCAGGTTCTGGACGCGCTCAAGATAGCGCTCATAGAGCTCGCGGTTCTCGGGCTCCAGAATGGCGTAATAGGGCGTCTCACCCGAGCCGGGCGTATAGGCCTTGGAATACTCCTTCATGATGGTGGTCTTGCCGGGCAGAACCTGACCAGTCATGTTCTTGAACTCGGTGATACGCGTGTAATCCTCACTCGTGGTGTAATTGACGGTGCCCACGGGCTGGAACTGGTCCATATCGAGCGTCTCGAACTTCATGTCGAGCGTACGGTACGGCAGAGCGCCCAGGTCGAGGTTGAACAGCTCGTCGAGCGGACCGGTGTAGACGATCTCGCCGCCATAGACCTTGCCGTCGATCTTGACGGTGGTCTCGTCGATCTCGAAGAGGTCGCGGGCGTCCACATCGCAGAACACATCAATCAGATCGTGGTCGAGCATGTGATCGAACAGCGCGGTATAGCCGTCCTGCGGCATGCCCTGGAAGGGAGCCTGCGGGAAGTAGCGGTCATCGTCGCCCACAAAAACGGGAACGCGGCCGGTGATCGACGGGTCGATCTGGTCGGGCGTCTGGCCCCACTGCTTCATGGTGTAATGCAAAAAGACATTCTCATAGACGTAATCGGCGACTTCGGCAAGATCCGGGTCGTTCTTCTTGCGCAGCTCCATGATTGGCACCTTGACGTCCTTGCCGAAGGTCTCCACGAGCTTCTGATACAGCTCCTCACCGCGCTCATCGCCAAAGGCGAGCTTGAGGCTCGCGTGGTTAAAGGGCACGGGCATAAGGGTACCGTTGATGTTGGCGAGCACCTTGTGCTGATAGTCCGTCCACTTGGTAAAGCGCGACAGGAAATTATGGACGCGCTCGTTAAAAGTGTGGTAGATGTGCGGACCGTACTCGTGGATAAGGATCCCGGCCTCATCAGCGCAGTCGTAAGCGTTGCCCGCGATGTGGCTACGACGCTCCAGAACGGCAACGCGATAGCCGATGGTCTCGGCGAGACGGCGGGCACAAACGGCACCGGCATATCCGGCACCGACGACAATCATGTCATATGCGCCGGCGTTAAAGCCTTCAGGCAGGCCTGAGGTAATCTGCATCGATACTCCTTGTCAAAAGCCACGGGCTCGTTAGCTGGGCTTTTCTCGAACATTCTTCGAGACATATTTATCAGAGCGATTATAGCGCTAATGCGTCCTATAATGAGCTTGCCACACAAGGAAAGCTCAAGCACCGCGGCGTACATTATTGAAAGTTAAACCCGCTAGCAGCGGGTTTATTCGTGTGCAGTCAGGCGCCTGGAGCTTAGCGAAACGCTTGTAAGGAGTAACATGAGCGATTTCCTTAACCGTATGAAGTCTGCCGCCAAGGCCGACCTTAAGACGATCGTCCTGCCCGAGGGCGAGGATCCGCGCACTATCGTCGCGGCCACCAAAATCATCGAGGAGGGCCTGGCAAAGATCGTCATCCTGGGCAACCCCGACGAGATCAACGTTCCCGGCGCTACCGTCATCGACCCGCGCAATGCCGAGAAGCACGAGGAGTATGCGCAGAAGTTTGCTGAGCTCCGCGCCAAGAAGGGCGTTACCATCGAGCAGGCTCGCGCCCAGGTGATGGACGCCACCTACTTTGGCACCATGATGGTCAAGATGGGCGACGCCGACGGCCTGGTCTCCGGCGCCTGCCACTCCACCGCCGACACCCTGCGCCCTGCACTTCAGATCCTCAAGACCGCCCCGGGCACCAAGCTGGTCTCGGCCTTCTTCGTGATGTGCACCGACACCCCGCAGTTCGGCACCGACGGCACGCTGATCTTCGCCGACTGCGGCCTCAACATCAACCCGTCCTCCGACGAGCTCTCCGAGATCGCCATCGCCTCCGCTCACTCCTGGTCCACCTTCATGGGCAACGTTGAGCCGCACGTGGCCATGCTCTCCTACTCCACCATGGGCTCCGCTGGCGGCGAGGTCGCCAAGAAGGTCCAGGAGGCTGTGAAGTTCTGCAAGGAGAAGGCTCCCGAGCTCGCCATCGACGGCGACCTGCAGCTCGATGCCGCTATTGTCCCCACCGTCGCCCAGCTCAAGGCTCCCGGCTCCTCCGTTGCCGGCAAGGCCAACGTGCTCGTGTTCCCCGACCTCGAGGCCGGCAACATCGGCTACAAGCTGGTCCAGCGCTTCGCCGGCGCCGACGCCTACGGCCCCATCCTGCAGGGCATCGCCAAGCCGGTCAACGATCTGTCGCGCGGCTGCTCTGCTGACGACATCGTGGGTGTCGTGGCCATCACCGCCGTCCAGGCTCAGATGGCTGAGTAGCGGACATATCCCCTCGGGACAGGAATTTCCACCTGCTAGCAAAAAGGCCTCCGGAGCTGTTGCTCTGGAGGCCTTTCGTTTACTTGCAAATGCGCGCGTTAGTTGTTCTTGGTCAGACGCTCGACGTCGTGGGCGATCATGTATTCCTCGTCGGTGGGGATGACCATGACCGTGACGGCGGAACCGGCAGCACTGATGACCTGAGGACCGTTGCCTACGGCCTCGCGGTTCCTGTTGTTGTCGATGCGCACGCCCAGCCACTCAAAGCAGTCGCAGAAGGCCTTGCGGATCGACCAGTCGTTCTCGCCGATGCCGGCGGTAAAGGTGATGGTGTCCACGCCCGCCATGGAAGCGATCATGGAGCCGGCCTGCTGCATGGCCTTGTAGGCGAACATATCGAAGGCGAGCAGGCAGCGCTCGTCGCCCTCGGAGGCGCGCGTGCGGATGTCGCGGGCGTCGTTGGAGATACCCGAGATAGCAAGCAGACCAGACTGCTTGTTCATCATGTCGTCGACTTCCTGGTAGCTGTAGCCGCCCTCACGCTGCAGGTAGCACACGGTAGCCGGGTCGATGGAGCCGCAGCGGGTTCCCATCATCAGGCCGTCAAGCGGCGTGAGCCCCATCGTGGTGTCGCGGCACACGCCGTCCTCGATGGCGGCGAGCGAAGCGCCGTTGCCCAAATGGCACGAGAGCAGGCGGTGGCAACGCGAGCCAAGGATCTCCTTGGCCATCATCCACTCGTAGCGGTGGCTCGTTCCGTGCGCGCCGTACTTGCGCACGTGGTACTTGTCGCACACGTCCTTGGGCAGGGCGTAGGTGTAGGCGACCTCGGGCATGGTCATGTGGAACGAGGTGTCGAAAACGGCGACGTTGGGCAGCTCAGGATACTTCTCACGGCAATACTCAATCGCCGCGGCCTCGCCGTAGTTGTGCAGCGGAGCCAAGGGGGCTACCTCGAGAATCTTGGCCATGACCTCGTCGTCGACGACCGCGGAATCATCGAAGTGCCAGCCGCCCTGAACGATGCGATGCCCAATGCCATCAATCGTAAAGTCGGTCTTCTCGAGCTCCTCGAGCACACGAGCGATAGCAGAGCGATGATCGGGGAAAGGAACCTCCTCGGTCTGCTTGGCGCCACCGTTCTCGGAGTGGCCGAAGATGCCCATGTCCGATCCGATACGCTCGCAGTTGCCCTTGGCGAAAACCTCGCGGGTATCGGTATCCAAAAGCTGATATTTAAGGCTTGAGCTGCCGGCGTTGACAACAAGTACGTTCATGAGACTCCTTTGCAGTGCAATACGGTCGACGCAGACCCCTTAAGGCGGCCGCATTTTAATAAGAAGTTATCATATCTTGATAAATAGCTATCAGAATATCGCCCAGCGAGCGCAAAGGAGGGGCTGAACGGCACTCGGTCGTCCAGCCCCCCCCTCTTGCAATTATTTGCCGTTGACGATGCGCTCGACGTCGGAAGCGATCATGAACTCCTCGTCCGTGGGGATGACGAAGATCTTGACCTTGGAATCCTTGGCAGACAGGCACCAAGCGCCGTCGCCACGCAGGGCGTTACGGGCATGGTCCATCTTGACGCCCATAAAGGCCAGACGGTCGGCCACGCCGGCGCGGACGGCCGGAGCGTGCTCGCCGATGCCAGCGGTAAAGACCAGGGTATCCATGCCGCACATGGAAGTGGCCATCTCGGCAGCCTTGGCGGCAATCTTGTAGACAAACATGTCGAAGGCGAGCTGAGCCTCGGGGTCACCAGCAGCGGCGAGCTCCTCGACGTTGCGGCAGTCGTTGGTCTTGCCGCCGGTCACAGCCAAAAGGCCGGACTTCTTGTTCATCATCTCGTCGACCTCGTCGAAGGTGTAGCCACCCTCGCGCTGCAGGTAGCACACGGTAGCCGGGTCGATGGAGCCGCAGCGGGTGCCCATCATGACACCGTCGAGCGGCGTCAAGCCCATAGTGGTGTCCATGCACTTGCCGTCCTCGATGGCGCACAGGGAAGCGCCAGAGCCGATGTGGCACACAACGACCTTGCGGGCCTCGCCGTTGGTCATCTCGGCGACCTTCTTGGAGATGTAACGATAGCTGGTGCCGTGGGCGCCGTACTTACGGATGTGCAGCTTGTCGCAAACATCCTTGGGCAGGGCGTAAGTCTTGGCGACCTCGGGCATGTTGAAGTGGAAAGCGGTGTCGTAGACCGTGACGTTGGGCAGGTCGGGATACTGCTCCAGGCAGTACTCGATAACGTTGGCCTCGGGGTTGTTGTGCAGCGGCGCCAGCGGGGCGACCTCGCGGATCTTGGCGAGGACGTCCTCGTCGACGAGGGAGGAATCGCCAAAGTACCAACCGCCCTGAACGATGCGGTGGCCGATGCCCTCGATCTTGACGCCGTTGGCCTCGAGGTCCTTCAGGACGACCTCGATGGCGACCTTGTGGTCGGGGAACTCGATGTTCTCGGTCACCTTCTTGGAGCCGTTGGCAGCATGGGTGAAGGTACCGCCGGTAAAGCAGACGCGCTCGCAGGAGCCCTTTGCGGACACCTTGTGGGATTTGGTATCGATGACCTGATACTTAAGGGTCGAAGATCCTGCGTTGACGACCAGAACGTTCATGTGTCTCCCTACTAACAGGCGGTGTGGCGCCGCCAGGTTACATACGCTTCAATAATAAACCCAAACGCCCTCGCGCTCGGGTTTATTGCGTTGATATATAAGTTATCGGTGCCAGAGCTTCCGTTTCATTGCGCGGAAGAAGCGTCCTCAGATGAGGTTCTCGCCCAGGTTCTTGCCGCCGAGGACGTGCATGTGGAAATGCATGACGGTCTGGCCGGCGTTGACGCCCTTGTTGGAGATGACGCGGAAACCGTCCTCCAGGCCCTTGGCCTTAGCGACCTCCTGGATGGCGTGAGCCATGGCGCCCATGGTCTCGGCGGGCACGTTGTCGGCGATGTCGCTGTAATGCTTCTTGGGGATCACGAGCGTGTGGACCGGCGCCTGGGGATTGAGGTCGTCGAACGCGATGACCTGATCGTCCTCATAGACAACGGTCGAGGGGATCTCGTGGTTGGCAATTTTGCAGAAGATGCAATCACACATGGTTGGTTCCTTTCTCGCAGACCAAGGTAATTATATTTGGTCGGAATGGTTAGAACGAGAGGTTGTCGTCGGTGTTGGCGGCTTCGCCGTCGGCGAGCACGTCGTTGCCGTCGACGTCCTTAAGGAGCACCGAGACCTTCTGCTCGGCATCGGACAAGCGGGTGCGTAGGCTCTTGAGGAGCTCGACGCCGCGCGTGTAGCTCTCGAGCGACTCCTCGAGCTCCATATCGCCCGACTCCAAGCTGCGGATGATGAGTTCCAACTCCTGCGAGGCCTGCTTGTACGTAAGCTGCTCAACCGGGGTCTTCTCTGCCATATCTGTTTCCTTTCCTAAAGGTTTATCGCTGTGAAACGCGACCTACTCGACCGTATCGACCGTTGCCGCCACGTTGCCGTCTGCCATGCGCACGCGTATGGCGTCGCCGGGCTTAAAGGTCTTGGCGCTCGTAGCCACCCCATCATCGCTGTACGCGATGGAATAGCCACGGGCAAGCACCTTGAGCGGCGACAGGGCATCGAGTGAGGCTGCCGCACGGCCCAGGTCGGACACGGGTTTGCTGAGCATCGTGCGCCCCTGATGCTCCAGACGGGAGCTCGCAAGCGTGAGCGCATGGCGCTTGCCATCGAGCCCCGAGGTGCTTGCAATCAAGCGCTCGGGCAGGCGCTCAAAGTTGGAGCGGAATGTCCCGACCGAGCGAGCTATGGCGCCCGACAGGCGATCAGCAGTCAGCGCAAGCTCCGATTCGCGACGCTCGACCATAAACGTTGGGTCGTTGAGGCACGGGCGGCATGCGGCGGCATCGAGTGCATCGCCCAGACGGGCCGTATAGGTGTCCCAGGCACGACGACCGCGCTGGTCGAGCATTTCCAGATCGACCTGATCCGACCCAATCATCGATGCCATCGCGGCACCCAGACGCTGATGGCGCGCCTCGAGCACGTCGGCCAGCTCCGTCATAGCCGGTGCCACCGATTCCGCCGCTGCCGTTGGCGTGGAGGCGCGGCGGTCGCTCACCATGTCGCAAATCGAGGTATCGGGCTCATGGCCAATGCCGGTCACCACGGGCACAGGACAAGCCGCCACAGCGCGGGCAAGATCCTCGTCATTAAAGGTCATGAGGTCCTCGAAGGAGCCGCCGCCGCGCACCAGCAAGATGCAGTCGGGCGCTGGCGTAATGGAAGCGGCGCGGCGCAAGCCCTCGATGAGTTCTGCCGGCGCGCCCTCACCTTGAACTTTAGCCCCCACGCAAACGAGCTCGACAAGCGGGTTGCGACGACGCAATGTGCGCTTGACGTCATCGATTACGGCACCCGAAAGCGAGGTGACGACCGCCACGCGTGAGCAGAACACCGGGATGCGGCGCTTGCGCGCTTCGTCCATCAGGCCCTCGCGGCGTAGCTTTTCGGCCAGTTGCGCCACTTGTTGACGCAGCAGGCCCTCCCCCGCCAGCGAAAACGAGCGAGCGACAAAGCTCATGCGGCCCGTAGCCTTATAGAGATTGAAGCTGCCCTTAAAGCTCACCTGCATGCCGTCGCGCAGATCGAACGTGCGCTTGAGATAGGCACCCTTCCAAATGATGCAGTCAACGGCGGCCGAATCGTCCTTGATCTGGAAATAGCAGTGGCCGCTTCGGGCATTGGGGCCACGGAAGCCCGTGACCTCGCCCAGGACACTCAGCTGCGGAATGGCATCGAGCGCACCGGCGGCGATCTCCACCGCCTGGCTCACGCTGAGCTCCTTGCGCTCCTGCTCGTCCGAACCGTCAAACTCGGCGGAAACGGCATTGCCGGTTAGATTCCAGCCTGCCACGCAGCCTCCTTTCGTTATCGTGCACAAAGGCTCCGGCCCTGCGCAAATTCAAGTCCAACACATAGTACAGCGCCGCGGGGACACGAATCCCCGCGGCGCCCAACGACCCAATTTGTTATCGATCGGAGTTTCTGTTGTAGCGAACCATAAGGTAGAGCAGCTGAATGATCGAAGTCAGCGCTGCGGCCACATAGGTAAGCGCGGCCGCCGTCAGCACCTTCTTGGCGCCGTTGACCTGCTTGGAACTCATACCCGACTGCTCGATGTACGCCACGGCACGTCGGCTAGCGTCAATCTCGACCGGCAACGTAACGAGCTGGAACAGCACGCTAAACGAGAAGAAAATCAACGCGAGGGTCGTGAGCCCGGCAATGTTCATAAACAGGCCCAAGAGCAACACGATGGTCCAGGTGTTCTGGGTAAAGTTAACGACCGGAACCAGGGCGGTGCGCACTTTCATCATGGCGTAACCGCTTTGACGCTGGGCGGCGTGGCCCGCCTCGTGGCAGGCGACGGCAACGCTTGCGACCGACCCGCCCGAACGGTTGGCGTCCGAGAGATACAGGTTGTTATCCTGCGGGTTGTAGTGGTCGGTGAGCTCACCAGCCACGCCCTTGATACCCACGGCGTTGCAACCGTTGGCGTCGAGCATGCGGCGAGCGACCGTGGCACCCGTGTCGCCGTCCGAGCGAACCTTGGACCAGGTCTTGTACGTCGAGTTGATATAGCTCTGCGCCGCAAGACCAAGCACTGTACAAACAAGAACAACCAGCAGGTACAGCGGGTCGATGCCAAAGCCGTAACCATAGTAATAGGGCATGCGAATTCCTCCGAATCGAGTTACACGTTGGAGGCATTCTACCCACTCAAGCGGCTAGGCTTCCCTACAGGAGCTCGATTTTGCCGTCTTTCACGGTGAGTCCCATGTTGCCCGAGAGCAGATCGTCCAGGCGCGAGCCCACGAGCTCAAAACGCCAGCCTTCGCGCAGGGGACTTTGCTCAGGATGCTCAATGTAGTCGGCCAGGTCATCGCGCGAGGCAATGACCGAGGTCGCCACGCCCGAGCGCTCGGCAACTAGGCGAATAAGCGCATACATAAGGTCGGTCACGCTCTCAAGCTCCGGCGAAATCTGGCGATGCCCGCGCACCATGAGCGGCAGACGATCGTGCGGGCAACTCGCGCCGCGCTTGATGGCCATCAACGCGCCGTCCACGTCGCGCTCTCCCAGCTGGTCGGTACCGCGAATGCTGCGGAACTCCTCAACACGCACGGGATTGCGCTTAACCAGGGCCAACAACGTATCGTCGGACATAACCCACTTGCGCGGGATGTTGCGCCGCTCAGCGCGGTCCTCACGCCAGGCGGCAAGCTCGCGCGCAATGCCCAGCTGATGGCGGCTACACGAGTTGATGCGCTTGACCTTGCGGAACGCCTCATGGCGATCGGCACGGTAGTGCGACTCGTCGGCCAGAGGGCGCAACTCATCGAGCACCCAGTCCACGCGGCCTAGCTCGCGCAGACGGCTCATCATCTCGGTATAGGCGACGATCAAGTACTTGACGTCATCGATCGCGTACTCGATCTGCTTATCGCTCAGCGGGCGGCGCGACCAATCGGTCAGCGACTCGGTCTTGGGCAGCGATACGCCGCAGAACGTCTGAACGAGCGCGCCATACGAAATCTGCTGGCGCTCGCCCAAAAAGGCGGCGGCAACCTGCGTGTCAAAAATCGGTCGCGGCAGTGCGCCCACGGTATGGAGCATAACCTCCATGTCTTGAGAGCAAGCATGGAACACCTTGACCACGCCCTCGTCAGCCATAAGCTCGGCCAGGGGAGACAGGTCGTCGATCACCAGCGGATCGACCGCGACACTCTCGGCGGGGGTGGCAATCTGGACCAGGCACAGGCGCGGATGAAACGTGCGCTCGCGCAAAAACTCGGTGTCGACGGCGATCGCGTCGAACTCGCGGGCGCGCTGGCAAAAGTCGACCAGAGCCTGATGTGTGGAAATGTACATATCAACCCATCGAATAAGGTTAGGCCCGAAAAACACGGGTAGGATATCGGCATTGCTCTACAACTATACTCGGTTAGTCACAGAACGGGAACGTAAGTATGCGCTGCCTTATCATCCACAACCCGGCATCGGGTCCCAGCTCCGATGAAATCTTCGCATTCACGCACGCCCTTGCACAGGGCGGCGACGAAGTCGTGATGCGTTTTATCGGCGATGGCATGGAGCCCGAGGACGCGGTAGAGGACGTTCGTGAGTTCGATCGCGTGGTCGTTTCGGGTGGCGACGGCACCGTCTCCAACGTGCTCGACCAGATGCGCGGGTGCGGTGTCCCTACGCTCGTCTTCCCCTCCGGCACGGCTTGCCTGTTCTTTAACAACATCGGCAATGCCCCCGAGGCGGCGGCACTCGCCAAGGCTTGCCGCGCCGGCCGCACGGTCAAGGTGGACATGGGTGAGCTCTTTTGGCTCGACGAGAACGGCAACGAGAAGCGCCACGGCTTTATCATCATCGCCGGCTCGGGCTTCGACGCCGAGATCATGATGAAGGCCGCTCCCACCAAAAACGACATTGGCGAGATCGCCTACTTCCTCTCCGCGCTCGCTACGCCCAACCCCACGGTGGCACACTTCACCATTGAGCACGACGGCATTGTCGAGGAGCTCGACGGCATCTGCTGCATGGCAGGCAATACCTCGGTCATCCAAAACGACATCAACCTATTCCCTAACTGCCGCATGGACGACGGCATGGTCGACATCGTCGTTATTGAGCCCGTACGCACGGTGCAGCTGCTCCCCACGGTAATTACCGCCGCGCTCGACCCCGCTGGCAAATTGCTCGGCCGTCCGCAGTTTAAGATCATCCAGACCAAGGAAGCCAAGATCACCTGCACGCCATCGTTGGGCATGCAGTTCGATGGCGAGATCATCTCCAGCAACTCCGGCGTCTTTGGCGCCCGCGCACTGCCGCAATGCCTCGATCTTATCGTCGACGAATTTTCACCGCTCGGAAAATAGGAGGACCCCATGAACGACAATCCCCTGATTGGCTTTATCGTCATCGTCTTGGCCATGCTCGTCGGTTACGCCATCAATGTGATTCACCGCCGAAAGAAGTAAATCCACATTGGTATGATATTCATCCAGTTATCGACTCTCCCGTTGTTTATGCAAATCCTAAACAGCGGGAGAGTTTCCTTTTTGAGCACTGTCTGGCGCTTTATTCAGCTATAGTAAATGCAGGGTGCCTTTATTTAACTAAAGCCATATAATGAGTATTATTATCCGCTCATCGTATATTTCTTCACGCTCATCGAGTAAAAGCTATTGTCGAATGAATACTCTTTAAACTTCCTTTAGGCTAGTAGATGTATTTATTAGCTGAAGCTCCGTACGATTTCGCGGGGTTTCAACAGTTGGGAGGGATCATGAGGTTTACTCATCCTGTCAACACGCTCAAGAAGCTTGGCTGCGGCCTTGCATTTGGAGCAGCGGCCATTATGGCTATGCCGACTTCGGCGCTCGCTTGCACCCAAATCTACATGGGCAGCCAGCTCACGGCAGACGGCAACACGTACTACGGCCGCTCCGAGGACTTCGGCCCGCGTTACGTCAAGCACTTTGGCATCGAGCCCGCACACAAGGACGGCAGCAAGTACACCTCGGTCGAGTCCGGCTTTGAATACAAGTCCAAGGGCGCAACCTACCGCTACACCTTCGTTCGCGACAACCCCTCTCAGTGGGAAGATCGTTACGACGCATATTCCGAGGCTGGCATCAACGAGAAGGGCGTTTCCTGCTCTGCCACGCTGAGCACCTCCTATAACGAGAAGGCAGAGGAAGCCGACCCCGTCACCGAGGAGACCGGCATCGGCGAGTACAACTACGCCAGCGTCATTCTAGGCGAGAGTGCCACGGCCCGCGAAGGTGTCGAGCTCCTCGGCAACCTGATTGACGAGCAGGGCGTCTGCTCCAACGACCAGATCATCATCGCCGACAACAACGAGACCTGGCTGTTTGCAGCGCTTTCCGGCCATCAGTGGATTGCCATGAGGCTCACCGACGATATCGCCTCGCTCAACCCCAACATCGGCAACCTCACCTATGACGTCGACCTCGACGACACCGAGAACTGCCTCCACTCCGAGGGCATCGAGTCCATGCCTAAGGAGAAGGGCTTTGCCGAGTACACCGACGGCAAGTTCGACGTCGCCAAGACCTACGGCGAGGAGATTAGCGAGGCCGGTATGCACCAGTGGTCGCGCTATGTCCAGGGCCGCGATTACTTCATGGCTCCGCTTGCCGAGGGCACCGACTACGAGATCGTCAAGGACGAGCGCGAAGACGCTCGTGCGACGACCGGCGCCCTGGTCCACGAGATGCAGCCGCTGTTCTTTACGCCCGGCAAGTCCGACTGGAACACCTTTGAGATGATTCGTTCCTTCGCCGCTCGCGGCGAGAATGTCGCCGGCCTCAACGCCAACACCGACGGCGCCTATGCCATCGGCTCCAACCGCAACACCGAGATCCACACCTTCCAGATCCGTCACGGCATGGACCCCGAGATCGCGACCATCCAATGGGAGATGCTCTCCAACGCCGAGTTCTCCGTCGCTATCCCCCTCTATTCCGCACTGCTCACCGAGGTCAGCCCCTACTTCAGCGATCAGGATGTCTCCTTTGATCACTGTGAAGAGGAAGACGTCGTGAACAACGAGGAGCCCAAGAACTCCATCAACTACGTTCTCATGGACATCAACACGCTTGCCTATGAGAACCGCGACAGCTGCGCCACCGGCGTCCGCGCCTATCTCGACGCCCTGCAGAAGGAGCTCATTGAGCAGAACCTGACCGTCGACGAGGCCATGCAGGCCGCCAAGGACACCGAGGCCCGCACCGCCCTGGCCAACAAGGCCGGCAAGGCGGCGACCAAGAACACCTACGTCAAGTGCAAGGCCATGCTCGAGGAGATGCGCGACTACCTCAAGGAGGGCGACTTCTCCGAGGAGTTCGTCCCGAGTGACTACGATGCCGACAACGACTGCCTGGTCGAGTCCATCACCTACGCCGACGAGGCCCTCTCCGATGAGGACGTTGCCGAGCCCGAGGTTGAGGAAGAGGCGACCGAGGAGAAGTCCGAGGGCAACAACATGGCCGCCATGGCCGTTGGCGCCATCGTCATCATCGGTGTCTGCGGCTTCGTGCTCTATCGTCGCAAGAAGGCCTAAGACCCTCACGTTCCGAGAGACGGGCGGGGTCGCATGAGTCATCCCGCCCGCTCAGCCTGCCCTTTTGACCGGCAGGAAACGCCGGTTGATTTTCAATCTCAACGCAACAGCCTGAACGGACCCCGCGTTTCCGCAGCTAGCGCAACGCGGAAATAGCTCCCGGCACCTGGCCATCACTTCGTTTCCGCAGGTGGAGGGGCTGTGGAGTCCGGTGCCCCCATGCCGCCGCCGCATGCTCCGCCAGCCCGCCGCGCAGCCGTTCCGGACTCAGCGCAACGGGCCCTCCGGCCCATGTCCCGGCCCGCCGCCTATCCCGCCAGCGGCCCCTCGCCCCTCGCGGCCCTGGCCCTTTCGATGCAGCCGGGCGTGAGGTCGAGCTCGCCGGGCGCCAGCTCCTCTATCCCGAACGCGTCCATGAGGGCGGAGGCGTCCTCCCCGAGGGCCATCCGCAGCACGCGCGCCGGCGTCAGGAACCCGAGCGCCCCCCTCGGCTCGGAGTTC
>NZ_KN214136.1:0-23047 GCF_000763055.1 Collinsella sp. 4_8_47FAA | reverse complement strand
GAGCTCGGCGTCGGCCGCCTCCTGCGCCCTCCTGGCGCTGTAGAACACCCTGGGCCTCCTCGAGCAGCCGTAGCCCCTCCTGTGCGAGCAGCCGTTGCAGCACCTCGGCCACGCGGAGAGCCTGGGGCAGGCCCCCGACAGGTCCGCGGGCGCGGGCTCGCCGTAGCGCGAGCGCGGCGCGGTGACGTAGCGGTGCGCCGCCACCTCCCTGGTCACGGTCGAGGGCGACCTGCCGAGCTCCGCGGCGATCTCGCGGGCGCTGCGGTTGCGGTCGAGCATCCTCTCGACCGTGTTCCTCTCGTGCCTCGTGAGCCTCCCGTACGACCTTCCGGACGGCTTGGGTCTGGACATGCCGGCCTCCCTCCATCGCGGGCCGGGGGATTCCGGCCCCTCTGGGGTTGCCTACCCGGATTCGCGCCTCAGGACTCAGCGCAACGCGTTGCGCTGAGTCCTGAGGCTGTTGCAATGAAAATGAGAATCAAGGGGCAGGAAACGCCGCTGAAATCTTTTCAAAAAAAGATTTCCCCGCACACACTTCGCTGTGCTATAGTGCAGCGCAACAGCAATGAGGTGCAACCGCGCCAAGGCATCACGAAAGGAGCCACCAAGATGATGAACACGATGAAGTCCCTCAACAACTGGTGGTGGCGTGATGCGAATACGATCGGTCGAAAGTGAGTCCCTCACGCCTGTTTTTGCGCTCTAGGTGATTGGAAGGCCTCCGGTTTCGACCGGGGGCCTTTTTCTATCTCGAGCCCGATCGCATTCGCATCACGCGCCTCCGTTTTTCTCTTACACTCCCTTTTTCGAAAGGACTTTCACCATGTCTCAGAACACCACCGCCCAGCCCCGCACCGTCCAGACCGCCGACCGCGGCAAACTCGATATCCGCGCCCTTGTCCTGCTCGCCATCCTGCTTGCCGCCGGCTTCATCCTCAACTTCACCGTCGGCAAGGCAATCTCGGGCATCTCGGGCGGCATGATCAGCCCCGAGTTCATCATCTCGGCCTTCTGCCTCACCATCCTGGTCGTTCGCCCCAACATCGGCCAGGCGCTCGTTATTGGCCTCATCTCGGCTGCCGTGATCCAGATCACCACCACTTCGCCGTTCGTCGATTTTGCCGCCGAGGGCATCGCCGCCATGCTCATGGCCGGCATCGTCAACGCCGCTGGCAAGAACGGTCAGGTCAAGCCCGCCATCGCCATTGTCGCAACCTTCCTGACCACCTTTGTCTCCGGCGTCATCTTCATGATCATCAAGATGGCCATGCTCGGCGTGGTCGGCGAGCTCGCCGCCGCCATGCTGCCCGTCGTCGCCATGACCGCCGTCTTTAACGCCATTCTGGTCGGCGCCCTCTACATGCCCATCCAGAAGGCCCTTAAGCTCAACTAACCTGCTCGGCTTTACGAGCCACCCCATCTTGGCGTTCATTCGTCGCTCGCGTACCCAAGTACGCTTCGTTCCTCTTTCGCGCCAACCTGGGGCACCTCGTAAAGCCGTCTCCGTACTTCACCACCAAAGACTGTCCCAAACAACGAGCTCATGGACGTTCTTATACGGTTCGTCATTCAAGAAACACCGATGACTATGAAAGGTATCCATGGAAACGATCATCAACGTCGACGATGTCTCGTTCTCCTATGGCACGCAGACCGAGCAGGCGCTCAGCCACATCTCGCTCAGCGTGAACAAGGGAGATTTCATCGGCATCATCGGGCCCTCGGGCGCCGGCAAGTCCACGCTTGCCGCCTGCCTGTCGGGCGCCGTGCCCCACCACTACACCGGCACGTTCTTTGGGTCCGTCATGGTCGACGGCCACGACACCTGCGAAGTCTCGCTCACCGACGTGTCGCAAATCGTCGGCAGTGTGCTACAGGATATCGACACGCAGATGGTCGCTTCGATCGTCGAGGACGAGATGCTCTTTGGCCTCGAGAACTTTGGCGTTCCCCACGACCAGATCGAGCAGCGCGTGAGCGAAACGCTCGAGACCGTCGGCATCAGCGACCTGCGCGACCGCGAGATCGCAACCCTCTCGGGCGGACAGAAGCAAAAGGTAGCCATCGCCGCCATCCTCGCCATGCGTCCGCGCGTCTTGGTTCTCGACGAGCCCACCGCGGCACTCGACCCCGCCAGCTCCACATTGGTCTTCGAGACGCTGCGTGAGGCAAACCGCGTACTTGGAATCACCATCGTCGTCGTTGAGCAAAAGGTCGCTCTGCTCTCGGAGTACTGCAACCGCGTGCTCGTGCTCAACCATGGCGAAATTGCGCTGCAGGGCGAGCCACACGAGGTCTTCGCGCATGCCGACGAGCTCCGTGCCATCGGCGTCGACTGCCCTCGCGTCACGCGTATCTTCAATAGCCTCGAGGCCGATGGCATGGTAAGCGGTACCCCCTGCTTGGATGTCGATGAGGCTGAGCTCCTGATTTCGGGCATCGTCGACCCCGCACACGCGGCCATCGAAGCCCAGGCGCCCACCGGTTCCCCACATGCACCGTCGTTGCGTCCTCATGCCAAGGACGCCGAACCCGTACTCACCTTCGACCATGTTGAGTTTGCCTATCCCAATGGCGGCGCCGCCGTACACGACCTTAGCCTGACGCTCTATCCTGGCGAGCTCGTGGGCATCGTCGGCCAGAACGGTGCCGGCAAGACCACGCTCACCAAGCTGCTCACGGGCCTGCTTAAGCCCGCCTCGGGCAGCGTGCGCGTTACGGGCCTGGATACTGCCGCGGTCCCCACGAGCCGTATCGCCCGCGAGGTCGCAACGCTCTTCCAAAACCCCGACCACCAGATCTGCAAGGATACCGTGCTCGACGAGGTCGCCTTTGGCTTGGAGCTGGGCGGCATGGACCGTGCCGAGGCTCTGCGTCGCGCCCAGCTGGTCATCGACCGCTTTGGTCTGCCCGCCGACGAGGCACCGTTCTCGCTTTCGCGTGGCCAGCGACAAATGGTGGCACTTGCCTCCGTCGTAGTGGTTGAGCCCAAGATCGTCGTGCTCGACGAGCCCACGAGCGGCTTGGACTACCGTGAGTGCATGACCGTGATGGAAACGGTACGCACCATGGCCGAGCGCGGTTGCGCCGTCATCATGGTCTGCCACGATATGGAAGTCGTCTCGGATTTTGCCGAGCGCATTGTGGTAATGGCCGACGGTCGCATCCTCGACCGCGGCCGCACGCACGAGCTGTTCTCGAACATCGAACTCATGCAGCATGCCTACGTTGAGCCGCCCCAGGTCATCGAACTCTCGCGCCGTCTGGCATCTTCCGTCTCGCCCGCTTTTGCGCAGGTGAGCGAGGTCACCGATGTCGTTCGAATTACCAAGGAGATGGTCCACCGTGGTTAACGTCATCGACTACATGCCGGGCGATACGCTGCTGCATCGCCTGAACCCCGTCGTCAAACTGGGCCTCGCCGCCGCCATCATCGTCGGCATCTTCTTGTCCGACACCTACGTGGCGCTGCTGGGCTTTTTGGCACTCACCCTTGCGCTGGGTGCCTATGCCGGCGTCGTCGACCGTCTGTTCTCGCTGCTCAAGTTGCTGATTCCGCTCGCGCTTATCATGCTGGTGCTCCAGCTGGCCTTTATGCGCGATGGCAACGTGGTGTGGGGCTTTATCACCGACACGGGTCTCATCACAGGATCGAAGGCCTGTCTGCGCCTGCTGGGTGTGGCGTTACCACTCATCCTCATGCTCATGGTGACCAAGCTCAACGACCTTGCCAACGCCTGCGTCGAGGTGCTGCACGTGCCGTATCGCTATGCTTTCACTTTTACCACGGCGCTGCGCTTCGTGCCGGTGTTTGGTCAAGAGATGAACGCCATCATGGAGGCGCAGACCGCACGCGGCGTCGAGTACGACACCAAGAACCCCATCAAGAAGCTTAAGCTCATGCTGCCACTGTGCGTGCCGCTGCTCATCTCGAGCGTGGGCAAGACCGATGCCACAGCCTTGGCGGCAGAACAGCGCGGCTTCTATCTGCGTACGCGCGCCAGCTCGTACAAGCGCTACCCCATCAAGGGCCTAGACATCGCCGTGCTCATCGTCAGCATCGCCCTCATCGCCATCGGCTTCCTGTTCTAGTTCACCACTGACAGCAACCGCCCAACGCAAAAGGCCTCGGCTCGCACCAAACGAGCCGAGGCCTTACTGTTTCACCAGATAAAACCTACCAAAATTAACCTGTCCCTTTTTGACAGGTCGGAAGCTAGAGGCGGTAGGGGGCGCCGCTACGGATGATGGATTCGCGCACTAGGACATCCATGGCGTCGAGGGTGATCTCGGGCATCTCTCGGTACTTCTGCAGCACCGAGAGCTCGGTGCAGGCCAGAATGACGCGGTCGCAGCCGCTACGGGCGAACTCCCACATCACGCGGTCGAACTTATCCATATCGGGCTCACGTCCGGCCTTCACATCATCGTAGATAAGCGACATCACATCGTTCTGACGTTTCTCGCTGGGATAGACGACCTCAACACCCGCAGCCTTACATTCGCGGCCGTAGACGCCCGCGCCCACGGTGCCATCGGTGCCCATGATGCCGATCTTATGCACCGGCTCGGCCGGCACACTCAGGTTGGGGTCGAACTCGCACTCTCCCATCACCGCACCCGCAAGGGCATAACGAACCGACTCACGCGGCATGTGGATAATCGGCACCTTCGTAAACGACTGGATCTGGTCGTAGAAGTAGTGCGACGTGTTGCAGGGAATGGCAATGTGCGCACAGCCCAGCGACTCGAGTGCCCGGGCACACTCTTTCATGGTCGCCAGCAGCTTGGCATGCTCGCCGGTCTTAATGGCCAGCGTGCGGTCGGGCATGGTCGACTTGGAGAGCACCACCATGTCGATATGTTCCTGATCGCAGGCAGCAGCCGTATGACGCACCACCTGGTCGTAGTAATACGACGTGGCCTCGGCGCCCATGCCGCCGATAACTCCCAGCTTTTCCATCGCCGCCTCCTTGGTGACGCTTGCGCAATTGCGCGTATCATACCCGCGCCCGCCCGATGTAAACCGGACGGGCGCCGCACTCATCTACTTGTAATACGTCTTGAACAGCTTAAAGTGGCGCAGCTTGGTGTGCCACATGCGCAGCCAGCGGTTAAAGACAAAGTCGCCCTTCATAAACGAAGGGTCGGCGCCCTTGCCTTCCTTGTCCAGGCGATGCACCTTAGCGCGCAGCTCGGGATCCTTGACGTACTTGTCGACGACGCCCATGGGGACGACCATCCACAGCGCCTCGTCCTGTGCCGTCACAAACTCCGGCTCAAACGGGCGGTTGAACACATACTCGTCCACCACATACTTGGCAACGTTAAAGCCGCTGTTGGTGACGTAGTAGTTGCTGCGACCCTGGCGCGTGTTGAAATCGAAGAACTTAAACGAGCCGTCGCGCTCGTCGTACTTAACGTCAAAGTTGGAATAGCCCACAAAGTGAAGGTCCTCGAGCAGCTTGCGCACGCCGCCCATGAGCTCGTCGTTGGGCTCGGTGATGATACAGGCATGGTTGCCGACACCGTGGGGCTGATGCTCCTCGAGCAGCACATGGCCCAGGCACATCATGCGCACCTTGCCGTTGCGGTCGGAATAGCTGGTGAGCACGCGCATGTACTCGTCGTTGCCGGGCACGCGGTCCTGCAAGATCAGATCGTCGGTGTAGCCGCTGGCATACGAATCGCGAATGACCTGTTCCAGCTCGGCGCGGTCGGCAATCTCGTAGGCCTTCTTCTGGCCCTCGAACTCGTGCTGCCACCACATGATGCCGTCAGAAGGCTTCAAAATCATCGGGTAAGGAAAATCGATCTGGTCGAGCACTTCGGCAGGCGCCTCGCCCTGGGCATTAAGCATCGCCTTGGTAAAGGTAAACGTGTGCGGATAGGGCACGCCATGCTTCTCGCACAGCTCGTAGAAGATCTCCTTCTTCTGGCACTGCTCGAGCATGCTATAGGGCGCGTAGGGAGCGACGATGTTATCCGCCAGCTCATGAGCATCCTTGGCTTGGGCCACGAGAGCGACATAGTTGTCGCCACAGCCCACAAGGACAATAGTCTTGTCGGCATGCGCTTGGGCAATGCCGTTGACGGTTTTGAGCATCACGGGCATGGTGTCGATATCCACGTTGGGCGTGTAGTCGATAATCTGGCTGCGGTACGCGGGACCCGTCTGATACTTGCCAAAAACCAGACTCTTGACCTGGTACTCCTCGTAGAAGGCGCGCGCCACCGAATAGGCGTTGATGTCGCCACCGAGCAGCACGGGAATGAACTCGCGCTCTGTAAACTGCAATGCCATGGAAACTTCCTATCATGAACTGCCCACGCAACGGGCGGTCTTTGCGCAACTGATTTATTCTAGCGTGCCAAGCCGCCGGCGCCCAAAGCTCCACCGTATCTATGGCAATCGACGTAATCGTCCAGCACGAAGGCCAGCACGAAGACGGCGCTCACCGTTGTATGACAACGGGCAATGAACCTACCATTGTTGTAGGATTCAGTGTATTGACATCCTCGAGCGAAAGGCGCGCGCGTGCCCCAAGACCATCCGACCGATAATTCCATCCTCGATGCCGCGAAGCGCGAGCTGGCGGAACGTGCAAAAGCGACCGCTCCCCTGTGCACGGCAAACGACGCCTACAACGGACCCGCCCACATCGTCTCGATCAACACGTCGGCACACAAGGGCACGCGCAAGTCGCCCGTCGCCGATGGACGCGACACCGTTATAGAGCAATTTGGTCTCGCCACCGATGCGCACGCCGGACATTGGCACCGCCAGGTCTCTTTTTTAGCCGCGGAGTCCATCCAGACGGCGCAGGCACGCGGGCTCGACGTTCACGAGGGTGACTTTGGAGAAAACTTCACAACCCGGGGCATCAACCTGTTCTCGCTCCCCTTGGGCACACAGCTCAAGCTTGGAAGCGACGTGCTCGTCGAAATCAGCCAAATCGGCAAGGTCTGCCACACCCGTTGCGCCATCTACTATCTCGCTGGCGACTGCATCTTTCCCCACGAGGGCATTTTTGGCGTGGTACTAAAGGGCGGAGAGGTCCATACCGGCGACGATATCCGGGTAGTCAAACTCGGCGACGGCACCTGTTCGTTCACCCCCGCCGAGGCCCTCGAAGAGATTGAGCAGGCTCGCCAGAAGGGCACGCTGTAGTTATAAAACCCCACGTTGAGATAGCTTTTACAGCCCAAAACTCCTCTCAAACAGGGCTCTGTAACGTTAAAGTTGAACTCTATGGTTTCTCAACAATTCATCATAACTGCAGGTCAAAGCCAAAGCCTCAAGTTCAACTTGACCCTTTGGAACCTTTAAGGTTCAAGTTGAGGTCGAAAGCAGTAGTAGAATACCGTTCGAACCATAACCTACGATTGATTGCAGAGGGACTGGATGCAGCATTCGAATCATCGCACCGCAGCGCTCATTGCGTCGAAGCCGGCTCGTATCATCACGAGCGCCGCGCTCGCCGTTGCGCTGACGGCCACGCCGATGCTCTCCCCCGTTGCGGCGTATGCCGCCTCGCAGGCAACGCAGGACCAGCTTTCCGCAGCCCAGCAGAAGATCGAAGCCGCCACGAGCGCCTACAACGACGCCCGCACCAAACTCGATGACCTGCAAAAGCAGATTGACTCCAATGAGGCAAGCATCGAGGAAATCGAGGCCAAGCTTCCCGAGCAGCAGGCCAAGGCAAGCTCCGCCATGCGCGATCTGTACAAGTATCAGAAGGGCACCAATCCCATCGTGAGCTTCCTGGTCAACGCACAGAGCCTGGGTGAGTTCATCACGACCTGCAAATACACCAACCAAATCACGAGCTCGAGCGTCGACGAGATCGAAGAGCTCAATAACATGCAAACCGAACTCGAGCAGAACAAGGCTGAGCTCCAGCAGGCCAGGTCTCAGCTTGAGACAGAGCAGAAAAACGCCGAGGATGCGCTGGCGCAGGCCCAGCAGCTCCGCAGCGAGGCACAGGCAAAAGCCGAGCAGGAAAATGCCGCCGAGCTTGCCAAGCTTGAGGCCGATAAGGCCGCTGCCGCCGAGAAGCTCTCGGGCGAGGGCGTAAGCGGCAGCAATTCCAGCAGCCAGGCCACCAACACCAACACCACCATCGACACCACGGTAAACAACGCCAATACCGGTAGCTCCGATTACGATTCGTTCATTAATGAGTGGACGAGCCGCATCGACAATTATCTCGCCGGCTCCCCCATGGCAGGCCAGGGCTATAACTTTGCCGTCGCCGCTTGGAATACCGGTGTCGACCCCCGTTGGTCCCCCGCCATCGCCTGCATCGAGAGCACCAAGGGTGCTTATTGCGCCAATTCCTACAACGCCTGGGGCTGGAGTGCACGTGGCGGCGGTTGGCGCAGCTTTGGCAGCTGGAGCGAGGGCATCTCCGCCCACGTTGCCTATCTGGGCGCCAACTACGGCTCCACCCTTACCCCGGCTGCGGCCAAAAAGTACTGCCCGCCCACGTGGCAGGACTGGTACAACAAAGTCGCCGCTCAGATGAACCGCATCTAAGTGCAACTGCAAAGGGCCCCAATGGGGCCCTTTTCTTTTAGGTAGCGGAGGTATCGACGACGCCGGTCGCATTGGCAACCGCAACTATGACGATCATGCATAGGAGCAGCACACCCAATGCCTTGAGCCAGAGTTTCGCGAGCTTCTTGCCGCGATAGCTGTCGAGCAATGCGAATCGCCGACGAAGACGGCGCTTGTCGAGCAGCGCAAAATGCATAAGCACCATAAGGCCATCGACAAAGAAAAAATACTCGATTATGAGAAGCCACGTCGGGTAGCTTTGGGTTGCTCCGGTGGGATGAAAGACGGCAAAGTGACTCCCGGCAAAGAACACGAGCAGCGAGAAGCAGACGAGCGTATTCCAAATGCGCCCCAAAGACTCCGGAACGCGAGAGAGCAGACCGCATGCAGCGGAGGCGGCAGGCCTACGAAGCCCTGCGGGGTTCTGGAGCCCTTGGGGCGTCAACACCGTCTCCGAGGCCGGAGTACGGACAGCCACAGGCGCAAGAGGCCGCACGGGCCGACTCAGATCGTATGCCGCGCGCGTCGCCCGTCCCAATGCTTCCGCACTCGCAAAACGCTTGGCCGGGTCGAGCGCCATCGACATGCAGACGGCATCGGCAAGTGGAGCGGGAATGCCACGCGCCTCGCATTGCTCGCGCAGGTCGAGCCCTGGTTTAGGGTCGACTCCCGTCAAGCAGAAGAACAACAGGGCGCCAAGTGCGTAGACGTCGCTTCGCACGCTCGTCTGCCCAAACCCATACTGCTCGGGCGGCGCATAGGGCCGTGTCCCAAACTTGACGGTGTCGGCATCGGCGCCGTCGCGCCATACGCGAGCGATCCCCAAGTCGATAATCACCAGCGATGAAAATGTCAGGCCGTCATCAGGCGTATAGTTGGCACCTGTCACGATGATATTCGACGGCTTGAGGTCACGATGGATCACCGGCGCCGACGTCTCCCCCGCCATTGCAAAACCGGCGTGGAGCTCGCCCACGGCATCGCATAGGGCAGGATACAATTCACGCGCATAATCGGGGGTGGCTCCCAGACGGTCCACCAGCGCCCCGAGCGTCTCCCCTTCGATGTATTCCATAACCACGTTGAGCTCGTCGCCCACACGACGGCAATCGACGATTCTGGGCAGGTGCTCAAAACGCCTGCCTGCCCGCTGAGCGGCAAACAGGCGCTCGTATGCCCCGCCGATTTGAGCCGAAGCATCGATACGTTTACGGACAAAGGGGCCGAGCGAACCACCGCCGGTTCCTTCAAAGTACACGAGCTCGGTTGTTTCAACGGACGAGCGCTTAAGTACACGCTCCACGCGATAGCTGTCGTCGCGATCGAGCGACGCCAGGTGCTCGGCAAGCGCTGCGGTCAGCTCGTCATTGGAATATGTTGGGGTCTGAGCATCCATAGCCTCCATCATAGCGCAGGGCGCAGACACCCCATGGCATCCGCGCCCCGTTCGTTTGCGTCGTTGTTCGGCAGCTCCGCCAGCTCAGATATCAGCCGCTAACTCACCGTCTCCTCGCCAAAGCGATACAACTCCTCGTTGACCTTTTGGAGGCTGCACCCGCGATCGATGCAAAAGATGATAATCGCATCGCGGCGGTCCATGCAGTTAAGGACGCTTACCCCGGCAGCCGTCAGCGCACGATTGGTCTCTTTGAGCGTCAGCGCCATCGCAAAGGCAATCTGCAGCACCTTATTGCGACTCGGATGACGCGCACCGGTAAAGATCTGATAGCCAAAGGTCTCATTGAGATCAGCCATACGGACCACGCGCGAGCGCTCCAAGCCCTTTTCCTGTAGTAGCTGCTTCAGGTAGTCCAAAAGCGACGGGGCGGCAAAGTCGTGCTCCCTGATATAGCCATCGATGTTCGGCGCATCGAGAAGCTCATTGAGCAACTCCTCGGTCAGCTTTTTATCGGACATACGACTTCACCTCCCCCAGTGCATGCAACATGCTAGAAACCGCTTACGTCCGAACGCTCCCAGCTAGCAACCTGGTCGGGAGACACCGTACCCAGCGCCTCGAACTTCCAGGAGCCGCCCGCCTTCAGATGATTGGTGTTTGCAAGAGCCGTTCCAACCTGGTTGCCATCGGCATCATACAGAACATATTCAATCTGAATGTAGCTCTTTTCCTTGTCCGTGTTATTGGTCAGGGTGCCCGTGATCTTATAGGTAAACTGATTGGAAGTGTCTTCAGCCTCGTCAGCAATGGTATACGGTTCTTGCGGTTCTTTTTGCTCCTCAGCCTGCTGTGTCGTCTCGGCAGGTTTTGCCGAATCGCTCGCAGACGAATCGGTTGAGTTGCCGCCCATAGAGCCCACGGCACCGACAATAACCAGCACCACGATGATGCCTAGGACAATCTTACCGATTGGCTTCTTTCCCTCTTTTGCCATTATTCATCCTTCCTACGATCCGGCTACCGTGCCGGCACACAGCACATCGTAGGAAGGATTAAACTTGAATTCATTAGCTGAGAGCTAAGGCTGCGGTAAACGGCCAATGCGGTTATCCAAACGCCGAGCAAACGCACTTTGCGCAACCGTCTGCTGGCAGTGCATCAACCCACCGTGACGGATTCCCCGGTAAAGGTGCTCACAAGCAACAGGATAAAGAAGGCCAAATAGCTGATGCTCAGCAGGTAGGCGATGACCAAAAAGGCAATCCATCCTACATTGGTCTTACCGTCGGCGCGGCGCTGCTCACGACTGCGATAAAGCCAAATCGTCACGCCGATAGCAGTGATAAACAGTACGAGTGCCGCCGTAGCCAGCCCAGCAAGCACAAACATCACGCCAATGCCCACAGCGATGACCGGAAGCAGCAGCAAACCGCACCCGCATCCACCCGGACTATATACGGCAGACTGTCGGCGTCGCCTCATCGCCGCGCCACCCCCATCATCTTTGAGCACTACAGTGCGATAGCCTGCTGAACAGGAACGATCTTGTCGAGTTCCGGTTCGATCCGCCTTTTCTCGGCCTCAAGGTCAAACGCCACCTGAGCGCGCAGCCAATAACCATCCGTCAGGCCAAAATAACGGCAAAGACGGAGGTCGGTGTCGGCCGTCACGCGACGTTTTCCCAAGACAACCTGCCCGATACGCTGAGCCGGAATCCCAGTCTCTTTCGCAAGGCGATATTGAGAAATGCCCATGGGAACAAGAAACTCCTCTTTGAGAAGCTCACCAGGAGTCACCGGCGACAGCAAATCGGCCGAAGTCTCATCACTTGTGATAATCGACGATTTCGACATTCCAAGCCATCTCCTGTCTCCACTCAAAACAGACCCGATAGCGCTCGTTAACACTGATACTATATTGACCGGCACGATCGCCCTTCAAAGCTTCCAGGCGGTTGCCCGGTGGAACGCGAAGATCATCAAGCGAAGCACAAACCTGCAGTTGGCGAATCTTCCTCAACGCAACACGCTCAAAGGGCACGAACCTCCTGACCCGCACACCCATGGCAAAGCGTTCGGTATCCTCATCTTTATACGATGCAATCATAGTATCGCCTTACGTTAGTAACGTCAAACGTTTCTATAGACTTACATCTCTATTATATCGTACGTTTGTTCGTGTTTTCTAGAACAAATAGTCCTTTGCGCCTTAGTCAAGCAAAAGCAATCGTTTGTAGACATCGAGGCCTTTGAGAAGGATTTCCTCGTCGAAGAGCATGCTATCGGTATGCAGAGCGCTTGTGGCATAGGCGGGACAGCCATCCGAATCACTCGGGTTGTCTTGGTCCTCTGGCATACCCGTGCCCAGCAGGAAAAACACGCCCGGCAGATGGCGTTGATAGAACGCGAAATCCTCGGCGATCAGCAGCGGTTCCTCCACAAGCTGCAGCCCGGGCAAGGCAGACGCGACGCTGGCAAACAACTCGGGGTCGTTGTCGACCGGCGGATAGCCCTCGGCAAAGTCGAGATCATACGTGCAGCCCGTTGCGGCACAGGCATCGTCCAGCACGCGGCGCACGCCTTCGCGCGCCCGGTCGAACATGTCGTCCGTAAACACACGCAGGCTTCCGGCCACATGGGCCTCCCCCGCCACCGCGTTGCAAACCGTACCGGCCTGCAGCAGACCAAACTTACCGATACAGGGCTCGTCGGTGCCCAGCTCGTCCATCAGTTCGCGCTCGGCAACCAAGAACTTGGCAGCCGCCAGCGCCGCATCGTGCGACTCCTCGACCGGAACGCCATAGGTCTTAGCGATATGGATGCTCGTCCCGTGAATATGAATGTGTGTCTCACTCGAACGCGCCAGCAGCGGACCGGAACAACTCGCCAACGTGCCGGCAGGCAGATCGGGCCACACATGGAAGCCAAAAATGCGGTCAGCCCCATAGCGCTCGAACACACCGCTCTCGCATACCGTCTTGGCACCACCGGTCGTTTCCTCGGCCGGCTGGAACACAAAGAGAACGTTGCGCCTAATGGCGCCCGGCTGCTCGCGAATCGTACGGTCGACATACGTCGCGGCGGCAAGTGCCATGGCCATGTGTCCGTCATGTCCGCAAGCGTGCATCTTGCCGGGATGGATCGAGGCAAAGGCCGCTCCCGTCGCCTCCGCGATGCGCAGCGCATCCATATCGGCGCGAATCGCCGTGGCACGCGCGGCACCAACGCCAGCGTCGAAGAAAGCGCAGACGCAGCTGGGACACGGATGGGTCGCCTCGCAAGCGAGCGGCGCCAACACGCCCTCGATATAGGCAATAGTCTGCGGAAGATCGAAATCGAGCTCCGGAATGCGATGGAGATCGCGGCGATAGCGACGGAGTTCTTGGAGCTCGGTCATAGAGAATCCCTTCGTGAGGCACATCTGTTGCAACTTATTGTGATACAGGATTGTGGCACACATGTTTCCAGCATATCCCTGCATTTTTAAACGTTATATACGAATACTCTTGTTTGGTAAAGTGCAACGTGGTAGGGTCGTTACCACTTGATAGAGGCGCGGGCACGAAGAACCGCGGGCGAGCCGGCAGGCTTTGACCCCGTGGGGAGGCGAAACCCGCCGAACTGGGTTTTTTGGGCACGAACAGCCTGGTGGGCCTGCGGGAAACACCCGCAGGACTGTCTGCAGCAATGCGGGAGCGCTATCCGGACATGGGGTCCACGCTATGCGGATTCGATGCGCCGATGGCGCCGTCTGGATAGCGAGGTTTACGGGACATGGCATTGACCCCCAACGAAGCATATGCGGCCAAACAGCCGTTTGTGGACAAGGAAACGCTCGAGCATATCGTCGAGCAGTTCCCCACGCCGTTTCACCTATACGACGAGGCGGGCATCCGCCGCAACATGCAAGAGGTGCGCGACGCCTTTGCGTGGAACCCGGGCTTTAAGGAATACTTTGCCGTCAAGGCCAATCCCAACCCGGCGCTCATCTCCATTCTCAACGAATACGGCTGCGGCTGCGATTGCTCGAGTTATACCGAGCTCATGATTGCCCGTTCACTGGGCATCACCGGCCACGACATCATGTTCTCGTCCAACGACACGCCGGCGGCGGATTTTGCCCTTGCAGATAAACTGGGCGCCATCGTCAACTTTGACGACATAAGCCATATCGAGTTCTTTGAGCGCGTCGCGGGCCCCATTCCCAAGACGGTAAGCTGCCGTTTTAACCCGGGCGGCCTGTTCCAGCTCTCTAACGGCATTATGGACAACCCCGGCGACTCCAAGTACGGCATGACCACCGAGCAGCTCTTTGAGGCTTTCCACATGCTCAAGGCCAAGGGCGCCGAGGACTTTGGCATCCACGCCTTCCTTGCCAGTAACACCGTCACTAACGACTACTATCCCAAGCTCGCACGCATCCTCTTTGAGCTTGCCGTACGCCTGGAGCGTGAAACGGGCGCACACGTCGCCTTCATCAATCTGTCCGGCGGTGTGGGTATCCCCTATCTGCCCGAGCAGCAGGCTAACGACATCCATGCCATCGGTGAGGGCGTACACGCAGCCTACGACGAGATTCTGGTCCCCGCCGGCATGGGCGATGTGGCGATCTGCACCGAGATGGGCCGCTTTATGATGGGGCCCTACGGATGCCTGGTCACCAAGGCCATCCACGAAAAGCAGATCTACAAGGACTATATCGGTGTCGACGCAAGCGCCGTCGATCTGATCCGCCCTGCCATGTATGGCGCCTACCACCACATTACGGTAATGGGTCAGCCGGGCGGCCCCGACAAGACCACGGCACCCGTCACGAACACCTACGACATCACGGGCAATCTGTGCGAGAACAACGACAAGTTCGCCATCGATCGCAAGCTGCCGCATATCGACATGGGCGACCTGCTTGTGATCCACGATACCGGCGCGCATGGCTACTCCATGGGCTACAACTACAACGGCCGTCTGCGCTCCGCCGAGGTATTGCTGCGCCCCGACGGCTCGGCAGATCTCATCCGCCGTGCCGAGCGCCCGGGCGATTACTTTGCCACGCTCGACGTGCTGCCGAGCGGCCGAGAGCTGCTGGCCAAGTCGCGCGCCGAAAGTGCCCGCCGTCGCGCCCAAGACGAGCGCCTGGCCATCGCCGCTCAGTGGAACAAACGCATCCAGATCGCGGAATCGAAGGAGAAGAACATGGATATCCGCAATCTCGAGGGCTCAATCGTCGCCCTTGTTACGCCATTTAAAAAGGACGGCAGTGTCGACTTTGACGCACTCGAGCGCCTTATCGATTTCCACCTGCAAAACGGCACCGACGCCATCCTCACCCTGGGCACCACCGGCGAGAGCGCCACGATGACCGATGACGAGGACAACTCCGTTGTCGCCGCCGTGGTCAAGCAGGTTGCAGGACGCGTCCCCGTCATCGCCGGCTCGGGCTCCAACTCCACGCAAACCATGCTCACCAAGTCGCTCACCTACCAGGGTTTGGGCGCCGATGGCCTGCTGCTCATTACCCCCTACTACAACAAGTCCAATGAAGAGGGTATCTATCAGCACTTTAAGACCGTCGCCGACGCCGTGGACATCCCCTGCATCCTGTACAACATCCCCGGCCGCTGCGGCTGCGGCATCAGCGAGCGCAACGTAGAGCGCTTGGCCGCGCACCCCAACATCATGGGTATTAAGGAAGCCTCGGGCAACGTCGCCTACGCGGCCAAGATCGCGCACCTGCTGTCCGACGACTTCCGCATGTACTCAGGCGAGGACGCGCTCACCGTGCCGCTCATGAGCCTGGGCGCCTCGGGCACCATCAGCGTGTGGGCCGACGTTCAGCCGCAGCTCGTACATGATATGTGCCGCGCCTATCTGGATGGTGACGTGGCACGTGCCCGCGATATCCAAATTGCCGGCCAGCCGCTCATCAATGCACTCTTTAGTGAGGTCAACCCCATCCCCGTTAAGGAAGCGCTCGCCCAGATGGGTATGATCGAAGCCAACTACCGCATGCCGCTGTGCCCCATGGCCAACGACACGCGCGCCGCACTTACCGACGCTCTGAAGGGAGCTGGTCTGCTTGATTAAGACCGTCATTATGGGAACGGGCCGCATGGGCTCGCTCATCCGCACCACCGCCGAAGGCGTTGTCGACGCCGGCGGGCAGCCCGTTTTTGATATCGTCGCCCAGATCGGTTTTGATCTGTCCGAGCTCGAGAGCGCCCCGGCGGCCGACGTTATCATCGACTTCTCGAACGTCGTGACCTTCGAAGCCGTCGTCGCCTATGTCGAGCGCACGGGCGCGGCGTTGGTCTCGGGCACCACAGGCTACACCCCCGAGCAGATGGACCGCCTGCGTGAGCTGGGCCAGAACACCCGCGTTATGCACTCGGGCAATTACTCCATCGGCATCGCAGCCCTGCGTCATCTAGTGGCCCAGGCCACGCGTGAGCTGCCCGGCTTTGACTGCGAGATTGTCGAGACTCACCACAACCAAAAGGTCGACGCCCCCAGCGGCACCGCCAAGCTGCTGCTCGACGCCGTAGTCGAGGCCGAGCCCGAAGCAGGCTACCACCCCGTCTACGGTCGCGAGGGCATGTGCGGCGCGCGCGACTCCAAGGAGATCGGTATGCACTCGCTGCGCGGCGGCACCGTCGCCGGCGTGCACGAGGTGGGTTTCTTTGGCCAGGACGAGGAGGTCACGCTCACGCACCGCGCCACGAGCCGTCAGATCTTTGTCAACGGCGCCCTGGCAGCCGCGCAGAAGCTCGTCGCCCGCGAACCCGGCTTCTATACGTTCGACCAGGTCATGTTTGCCTAACCAGGTATCAACCGAATCCGCCCAAAGGAGAGATAGCAAATGAGCAACGCAGCCGAGATGGATGCACAGGAGATTATCAACTACATCGCCACCGCGCCCAAAAAGACGCCCGTCAAGCTGTACGTGCGCGAGAAGCCCGGCATGAAGGTTGCCTGGGGCGACGCACATGTCTACGGCGGTCGTCGCGGCAAGACCGTCTTTGGCGACTGGGATGAGCTTAAGGCCATCCTGGACGCCAACGCCGATTCCATCGATTACTACGACGTGGAGAACGATTGCCGCAACTCCGCCGTGCCCATGCTCGACCTTAAGGGCATCAACGCCCGCATCGAGCCGGGCGCGATCATCCGCGACCGCGTCGAGATTGGCGACCGTGCCGTCATCATGATGGGCGCCATCATCAACATCGGCTCCGTTATCGGCGAGGGTTCCATGATCGATATGGGCGCCATGCTAGGCGGCCGCGCCACCGTGGGCAAGAACTGCCACATCGGCGCTGGAACCGTGTTGGCAGGCGTCGTTGAGCCCGCAAGCGCCACGCCCGTCATCATCGAAGACGACGTCATGATCGGCGCCAACGCCGTGGTCCTGGAGGGCGTACGCGTGGGCAAGGGCGCTGTTGTTGCCGCCGGCGCCGTGTGCGTCGAGGATGTCCCCGCCGGTGCCGTCGTGGCCGGTGTCCCCGCCCGCGTCATCAAGATGCGCGACGAGAAGACCGACAGCAAGACCGGCTTGGAAGAGGGCCTGCGCCAGCTTTAATAGTTACGGCGTTTTACCAAACGCCGTAACGACCCGACGCTGCAAACGCCCCTAGGCGGCAATCTGACGTTCAATCGTCGGGCATGACCAGAAGGTCAATGCCCTCCTCTTTCGCGTCACCTTGCTCGCCTAGGGGCGTTTTCGCTGACGTGTGCTCAACCTGCGGGGTAATGTCAGCAACCAAGCCGAAAACAAAAAAAGGCCGAAGTCCCAAAGGGCTTCGGCCTTTGTTTTTCTGCAACGTCCAAGCGCAGCTTATCGATTCTCAATACTTCCGATGTTCTTGAGCTCGATAGAGATGAGGCCGTTGGGTTCGTTGACGAACTCGATGTACTCGGAGTTCGAACCCATCTCGGCCGGGAAGCTGATTTCGATACCCGTGTCGGTACGGATCTTATGATTGCGCACCGCCGCGCGTTCGACCTGCTTGCGCTCCACGGGCACACGCTCGGGCACCTTCTCTTCGGTCAGCGCCGCACGCACGCTCTCCTTGATGACCGGCTCGTCCTCAAAGACCTCGTCGACGATATCCCAAGGCGGCAGCTCCTCGTCATCCTCGACCTTCTCGGCAACAGCAGCCTTAACCTTGGCGAGCGCTACGGCCGTATTGGCACCGTGCTCCTCGGCGACTTCCTCGACCACACGCGTCACGGTGTCGATGACCTCCTTACCCGATACGCCCGTGTCGCACTGCAGCAGGCCATCGGGGATAAGCATACGGTCCTCGCCGGCAATCTTGCGCTTCTTGTCCACGTAGCCGATCTCCATGGTACTCGCGCGCACGATGGCATAGCTCGGCACCTTTTGTGAGGGGTTCGGCAGAATGGCATAGTGGCGCGCAATGTCGTTGCGCACCTCCCCCTCCTCGCGGCCCACTTCGTGCATAAAAGCCTGCTTGGAGCCCAGCAGCATCACGGCAAACCAGCGGGCATCCTCATCGTCGTCAAAATCGGCAACCAGCACGTCGGTGGACTCGGCTTTCTCAGCCTTGGTGAGTTCGGAAGAGATAAACTCCGCAATCTGCTGCGACAGGTCCACGAACTCGCGCTCACCAAAGAAATAGCCCTTGAGCTCACCGCCAAACGCAGAGTTCTCGGCAAACGTGGCGCGCTTGTTATCGGCCGAAGTGCGCGCGCGACGCAGATGTGTGGTCACGAAGTTGCGGACGGTACGGCTCTCGATATCGAGCTCGCGCTGGCTCATGACGTTGACGGCAGAGTCAAAGTCCAGGATATGCAGAATCGCGTGATTGATTTTCATATACGGCATTCCGTTCTAGATTGATTTCGGCACGAATCAGTATAGCGGTCGAGCCCGCCCCAGGCGCTTCGAAGATTGGTGCATCGGGGACAGGTTGCTTGCACCAATGGTTAGCGCAGGAGCTCGGACTGCCAAGCCTCGAGCTGTTCTGCCAAACTCTTGCCGGCAGCGGGCACGTCGATCTGGGGTCGTTTGGGCAACAGTGCGCATTTAAGGATTGCCACGATGGTCTGCGAGACAAAGCGTCGCGTATCCTTGTCAAAGCCTTGCGCAGCCTGGAGCATCACGGGCAGGCTCTCGCGCAGATTCCCAGCGATATCCGCAAACCGCTCAGCACCCGTAGCCTCAAACACGGAGAACAACGCATCTACAAAACGCTCGCGTTCGCTAGGCGACACTGCAAGCAGCATCTCGCGAATGGAACCATCAACGTATCGAGCACCGGCGGACAGGCGCTCACAGTACACGAAGTCGCGACCATCAACCACCCAGCTAAAGGGATTGTGCTGCAGCAGGCTGAACTCGGTGCTCTCAACGATGGCATAGTCCTCCTGCGTCTCGAACATCATGCCGAAGATCGACGACCGAGGTAGCGTCTTGTCGATTCGACCGGAAAGATCGGCAAAGGCGTTGCCGTTCAGAAACTCCTCGACGAACCCTGGACCATCATGGGAATACGCCCGTTCGATTCGCTCACGGGCGACATCGGAGCACATCGCCGCACCGTACACCGCAAGGTTTCCACCCTTGGAATGACCTCCGCACAAAAGCGGCCCGTCGATCGCATCCGCCGCCTCGTCCACATAACGCGCCGCGGATTCCTGGGCCGGCACAGGACACCGGAACGCCATGTTAAAGTCCTCTTTCCAGCCCACAATCGTGCTGTCGGTCCCCCGGAAGGAAAGATAGCTAAACCCCGCCGGAAACCGGAACGTCATGGCTGCAAACTGCTCCGTCGCCACCACATCGCTCACGGCACGATAGCCGCAAACGTGCACGCCACGGTAGCGAGGACTTGCTGCCACGGCCTCCAACAAGGCCCTGCTCCCCTCCGGGTCCCACAAGTCGTCAATCATGTCCCGGTAGCACTCGGCACGCAGCAGCTCGCGTACGTCTAGGCCCTGCCAGTTCGTCAGCTCCGCCATATCACCCGGCAAACGCAAATAGGACAACCACGCAAAGACCAGGCTGTCCACCGCGCAGAACGGCCGCTCCTCAAACGGATCAAACGCCGTCTGGGCATAGGTCAAAAAATTAGGCGAATCCGACATGGCCCTCCCATCAACTATGGTGTATTGGGATGGTGCATTGGGGTCAGGTTACTTTGCACCAAAAGGCGCCCGGGCCGTGTGGACCCGGACGCCTTCATTGTAGCTTTTCGCTCTAGCGAGCTTGGTTTAGCAGGAGAAATCGACGCTGTCGATGATGTCCTTGAGGGCCTTGGCGGAGACGGTGAGCTCATGCTGCTCGTCATCGTTCAGCGGCACGGGGACGCGGCAGACAACGCCGTCGCGGCCAACGACAGTCGGCATGGAGATGGCAAGATCGGACAGGCCATACTCGCCCACCATGAGCGAGGAGACAGGCAGAACGGTCTGCTCATCGCGCATAACGGCGGTGCAGATGCGCTTGACGGCCATGGCGACGCCATAGTAGGTGGCGTGCTTCTTCTCGATGATGGTGTAGGCGGAGTTCTTGACGTCCTCAGCGATGCGCTTCTCGGCAGCTTCATGCTCCAGGTGGCCGTGAAGCTCACAGAAGGTGTTCAGCGGAACGCCGGCAACCTGAGCGCTGGACCAAGCGACAAACTCGGAGTCACCGTGCTCGCCCATGACATAGGCCTGGACATCGCGCGGGTCAACCTCGACGTGGGCACCAAGCATCTGCTGCAGACGGCCAGTGTCGAGCACGGTGCCGGAGCCGATGACATGGCCCTCGGGCAGGCCGGACATCTTGATGGCGGCATAGGTCAGAACATCGACCGGGTTGGAGACGATGAGCAGAATGCCTTCGAAGCCGGACTTCTTAATCTCGGGGATAATGGACTTAAAGATGTTAACGTTCTTGTTGACCAGGTCCAGGCGAGTCTCACCGGGCTTTTGGGCAGCGCCAGCGGTGACGACGATCATGGCGGCGTCGGCGACATCGGAATAATCGCCGGCGTAGATCTTCATCGGCTCGGCAAATGTCATGCCGTGCGCGATATCCAGGGCCTCACCCTCGGCACGATTCTTGTCCACGTCGATGAGGACCATCTCGGAGAACAGACCACTCTGCATCAGCGCGAACGCCGAAGACGAACCGACGAAACCGCAGCCGACAATAGCGACCTTCTTCTCGTTAACCATTAGAAACTCCCATCTCTCTCCACAAACAAGCCGCCCGGGAACGACCCGAGCGGCTTGCCGTAATCCCAATACATCCAATCGGGACTTTGATTATGCTCCTATTCGCAGCCAAAAATCGACCGTTTACCGAAATTGTTTGCAGAATTCGTAAAATAACTGCACGAAATCGGTTTCGATCTATTGACGGGTCGAAATAGGTTTCTAATACAGGCCAGCCTCGCGAATGGCCTCGACAGCCAAAGCGATCTGATCGGGCGGCAGGACCAGTGCCATACGCACGTGCCCCTCGCCCGAAGGGCCAAAGCTCGCGCCCGGCGTCACCACAACGCCGGCCTTCTCCATAAGCTCCTCGCAAAACGCCATGGAATCGGTGCGACCACCGGGAAGCTTGGCCCACACAAACATAGAGCCATGCGCGTTGGGACGCTCCCAGCCCAGGCACTCAAGACCGTCGCACAGGGCATCGCGGCGTTCCTGGTACTTCAGACGCTGCGCCTCGACCTCATCGCGCGGACCGTTCAGGCAGGCGATGGCAGCCTTCTGAATCGGGAAGAACATACCAAAGTCGATCTGGCCGCGCAGCTTGGCAAAGGCCGAGACCACATCCTCGCGACCGACCAAAAAGCCGATGCGTGCGCCGGTGACGTTAAACGACTTAGAGAGCGAGAAGAACTCCACGCCCACCTCGAGCGCGCCAGGGTACTGCAAGAAGCTGCCACCCGGCTCGCCGTCGAACACGATATCGGAGTAGGCATTGTCATGCACGATCAACAGATCATGCTCGCGGGCAAAGGCGATAATCTCCTCGTAGACCTCGGGCGTGCCCACCGAGCCGACCGGGTTGGCGGGCAGCGACACGATCATATACTTGGCGCGATCGGCCACCTCGGGATCGATGCCCGCCACATAGGGCAGGTAATTGTGCTCGGCAACCAACGGATAGTACTCGAGCTTGGCATCGGCGATCTTGGCACCCGCCTCAAAGACCGGGTAACACGGATCGGGAACCAGAATGGTGTCACCCGGATCGAGCAGGGCCAGGCCCAAATGGCCCACGCCCTCCTGCGTGCCGTTGCACGACTGCACCATAGACGGCGTAATGCCCGAAACGCCAAAGCGGCGCTCATAGTAATCGCACACGGCTTGCTTGAGTTCGGGCAGGTCGCGCAGGGCATACTTCCACATCTCAGGATCTTGGGCTGCCTGCGTGAGCGCCTCGACCACATGGTCGTACGGCTTAAAATCGGGCGTGCCCACGCTCATGTTGTAAATGGTCTTGCCCTGAGCCTTCAGCGCGAGAAGCTTGTTGTTGAGCGAGGCGAAGACCTCCGCGCCAAAGCGGTCGAGACGCTGCGATGCCTGCATGGTGCCACCTTTCGATATGAAAAACGCGGCGCTCCGACAAGAGCGCCGCGCGATACGGGCCATCAGATTGCAAAAGTGTAACGCTTGCAACCCCCGTATTGGTTCAATTTAGCCAACCTTAGTCAACTGGATTGAGCGCCCTTGATTCTCATTTTCATTGCAACAGCCTCAGGACTCAGCGCAACGCGTTGCGCTGAGTCCTGAGGCGCGAATCCGGGTAGGCAACCCCAGAGGGGCCGGAATCCCCCGGCCCGCGATGGAGGGAGGCCGGCATGTCCAGACCCAAGCCGTCCGGAAGGTCGTACGGGAGGCTCACGAGGCACGAGAGGAACACGGTCGAGAGGATGCTCGACCGCAACCGCAGCGCCCGCGAGATCGCCGCGGAGCTCGGCAGGTCGCCCTCGACCGTGACCAGGGAGGTGGCGGCGCACCGCTACGTCACCGCGCCGCGCTCGCGCTACGGCGAGCCCGCGCCCGCGGACCTGTCGGGGGCCTGCCCCAGGCTCTCCGCGTGGCCGAGGTGCTGCAACGGCTGCTCGC
>NZ_KN214135.1:638643-668965 GCF_000763055.1 Collinsella sp. 4_8_47FAA | reverse complement strand
GTGGACGGCACCGAGCCGTACGCTTGAACTTGGAAGGGGGAGGCCTCGCGGCCTCCCCCTTTTTTTGCGTTTACGGGCTTTTGTCTCACATAGTAGCTGTGTTTTATAACCCTCGTTTGTCGCATCTTCTGCGAACGGGCTACAATAACTTAGTCTGTGCGATATGGAGGTGAACATGGCTGAAGCTGGTATCGGCGTTGATATCGTCGAGATTTCCCGCATGAAATCAATTCTTGAAAAGACGCCGTCGTTTGCTCGGCGTGTGTTTACCGAAGAAGAGCGTGCGTATTGCGATGCATCATCGCGTCCCGCTGCTCACTATGCGAGCCGCTTTGCTTCGCGCGAGGCGGTACTTAAAGCTCTCGGCACGGGTTTTAGTCAAGGCGTGGGTCGCAAGGATGTTTCGGTTACGCGTGATAAACTCGGCAAACCGAAGGCGCTGCTTTCGGGCCGTGCTCTCGAGATCGCTCAAGAACTGGGTGTTGTTGAAGTCGCTCTTTCCATTACGCTTACAGGAGATTTGGCCGTTGCGAATGCCATCGCGATTACCGAAGATGCTCGGCCTAAGCCAAAAGAGGAAAAGGTGAGCACCAAGAAACGCGTAGCGCAGACATTTAAAGAGGCTCGCTCTGTTTTAGATGAGCTTGAGCAGCTGCAGAATTCAGCATTGACGGAGCACCTGGGCGATGCTTCGCAAGATACGCTAGGAGCATAGATGAAACCGGTTTTGAGTACCGAAGAAGTCGTTCGTCTCGAGGATATCATCGAACGCGAAGGGACTTCGAAGGCCGAGCTTATGGAGCTAGCGGGTGAGTTTGCCGCCAACGAGGTCTTGAAGCTCAATCCCGATCGGGTTCTCGTTCTGGTCGGTTTTGGTAATAATGGCGGCGACGGTTGGGTTGCCGCCGATATCCTGAGCCATAAGGGTGTGGACGTGGATATCGTTTCTCCGGTTGAGCCGGATGAGATTCCTGCTGCTCTGGCACGTCATGTTGCTCGTCGTACTGCCGGCCGCGATGTGCACGTTTGCGTCGGCCCCTCGCGTGACGAACTCGAGGTTTTGATCGATAAGGCCGATGTTGTTGTCGATGCCATTTTTGGTACCGGTTTCCACGGGAATCTGCGTGCGCCGTTCTCCATCTGGATTCCTACGGTCAATGAATGCGCCGATTGTGTCGTATCCATTGATGTTCCCTCGGGCCTGAATGCCGAGACGGGCGTTGTTGATGACGACTGCATTCGTGCCGAGCATACGGTGACGATGATTGCGCCCAAGATTGGTCTGTATAGCGCTGATGGTCCTGAGTATGCTGGCGATTTGATCTGCGGCAATCTTTACGACCGTCTTGACGAGGTCATCGATGATGTCGACCACGCCGCCGAGATTGTCGAGCCCGGTGACTTAGTTGATTACTTTGCCCCACTACCTACGAATATCGATAAGTATTCCCGTGGCTCTGTGCTTATTGTCGCCGGATCTGCGCAATATCCTGGTGCTGCCATTATGGCGGCCAAGTCTGCAGCTCGCGCGGGTGCTGGTTACGTGGCAGTCGCGGCTCCTGACGCCTGCGCCAATCTTATTCGCATGGCACTTCCTTCGATTCCCGTCTTTGCTATTCCGTCTGATTCCCGCGGCTCCTTTGGCGCCGCTGCGCGCATGACGGTGTGCGAGATTGCAAAGAAGTACAGCTGTGTACTGTGCGGTCCCGGTATGACGACATCTGCCGGCGCTATGCAGGTGGTTTCGGGCTTGCTCGAGCTTGATGTGCCGCTTATCTTGGACGCCGATGCACTCAACTGCCTTGCTAAGATTGCCATTGACGGTATTGATAGTAATCCCGAGATGTATCGTCGCGAGCAGCCGTTGGTTATGACGCCGCACTATCGTGAACTTTCGCGTCTGGTTGCCGGTGACGAGGTGAACGACCTTGGTACTGCGATTGCAGCCGCGCAGAAGGTTGTCTGGGCTGCAGGCTCTGACAATCTGGTGGTCATTGCCAAGGGGCCGACGACGGCTATCTGTGGCGTTGAGCGTGTGCTGCTGCCGCTCTCGGGTCCGGCTTCTCTGGCAACTGCCGGTTCGGGTGATGTTCTCGCGGGTATTTTGGCCGGCACGCTTGCCACCATGCGCGACGAGATGGATCGTTGGGAGTTGCTGTATTCGTACGCCGTCGCACTTCACAGCTACGCCGGTTTTGCCGCGGCGACGGAGTATGGTGAGAAGAGCGTTATCGCGACCGATCTTATTGACTTGATCGGTCCTGCCATGGAACTGGCGGCAAAGGATGCGCTCGAAGATCTGGGAATCATGGACGAAGGGTCGGATGACTAATCATGAATAAAGCCGATTTGACGCGCTGGTCCTGGGTTGAGATCGACCGCGGGGCGCTCCGTCGCAACACGAGGGCCTATAAGAACTTGTTGAATCCACGTCAGCGCCTGTGCTGCGTGGTCAAGGCTGATGCTTATGGCCATGGAGCTGTTGAGTGCGCCAAGATCATGTATTCGGCCGGTGCCGATATGTTTGCCGTGGCGACGGTTAACGAGGGCGTTGAGCTCCGACAGGGCGGGATTACGAAACCCATTCTCATCCTAAGCGAGCCGCCTATCGAGGCCATTCCGACGTTGCTCGAGTTTGATATCATGCCCTCGGTCTATACGTCTGACTTTGCTCTTGCGTATGGCGAATGTGCCGTCGCGGCGGGCAAGGTGGGCAAGTATCATCTCGCCATCGAGACGGGCATGAACCGCATCGGCGTACATTACACGCAGGTGCTCGACTTTGTCCGCGGTATTAATTTCCATCGCGGTATTCAGTGCGACGGCGTATTTACGCACTTCGCCACGGCCGATGAACCTTCGGGCTGGGACTACAAGCTGCAGTGTCAGCGCTTTACCGAGGCCGTTCAGGCCATTAAGGATGCGGGTTTTGAGTGCGGTATCGTGCACTGCGCCAACACGCCGTCCTCGATGCTCGACCCCTCGATGCATTTTGATATGATTCGCGCCGGCGTTGGCTTGTATGGCATGCAGCCGTGCGAGCTGAGTGGCCGCGTGATGCAGCTTGATCCCGTTATGAGCGTCCATGCGCGCGTGACGCGCGTGGCGCACCCTGCGATGGGTGAGGGCGTGGGCTACGGTTTTACCTACCGCGTACCGCGTACACGCGTTCAGATCTGCACGCTGCCGATCGGTTATGCCGACGGCCTATCGCGTACGCTTTCCAATCGTATGGATGTGCTGTATCGCGGCGAGCGTGTGCATCAGGTTGGCAATATCTGCATGGACCAGTTTATGGTCGCCATTCAGTCCAACCCGGCACACGAGATTCCCGAGGCCGAGTATGGTGACGAGATGATTATTGTCGGCCGCGATGGCGATGCCGAGATCACTATGGACGAGATGGCCCGACTGCGCGGAACGATTAACTACGAGGTCGCCTGCGGCTTTGGCATGCGTCTCGACAAGGTCTACGTGTAGGAGCCGCTATGGGCGTCATGCACATCCCCGGCCATACCCATCAGGCACCACGTGAGGTCGCACTCGAGGAAATTGAGGCCGTTCTGGGCGATTGTCACCTCTGCCAGCTCTACCAGTCGCGTCACAATATCGTGTTTGGCGTGGGAAACCCCCGCGCTCGTGTGATGTTTATTGGCGAGGCGCCGGGCCGCAATGAGGATTTGCAGGGCGAGCCCTTTGTGGGGGCGGCAGGCGAGGACCTCAACGGCATTTTGTCGCTGGCGGGACTCAAACGCGAAGACGTCTACATTGCCAACGTGCTTAAGTGCCGCCCGCCGGGAAACCGCAATCCACGTCCCGAGGAAGTGCTGGCTTGCTCGCCGTTTTTGCGTGAGCAGATTCGAAGCATCTGGCCCGATATTATCGTGACGCTCGGCAACCCCGCGACGCACTTTGTGCTTAAGACCGAGATTGGCATTACTAAGCTGCGCGGCAGGTTCCACCAGATGGGGCATTTTGTAGTAATGCCCACGTTCCATCCGGCAGCAGCGCTACGCAATCCGGCGTGGCAGGAACTGCTGGAGGAAGACTTTAAGATGCTGGGCGACTATCTGGAGCGACATCCCGCACCAGAGGACGCCTCGGAATAATAAGGAGCATATATGTCCCTGGAGCGCCTGGGGGTAGGTACTTACAAAACGACTTGCGCTGCCGATACGGAGTACTTTGGCGAGCTAATTGCACCGTGCCTTGAGGACGGCGATGTGCTCATCCTGACCGGTGGCCTGGGGGTGGGCAAAACTCACTTTACCAAGGGCGTCTCGCGCGGGCTGGGCGATGGGCATATGGTTACGAGCCCTACGTTTGCGCTCATGGCCGTTCACGATCAAGGCCGTATTCCGCTGTTTCACTTTGATCTATACCGCCTGGAGCATGCCTACGAGCTCGAGGATACGGGCATTTTCGATGTGCTGGGCTATGAGGGTGCTTGCCTGCTGGAATGGGGCGAACAATTCCAAGACGAGCTGACGGATGAGTATCTTTCGGTGACGCTCAAGCGTGATGAGGGCGACAGTGATGTGCGAACGATAACGCTCGAGGCACACGGTGACCGCGCAATGGAGCTTTCCCATTTGATTGATAAGGCTGTACAAGATGAGCTTGCATAACGACAACGCGCTGGTGGTGGCGCTCGATACTTCGACCGACATGCTTGCCTGCGCGGCAAGCTGGATTGATGGGCAGACGGGCGAGACGAAGCTCGTGAGTGGCGACCACATGTGTCGCCGTCACGCCAACGTTGAGCTCGTGAATACCGTTGATGGCGTGCTGGCTCAAGCCGGTCTGGATCGCAGCGATGTTGGTTGCTATGTGGTCGGCCGCGGCCCGGGGTCCTTTACGGGTGTGCGCATCGGCATCTCCACTGCCAAGGGCCTCGCGCGTGGTGCCAATGTTCCGCTGCTGGGCGTGTCGACGCTCGACGCTTGCGCTTGGACGGCGTGGAAGGCTGGCGTGCGCGGCAAGCTTGGTATCTTGGCCGATGCTATGCGCGGTGAGGTATATCCGGCGCTGTATATGCTGGTTGATGAGGGTCCCGAGCGTCAATTTGAGCGCGAACACGTGGTCAAGGCCGCCGTGGCGCTCGATGAGTGGCGCCGAGCAGCGGACTGGGACCAGGTTCAGCTGACCGGTGACGGTCTCGTGCGCTATGGCAAGCTGCTGGGTGAGGACGAGACCGCCCGCTGCGTGGAGCGCGACCTGTGGTGGCCTTCGGGCGAGGGCTTGCTGCTCGTGCACGCTGCGGGTGACGGCGATCCGGCTCGCGTCCTGCCGATTTACACGCGCCTTTCGGATGCCGAGGAAAACGAGCGCAAGCGTCTTGGTCTTGCCGAGAGTGCGCAGAGCGAAATTACGGGCGTTGCCGATGAGCTCGCCGGTCGTCATCTGCAGTTCCGTCCCATGGGCGCGGCGGATGCCGAGGGCGCGAGCGCGCTAGAGGCTGCCTGCTTTGAAGGTGCCGGACACGAGGCGTGGACGCCGGGCATGTTCCTGTCCGAACTGGGCGAGGACGTCGCTGCGCCGCGCAGTTGGTGGGTGGCACACGACGACGGCAAGCTGCTGGGCCTTGCCGGCGGTATGGTCGTGGACGGTGATGTGCAGATTCTGGATGTCGCCGTCGACTCGGCACATCGCCGTGAGGGCATTGCCCGCAAGCTGCTGTCGCATGTGAGCTATGATGCCCAGATGCTCGGCTGCACCACGGCTTCGCTCGAGGTCGAGGACGGCAACGAGGGCGCGATTGCGCTCTATGCCGCTCTGGGCTTTACCGAGGTGGGTCGTCGTCGTGGCTACTACGGTGTCGGCAAAGACGCCATCGTCATGACGGCCCCACTTCCCCTCGTACTTCCGGTCGATAACGCCTCGCCCGAGCCGACGGCAGCCGAGCAACGCGTATGGCCGCTGCCTGCGCCTGGGCGCTCCGAGGGGGAGCGCGCCGAAATTGAGCGCCGCCGCCTGGTGCTCGCTATCGAGAGTTCCTGCGACGAGACGGCCGTGGCGATTATCGATGCGGATGGCAATATGCTGGCCAACCAGGTGTCGACACAGATTGATTTTCATGCCCGCTTTGGCGGCGTGGTGCCCGAGATCGCCTCGCGCAAACACGTTGAGGTGATTGTGGGTGTCGTGGATGCGGCGCTCGAGGATGCCGCAGCATCGCTTGGTCTTGAGGGTGGAGCCATTGCTCCCAGCGAGCTTGCCGCCGTGGGCGTGACACAGGGTCCGGGCCTGGTGGGCGCCCTCGTGGTGGGCGTTGCCTTTGCCAAAGGCTTTGCCTACGCTGCCGGTAAGCCGCTCGTATGCGTCAACCATCTGGAGGGGCATCTGTTTGCCAACCTGCTGGCGCAACCCGACCTCAAACCGCCGTTTATCTTCACGCTTGTCTCGGGTGGGCACACCATGCTCGTGCACGTGAAGGCGTGGGGCGACTACGAGGTGCTCGGTGAGACGCTCGACGACGCTGTGGGCGAGGCCTTCGACAAGGTAGCCAAGGCGTTGGGTCTGGGCTATCCCGGTGGCCCCATCATTTCCAAGCTGGCCGAGACGGGCAACCCCAAGGCGATCGATTTCCCCCGTGCGCTTAACAGCAGGGGAGACTATCGCTTCTCGCTTTCGGGCCTTAAAACCGCTGTGACGCTCTACATTGAACAGGAGACCAAGGCCGGGCGCACGATTCACCTGCCCGATCTGGCAGCTTCGTTTGAGGCAGCTGTCTTTGACGTGCAGTACAAGAAGGCCAAAAACGCACTGCACGCTACCGGATGCAAGGAATACTGCATCGGTGGCGGCGTCTCGGCCAACCCGCATCTGCGCGAGATGATGATCAAGAAGCTTGGGCGTCAGGGGATTCGCGTAACGGTGCCGCCCTTGTCTGCCTGTACCGATAACGCCGCCATGATCGCGGAGGTCGCTCGCCGTAAATTCGACCGAGGCGAAATCTCGCCGTTCGATGTCGACGCCGATCCAAACATGACGCTGTAGCTGGTACGGCGCGGTCCCCGGACGGAGGGGCCGGATATAAGGTTTCCTGCTTTACAGTCCTGCGCAAGACTAAGGCCACATTAAGTGGCCTTCTTTGCGTGCGGAACTCGCGATAAACCTTATATCCGGCCCCTCCGTCCGGGGACCTTTCTGCGTCGATATAGCTTCTGAGCTGGTTTGGCGTCGACAACGTCCAGCAAAGTTAACAAGCCAGTGTCGAATTTCCGGCGTTCTTTAGCTGAAAGAAAAAAGTTGGTGTGCGGAGCTTTGCTCCGCATTTGGGATGGGAGCCCCTGAGAGCCGCGGGAGCCGGGCGGCGCATATGAACTTTATCGCGAGTTCCGCACGCAAAGGAAAGCACTTAATGTGCTTTCCGTCTTGCGCAGGACTGTAGAGCAGGAAAGTTCATATGCGCCGCCCGGCTCCCGCGGCTCTCAGGGGCATCTCTCATGCAAAAACTGTCGTGGGGTAAAGTCCGAGGTCAGTGGCGTTTTATACCGAGAAATTCAAAAAAAGTTGAAAATTCATTACAAATTTGCGTTGACTTTAGGTAACTAAAGTTTCATACTCCTTTTCAACCACTGGGGGATGTGAACACGCACGGATCGTTCGCATCATGATTGAAGAGGATTTCTTAGACATGTTCACGCATCAGCTAAACATTATCAGCGTAGTAATTATCTGATGCGGGTTAGCACATACAGCTAGCCCGTACGATAACGGGCGGCTGATAAAGATGAGGGCCGTCGAGCGCAACCGACGGCCCTCATTTTTTATGTCTAGGAAGTTCTTTTTAGAGGAGGAAATGTAATGAACGGAGTTTTGCTCATGGTTGTGGCCGCGGCGGTGCTCGCCTGCGGCTATCTGGGCTATGGCCGATGGCTGGCCAACAAATGGGGCGTTGACAAAGAGGCCCTCACGCCGGCCAAGCGCATGAAGGACGGCAAGAGCTTCTCGCCCGTCTCCGCCTTCACCGCGTTCTCGCACCAGTTCAGCTCGATCTGCGGTGCTGGCCCTGTCACGGGTACGATCGTCGCCATGGCCTTTGGCTGGCTGCCCGTCGTGCTCTGGGTCCTCGTCGGCGGCATCTTCTTTGGTGCCGTCCACGACTTTGGTGCCCTGTACGCTTCGATGAAGAACAACGGCAAGTCGCTCGCTCAGCTCATCGAGAAGTACATCGGCAAGACCGGCCGTCGCCTGTTCCTGCTGTTCTGCTGGCTGTTCTGCATCATCGTCATCGCCGCTTTCACCGACATGGTCTGCAAGACGTTCATGTTCACCCCGGCCGTTGACGCTTCTGGTGCTGCTACCGGTGCCATCGACTTCACCAAGTCCTATGCCGCCGGCTGCGCTGGTACCATCTCCATCCTGTTCACCTTCGTCGCTATCGCCTTTGGTTGGGCCCAGAAGAAGTTCAACCTCACCGGCGCTGCCGAGTTCGTCACCGGCGTGGTCCTCATGGTTCTCATGTTCGCCGTCGGTATGCAGTTCCCGGTCTACCTGGATAAGTTCCAGTGGTTCGCCGTCGTCATGGTCTACCTGGTCTTCGCTGGCGCCATGCCCATCCAGATGCTCAAGACTCCGCGCGATTACCTCACTTCCATCATGATGATCGTCATGATCGTCTGCGCTGTCCTCGGCATCGTCGTCCTGGGCGTCAACGGTCAGGCCACTATCACCGCTCCGGTCTTTACCGGCTTCTCCACTGCCTCCGGCATGATGTTCCCGGTCCTGTTCGTCTCCGTCGCATGCGGTGCTCTCTCCGGTTTCCACAGCCTCGTTTCTTCCGGCACCTCTTCCAAGCAGGTCGAGAAGGAGCAGGACGCCGTCAAGGTCGGCTACGGCGCCATGATCGTCGAGTCCTTCGTCGGCATCCTTGCCATCATCGTCGCCGGCATCATGTTCTCCGACATGAACACCGCCGGTACCGGCGTCCTCAACGCCGGTGTCGCTTCCACCCCGTTCCAGATCTTCGCCGCTGGCATCTCCCGCGGTATGCAGGCCTTCGGTGTTGACGGCACGCTCGCTACCGTCTTTATGACCATGAACGTTTCCGCTCTGGCTCTGACCTCGCTCGACGCCGTCGCCCGCATCGCCCGCACCTCGTTCTCCGAGTTCTTTGCCCAGACCAACGATGCCCTGGCCATCGAGTCCAAGGCCGGCTACATGAAGGTCCTCGGCAACCCCTGGTTCGCCACGGTCGTTACCCTGCTTCCCGGTCTCGCCCTCGCTTTTGGTGGCTATGCCAACATCTGGCCGCTCTTTGGTGCTTCCAACCAGCTGCTCGGCGGCATGACCATGATCACCCTCGCCGTGTTCTGCAAGTGCACCGGCCGCAAGGGCTGGATGCTCTACGTGCCCGTCGCCTTCCTGCTCTGCTGCACCTTCACCTCGCTGGTCCAGAGCGCCATGGGCTGCATGACCGCCGTCCAGGCCTACGGTTTCTTCGGTACCATCCCGGCTACTGCCACCACGGCCGCCGTCTCCGTCGCCGCCACCAAGGGCCTGCAGCTCGTCTTCGCCGTCCTGCTGATGGTCCTGGGTCTCATCGTCGCCGTCAACTGCCTCAAGGAGTTCTTCGGCAAGGAGGCTGGCTCCATGCCCGACGAGGAGCCCGAGTGGTCCGAGATGGGCAAGGCCGAGTACGGCCGCGCCGCTGCCGCCGAGGCTCCTGTCGACGCCGAGGCTGCCAAGGCCTAGTCAGCTTGATGGGCTAGCCGTTCCATCCATATGACTCGGAAAGACCGGGTCCGCAACGACGCGGACTCGGTCTTTTTTCATGCAAAAGCGGGCGACGCCCGAGTGTTCTCGCAGATGTTTTGCGTGGATAAGGGCGCGCGTTGTACCATATAAACGTATATGTGTACATATGAAAGGGGCCCCGTGGCCAAGACGGTATATTCCGATAACCAAAATAATGTCGATGCCCTGGCTGAACGTCTGAGCAGCCAGACGTCGCTTTCTGCCGAGCGTGCCAAGCTGGTTGCCTACGACCTGCTCTGCCGCAAGGCGCTCAAGATTAAGTCGAGTGCGCTGGCGCAAATTTTCCGCTCCGTCGATAAGGAATGTGACACCAAGGCGATGCGCGATGAACTTATCGCGGCAAATATCGTGACCAAGATCGAGGGTAGCGGCATTAACGGGCGCCCGGCGTTCTATACCATCAATGCCGAGATCCGCGATGCCCAGGAGCAGCCTGCCGAGTCCGTCGAGGATTTTGTCGTCGAGGATTCCGCTGACGTGCCTGCTGTGGAAGAAACTGCTCCGCGTGAGCATGTCGATACCGATGAGTTGCTCGATGAGAACGTCGTGCGTGCCTTTACGGCCAAGGCAGGACGCGGCGGTTTTGGCGGGGGTGGCAAGCGCGATGCGCAGCGCCGCGCCCAGCAGGAGCGCTTCCGTCGCGCCGTTGCTCAAAAGGGTGAGACGGATGCTGAGGCTGTTGAGACCGAGGTTGCTGCCGAGTCGCAGAAGCCCACGAAGGAGCAAAAGCCCGTGGAGGCCCAAGAGCCCAAGCGCCGTCGCGGTGCTCACTTTAAGGCTGCACAGCAGGATGCCGCGCGTGAGGTTGAAGAGTCTTCTGAGGTTGCAGACGATGTTGAGGAGTCTGCCAAGAAGGCTCCGGGTTCATGCCGTCCCGGACGTGGTTTTGCGGGGCGCGCGTATCCCGTAAGGCGTCAGGAGAAGAGCGAGCCGGCTTCGACCACTCAGGGCGAGAAGGACGAGAAGACCGTTGAGCCGGCGGCTCGCGAGCAGAAGCCTGTTGAGCCGCAGCTTGAGGTTGATGCCGAGGCCAAGGGCCAGCAGCCTACTGATGAGCAGGCGGAGCAGGGCGCGTCGAGCAAGCCTCGCCGCCGTCGCCATCGTGGGGGCCGCAGTTCCCATGCCGAGACTGCAACCGAGAAGACCACGCCGCAGAACGAGGATGCGAAGGCCGAGGTTTCTTCGGGGCAGCCTAAGCGCCAGCCGGCGAAGGAGAGCAAGTCCGTTCGTCCGCAGAAGCAGGCGTCTATGCCGAAGCACGAGCGCAATTCCCGGGGCGATTCTAAGCGCAAGTCTCAGAAGAAGCCGGAGTCTGCCGCAGCAGATACTGCTGCCCAGCAGCCCAAGTCGTCCGTCCACGGCGAGGTCTCGGCGTTTGCCCTTGCCCGCGTTTTAGGCAGGCAGCTGCTCAAGGTTGTCCCTACGCCTACGGCGCTCTCTAAGATCAAGGAGCAGCAGACACAGATCGTAAAGGTCGAGGGCAAGGACGGCAAAAAGGCTCCGCAGCGCACTCAGCACAACGAGATGTCCAACCGCAAGATTGCCGAGGAAATCGCAATCATCCAGGCTTGGATCGAGCAGAACCGAGGTGCCGATACGCCGGTTGCCTCGCGCCGCCAGCGTGCCTACCAGATCTTTAACGACGAGAAGGCTTTTGACGGCAAGCACGGTGAGCGCTTGATCAGGCGTATGACCGAAAAGGGCATCAGCATGCAGGCGATCAAGGTCGCCCCCAATCGCCCCGTGCACTTTACGGGCTTCTTTACGCTGGGCGCCGACAAGCCGTTCATTATGGTCGAGAACCTGGACACCTACGACGAGATCGTCAAGCTGCTGCGTGGCCGCAAGCACGCCAAGCTCTTTGGCATCAAGGTGGGCGGCGTGATTTTTGGCGGCGGATGCAAGGCGAGCGTCTCGCACGCACTGGATGATTATCTGGCCGAGATTGGCTATCGCTTTAACTACGTCTACTACGTAGGCGACATCGATCGCGAGGGCGCGCGCATTGTCGAGCAGGCTCGCAATGCCAATGTGGTTGAGATTCGCCTGCATGCCGGCATGTACCGTGCCATGCTCGCCGAGCATAAGCGTCGCGTGAAGGCCGGCGGCGAGTGCGAGCCCGCGGCTGCCAACCAGGGCGTGCCGCAGAACCTGGCGGCGACGATCAAGGATCTGCCCATGGTTACGCGCGTGCAGTTCCGCAACGTGCTGCGCGAGGGCGGGCGCATTCCGCAGGAGATTCTGATGACCGCAGACTATCGGGATGGCGACTCGGGAAGCTTCGACCGCATGCTGAACAATTAGCTCCGCCGTTCTACCGAACGGCGGCCTTCTTGACGCTGCGAGGGGCCCTGGCACGGCAATCTGACGTTCAACTTCGGCGGCGCGACCAGAAGGTCAGCGCCGCCTTGTTTCACGTCACCTTGCCATACCAGGGCCCCTCTCGCTGTCACGTCCAAAACATCGAGGTTAAGTGGCCTCCTGTTCGTGCGGAACTCGCGATAAACCTAAGCCGGTGTCCCCGCTCTCCCGGGGCCTGTGGTTACCTGGTTGTTGCATGCGGCTCGCTTTTCGGAACTGGGCTGATATTTTCTTGATGTTAGGCGCTCTTGGTCCTAATGGGCTTGGGGCGCCTTCGCGTTTCCTCGGCTTCGCACCCTTGCGGGTTCGAATCCCTCCGCTTGCCCACATAAAAGCGCCCTGGGCCGTTATGGGCTCAGGGCGCTCAGTTTTAATGGCTGGGACGGAGGGATTCGAACCCCCAACAGCCGGCACCAAAAACCGGAGTTCTACCGTTGAACTACGTCCCAATGTGTGGCGTTGCCCAAAAGCAACTCGTTTAGTTTACCTAATCTGCGAGGGCATCGCAAACGCCGTCGAGCAGGCGTACGGCGAGTGTCTGCGCGTCGCTGGCCGTGAAAGTGCCGTTGTAGCGCGTCATGCCCGTGAGCTCAATGCGAATGCGAGCCGGCTTCTGCTGCGCGGCGACATTGGCAGTGCGGATGCGCTGGGCCAGGTTGTGACACTCGGCGAGGGCAATCGTGGCGCGCGGTGCGGCGTCGGCGGGCAGCTCGTCGCTTGTGATTTCGAGCACCAGGTCAACGTCGGTTGGGACCTCGGAGTCGCAGAGCATCATGCCGCTGTTGTCGGTCGTTGCCGTGGCGATATTCCACATGCGCGACGCAACACTGCGCGCGATGGGGTCCTCGCCGATAACGGCAATCTGGAAGCGCTCGAGCACGTTGGCGGCGCGAGCAAAACCGATGCGGGACTCGGCTTCGGTGACCGAGGGCTTGCCCTCCCACACATGGTGCAGGCGGTTGATGTAGGCGTAGGTGTCCTGGAAGGCCATGCCGTCGGCAAACAGGCCGACATTTTCCTGGAACTGCTGCAGGGCGGCCTCGGTATGCGGACCAAAGTAGCCGTCGTCTTCGCCACAGGCAAAGCCCAAAACGTTGAGAGCGCGCTGCAGGGCCTGCACATCGGCGCCATGGAAATTGGGCATGCGCAGATAGAGGGTGCGGTCGCCCAGCTTATACGAAGCGTCTACAAGGGCGCTCCAACAGGGGATATCGACGGCATGACCGGCAGCAAGGCCGCTGTCGAGCCTGAAGGTGCTGACGGCCTGCTCAGTGGTGGCTCCAAAGTACTTGTCGGTGACTTCGGCGGCATCAATCGTGTAGCCGAGCTGCAGGAGACGAGACTGCACGTCCTCGACGGCTGCTCCTTGCATGCCCGTTGTAATAGGTTCCATGAACGAACCCCTTTCGGCGTACCATTCGTACTATTTGAGCGTCTGTCGGATAGACAACGCAAAGGGATGCATAAACATGCACTCAACAGTGTAGCAAGTTGTGCCTAAATACGCTGCTGACAGGTTTTATAACCCCCGTTAGTTAAGGCGCTCCACAAAGAAATCTGCCATGGAGAGGAACAGCTCGCGTGCGTGCGGATCAAGCTCAACGTTCTCGATGGCCGCTTTGGCCTTAGCGGTCAGGTCGAGCGCGTAAGTGTGGGCGTAATCGATAGAGCCGGTCTCCTGGAAGATCTCCACGGCGCGTGCGAGCTGCGCGGGATCATCGGTGCCCGAGGAAAGAATCGCCTCGACCTCGTCGTGGTGGCGCTCATCAGAGAGGGCGTGTACGGCGACAAGCGTGCGCTTGCCCTCGGTGATGTCGGTGCGGAAGTCCTTGTTGGCGGCTTCCTTAGTGCCGACAAGGTTGAGCAGGTCGTCCTGAATCTGAAAGGCAAGGCCTGTGTGTAGGCCAAAGGCGCGCAGCGCTCCGATTTGCTCATCGCTGCCGCCGCCGATAATGGCTCCGGCGGCAAGCGGCGTGGCTCCGCTGTAAAACGCGGTCTTGTGCGTCGCCATGTCCAGGTAGTCATCAACCGAGATATCAAAGCGCCCGTCACGGACCCAACCCAGGTCGAGCGCTTGACCCTCGATGGTGCGGACGATCATCTCGGTTAGCTCGTGGAGCACGCGCAGCTTCACGTCGGACTCCAGCGTGGGGTCGTCGAGAACGGTCTTGGTGACCATGGTGAGCGCCAGGTCGCCACAATTGATGGCAAGCCCCGTGCCCTCGGTAAGGTGCATGCAGGGCTTGCCTCGACGAAGCTGTCCGTTGTCGGCGATGTCGTCGTGGATCAGCGCGCCCGACTGGAAATGTTCGATGGCTGCCGCAGCGCTGCGGGCACTCTCAAAGCTACCGCCCACTGCGGTTGCGGCGAGCATGCAGATAAGCGGGCGGTGGCGCTTGCCGGCGTTGGCCGTAAAAGCCGAGAGCGGCGCGTACAGGTAGCGCTCGATATCGGCAGAGGTCGCCTGTCCGTCAAAGAACGTGGCCAGATAGTCGTTAATCTGGTCAAAGTGCTGGGCTAAAAAGCTGGTAAACGGACTGGACACGGGTTCTCGCATTCTTTCTGAGGTTGCATTGGTGCAATATGCAGACAACATATTGCCACATCAGGGCGTTTGGCGCGGCAGTTTTGGCGATTTAGGACAACGGGCGTGCGTTTGATGGAGCGCGCCTAAATCAGCCTAAAATGCTCGAGCGCCGCAACGACACCGTCGTGATCGACGGTGTCGGTCACGTAATCGGCCTTATCCTTGAGATAGTCCGGCGCATTGCCCATGGCGATACCGACATCGACGGCGTTCATCAGCGAGACGTCATTGCTGGCGTCGCCGATGCCGTATACGGTTCCGTGGTGGGGATCGAGGGCATCGAGTACAGACTGGATGCCCCCGCGCTTCGTGCATTCGCGGGGCGAGATTTCGGTTACCTCGAGTTCGAGCTCGTTAAAGCACAGCAGCGGCTCAAGTGCCTTATCTTGGGCGATGCGGTTGGCGAGCGATGTAGACATCAAGATCTTGTAGACACTGTAATGTTGCAGCTGCGTGACTGCGTCGCCCAGGGTGCGCGCGTATCCGGGAGCATCGGGCGCATCGGCACTCATGCGCACGACGCCGTTGAGGCCCTCAAAGCGGATGACCTCGCCCGATTGCTCAAGGTAGGGGGCAAGACGCTGCAGCATACTGGGCGTCATCGACAGATCGCGAATTGCGTGTCCGTTGATCTCGGCGTAACCGCCCGCAAGACAGACGATGCCGGTCCAAGGCAGCTCAAGAAGTTTGGGGTGGATGCAGCTGAGGGTACGTCCCGTGCAGATAAAGGCCATGTTGCCGTTGGCGACAAACTCGCGGATTGCCTGCGAAACCGCCTCGTTGGGATAGGGGGAGAGGTCCCGCTCGTCTTCGGGAAGGTCTTGGGCGAGCCTGGGGTCTTGCCAGGCGAGCGTTCCGTCGATATCGAAGAAGCAAATATCGCCGCGCTTATGGGCTGCGCTGGCGGCAGGGGAGGCCGAGGTGGTGGGCACAAATTCCGGCTCGAGGCCCATGATCTGGTCAAAATGCTCTTTAACGCGGGGAACGGAGATGCCGATGACCACCTGGGCGGTCTTGCCCGTAATGATGAGGCCCTTGGCGCCCACCGCGACAAACGACGCGTTATCTGCAACGATGGAAGGGTCTGCGACCTCGACGCGCAGGCGCGTGGCGCAGTTGGTTGCGCCCACGATATTGCCAACGCCACCTAAAAGCTGAATTACCCGCTCAGCGAGGACGTGATCTTGATCGGATCGACTATCGACCTCGTCATTGGGGGATTGCTCTTTGGCAAAGTCGCTTCCCGTTAAACAATCGATTGCCGCGCGATTGGCAACATGATCCTCGCGGCCCGGTGTCTTAAGGTCATAGACCAAGATGAGTGCTCGAAAACTAACAAAAAAGATGAGGCTAAAGGCAAGGCCGATACCGAGCGCCAAAAGATAGGCACCGGCATGCGTGCGCATGAGCGGAATAAAGTTGAAGGCTGCCATCTCCATGAGGCCGCCCGAGAAGATGCCGACGATGCCAAAGAGATTCATGGTTGTGGCAAGGCAAGACGATAAGACGGCGTAGAGCAAAAAGAGCCCGGGGTGGGTGAACATAAAGAGAAACTCGAGTGGCTCGGTAACGCCGCAAACCACCGAGGCGATGATGGCGGGAACAAGGATGACCCTGAGGCCGGCGCGGCGCTCGGGTTTTGCGGTGGAGTAGAACGCAGCTGCGATGGCAGGAAGGCCAAAGAGCTTGACCCAGCCGGTGGCGGTAAAACCGGCCCACGGCGCAAGTTCATTAAGGGGGCGCGTGCTATGGGAGAGGATGGGGAGCAAACTGCTCCACGTGGCGTAGATGCCGTCGTTAATGACCAGGTTGTCGTAGTAGATCGGCATGTAGAGCAGGTGGTGCAGGCCAAAGGGCTCGAGTGCTCGTTCTAAAAAGACAAAGATGCCCACGCCAAAGGGACCGACGCCTGCAAGCGCGTGACGCAGCGTATCAGTTACATCGTATACGTAGGGCACGATGGCGGCCGAGATAGCGGCAAGGGCAAACACGGCAAAAAAGCTGATGAGGTAGACCAGCGAGGAGCCCGAGAAGGTGCCGAGCCAATCGGGAATTTTGGCATCGTAGAAGCGGTCATGGATGGCGACGACGGTTGCCGATACCGCCAGCGGGCCGATAATGCCGGTGTCGAGCGTCTTGATGCCGTCGATGACGGTGATACCGCTGGCGGAGGTCAAAGATGACGGGTACTCAAGTCCAAGGTTGTCTCCGCTCAGCTTAATGATCTCGCTCAAAAAGAAGCAGTAGGCAAAATAGGCGACGAGAGCCTCGAGGCAGCAACGAGCCGGTTGTTTTTGGGCAAGACCGATGGGCAGCGCTACGGCAAAAAGGAGCGGGAGGCGTTTAAAGACCGTCCACGAGCCGCGCTGGATGATAGCCCAGAAAACGTACCAAGGGGTTCCGTATACGGCGAGATCGCCGACGATGTCCGCAGTCGTTGCGAGAGCGGAGACGCCGACCATGAGGCCTGATATAGAAAACAGCATGGCGGGCGCGAACATTGCCCCGCCAAAGCGTTGGATTTTTTGCAGCATGTTCTGCCTTCCGAATATCGAGGCGCGTTGCGCGTGGGGAAACGTTTAAACAATGGATTCATTGTAGAGGACCAGACGATTGTCGTACCGGCAGTTTTGAGCGAAACCGATTTGGGCATGACAGAAACCGTCAACGGTTAAATCCTGTCGCTTTACCGATATTCGGTTTAAACAACTTTAAGAAATGCTATCGTGCCTAGCCGGAAATGAATAATGTAGAGGTGAAACAATGCCAAAAGCGATATACGAAGGAATCTACCGAGAAATACGCTCGCGCATCATTAATGGGACCTATGCGTTTCAGGAGATGCTGCCAACCGAAGCCGAGCTGACCGCGGAGTTCGGATGCACTCGCAATACCGTCCGTCGCGCCTTGGGTATGCTGGCCGACGGGATGTTTGTGCAGCCCATACACGGCAAGGGCGTGCGCGTTATTTGGCTTAAGGGCGAAACCGACATGTTGGGCGCACTCGAAGAGGTTGAGTCGTTTGGCGAGTTTGCAAAGCGCAACAATGCCGTTGCATCGACGGATGTTAAGTCTTTCGAACATCTGGTTTGCACCGAGCAACTCTCTCGTCACCTGGGCTTTAAGGTGGGCGAGGAGTTGATTCGCGTAGTGCGTGTCCGAAGCCTCAACGGCAACGCGCGCCAAGTGGACCATGGCTATTTTTTGGCGTCGATCGCCAAGGGCCTGACTCCCGAGATCGCGGCAGATTCTATTTACGGCTATCTGGAGCACAAGCGCGGTGTCAAAGTGATGGCGAGCCGTCGTACGGTGAGTGTCGAGCTCGCCAACGATGAGGACTGCAGCTATCTTGACCTCGGCAAATACAACTGCGTTGCCGTCATGGAGAGTCAGTCGTACACCTCGGATGGCATCTTGTTTGAGGTGACGCACACTCGCACACACCCCGAGATCTTCCATTACCGCGTCAATTCCAAGCGATAGCCGGCTAGCTCGCAGCCTGACGAGACTCATGGCCTCAAAGAGAAAACGCCCGGTCAAACCGACGGTACATCGGCTTGACCGGGCGTTTTCTCTGCATTAGATAACAAATAATTGTTTATACAAAACTTGTCAAGTATCAAGTTGAAATTACCGTTCACCGAAGTTTTTCTACCGCTCTAGTAATACTTGTTCAAACAACTAGCCAAATAGCGTATTGTTCAAATCAGCAAAAGGGGCAAAGTCCCCGAGCCAATCTCCGAAGGCGGCGGCAAAGGGTGCCGCCACGGTGTGAAAGGGTGGATTGTAATGAAGAACGAAATGAGCAGAAGGCAGTTCCTGGGCTTTGCTGGTTCCGCGGCTGCAGTTCTTGGTCTGGGCCTCGTGGGTTGCGGTGGTTCTGCCGGCTCCGGCTCCTCTGCTTCTGGTGACGCTGCCGAGGTCTACTTCCTCCAATTCAAGCCCGAGGTCGACAAGGAGTGGAAGGAGATCGCCAAGGCCTATAAGAAGGAGAAGGGCGTCGAGGTCAAGATCGTGACCGCCGCTTCCAACACCTACGAGGAGAAGCTTAAGTCCGAGATGTCCAAGAGCTCCGCTCCGACCCTGTTCCAGGTCAACGGCCCCACCGGTCTTAAGAACTGGAAGGATTACTGCGCCGACCTGTCCGATACCAAGCTCCGCGGTGAGCTCATTGACGACTCCCTGGCTCTGCAGTCCGACGGCAAGGATGTGTGCATCGACTGGGTCCAGGAGAGCTTCGGCATCATCTACAACAAGCAGCTGCTCGAGAAGGCTGGCTACAAGGCCGAGGACATCAACTCCTTCGACAAGCTGAAGGCTTGTGCCGACGACATCCAGGCCCGCAAGGACGAGCTTGGTGTCGAGGGTGCCTTCACTTCCGCCGGCATGGACGACTCCTCCAGCTGGCGCTACACCACCCACCTTGCCAACATGCCGCTCTACTACGAGTTTGAGAAGGAGCACAACCAGGAGGACGACGAGATCAAGGGTGAGTTCCTCGACAACTACAAGCAGATCTTCGACCTGTACATCACCGACTCCACCTGCGATCCTTCGCAGCTTGCTTCCAAGACCGGCGACGACGCCACCAACGAGTTCGCAACCGGCAAGGCCGTCTTCTACCAGAACGGCTCTTGGGCCTACTCTGACCTCGTCAAGGCCGGCATGACCGACGATCAGATTGGCATGATGCCGATCTACATCGGTGTTGACGGCGAGGAGAACCAGGGCCTGTGCTCCGGCGGCGAGAACTACTGGTGCGTCAGTTCCCAGGCTTCCGAGGATGCCCAGAAGGCCACCGAGGACTTCATGTATTGGTGCGTCACCGCTGACACCCCGACCAGCATCATCGCCGACAAGATGGGCCTGACCGCTCCGTTCAAGAGCGCCAAGGAGACCACCAACGTCTTCTCGCAGCAGGCCGTTGCCATGGCCAAGGACGGCAAGAAGACCGTCGCTTGGGACTTCGTCTACATTCCCTCCGAGGAGTGGAAGAAGAACCTCAAGCAGGCTCTGATTGCCTACGCTGCCGATAACAGCAAGTGGGACGGCGTCAAGAACGCCTTCGTCGATGGCTGGAAGACCGAGAAGGCCGCTTCCGAGTAAGCAGTTGCTGCCCAAGCTATCTGATTAGCGACAGGGGGCGGGCAGACGTTGGTTTGCCCGCCCCCTGCATATTGAAAGGACCCTTTTATGGGCAAAGCACTCAAGCGCTGGTGGCCGCTCTTTATGCTGCCCACGTGCCTGGCGTTTATGATCGGGTTCGTGATCCCTTTTATCCAGGGCTTCTATCTCTCGTTCTGCCAGTTTATTATCATTAGTAACGCGCACTTTGTCGGTATCGAGAACTACGTGCGCGCGCTGTCCGATCCGCAGTTCTCCACGTCGTTCTTCTTTACCGTGGCGTTTGCCTTCCTGTCGACGGTGCTCATCAACGTGATCGCCCTGGCCATTGCGCAGGCGCTCACCCGCAAGGCGCTCAAAGGCACCAACATCTTCCGTACGATCTTCTTTATGCCTAACCTGATCGGCGGCATCGTGCTGGGCTACATTTGGCAGATTCTGATCAACTGCCTGCTCTCCAACGTGGGCGCCCAGCTCATCGCTCTTAACTCTGCTGCTGGCTTCTGGGGCCTTATCATCCTGACCCTGTGGCAGCAGGTCGGCTACATGATGATCATCTACATCGCTGGTCTGCAGTCCATTCCGTCCGACTACATCGAGGCCGCCAAGGTCGACGGCGCTACGGCATGGCAGACGTTTTGGAAGGTTAAGATCCCTAACCTGATGCCGACCATCACCATCTGCCTGTTCCTGTCCATCACCAACGGCTTTAAGCTGTTCGACCAGAACCTCGCCCTTACCGGCGGCGCCCCCGCGCACTCCACCGAGATGCTCGCCCTGAACATCTACAACACGTTCTATTCGCGTGCCGGTATCGCATGGCAGGGCATTGGTCAGGCCAAGGCGGTTATCTTCTGCATCCTGGTCGTGGCCATCTCCATGATCCAGCTTAAGGCCACGAGGTCCAAGGAGGTGCAGCAGTAATGAAACGCGATAAGGTTATCAACCGCGCGCTCTCGATTTTCTTTACGATCCTGTCGCTCGCGTGGATCTACCCCGTGTTCATGATTGCGCTTAATTCTTTTAAGAAAGCGACCGCAATCAGCACCACCACGGCATTCGATCTGCTCACGCCCGAGACGTTCAACGGCCTCGCAAACTACATGCACGCCCTTAACGAGCAGGGCTTTGCCTCGGCATTTATGTACTCGCTCATCATCACGGTCACGTCGGTCGTGCTGATCTTGGTGTGCTGCTCCATGTGCGCTTGGTACGTGGTTCGTGTCAACAACAAGATCTCGAACTTCTTCTATTACCTGTTCGTGTTCTCGATGGTCGTGCCGTTCCAGATGCTCATGTTCACGCTGTCCAATTTGGCGGACCGCATCGGCTTTAATACGCCGTTCAACATCTGCTTTATCTATCTGGGCTTTGGCGCGGGCCTGGCGGTCTTTATGTTCGCCGGTTTTGTAAAGAACATCCCGCTCGAGATCGAGGAGGCGGCCATGATTGATGGCTGCAACCCGGTCCAGGTGTTCTTTAAGATCGTCCTTCCCATCATGAAGCCCACCTATCTTTCGGTCGGCATCCTCGAGACCATGTGGGTCTGGAACGACTATCTGCTGCCCTACCTTACGCTCGACTCCACCAAGTACAAGACCATTCCTATCTTGATCCAGTACTTCCGCGGCGGCTACGGCCACGTCGAGCTCGGCCCCATGATGGCCTGCATCATGATGGTCGTTATCCCCATCGTTATCATGTACATCCTCTGTCAGAAGTACATCATCGACGGCGTGGTGGCAGGTGCCGTCAAGGGCTGATGCCGTAACTGTTTTGCAAGTTTCTGCGGCGCCCCTCAGCGCGGCGCCGCATATCGAAAGGTAGAGACATGGCCGAGATCGTTCTCAAACATGTTCAGAAGGTGTATCCCAACAACGAGTCAAAAAAGAAGGGCTTCTTTGGCAAAAAGAAGAAGACCGAGGAGAAGAAGCACAACCTCAAGGTTACCGAGGACGGTGTGCTCGCTGTAGAGGACTTCAACCTCACCGTTCACGACCAGGAGTTCGTCGTCCTCGTTGGCCCCTCTGGCTGCGGTAAGTCCACGACGATGCGCATGGTCGCCGGCCTGGAGGACATTACCTCGGGCGATGTGCTCATCGACGGCAAGCGTGTCAACGACGTGGCGCCCAAGGACCGCGACATCGCCATGGTGTTCCAGAGCTACGCTCTGTACCCCAATATGACGGTGTACGAGAACATGGCATTTACGCTCGAGCTCAAGAAGGTTCCCAAGGACGAGATCGACCGCAAGGTTCGCTCTGCTGCCGAGATTCTGGGCATTACCGAGTACCTCGACCGTAAGCCCAAGGCGCTCTCCGGCGGCCAGCGCCAGCGTGTCGCTATCGGCCGCGCCATCGTGCGTGACCCCAAGGTCTTCCTGATGGACGAGCCGCTGTCCAACCTGGACGCCAAGCTTCGTAACCAGATGCGTGCCGAGCTCATTAAGCTGCGCCACGAGATCAAGGGCACGTTCATTTATGTTACTCACGACCAGACCGAGGCCATGACCCTTGGCGACCGTATCGTGGTCATGAAGGACGGCGTCGTCCAGCAGATCGCCACGCCGCAGGAGGTCTTCAACCATCCCGCGAACATCTTCGTCGCCGGCTTCATCGGCGTGCCGCAGATGAACTTCTTCGATGCCCAGCTGGTGCGCTCGGGCAACGGCTTTACCGTCAAGACCGAGGATATGAACGTGGCACTCGCCCCCGAGACTTGCGCTCAACTTGCCCTCAACTGGGACGGCGGCGACGTGAAGGAGATTACGGCCGGCGTGCGTCCCGAGCAGATCCTGCTTGCCGACAAGGGCGAGGAGGGCGCGCTCCAGGGTACCGTCGAGGTGACCGAGCTCATGGGCTCGACCGAGCATGTCCACGTGACCGCTCCCGACGGCCAGTTTGTCCTGATTATCCCCGTCGTCGACCTCGAGGCCAAGGGCGCGCTCAAGGCTGGCGACACCATCTGGTTCAAGTTTGAGAAGAACGCGACCCACCTCTTCGATAAGGTCTCTGGCAAGAACCTTATCTAGGCCTGGTGCATCCGGGCCCTCCCTTTGGGCGACTGCGGTATTGCCATCCTTTTGCCGCGGTCACATATAAGGCTCCCCTCCCGTCCACTGGGCGAGAGGGGAGCCTTTCTTTGTGTTGGGGCTGTCTGACCGGTCGTTTGTCTCGATCTGTAACGGGTGAGGCTGATTTCGGACGTTAGATGTTACAGATCGAGACGGTTCCGCTGAGCTAACCATTTCATCTAAATCTGTAACACCAAAGGTGAATTTCAGCTGCTAGATGTTACAGATCGAGATAAACCCAAGGGGAGGGGCCGGTATGTCTCAATCTGTAACAGCTGGGGCCGTTTTTACCGAGTAGCTGTTACAGATCGAGATTGTTTGGTCGAGTCGGGTCACAGGGTAGCGTGCGGGCACAAAAAGCGGAGCCGCGTTGCCACGACTCCGTTTCTCAAGAGGATGGGTAAGGGAAGCGAAATTAGCTCAGGTGCCAAATCTCGTCGTTGTACTGGGAGATCGTGCGGTCAGACGAGAAGGTGCCGGCGTTGGCGATATTGATGAGCGTCTTGCGCATCCAGGCGTCCTGGTCCTCGTAGTCGGCCAACACGCGCTCCTTGGTCTGGATGTACTCCTCGATGTCGAGCAGGGCCATAAACCAGTCCTTGCCCTTAATGTCATCGTGCAGGCGCTGCAGGCGCTCGGCGTTGCCGGTCGCCATAAAGGCCGGGTTGGTGATGAAGTCCACCAGCAGTTTAATGCCGGGCTTGCGGTAGAGCACACCGGCGTCATAGGCGCCGTCGGCATAGAGCTGCTCGACCTGTTTGGACGAGGCACCAAAGGTATAGATATTCTCGTCGCCCACGAGCTCGGCAATCTCCACGTTGGCGCCGTCAAGCGTGCACAGGGTTAGGGCGCCGTTGAGCATGAACTTCATGTTGGAGGTGCCGCTCGCCTCCTTGGAGGCCAGGCTGATCTGCTCGGAGATATCAGCGGCGGGGATCACGCGCTCGGCGGCGGTGACGTTGTAGTTCTCGATCATGACAACCTGCAGGTAGGGAGCCACGTCGGGGTCGTTTGCAATCCACTGCGACAGCGTCAGAATCAGATGGATGATGTCCTGCGCGATAGTGTAGGCAGGTGCCGCCTTGCCGCCAAAGATGATGGTGACGGGGTGCTTAGGTCTGTTGCCGTTCTTGATATCGAGGTACTTCCAGATGATGTAGAGCGCGAGCATCTGCTGACGCTTGTACTCGTGGATGCGCTTGACCTGGACGTCGATGATGGCGTTGGAGGGAATGGTCACGCCCTGCTCGAGCGCCATGAACTGGCGCATGATGGTTTTGGCTTCGGCCTTGGTGGCGGCCAGGCGCTCAAGAACGTCCTTGTCGTCAGCGAACTTGGCGAGTTTGCTCAGATCGCCGGTGCTGCGCCAGTCGGTGCCGATCACATCGTCGAGCAGGCTGGCGAGCGCGGGGTTGGCCCCATGGATCCAGCGGCGGAAGGTGATGCCGTTGGTCTTGTTGGAGAACTTCTTGGGATAGATCTCGTAGAACGGATGAAGCTCGGTGTCCTCCAGGATCTTGGTATGGAGGGCGGCTACTCCGTTGATGGAGAAGCCAAAGTGGATGTCCATGTGGGCCATGTGGACGGTATCGTGTTCGTCGATGATGGCGACGCGCGGGTCATCGTGCTCGGCTTTCGCGATCTCATCGAGCTTGACGATAATGTCGGCGATGGCAGGGGAGACCTTCTGCAGGCTGGCGAGCGGCCACTTCTCGAGCGCCTCGGCAAGAATCGTGTGGTTAGTGTAGGCGACCATGGAGCGTACGATGGTCACGGCCTCGTCAAACTCGATGCCATGCTCGGTGGTGAGCAAGCGAATGAGCTCGGGGATGACCATGGTGGGGTGCGTGTCGTTAATCTGGACCACGGCGTAGTCGGCCAGATCGTGCAGGTTGCTGCCGCGCTCGATGGCCTCGTCGATCAGGAGCTGGGCGGCGTTGCTTACCATGAAGTATTCCTGGTAGATGCGAAGCAGGCGGCCCTGCTCGTCGGAATCGTCGGGGTAGAGGAACAAGGTGAGGTTCTTGGCGATCTCGGTCTTGTCGAAGTTGATGGAACTGCCGGGGACCAGGCCGTCGTCGACGCTCGCCAGGTCGAACAGGCGGAGGCGGTTCTTGTTGGGCTGGCCGTAACCGGGCACATCGATGTTGACGAGCTTGGAGGTAACGGCAAAATCGCCGAACTCGACGGTGTAGGAGCGGTCATCGTCGACCAGGATGTCCTGCTCACCGAGCCACTCGTCGGGGACGGCCTTCTGCTGGTTGTCGACAAAGCGCTGACGGAACAGACCGTAGTGATAGTTGAGGCCCACGCCATCGCCGGTCAAGCCCAGCGTGGCGATGGAATCCAGGAAGCATGCGGCCAAGCGGCCCAGGCCGCCGTTGCCGAGTGACGGCTCGACCTCGAATTCCTCGATCTTGTTGAGGTCGTGGCCTGCGGCGGTGAGCTGGTCCTTAACCTCGTCGTAGATGCCGAGGTCGATCATGTTGTTGATGAGCAGCTTGCCGATCAAAAATTCGGCGGAAATGTAATAGAGCTTTTTCTTGCCGTTGTTGAGCGGGCAGGTGGCGGAGCGCTCCTGCACGAGTTTGACCAGCAGCTTGTAAATGCGACGGTCGTCGAGCTGCTCGAGCGAGGTGCCAAAAGACTGCTCGGCGAGTTCCATGAGGTTAATTTGGGGCATGTTTTCTCCTGTGATGGGTTGTTTCATGTCTGCAATTCATAAGAAGCCCGCGCGAGGGGATTGGGGTGGCCTCGCGCGGGAAAAGCAAGCGCGTCCGCACGGTGGGGAGGGGCCGGGCGCGGTAGCTCCTATTGAGGAAGCTCGATTTCGGCTTCCGACGGGATGCGGAAGTAGGTCTCGGTCCAGTCGGTGAGTTTGTGCTCGAGCTCGCGGGTGATGGCGCCGTCGAGCATGCGCCAGGTCCAGTTGCCGCCCAGCGTGGCAGGGGTGTTGATGCGCGCCTCGTTGCCCAAGTTGAGCAGGTCCTGCATGGTGTAGATGCACGTGTCGCTCACGCTGGCTGCGATGGTTCGGTTGAGTGCGTCGGTGATAGGTTCGCCGGCCTGCTGATGGGTGTACAGGGCTGCCTGCTCGCGCTGACGCGGGGTGGCCGTTCCCTCAAACCAACCGCGCGCCGTCTCGTTGTCGTGGGTGCCCACATAGGCGACGGTGTTGGCGATGTAGTTATGCGGCAGGTAGTACGAGTTGGTGCCCTCAAAGGCAAACTGCAGGATCTTCATGCCGGGGAAGCCCGAGTTGTCGCGCATGTCGATGACGCCGGGGGTGAGGAAGCCCAGGTCCTCGGCGATGATGGGCAGCGTGCCGAGCTTTTCCTCGAGCGTCTTGAAGAACTTGAGGCCGGGACCCTGCGTCCACGAACCGTAGGACGAATCGGGCGAGGAGAACGGCACCTCCCAATAGGCCTCGAAGCCGCGGAAGTGATCCAGGCGGATGACATCGTACATGTCGAGGGCGGCGCGGATGCGGCCCTCCCACCAGGAGAAACCGTCGGCCTCCATGGCGTCCCAGTCATAGATGGGATTGCCCCAGTACTGGCCGGTGGCAGAGAACTGGTCGGGCGGCGTGCCAGCGACACTCACAGGATTACCGGCGGCGTCGATCTTAAAGAGCTCGGGCGTGGCCCACATCTCGACGGAGTCGCGCGAGACATAGATGGGCAGGTCGCCGATGATGAGGATGTCGCGCTCGTTGGCATAGGCCTTGAGGCGGCTCCACTGACGATCGAAGAAGTACTGCGTCATCTGGTGGTAGAGCATGCGCGCGGGATGGGCGGCACAGACCTTGGCGGAAGCCTCGCCGCGGGTACGGAGCTCCGCGGGCCACTCCCAAAACGCCTTGAGACCGCACTCCTCTTTGACGGTCATGAACTCACAGTAGGGGATGAGCCAGTCCTCGTTGGCCTGGATAAAGTCATCGAAATCGGCCGGCTTGTCGGCAGCAAAGCGCTCGGCGGCGCGGTCGAGAATCTGACGGCGACCGCTAAAAATCGCGCCATAGTCGACGTTGTTGGGGTCGGAGCCCAGATACACACCGTCGATATCGCGCTGTTCCAGATAGCCGGCCTCGATAAGCTCGGCAAAGTCGATGAAGTTGGGGTTGCCCGCACGGGCCGAGAACGACTGATAGGGCGAGTCGCCATAGCTCGTCGTCGTAAGGGGCAGAATCTGCCAGTAATGTTGTTTGCACGAGGCGAGGAAATCGACAAAGTCGTAGGCATTCCAGCCAAAGCCGCCGATACCGTACGGTCCGGGCAGAGACGAGATGGGCATGAGAACACCGCTTGCACGCTCCATGGATGTGCTCACCGTCCTTTTGAATAAGGGGCTGCGCCGTAGATGGATAGACGGCTCGTCCCGAGTTTCCATTTCTATTGTCCCTATTGTAGAACATGTTGTTTAAACATGTATAGAGAGAATGAAAAAGTTGCCGACTTTCGGTGAATGGTAGTGCGCCATAGACGATATGAGTTGAACATTGGGAGCTCCTCCCCTTGCGGCTCTTTTGTGGTCGGGCGACAATGGTCGTCGTCATTAAAGACCGGCTGCCAGCCAGGTTGCAACAATGCAAGAAGGGTTCACATTCAGTTGGCCGTTGACACAAACAATCGCGCGAAGACCTCGTCTTCTTCGGTAAGTCCAGGCGCGGCAAGACGCGCATGGCAGTCGCCCTCACGATGCGCGCGGTCGCCGCGGACATGTCGGTCAGGTTCTGGCAGACCGCGCAGCTGGTTCTCGAGCTCGGCAACGCGAAGCGCAAGGGAACGCTGTCGAAACTGTTGAACGACGTGTCGCCCGCGAGGCTGCTCGTGCTCGACGAGTTCGTCTACGTCCCCTGCGACGTAGACGGTGCGAGGGTTCTCTACCAGGTCATTTCCGTCCATGTAGTGCTCGTAGGCCGCGGCGTCGTCGGGCTCGTCGAAGGAGAGGGACTCCGTCCAGTCCCAGTAGGCCCCCGTCCAGGCGCCCCTGCGCCTGCCGGCCGGCGTCGTCTCGTCGAAGACGAGGCCGTGGCGCAGCAGGAACTTCGACATCCGCTGCTTGGCGTGTTGCAGGTCGTCGCGCGCGTCCTCGAGGGCGCTCGTCGGGGACCCACACCTCGACGACGTTGCGGCGCGCCAGCATGCGTGCCAGCCACTCGGCGTCGCGGCGGTCGTTCTTGCGGCCGCGGTCGGCCGCGGGCCGGTGCATCTTCGGGACCGCCCCGACGACGCAGCCGAGGCCGAGGGCCCGCAGCGCGCGGCCGCGGTTGATGGTACGACCATTGTCGCCCGACCCACGAGAGAGCTGCAAGGGGAGAGGCCCCAATGTTCAACTCATATCGTCTGTTGTGCCAGAGTCGCTCGGGAAAGCGCGACCGACGCAGCGCGCTGTTTTCCAGTCACATCCAGTTCGGGTTGATTTCGGCATGCGATAAGAAACTGGATTTGAATTTCGACTCGAAAGATGGGCAATGCTGATGAGAAACGCTTGGAGTTCGGGATTGCGCGGCGTGAAGCGACCCTCTTCTTATCGAGTTCGTTACAATGTAGGAAAAACAGTAAGTAAGAAGACCTCTGATTGCTTTAGGAGGAGCTGTGGTGAATAGCGCCCAGAAGATCGATAAGTCCATCCAGAAGATGATGACTCTCGGAAGAAGGCTTGGGATTCTGTTTACGGCGCTGTTTATAGCGGTGTGTTGCTGTTCGGTGGTGGTGGTTATTTCCATTGGGCTTATGGCTGCTCAAGGAAACCTATATGATCCATCAAAGACGGTTTCCGTAGTGGTTCCTTTGATGTATCTTCTGATTTCCGGAGGGGCCACATGGACCCTGCGGGGAATCAGCATGGACATGGCTCATGGCGAATCGCCCTTTACCCTTTCGCATGCTCGAAGAATCTCGATTATCGGGTGGCTGTTTGTTGCAGCAGCAATAGGTGACCTCTTGTTTTCTCCGGGGTTTCTTTCGATAGTGATTGGCCCCTTCGACTTGCTGGGGAACGCCTATTCGATGTTTGAAAACCTGGCCCTGCCCATAGATATTGGTGCTGTGCTGGGGGCCGTTTGCTGCTTCTCGATTTCTGCGATATGGCGCTACGGAGCTCTGCTTCAAGACCAGACCGAGGATTTGGTGTGAGGGGCGGCATGGACTATCTGATTATTGAGCTTGAAAGCTTATTGCTTCGACGCGGAAAGACGAGTACGGATATCATTCGGGCGACCGGGCACACACCGGCAAGTATCTCAAAAATACGAAATGGCAAGGTGAAGGCAATTAGGTTAAAGACATTGCTGGATATTTGCGTAGAGCTTGATTGCCAGCCTGGCGATCTTATTAAGCGCGTCAACGAAAGAGAACTTGAGGAACTGGCGACGCGGCGCGCCCGCAACGCGCTGAGCAGGGCGACCGCGACGGGTGATGACCCGGTCCTGGAGTCAGATCATGTTTACGTGGTCGATCTTAGAGACGACTGAGGCTGGAGAATAAAAAAGTATTGAGCAGGTGCAGCCCGTGAAAACAACGGTTTTCACGGGCTGTTCATTCAACGTCCTGCAGTGGCCTGTATTTCTCGCCGCGTCACTGGGGAACGAGAGAGTCATTTCCTGTGCTGGATGCAGGGGGGTGCTTACCTTGTGTAATATATAAATAAGCTTATATTGAAATATGACACATATCGAATTAGAATAACATTATCAATTCGGTATGCAAGGAAAGGAGGGAGAGATGGATTGGATTAACGAGCCGGAGGAAGGCGTTGCACCCGCGTGCGGCAACTGCTTCTTCTACGCGCACGGGGGATGCACGAAGAGGTGCCCCAATCAGTCCTGCACGTTCCGTTTCTAGGGGGCAGAGATGAACTGGCTTTCTACCGCGAAAGGAGGGGAATGAAATGGAATGGATTACCGAGCCGTCAGCCGGGGCTGAGCCCATGTGCAACAATTGCTTCTTTTACGCGCACGGCAGCTGCAGCACCAAGTGTTCTTCACAGGAGTGCACTATCCGCTTTTAGCGGATAGTGCACGCCGTACGGAGTGCACTATCCGCTTTTAGCGGATAGTGCACGCCGTACGGCGTGCACAGACTGTTCAAAGATATTTTGGCCAGCAGCGCCTGAGGGGCGATGTGGCATTGCAATATGGGGGGGCGAACCGACGTTACCTATAACCCCGCACAATTGCCATGTCGTCCCTTTTTATTGACGGGGAGGATGTCGTCCATGCGGGAAGTCCCAGTTGAATTGCGTGCCATATCCAAGAGATATGGCGGGTTTGAAGCGGTTAAATCAGTCTCGTTCTCTTTAATGGAAGGCGAGCTGTGTGCACTCATTGGGGAGAATGGTGCCGGCAAGAGCACGTTAATTCGATTGATCACGGGGCTTTCGGAGCCATCGTCAGGAACGATCTCGATGTTTGG
>NZ_KN214135.1:632089-638421 GCF_000763055.1 Collinsella sp. 4_8_47FAA | reverse complement strand
CGGATAGTGCACGCCGTACGGAGTGCACTATCCGCTTTTAGCGGATAGTGCACGCCGTACGGCGTGCACAGACTGTTCAAAGATATTTTGGCCAGCAGCGCCTGAGGGGCGATGTGGCATTGCAATATGGGGGGGCGAACCGACGTTACCTATAACCCCGCACAATTGCCATGTCGTCCCTTTTTATTGACGGGGAGGATGTCGTCCATGCGGGAAGTCCCAGTTGAATTGCGTGCCATATCCAAGAGATATGGCGGGTTTGAAGCGGTTAAATCAGTCTCGTTCTCTTTAATGGAAGGCGAGCTGTGTGCACTCATTGGGGAGAATGGTGCCGGCAAGAGCACGTTAATTCGATTGATCACGGGGCTTTCGGAGCCATCGTCAGGAACGATCTCGATGTTTGGGCAAACCGGGAGACGTGAAATACGGAGCTGCAGGGAAAGGCTGGGTTATATGCCCGACCTCAATGCTTCGTATCCTAATCTGACCGCGCGAGACAACTTGGTCGTTCGCTGTATTGAGTGGGGGCTTCCCACCGATCGTTCCATCGACGGTGTGTTATCAACCGTCGGTTTGGGGGAGGCCGGCGGGAAGAAAGTGAAGAACTTCTCAATGGGAATGAGGAGGCGTCTCGATCTGGCCATAGCGTTGCTGGGCGATCCGGAGCTGTTGATCCTGGACGAGCCGACAAACGGCCTGGATCCGATGGGGATAGTCGAAGTAAGAAAAATCCTTACGCATCTTAACAAAGATCAAGGTAAAACGATTCTCGTATCCAGCCACAATCTTGAGGAGATGCACAAGCTGGCAACTGATTACCTCTTCATAAGTCATGGTCGCCTCATTCGAAGGATGACCGCACCTCAGCTGGAAAAGTCATGCCGCGGTGGTTTCGTGTTGCATGTGGACGATCTGGAGCGAACGAGATCGGTTCTCGGAGATGAGACCTCACATTCTTTTCTGCCGGACGGCAGCGTCCTTATGCGCTATGAGGAGAAAAAGGAAGGGCGGGGCATTGCAATCGAAGCGCTCTCGACCGCAGGTGTGAGGGTTGCGGAGGCGTATTCTCATAGGAAGAGCCTTGAGGAGTTTTATTCGGAGCTCATCGGTCGAGAGAGCGAGCTGTGATGAAACGCGAGTTCATCTCAGCTTTTCGGAGCGAGGTATGGTTGCTCGCCAGGCACCCGGCGACCGCTCTGATGATTGCGCTTGCGGCTGTGCTGTATGTGGTTGCGGCTGCGACTTCGTCTGAGGTGCTGATCATGGTCGCCGGTGATGACCCGTATACGCTTGGAGGGGCTATAGGTTTTATTGGAAACCTAGTGGATGCAGGGGACGTTTTGGACTCTGTTGCCCGGACGTCTTTTGCGTCTACAGTGGTCTGGATTCCGGTGACGATTCTCTACGCGGTTTACGCTACGTCGAGAGACTTTGAATCCGTGGCTTACGCCGTATCGAGATCGCGAGGGGTGTCGCAGGCGGCGATTGTGATCACGAAGCTGTTGGTGAACTGCACTCTGGTCGGTGCCGTGTATCTTCTTTCTACGACTGCGCTGTATTTAACCAAGATGGCCCAATGGGACGTTGGGGCCTCGTGCTCAGGGTTTGCCCAATTTGTATCGATTGCGCTGATGATCGCGCTGCTGCTCATTTCGATGTACGCCGCTACCTTCGCCCTGTATTTGCTCACGAGGAGTGTGGTGGCGAGCAGCGTCGTTGCAATAGCGGTTTCGATATTTGTGATGGTGTGGTTCCCAAGTACATACGGAAGCGGTCAGCCCAGCTTGCTGCTCATGCTCTCGCCCGTGTATTACCTGATGAACCTGTGTTCCCTGAGTATGCAGAATGTTGGTGTAATTCAGGTTTTGCTGTATGCGGGCGGCACTGTGCTTGTGTCGGTTGGAGTTGCGCTCGTCTCGCTATTTGTAAGGACGGCGGTTCGATGAATCTTGGGATGTCGGTCAGGGCGGAACTGTTCCGCGCAAGGAGAATGAAACTCGCCGTGATAATAGCGCTGATGTATTTGGGCATCGCGGGGATTTATGTGTTTGCCGGGTCCGGCGCATGGGTCTCCGCAGGGGGAGAGGGCCAGTTCTTTGGCTTTTCCGCCGATCCGGGCTATCTTTTCTCGATAGGGGTTGGGCCAACGGGTATCTCTTCCTGGCTAAGTGTCGTCTCCATGGCGCATACGGTGTTCTTCCCAATCGTCTCTGTTGTTGTGGCGGGGACGCTATTCGGTGATGCGACGAGCGTGTCGGCAAGGGGAGTTTCGATTGCTCGGGGCTTCCGCAGCTGGCAGCTGTTTGCGGCAAAGACATTGGCTTGCGAAGTGTATACGCTGTGCCCCTACATCGTGTTTACTCTCGGTGTCGCTGCGGTCTTTGCCGTGTGCTCCGGAAGCGGTCTAGACAGCCTTACGGTTGGTAATGTGACCTCGGCACTCCTGTCGAATATCGTTATAGACGCCGCTTATACGCTGATGGTTGCGGTTGCATATGAGGTGTTCAGGATCAGATCTCTTGTGTCGGGAGCCTTGCTGGTCGCAACGTTCGCGGGCCTTGTTATCGCGATGAGTTTCCCAACCGTTTTACCCCCGGTTCACATGGCTTATTGGATGAGGGCGTGCGGGGCTGCCGGCGGGACGGTCCTGATGGCTGCATGCGGCCATGCGGTCATCGTGTCGCTCGCATGTCTATTGCTGCTTTCGTGCAGTTTTTATCGAAGAAGGTAGTGCGCTGGCGTATGCGCAGCGTCTGAGGGTCGATATGGATTTGATTGGAAATGGAGATGGTGCGAAGTGAAACTGTCGCAATTTAATGTGGTGCATGAACATAACGGAAGTCTTCTTATCATGAATGCGCGAACCGGCGGCATCCTGTCGTTAAATCCGGAATACGCGCAGAAATTCAAAAGGATTCAAGAAGGGGACGTTCGGGATGCCGATGATCTTGTCGCGGAGCTGATAAGGGGAGGCATCCTAGTCAATGAGGAGAGGGACGAGCTTGGGGAGATCAGGTTGCAAAGTCGCGCCGCGCGCTTTGCGAATACTGCTCTGTCCCTTACCATTGCGCCAACGATGGCTTGCAACTTTTGCTGTCCCTACTGCTATGAAAAGGGACAGGCGTACACGACGATGGGCGAGGAGGTTTTGACACAGCTCTCCAAGTTCGTGAAAGATTACTATCCTGGTATCGCAAGTCTCTCAGTTGGATGGTACGGCGGCGAGCCTCTGCTCGGAATGAAGATGATCGAACGGATTACGTCGGATCTGAAAGATGTCGTGGGGCCAACGTGTGAATATTCCGCATCGATAGTGACAAATGGCTATCTGCTGACGCCTGATGTTGCAAGGAGGCTCGCGGCATGTGGTGTGACGAGCGCGCAAGTGACTATAGATGGATCGAAGTCGGATCACGATTCGAGGAGGATTCTTCACGACGGAAGCCCTACATACGAACGTATTCTCAAGAACGTCAAAGAGTGTGCCGACATCATCGATATTTCGATAAGGAGCAACGTCGACAAGACCAACATCGAGGCCGCTCAAGAGCTATTGGATTATCTCGAGCTAAATGGCCTGATGAATAAGGTTCACTTCTATTTAGCCCCTGTTGACGATATCAATCGGGTATGTGCGAACGACAGCCACTGCTTTACTGTAAAAGAGTTCTCGTATGAGGAGACTGAGTTTTATAAAAGGGCAATTGCGCGGGGCTTCAAAGTTCAACCTTTTGGTGGGACGAATTTCGGGATATGTTGCGCCGTTGGAATCAACTCGTACGTGGTTGATCCCGTCGGAGATTTGTATAAGTGCTGGGATGACATTGGAATGAAGGAGCGGAGGGTCGGAACTATTTTCGAGCCGCCAATGTTGAGCAAGAACATGATTAACTGGATGGCATATGAGCCGGATGACCCGGAATGCCAAGAGTGCTTTGCTTTTCCCATGTGCATGGGAGGGTGCCCCAACCACGCCTTAAACGGTGAGGGGAAACGTTGCGTTTCCTTCCGGTATGATGCCGAGCAAAAAATGCTGCTCTCCCAGATGATGAATACGGCAAAACGGGGTGCGGGGCAAAATGAGGCTGATGCTTAATCTCTGTAGAAAATATATACTGGGCGGTCGATTCTACGCCTATCTTGTCGTAACAGTTTTGGTCGGGCTGCTTGCGCTTGCGGGTCCCTTTCTTACCGGCATAGTGGTAAACCGATTGGCGATGCCGGCCAGCGCCGATCTTGCCGCCGTTCTCGTTTGTTGCCTTATTTTGGTTGCGGTCCAAGCGGTTCGAGCGGGACTAGTGTATTGCTCAGAGATGCTGTACATCAACCTTCAGTCGCATGCGGGGTTCGGCTTAAATGCGGATACGCTTGAGCACGTGAAGCACCTTCCCCAGGCATTCTTCGAGGGCTTCAACGCGTCGTATTATAACCAGCAAATCAATCACGACGCTAATGACCTTGTCATCTTCGTAATCAACTCGGTTGTGGGGGTTTCAAGCAACGTTATCACCCTTTTGTCCGCCCTGTTTGTTCTCGGTAGCCTGAATATCAAGTTGAGTGTGGTCTGCCTTGTTCTTGCGGCAGCGAGTGCCGCTTTTTATGCGGTTTCACGCGCAAGGCTGTTTGAGAGAAGTTTTGACGTACAAGAGCAGAGCGCGAGGTTTTTTTCCTGTCTACAAGATCAGTTGGAGAAAGTTGATTTCATCCGCAAACATGCTTTGTTCGATAGGTCCCGCGCTGTACTGGTCGAAGCTTTTAATGGGCTCTATCCAACGATGAGAGCAAATCAGGAAGTAGGGTCTAGATTTACCTTTGGCAACGCGTTGGTCGCTTCCGCCGCTCAAGGATGTCTTCTTGCTGTGGGCGCGGTTGAAGTGATGGGCGGGAGACTGTTGCCTGGTTTTCTCGTGACTGCTGTTGGATATTATTCGAACTTAAGCTCAGCGGTACAGTATTTGTTGGGCTGGGGAAGGGATTACCAGACTAATCGCGTATGCTATGAGCGGCTGAAAAGAATTTGGGATGTCCCGGTGGAAGCGAATGGCAAATTGGCGCTTGGTCCGATTGAGGAAATCCGTCTAGAGAACATCAAGCTACGTTATCCAGGGGCGGAAAGGGTCGCGTTAAGCATTGAGGGGCTCGCGTTTTCCAGGGGTCGGCTATATGGAATCTCGGGGCCGAATGGTTCGGGGAAGAGCTCGCTGCTGTCAGTGATATTGGGGCTATATCCAGATGACACAGAAGGGGCCGTTCGCTACAACGGGGTGTCACAGCGTTGCATCGATCGATATGCATTGCGGCGGTGTCGAGTCAGCATTACGGAGCAAGAACCCCCTATCGTTGAGGGGACGATTCTCGATAATCTTACGCTGCTTTCTGATGATTACGAGATGGATAAGCTGAATCGGATGCTTGTCATATTGGGGCTAGACGAAATGGTTGCTTCTGTGGAGAACGGGGCAACGGCGATGCTTGACGGCGGGAAAGGAGGGGTGTCCGGCGGCGAGAAGCAAAAGATTGCAATTGTGAGACAGCTGTTGAAATCGCCGGACGTTATGCTTTTTGATGAACCGACCTCAGCACTTGATGCGAAGAGTCGAGGCGCGCTGATCAAATTGCTTCATGAAATTAAGAGAGACCATATTGTAATCGTTGTCACTCATGACGAGGAGATGCTTGCCGCCTGTGACGAGGTCATTTCGACGGCTGGATGATTATCGGATTGTGGCGTTGAAGACCAAGAAACTTGAAATGGCGTGGGCTCTGGGTAGGTCTCCACGGGTACGCCGTCGGTGCTGTACTCGACCGCCCGGCAAGAAGGTTTTATAGCGTGTTTCCCCAGTGTTAGCGCCGGGCGATTTTAGCCGCTAATAGTCAAACGATTTTGACCAATCCCGGTCACCGAATAATGGCCACCGTGCCTCCCCGCCGCCACTACGCTGGTGGTGCCAACACGCCGGCGTTAGGAGGACCATTGAGGTGAACGAGAGACACGATGACCTACAGGAGATTATAGACGCGGCGCTCCGGGAGATGGCCGCGGAGGAGGGCGACGGGTTCGACCCGCAGGCATGCAACCTCGCGGAGTTCTGCAGGAGGACGGGGCTCACCCGCTCCCGCGCGAGGACGGTCAGGGCACACGGGTTCAGGGCCCTGCCCCACGGGAACAGCGGGAGGAGGGCCGCGCCGGGCGTGCTCGCCGGCCACACCGGCCTGGTGGACGACCTCCTGCGGAAGGGCGTCACCAACTCGCAGGTGATATTCGAGCGGCTGCTCGGCCAGGGCTACGCCGGCGGCCTCACCACGGTGAAGACCTATATCGCCGCGCACCG
>NZ_KN214135.1:618320-631238 GCF_000763055.1 Collinsella sp. 4_8_47FAA | reverse complement strand
GAAGGCCGTCCAGCGGGGAAACACCTCGCGGGTCGTCTCCTCGCTCGTCAAGCCGTCGTGCCTCATCATTGACGAGGTGGGGAGATGCGTCTACGACAGGCCGTGCACCGACCTGTTCTTCGATGTCGTCGACAGGCGCTACGAGAAGGAGGGGCCGAACGCGATGGTCCTCACGAGCAACATCGCCCCGAGCGGGTGGGATGAGTTCTTCACGGGCGACGACACGCTCCTCTGCGCCCTCGACAGGCTGTTCGACAAGGCGTCGGTGTTCGTGATGCGGGGCCCGAGCTACCGCGGCAGGGAGCTTGACACCTACTCGGTGGAGGCCGTCCCCCAGGCGGTGAAGGTGAGGGGGATCCAGCCCGAGGGGATGTAGGAATGCGATAGGAAAGTCATAGATGCGGGCGTGTTGGCTAAAATGGGTCGGCCGGGATTGGTCAATCTCGGCCGACTATATTTGGCTAAATTATTCCGGCGCTAACACCAGAGAGGTCCCTTTGTCCGGTAGTGGCGAGGGGAGCCTCTCTTTTGCTCACCTCTTGCGGCGGAGGGGGACACCATGCGCCTATGCAGGACAAACTGCGCGTTCTTGTCGAATGATGGGCTATGTGTAGAGATGATGGTCTCGGGTAGAGGCCGTGTCGCGCTCGGCTGCGATGAGCCAGGCAATTCAATCTTCATCCGGGAGGGCCTTGGCAAGACAAGCAGGGCGAAGACCTTGGCGACGTTCGGGAGCCGTGTGGCGCCCGGCTCCACGCTCATCCACGACATGGAGGGCGCGCACATGACGCTTGTCAACAAGCTGTCACTGAAGAGCCAGCACTACAACGCGAAGCTGCTCAAGGGCGTTCCCGACGGTCAGAACCCGCTGGGGCCCGTGAACCGGATGCGCTACTTCATGCAGTGCTTCCTGAGGGCTCATCCCGGCTCCAACCGGGACGACATGCGGGGCTGTGGCTATGAGTCCGCCCGAGGACAAGCTTGAGAAGGTCGCGATGGTGCTCGATCGGGCAATGCGATACCCGAAAACGCTCAGGTTCAGGCAGTTCTATGCAAGAAAGCCCAGTTCAGATGAGTTCGACGAGCAATATTTATCAACACAGTGCAAGGGGGGATTATATTTGTATTTCATCCGTGTTGAGCTTCACACGGTGCGCGACTCATCGCAAACTGGCGGGCGCAGCGGAAAGAAAACCGACTGCAGACGAACGATCGATATCGGGAGCAAATAGCCACCGGATGCTTTTCGGTCTCCTACGCGTCGACCTCCGCGATTTCTTCTGCGTCTCGCCAAGTTGAAAGGAGCGATGTCGAAAACTCCTTTTCGGTTAGCGTCAAGACATCCTTCACGCAAAAACCTTTCAATTTGTCAGGAAGCCCAAAACGTGCTTTTTTCCTAATCGAGCTGGCAACCCGCTTCAACGCGGTCTTGTTCTTGTCCTCGTTGTATACCAAAACAAAGACGCAGTGCTCGCGAAACCATCTCGTCCTCTTTCCCCACAGGTCCGAGCAGATCAAAACGCTGTCCTTGCACTTCTCGATGAGGGCGTCCCTTTGGCCAAGATTGATACCAAGCTCTTCGTCATCCTTGGGATTGAGCCTCTTCCCCAGCGTCTCCTTCAGACTGCCGTTTTTAAATTCGACTAGATATAACGTTTCCCGATCGCAATACAGCGCATCGGCGGAGCGCGGGAGTTGCATCCACCTATTGACCTTCTTGCAGTAGCATTCTTTAACAGAGTCAAAATTGACAACAGGCAAATCGTCATCCACAAGAGAGACGCTCCCGTCTCTGGATGTTTTGGAGATGGTCGACGTGCAGTCCCTTAGGATACAGGTCCTGCAACGGGAGCAACCATCGCTGCCATCTGGCACCACGGGAGAGTTCGGATGAGGGCAGGAGGCGCACAGGTCGCTACTCAAGGCCGTACTCCTCCCTCTCAAGCGTATCAAAAGGAGCCGCCAGCTTCTCGTAGGCGACCTCAGTCGAGCCGGTTATTTCGGCAAAGCGAGAGCGTCCATCAGCGCAGGTCTCCGCAAGATAATATGAGCACAATCCATCAACAGCGTGCTTCTTAGAATACACTTCGATCGCATTCAAGAAATATGGACTATGGGTGCTCATTAAGACGTGCATCCCGAGCTCTTTCTGGAGCAGCACGATTATCTCGGCGAAGGCCAGCTGCCATGCAGGATGAAGATGAATCTCGGGTTCATCGAGGATAATAGTCCCTCCGGCATCTAGCGCGCCGGACTTCAAGAGCACCTTCATGATGGCGAACGTCTTCAAGCCAGCAGAAAGGTTCCCAGGCTCCAACCCCCGAGCGAAGCCCTCTTCGAGATACGTAAGGTGACCGCGACTTTCGCTCCTCTCGAAATACCCCGGACATAAGGAGGAGACCTTGTCCATGAGAACCTTCAGGTGCCGCTCCTTCGCGATCTCGTCGAACAGCGAGGACTCGCTGTCATCGTTACGGATGGTCGCCTGAATCAAATCTTGCCGCAGCTCCTCCTGGTGTCCAAGGAGGGGCCTGAACCGAAAAGCGGGGCCGTAGGGCCCTCCGAGAGAATCGATCAGGAACGGGTCGTCCAGATAATGCGCCCTGAATCGCAAAACCCTCCTATCGTGCACCTCCGCCACCTCGTCACCTGCAACCGAGAAAACCGTAGATGCGTCCTTTATCTGGAGTTCGACCTTCCCGGGCTCTTCGCCGAAAACCGAATTGATCTGGCCGTTGAACTCGCTTTGGAACCTGTTTGTCGCAATCGCACGAAATACCTCATCATCGGAGATATCCATGATCTCGATAATCTGATCGGCAACTCCTGCTACGCCATTCGTGAAATCGGATTCGATCTCACGGGAGATCTCCTCCCCGTAATACTCCTTTATCTCATCAATAAGCTCGTCCCTCGTGCACTCGCCCGAAAAAACCCTGTCGATGAAACCATTCATTCTTCCAGCAGTTCGCCTGTGGCGAGACGTGGAGTCGAGAGGGCCTCCCACATATGCCTTCCTGATGGCGCGTTCAACACTATTGCGCCTCATGCGGTCGATTTTGTTCTCCGAATCGGACATGCTGTTGAAGGCCGCATAAAGCGCTTTTCCAACCGTGCTTTTCCCCGTCCCGTTCTCCCCGGCGATCACGGCAATGCCATTAATCTCGATATCGGCCTCAGCGACCCTGCCGATGTTTTTCACCTTGATTTTCAATGCATATCACCAGCTCTAAACTCGCGAGACTCAATAGCTCGATTATCGCACAGGGAGATCGACTTCTCGAGGACTCCCTAAATGGAACGCGCGGGGAGGACATGGCTCGCCGCCGTCCGCTTTGCGTTCGCGCGGGGAAGGGTGACGACCAGGGGCCTCTCCGGGCTCATCAAGAGGAGCGCCGGATCCTCCTCGTCCATTTGAACTGTATTGTATCCCAGGACACTTGACTTAGAGGAATGGCGTTGAGCGGCGATAATCGTTTCAGCGCCAAAAAGAAAGGAGTGTTCAGTCATGGCAGATAGGCTCTCCTGCACAGCGGGGCACCGCACCGAGGCCGCAGACTTCGCCGTCGCGTCGGGGAAGCCCATCGCCCAAGTGGCCGCCGACCTCGGCATCAATGAGAAGATCCTGGGAAGATGGGTGACGGTCAGAAAGAAGGAACTGGCCAACCACCCGGTCGCGGCGGCCGCAAGTGCATGCGCGAGCTCGAGCCCGAGAACGAGCTCCTAAAAGGCCCCGACCTCACATTGGAGGCCGGGGCCCGTAGATTTTGGAATATGCCTAGAAATCTACCGCGGTTGAGTGCTACTCCGCGTCGGCGAAGCCGTTGGGGTTGTGGCTCTGCCAGTTCCAGCTATCGCGGCACATGTCCGCGATGTCGTACTGGGCCTTCCAGCCCATCATGCGCTCGGCCTTGGAGGCATCGCACCAGTTGGCAGCGATGTCGCCGGCGCGGCGCTCGCGGATCACGTAGGGCAGCTCCTTGCCACAAGCCTTGGAGAAGGCGGCGACGACCTCGAGTACCGAGGTGCCGGTGCCGGTGCCCAAGTTAAAGATCTCGACGCCGGTCTTGCCGTTCATCCAGTTAAGGGCGGCAACGTGACCAGATGCCAGATCGCACACGTGGATGTAGTCGCGCACGCCGGTGCCGTCGGGGGTGGGGTAGTCGTTGCCAAAGACCTGAACGGCCTCGAGCTTGCCCACGGCGACCTGGGCGACATAGGGCACCAGGTTGTTGGGGATGCCCTTGGGGTCCTCGCCGATCAGGCCCGACGGATGAGCGCCAATGGGGTTGAAGTAACGGAGCAGCACGACGTCCCACTCGGGGTCGGCGGTGTGGACGTCCATAAGGATCTGCTCGATCATCCACTTGGTCCAACCATAGGGGTTGGTCGCGGGCTTCTTAGGATCCTCCTCGGTGACGGGCGGGTTGTCCGGGTCGCCGTAGACGGTCGAGGAGCTCGAGAAGATGATGGACTTGCAGCCATGGTCGCGCATGACGTCGATGAGCACCAGGGTGTTCTCGATGTTGTTGTGGTAGTACTCGACGGGCTTGCTCACCGACTCGCCGACGGCCTTAAAGCCGGCAAAGTGGATGACGCGGTCGATCTGATGGGTATCGAAGATCTTGTTCATCGCATCGCGGTCGAGCACGTTGGCCTCGTAGAAGGTGAGGTTCTTGGCGGCCTCGTCGCCCACGATGGTCTTGACGCGGTCGACGGCGACGGCGCTGGAGTTGGAGAGATCATCGACGATGACGACCTGGTAGCCACCCTCGAGCAGCTGAACGACGGTGTGCGAGCCGATAAAACCGGCGCCACCGGTAACGAGGACGCAGGTGTCTTTGGGGTCGAGTGCTTTGGACATGTAGTCTCCTATCGAATCAGGAACACTTCTTCAGGGGAGTATAGCGCAGGCAGAGACGCCCAAATCGTGCGCTGTAGGAAAAGCAGAGGATTGTGCTAACGTACTCATCAGAAGAGCTTGCGTACGCATAACCTGATCTTTGGCATTTGCTTGCGAGCCGCTGACCTTGTAGTTTCCTGCCGTTCGTGGAAATCGTTGGGACGCGCCATATGTACGCTAATATGTATGAGTTGAGCGACATATAAATAAACATGTAACGGAGTACATATGTCACCAAACAGCGATTCCATCCTTTCCCAGGAGCTCTCGCGCCGCGCTGCCCTCAAGGCCCTGTTCGGCGCCGCTTCTGCGGCAATTCTTTTTGGCCTGCCCGCTCGCGCCCATGCGGCGGAGGCTTCCAAAGAAACCACCGATAAACTGAATGCCGCCCAGGCCCAGCTCGACGAGGTTCAGGCCCAGCTCGACAGCATCGCAAATGAGTATGCGGCGCTGGCCAACAAGAATGCCCAGACCCTCAACGACATCGAGAATGTCCAGGGCAAGATTGACGACACGCAGGCCCAGATCGATGAAAAGAAGGCCGAGCTCAAGAAGAAGCGCAACGACCTTTCCGATCGCGTGGCCGCCAGCTACAAGTCCGGCGGCACGAACATCCTGTCTTTGCTGCTGGCCTCTGGCTCGTTTGAGGAACTCGTCGCCAACGCGCATTACGTTGAGAAGATCAACAAGAGCGACCGCGATGCCATCGAGGATATCCAGACGATTCAGGCTGAGCTCGACGCACAGAAGACCGAGCTCGAAGCACAAAAGGCCGACCTGGAAAAACTCAAGGACCAGCAGACGGCTCAGATGCAGGATATGCAGGCCAAGCAGCAAGAAGTCCAGACCGTGCTGAACGGTCTTTCCGACGACGTTAAGGAGCTCATGGCTCAGCGCGATTCCGAGATCCTCGCTGCCGCCCAGGCTGAGGAGGCCGCTAGGAAGGCTGCCGCTGCCGCGGCTGCCGCGAACAAGAACAATTCCTACTCGGGTGGTGGATCGTATGCGTCCGGGACCCCGCAACAGAATGCCGGCTCGGGCAAACAGCAGGCCGTCGTCAACGCGTGCTACTCCACGCCTTCGCCGGGTCAGAACTGGTGCGCGGCGTGGGTTACCAATGTCTTCCGTAACGCCGGCGTTGGCTACTTTGGCGGTAACGCGTGCGATATGTTTAACGCATGGTGCTATAGCTCCGACCGCTCGGCGCTGCAGGTGGGCATGATCGTGGCCGATTCCTCGCACAGCGGCACGGGTGCTCCGGGCCTTATCTACGGTCATGTGGGTATCTACGTTGGCGGCGGCATCGTTATGAGCAACGAGGGCGCCATTACGTCTAAGTCGCTTGATTCGTTTATTAGCTTTTATGGCACTGGCTCTGGCGTGCGTTGGGGCTGGCTCGGCGGCGTGGCGCTGTCGTAAAGCCGACGGGGCCGCGTGCCCGCCCGCAATATATTTGATTGCCTGCTCGGGCAGTCCTGCGCAAGACGAAGGCCACATTAAGCGGCCTTCTTTGCGTGCGGAACTCGCGATCAATCAAATATATTGCGGGCGGGCACGCGGCCCTCTTGGGTTCGGGGCGCGGCACACCGGACTGGTTGTCTGAATTAAAGAAAGTGAAGGCCCCTTTCGGGGCCTTCTTTTTATAAAAATTCGCCTACTCGGTGGACTTCGGGTTCTAGGTCTACGTTGAATTGGTCTTTGACGGTTGCCTGGATGTGGCGGATGAGTTCGTCGACGTCGGCGGCGGTGGCGTGGTCGGCGTTGACGATGAAGCCGCAGTGCTTCTCGCTCACCTGCGCGCCGCCAACGGCGTGTCCTCGCAGGCCGGCGTCCATGATGAGCTTGCCGGCAAAGTAGCCCTCGGGGCGCTTGAAAGTGGAGCCGGCACTCGGCATGTCGAGCGGCTGCTTGTCCTCGCGGCGCTGGCGGTAGTCGTCCATGTCGGCCTTGATCATCGCGGCGTTGCCCGGGGCGAGATTGAAGGTGGCCGAAAGCACGATGAAGCCGTCGTCGGCGATGCGGCTCTTGCGATAGCCCAGGTTGAGCTCATCGACATCGAACTCGATGATATTGCCGCTGCCGCGGGTGCCGTCGTCGAGCTGGCGAGCGGGTTTGTAGACGCGCACGGACTTTAGCACATCGGCCATGCAGGCACCGTAGGCACCGGCGTTCATGTAGCAGGCGCCGCCGACCGATCCGGGGATGCCCGAGATGGGCTCCATGCCGGTGAGACCGGCCTCGGCTGCCGCAGCGGCGACATCGGAAAGCAAGGCGCCGGCTGCCGCCGTGACGTGCGTGCCGTCGACCGTGATGTTGGAGAGTCCCTCGCCCAGCGCCACGACGACGCCGCGGATGCCCTTGTCGCCGACGAGCAGGTCGGAGCCGTTGCCCACGATGGTGAGGGGCAGATCGCAGCGATAGCAGGTATCGAGCGTGGCGACGAGGCCCTGCTCGGTATCGGGCGTGACAAAGACGTCGGCCGGGCCGCCGATCTTAAACGTGGTGTGCTCGCGCATGGGCTCGCTCATCAGCACGTTGTCCTCGCCGGCAACGCCAGCAAGCGCGCACAGCAGGTCCTCGTTAAAAAAGTCGTTCTCGTGCATACGGATATCCGCCTTTTGGTGGTCGTTGTCATCAATCGATTGCAATATACCCCACCCGGACGGATTTGGTGCGCTGGCGGCGATAAAACAGCCGTCTACCGGATTGGTAAAGTGTTTATCACCGAGGTAGAGGGGCGGTCGCTATACTTTCAAGAGATTGCGCGTAAACCCGGAAGGAGCGAGATGGCCAACAAAGTCACCCTCAAGCAGATTGCCCAGGAGGTGGGGCTTTCCCCCTCGTCGGTCTCGCTTGTTCTCAATAATCGGCCCTGTCGCATCTCGGAAGAAAACCGCAAGCTCATCAAGGAGGTTGCGGCGCGCAACCACTATGTTCCTAATCAGATCGCGCGCAGCCTGGTCATGCGCGAGTCGCGCACGCTGGGCCTTATCGTCCCTAACATCGAGAGCCGCTTTTTTGCCTCGCTCGCCGGTAGCCTGGAAAAGCGCTGCCGCGAGGACGGCTATGCGCTCTTCATTACCAGCTCGGGTGGAAGTGCCGACGACGATCTGGAGCTGCTGCGCCAGCTGGTAACGCGCGGCGTTGATGGCGTCTTCCTGGTTGTGGGCGACGAGTTCTCCGACGACCGCGCCCTGCGCGAAGAAGTCAGCCATCTGCCTATCCCTGCCGTGATGGTCGACCGTGCCATTGAGGGGCTCGAGTGCGACAAGGTGATGTTCGACCACGAGATGGGTGGCTACATGGCCACTCGCTATCTGATCGAGCAGGGCCACCGTCGCATTGCCTGCTTGGTTAACGCGCGCCGTTCCAATACGGGGCGTAAGCGACTTGCCGGCTATGAGCGCGCGCTGCGCGAGGTTGGCCTGCCTATCGACGCACGTTTGGAGTTTGAGAGCGAGTACTACATTCCGAGTGCCTACGAGGCCTCGGAGGCGGTGCTCGCAACTGATGCCACCGCTGTGTTCGCAAGTTCGGACAACATTGCCCTTGGTCTGCTCAAGCGCTTACACGAGATGGGGAAGAGCATTCCGGGCGACATTTCGGTGGTGAGTTACGACAACTCGGCCGCCGACGTTCTCTTTGAGCCGGCGCTGACCGCGATTGAGCAGGATCCAGGTATCCTCGCGGAGCATGCTTTTGGCTGCATGTCCAAGCGTCTTGCCGGTAGGGGCGGTAGACGTGCCGAAGAGGTCGTCCTGGAGCCGGCGCTTATCGTTAAGGGCAGCGTGCTCGAACTTACCGAATGTAGCTAAGCGTACTTGTTTGTTTGCATAGATTGCATGCGGAGTGTCCGCTATTTGCCGGCGGGGCCGGGGTGCCTGCCTTGTTTTGAGAAGTTCGCGGAGCCCACTTCTCAAAACAAGGCAGGCACCCCGGCCCTCGTCCGTTAACTCTTCCGCTGGGCGAGCCTTAGACGCCGCGCACCGATAGGGTAAGGCAGCGGCTTGAAATTGGTGCTATATTCAGCTTGAGTTGTTTAATGCTAGTACGGGAGGCTGATATGGGGCTGTTCAAGAAGAAAAACCCGCAGGATGCCTTTGATCCCGATGTGTTTACCATCACGGATACGATTTTGGACCCGCCGCGGTTTACATTTTTGCCGGCCATCTACCAGGATGCCACGCGCCGCAAGTGGGCCGTGCATCAGCGCGGCGGCGAGCCGAAGATTTTTGACTATGCGGACGTGTTGCAGTGCGAAGTGGCCGAGGCGGGCGATCCGGAGGCCGAAGAAGCGGTCTCTAAACAGGAATTTGCCCAGCGTATCCTGGCAAATCCTGCCAAGGCAGCAAAAATAAATGCTGCCAAGCGTAATATGTGTCTTGGTATGGGCGTTGTTGTGGCGGTTCAGACGGGAAAAGACGAGGTTTCCAAATTAGAGATTCCCGTTATGACCGACGAAGTCAAACGCGATTCAAGTCTATATAAGTCGTATCGGAATGTCGCCGAGAAGATCAAGGCGGAATTTGATGCCATGGGAGGGCTGGCCTAATTTTGGCGGCATACGTTTCTGAATGAGGAGTCTGTGCAATGGCAGGCGAATCTTATGCAATTCCCCCCAAAGATCATGCTGTTGAGGGAATTCTTTGGTATATCCAGCACCATCAGCTTGCCGGCGGCGATCGCCTGCCGGCCGAGCGCGTGCTGTGCGAAGAGATTGGCGTTTCGCGTACGGCGTTGCGTGCCGGTATCACGCGGCTTATCTCGTGTGGAACGCTCGAGAGCCGTCGCGGATCGGGCACGTATGTGTGTCCTCCCAAGCCGCTGAACATCTTCCAGGAAACGTATAACTTTTCCGATGCTGTGCGGACTGCCGGCCTGCACCCCTCTTCTCGTCTGGTTTCCACCGGGACCATCGAGGCGGATGAGGCGCTTGCCGACAAGCTTGGGGTGGCTGTAGGCGCTCCCTTGCTCCGCATGCAGCGCGTTCGACTTATTGAGGGCGAGCCGGCGTCAATCGAGACCGCTCACGTTAACCTGTCCCTGTGCCCATCGCTTCCCGAGCACGATTTTGAGTGTGAGAGCCTTTACGATGTCTTGCTCAAAGAAGGTGGCGTGCGCGTTGAGCATGGACGTGAGCATATCTCCATCTCGCGTTTGAACGTCGAAGAGGCCGAGCTGCTCCAGCAAGAAGAGGGAACGCCGGTGTTCTATGAGAGCTCGATCGAATTTGATAAGGACATGCGTTTTGTGGAGCATTGCAAATCGGTGATTTTGCCCACAAAGTTCCGCTTTGCCGATAACGGCGAAGAGAACGGCATGAGGAGCGTGGCAGGTGAACAATGGCTGAAACAGTAGATGCCACCCCGGTTTATATGCGCATTCGACGCTGCATCGAGGAACGTATCGAGCGCGGTGCATATCCCACGGGTTCCATGATTCCGTCCGAAAAAGACCTCGCCGAGGAATTTGGTACGACACGCTTGACCATCCGAAGCGCTGTCGATGAGCTGGTTCGGCGCGGGCAGATTCGCCGTGTTCGGGGAAAAGGTGCCTTTGTGGCGCAGAAAGTACCTGCTTTTTTTGAACGCACGGTCGGTTTCCGTGAATCGGTCCGTGCTTCGGGCGGCGAGCCGTCCGTCCGTATTCTCGCGCGTTCCAAGCGTTATGCGGGGCCATATTACGCCGACCTGTTTGGCATCGCCGAGGACGACCTGCTCTATTCCGTTCGACGCCTGAACTGCATAAACGGTAGCCCCGTATCGATTGAGACGGCGCTGATTCCCTGCCTGCTGTTCCCAACCATCGAAGATATTGACGTGTCGGTCTTCAGTTTGTACGAGACCTATGAGATGCTGGGCCGAAAGCCAGTCATGGCACAGGAAAAGCTCGATATCGAGGCACTGGGCGCACGAGATGCCGGCCTCCTTGGACTGGAACAGGGCGATCTTGTTTTGCTTTTGGAATGCGTGAGCTATGACGCGAGCGGTCAGGCTATCGAGTATGTAAAGTCCTTCAATCGTGGCGATACGGGCGGCTACACCTATACGTACTAGCTGGTATTTTGTGAATAACGGCTGGGAAACTAACCAGTTTTGATCGTTGGGTCAGCTGTATATACAACCTTACATGGCTCAAAATCGACCGTTCGCCGAAGGGGATAAATTAATCGACAAAGAGGTATCAAAAAGCCGTAACCTGTAACTGTGATTGGTATCAAATACTAATGATTTGTTACGAGGTGAGACGATGAAGATGCTCGATTACGTTCAGCTTGCCCATGTGCGTATGGGAGAGAACCTCGAGCGTTCGTCTGAGCTGGTAGCGCAGCTCGTTGATATTTTCCAGTCCGGTTCTTTTGACGCGCTGCGCATCGTTGCTTCGGGTTCGTCGCGCCATGCTGCGGATTGCGCCCGCGATTACCTGCAAGATGCGCTGCAGATGCAGGTGTCCGTTGTGACGCCCGAGGCCTTCGTCGATTTTGAACACACCTATCCACAGCATGCGCTTAACATTGCCGTCTCGCAGAGCGGCTATTCAACCAATACGATTGCGGCGCTCGATTACATGCGCGCACACGATATGGCTGCAGTTGCGCTCACGGCAAACGTCGAGGCACCCATCAAGGAACACGCTGACATCGTTCTTGACTACGGTGTGGGCGTCGAGTCGGTGGACTTTGTGACTCTGGGCGTCGAGGTTCTCGTTGAGTACCTGGTGCTCTTTGGTATTTACGGCGGTCAGGCGCGCGGAACGATTGACGCCAAGGGCGTTGCTCAGCGTCTTAATGACCTGCGCGAGGCTATCCAGGCTAATGCCGTGATGTGCAAGACCGCCGAGGCATATGTCCAAGATCACATGCTCGAGCTTTCTGAGCACATGCCCGCCATGGTCGTCGGCAACGGCCCCAACTATGGTGTTGCCGAGGAGGCAGCGCTCAAGCTGAGCGAGACCATCAAGATTCCTGCCATGCATCACGAAGGCGAGGAGTTCGTCCACGGTCCCGAGATGCAGATCGTTCCGGGCTATCTGGTGTTTATCGTCGACGATCCGCAGGGGTCGGAGCGTCTTGCGAATATCGCCGATGCGCTATCGAACGTTACGGCAAAAACGGTGCTGCTCACGGCCCATCCCAAGGGTAGGGCTCACGAGGTTGCGGTGCCTCAGGTGGCTCCGCTGCTCAGCGCAATTCCCAATCTTGTGTTCTTCCAGACGATTGCGGCCATGATCGCCGAGCGTCTGAAGTCATGGAACGTGCACCCGTATCTCGATGCCGTCTCCAAGCAAATGGAGGTCAAGGCAGAGGGCTACGAAGAGTCAGTCAATGCGCTTAAGGCCAAAGCGGCTGAGTGTTACGGAATGTAAGCGGGTTTTGATGCCCGTTGGCATGGGGGATGTGGAAACAACCCCAGAAAGGAGAGACAAATGAAGGAAACCGAGAAGATCGAGATCATGCATTTCGACCAGGAGGGCTATCTCGAGGACGGCAAGGCGCTCTACGAGACCGGCAAGAAGATGACCGCGCTCGCCGACAAGGTCGCCGACGAGGGCTACGACGCCGTGTTCCTGATGGGCGTCGGCGGCACCTGGGACGAGCTCATGCAGCTCGAGTACCTCATGAACAAGTTCGGCGACCGCGACCTCGAGGTCTACCTGATCCACGCCGCCGAGTGGAACGTCATGGGCCACAAGCGCATGACCGAGAAGTCCGTCGTGCTCACCGCCTCCGAGTCCGGCACCACCCCCGAGGTCCTCGAGGCCGTCAAGAAGATGAAGGAAAAGGGCATTCGCGTCTACGCCATGACCAAGCCCGAGGGCCCCATCGGCCAGGCTGTCGGCGCCGAGAACTGCGTCGCCATGGCTTCTGACCATGGTTCGGGCGGCTGCGAGAAGGGCTACTACCTCGCCGACTGCTTCGGCCTGCGCCTGCTCAACCGCCGCGGCTGCTTCCCCAAGTTCGATCTGTTTATCGAGCAGACCAAGGACATCTGGAAGGACATGCTCGATATCCGCAA
>NZ_KN214135.1:615525-618067 GCF_000763055.1 Collinsella sp. 4_8_47FAA | reverse complement strand
CCGCGCGCCGAGGAGCTCGCCAAGAAGTACGCCCTGGCCCCCTACACCATGTTCATCGGCTCCGGCGCCCTGTGGGGCGAGACGATCCTGTTCTCGATGTGCATCCTGGAGGAGATGCAGTGGAAGCGCACCCGCTACATCACCTCGGCCGACTTCTTCCACGGCACCCTCGAGCTCGTGGAGCCGGGCGTCCCCGTGTTCCTGTTCATGGGCGAGGACGAGAACCGCAAGCTCGACGAGCGCGTCCGCGCCTTCCTGACCCGCGGCGTGACCGGCGACACCGACATCAACATCATCGACACCGCCGAGTTCGCGATCCCCGGCCTTGACGACGAGTTCCGCGTCATCGTCTCTCCGTGGATTCTGACGGTGCTCGTTACCGACCGCCTGGCTCGCTACTACGAGACGGTCACCAAGCACAACCTCAACTACCGTCGCTACTATCACCAGTTCGACTACTAAAGAAAACGGGTGCGGGAACGTGCCGGGCTATTGAGAGGAACACAGAATGAGACAGTACATCATCGCCAGCCATGCGCACTTCGCTACCGGCATCAAGGAGAGCGTCGAGCTGCTCTCGGGCGCTCGCGACAACGTCCACGATCTTTCGATGTTCGTCGATGGCCGCATGGACGTGGCCGAGGAGGCCCAAAAACTGCTGGCAGGCATGTCTGCTGACGATGATGTCGTTGTCTGCACCGACCTCTTTGGCGGCAGCGTCAACAACGAGTTTACCAAGATCGTCCAGACGCGTCCCCGCACGTACCTCGTTACCAACATGAACCTTCCTCTCCTCATCCAGTTGCTGTTCTCTGACGAGTCGGCGCCGGTTGAGGAGACGATTCGCGCCATCGTCGCTGCGGACGATACGCGCGTGAAGTTTGTCAACGATCTTTTGGTCGATGACGACGAGGAAGAAGAGTTCTAATCCGCAGCACCTACTGACACGCCGTAAGACGGCACAAGACCTTTGGGGGGTCACATTATGATTCAGCTACTTCGCGTTGACCATCGCCTGCTTCATGGCCAGGTCGCAGTTTCCTGGGTTCAGGGCCTTGGCTCCAACTGCATCTTCTGCGTGGGCGATAAGGTCGCTAACGACCCGGTGTGGAAGACGACGCTCAAGATGGGCAAGCCTGCCGGCTGCAAGCTCGTCATCAAAGATATGGAGCATGCAATCGAAGCTATCAACTCGGGCGTGACCGACAAGTACAAGATGATCATCTGTGTCGCCACTATTGCTGAGGCAAAGCAGCTTGTTGAGGGCTGCCCGCAGATCAAGTCGGTCAACCTGGGCAACACCAAGCCCAAGGACGAGAAGCGTCCCGATGCTCGTCAGGTCTCTCGTCAGATCTTCCTGACCGCGGCCGAGGAAGCCGATGTGCGCGAGATGCTGGATCGTGGCGTTGAGGTCGAGATTCGACCCCTGACCGATGACCCCAAGGTTGACTGCGCCAGCGTGCTCTAGGCGTTCAATTTCGAAGAGTCTGAGCTCTTCGTAGTGTCCTATTAGGAAAGGGGGATATATGCTTACCCAAGCAATCCTCATCGGACTTATCGCCGCATTTGGTAAGTTCGACTGCCAGCTCGGTACGCTCTATGCGTTCCGCCCCATCGTCCTGTGCCCGCTCGTGGGTCTGGTGCTGGGGGACCTGCAGTCCGGCCTCGCGATCGGTGCGAGCCTGGAGCTGCTGTTCATGGGCTCGATCTCCATCGGCGCCTACGTGCCGCCTGATGAGACGATCGGCGGCGTGCTCGCCTGCGCCTTCGCTATCCAGCTGGGCCAGAGCACCGAGGCAGCCATCGCGCTTGCCATGCCCATCGCCACGCTGTGCCTTGCCATCAAGAACATCCTCAACGCCGCCCTGCCGATCCTGGTTGACCGCGCTGATGCCTTCTCCGGCCAGGGCAACCTTAAGGGTGTCTATGCGATGCACTTCCTGATCGGTTTAACCGGTATCATCATGGCGTTCCTGCTGTGCTCGCTGTCGTTCTATCTGGGTGCTGACGCCATCCAGGGCGTGCTCGACTTTATCCCCGACTTTGTCCTTGCTGGCTTTGGCGTTGCCGCCAACATCCTGCCTGCCATGGGCTTCGCCATGCTCGGCCGCCTGGTGCTCACCAAGCAGCTCGTGCCCTTCTACTTCCTGGGCTTCCTGCTGTGCTCCTACGCCAACGTGCCCGTCCTGGGCGTCGCCCTGATCGCCATCATCATCGGCATCGACAAGTTCGACCTGCTCGGCCTGGGCGGAGCCCAGCCCCAGCTCTCCGCGGAAGGGGATGAGGACGATGACTTCTAGTCCCGAGAACAAGATCACGCGCTCCGACCTCGTCAAGAGCGCCGTCAACGTCGGCGCCCTGGGCATGGAGTTCTCCTGGACCTACTACAAGCAGATGAACATCGCCTTCTGCCTGATGGTCGCCAACATGCTCAAGAAGATCTACGCCGGCCGCCCCGACGACTACGCCGAGGCCCTGCACCGCCACTGCGCGTTCTTCAACATCACCGTCCAGTTCGCCCCGTTCGTCGGCGGCATCGCGA
>NZ_KN214135.1:612483-615156 GCF_000763055.1 Collinsella sp. 4_8_47FAA | reverse complement strand
GCGTGGTCGCCGCCGCGTGGGCATCAGCCTGTGCCAGGCCGGCAACCCCTTCGGCCCCATCGCCTTCCTGCTCATCTACAACGTCCCCGGCTTCGCGCTGCGCATCTGGGGCGCCGTCAAGGGCTACGAGCTGGGCGTGGGCTTCCTGGACGAGGCCCAGAGGACCGGCCTCATGCAGAAGATCATGACCTGCGTGGGAATCGTGGGCGTCATGGTCGTGGGCGCCATGTGCAAGGACATGTTCTGGGCCAGCATCCCGGTGGCCATCGGCTCGGGCGACGACGCCCAGACCCTCCAGGACATCCTGGACGGCATCATGCCCGGCATGCTCGGCATGATCGCCTTCTGGCTGTACTACTGGCTGCTGTCCAAGAAGATCAACCCCATGGTGCTGATCGTGGCCACCATGGCCGTGGGCATCGTCGGCGCGTTCTTCGGCGTGCTGGCGTAAGGGCCCGGCCTATTATCTGCCCCCAAGGGAAACGGCGACCCATTGCGGTCGCCGTTTTTTATTACCGAAAGCTAGTTGGAGGTGCTTCGTGATTCGATCTGACAATCCACCCGATAATGGCGTGAGCGGGGCGATGTATCTATTTGGCACGGCGCTCTTGTGGAGTTTTATCGGCATCCTCGTTCGCGCCAATTCGCAGTCAGCTCTTTTGATCGGTGCCGTCACGGCAATATTTATGGCGCTCTTTATCCTGCTCGTCGGCAGGCCCGTCCTTCGCGTCAGCCGTCTTATTGTCCTTGTGGCCGTCTGCAACTTCGTGACGGGCACCACGTTTAACTTTGCCAACCAGCTCACGACGGTCGGCAACGCGATCGTCCTGCAGTACACCTCGATGATTTTCGTTATCGTGTATCAATCGCTCGCAGCTCGCACATTGCCCTCGCCTGCGAAGATTGCCTCCGTGGTGGTTGCTTTTACGGGTATGGGACTTTTCTTTTTAGGCGATTTGAGTGCCGAGGGCATGCTCGGCAACCTGCTTGCCGTCATTTCGGGCGCCACCTTTGGGCTGTGTTTCTTTTTGAACTCTCGCCCCGATGCGTCGCCCATGGTGTCCTCGCTCATCTCCTGCGGTATCTCGATGCTGCCGATCGTCTATTTTGCTGGCGCCCTAGACTCCGTGAGACCATTTGAGTGGGGGCTCATGCTGGTGCATGGCCTTTTTTGCAGTGGCCTTGCGAGCGTGCTATATGCCAAGGGGATTGCGCGCACTAACGCGTTTGCGGCCAACTTGGTTTGCATGAGCGAGGTCGTGCTCGCTCCCTGCTGGTCGGCGCTCCTCTTTGGCGAGGTCTTTCGCTGGAACGAGTTTTTGGGCGCGGCGATTATCGTTTTGGTGATTGTAGGCAACTTGGCATACGATGCCTTTGGCGATGGCTTTCTGGTGGCGCTTGTCCGCCATCGAAACAAAGAGCGCGCCTGATGGGATACGTCTGCCGTTTACGGTAAAAAACACCCCGCTGAGCGAGTGGTATTAAATAGTGAGGACCTGCATACCTATAATTGGTATCAAATCATTTGTGCCTGGCATGGGTGTTAGCAGCACACCAGGTACGCTTCGAGCCGTGGAATCGAACTCCCGGAATTGATATCAACAACGCGCGCGACGGAAGTGACGACGGTTCGAGATTCCTTATTGGGAGGAATTATGCTTGTCCAAGCAATCCTCGTCGGCTTAGTCGGAGCGTTTGGATGTCTCGACTACCAGCTCGGCACCCTCTACGCGTTCCGCCCCATCGTCCTGTGCCCGCTCGTGGGCCTGGTGCTGGGGGACCTGCAGACTGGCCTTGCCGTTGGCGCCAGCCTGGAGTTGCTGTTCATGGGCTCGATCTCCATCGGCGCCTACGTACCGCCTAACGAAACCGTCGGCGGCGTGCTCGCCTGCGCGTTTGCCATTCAGCTCGGTCAGGGTACCGAGACGGCCATCGCGCTCGCCATGCCTATCGCCGTCCTTGCACTGACGATCGGCAACATTACCAATGCCTTGTTCCCTGTGTTTGTCGATATGGCAGACAAGTTCGCCCTCAAGGGAAACCTCAAAGGCATCTACGCCGTTCATTGGGGAATTGGAATCTGGGGCTGCGTCGAGTACTTCCTGCTGTGCGGCGGCGCCTTCTATTTGGGTTCCGACGCCATCCAGGGCCTGCTCGACTTCATCCCGCCCTTCATCATCGACGGTTGCGGCGTTGCAGCCAACATCCTGCCTGCCATGGGCTTCGCCATGCTCGGCCGCCTGGTGCTCACCAAGCAGCTCGTGCCCTTCTACTTCCTGGGCTTCCTGCTGTGCTCCTACGCCAACGTGCCCGTCCTGGGCGTCGCCCTGATCGCCATCATCATCGGCATCGACAAGTTCGACCTGCTCGGCCTGGGCGGAGCCCAGCCCCAGCTCTCCGCGGAAGGGGATGAGGACGATGACTTCTAGTCCCGAGAACAAGATCACGCGCTCCGACCTCGTCAAGAGCGCCGTCAACGTCGGCGCCCTGGGCATGGAGTTCTCCTGGACCTACTACAAGCAGATGAACATCGCCTTCTGCCTGATGGTCGCCAACATGCTCAAGAAGATCTACGCCGGCCGCCCCGACGACTACGCCGAGGCCCTGCACCGCCACTGCGCGTTCTTCAACATCACCGTCCAGTTCGCCCCGTTCGTCGGCGGCATCGCGATG
>NZ_KN214135.1:609666-612243 GCF_000763055.1 Collinsella sp. 4_8_47FAA | reverse complement strand
CGCCGCGGTGGGCATCAGCCTGTGCCAGGCCGGCAACCCCTTCGGCCCCATCGCCTTCCTGCTCATCTACAACGTCCCCGGCTTCGCGCTGCGCATCTGGGGCGCCGTCAAGGGCTACGAGCTGGGCGTGGGCTTCCTGGACGAGGCCCAGAGGACCGGCCTCATGCAGAAGATCATGACCTGCGTGGGAATCGTGGGCGTCATGGTCGTGGGCGCCATGTGCAAGGACATGTTCTGGGCCAGCATCCCGGTGGCCATCGGCTCGGGCGACGACGCCCAGACCCTCCAGGACATCCTGGACGGCATCATGCCCGGCATGCTCGGCATGATCGCCTTCTGGCTGTACTACTGGCTGCTGTCCAAGAAGATCAACCCCATGGTGCTGATCGTGGCCACCATGGCCGTGGGCATCGTCGGCGCGTTCTTCGGCGTGCTGGCGTAAGGGCCCGGCTGCATAGACTGTCATTGCAACCTGGTAAGGGGATGGAGTGGGCCTATGCCCTCCATCCCCTTACTTGTATAGAGGGAGTTCGTATGTTCGCGAAGGATCGCGAAGCAATGCGCCTGACGCCGGCAGAGGTCAGGCTGATTCTTATTGAGTCCCTGCAATGGTGCGCCAACAACGCGGTGTACTTTTTAGGGCTTATCGGCGCGGCGACGTATGATTTGGCTGGCACGGCCTTTTTGGTTGCTGCCATTACGCTCGTACGCAATCTTATGACGTCGGCGGGCAATATGGTGTCGGGCTCGGTCATCGACCGCTTTGGACCGCGCCGGACGTCGTTTGTGACGTGCGTGATTACGGCGGTGCTATCGCTTGGCGTGGGGTTGGCGCCGTTGTCTGTCCCCGGGCTTGTGTTTGCCGCGTGCGTCTTGGGGCTTGCGGGCGGCTTTATCAACACCTGTACGCATGCGTTTCCGGGATACCTGGAGTCGACCACCGAGGGCCGTACCCGCGTGAACGGTCTCATGGTGTTCTACAGCAATATCGCCTATACCGCTGGCCCGCTGCTCGGTGGTGCCATCGTGAGCTGTTTTGCCACGCAATCGGTCTATCTGCTCATGGCGGGCATGATGGGTGTGGCGGCCGTGCTCTCCTTGGGCTGTCACGAGTGTGTTGCTCCCGCAAAAGGGGAGAAGCCGAAGGGCAGCATTCTGGGCGGCATGGCCGAGGGCGCGCGACTTACGTTTCGCGACCACGACCTGCGCCTTATCTTTATCTCGGGCTTTCTGGGCTTCTTTGCGTTTGGCGCGTTCGATTCGTTGGAGTCGTTGTTCTATCGCGATGTGCTCAACGTGGATATCGTCTGGCTGGGCTGGCTGTCCTCGGTCGTGGGCCTCACTTCCTCGGTGGGCGCGTTCATCCTGACCAAGCTTTCTGCCCGCCATGTCAACCTGCGATTGCTGCTCGGCGCGCTCATGGCCGTGGGCATTGGGTCCATGGTGTACGTGGGCACCGATATGCTGGGGGTCGCGATTATCGGTCAGGCGATTAACGGTCTGGCCTGGGGATTCCTGGAACCGCTGCAGATGATCTTGATTCAGGAGCGCGCTGACATCAAATACCTGGGGCGCATTACCGGCTTTGTGCGTTTTGGCCTGATGAGCGCCGGCGTGCTGCCGCTGCTGGCGGCTCCGTTTTTGGCGGAGGCTTTGGGTGTCCAGACGGTACTGTTTGGGGCATCGACCATTATTGCGCTGGTAGGAACGCTGTTCTTTGTCACACAAGGGAGGCGCCAGAGGCGTTAGCTATACATTCAATTCTAATTTAATACCACTCACCAGAGAATTTCGACCGTTTACCGAGGATTGGAGCAGATTGATAAGTGGTATTAAAAACACATTAGGTGTATGTCTATAATTGGTATCGAAAAGAAACGCGATGTATAGAGTTGCGTGCAGGACAGAAAGGAAAAGCCATGAAGGAAACCGAGAAGATCGAGATCATGCATTTCGACCAGGAGGGCTATCTCGAGGACGGCAAGAACGTCTACGAGACCGGCAAGAAGATGATTGAGCTCGCCGACAAGGTCGCCGACGAGGGCTACGACGCCGTGTTCCTGATGGGCGTCGGCGGCACCTGGGACGAGCTCATGCAACTTGAGTACCTCATGAACAAGTTCGGCGACCGCGACCTCGAGGTCTACCTGATCCACGCCGCCGAGTGGAACGTCATGGGCCACAAGCGCATGACCGAGAAGTCCGTCGTGCTCACCGCCTCCGAGTCCGGCACCACCCCCGAGGTCCTCGAGGCCGTCAAGAAGATGAAGGAAAAGGGCATTCGCGTCTACGCCATGACCAAGCCCGAGGGCCCCATCGGCCAGGCTGTCGGCGCCGAGAACTGCGTCGCCATGGCTTCTGACCATGGTTCGGGCGGCTGCGAGAAGGGCTACTACCTCGCCGACTGCTTCGGCCTGCGCCTGCTCAACCGCCGCGGCTGCTTCCCCAAGTTCGATCTGTTTATCGAGCAGACCAAGGACATCTGGAAGGACATGCTCGATATCCGCAAGCGCTTCGAGCCGCGCGCCGAGGAGCTCGCCAAGAACGTACGCCCTCGGCCCCCTACACCACTGTTCA
>NZ_KN214135.1:578416-609116 GCF_000763055.1 Collinsella sp. 4_8_47FAA | reverse complement strand
CGAGGAGCTCGCCAAGAAGTACGCCCTGGCCCCCTACACCATGTTCATCGGCTCCGGCGCCCTGTGGGGCGAGACGATCCTGTTCTCGATGTGCATCCTGGAGGAGATGCAGTGGAAGCGCACCCGCTACATCACCTCGGCCGACTTCTTCCACGGCACCCTCGAGCTCGTGGAGCCGGGCGTCCCCGTGTTCCTGTTCATGGGCGAGGACGAGAACCGCAAGCTCGACGAGCGCGTCCGCGCCTTCCTGACCCGCGGCGTGACCGGCGACACCGACATCAACATCATCGACACCGCCGAGTTCGCGATCCCCGGCCTTGACGACGAGTTCCGCGTCATCGTCTCTCCGTGGATTCTGACGGTGCTCGTTACCGACCGCCTGGCTCGCTACTACGAGACGGTCACCAAGCACAACCTCAACTACCGTCGCTACTATCACCAGTTCGACTACTAAGAGCAAATAACGTTTGTGTAATTGGGCCTCGCTCCTATATGGAACGGGGCCTCGCTTGGGTTGGAGAGTAATTATGAGCTATCCCCAGCTTGCCGTCATGAATATCAGCCATCGTTATTTTGACCTTGAGGAGTTCTTTTCTTCGGCGTCGGCTTCGGGCTACACGTGTTGCGAGCTTTGGACCGGGGCGATGCATCTGTATGTCGATTGCCATGGATACGATTCGCTCGAGCAGGTGCGGGAGCTGTCACACCGGTATGGGGTTCGAATTGTGGGGCTTTGTCCCGAACAGAACAACCCCAAGCCGTGGAATATCGCGGCGCGCGGGAATGAGGCGCGTGCCCGCACGCTCGCGTACTTTAAGAACGTTGTAGATATCGCGGCGGAACTTGGAGCCGAGCAGGTCATGGTCTCGAGCGGCTGGGCATTTTTGAACGAGCCGATCGAGGACGCGTGGGGTCGCAGCGCCTCGATGCTGCGTGCGATTGCCGAGCATGCGGGAGAGCGCGGCGTGCGACTGGTGCTCGAGGCCCTACAGCCGGTTGAGTCGATGATCGTGAACTCGGCGGCCGACACGAAGCGCATGATCGAGGCAGTTGATCATCCGGCACTTAAGGCGTGTCTGGATTTGGGCGCTATGGCGGTGGCAGGGGATACCATCGACGATTATTTCGATCTGCTTGGCGAAGATGTCGCCCACGTGCATTTTGTCGATGTTGCGGCAGATGGCACGACGCATCTTGCCTGGGGTGACGGCGACCGCGATATGCGCGCCGACCTGGATAGGCTGGTGGCGCGCGGCTATCGCGGAGTTGTTTCGGCCGAGACCTATGACGGGCGCTATTTCGCCGACCCCGCAGCTGCCGATGCGCAGGTAATGGCAGAGTATCGTCGTGCGATTGGCGCCTAGGCGGGTTTGGGTTGCGGCGATCTGCCCTATGTTTCCAAATGAATACGGCGTGAGCGGCTGCGATGGATTTTCCCCGCAAACACTCTAGTATGCTAAAGTACCCAGAAGACCGGCGGAGCTATGCCGGTCTTCTGCTCTATATGAAACACAGCATGAGGAGGCTCACCAGATGACGGCCACACCGTGGGGATTCCGGGACATATTGCCCGAGGAGGCTCAGGCGCGCGAGGAGATCGCATGTACGGTGAAGGGCTGCTTTAGGGAGCATCATTACCTGCCGGTCGAGACGCCGCTGCTCGAGGACAAGAGTTCGCTCGAGGAGGGCGGCCGCATCGCGGACACGCCGTTTAAGCTCTTTGACGATGATGGCCGCCTGCTGGTGGTCCGTCCTGACAACACGTTGCCGATCGTGCGCCTGGTTTCGACCCGCATGCGTGCGGCCGACCTGCCCCTGCGCCTTCGCTACGAGGCGCCGGTGGTTCGTGAGTGCCAGCGCAATGCCGGCGGCTCGCGTCAGTTTACACAGCTGGGCTTTGAGCTTATCGGTGCGGGCGATACCGCGGGCGATGTCGAGATCGTCTCGCTGGTGGCGGAGGCCGTGCGCAAGCTGGCGCTGCCCGATGCACGCATTATCGCAGGTAGCGTGCGTCCGTTTAAGGAGTTGCTCGCGGCCTGTGAGGACCGCGAACTGGCTGCCGAGGCATTGCGTTGCGTGCACGCTAACGACTTTGTGGGCCTCGATGCCCGCGTGGCGGCAAGCGTCGAGTCCGAGGCCGTCAAGGCCGCCATTAGCGAGTTGCCGCGTCTGCACGGTGGTGCCGAGGTGCTCGACCGCGTCGATACGCTGCTGGCAGCGGCGGGCATTGTCGCGCCGCTCACGCGCGAGCTGCGTGCCCTGGTCGAGGGCCTGGCCCCCGAGGAGGCCCAGGTGCTGTCGTTCGACTTCTCCATCATGAACTCGTTTGATTATTACACGGGCCTGGTCTTTAAGGCCTATGCCGGCGGCTTGCCCGATCCGGTCGGTTCGGGCGGACGCTATGACTCCATCTTTACCGGCGCATTTGGCGACGGCATCGAGGTGCCGGCGGCGGGTTTCGCCTTTTCGCTCGAGCGTCTGGAGGCCGCGCGTACCTCGGCCGAGGACGCCGCTTCCGATGGCGATCACGCCGCGGGCTGTGGCGCCGAGGGTCCGCTGCGCATCGCCGTGCCCAAGGGCTCGCTTAAGGCCGACACGCTCGACGTGCTCGAGGCCGCGGGCCTGGACGTCTCCGAGCTGCGTGACCCCGGCCGTCACCTGATCGTGCGCGGCCGCGACACGCGTGCCGGCGAGGGCGCGGTCGGCGATATCGAGTTTGTCATCGTGCGTCCCAGCGATGCGCCTGCCTTTGTGGGTTGCGGCGGTGCCGATTGCGGCATCTGCGGCTGGGACTCGCTCATCGAGGCAGACCTCAACCTGCTGCAGCTGGTCGACCTGGGCTATGGCCTGTGCACCTTTATCGAGGCAGAGCCCGCGTGGCGCGCCGGCCAGGCCGAGCGCAACTATGCCCGCCGCGGGTCGCTTCGCGTGGCCACCAAGTATCCGCGCATCGCGAGTGCCTGGTATGCCGAGCGCGGCGTGAACGCCGATATCGTCTCACTGCACGGCAACATCGAGCTGGGCCCCATCGTCGGCATGACCGATCGCATCGTGGATATTACCGCCACGGGCGCCACGCTGCGCGATAACGACCTGGTCATCACCGGCCGCATCATGGACTGCACGGCCCGCTTCTTTGTCAATCCGGGCGCCGCACGTCTGGATCCGCGCGTACGCAATCTGGCAGATCGCTTGGCGGCAGCCGTGAAGGGCAAGCATTTTGAGCCCGTTGCGGGCTCGGCACAATAGCGCGAGCACTCACGGGCGCCCCAATGTCTGGGCTGCGGGCCGACTGGCGCCGCCGCTCGGCCTCTCGTTTTTCGAACACAACCTCGACCGATAGGGGATACCGATATGAAGACCATCAAGCTTGCTCCCGGTGAGCGCCTCGTTACCAACCAGCTCAACCGCAAGGGTGTGCTGCCGCAAAACATCGTCGACGCCGCCCGCGATATCGTGGCCAACGTGCGTGCCAACGGGGATGCCGCGGTGCGCGATTACTGTCAGCGTTTTGACGGCGTTGAGCTGCAGAGCTTCCGCTTGCCGCAGGAGCAGATCGATGCCGCGCTCGAAGGCCTTGACCCGGCCTTTGTCGCCGCGCTTGAGAAGGCCGCGCGCCAGATTCGCGAGTTCCACCAGTGCGAGGTCGAGCAGAGCTGGTTTACCACGCGTGTGGACGGCACGATGCTCGGCGTTAAGGTGACCCCGCTCGCGGCGGCCGGCATCTATGTACCGGGCGGTCGCGCGCAATATCCCTCCACCGTGCTCATGAACGCCATTCCCGCCAAGGTCGCCGGCGTCAAGCGCGTGGTTATGGTGACCCCGCCGCAAAAAGACGGCCTGATCAGTCCCTACACGCTCGCCGCGGCAAAGCTCGGCGGCGTGGACGAGATCTATATGGTGGGCGGCGCTCAGGCCGTGGCCGCGCTGGCTTACGGCACCGAGACCATTCCGCGTGTCGATAAAATCACCGGTCCGGGCAACGCCTTTGTCGCTGCGGCCAAGCAGATTGTCTCGGGCGACGTGGGAATCGACATGGTCGCTGGCCCCTCCGAGGTCTGCGTACTGGCCGATGCCACGGCCAAGCCCATGGTGGTCGCGGCAGACCTGATGGCCCAGGCCGAGCACGATCCGCTGGCAGCCTGCTATCTGGTGACTTGCGACGAGCAGTTTGCGCGTGAGGTCGAGGCGGGTATCGATATTCTGGTAGCGCAGTCGCCACGCGCCGAGATCACGCGCGCTTCGCTCGACAATGAGGGCACCATCGTGGTGGCCGCCGACATGGCTGCCGCCGTCGAGGCGGTGAACACCGTGGCGCCCGAGCATCTGGAGCTGCACTGCAAGGACGCGATGGGCCTGCTCGGCGGCATTCGCAACGCCGGCGCCATCTTTGTGGGCGCTTGGAGCTCCGAGCCGCTCGGCGATTACGTTGCCGGTCCCAACCACACGCTGCCGACTGGCGGCACGGCCATGTTCTCCAACCCGCTTTCGGTCGAAGAGTTCGTTAAGCGCTCGAGCGTCATTTGCTATACACCCGAGGGCCTGCTCTCCGACGCTCCCGCCACACAGCGTCTGGCCGAGGCCGAGGGCCTGTGGGCGCACGCGCTTTCGGCCGCACTGCGCCGCCGCGTGCTGGAGCAGGGCGAGGATGCCGTGAGTGCCGAGTCGCTCGCCGCGGCCGACCTGACCAAGGTTGCCTGGCCGGGCGACGCCGTGGCGACGGTCGCCGAGGGTGTGGACCTGGCGGCTGCAGGCGCGGATGGCGCTGGCGCGACCGGCGAGGAGGCCTAATATGGCCGAGCTGACGCCGCGCATGAAGGAGCTCGTCCAGCCCTACCTGGCCGGCATCGAGCCCTATGATCCCAACTTTACGCCTACGCGCATCAATCTTTCGGCCAACGAGAACACCTATCCCGTGCCGGCTGGCGTGCGCAAGGCGGTCGACGCGGCCCTGGCCGCCACGCCGCTCAACCGCTATCCCGACCCCATGTCCAACGACCTGCGCGATGAGCTTGCTGCCTGGCATGGCGTGGCGCGTGAGAATATTTGCGTGGGAAACGGCGGCGACGAGCTGCTCTATAACTACCTGCTGGCGTTTGGCGGCGCGGGGCGGACCCTGCTCAACTGCCCGCCGTGCTTTAGCGAGTATGCGTTCTTTGCGTCGCTCTGCCAGACCGAGGTGCGCGACGTGTGGCGAGACCCCGCGACCTTTGAGCTCGACCAGGCAGCCGTGCTTGCGGCGGCGCCCGAGTGCAACCTGGCGATCGTGACCTCGCCCAATAACCCCACGGGCGACGTGGCGCCGCTCAACTTTGTCGCGGCCCTGTGCGATGCGTGCCCCGGCATGGTGATGGTCGACGAGGCCTACGTTGAGTTTGCTGACGATTCGTTTGGCGCGGCCACCACGGCGCAGGGGCTTATCGCCGAGCATCCCAACCTGGTGATTCTGCATACGCTGTCCAAGGCGTTTGGCGCTGCCGGAACGCGGCTGGGCTACGTGATCGCGGCACCCGAGGTTATCGACGTGTTCGCGGCGATTCGCCAGATCTACTCGGTCAATGTGCTGAGCCAAGCCGCGGCACTTGCCTGTGTGCGTGCCCGCGACGCATACGCGCCCGTGGTGGCACAGGTCACATCCGAGCGCGAGCGCGAGCTGTGCGCCCTGCGCGCAATGGCTGCCGAGGGCCTGCCAGTGGAGGCATGGCCGAGTGCGGCGAACTTTGTACTCGTACGTACGCCGCATGCCACGCGCGTGCGCGAGCGCCTGCGCGACGAGTACTCGATTTTGGTGCGCGACTTTAGCTACGCACTGGGGCTCGCGGACTGCCTGCGCATTACCGTGGGCACCCCGCAAGAAAACGATGAGGTGCTGGCTGCGTTTGCCACGCTGGTGAAGGAGGAGATGTAGATGGGCCGTTATGCCGAGGTGACCCGTAAGACGGGCGAGACCGACATTGTCGTCAAGCTCGACCTGGACGGGAGCGGCGTGTGCGATATCTCGACCGGCGTGCCGTTTTTCGACCATATGCTCAACGCCTTTGGTCGCCATGGCCTGTTCGATTTGACAGTACATGCGGTAGGCGACGTGGAAGTCGACGCGCACCATACCGTTGAGGACACGGGTATTGTACTGGGCGAGGCGTTTTGCCAGGCGCTGGGCGATAAGGCGGGTATTACGCGCTTTGCCGACGCGGCGATCGCCATGGACGAGACGCTCGTGATGACCGCCGTGGATATCTCGGGCCGCGGGCAGGCCTATTGCGAGCTGCCCATGCCGACCGAGCGCGTGGGCGGCTTCGATACCGAGCTGGCCGTTGAGTTCTTCTATGCCTTCGCACGCGATGCCAAACTCACGCTGCACGTGCGCGAGCTGGCGGGCGGCAACTCGCACCACATTATCGAGGCCGCCTTTAAGGCCGTGGGCCGCACGATGCGCCACGCCTGCGAGCACGATCCCCGCGTGCAGGGTATCCCCAGCACCAAGGGCTCGCTGTAACCTGCCAAAAAAGGACAGGTTTTGAATGAGATAAGGGAGGGTCGCGTGGGCGAACCGAAGATCGTGGTGGTCGACTACCACAAGGGCAACTTGTCGAGCGTCGTGCGCGGGCTTGCGCGCGCCGGTGCCGCTGCCTTCGCGTCGGACGATCCGGAGCAGATCCGCAACGCCGACGGCCTGGTTATCCCGGGCGTGGGCGCGTTTTATGACGCGATCGCCTTTATGCGCGAGGGCGGCGAGGGGGCGGCTGTGCTCGATGCCGTCGCCGCCGGAACTCCGCTGCTCGGCATCTGCCTGGGACTTCAGCTATTTTTTGAGCGCGGCAACGAGGGCGTGCCTGTGGACGAGGGCGTTCCCGCGGACGGCGGTGCCCCCGAGCAGGCGGGCGGCCCTTGGGTCGATGGGCTGGGCATTATGCGCGGTTCATGCACGCGCCTGGAGTCGAGCCGCCTGAAGGTGCCGCACGTGGGATGGGACCAGGTGCACATGACGTCCGCCGGTGCGGCCGATCCGCTGCTTGCCGGTTTTGCCGAGGGCGCCAACATGTACTTCACCCACAGTTACGCGGTGGCCGACGACGCCGATGCCGCCGATGTGCTGGCACGCACGCACTATACGCGGAGTTTCCCGTGCATCGTGCGCCATGGCAACGTGTGGGGATGCCAGTTCCATCCCGAAAAATCCTCCGCGCTGGGTCAGCGCATCCTTAAGAACTTCGTCAACATCGTCGAGGAGGCTGGCCGATGATCCTGTTTCCCGCAATCGATCTGATCGGCGGCAAGGTCGTGCGCCTGGAGCGCGGCGACCGCAGCCGCTGCAAGGTATATTCCGACGACCCCGTGGCCGTTGCCCGCTCGTTTGCCGAGCAGGGCGCGAACTGGGTGCACGTCGTCGACCTGTCCGCTGCCTTTGGCGAGGACGAGAACACCTGCGCTGCCAACTCGGCGGCGATTAAGGCTATCTGCGGCGTCGACGGTCTGTCCGTGGACGTGGGCGGCGGCGTTCGCTCGCTTGCGCGCATCGACGAGCTGGCAGGCTATGGTGCTCGCCGCATTGCGTTGGGCACCGTGCTCGTGACCGAGCCGGGTTTTGCTGAGGTGGCGGCTCGCGGCTTTGGCGAGCTGCTGGTGGCAGATATCGCCGCGCGCGACGGCCAGGTTAAGGTGAACGGCTGGCGCGACGGCGCGGGTATGGCGCTCGACGATGCCGTGGCACAGCTTTCCGAGCTGGGCTTTAAGCATCTGGTGTATACCGACATCGCGCGTGATGGCATGCAGACGGGCATCGATGTGGCAGCGTATCGTCATGTGGCCGAGGTCGCGGGCTTTCCCGTCGTGGCTTCGGGCGGCATCTCGACGCTCGACGACATCCGCGCGCTGGCCGCGGTGGGTGAGGGCGCGATTGAAGGCGCCATTACCGGTCGTGCGCTCTATGAGGGCAACTTTACGCTGGCCCAGGCGCTGGCCGCCGCCCGAGGGGAGGAGTAGCCCATGCTTACCAAACGCGTAATTCCCTGTCTGGATGTTAAGGACGGCCGCGTGGTCAAGGGCGTCAACTTTGTGAGCCTGCGCGATGCGGGCGACCCGGTGGAGCTGGCCCGTGCCTACGACCGCGAGGGCGCGGACGAGGTCGTCTTCCTGGACATTACTGCCACGAGCGATAACCGCGCGACGACCATCGAGATGGCGGCGCACGCGGCCGAGGAGCTCGCCATTCCCTATACCGTAGGCGGCGGCTTTCGCGACCTGGCGGGCATGCGCGCCATGGTTGCAGCCGGTGCCGACAAGGTATCGCTCAACTCGGCGGCCGTGCGCGACCCGTCGCTGATCAGCCAGGCTGCCGCGGCGTTCGGTAGCCAGGCCGTGGTCGTGGCGATCGATGCCAAGCGCGTCGGTTTGCCCGGAGCATCCGGTGCCGACAAGTGGGAGGTCTTTACCGCGGGAGGCCGCAATGCCACGGGTATCGACGCGGTGGCGTGGGCCGAGGAAGCGGCTCGTCGCGGCGCCGGTGAGATCTTGCTCACCAGCATGGATCGCGACGGTACCAAGGCTGGCTTCGACCTGGCACTCACCCGTGCCGTGGCGCGCGTGGTGCCGATTCCCGTCATCGCGAGCGGCGGCGTGGGCACGCTCGAACATTTTGCCGAGGGCGTGATCGAGGGCGAGGCCGACGCCGTGCTGGCGGCCAGCGTCTTTCACTTTGGAACCTTCAGCATTCGCGAAGTGAAGGAGTATATGGCCTCACAGGGCATCCCTGTGAGATTGGACTTCTAATGCTGCGGCTTGTCCAGGTACCGCATCTTGCCGCTCAAACCGTCGCTCGCGTACCAAAGTACGCGTCGCTCCTCTTTCGCGGCAACCTGCGGCACCTGGACAACCCTCGCCGACCTGTGGGGTTTCGTTTATGACTTGGGAGAAATGATGACTGAGGTAATAGAAGCGTCTGATCTTAAATACGACGCCCGCGGGCTGATTCCTTGTGTGGTTCAGCAGTATGACACCGGTGAGGTGCTTATGGTTGCTTGGATGAACGAGGAATCGGTGGGGCTGACGCTTAAGACCGGGACCACGTGGTTTTGGAGTCGCAGCCGCCAGGAGCTCTGGAACAAGGGCGCGACGAGCGGCAACATGCAGGAGGTCAAGGAACTCTGGGCCGACTGCGATAGCGATACGCTGCTGGTCAAGGTTGACTCGCCGGGTCCGGCCTGCCATACCGGCAACCGTACCTGCTTCTTTAAGAAACTCGCGTAGGGCGGGCGCTCGATTAGACGCTCGGCCAACCAGAAAGGATTGAACTATGGGTGTGCGCACCGCAAACGTTCAGGATGGAAATATCGGTGAGACGCTGACGGGGCTCGCCGAGGTGATTCACGGCCGTCGCGACGCATCGCCGCAGGAGAGCTACACCGCTCGTCTGTTGACCGACGTCGAGGACGAGCTGCTCAAGAAGCTTGCCGAGGAGGCGAGCGAGGTGATCATGGCCTGCAAGGATAACGATCACGATCACATCCGCTACGAGGCCGGCGACCTGGTCTACCACCTGCTCGTGACGCTCGAGCGCTACGGCATCACCCTCGACGAGCTGGCCGGCGAACTCAACGCCCGCCGCCACTAGTCGTTTGGGACAGTCTTTGTTGGTGTAACGGGGTCATGGAAGTTGCGGTGAAATAGGGACTGTTTAAGCGCTTCATCAAGCAAAACAATCCCTATTTCACCGCAACTTATGAAGGGATGGCTAGGCGAGGGGCGTGGATTCCCATTCGCCGGTGGCGTGGGGGATGTCGAAGGTTCGATAACCGCAGTCGTAGGCGTGCGCCTGGGCCTCGCGGATGTTCCAGCAGATATCGCAGGCGCGGTGCGCGTCCGAGCCAAAGGTGATCGGCACTTCGGCATGGGCAAAGCAGCGCAAAAGACCGGTCGCGGGGTAGTAGTCGTCGAGCCCCTTGCGCGGTGCGGCCGTCGAGACCTCAACGCGGCGGCCCGTGTCGTGTGCACACTCTGCCATCTGCTTCCAGAGCGGTGCGGGGTCAAAATCGGGTGCAAAGCCTTCCTTCGAAAAGCGCATGACCAGGTCGGGATGAGCCATCACATCAAAGTTAAGCGGGCTCTCGCAGGCGCGGCACCAGTCATCGACATAGCGCTCCCACACGCCGCGTACCCCCAGGTTTTCCCAAACGTGCAAGTTGGTGTCATCGTCGATCCAACCGCAGCGCGAATCGGGCGTATCGGGACGAGCGACGTCCTCCGTTCCCGCCGTACCCGCGGCGCCGGCCATGATATCGCCTGGGTTGCCAATCCAATGCACACTGCCCAGGCGCACGACGGCGCCCTGGGACCAGCGCTCAACCAAAGGCTCGCAGCCCTCGTACCAATCGCATTCAAAGCCATAGATAAGCTCGAGCTCCGGCGCAATCTGCGCGGCAAGCTTGCGAGCATCCTCAAAAGCCAGACGATGTGCCGGCAGGTCGCCCTCAGTAACCTGCACTTCACAGTTGGCATCCATGCTGGCGGGCAGGGTGAGATGGTCGGTTGAGACCATGACCTGGCAGCCGGCCGCAGCGGCGGCGCGAACGTTGTCCTCAAACGAGGCGTGTCCGTCCGAGAACGAGGTGTGGGTATGGCAATCGATCAGCGGGCAAGCAGACATGGCGGCTCCTTTGCGTCAAGCGAATCCGCTCCATTGTAACGGCGCGGCCCCCGATGCGACGAGCGCGCCGGGGGCCGAAATCGACTGGAAAGGACGGGCAACACATAAGGGCGAGCTCGCGACATCGGTCTTGCTCCAAAACATGTACATCAGCCTCCAAAAGCTGCAAAAAATGGCATGTTTGGAGGCTGATGTACATGTTTGGATGAGGCGGTGGAGTGTCGGTTTTTTGCGGACAAGGAAAATCGGGTTCATCGCGCTCCGCCACATCCACGTCGCCCGCGATGTGCTAGCGTTTGAGTGAACAAAACGAGCCCGTGCGGAAAGGATCCGGACCGTATGCAACGTGGAAGTACATCTCCGCTATCACGCGAGACCGATGCGCCCGAGACCATCGTCAAGCTGGAGTGCGACATCGACGATGCGTCGCCCGAGGTACTCGCCTACGCCGCCGACCGTCTGCGCGAGGCGGGTGCCCGCGAGGTGCACTGGCTTCCCCTCTACTGCAAAAAAGGTCGCCCCGGCTGGCAGCTGCAGGTAATCTGCTCGAACGAGGATATCGAGCGCTTGCAGACGATCATTTTCTTGGAAACCACGACCAACGGCATTCGCCGCCAGGTTATGGAGCGCGTCTGCCTGCCGCGCCGTTTTGAGCAGGTGGCGACGCCTTGGGGCGAGGTGGCCGTAAAGGTGGCGACCCTACCCGACGGCAGCGAGCGCGCGGCGCCCGAGTACGAGGATTGCGCCCGTCTTGCCCGCGAACATGGCGTGCCGCTCCAACGCGTGATGCAGGCGGCGCAAGCTGCGGCGCTCCGATTTGAGTAACGCGGCCGGTGACACGCCGCGCCCAGCCCAATTAACCCCACCCGAAAGGACCCTCATGAAATACCTCATCGCCTCCGACATCCATGGCTCGGCATACTGGGCCGAGCGCCTCGTCGCTGCCATCGAGCGCGAGAACCCCGATCGCATCGTCCTGCTGGGCGACCTGCTCTATCACGGTCCGCGCAACGACCTGCCGCGCGATTACGCTCCCAAGCGCGTAATCCCGCTGCTCAACGCCCTGGCCGACCGCATCATCGCGGTGCGCGGCAACTGCGATGCCGAGGTCGACCAGATGGTCCTCGACTTTCCCGTCATGGCCGACTACGCCACGCTGTTTGACGAAACCGGCCGCGAGCTGTTCCTGACGCACGGCCACGTCTTTGGCGCCGGCATGCACAACAGCGTCGACCACGCGCCCGCGCTGCCCGAGGGCTCCGCGCTCGTCTACGGTCACACGCACATCAAGGTCAACGAGGAAAGCGCCGCGCACCCGGGCCTGTGGCTCTTCAACCCCGGTAGCGTGAGCATTCCCAAGGACGGCACGCACAGCTACGGCATCTACGAGGACGGCGCGTTCCGCCACGTGATCCTGGAGGAGGACTAACCATGGCGCAGCACATGGCTCAGCAAAATGCCGAGGGCTCGCGCGATCTGTCCACGCTGGTCGACGCGTCGGCCGAGCTACAACATCTGGTGCAGACCGTCTGGCGCTTGCGTCAGCCCGACGGCTGCCCGTGGGACCGCGAGCAGACGCACCGCAGCATTGGCAAAAACATGATCGAGGAGGCCTACGAGGCGCTCGACTGCATCGAGGGCGACGATGCCGCGCATCTGCGCGAGGAGCTGGGCGACGTGCTCATGCAGGTGGTGTTGCATGCGCAGATCGCGGCGGACGCCGGCGAGTTCACGCTGGCCGACGTGGCGCGCGATATCGACGCCAAGCTCATTCGCCGCCATCCGCACGTGTTTGGCGATGCGGATGCCGAGAGCTCCGACGAGGTACTCAAGATTTGGGACGAGGTCAAGCTTGCCGAGAAAGCCGCCAAGGACAAGGCCGTGGCGGCGCCCGAGGCCGCGCCCGAGGGCCTGCTCGACGGCGTGCCCACGCATCTGCCGGCGCTGATGCAGGCGCAGAAGGTGTCACGCAAGGCGGCTGCCGTGGGCTTTGAGTGGGAGACGGTCCAGGACGTGTGGGATGAGGTCGCCGAGGAGCGTGCCGAGTTTGAGGCCGAGGCTCCCGGTTCACCCGAGCGCGAGATGGAGTTTGGCGACCTGCTCTTTGCCCTGGTCAACGTTGCGCGCAAGGAGGGCATTGACGCCGAGAGCGCCCTTCGTGCCAGCACGGCAAAGTTCCGCCGCCGCTGGGCCGCGATGGAGCAGATGGCGGCCGATGCCCACGTGGATCTTGCCGAGCTTTCGACCCATGGCCTCAACGACCTGTGGGACGCAGCAAAGGCAGGGGAGTAATACCGCGGGAGCGACGGGACGGACTTGTCCCATCGCTCCCATTATTTTTTTAAAATGATTGTATCCCTCGGCTAACTTAGGGCATAATGCAAAAAGTGCGACATGGCTAACTTACGGAGACGCACCTGATGGTGCACGGTCAGCCGGTCGCTTGCATCCACTACGTTTCCAAGTGAGAGGGAGACAACATGAGCGATATTTTGGACGTCTACGGTCGCGAGGTGCTCGACAGCCGCGGCAATCCCACCGTCGAGGTCGAGGTCGTGCTCGAGGACGGCAGCTTTGGCCGCGCGATGGTGCCTTCGGGCGCTTCGACCGGCGCCTTTGAGGCCTGCGAGCTGCGCGACGGCGACAAGGGTCGCTATCTGGGCAAGGGCGTTTCGCAGGCCGTCGAGCACGTCAACAACGAGTGCGCTAACGCCGTCGTGGGCATCGACGCCTTCGACCAGCGCGCCGTCGATGCCGCGCTGATTGCCGTGGACGGTACTCCCAACAAGACCAAGCTCGGTGCCAACGCCATCCTGGGCGTGTCGCTGGCCGTCGCCCGCGCCGCTGCCGAGTCGGCGGGCCTGTCACTGTACCAGTACCTGGGCGGCGTCAACGCCCACCTGCTGCCCACGCCCATGATGAACATCCTCAACGGCGGTGTGCATGCCGACAATAACGTCGACTTCCAGGAGTTCATGATCATGCCGGTGGGCGCCCCGAGCTTTGCCGAGGGCCTGCGTTGGTGCGCCGAGGTCTACCACACCCTCAAGGGCGTGCTGCACGAGGCCGGCCTGGGCGGCGGCGTGGGCGACGAGGGCGGCTTTGCGCCCAACCTCAAGACCAATGCCGAGCCGTTCGAGTACATCACCAAGGCCGTGGAGAAGGCCGGCTTTAAGCCCGGCGTCGACTTCATGTACGCCATGGACCCGGCCTCGACCGAGTTCTACAACGCCGAGACCGGCATGTACGAGCTCAAGGGCGAGGGCGTTGAGTATACGAGTGCTCAGATGGTCGATTACTGGGAGAAGCTCGTCGACACCTATCCCATCATCTCCATCGAGGACGGCATGGCCGAGGAGGACTGGGGCGGATGGGTCGAGCTTACCCGCCGCATTGGCAACAAGGTGCAGCTGGTGGGTGACGACCTGTTCGTCACTAACACCGAGCGCCTCAAGAAGGGCATCGAGCTGGGCGCCGCCAACGCGATCCTGGTCAAGGTCAACCAGATCGGCACACTCACCGAGTCGCTCGAGGCCATCGAGACCGCCAAGGAGGCTGGTTACGCCTGCATCGTGAGCCACCGTTCCGGCGAGACCGAGGACTCCACGATCGCCGACCTGGTCGTGGGCGTCAACGCCGGCCAGATCAAGTCGGGCGCCCCGTGCCGCAGCGACCGTATCGCCAAGTACAACCAGCTCATTCGCATCGAGGACGAGCTCGAGGGCAGTGCGCGCTACGCCGGCAAGGCAGCGTTTTACAACATTCGCTAAACAAGTGGTGCACGCGGGGAGCGGGGTTGACTCGGCTCCGTTCCACTTCTGATGGCCGCCATTGGGCGCTGGGCCATATGGCTCAGCGCCTTTTTTATGTCGAGCAAAGGCTGGCGAAGGCGGTGCGGGCGCTCGTGCTATAACTAAAGGACTTAGCGCAAACAAACCTCAACCGCACAAGGCGCACATGGATCAGATTTACGACAACAGGTACTATTCCGCCGGTTCGCGTGAGCCGTCGCCTCGCCGTGCGCGCACGGTGCAGCTCGGTGGGTCCGCCTACGCCGGCGCCGACCGCTCCATACAGCGCCCGACAAGTACCTCGCGCCCCAATGCTCAAGTGAATACTTCGACAGATGGACCAGTGCGCCCGGCACGTTCGTCGCATGCTCAGCGCTCGTCGGCTCAAACGCACGATAGGTCGAGCAGGCCCTCGAACCGTCTTTCGGGCTCGGACTTTATGCACTACGCCAACGACAACGCGGTGGTCAAGGCAATCTACGACTTTACCCACGGTCCTCAGCGAGGGCTATTCATCGGCATCGTCGTTGCCCTGGTGCTCGTGAGCCTGTATTTCCCCGTGCGCGACCTGTACGTGGCAAAGCGTTCGAGCGATATCTTGGCCAAGCAGGTCGAGATTCGCCAGCAATACAATGATGAGCTGCAAAAAAGCGTCGACAAGCTGCTCTCGGAGGAGGGTATCAAGGACGCGGCATCCGAGGACCTGGGCCTGGTGATGCCCGGCGAGAAGAGGATTGAAGTGCAGGGCCTGGACGGCGATTCGGACTCGTCGTCGGCTGAAAAGAAGTCGTCGAACGCCAAGAAGGCCAGCGAGGTGGCCAAGGAGATCGAAGAAGTCGGCAAGGACGCGCCATGGTACATCCAAGCGCTCGACATGCTGTTTGGGTTTAACGGCGTCGAGGGTCAGACGGTCGTGTCCAACGGCAAATAGCGCCCGGAGGGGAGCTCGCAATGACAAATTGCAAATGCTATAAGGTGGCCGCGATCGACCTGGGAACGGTGTCGTCGCGACTGGTGTTGGCGCAGGTCGAGGCCGGGGCGATCGTGGAATCGTCCAAGCATACCGAGATCACCGACTTGGGCGAGGGCGTGGACGCGACGGGGCGCTTTTGCGAGGCGGCCGTTGAGCGCGTGCTCGTTGCGTGCCGCATGTTTGTGGACGAAGCCCGTACCTTTGGGGCCGCGTGCGTCTGCACCACCTGCACGAGTGCCGCGCGCGATGCGTCCAATGCCGCGCTGCTGCTGGACGGTCTGCGCGATCTGGGGCTCGAACCGCAGGTGATTCCGGGCGAGGTTGAGGCGCGCCTGACGTTTTTTGGCGTGGCACACGACTTTGCTGGCGAGCGCATCATCGTCGCCGATTCGGGCGGTGGCTCCACGGAGCTCGCGACGGGCGTCTATGCGCCTGAGCGCGGGGTCTTTGCGCTGGAGGGAACGCGCTCACTGGACATCGGTTGCCGTCGCGTGACGGAGCGGTTTTTCTCTGCGCTGCCGCCGTCGACGAATGAGCTTGCGGTTGCCGCCGCGTGGGCGAGCGAGCAGTTCTCCGCCTATTTTGAGGGCCTGCCTGTCGACTTTGAGCGCGCCGAGCGCCTCGTCGCGGTGGGCGGTACCGTCACCACGCTCGTGGCGCTGATCCACGAACTGGAGCCGTACGACTCGAGCTTTGTGCACCTGCGCGAGCTTTCGATGGAGCAGATCTCGGCCGCCATCGATCGTATATCTACGCTGGATGTGGAGGGTATCGCCGCGCTACCGGGTGTACAGCCCAAACGCGCGGGCGTGATTCTGGCTGGCGCCGTGGTGATCCGCGAGCTCATGCGTGCCGGCGGTTACGACATGCTCACCGTAAGCGAGAACAGCCTCCTCGCCGGTATGGCCGCCACCATCAACGAGACCCTCGACGGCGCGACTCCCACCATCGCATGGACTCCCAGCCTCAGCGCCCTCTAAATAAGTTGCGGTGAAATACGGACTAAAATCGCCCTTTCGGGCGCCAAACAGTCCCTATTCCACCGCAACTCAACAGCCGGCACCTGGGGACAGTCCTTGCGGGGCGTCCCCACAGCGCCTATGCCAGCTTGTCGATTTGCCCAATCTCCCAAAGCGGAATATTGACGAGCATGCCCTCGTCTCTATATGCCGCCAGGGAGCTCCTCACGCAACGCTCGAGCTTGAATTTTTCGCAGGCTATTTTCAGACTCTTCGCTTTAAGGTTCTCTGCCGCCTTGACCTCAAGCGGAAGCACGGTTCCCGCATGGTCGATGGCAAAGTCGGTTTCGGCATTGCCAGAGGTAGAGGACCAATACGCGGGAGTTTTGTCCTGGAGCAAAAGCTCCTGCGCGACGTATTGTTCGGTCAGCGAACCTTTGAACTCGGTAAAAACAGCGGATCCGTTAAGAACGATGGCCGGAGAGAGACCGGAGAGCGCTCCGAGGATGCCGGTGTCGATGCAGAACAGTTTGAAGCCCGAGAGGTCTTCGTAGCTCGAGAGCGGCGCCTTTAGAGCGGAAACACGTGGCACCTTATGAACGATTCCGTAGTCCGTGAGCCACTGGAGGCTTTCCTCGAAATCGCGTGCGCGCGCTCCGGGGCGAAGGGCGCCATAGACAAACTTCTTGTTCTCTTTGGCAAGCTGGCCGGGAAGGGATTTCCAAACCAACCTCATGCGCTCGATGATGCGGGCGGGTGCATGTTTGCCAAAATCGGATTCGTAAGCCTCGATGATTTGCTGCTGAAGCCTTCGGGCTTCGATGAAGTCGCGTGTCTCGGCGAAAGCGGAGACAACTTCGGGCATACCGCCGACAACAAGGTATTCCTTGAGCAAGTGTTCGAGCTTTTCGGTAACGTTTGCTAGAAGGTTCATGTCTGCGGCAAGGATGGCGTCGGCGAGCGGGTCGCCGTCGACGGCACGAACGAACTCGGCGAACCCCATGGGACGCATGGTGAGCTGGTCGATTTTGCCGACGGGAAATGACTCGTTTTCGCGTCGGAGCGCGAGGCCCATATAGGAACCGGCTGCTACGATGTGGTATTCGGGTGCAAGCTCGTTGAAGTACTTGAGCGAGGTGATCCCGCGCGGGGCCTCTTGGATCTCGTCGAAGATGATGAGCGTGTCCGCCGGCGTTACGGTTTGGCCGCGCAAGAGTTCTATCTGAGAGATGATACGCTTGGGGTCGAGGTCCCCATCGAACAGCGAGCGTGCGCTCGGCTCGAGCATAAAGTCAAAACGAATGACGTTTTGATATTGCTGGCTTGCGAATTCGTTAAGAAGCCAAGTCTTACCTGTCTGGCGGGCCCCCTTAAGCAAGAGAGGTTTGCGATTCGCCCTTGATTTCCAAGCGATAAGTTCACTCATAAGCTGTCGCTGCATATTGCCTCCCAACCCTTTCGGATAGTATAAGGCCATATGCGCATTTCCCTTGAAAAATGTGCGAGACAACCACGTCTTTCCATCGGAAAATGTGCGAGACAACCACGTTTTTCCATCGGAAAATGTGGTAGGAAACTCATTGGGTGGGCGGAAAAAGTAGTCAAAAAAGCCCCGTCCCAAATGAGCTGCTCTGCAGTTGACGGCGTCCAAAGGAAACGAGCCCGCATCCCTGGGGAACACGGGCTCGCAAGCTCCATATGGTAGGGGCGGTGGGACTCGAACCCACAATCCTTGCGGCGAGAGATTTTAAGTCTCCTGCGTATGCCAATTCCGCCACGCCCCCGTGAGACTAGAAGTCTAGCACAAGCCGTCCGTTACGCGTTGACGGCCATCGAGTGTTGGCCCGACTTCTCCAGGAACTCCTGGAACTTGGCTTCGTCGCCCTTGTTCTGGTACTGCAGGGCTAGCAGGTACTCCAAGCGGCAGCGCTTGACCGGGTCGTCGCCGACATCCTCGAGCATGCGCTCCAGCTCGGGAATGTCGTTGTGGCGCTTGAGGATCATCGTGTCGTACATCAGCTGACACTCGTGCGCAACTGCCTCGGCCTGACCGCCCTCAAAGCCCTTGATCTCGTGCAACAGCTCTTTGGACTTTTTGCGGTCCTCCTGGCCAACATAGTAGTTAAAGGCCTTAATCACCAAGTCGACGCGCTGCATCTTGGGGAGGTTGAGTCCCAGCAGTAGGTCGAACATCTCGCTGGCACGCTCGTGGTCCTCGCGCAGCAGATAGGAGTTCAGACGCAGGTAGTCGCGGTTGTAGCGCGGGTACAGCATGCTGGTGAGTTTGCCGTCGAGCAAGCGATCGAACTCGTCCCACTGCTTGGCAGCCATAAGCTGCTGCAGGCGCTTAAACGTGGTGCGTTTTTTGACGCTAAAGAACACCGACACGGCGATGCAGATGATAACGACGGCGGTCCAGAGGGTGCGGGAATCGGGCATATTAGGGTCCTTAGTCGCTCATAAAGCGAGCGGTATGACAACACGTACTAGATGTATTATACGCAGCGCGCAAGCAAACTGGCATAAAAGCTCATCGAGGCCGAGTGCCATCGCTCGCTGCGGTACACTTACCTAAAGTAAACCATGAAGGGAGACATTACCTATGAAGAAGATCGTTTTGGCTTGCGGTGCTGGCGCTGCTACTTCCACGCTCGTTGCCCAGAAGGTCGCTACTCTGCTCGACGCCAACGGTTATGCCGACAAGTACGAGATCGTGCAGTGCGCCATCTCCGAGGCCAAGGATTACTGCGACGAGGGCGCTGACCTGCTGATCGCCACCACCGTTGCCCCCGAGGGCCTCACCTGCCCGTACGTGAGTGGCGTGCCCTTCATGACCGGCATGAACCGCGTTGCCGCCGAGAAGGCCGTTCTCGACGTCATGGCTCAGTAGGCGCTGACTGCATGAGTGAGCAGAACGCCAACCCGGTAGAGCTCTTTGGTATGCGCGTTGCCCATGTGGGCATTAACGCCACCGACCCGGCAGACGCCCTGGAGATCGCGGAGCTGTTCTCGACGATGATGGGCCTGCCCGTCACCGAGACCCCGGTTTCGTACTTTAACGATTCGCTGGTCGAGATCATGAAGCAGAACGGTCGTGGCACCAAGGGCCACATCGGCTTTGCCGTTAACGACATCGATGCAGCTGAGAAGTGGTTTGCCGAGCGCGGGCTCGAGGTCAACGAAGAGTCGCGCGCGCTGCTGCCCGACGGTGGTACCAAGCTCGTGTACTTTAAGCGCGAGTTCGCCGGTTTCGCCGTGCACCTGTGCCGCGAATAGCGCACAAGCTGCCATAGCTAGCAAAAAGGGATAGGGCCGCGTGGCCCTACCCCTTTATTTATGCCGAGGGGCTTCCTACCGCGGCAGGCGAATCGTAAAGCGGCTGCCGACGCCCTCGACTGAGGTCACGCCAATGACACCGCCATGGCTATCGACGATCCACTTGGCAATGGCAAGCCCCAGGCCCGAGCCCTGCGCGCCGGCATTGCGTGCGTTGTCGGCGCGGTAGAACCGTTCAAACGCGTGAGCTGCGGATTCCTGGTTCATGCCGATGCCCTCGTCCTCAACACTTATGTCGATTGTGCCCGCGCCCGCATCCGGCGTTATGCCAAATGTGACGGTCGTTCCCGCGTCCGAATACTTGGCGGCGTTTTGCACGATCACGCGTAGCGCCTGCTTCACGAGTGCCACGTCGACGGGCGCGTCGCAGCGCGAATCGCTGACAAGCGCGGTGTCGTACGCCAGCCGATACGTGTGCGCGGTATCGATCATCTGCGATTCCTCGCATACCTCGCCGACCAGTGCGGCCAGGTTGGTATCCGCACGCCGCAGGACCGTGCGCCCGGCATCGCCGCGTGCCAAAAACAGCAGCTGCTCCACGAGCTCTTGCATGTGCTCGCTTTCGGCCTTGAGGGACGCGATGGATTCCGCCAGCACGTCCGGGTCGTCTTTGCCCCAGCGATCGAGCATGTTTACGTAACCCTGAATCACCGCGATGGGCGTGCGCAGCTCGTGGCTCGCATCGTTGACAAAGCGCATCTGTTGCAGTTTGGCCTCTTGCATCTGGCGCAGTAGGCGGTTGAGTGCAACCTCGATGCTTGCCAGGTCGGCGTCGCCGGTAGTGACGCTCGGCGAGTCGACGCTTGCGCGCTTGATGGCTTGCTCCAGTGTTTCCATCTTGCCGCCGGCGAGTTGCATGCGGCCGAGTTCGTCCACGCGCAGGGCCAGATCGTTGAGCGGCGCCATGGTGCGGCGCACGCGGCGGGCGCCGCCGAGCATGTTGAGCACGCTGATGACCTGCCAACCCACAACGACAAGGTAGAGAGGCCATAGCGTGACGAGGTCCTGCGCGAGGGGGAAAGTCTTGGTGGTACGCGCAAGCTCGACGGTATAGGTGAGCGTTGTCAGGTCCCAGCCGCGCGCGGGCGTCAGCGTCATGCCGCGAACGGTGGCGCTGGGGATCCATCCTGCGGTAAACGCGCCGTTGGGCAGCGTCTGGTTGTATCCATAGACAAGGATCGCCGCCACAATCACTACTAGCAGCAGGTCGAGCCAAACGTAGCTCATCAGGCGGCGCCACATATAGCTCCAGTTGATGGCGCGGGCGATGGATGTGACGCGTTTGGCCTCGGCGTTACGCACGGCAGACATAGCCCACCCCGCGCACGGTTTGGATGATTCGGGCGCCGCCGGCGTCTTCGATCTTGGCACGCAGGTGCGCGATGTGCACGTCGACGTTGTTGGTGTCGCCCGCGTATTCGTAGCCCAGCGCCTCGTGCGCAATGCGCTCGCGCGTGAGCACGGTCTCGGCATGCGCCATAAGCAGGGCGAGAACGTCGAACTCGCGGGCCGTGAGCACGATGGGCGAGCCGCCGACCGTGACTTCGCGGCGGTCGGGGTCGAGCGCGACCGAGTCCACGGTGAGCGCAGCGGGGGAGGGCAAGACGGAAGCCTGGGTCGAGTCGCTGACCGGGGGCATCGCAGTGGCGCCGATGCCCACGCCGCCCGGCATACCCGTCCCGGCGCCGGCATCGCCAGCGCCCGAAGCCGCCCGCACGGCCTCCGAGCGCTTCAACGCCACGCGGATCCGTGCGAACAGCTCCTCAATCGCAAATGGCTTGGTCAAGTAATCGTCGGCGCCGGCATCGAGCCCGGCTACCTTGTCCATTACGGCATCGCGCGCGGTAACCATAATCACCGGCACGTCCTTGTGCTTGCGGACACGTCGCAAGACCTCCATGCCGTTGAGCTGCGGTAACAGCACATCGAGCAGAATCAGATCGTAGTCGCGTTCCAGTGCCAGGTCCACGGCGGTCCGGCCATCGGCGGCGTGCTCCACCTGGTAGCCCTCGTGCTCCAGCTCGAGCGTCACAAAGCGGGCGATTTTTTCCTCGTCCTCTACGATCAGGATCCGTGCCATGCGTGCCCCCGTCTGCGATTACTTGTCGTCGTTCAGATTTTGCTTGATATCGTCCGCGGCATCGGCGGCGTGATTCATAAGGTTGTTGATGCTGCCGGGCACGTCGCCGTCGCTATCGATGCGGTAGCGCATGCCAAAGAACAGGCCAATCAGCATCAGCCATATCGTGGCGCCCCATGCAAACAGCGCGATGATGGGGATCAGGATGGGGATGTTGAGGATGATCGCATCGCGGCGCGTGGCGATAAACTTGGTGTCCAGGCTCAGACGGAAGAGCTTTTTGAGGTACTCCCACACGCTGTCCATCTTCTTGGAGAAGTCGGTCTTTTCGCTCGACTTTTCGTAGGCGGCCTGTGCGGCGACCATCTCGGCCGAGGGCTCATCGACCGGCTCGGACTCGGTGGCGGCGTGCGCCGACGTAGTCTGGGTCTTGTCCTGTGATTCGAGCCAAATGATGGCATCCAGGACGTTGCCGTCAGCGGCGTCGAGCGCGGCCTTGGCATCGGTGTAGCTCACGTTGCACTTGGTGCGGATGGTTTCAACTTTTTCGAGGTCGTCCATGACCTGTCCTTTCGTTCGACGGGCGCGACGCCGGGCGATTTGCCCGGGCGCGAGCGTTGTGTTCGGCGGCCTGCGTTGCGCGGCGCCGCCCCGCCCTTGGTCGAACTCTATAGTGCAGGTTATAGATTAAGCGATTCTTGAGCAAAGATTAATGTTGGATGAGTTTTTGGGTTGGGCGGAGGCCAAGCGCGCGGGGCGCCCGGAGCTCAGGCGTAAATTTGTGTCCGCACGGCGAGATATACTTTTAACCATGTTGAGGGGCGTGACAGGACAAGGTTGCCCGGCGCCCGCGAAATCAGAGGGGCCGCCGCGCCGCATGGCTCAAACGAGCGGGACCCTGACGCAAACAGGAGGTCATACGTGCATATCTACGCTATGAGTGACATTCACGGATGCTTGGACGCCTTTAAAACGTCGCTTTCCACCGTCGACCTCGATGTCGAGGATTCCAAGCTGGTTTTGCTTGGCGATTACTGCGACCGAGGTCCCGATTCGCTCGGGGTCTTCGGGCTCATCATGGACCTGCAAAAGCGGTACGGCGATCGCGTCGTGGCGCTGCGCGGCAACCACGAGGAGATGTTTCTCGAGTACATTGACGAGGTGGAGGACCCCAATTTCACGCAGGCATGGATACTTGCCGACAGCAATCTGGCAACGGCCAAGAGCTTCTTAGACGCCGAGGCATTCAAGCACGTTAAGCACCTTTTGAGGCTCAGGGAGTTCGAGGAGGCCTACGCCTTTACGGTTGAGCGCATAAAGGCCGAGCACGCGGACATAATCGCGTGGGTTCGCAAACTCCCTTACTTTTACGAGAGCCCCTTCGGCCAGGTCTTTGTGCACGCCGGCGTTGACGAGGAAGCCGGGGAGGATTGGAAGCTTGGCACGGCTGTCGAGTCATTAACCATGATGCCGCCCGATTACGTGGGGCGTGAGTTCTACCTGGATGTTATCGCCGGGCACATCAACACCGAGGCGATCTCGGGCATTGCGGGCTATCGCGGCATCTGGCATGACGGGGCCAGCCATTTCTACATCGACGGGAACGTCATGAAGAACGGCGAGGTCGCCGTGTTGAGCTACGACTCGGAAACGGGGAAGTATGGCGGCCCCGGGTTGGAGTAGGTTGGCGGCGCTGAGAGGCCAGGGATGCTGTCGCCGCGGCGAGGCGATGACTTACCGGGCGTCCTCGCTCGCTAGCTGGCCTGTCAGCGCATACTCGATCCAGTCCATCATGGGCTTGGAGTGAGGCGGGGCTCCTTTCTTGGACTTGTCCTGATTGCTATTAACGACTTTCAGCACACGGCAATACGTTCCGAATACCTTTTCCCACCCTAAGAGCAGATGCCCCTCGTTTAAATCTCCTTTATCGTATGAACTGAGGTACGGATAGAGGCAATGGTATTCGTGATGATCATTGCTTAAAGCGTGAGCGACATCAAGGTATGCGAGCAAGGAAATGAGCACGTGCCATTGCTGGTTGAGATTGTCGTGCGCGTTGTCGGTAAAGGGCTTGAGGGGATCGATTCGTGCAATCGTATTGCCGCTATCATCAAACTGGTAGTGGTAATACGATTGCTCATCGGGACAGTCCTTGAGTCTGAGCTTGAGTGCGAAATAGAAGGCAACGTTCTCTGGCAGCTCTTTCTCTAGTATTTGTGCTACCTTGCCCGGCTTGCACTCTAGTCTGGAGAGAAGCTCTGTGCCCTCGGTACCTAACAACTTCATCGTCCTGTCTCTAAGGGGCATTTTGGTGTCGCTGATTGCAGGGCTAGCCAGATTTTCGAGTATGCGTTCGGTTGCCTCGGGTTTGTCGTCGCTAAGATTTTCCAAGGCGCATATGGTCTGACCCAGCCTATAGGCTGGGTCAGACTTGCTGCTTTTGGGATAATAGTCGCAAGGCTCGTTACACCATCCAATGAAGTCCTTGATGTCTATTGGGTCGCTATGTGGCTTTTCAATCGGGGATGCACTGTTGCGCGCGCTGTCGACACGGTTGAAAAACTCCCGAAGACTGTCCAAAACGGCGTGGTTGACTTCGTTCATATCTGGATTCCTTTCTTATCAGAAAATATGCCTCATTATAGGCATGCCTGCGGTCGTAGCGGCTAGGGGTGCCAGTGCTAGTGAGGGTTCCAGAGAAGGCAGCGGCGCGCCCTCGGAGCAGCCAGGAATCAAGGTCTAATACTTTTCCCGAGAAGTGAACGAGCTAAATTGGACTCCCGAAGCATCGACACTTTAGAGGTGCCGTTTCCTGCGGTTTCGATGCTGAAATCCTGCGATATTGCCGCCGAAAAATGCGGATGTTTCAGGGGTCCAATAACATCCGTTCACTTCTCGGGAAAAGTATTAGACCTCGATAGCAGGGGATGGTGGGCCGATGCAAAACGGCGTCAAGGGTTGGTCGAGCAGGCGGTTTCTCCATTGATGTCCGCACGGCATGTGACACTTGCCCTGCCGCCCTGCTCTGCCGCGGCGGCATACATCTGAACAACGATCTTCTAAGGAGTTCGATATTGATGAGCGACAACACCAAGCATCTCGCAAAGAAATGCGTTAAGGACGCGGGGCCATGCCTCGCGCTGTGCGTGGCCGGCGCAGCGGTCGCGCTGCTGGCTGTTCTGGGGCCGTTCGACGTGCTCCGAAGTGCCAGCTCTCTGCACGTTTGTATGGCCCTTGCCGGCGCCATGATGACCGGCGGCGTGCTCGATCTGATCTTTTGGGTGTTTGATCCGTTTGGTTGGAAGAACGAGGGGTAAGCCCTAAGGGATGGAAGGGCTGGAACGGTTGGCTTAGCGATCGTGCAGAATGCGGGCTGGCGACTTACAGGGAAGTGGTGATCCGATGACGGTCTATGTGACGGGCGATATTCATGGCGGCCTCGACATGCAAAAGCTGCGCGATTGGGACCTTGGGGATGGCCTGACGAGCGACGACTATCTGATTGTCGCGGGCGACTTTGGCTTTCCGTGGGATTTCTCTGCCGAGGAATGCACCGATATCGCTTGGCTGGAATCGCGCCCCTATACCGTGCTGTTCGTCGACGGCAACCACGAGCGTTTCGATCACTGGGCGGAGCGTCCCATGGAGCTGTGGCATGGTGGACTGACGCAGCGCCTGTCGGATACCTCGCCCATACGGCGCCTGACGCGCGGTGAGGTTTTTGAGCTCGACGGCTCAACGATCTTTACCATGGGCGGTGCCACGAGCGTGGATAAGGAATACCGCATTCCGTATTCCAGCTGGTGGCCGCAGGAGCTGCCGGACGAGCGCAACTTTGAGGAGGCGCGGACAAAGCTCGACAGCGTGGGCTGGAAGGTCGACTACGTGATCACCCACACCTGCTCTACGCGCATGCTTTCGCCCACGCTCTATCCGGGGCCTGGCTGGAATTACCCCGCCGTTGATCGGCTTACGGCATTTTTCGATGAGCTGGAAGACCGCTTGGATTACAAGCGCTGGTACTACGGGCATTTTCATCGGGATGCCAACCCTGCCGAGCGCCATACCGTGCTCTACGACTGCATCGTTCGCCTGGGCGACGAACTCCAGCCCTGGGATGTTGCGTAGAGGCGCGGTGGCTGGCTACTCGACCGTTACAGTGATGTTCTCCCGATGCGCGCGGATGGCGTCCCAGCTAAAGTGCTCGGCCAGCTGCTCGGCAGAGCGCGGTGTGATGTCCGGTGCGATGCCTGTTTGCCCGGCGAGCCAGCCCAGCAGTGCCTCGGGTGTGCCAAAGCGGGTGCGGAGCTCGCCCAGGTCCAGATCGCGATCGCGCTTGGAAAGACGGCGGCCGTCCGGCGACATGAGCAGCGGAATATGTGCGTAGCGCGGCGTGGGAAGTCCCAGCAGATGTTGCAGGTAGATTTGGCGCGGCGTGGAGCCAAGCAGGTCGCATCCGCGTATGATCTCGGTAACACCCATGGCGGCGTCATCGACCACCACGGCTAGCTGATAGGCAAACACGCCATCGCTGCGGCGCACCAAAAAGTCGCCGCATTCGGTGGCGAGCGCCTCGCATTGGGCACCATACGTGCGGTCCACAAATTCGACCACATCGTCTGCGAGGTCGTCGACGGCGGGCACGCGCAGGCGCGTGGCCGGAGCGCGCAGGATGCTGCGGCGGGCAACCTCCTCGGCAGAAAGGCCTCGGCAGGCGCCACGGTAGATGGGCGTGCCGTCGCTGGCGTGCGGTGCGCTCGCGGCGTGGAGTTCGGCACGCGTGCAAAAACAGGGATAGGTGAGGCCGGCGTCTTGCAGCTGGCGCAGGGCGTCCTCGTACAGATCCAGGCGATCGTGCTGGTAGTAGGGGCCTTCGTCCCACTCGAGCCCCAGCCAGGTCAGATCGTCAATCAGTTGAGCGGCAAGTTCCGGGCGCTTGCAGCGATCGTCCAGGTCCTCGATGCGCAGCACGATGCTGCCGCCCTGGCTGCGGGCCGAAAGCCACGAGCACAGGCAGCTGAACACGTTGCCCAGGTGCATGCGGCCCGAGGGCGACGGGGCGAAACGGCCCACGACGGGCGCGGGGGCGGAGGCGGGTGGCGTCGCTGGCGCGTCCGCGGCGGGCGTTGCTATGTTGCGTGTTTTGATATCCATGCGGACGAGTATAGCGCGGGGCTTGGCAGGGAAGGCGTTGCCGCGCTCACAAGTTGGCGGCGGTGCGCATTGCGCACGGTGGGTTTGCGGCTCAAGGTCTCGATCGCTGCGTACCGACTTAGCCTCACAAACGACAGAAACCCCGGCAGCTCTTCGCAACTGCCGGGGTTTCCGCGGAAAAGGGGGACATGATCCTCGAGCGAACGGCAAAGGGGCAAACCGTTTTCGCTCAACTGCTTTATGCCCCTCGGCTGGCGGCTCAATCAGCGCGTGCCGCACCCACACAAAGCCGCTACACCTGTGACAGAGCTGTGAAGTGGTATCTATTGCTGGCGCAGGCCATGCCAAGGAGTGTCCCAGGTTGCCGGCAGATAAGGAACGTCCCCAGGTGCCGGCCGCGGGCGTGACTTTCGTCCCGTTTGATACTCCGCTGGCCTAGATGTTCGTCATGTGCGCCCGTAAACGTGGGACAATGGCGTTGCTGGTATCACAGACAAAGGATGTGCCTATGAACGCCCCCGTTGCCAAAACCTGTCGGCAGCGCCGCCCGTTTGCGCGATTTGCTTCCGTCTGCGCACTCGTCGCGCTTGCATTGCTGCTACTGCCCGCCGCCGCACACGCCGACGGTTATTCCATGACCCAGACCTATATCAGTGCCACGGTTGAGGCCGATGGATCGCTGACCGTTGTCGAGGGACGCCAGTTTGATTTCGACGACGACATCAACGGCGTGTTTTGGGAGATCAATACGGGCTCCAACCAGCAGGGCGGCACGGCGGGCGTCGACGTGCTGAGTGTCGAGGAAGAGGACACCGCGTTTAACAAAGTCGATAGCGCGAACAAGGGCGACTCTGGCGTCTACACGGTCGAGCAGACCGGTGACGGCGTAAGGATTAAGGTGTTCAGCCCTCACGAGAGCGGCGACAGCGCAATCTACTACGTGAGCTACACCATGACCGGTGCGGTTATGAACTGGGCCGATACCGCCGAGCTCTACTGGAAGTTCGTAGGTGACGGCTGGTCTGCGGATTCCGATGACGTCGAGATGGAAGTGTGCTTCGCGAATGCCGCTGCCGGGACGGCGGCCGTCAAGGGCGATAACTTCCGCGCATGGGGCCATGGTCCGCTGACGGGCGACGTGTCGCTCGATGAGGACGAGCCCATGGTCACCTATACCATTCCCTGCGTGCACCAGGGCGAATTCGCCGAGGCACGCATCGCCTTCCCTAGCGACTGGGTGCCGCAGCTTGCCGCTTCGGGCGAAGAGCGCATGTCAACGATCCTGAGCGAAGAGAAGGAATGGGCCGACGAAGCTAACGCCCGCCGCGCTCACGCTCGCATGATTGCCAATGCACTTGCCGTGCTAAGTGTTGTTGCGGCGGTGGCCTTTACCGGCACAATCGTTATGCTCAAGCTGCGCAAGCGCAAGCCCAAGCCGCTTTTCCAGGACGAATATTTCCGCGATGTGCCTTCGGCCGACCATCCCGCCGTGCTTTCGGCCCTCATGAGCTGGAACGAGGTGCCCGATCAGGCATATATCGCCACGCTCATGAAGCTCACTGACGACCGTGTGATCAAGCTGGAGCAGGCGACCGTGACCAAGGCCAAGAAGGGTCTGTTGGGGCGTGAAAAAGAAGAGCAGACGTATCGCGTGACGGTGAGTGATGCGGGCTGGAAGTCGGCCAAGGGCATTGACCACATGGTGCTCAAGGTCTTCTTTGCCGGTACTAAGCCTGACGAGAACGGCGATCGCTCGCGCACGTTCGACGAGCTGCAGCACTACGTCAAGCAGCACGCTACACCCGTGGGCGACAAGCTCGAGGACTATCAGAACACCGTTAAGGGCAAGCTGGCCGATAGCGAGTACGTTGCCTCGGACGGCATTGTTGCAATGGTGTTTTGCCTGGTTCTTGGTATCCTGGTTGCCTTTGTTCCCGTGGGATCCATCTTCTTTACCGATGGCGCACAGGCGAACATTACCGCCGCGGTTATCTCGGTGCCGATTGTGCTGGTGGGTATCGGCGTGGGCCTTACGTTCCGCCGCTTTACGCCGGAGGGCGCCGAGGTGGCGGCTCGCTGCAAGGCACTTAAGCATTGGCTCGAGGACTTCACGCGTCTAAAGGAAGCCGTCCCCGGCGATCTGGTGCTGTGGAACAAGCTGCTGGTGATGGGCGTTGCCCTAGGTGTTTCGAAAGAAGTGCTGCGACAGCTGGCCGAGGCCGTGCCTGCGGACCTGCGCAACAGCGACGATTTCTACGACAACTACCCCTGCTACTGGTGGTATTACCATCACTACGGCAACGAGTCTCCGCTCGATTCGTTCGATGACGTGTATCACGAGAGCATCCGTGAGCTGACGTCGAGCTCCGACAGCTCGAGCGGCGGCGGAGGCGGTGGCTTCTCGGGCGGCGGAGGCGGCGGCGTCGGCGGAGGCGGCGGCGGAACGTTCTAGCGCGCTCTGATTTTTGGGATGGATCTTCTCCGGCGACTGTTGGCGGAAAATCTATCCCATTTTTATGCTTTGAAATGGGTCTATCTTTCCGTTACGGATCCCCACACAGGGGGCAGTGGGCAAAAAATGCCAAATATGAGTACTGTTGCCATTATAGTGACATATATTTGCACTAAATAATGGGCTCCTAATGAGATTATCTCTCGTTAGGGGCCCATTTTATTGAACATTTGTGGAAATACGTCAGTTCGCCTGACTGGCTGCTATGTCTAAAAGCCTCTAAAATGCCCCAAATCGCTGCTACTAAAAAGGTAACAGTACTCATATTTGATGTTTTTTGCCCACAGCTATTTGCAGACCCCTCTATAGGGCGACGCCAACGAGGGTTTCGTCGACTGTGTTACCCAAGAATGTCCCCAACGACTAGGTGCGGTTGCTGCCAAGGAGTGTCCCCAGGTGCCGGCAGAGACGATATGAGCAGGACATAAAAACATTGAGAGCCCCTGCTGCATGAAAGACCGCGGATTAGGCCGACAATGGTGAGTGTCTAATCCAACCGTGGCGGCCACGCCGCATTCATGGAAGGGGCTCCCATGCTCGATACTACCACCTTCGTCGGCCTCGACGTCCACGCCCGCTCGATAAAGGCAGTCTCCCTCGACGTCATGACCGGGGAGGTGCGCTGCGCGACCTTCGGCTACGACGCCGGCGCCGTCGCGGAGTGGGTCCGTTCCGTGGACCCCAGGGCCAGGTGCGTGTACGAGTCCGGGGTCACGGGGTTCGACCTGCAGAAGAGGCTCTCCGGCCTCGGGGTCGACTGCGTGGTCGGCGCCGTCTCGAAGATGATCAAGCCCAGGACACCGCGTCCGCCGCCGACCTCGTGTTCGAGGCCGGCGAGTTCTCGAGGTTCGGGAATGCCCGCTCGTTCGCGGCGTGGGTCGGCCTGACGCCCTCCGAGCACTCCAGCGGGGAGAGCGACCGCAGGGGCGCGATCACCAAGGCCGGCAACAAGCACCTGAGGAAGACGCTGGTCGAGGCCGCGTGGCACTACCTGACGTGCTCGGGGCGGCCGAAGGGCCTCGCCAGGGGCCAGGCCCCGGACCGGGTCGCCCGCAGGCATGCCGCCAAGGGCGTGCGGAGGCTGGTCGAGAGGCGGGAGGCGCTGCTCGCGCGCGGGGTCCACGGCAACAAGGCGAACGTGGCCACGGCGCGCGAGCTCGCCTGCTGGGTGTGGGCGGTCGGCCTCATGGCCGAGGAGGCGTAGGGGGCGGTCCCCCGCACATAAGCCAGTCACCCCGGAAGCGGTTCGATCC
>NZ_KN214135.1:492153-578289 GCF_000763055.1 Collinsella sp. 4_8_47FAA | reverse complement strand
AGTTCTCGAGGTTCGGGAATGCCCGCTCGTTCGCGGCGTGGGTCGGCCTGACGCCCTCCGAGCACTCCAGCGGGGAGAGCGACCGCAGGGGCGCGATCACCAAGGCCGGCAACAAGCACCTGAGGAAGACGCTGGTCGAGGCCGCGTGGCACTACCTGACGTGCTCGGGGCGGCCGAAGGGCCTCGCCAGGGGCCAGGCCCCGGACCGGGTCGCCCGCAGGCATGCCGCCAAGGGCGTGCGGAGGCTGGTCGAGAGGCGGGAGGCGCTGCTCGCGCGCGGGGTCCACGGCAACAAGGCGAACGTGGCCACGGCGCGCGAGCTCGCCTGCTGGGTGTGGGCGGTCGGCCTCATGGCCGAGGAGGCGTAGGGGGCGGTCCCCCGCACATAAGCCAGTCACCCCGGAAGCGGTTCGATCCGAAGCCGTTGAGGCGAACCTCAGGTCCCTTTTCTGCGAGCGCCCAGGGCGCCACACGCGTGCACAGACTGTCGGTTCGACGAAGAAGCCTCAGCCGTAGCAACGGATTGCCCAGCGAGAGATCGCCGCGGGCGGATATTAAACTGCAAAGACGAGCGTCGGTAAGACACGCCGAGGTCGCCGCGGACGGGCTGATATAGGGAGAGGGCCTGACCCCATATCGTTGGGGCCAGGCCCGATTTTGCCTCTTGACAATGTCCTGCTCATATTAAAAGGAACGTCCCTAACTGCCGGGTTTAGGCTGTTAGGTCGAGTTCGTAGAGGAAGCTTTCGCGCGGCATGTCGTGACGGCGCTCTTCGCGGTTGGCGCGGTGCGTGGCCGTGCGCTTAAAGCCGTGCAGCTCGTAGAACTTCCACGAGCAGTTGGAGTCGGTGTACAGGTGCGCCCTCGTCGCTCCAAGCGAGGACAGGTGCGAGACGGCGGCATCGAGCAGAACCGTGCCAACGCCCAGGCCATGGACATCGCGATCCACGGCAAGCAGCATGACCTCGTTGTCGTGCGGCAACGGGCTGCTCTCGAGCAGGCGGTTGTTGGTTCGGATGGTTGCGCGCACAAACGAGAGATACTCGGCGCACGCATCGGGCTCTAGCTCACGCATCTGCGATAGCAGCGCGCGTTCGGTATCCATCCAATGCTCGTTGATAGTGGCGCCGGAGCTCTGTCCCGCACGCGCGAGCGAAATGCCACGCGCCTGACCGTCGATTACGGCAACCTGTGAAAACGTCGACGACGAAAGGCAATAGGCGAGGTCGCACGCGGCCTCAAGGCGGTTGTACTCATCGTTATCCGAATTGTTATGCCAAAGCTGCTGCAGAATCAGCGCGATGGCGTCGAAGTCTTCGGTATCAAACGGTCGGTAGAGAACCCGCGAGACCATGGTGCCTCTTTCTTTTGCGGATGCATATCGAGCACAGTTCTACCACGCCAATGGCATCTAATTATGGTGCCCCTGTGTTCCATGAACTCACCGTGCCCGGTGCCATGCCCATCCCCTCCGCTCGCAAACTTTTTCTGCACATGCGCCCGTTGCGGGGTGCAACGTCGCGCTCGATGCGCTACATTGAATCAGTATTTTCAATGCCGCTGCGCGAGCGCTGCAGATCGACGTATCACCGACTCACAGAGCACGGCGGCGTACCAGACAGGAGGACTGCATGGGATCTGATGTGAAGATCGCACGCGCGTTGATCTCGGTTACCGATAAGACGGGTGTCGTCGATTTCGCACGGACGCTGGTTGACGACTTTGGCGTCGAGATCATCTCTACGGGCGGCACGGCTCGTGCCATCGAGGACGCGGGCGTTCCCGTAACCCCCATCGAGGAGTTCACGGGCTATCCCGAGATGATGGACGGCCGCGTCAAGACGCTGCACCCCAAGGTCCACGGCGCGCTGCTGGCCCGCCGCGATTCCGAGCAGCACATGCAGGAGGCTGCTCAGCACGGCATTAAGCTGATCGACCTGGTCGTCGTCAACCTGTACGAGTTCGAGAAGACCGTCGCCAACCCCGAGGTCACCTTCGCGGATGCCATTGAGCACATCGACATCGGTGGTCCCTCCATGCTGCGCTCTGCTGCCAAGAACGCCACGAGCGTTACCGTCATTTCCGACCCGGCCGACTATGATGCCGTCCTGGCCGAGATGCACGAGACCGGTGGCTGCACCACGCTTTCCACCCGTCGTCGCCTGCAGGTGAAGGTCTACCAGACCACCGCCGCCTACGACACGGCTATCTCCCGTTGGCTTGCCGCCCAGGCAAGCGACGTGGCGGACACCTCTGCCAAGCTCGAGATCTCGCTGGAGAAGGTCGACGACCTGCGCTATGGCGAGAACCCGCAGCAGAAGGCTACGGTCTACCGCTTTGCCGAGGGCTGCGAGAACACCGCGAGCTCGCAGTTCCCGCTCGTTGGCTCCGAGCAGATCCAGGGCAAGCCGCTCAGCTACAACAACTATCTGGATGCCGATGCCGCTTGGAACCTGGTCCGCGAGTTCGACGAGCCGGCCTGCGTGATTCTCAAGCACCAGAACCCCTGCGGCTCCGCCGTTGCCGAGGACATTACGTCCGCTTACGACCGCGCCTTCGCCTGCGATCCCAAGAGCGCCTTTGGCGGCATCATCGCCTGCAACCGCGAGGTTCCCTATGAGCTGGTCGAGCACTTTGCCGATCAGAACAAGCAGTTCGTCGAGGTTATCATCGCCCCGACCTACACCGACGAGGCGCTCGAGCGCATGGCCAAGCGCCCCAACCTGCGCGTGCTGGCCACCGGCGGCGTGGACCACGGCGCCCAGGTGGAGCTGCGCTCCATCGACGGCGGCATGCTGGTGCAGGAAGTCGACCACGTGACCGAGGATCCCGCGACCTTTACGTTCCCCACCGACCGCAAGCCCACCGATGCCGAGATGGCCGAGCTCGAGTTTGCTTGGAAGGTCTGCAAGGGCGTTAAGTCCAACGCCATCCTGGTCTCCAAGGGCAAGGCCGGCATTGGCATGGGCCCGGGTCAGCCTAACCGCGTTGACTCTGCGCTGCTTGCCTGCGAGCGCGCCGAGGACTTCTGCGAGCGCGAGGGCGTGGAGAAGGGCGGCTTTGCCTGTGCAAGCGACGCGTTCTTCCCGTTCCGCGACAATGTCGACGTGCTTGCTGCACACGGCGTGACCTGCATCATTCAGCCCGGCGGCTCCAAGCGCGACGACGAGAGCATCCAGGCTTGCAACGAGCACGGCATTGCGATGGTCTTCACGGGTGCCAGGCATTTTAGGCACTAGAGGCTTTCCCAAGCACCCGACCTTGCCCCTCAAACCGTCGCTTGCGTACATTTAGTACGCGGCGCTCCTCTTTCGGGGCAATCTCGGGCACTTGGAAAACCCTTAATGGGATGTTGTTCTATCCCATTAAGCTGATCGGTCGCCTGACCATATCGTCAAAATAATCTCCGCAAAAGACGGCCGCTCCGTTTGGAGGGCCGTCTTTTTGGTATAAGAGGACGGAATGACTAACACGAAAGGTACAACCATGCCCCAGATTGATGATGCCGAGCTGTTTGGCAATGCCGAGGATCAGCGTGCGTACGAGGACTTTTGCGCCAATCAGGAGGCGGTCGAGAAGTTTACGCTCGACAAGCCCGCGCTTGTCTGCCGTTGGCGCATGTCCAACAAAAAGGTACCCATGCTCAACCGCCACATTCGCGCACTGTCCGAGCGCTTGGTGCAGGGCGAGCCGCTTACCCATAACATGCTCAGTTGGGCCAAGCAGCACGTTGAGTGGTCACTTGCCGAGGGCGATTACACCGCCCACGACGGTGTGCTCATGCTGGTGATCGACGTTAACGGCAACGCCGCCATGACGGTGGGGGAGTACGAGCCGCTAACCGATACGTCGGCCAAGGCGCTGCGTGCCCGTTCTGCCGAGGCTCGCTCCGAAGCCGACGAGACCGGCGTGGCGCCCGAGCTGCTCGCTGCCGTCAACGACGGTGAGCTGGCCTTTGTGGCGCCGGCGGACGAGTGCCTGTGCGGCACGGCGACGCTCATCGAACAGCTGGCCCAGACCAAGGGTATCCCGGTTACGCGCGTAGACATCCCCGCTCAGCTCAAGGGCGCGCTGTTCCTGGTGAGCGACGAGCACGGCGTGGTCCCTGCCACCGAGACGGATGCCGCCGAGGCCGACGCCGCCACGGTCGCCTTCTTCGCCGAAGGCTACGAAAAGCTCCGTGCTCGCCGCTAAATGATTTTTCTGGGACGGGGATTAAAGAATCATTTTGGTCCCCGCCATCGCTGCGAGTGCGAGGCGGACAAAACGCCCCCGCTCGCGAACAGTTCTGTCACCTTGGCGACGTGCGTGGCACGTACCTGCGGCTCCGCGGTCATAATGGGGCAAGACAACCAAGAGGGGAGCGGAATCCATGGCGCTGATCTATATCGTTGAGGACGACGAGCCCATTCGTCGCGAGCTTGCCGACATCCTTGCCCGTGCCGGTTTTGAGGTCGAGGCCTGCGAATCGTTCGAGCATGTTTCGCGCGATATTCTCGCCGCCGCGCCCGACCTGGTGCTGCTCGACCTGACGCTTCCCGTCAAGGACGGCCAGCATATCTGCCATGAGGTTCGCCGCGAATCCGAGGTCCCCATCATCGTCCTCACCTCGCGCACGACCGAGATCGACGAGGTCATGGCCATGACGCTCGGCGCGGACGACTTTGTTCCCAAGCCCTACAGCGCCCGTGTGCTCGTGGCGCGCATCAACGCACTGCTGCGTCGCACCGCGGCGGCAGGCGAGCGCAGCACACTTGTCCACAAGGGGCTGGAGCTCGACCTCGCCCGCTCCATGGTCACCAACATGCAAACCGGCACCAGTACCGAGCTCACCAAAAACGAGCTGCGTATCCTCTCGCTGCTTCTGAGCCGTGCGGGCAAGATCGTCTCGCGCTCGGCCATCATGCAGGACCTGTGGGATTCCGATGCCTTCGTGGACGACAATACGCTCACCGTCAACATCAATCGCCTGCGCACCACGCTCGAAAAAATCGGCATCAAGGGGTATTTGACCACGCACCGCGGTCAGGGCTATTCGATCTAGGGGCCGGCTATGTCGTTTGCCAAGTTCTTTAAAGATGCGCTGCTTCCCGTCGCCGTGTGGACGTGCGGCGTGCTGTTGAGCTGCTTTGTGCTGACGGTCGCCGGCGCACCCGTTTCCATCGTGGTCGTGGCGGTCGGCGTGTCCTATATCTTTGGTATGCTCGGCATCGTGATCGAGTACGCGCGCCGTCGTCGTTTTCTGCGCCAGCTGGAGCGTGCGGCAGAGGAGCTCGAGAGTCCCGCATGGGTGCAGGAGATGGTGCAATGCCCGACCTATGCCGAGGGCGAGCTCGAGTACGAGGTCTTGCGCCGGGTGGGCAAAGCCGCTTGCGACGAGGTTGCCGAAGGCAGGCGTCAGACTGATGACTATCGCGACTATATCGAGAGCTGGGTCCACGAGGCCAAGCTGCCCCTGGCAGCAGCCCATCTGATTTTGGAAAACCTGGACGGCAGCGAAGACGATCTGTCGCGTGTGGATGACCTGGGCCGCGAGCTTGCCCGCGTGGAGCGCTATATCGACCAGGCGCTGTACTATGCGCGCTCGGAAGTCGTGGAGCGCGACTACCTGATTCGCCGCTGGGATCTTAAGACCCTGGTGACGGGTGCGATCAAGGCCAACGCGCGTGAGCTTATCGCGGCGCACGTGGCCCCGGTGTGCGAGAACCTCGACTTCGAGGTTTTTACCGACGAGAAGTGGCTCGAGTTTATTCTGGGCCAGCTCATTCAGAACAGCATTAAATATGCGCGTGAGGACGGCGCGAGGATCGTGTTTTCGGGAGCGTTGTTGGACGAGGGCCTGGCAAGCGAGCGCATCGAGCTTACTGTCGCGGACAACGGCTGCGGCGTGTGTGCGGCAGACCTGCCGCGCGTGTTCGAGAAGGGCTTTACCGGCGACAACGGCCGCACCACCAAGCGCGCAACGGGCATCGGTCTCTATCTGGTGGCGCGCCTGTGCTCCAAGATGGGCATCGACGTCACCGCGGCATCCGACTCCGGCAAAGGCTTCGTCGTAACATTCGCCTTCTCAACCAACAAGTTCCAATACTTCGAGTAACGCACACGGCAAACGCCCGTCCAAACAAAATGTGCCGCCCCAAACGGGGCGGCACGCCATTTTTCCATCAGATAACTCGTTGAAGTAAGGCTGCGAAGGCCGCGGGGCCGGGAGGGGTTTCCTAAGGGCACATCCCGCAGCCGCAACGCGGCGAGGACGTGCCCGTGGAAACCCCGCAGGCCCCGCGGCCGGTGGGAGCAACGCTACTTCACGACCAAGATGTCGCAGTCCGTATTGCGCAGCAGGAACGTCGAAATCGAACCCAGGAGCGCATACTTGATCGAGGACAGGCCGCGGGCGCCGCAGAGCACCAGGTCGGGCTTAACCACGTCGAGCATCTCGTCCTTGAGCGTCTCGCGAATGCGGCCGGCGCGAATCATGACCTCGACCTCGGGAATGTCGGGATTGGCCTTGGCCTCTTCGAGCTGCTTGGCGATGGAGTTCTTAAATGCCTCCTCTAGGCCGTTGACCAGATCGACCGGATAGGAACCGGCGCTCTCGAGCGCCGTGGAATCGATAACGTGGCCGATGATTAGCTTGGCGCCGTTGTTCGCGGCGACCTTGATGGCACGTGCGAGCACAAAATCCTGCTGCTCAGTACCGTCGAGTGAAACAAATACCTTGGTGTAGCCCTCGTTCATGGTTTCCTCCTTGGTCTATCGCACGGGCGCGGGGCTCGTGCGTCGGGCGGGCGCGGGCGCGTTGGCCGCCGGACACTTTATCTTGTTGCAGTTATACCCAAGGATTTCGGTTTGACCGCTCGCAATTCTGTGAACGGGCGAGTTTTTTGGTAAGGGTAGGCGCAGGCGCGCCGCCAACGGTTGATAATGGGACATCGCCCGCACCGTCCGCAGAACAATATCGGCGGGTGTCTAACGAGGGGGTCCCTTTGGATATCATCGAGCTTCTAAAATCTGCCTTCATGGGCCTGGTCGAGGGCATCACCGAATGGCTGCCTGTTTCGTCGACCGGTCACATGATCTTGGTGGACGAGTTCGTCAAGATGAACGTGAGCGAGACGTTCTGGAATATGTTCCTGGTCGTGATTCAGCTCGGCGCCATTCTGGCCGTCTGTGTGCTGTTCTTCCATGAGCTCAATCCGTTCTCGCCCAGCAAGGGCAAGGAGGGCCGTCGCGACACCTGGGTGCTGTGGGGCAAGATTGTGCTCGGCTGCATTCCCGCCGCGGCGATCGGCCTGCCGCTCAACGACTGGATGGAGGAGCATTTCTACAATGCTCCCGTCGTGGCGCTGGCGCTCATTGTGTACGGCGTGCTGTTTATCGTGATCGAGAACTGGCGCGCGAACAAGCGCGAGGAAATGGCCGTTGCCGGTTCGTTTGGTTCGCGTGCTGTGGTGTCGGGCGGACGTCCCGCCGGTGCGCACTTTGCGGCGCCTGCCGCGGCTACCGCTGAGGATGAGGACGATGACGAGAATCTGGACTTTGGCTCCATCGCCACACTCGAGGACCTGAGCTGGAAGACTGCGCTGGGTATCGGCTGCTTCCAGGTGCTTTCGCTGGTGCCTGGTACGTCTCGCTCCGGTTCTACCATCATCGGCGGCCTGCTTTTGGGCTGCACGCGTTCGGTGGCGTCCAAGTTTACGTTCTTCTTGGCCATTCCCGTCATGTTTGGCGCGAGTGCGCTCAAGCTGGTCAAGTACTTCATCAAGGGCGGCACGTTCGGTGCCAACGAGGTCGCTATCCTGGGCGTGGGCTGCGTTGTGGCCTTTGTGGTTTCGCTCATCGCCATCAAGTGGCTCATGGGCTTCGTCCGCCGTCACGACTTTAAGTGCTTCGGTGTTTACCGCATCATCCTGGGCATCGTAGTGCTCGCATACTTCTTCGTTCTGGAGCCGATGCTCGGCCTCTAACTTAGTCGACGCTGCGCGGCGGCCGGGGCGACAACTTGTCATTCAAAGGGGGTGGCATGACCAAAAGGTCTATGCCGCCCTCTTTTCATGCCAATTTGTTCGCTCTGGCCGCCGCTCGCTGCTGCTACCGTGACATCGGTGGCTCTGTGATTGGCGCAATGGGGTCAGGTTACTTTGCACCAGCTTGGTGCAGACAAATCTGACCTCATTGCGCCAAATTCGCTGGGGCGGGCCCGATGGTGGCGGACGGAGTCGTGGTGTGATTTGCGTCGGTTTCCGCGCGGCTCGGTATACTGGTACGGCTCAAACTATGGCGCTGCCCGCAGGCGCGCCGTCCGTCAGATGAGGAGTCGCCCATGACCCAGCCCTTGCCCTGGGAAAAGAACGCCGCGGTACCCGTGCCGCCCACGCCGGAACCCGTGCCGCTCGATGCATACACCGCCCCCGCTGCGCCGGAGCCCGAGCTCGTCCCGCTCGACATCTACGACGCTCCCGCGCCGGCACCCAAACCCGCCAAGCCGCTCGTCGACATCGACAGCCTTAATCCCGCCCAGCGCGAGGCGGTCCTGACCACCGAGGGTCCGTTGCTGGTCCTTGCCGGCGCCGGCTCGGGCAAGACCCGCGTCTTGACCTTCCGCATCGCACATATGCTCGGCGACCTGGGCGTTAAGCCCTGGCAGATCCTTGCCATCACGTTTACCAACAAGGCCGCGGCCGAGATGCGCGAGCGTCTGGCGGCACTCATTCCCAGCGGTACCCGCGGCATGTGGGTGTGCACCTTCCATGCTATGTGCGTGCGCATGCTGCGCGAGGACGCTGACCTGCTGGGCTACACCGGTCAGTTCACCATCTACGATGACGACGATTCCAAGCGCATGGTGCGCGATATTATGCAGGCGCTCGGTATCGAGCAAAAGCAATTTCCCATCAATATGATCCGCAGCAAGATCAGTTCGGCCAAAAACGCCATGATCGGGCCCGAGGACATGCTCAAATCCGCCGACAGCCCCAACGACAAAAAGGCCGCGCAGGTCTACCTGGAGCTGGAGCGCCGCCTGCGCGCCGCCAACGCGATGGACTTCGACGACCTGCTCGTGCGCACGCTCGAGCTGCTGCGCACCCGCCCCGAGGTGCTCGACAAGTACCAGGAGCGCTTCCGCTACATTAGCGTCGACGAGTACCAGGACACCAACCACGTCCAGTACGAGATCGCCAACCTGCTGGCCGCCAAGTACCAAAACCTCATGGTCGTGGGCGATGACGACCAGTCCATTTATAGCTGGCGTGGCGCCGACATCACCAATATCCTGGACTTTGAGAAGGACTTTAAAGACTGCAAGACCGTCAAGCTGGAGCAGAACTATCGCTCTACGGGCCATATCCTGAGCGCCGCCAACGCCGTGGTGCGTCACAACTCGCAGCGCAAGGACAAGCGCCTGTTTACGGCCGAGGGCGACGGCGAGAAGATCCAGGCCTTCCAGGCAAGCGATGAGCGCGACGAGGGTCGCTGGATTGCCGGCGAGATCGAAAAGCTGCACTCCAAGGGTACGAGTTACGACGACATCGCTGTGTTCTACCGCACCAACGCCCAGTCGCGTATTCTCGAAGATATGTTTCTGCGCGCGGGCGTGCCCTACAAGATCGTGGGCGGCACGCGATTCTTCGACCGTGCCGAGATCCGCGACGTCATGGCTTACCTCAAGATGATTGTGAACCCGGCCGACGAGATGAGCGTCAAGCGCGTCATCAACACGCCGCGCCGCGGCATCGGCTCCACCTCGATCCAAAAGATCGAGCGGCTGGCGCGCGACAACCGTTGCTCGTTCTTCCAGGCCTGCGAGATCGCAACAGCCGAGACGGGCATGTTTAGCGCCAAGGTGCGCAATGGCCTGTCGAGCTTTGTGTCGCTGGTGCGCGAGGGTCGCCGCATGGACGGCGAGCTTAAGGACGTCGTCGAGATGATTGTCGATAAGACGGGCCTGCTGCAGGCTTTCCGCGCCGAGGGCACCATGGAGTCCGAGAGCCGCGCCGAGAACATCCAGGAATTCCTGGGCGTTGCCGCCGAATTTGAGGAGACGCACGAGGATATCGAAGGCACGCTCGAGAGCTTGGAAGAGCTGCGCGCTGCTGGTGTTGCCGATGTGCCCGCCGACGTTGAGCCCGAGCCCGTTGTGGTGAGCGCGCCTGCGCCCGAGCCCGGCCCGTCTGCGCCTGTGTCTTCGTTTGAGGCGCTCGTTGGCGCGCGTGATGCCGCGGGTTCCAATCCGCTCGATAGCCTGGCGGCCCCGGCGCTCTCGCCGCAGGATGCCCTGGCTGCCGCCATCGCGGGCAACGCGTATGCCGCGCCGACTGAGCTGCCGGCGGGCGCCGTGCATGCCGACGAGATCGAGCGCACCTACGGTCCGCTCACCTGTAAGGCGCTGCCGGCACTCATGGAGTGGCTGGCCCTGCGCTCCGACTTGGATTCCCTGGCCGGCGAGACGCATGCCATTACCATGATGACCATCCACTCCGCCAAGGGCCTGGAGTTCCCGGCGGTGTTCGTGGCCGGCATGGAGGAGGGTATCTTCCCACACGTGCACGACTTTGGCGGTAGTGACGATCCGGGCAAGCTCGAGGAGGAGCGCCGCTTGGCCTACGTCGCCATCACGCGTGCTCGCAAGCGCCTGTTCCTGACCTATGCGGCCACGCGTCGCACCTACGGCTCGACCTCTGCCAATCCGCGCTCGCGCTTCCTCAACGAGATTCCGTTTGAGGACATCGAGTTTAGCGGTATCGGTTCTGCCGGTTTTGAGGGCACGGGCTGGGAGAAGCGCGGCGACCGTCACGGCACGTTTGGCTCGGGTATGGGCTCGGACATGTATGGCGGCAAGGTGTTTGGCTCGCATACGCGCTCGACCGGCGGCTCTGGATCGCGCAGCGGCTCGAGCTTCGATGACTTCTTTGGCGGCAGCAGCTACGGGACCGAGCGCCATCGTGGGGTCTCGCCCGACGCCGGCCGTGTTGCCTCGACCTTTGGCTCGGGCGCGCCGCGAGCCAAAAAGTCGTCATCCAAGGTATCCCCGACGGTGGAGCGCAAGGTCGATCGCGCCAGCGCATCGCAGGACTTTGCCGCGGGCGATACCGTGAGTCATAAGACCTTTGGCACGGGCACCGTGATCTCGGTCGCCGGAGACATGATCGAGGTCCAATTCGAAAAGACCGGCCAGACCAAAAAGCTAATGAAGGGCTTTGCACCGATCGTCAAGCTGTCGTAATCCCGGCGGACCTAGGCGGGCGTATGGGGCAACATCGCCTGCTCGGGCAGTCCTGCGCAAGACGGAGGCCACATTAAGTGGCCTCCTTTGCGTGCGGAACTCGCGATCGATGTTGCCCCATACGCCCGCCTAGGTCCTTGGGTAACGTTGCTGGACGATCGCTGCTCTGCTCGTTCGCTTTTTGATCTGGAAAGCCGGGTGGGCTGATGGATAGATACAACAAGGGGCTCTTCCGTTGATGAACGGAAGAGCCCCTTGTTGCGTTTTGATTGTCGTTACTAGCCAAAGGCTCGCCGGGACGGGGCGCGGGGTTTGGTCGATCGCGAGTTCCGCACGAGCCGGAGAGCACTTAATGTGCTCTCCGTGCGAGCAGGACTGTCCGAGCAGGCGACCAAACCCCGCGCCCCGTCCCGGCGAGCGCTCGGGGACCGGTAGCTTACAGGTGCGAGACGATCAGTTCCATCTTGCCTTCGAGGTCGATGGAGCCGACGGTGCTCGGAGCCAGCAGGTGGCTTCCCTTGTGGACGGGGTCGCCGCAGATGGTGCCTTCGCCGTCGATGACCGACAGACACATGAAGGGCCAGCGCTGGTCGAGGGTCTTGCTGCCGTTAACGCGCACGCGATCGACGGTGTAGCAGGGGCAAGATTCGAGCTCGGTCACGCCGTCCACCTCGGGTGCGGTCACCGTGCCGTCGGTCGGAGCCTGAGCATCAAAGTTTATGCAGTCGAGGCTCTGCTCAATGTGCAGGGGACGCAGTTTGCCGTCGGTGCCGGGGCGGTCGTAATCATACAGGCGATACGTCACGTCGCACGACTGCTGCGTTTCCAAAATGAGCGTGCCGGCCTTGATGGCGTGAACGGTACCGGAATCAATCTGGAAAAAGTCGCCCTTGTGGATCGGCAGTACGTTGAGCATGTCGTCCCAGCGGCCGTCCTCGATCATCTGCGCGGCCTCGGCGCGGTCATGTGCGCGCTGGCCGACGATGATCGTGGCACCGGGCTCGCAGTCCAGCACATACCAGCACTCGGTTTTTCCCAGGCTGCCGTTCTCGTGCTTGGCGGCGTACTCGTCGTTGGGATGAATCTGGATTGAAAGGTCGTCCTTGGCGTCCAGAATCTTAATGAGCAGCGGGAACTCCCTGCCTTCGCAATTGCCAAAGAACTCGCGGTGCTCGGCCCACAGCCATGACAGCGTGTGACCGGCGTACGGGCCCTCAGCGATCTGGCAGTCGCCGTTGGGATGGGCCGAGATGGCCCAGCACTCACCGATGGGCCCCTCGGGAATGTCGTAACCAAATACGGTTTCGAGCTGGCGGCCGCCCCAGATCTTCTCGTGGAAGATCGGCGTCAGTTTAATCAAATCGGACATATTCATACCCCCATTGTGTTGCGCGGGGCGCCGCGTAAAACTGCTCAAAACGAGCGCCCGCGTGACTACAAAAACCTATGCCAACGTTACGTTGTGCAACTCAAAGCGGTCGCCAACGTTGCGCGAGATCGAATACTCAAAGGCGGCGCCGCTGTCCAAAAAGCCAATTTGGGTGAGCTCGAGCAGGGGAGAGCCAAGTTTGGTGTCCAGACGCTCGGCTTCTTCCTCGGTTGCTGCCACGGCGCGAATGGTACGGTGGAAGCTCGAAATCTTCAGCCCACATTGCTCGCGGATGAAGCGGTAGACCGATCCGTACAGATCCTTCTTTTTCAGCCCTGGAATCAGCTCGAGGGGCATGTAGGTGTACTCGATAACGATGGGCTTCTCATCGGCCTGACGCACGCGCACGACGTGATAGGCAAAGTCATCCTCGGCAATTCCCAGCTGGGCTGCGATGTCCGCTGGTGGATTAACAATCGAGAAATCGTAGACCACCGAGGTCACCTTCTCCCCGCGGTGCTCATACGAAAAACCCTGGGCACGGTCGTTTTTTCCCTGGGAAAACGCCTGGCCGGGAAGTCCCGCCGTGTCCTTAACGTAGGTACCCGATCCACGACGGCTGGTAATAAGACCTTCCTCGGTGATTTGCTCGATAGCTCGTTTGACGGTGATTTTGGAAACGCTATAGAGCTCGCAGAACTCAACGACGGTGGGAAGCTTATCGCCCGGTTTAAGAGCGCCATCCTCAATACTCCGACGAATATCTGCAGCTATCGCCTCGTATTTGGGAATCATGGAACCTCCTTTCCGACATATTTGAATACAAAAGTAAGTATAACCCTCAACAGGGCACCCATATTACTTTTATCTAAGAAGTTCGAGAAAGAAAAAAGAAAAAGACGCTTTACTTTTAAAATTAGAGCGCTATAGTTTAAGCAACAAACGGAATCCTACCGCAGAACAGGATTGACTGTTTGGGGCCGGTTTTGTTTTGGTGGGTTGGATATCGGTATAACCGGTGCGCGCCCGCGCCGGATAACCTGCCAAAGCAAACCCGTCTCCAACCGGAAGCTCTAGAACACGAAAGCGAGGACTTTGATGGCACAGTATCAGCTGCCCAACGACTTCTTCTTTGGCGCTGCTATGTCCGGCCCGCAGACTGAGGGTCAGTGGAACCAGGGCGGCAAGCTCGAGAACCTGTGGGACACCTGGTCCATCCAGGATCTGGGTTCGTTTTACAACTGCGTTGGCTCTTATGCCGGCAATGACTTTATGGCCAAGTACCAGGAAGACTTTCGCATTTTGAGGGACTTGGGCCTGGATACCTATCGCACTTCCATCCAGTGGAGCCGTCTGCTCGATGCCGACGGCAACCTTAATGAGGAGGGCGCTGCGTGGTATCACGAGTTGTTCCGCGCTTCTCGCGAGGCCGGCCTGGAGCCGTTTGTCAACTTGTACCACTTTGACATGCCCACCTACCTCTTTAACCGTGGCGGCTGGGAGAGCCGTGAGGTCGTCGAGGCTTACGCGCATTACGCCGACGTCGCCTTCCACGAGTTTGGCCAGGAGATCAAGTACTGGTTCACCTTTAACGAGCCTATCGTCGAGCCCGAGCAGCGCTATCAGGAGGGCGTGTGGTTCCCGCAACTCCACGACTTTAGCCGCGCCCGCACCGTGCAGTATCACATCTCGCTGGCGCATGCGCTGGCCGTGGCCAACTATCGTCGCGCCTATGACGAGGGCGCTATTCGCGCCGATGCCAAGATCGGCATGATCAACTGCTTTACCCCGGTCTACACCAAGGAGAACCCCAGCGAGGCAGACCTCGAGGCCGTGCGTATGACCAGCGGCATCAACAACCGCTGGTGGCTCGACCTCATTACCAAGGGCGAGCTTCCTGCCGACGTGCTCGACAGCCTAGCCGAGGGCGGCGTTAAGCTCCCGTTCCGTGCCGGCGACCAAGAGATTCTCAAGCAGGGTGTTGTCGACTGGCTCGGCTGCAACTACTACCACCCCACGCGTGTTCAGGCACCGGCGAGCAAGGTCGACCAGTACGGTCTGCCGCACTTTGCCGACGAGTACGTGTGGCCCGACGCCGTTATGAACGAGAGCCGCGGCTGGGAGATCTACCCGCAGGGCCTCTACGACTTTGGCATGGACTGCGCCAAGAACTATCCCGATCTTGAGTGGTTCGTTTCCGAGAACGGCATCGGCATCATGGACGAATACAAGAACCGTGACGCCGAAGGAACCATCCAGGATGACTACCGAGTCGACTTTGTGCGCCAGCACCTGGAGTGGGTTGCCAAGGCAATCTCCGAGGGCGCCAAGTGCCGCGGATACCATTATTGGGCCGTCATCGATAACTGGTCTTGGGCCAATGCCTTTAAGAATCGCTATGGTTTTGTCGAGGTCGACCTTATGGACGGCTACAAGCGCCGCCTTAAGAAGTCGGCAGCCTGGCTCAAACAGGTCGCCACGACCCACGTGGTTGATTAGCGACCGGGCGGACGCTCGGACCGCGCGCCGCCGCGCGCAACACATGGCACATCTGGTGGCAGAGGGCGACAGACCACCGTGCGAATAGGAAAAGGCCGGATTTGAAAGTTAGGAGCAATCATGGCCAGTGACAACGGAAAGAGCTTCCTCGACAAGTTTGCCGAGGTCTCTGCGAAGGTGGGAAACCAGGTTCACCTGCGTTCCCTGCGTGACGCCTTCGCGACCATCACGCCGCTCTATATCCTTGCGGGTATCGCGGTTCTTATTAACAACGTCGTGTTCCCTCTGTTCCCGCTCGATGCGGCGGGCCTTGCCAACCTTCAGACGTGGGGCTCGGCAATTACGCTGGGCACCCTCAACGTCTCTGCCATTATCTTGGCCGGATTGATTGGCTACAGCCTCGCCAAGAACAAGCGTTTCGATAACCCGCTCGCTTGCGTGGTCGTCGCTATCTCTGCTTTCGTCATCATGATGCCGCAGCAGATCACCGCCTCGCTTGCCGCCACGAGCCCGCTGCTCACCGACAAGATTACCTCCGCCGAGGTCACGGGCGCCCTTTCGACTGCTAACACCGGCACCAACGGCCTGTTCTCGGCTATTATCATCGCCCTGCTTTCCGTCTCACTCTTCATCAAGATTTCTGGCGTCGAGAAGCTCAAGGTTAAGCTGGGCGAGGGTGTGCCCCCCGCGGTCTCCAACTCCTTCAACGTCATGATCCCGATGCTGCTCAACCTCGCAATCTTCGCTCTTGCCGCAGCCCTGCTCGCCGTGTGCGCCGGCACCGATCTGTGCGCCATCATCTCCACGTGCATCTCCAACCCGCTCAAGAACATCATGAACGCCGGTCCGTGGGCTGTTATCCTCATCTACACCCTTGCCAACCTGCTGTTCTGCGTCGGTATTCACCAGTCCACCATCTCTGGCGCTACCGTCGAGCCGATCCTGACCATGCTCATCGTCGACAACATGGCTACCTTTGCCGCCGGTGGCACCATCCAGCCCGATCACTACATGAACATGCAGATCGTTAACAGCTTTGCCCTCATCGGCGGCTCGGGCTGCACCCTCATGCTTCTGCTCGACACGCTCCTGTTCTCCAAGAACAAGGCTTCCGAGACCGTTTCCAAGATGGCTATCCTGCCTGGTCTGTTCAACATCAACGAGCCGGTTATCTACGGTTACCCCATCGTGTACAACCTGCCGCTCATGATCCCGTTCGTCCTTCTTCCCGACCTGTTCATCGGCATCACCTATGGCCTTACCTGCGCAGGCATCATCAGCCCCTGCATCGCCCAGGTGCCCTGGACTATGCCTCCCGTCATCAACGCCCTGCTCGCTACGGGCTTTGACTGGCGCGCCGGCGTGTGGCAGGCTCTCGAGATTGTCATTGGCATGGCCGTCTACCTGCCCTTTATGAAGATTTCCGAGAAGGCAATCGCCAAGCAGGAGACTCTTGCCGAGTAGAACGCCTAACGTTCGTCCCTTTCACCTTGCGGGCGCCGGTACGCGGTGCCGGTGCCTGCACCTCTCTTCTGCGTAAGGGCGCAGAAAGAGGGCACAATAACCGCAAGGAATATAACCAGTCGTCGTCTGCGCGCCGCGCAGTTATAAGGAGGAAACCATGAAGAAGATCATGCTCTGCTGCAATGCCGGTATGTCCACGAGCCTGCTGGTCCAGAAGATGCAGGCCGAGGTTGCAAACCGTGGTCTGGATATCGAGGTCGAGGCTCGTCCCATGAACGAGGCCCACGATCACCTGGACGAGTGCGACATGTTGCTGCTTGGCCCGCAGATCGGCTACACCAAGGGTGACTTTGAGAAGGAGGCCGCCGGTCGTTTTCCGGTCGAGGTCATCAACATGGTCGACTACGGCCGCATGAACGCTGCCGGCATCATCGATCACTGCGTCAGCGTGATGGGCTAGGTGCAGCATATGGAGGATATGAACGAGTTGCAGATGACCTGCTTTGAGATCATCAGCTACGTCGGTACCGCCAAGAGCATGTACATCAATGCCGTGCAAAAGGCCAAGGAGGGCGATTTTGACGCCGCCGAGGAGCTTATTAAGCAGGGCGACGAGGCCTATAACGGTGGCCACGATGTTCACATGGGGCTTCTGAAGAAGGAGGCCAACGGCGAGCGTAACGGCGAGGCCCCGTTGATTCTGCTGCATGCCGAGGACCAGATGGCCGGCACCGAGACCATGCGCGTCATGGCGACGGAGCTCATCGAGGTTCACAAGCAGCTGCAGGCACTTCAGGCCTAGTCGGCGTTATCGCCGCGGCGGACCGTGCGGTCCAACAGACAACATAGTCCCTTTGACGGGCGCCGGGAGTCTCCGCCTCCCGGCGCCTTTATATTTGGGGAAGGTCATGTGCGGCCTGTTGAGCAGCCATCTGCGTTTCCCCAGATAAAACCTGCCAAAACAAACCTGTCCCTTTTTGGTAGGTTTTTGCCTTGGGAGCGGTACCATACAGACAATGTTTAAACGAGAAAGGTGGGCTCCCATGGAACCTAAGCAGTATTACATCGGCATCGACGTCGGCGGCACCTCGGTCAAGGAGGGTCTGTTCGATGAGGACGGAAACCTGCTTGCCAAGGCCAGCGTGCCCACGCCTCCCATCGTTGACGCTGCGGGCTTTGCCGCGGTGACCGAGGCTATCGACCAGGTGGTCGCCAAGGCCCAGATTCCGCGTGCCTTTGTGTCGGGCATTGGCCTGGCCGTTCCGTGCCCCATCCCGGCATCGGGCGATGCCAAGGTCAAGGCGAACATCGCCATCAACCTGCCCGAGCTCAAGATCGCCATCCAGGAGCACTGCCCCGACGCGGTCGTTAAGTACGAGAACGACGCCAACGCTGCTGCTATGGGCGAGGCCTGGCTCGGCTCTGCCAAGGGCGTACAGAACGTGGTGATGGTCACCATTGGTACCGGCGTGGGCGGCGGCGTTATCGTTAACGGCGACGTGGTATCGGGCGTTGTGGGTGCTGGCGGCGAGATTGGCCACATGTGCCTGAACCCGGCCGAGGAGCGCACCTGCGGCTGCGGCGGCCATGGCCACCTGGAGCAGTATTCCAGCGCCACCGGCGTGGTGAGCAACTACCTTGCCGAGTGCAAGAAGGCGGGCGTCGAGCCCATCGAGCTGACCGGCCCCTCCGATTCCAAGGACGTGTTCCAGGCCTGCCGCGAGGGCGACAAGCTCGCGCTGGCCGCGGCCGATACCATGGCCGACTATCTCGGCCGCGCACTGGCGCTTATTGCCAACGTGGTCGACCCCGAGATGTTCCTCATCGGCGGCGGCGCCTCCGCCTCGGCCGATGTCTACCTCGACAAGGTTCGCGAGCACTTTAAGCAGTACGCGCTTTCCGCCTCGCGCGAGACGCCCATTAAGGTCGCTTCGCTCGGAAACGACGCCGGCATCATCGGTGCTGCCTACGTAGCCCTGCGCGCTGCCGGTAAATAGCTGGTGCAAGGGGGACAGGTTACATTGCACCAACATGGTGCAAAAGGGACAGCCTTGGCCCCCGTGCCTGCGCCCCAAAATATGCCGTGGCCCTTCCGTCTGCGAAGGTTCGGCATCGGCGTGCTACCATAGCTACGTCCAAGTACACATATCAAGTGGAGGATATCCATGGCAAACGTTCTTGTCTTTGGTCACCAGAACCCCGATAACGACGCCATCATGAGCGCCGTCGTCCTGTCCCAGCTGCTCAACCAGGTTGAGTATGCCGGCAACACCTACGAGGCCTGCGCCCTTGGTCAGCTTCCGGCCGAGTCCGCCAAGCTGCTCGCCGACGCCGGCATCGCCGAGCCCCGCGTGATCGAGTCCGTCGAGGCTGGTCAGCTCGTCGTCCTCACCGACCACAACGAGTCTGCCCAGTCCGTCGCCGGCCTTAAGGACGCCACGGTCTTTGGCGTTGTCGATCATCACCGCATCGGCGACTTCGAGACCGCCGGCCCGCTGCACTACATCTGCCTGCCCTGGGGCTCCAGCTGCACCATCGTCACCAAGCTTGCCGCCGTGCTCGGCGTTGAGCTTTCCGACGTCCAGGCCAAGCTGCTGCTCTCGGCCATGATGACCGATACGCTCATGCTCAAGAGCCCCACCACCACCGCTGTCGATCGCGTCGTCGCCGCCAAGCTCGGCGAGCAGGTGGGCGTCGACCCGGTCAAGTTTGGCATGGAGGTCTTCCTTACCCGTCCGTCCGGCTCCTTCACCGCAGCCGAGATGGTCGGTAACGACATCAAGATGTTCGAGCCCGCTGGCAAGAAGCTGCTCATTGGCCAGTACGAGACCGTCGACAAGAGCCGTGCACTCGGCATGATCGACGAGATCCGCGAGGCCATGCGTGCCTACGCCGCCGAGAAGGGTGCTGACGGCATTGTCCTGTGCATCACCGACATCATGGAGGAGGGCTCGCAGGTCCTGCTCGAGGGCGAGACCGAGGCTGCTCAGAAGGGCCTGGGCATTGCCGACGAGCATGACGGCGTCTGGATGCCGGGCGTCCTCTCCCGTAAGAAGCAGGTCGCTGCCCCCATCATGGCCGCCTGCTAGGTTTAGTTGACCAAACGCCACGACCGGATCGCGGACGCCCCGCGCTCCGGTCGTTTTTTGTGCACGACGCCGCGTCGTCTCTTGGACAGGCGTGCCCGTGCCGTTGAGCAAATAATGTTCAACCTGTGGTTCCGCTTTTCGGCCACGCCTGCGTGCTTGTCGTGCAGGGTAGGCTAGATGCAAGCGTAATACGTTAGAGCGCGGCGCCGCCACTTGGGCGGGCCGTGCTTTTTTAAGACGGGAGCCATCCCGTGAAAGGAGCCGCCCATGGCAGCACCCGAGCAGCTGTTTAACGTTCGTGAGCGCAAGCGTTTTGAGCGTCACGACATTTGGGAGCGCATCGCCGAGAACGGCACGATTTCCGCCGCCGTCATGGTCTTCGCCGCCATCGCCGCCGTCATTTGCGCCAATACCGATGCCTACGAGGCCATCCATCACTTTTTGGAGACCCCGCTGTATGTGGGTCTGGGTAACCTGACGGCCGGTCTTACCGTTGAGCTTTTCGTCAACGACTTCCTCATGGCGATCTTCTTTTTGCTAGTGGGCATCGAGCTTAAGTACGAGATGACGGTCGGCGAGCTCAAGAACCCGCGCCAGGCCATGCTCCCCATGCTGGCGGCCGTGGGCGGCGTCGTCGTTCCCGCCTGCATCTACCTGATCTTTAACCATGCCGGCGCGCACAACGGCTGGGCCATCCCCATGGCAACTGATATTGCCTTTGCGCTGGGCGTGCTGTCGCTTTTGGGCAATCGCGTGCCCAACGGCGTGCGCGTGTTCTTCTCGACGCTCGCCATCGCCGACGACCTCATTTCCATCGCCGCCATCGCCATCTTCTACGGTCAGAGCCCCAATCCGTTTTGGTTGGGCGCCGCCGCGCTTGTGACCTGCGCGCTCGTGTGGCTCAACAAGACGCAGCATTACCGCCTTGCTCCGTATTCGGTTCTGGGTCTGCTGTTGTGGTTCTGCATGTTCAAGAGCGGCGTACATGCCACGCTTGCTGGCGTCATCTTGGCCTTTACCATCCCGGCCAAGTGCGGTGTCAAGCTCGACAGCCTTACCGATTGGTTGGGCGAGTGCCTGCCGCTGCTCGATGACCGCTACGACGACGAGGCGCACATCCTGGGCCAGCACGACTTTACCGTCTCGACCACCAGGGTCGAGCGCGTCATGCACCGCGTGACCCCGCCGCTCATCCGCATGGAGCGTCTGATCTCCACGCCGGTCAACTTTGTGATTCTGCCGATCTTTGCGTTCGTGAACGCACAGGTTCGCCTAGTGGGTGTGGACATGAGCACGCTGCTCACCGACCCAGTGACGCTCGGCGTGTACTTTGGCATGCTGCTGGGTAAGCCGATCGGTATCTTTGGCATGACGTTCGCCTTGGTCAAGCTCAAGGCCTGCGAGCTGCCGCACAATGTCAACTGGCATATGATTGCCGGCGTGGGCATTCTGGGCGGTATCGGCTTTACCATGTCGATTCTCATCAGCGGCCTCGCCTTCCCGACGGCCCAGTTTGAGGTTCTGGCTGCCAAGGCCGCTATTCTCGCCGGCTCTGTCACCGCGGCCGTACTTGGCATGATCTACATGAGTGTGATCTGCAAGCACCCCGCGCCCAAGAACGAGTAGGGGCGCTAAAACTTGGTTGGTAATGTCTCGAGCGCGTGCAAAATGTGGCTTAGAGCAATGTCTGCCATTCGTTGAATACCCCTGTGGTCAAAAAACGCCGTTTGTGAGTACTGCCACAAACGGCGTTTCATTTTGCGAGCAAAAAATAATGGACAAAACCGTAAATACTGTACGTTAATAAGCGGTCATCGGCTTTCAATTTAGCGCCGGTTGACGGTGAATAAGGAGTTTCGGGCTCGAGGTTGTCGATTTTGACCAAAAATCGCTGCTACTAAAAAGGTAACAGTACTCATTTTTGCTCTTTTTTGACCACAGGCCCTTTTGTTGCGCGGTTTTACCAAACCGCGCAACTGCTCGACGCTGCAAGCGACCCTAAGCGGCAATCTGACGTTTAATTTCAAGGGCGCGACCAGAAGGTCAGCGCCCTTTCATTTCACGTCACCTTGCTCGCTTAGGGTCGTTTTCGCTGACGCTGCCAAAACATCGGCGTTAACCTAGTCGTTTAAGAACGTCCGCAATGACTAGGGCTATTCCACCGTTCCGTAGACGGCACCCCAGCCGTGGGCGGCCAAGGCGGAGTTGAGCTGGTCGCAAAGTGACTGGCGGTCGTAATAGCCGGGCGGTAGCAGGTTGACGATCTCCATGAGATCGGGCGCCAGGTCCAAGATTTCGGCCTGTACGATCAGGTCCAGACGGTCGATGGCGTGGCGGTCGTAAAACAGTCCGTCGACCAGGCGCTGCAAGTCGCCGAATTCCTCGGCCTGGAACGATCCATACTCCATAGTGCCTCCTTGGGCGCCCTACGCCGGCATGCGCGGCGATTCGTAATTTATTGCGATGGACTTAATCTATCACGGCTTCATAACGTTGCGGCGGTGGCGGTCTATACTTAGACGAACTGCAACGTCCCGCTTCGCGAAAGGTCGCACCCATGCAGACGATCTACCAGAAGATGGAAACCACCGAACTCGATGCCGCTATCGAGGCACTCAAAGCCGAGGTCGCCGAGGTCAAGGCCAAGGGCCTGGCGCTCGACATGGCCCGCGGCAAGCCGTCGCCCTCCCAGGTGGACATCTCTCGACCCATGCTCGATATCCTCAATGCCGACGCCGATCTGCACGACGGCAACGTCGATTGTTCCAACTACGGCTGTTTTGAGGGTATTCCCTCGGCACGCAAGTTGGCAGGGGAGTTCCTGGGCTGTCCCGCCGAGCAGACGCTCGTACTGGGTTCGTCGAGCCTGCTGATTGAGCACGACATCGCCGGCATGTTCTGGCGTTGCGGCTCGTGCGGCAGCGAGCCTTGGGAGGCTTACGAGGCCGCGCACGACGGCAAGAAGGTCAAGTTCCTGTGCCCCGTTCCCGGCTACGATCGCCACTTTGGCATCACCGCCGACTTGGGCATCGAGAACGTCCCCGTCGCGATGACTGACAACGGCCCCGACATGGACGAGATCGAGCGCCTCGTTGCCGTCGACGATTCCATCAAGGGTATCTGGTGCGTGCCCAAGTATTCCAACCCCACGGGTATCACCTTTAGCGAGGACACTGTGCGCCGCCTGGTCGAGATGCCCACGGCCGCGCCCGATTTCCGCATCTTCTGGGACAACGCCTACTGCGTGCACGACCTGTACGACGAAACCGACGAGCTCGCCAACATCTTTGACCTCGCTCGCGCGGCGGGCACCGAGGACCGTGTGGTGGCCTTTGCCTCGACGTCCAAGATCACCTTCCCGGGCGCCGGCATCGGCTTTATCGGCGCGAGCCCCGCGGTCATCGCCGAGTTCTCCAAGCGCCTGAAGGCCGGTCTCATCAGCGCCGACAAGCTCAACCAGCTGCGTCACGTGCGCTTCCTTCCCACCATCGAGGCGGTCAGGGAGCACATGAAAAAGCATGCCGAGTTCTTGCGCCCGCGCTTTGAGGCCGTCGAGCGCAAGCTCACCGAGGGCTTGGGCGACACGGGCTGCGCCACCTGGACGCACCCCCGCGGCGGCTACTTTGTGAGCTTTGATGGTCCCGAGGGCTCGGCCCAGAAGGTTGCTGCGCTTTGCGCCGACCTGGGCGTCAAGCTCACGCCGGCCGGTGCTACCTGGCCCTATGGCAAGGACCCGCGCGACACCAACATCCGCATCGCGCCGAGCTATCCCACGGTCGAGGACCTGGAGGCCGCGCTCGATGTGCTGGTGCTGGCCGTTAAGCTCGTCGCTGCCGAGCTTGCGCGTGCCGAGCGCGCCTAACGCGCGGCTTCCCGTACTATCCGCACTTTCGATACGTAAAGGAGCGTATACATGGATTTGGGTATTTCCACCAACCCCACGCCAGAGCTCTACACCATTAAGGTAACCGGCGAGATCGATATCTCTAACGCCGATAGCCTGCGTAATGCTATCGACCTGGCGCTCGAGCAGCCCACCGAGGCCGTTGAGCTCGATTTTGCCCAGGTGAGCTACATTGATTCGACGGGCATTGGCGTGCTCGTGGGCGCCGCACACCACGCGGTCGACCACGGCAAGCGCTTTAGCTGCACCAATGTGCAGCCCCCGGTGATGCGCGTGGTTCAGCTGTTGGGTGTCGACCAGGAGATTTCGATCACCGCGGCATAGTCTTTGCTCCCAAAAGGGCGTGCCGTTTGGCATATGTTTGTGATGCGCTCGGACGTTTTGGCGTCCGGGCGCTATACTTGACCGAATGAATAGACGAGTTCCGGCCGAATGGCGCGGTGCGGGCTCGACTCACATCGAGCCTTGGAGGTATGTGTGTTTGGTATTGGAGAGGGTGAGCTCGCGATCATCGTGGTCTTCGGCTTTTTGCTGTTTGGCCCGGATAAGCTCCCGCAGATGGGCCGCACGATCGGCCGTGCCATCCGTCAGTTCCGCGAGACGCAGGAAAAGATGACGGCCGTTGTTCAGTCCGAGATTATCGATCCGGTGAGCGAGGCCGCGTCGGCTCCGGTCAAGCCCAAGAAGGCTGCCGTCGACGACGATTCCGATGCGGACGAGGATGCCGCCGAGACGGCAGCGCCCGCCAAGAAGGAGACCTTTGCCGAGCGTCGCGCCCGCCTTGCCGCCGAGAAGGCTGCAAGCGAGGGTGCTGCTGAGGGCGAGGGCGCCGAGCCTGCCGCTGCTGCCGATACCGCCGTCGAGCCCGAGCCCGAGCCTGCTGCAGAGCCCGAGCCGGAGCCGGCAGAGCCCACGACGGCTGATCTCTATGCCCGTCGCCCCCGCAAGCGCAAGGCCGTCGTCGACCAGCTCGCCCGCGAGCTCGAGGCCGAGGACGACGCCGCTGCCGCCGACGCCCCGAAGGGGGGCGATGAGTAATGCCTATCGGACCTGCGCGTATGCCGCTCTTCGATCACCTGGGAGAGCTCCGTCGCCGCCTGACCATCGTGGTCGTCTCGGTGTTTGCCGCCGCTATCGTGCTGTACTTCGCCACGCCCGTGGTGCTCGACATCCTGGAAGACCCCATTCGCTCCTTTGTGCCGGACGGCAAGTTCTACATCACCACCACGCTCGGTGGCTTTGGTCTGCGCTTCTCGCTGGCCATCAAGATGGCCGTGGTCATGTGCACGCCCATGATCATCTGGCAGATTCTGGCATTTTTCCTGCCGGCGCTTCGCCCCAACGAACGCAAGTGGGTCGTGCCCACGGTGCTCGCCTCGACGGTGCTGTTCTTCCTGGGCGCAATCTTTTGCTACTTCATCATCATCCCTGCGGGCTTTGAGTGGCTCATCGGCGAAACCTCGGCCGTCGCTACGGCGCTGCCCGACCTGGAGAACTACGTCAACATGGAGCTGCTCTTTATGATCGGCTTTGGTGTGGCGTTTGAGCTGCCGCTCATCATCTTCTACCTGTCCGTCTTCCACATCGTTTCCTACGCGGCCTTCCGCAGTGCCTGGCGCTACGTGTACGTAGGCCTGCTCGTGGGTTCGGCTGTGATCACGCCCGACGGATCGCCCGTCACCCTGGGCCTTATGTACGGCGCCCTGCTCTCGCTCTACGAGATTTCGCTCGCCATCGCCCGTGTGGTCATTATCGCGCGCGAGGGCAAGGAGGGCTTGTTTGTGAGCCGTCTGGACCTGTTCTCGGACGATGAGGACGACGAGGAGTAAATCGGTATGCACGAGGTTGGCATTGTCAACGGCATACTCGATACAGTGATTCGCGCGGCGCGTGGGGCGGGGGCCTCACGCGCCGTTTTGGTTACGCTGCGTATCGGGGATATGACCGAGGTCGTGCGCGAGGCGCTCGACTTTGCATGGGAGACGTTTCGCGACGAGGACCCGCTCACGCGCGGCTGCGAGCTTGCCGTGGAGGAAGTCCATCCGCAAAGTGAATGCTTGGACTGCGGCGAGGTTTTCGACCACGATCGCTTCCACTGTCGCTGTCCCCAGTGTGGTGGTGCCAACGTGCGCCTACTGCACGGCCGCGAGCTCGATATCGCGAGTATCGAAATCGAAACCCCCGACGATTAGCCCGCTAGCCATCTGGTGATGGGGTATAAAGGGGCCAAAGTAAGGAGCGCTAAGTATGGCCGAGAAGACGATTGATATCGCGTCGCCGATCCTGTCGCGCAATGAGCGCCTGGCAGATCAGCTGCGTCAGCGATTTAAAGAGACGGGCACCTATGTGATCAATGTGCTGTCGAGCCCTGGCTCGGGCAAGACCACTACGATTCTGGGCACCAACGAGCGCCTGCGCGACAAGGCGGGCCTGCGTTGCGCCGTCATCGAGGGCGATATCGCCTCGGATGTCGACGCTATCACCATGAAGGAAGCCGGCATGCCCGCCATCCAGATCAACACGGGCGGCCTGTGCCATCTCGAGGGCAACATGATCATGGAGGCTGTCGACGCGTTCGACCAGGCCGTCGGTCTGGAAAACATCGACGTCATCTTTATCGAAAACGTGGGTAACCTGGTCTGCCCGGTCGACTTTGACCTGGGCGAGAACCTGTCCATCATGATCCTCTCGGTGCCCGAGGGCGACGACAAGCCCATCAAGTACCCGGGCATCTTCCAGCACGCCGGCGCGCAGCTGCTCAACAAGGTCGACGTGGCTCCGGCTTTCGATTTTGACATGGATAGGTATACTAAGACACTCGATGACCTCAATCCGCAGGCGCCGCGGTTTGCCGTGAGCGCGCGCAAGGGCGAGGGCATGGATGCCTGGTGCGATTGGCTCATCGGGCAGATTGAGCAAGCAAGGGCGTAAGTCGGCCGCCATACGGGCGGGCGTAGCCGCAGAGATACGAGATAGGAGCCTCTTTTGAAGCTCATCATCGCCGAGAAAAACGACGCCGCGCGTCAGATCGCCGAGCGGCTGTCCACGGGTAAACCCAAAAAGGACAAGGTGTACAACACCGCCATCTACCGTTTTGAGTGGAAGGGCGAGGAGTGCGTGACCATCGGCCTTGCCGGTCACATCCTGGCGCCCGATTTTTGCGACAGCGTGCTGTTCGATAAAAAGCTGGGTTGGTATTCGGTGACCGAAGACGGCGAGATGCTGCCGGCCGATATACCCGATGGCCTGGCCCGCCCGCCGTACGACACCAAGCGCAAGCCGTTTCTTGCCGATGGCATTTCCATCAAGGGCTGGAAGCTCGAGAGCCTGCCTTACCTCACCTGGGCACCCGTTATTAAGCTGCCGGCCGAGAAGGAGCTCATTCGTTCGCTCAAGAACCTCGCTAAAAAGTCCGACAGCGTCATTATCGCCACGGACTTCGACCGCGAGGGCGAGCTGATCGGCTCGGACGCTCTCAACAAGGTGCGCGAGGTTGCGCCGGACTTGCCGGTTGCCCGCGCCCAGTACTCTTCGTTTACCAAGGCCGAGATCACGCAGGCCTTCGATAATCTCGTCTCGCTCGACCAGAATCTGGCCGACGCCGGCGAGAGCCGCCAGCACATCGACCTCATTTGGGGCGCGGTGCTCACGCGTTACCTGACGCTCGCCAAGTTTGGCGGCTTTGGTAACGTGCGCTCTGCCGGCCGCGTGCAGACGCCGACGCTCGCCCTGGTGGTCGAGCGCGAGCGCGAGCGCATGGCGTTTGTGCCCGAGGACTATTGGCAGATCCGCGGCATGGGTGCCGCGCAGGGCGCTGCCGAGGATGACCGCTTTAAGATCGCTCACAAGACGGCGCGTTTTACCGACAAAGATGCTGCCGAGACGGCGTACGGCCATGTCGACGGTGTCGCGACGGCGACCGTTGCCGCGGTGACCAAGCGCTCGCGTAAGCAGCAGCCGCCCACGCCGTTTGCGACCACCTCGCTGCAGGCTGCTGCCGCAGCCGAGGGCATCTCGCCTGCGCGTACCATGCGCATCGCCGAGTCTCTCTACATGGCGGGCCTCATCAGCTACCCGCGTGTCGACAACACCGTGTACCCTGCGACGCTCGACCTGGGCGCCGTGGTGAGCGACCTGGCAAAGATCAATCCGGCGCTGGCGCCCGTATGCAAAAAGGTCCTCGCCGGCCCCATGAAGCCCACGCGCGGCAAAGTCGAGACCACCGACCACCCGCCTATCTATCCTACGGGCGAGGGCGATCCGTCCACGCTCGACGGTGGCCAGCGCAAGCTCTACGACCTCATCGCCCGCCGCTTCCTGGCGACGCTCATGGGGCCCGCGACCATCGAGAACACCAAGCTCGAGCTCGACGTGAATGGCGAGCCGTTCGTGGCCTCGGGCGACGTGCTCGTGACCCCGGGTTTCCGCGAGGCGTACCCGTACGGCCTTAAGCGCGACGAGCAGATGCCGCCGCTGGAGCAGGGTGATACGGTCGACGTGTTCGACATTAAGCTCGAGGCCAAACAGACCGAGCCGCCCGCGCGCTACAGCCAGGGCAAGCTCGTGCAGGAGATGGAGAAGCGCGGCTTGGGCACCAAGTCCACGCGTGCGAGCATCATCGAGCGTTTGTACGCCGTGCGCTATCTCAAAAATGATCCCGTTGAGCCGAGCCAGCTGGGTATCGCCATCATCGACGCGCTGACGCAGTTTGCCCCGCGCATCACGAGCCCCGATATGACCAGCGAGCTCGATGGCGATATGACCCGTGTGGAGCGCGGCGAGGACACCGAAGAGCATGTTGTGACGCACTCGCGCGCGCTGCTGGCCGGCGTGCTCGACGAGCTGCTCAAGCACACGCAGGAGCTGGGCGACGCCATCAGCGACGCCGTCACAGCCGATGCGCGCGTGGGCGCCTGCCCCAAGTGCGGCAAGGACCTGGTTATGAAGACGAGCGCCAAGACCCGCGGCAGCTTCATTGGCTGCATGGGCTGGCCCGACTGCGACGTGACCTATCCGGTGCCGAGCGGCGTCAAGGTAAGCCCGCTCGAGGGCGAGGCGGCCGTGTGCCCCGAGTGCGGCGCGCCGCGCATTAAGTGCCAGCCGTTCCGCCAGAAGGCCTTCGAGATTTGCGTGAACCCCACGTGCCCCACAAATTACGAGCCCGACCTTAAGGTGGGCGAGTGCAAGGTGTGCGCCGAGGCAGGACGCCATGGCGACCTGATCGCGCACAAGAGCGAAAAGAGCGGCAAGCGCTTTATCCGCTGCACCAACTATGACGATTGCGGCGTGAGCTATCCGCTGCCGGCGCGCGGCAAGCTTGAGGCGACGGGCGAGACTTGCCCCGAGTGCGGCGCTCCCATCGTGGTGGTCAACACAGCGCGCGGTCCGTGGCGTATCTGCGTCAACATGGACTGCCCGACCAAGGAGAAGAAGCCCGCCCGCGGCCGCAAGACCACGACCAAGGCGAGTACGGCAAAGAAGACCACGGCGACAAAGAAGACTGCTGCCAAGAAGACGACCGCCAAAAAGACGACGGCCAAGAAGTCGACTACCAAAAAGACCGCTGCCGACAAGTAGCCGCACGGTCGAAACGTCACTCAAAACAAAAACGAGCGAGGACCTCAAAATCCTCGCTCGTTTTTTTATCCGGCAGTTAGGGACGTTCCTTTTCTGCCGGCAGTTTAGGAACGCCCCTAACTGCCGGCTCGGGAACGACAAAGCGCTACTTCACCTCGACGGGTGCGGCGCCGGGGTAGCGGTCCTCAAAGTCCAGACGGTATTTGTTGTCGTTGGTGCCCGCTACGTTGTCGCGCGCCAGCGGCGCCACGATCTCGTCCTTGTGGTTTGCGGGGCTGGAGTACTCAAGGCTGATCTCCCAAGCGTCGCAAATGACGTCGATGCGATTCTCCAGGTCGTCATAGAGCGTGATGATATCTTTCCACGAGCTGTAATTCTGCGAGTCGATGGGAACGTCCAGGTCCTCGACCTCGTCCTTCAGGTCGTCGATCTGATCCTCGAGCGCCTCGGCGGCATCGCTGGCCGACTGACGCGAGCTTCGGTCATCCTTAAGGTAATACGTGTTGAATGTGGTGGCGCAGTCGCGAACCTGCTGATCAAGATCGGAGAGCCTGCTGTAGTAGGAGCTCAGCTGGTCGTAGACGTTCTGCTCGCTGATGGTGGCGGCATCGTGGACGTCATCGTCATCATCATCGTCAAGCTTGTTGGGGTCGCCCTTGACGGACGCATCGTCGTTATCGTGGTCGATCTTGACCTTCTCGATGGTTGTGCCCTTGGAATCGTCGGCGTTCTTGTTGAACGGTCCGATCATAAAGAATGCGACCAGCGCGATAATCACGGCGACCAGCACGGCGATGATGCCGATAAGCAGAGCGTTGTTGTTTTTGGGCGCGGCGGGAGCACCGGCCTGCGGAGCGGCGGTCGGTATGGGCTGCTGCGGCGCGGAGCCGGCTGGCGTCGCCCATTGCTGCGTCGCGCCAGCTTCCGGCTGGGGAGCGGGCGCGGGCTGATGGGCGGACTGTACGGTCACGTCTGCCTGCTGGGGCTGAGTCGCCGTGGGCTGCTGCGCAGACTGAACCGTGGTCGCGGCGGTGTCGAAGGCGGTGTCGGGCGCGGCGGCATGTTCGGCCGCCTGCGCATCCTCTTGCGACTGAGAGGCCTGGCCATCATCGGTTACCGGCGTTCCGCAGCTGGTGCAAAAACGCTCGTCGTCATTCAGAAGCTTGCCGCAATGGGTACAAAACCGGGACATGATGGTTCCTTCCATTCGATGTGTTGGCTAGATTATAAGGTGGTTCAGGTGCGGTTGGGCCGCGCCGGCCCAACTGGTTGTGTGAGGATAGTCGCGCCGCACAAGCCCTGTCGCATGCGTCACAATGAGTGCGGCGCGCTGGGTGTCCGGCGCGGCTGTTTATCGACGGCTCGGTAGAATGCGATGGTGGGGAGTGAGTCTGTGTACTGCGGCGAGCAAGGTCGGGGTGGCGGCGATAACACGGAGGCGTTCCGGTTCCCGCCGGGGGATGCGCCCCTCGCTGCGCGCGATTGCTCGCGTCGAGTGTTTTGTGCCGGGATGTTGACCGGAGCGCTTGCCTCGGTGATGAGTTTCGGCGGCTGTGCCGCGCGCCGCAACGAGGCTGGGGGCTCCGTTGCCCCTGCCAAACGAAAAGCGAATCATCCGTCCGCTCAAAAGGCGGAAGCTGTTTCCCGGGCTTCTTGGATCGCTGCCATTCAGCAAGATATCGAAGCCCTTGCCGAGCCGTATAGTGGGTCTACTTCGGTCTATGCTGTGGCGCTTGATCCACAAACGTTCGCGTCGCTCGATGGTGAAGTCGCTGTGGCGCCGGACGCGCGACGTGTGGCGGCAAGCATCATCAAGCTTCCCATTCTCGCTTGTGCGCTCGAGGCCGTGACGGCGGGCGAGCTGTCCCTCGACGAGCAGATAACGGTAACGCAACAGGATATCGTGGGTGGCAGCGGCAACATTCAGTCGCGCGGCGCGGGTGTGTCGTACAGTATTGACGAGCTGCTGCACGCTATGATCGCCCAGAGCGATAACGTGGCAGCGAACCTTGTTATCGGCAGACTGGGCATGGATACGGTCAACGAAACGTGTGCCGCATTGGGGCTGACCCAGACCGTGCTTGCTCGCCTGATGATGGATGCCGAGGCCCAGGCACAGGGTCACGAGAACTATACGAGCGCCCGTGATGCTGCGGTCGTGTTGCAGCGACTGGCGGCGGGGACAATCGCGACGCCCGAGCTGTGCGAGCGAGCGCGCGGATATCTGCTGGCGCAGGAAGACGCACGCGGTATTGTCGAGGGCGTTCCCGGCGGCGTTTTGGTCGCGCACAAAACGGGCAGTCTGGCGAATGCTCAGCACGATGCCGCAATCGTCTACGCCGAGCGCCCTTACGTGCTGGCAATCCTCACCCAGGACCTCGAACGCGAGCAGGCCCTAGCCCTCGAGCGCGACATTTCCTTCGCCATCAACGCCCGCGCCCACTCCTAACTTGCGGTGAAATAGGGATTGTATTTGCTGTTAGAAGGCGTATCTAGTCCCTATTTCACCGCAACTTAGAGGGTCGGCAGTTAGGGACATTCCTCTTCGGCCGGCACTTTAGGAACGTTCCTAACTGTCGCCTAGTCATTTAAGAACGTCCCCAATGACTAGGTGGGATTTGGGGTGCGCCGGACGCTGGGGTATCATGGCTTGGTTGCTATAACTTGCACTTTCGCGCCTTGTGGGAAGGGGATGCGCCCATGGCTTCTGAGCCCGCTCAACATAGCTTTATCACGCTCGAGGGCGTCGATGGCGCCGGCAAGTCCACGCAGGCGCGCCTGCTGGCCCGCGCGCTCGACCTCGCTGGCTATCAGGTCGTAACTCTGCGCGAGCCGGGCGGCACCGCCATCAGCGAAAAGATTCGCGCCCTGCTGCTCGACCCCGCCAATACGGCGATGGGCGACACCTGCGAGCTGCTGCTCTACGAGGCAGCGCGTGCCCAGCTGGTGCACGAGGTCATAGCTCCCGCCCTCGCTGCCGGCAAGGTGGTCCTATGCGACCGTTTCTACGATTCCACGACCTGCTACCAGGCGTTTGCCGATGGCCTCGACCGTCAGATGGTGCGCGATGCCAACAACCTGGCTGTCGCCGGTACGCATCCGGCGCTCACGCTCGTCTATCACATCACGCCCGAGCAGGCGGCGCTGCGCATGGCGGCCCGTGGTGTGGCCGATCGCATGGAGGCCAAGGGCATGGCTTTCCAGGAGCGCGTCTATCGGGGATTTTGTGCCATTGCTGCCGAGGAGCCCGCCCGCGTAAAGCTCATCGACGCCACTGCGTCGATCGCAGACGTCTTCACGCAAACGGTCGAGCTGGTTCGCGCGCACGGTCTCGACATTCCCCAAGATGCCGTCGCCGCCGCGCTTGCCCAGGAGGCTGAGTAACATGGCCCCCGCGCAGACAAGCCTGCTGGCCAAGCTCGACACCCAGGAACGCGTGCGCGACTTTCTGACCAACGCCATCGCAAGCGGCCGCGCATCGCACGCCTACCTGTTCTTGGGCGCGCCCGGGGCCGGTAAGCTCGACGCCGCATGGGCGCTTGCCCAGGCATTCCTGTGCGAGCGGGACGGCTGTGGTTCGTGCGACAGCTGCGTGCGCGTCGCGCGCCATACGCACCCCGACGTGCATTATTACACCCCCGAAAGCGCTACGGGCTACCTCATCGCGCAGACCCGCGAGCTGCTCGACGACGTGCCCTTGGCGCCCATCCGCGCCAAGGCAAAGGTCTACATCATCGACCGTGCCGAGCAGCTGCGCGCCAACACCGCCAACGCGCTGCTCAAAACGCTCGAGGAACCGCCCGAGGGTGTCATGTTCATCCTGTTGGGCACCTCGGCCGACGTGATGCTGCCCACCATCGTGAGCCGCTGCCAGTGCGTGCCGTTTCGGCTGGTGTCGCCCACTGTGGCCGCGCAGGCCGTGAGCCGCGCCACCGGTCAGGATCCCGCGCGCTGCCGCATGGCCGTCGCCGTGGCGGGAAGCCCTACGCGTGGCATCGAGTTCCTTAAGAGCGCCGAGCGCCAGGACGCCCGTCGCCAGATGGTCCGTGCCATCGACTCGCTCATCGCCGCCGACGAGGCCGATGTGCTCAGTCGCGCTAAGTCGCTCATCGTCGCCGTCAAGGCGCCGCTCGCCGAGGTCAAGTCCACGCAGGAAAAGGTGCTCGAGCAAAATGCCGACTACCTGTCGCGTGGAGCATTGAAGCAGCTTGAGGACCGCAACAAGCGCGAACTCAACGCGCGCGAGCGTTCGGGTATCATGGAAGCGCTGGCGAGCGCGCGGACGCTCATGCGCGACGTGCTGCTGACGCTTCAGGATGAGGCGGCAGACGTTGTGAACGAGGACGTGCGCGACACGATCGGGCGGCTTGCCGCGGCGACGAATGTTGCGGGTGCCACCCAGGCGCTCGAGGCGGTTGCCACCGCTGAGCGCAACATCGCCAGAAACGTTACTCCCCAGCTGGCCATCGAGGTCATGCTGTTCGATATCAGGAAGGCACTGAAATGCCGTTAGTCGTACCCGTTAAGTTTACCTACGCCTCGCGCGACCTGTGGTTCGACCCACAGGATCTGGATATCCTCGAGGCCGATTATGCCATTTGTTCTACCGAGCGCGGAACCGAGATCGGCCTGGTCACGGCCGATCCCTTCGAGGTGCCGCTCGACGAAATCGGTCAGCCGCTCAAGCCCGTGTTGCGCGTAGCGAGCGACATCGACCTGCAGCTTGCCGATGACCTGGCTATCCAGGGTGACGAGGCCATGGTCGACTTCCGCCGTCTGGTCAAGGAACTCGACCTCGAGATGAAGCCGGTCGGCGTCGAGTACCTGTTTGGCGGCGAGAAGGCCGTGTTCTACTTTGCGGCCGAGGAGCGCGTCGATTTCCGTCAGCTCGTCAAGGACCTGTCCTCGACGCTGCACATTCGCGTCGACATGCGCCAGATCGGTGTGCGCGACGAGACCCGCCTGGTGGGCGGCTATGCCCAGTGCGGCCAGGAGCTCTGTTGCACGCGCTTTGGCGGACAGTTTGAGCCGGTTTCGATCCGCATGGCAAAAGAGCAGGACCTGCCGCTCAACTCGTCCAAAATTAGCGGCGTCTGCGGCCGCCTGATGTGCTGCCTGCGCTACGAGTTCGAGGCGTACAAGGACTTTAAGAGCCGCGCGCCCAAAAAGAAGACGCTTATCGATACGCCGCTTGGCAAGGCGCGCATCCAGGAATATGACACGCCGCGTGAGCAGCTGGTGTTGCGCCTGGAGAACGGCAAAGTCTTTAAGGTCAACCTGGCCGACATGACCTGCTCCGAGGGCTGCAAAAAGAAGGCTGCCGAGCAGGGCTGCAACTGCCGTCCCGACTGCGTGACGCGCGATGTGCTCGAGCGTATCGAGTCGCCCGAGATGCGCCTGGCGCTTATGGAGCTCGACCGCGAGAACGGCGTCGACGTGGGCGATGGCCTGTCGAGCGCCGACCGTCTGGCCGGCACGTCGATGCCCAAGCGCCGCCGTCGCGATGCGGACGCCGATACCCGTGCCGGTCAGAGCCAGGGCGAGGGTCGCGGCCGCGGTAAGGGTCGCGGCAAGGCCGAGGCGCCCGAGGCTGAGGAGGCTGCCGGTGGACGTCGTCGCCGCAAGCGCTCGGGTTCGGGCGATGCCGGCGAGGCTGCTCCCGCAGGCAAGAATTCTCCCCGCGAGCGTGAGGCTCAGCAGCCTCAGCAGCAAAACCGCGGCGGTGGCATGAATCCCACGCGCCGTCGCCGCCGTCATTTGTCGAGCGAGGAGCGCGAGGACGCCTTCCGCGCCGCAGCCGCTCGCGAAGCCGGTGCCGCCCCCAAGGGTGGTTCGGGTTCCGATACGCCTGCCGACAAGGGTGGCAAGCAGCGCAACGATGACGAGCGCGCCCCGCGTCCGCGTCGTCGCCATTCCTCGGGCACGCAGCAAAAGCCCTCGGTGCCCTCCGTGGCCGATCAGGTCTCGGATGGCGAGGTCAAGGTCACGCGCCGTCGCCCTGGAGATGGCGGAGGGGCGGCTGCCAAGGCCGCGCGCGGCGCTGCTCGCGACGAACGCGAGTCGCGCGAAGATCGTGGTGGCGAGGGTTCGGCCGACCAGGGCCAGAAGCGCCGTCGCCGTCGTCGTTCCCGCAAGTCGCGTCAAGATGGCGGTGAGGGCTCGACCCAAAACTCGTCCGCACCGCAACCGCCCACCGGCGAATAGTGCACGCAAACGGATTTAACCTGCCTGACCCCAAACGCGTCGGGGTACCATGACGCTGAATCAACAACCCTCCCTGCGACCGAGCGTAGGGAGGGTTGTGTCGTGAAGAGACATTTGAATGTGTTGGGATGCCTGCAAGGTGCCGACATCCTACCGTTTGCGGATGAATTGCTACCGTTTGCCGAGCGGGCGGCGCACGAGGCGCTTGAGGCGTTGTCGCCCACGCGATGTGCCGGCTGCGAGCGCGCCGGTGCGCTTATTTGCCAAGACTGCCTGGCCGCGCTCGCGCTCATCGACCCGCGGCATAGCTGCACTCGATGCGGCGCCCCGTTTGGAGACTTGCTGTGCACCGAGTGCTCGGTCGAGGGTACGTCCTCGGCGATGGCCGAAGCTCTCGACCGGTGCCTGGCATGTGCCGTTTACACGCATCCGCTGCCGCGGATCATTAAAGCGTACAAAGACGCGGGCGAGCGACGCCTGGCGTCGTATCTGGCAGAGCTGCTATACGACACCGCCTTACATGCCCAGGTTGCGGCACCCGAACGCTTGGGCGGTGTGTTGTCCGGCGCCGATGCAGTGGTGTTTGTGCCCGCGACGGCGGCGGCGTTTCGGCGACGCGGCTTCGATCATATGGAAGCCATCGCGCGCCCATTTTGCGAGCTGTCGGGTGTTCCGCTGCTCGACGCCCTCGTTAAGTACGGCCATGGCGACCAGCGTGAACTCGGTCGTGAAGAACGCCGTGAACGCGCCCGAGGCATGTACGAGACCGTTGAGGACGTGCGGGGCCGCCGCCTGCTGCTTATCGACGACGTTATCACCACGGGTGCGACGATGGCAGCGGCTTCGGCGGAGCTCAAGCGCGCTGGTGCCGCGGCTGTTGATGGCCTCGCTATCGCACGCGTTTGGTAGGGGTGATTCGTGTGGCGGTAACAATCAGGCAGTGCAACAAACCGACAAAAGAGCAGCTAGCGGCTTCCGTGATCCTGACGGGCACCTCGGCGTTGCGTATGATTCGAGCCGAGCGCCGGCAGATGGGCTACATCGGCTGGAAGGACCTCAATCCCGATGAAGAGCGCCGCGTGCTGTGTACGTCATCGCCTTCGACCGAGGATATCTATCTTCCCGACCTGGTGCGAATTGGAGCCAAAAGCGGCGAGGTGCAAGAAGATCTGTGCTTGCTGGTGGGATCTGCGGCGCAGCGCCGACGCATGCCTGGCGTGGGCTGGTCCGTGTGTTCCGGGTTGCCTGTCGGCTCGATTCTAGAGGTGGAACCGGGGGTGTACAGCCTATCTCCCGAGGCCCTTTGTGTTGCCGTCGCCCGCGAGGTCGGCTGTATCCAGGCGTTTGCACTGGCCCAGGAACTGTGTTCCAAGATTTCACTAAGCGATCGCGGGAAGTATCTGCCTCCCTACACCTCGCCTGTTGCGAATAGACTTGCAAAGGACAAGGATCAACCGGCAGACGTGGGCTACTTTGAAGTCGAGCCGGTGCTGACGCCCGATCGCCTGGCAGATTACCTTGCGGCATGCAAGGGGAATGTGGCCAAACAACTGCTGCGCCTGTGTCCCTATCTGTCGGAAAACTTGCGCTCACCCATGGAGTGCATCATGCTCGCACTGTTTTCGCTTCCGTTTTCATATGGCGGATTTGCCTGCGGTCCCTTTAAGACCGACTACAAGATCGAGTTCGATGACCGCGCGCAGTCAATCTCGGGGATGCCGCATGCAGTTTGCGATGCGTATCAGGAAACAGCCCGGTTTGACCTGGAATACAACGGTGAGCTGGGCCATTCCTCCCGGAGGGGACGTATCCATGATGAAAAACGCAACACGGGCTTGATTACTATGGGAATCGAGGTCGCGACGGTCAACAACGAAATGCTCTGCGACATGCAAGCGATGGAAGCGCTCGCATGGCGCATCCACCAGCGTATGCGAAAGCGGTACCGGAATCGTGTCGATGCCCGCAGGAAGAAGCAAGAGGCGTTGCTTAACACGCTGCGGGCGTGTTTTGGGCTTAAGCCGGTCTAATTCGCGTCGAAAATAGGGGGTTAATCATATGCCCTGGCCAAAATATGGCAAATATGAGTACTGTCACTAAATCAGTAACAGCAAAATCAAGGAATTTAGGACTCGGAGGCGTCGTAAAGTAAGAAGATAATAAACAAATGTAGAATAACTAAGCATCAGGTTGGCGACACTGAGCGCAAAATCTGTCCGAGAGGCCAAAATTGTCTGCTACTAAATTGGTAACAGTACTCATATTTGCTATTTTTTGGCCACGGCACCCTGAGACGGGTGCCCCGGAGCTCCCCGTAGAGGAGCTCCGGGCTTCATGGGGGCACGAATAGTCCGCTCCGACCTGCAAAATCTGTGCTCACGGTGCGAATGACGCCCCTAACCTTAAACTTTAGCTTGAACTTAGCTATAATGCGCTACGTTCCTGCCAGGCTGTGGTTGCGGACGGACAAAATGTCCATCCTAGTCCAAGACAGACGCGGTCAAAGGGATCCACGTAAGCGACCGCGTGCGCGCGGCGCGATCATGGCGCGTCCTAGATGTAAGCCGCACCGTCCGTTCTACTTTCTTTGGGGCAATACCGCCTCGCGGGCGAGCGGGCCAGTCGTGAAGGTGGCTACGGCCTCCCGAGCAAACACCCCGGTGCGCAAGTGTGGGGTCAAATACCAGGTCAGCTGGTGGGAACAACCCGTTATTCCGCGCAACGCACGGATTGTATACGACACAGAAGGCAGGGTAGTGGACATGGTGAGGGGCAGCTTGATGCACGCGGCTCGGTTAGGTGCTGGGACCGCGGCGGTCATTGCCGTATTGGGCTTGAGCGGATGCGCGTTCAATCCGCTGTCCACGTTCACGACACCCACGATTGACCAGATCGAGCGCGAGACCGTCACCCCTGCGGTGTCGGACGATGCCCTGGTCACTCCCGGCACCCTGACGGTTGCCCTCGATACCTCCGATGCCCCGCAGGCCATGCAGGGCGCCGATGGCAACCTCACGGGCTACGCGGTCGACGCTGCCCGCGCCCTTGCAAGCCGCATGGGCCTTAAGGTTGCCTTCGTCGATGCGTCTTCTGCCGATTCCGCGCTTGGTGACAAAAAGGCCGACATCTTCATTGGTGACATCAATTCCACGGATGGTGACATCAGCACGCTTGGTACTTGCCTGTACGACGCTGCGGCAGTGTTCGGAAAGACGAGCGATGGCGAGTCGCTGAGCGTTTCCACCGAAACGCTTAACACCGCTACCCTGGGCGTTCAGACCTCTTCGGCCTCGCAGGAAGCGCTCGCCAAGCAGAGCATCACGGCCAACCAAAAGACCTTCTCCAACATCAACGAGTGCTTTGAGGCGCTCGAGTCCGGCGAGATAGACTACGTGATTTGCGATTCCACGGCCGGCGGCTACCTTGCGCGCCTGATGAGCCAGATCTCTTACGTCGGCGCGCTCGAGACACCCTCGACGCTCGGCGTCGCGGGCCTCGCGGCCAACGATGAGCTATGCCGTGCCGTGAGCGATGCCCTCGACGGTATCACGGTCGATGGCACGCTCGAGGCGGTCCACTCCATCTGGTACGGCACGATGCCCTATGACCTCACCACCAAGACGGTCTCGGGCGCCGACGTGCAGCCGACCGACACCGGATCCAGCGAGTCTGCATCCTCCGATTCGAGCAGCGAGGGTACAACCTCCGAGGATAAATCGTCCAGCCAGGAGGGCACTATCACCGACGACGACATTAACAAGCTCAATAGCTAGTTATTGCTAGGGGTGGCGTCTCCTATGCGCTAGGAGAGATGCCTCTTCACGGTTTCAACACGCACTACCGGGCTTCTCCAATAGGGGAGCCCGGCTTTTTCATCCAAATAAAACTAGCAGGTCAAAGCCAATTTTCGGGACCAAATACAAAGCCGCCGACGCCCTCCTATAGCGCACTTTGCCATGGAAAAGTACGAGACTTCGGTATGCGGTATCAAGCAATCGTTATTCGGGTCTTTAGGAATCCGCGTGATTAAATGCACGGCAATGGGTACATAGCCAGTACAGTAAGTCCCCGAGGCAGATTGGAGCCACGTATGGATATCAAGGTTTCTGGACGCAAGACGACGGTAACCGATGCTCTGCGTGCGCATGTGGATGAGAAGATCGGCGAGGCGCTCAAGGTTTTCGATATCGAGCCCATGACGGTCGACGTTGTACTTCGCTATGAGAAGAACCCCTCGAACCCCAACCCGGCAATCGTCGAGGTTACGGTTCGTGCCCGCGGCTCTGTGATTCGCGTTGCCGAGCACGGCGCAGATATGTATGCCGCCATCGATCTCTCCGCCGATAAGGTCACCCGCCAGCTGCGCAAGTTCAAGACCAAGGTCGTGGACAACCGCCAGGGCGGTGCCAGTGCAGCGGATGTTGCGCCGGTCGAGCGCGTCGAGGATCTGGCCGACCTGCTGCTGCCCGAGGAGGAGGACGACCTGCTCGTCCGCGAGAAGGTCATCGATGTCACCCCGATGACTGAGGAGCAGGCGCTGGTGCAGACCGATCTGCTGGGCCACGACTTCTACGTGTTCGAGAACGCGACGACTGGTCTCATCAATGTGGTGTATCACCGTAAGAATGGTGGATATGGCATCATCAAGCCCCGCATCGAAACACTTGACGAGTAAAATACGTTAACTTGCATGAGTTAACGGTTGGCGGCCATCCCATGCGGGTGGCCGCCTTTTTACGTAAGGAGTCGCTTTGATGGACAAGGCCGCATCCGCCGGTCATTCGAACCGTTGCCGCATCGTCGTCGATACCTGCTGCGACTTTAGCCCCGAGGTCGCTGCGAACCTCGATGTCGATATCCTGGGTTTCCCCTTCATTATCGATGGCGAAGAGCGCACGGACGACATCTGGTCGAGCATCACACCCAAGGAGTTCTACGACCGCATGCGCGCCGGCGCCCGCGTGTCCACCTCGGCTGTGTCGCTCGGTCGCTATATCGAGTTCTTTACCGAGTGCGCCAAAGAGGGCACGCCCACGGTCTACCTGTGCTTTACCTCGGCGCTGTCGTCGAGCTACAACTCCGCGTGCCAGGCGGCAGATGCCGTGCGCGCCGAGTATCCCAACTTTGAGCTGTACGTGGTCGACAACGCTCTGCCCTGCGCGACTGGCGCGCTCCTGGCGCTCGAGGCCGTGCGCCAGCGTTCGGCGGGACTGACCGCCAAGCAGCTGGTCGATTGGGCAAACGAGGCAAAGACCTACGTCCACGGCTACTTTACGCTCGAGAGCTTCGACGCACTGGCTGCTGGCGGCCGCATTCCGCCCGCGGCGGCGCAGCTCACGGCAAAGCTCGATGTCAAGCCCGAGCTCTCCTACGACCTGGCCGGCTCGCTGTCGCTGATCGGCGTCAACCGCGGCCGCAAGAAGGCGCTCAAGTCCATCCTCAAGTCGTTCCGCGAGAACTACGTGCCCGACCGCACCATGCCCATCGCCATCATGACGGCCGATGCCGAAAAGGACGGTGACTGGCTCGAAGCCGCCATCCGCAAGGAGGAGGGCTGCGCCGACGTCACAATCATTCGCAGCTCCGTGGGCCCCACCATTGGCTCGCACGTGGGCCCCGGCATGGTGGCCTGCGCGTTTTGGGGTAAGAACCGCGCCGACAAGGCGTCGCTTTCCGACCGCATCGCCCGTCGCGTGCGCGGTCAGTAGGCAAGTAACGCGGCCGTAATCGATCCCAGCTCACTGCCCAAACGCTGGCATCGAGTATTCAACCTGGTAACAACACCCAACCCAAAAGGAAAGGTTTCATGGCAAACAAGCTCTCCGTCGCATTTATCGGCACCGGAATCATGGGTGCCCCCATCGCCGGTCACATCCTGGATGCCGGCTATCCCGTCACGGTCAACAACCGCACCAAGTCCAAGGCTGCCGCGCTTATCGAGCGCGGTGCCGCTTGGGCCGATACGCCGGCCGATGCCGTGGCTAACGCCGATGTTGTCTTTACCATGGTGGGCTATCCCTCCGAGGTCGAGGAGCTCTACCTGGCGGGCGACGGCCTACTCGCGTGCACTAAACCCGGCGCGGTCCTGATCGACCTCACCACGAGCTCGCCCGAGTTGGCGCGCGACATTGCCGAGGCCGCCCAGGTTTCTGGTCGCATGGCGTTTGACTGCCCCGTCACCGGCGGCGAGTCGGGCGCTATCGCCGGTACGCTCACGGCTATCGTGGGCGCTACCGAGAACGACATCGCGCCGGTCCGCGACATCCTTGCCACCTTTGCGGCCAACATCTGCTGCTTCGACGGCGCCGGCAAGGGCCAGGCTGCCAAGCTCGCCAACCAGGTGTCGCTGGGCGCCTGCATGGTCGGCATGGCAGACGCCATGGCATTTGCCGAGCTGAGCGGCCTTGATCTGGAGAAGACCCGCCAGATGATCCTGGGCGGTACCGGCAAGTCCGGCGCCATGGAGAGCCTGGCTACCAAGGCGCTCGACGGCGACTACAAGCCCGGCTTTATGGTCGAGCACTTCATCAAGGACCTGCGCTTGGCGCTCGCCTATGCCGACGATCGCGAGCTTGCGCTGCCCGGCGCCGACGTGGCCTTTACGCTCTACGACATGCTCGATGCCATCGGTGGTGCCAAGCTGGGCACCCAGGCCATCACGGTCCTCTATAAGGAGGAGGCCGACGCCATCGCCGCCGGTCTGGACTGGTCGCAGTATCGTCCCGAAGAGCACGGTGCTCACGAGGACGGCTGCGGTTGCGGCGAGCACGGCGACGACCATGAGTGCGGTTGCGGCCACCACCATGGCGAGGACCACGAGTGCTGCGGCGGCCACGGCCATGATGATGGCCACGAGTGCTGCTGCGGCCACCATCACGGGGAGTAGCGCCCATGAGCTGGACGTTCGTGGTGCTTGCGCTGGTGCTCTTTCTCTTCGCGATCTACATTGGCTTTTTGTGCGGCCAGTGGGCGTGCGAAAAGCGCGTCATCACCAAGCGCGACTACTGGATTGCCAACTTTGCGGGAGCGGCGGCAGTCATCCTGCTGACCTGGGTGTTCTCGCTGTTCCCGCTGGTGCAGTTTGCGCCGATCGGCTGGCTCGGCGGCTTTATCGCCGGCCTTAAGATGAGCTTTGGCGAGTCCGTCGGTCCGTGGCGCAAACACGACGAGGTCTTTAACGTTAACAAGGCTCACCGCGCCGCCGCCGACGCGGGCGATGCCGAGGAGCGCCGCCGTGCGCGTCGCAATGGCGCGGCCGACCGACAGCTCATCTCGGTCACCGATGACAGCAAGGGTGCTGACAAGCACGCTAAGAAATAGTAAAAAGAGGTAACTATGGCAGAAAACAAAGACGAACAGCTCACCGACGAGGAGCTGGCACAGCTCCAGCTGGCAGAGGAGAACGAGAACGCCGTCGACCGCCTGGTCCAGGAGCTCGGCTGCCCCACGCGCCGCATCCGTCAGTTTGCCGCCCGCGTGCTGCACCTGCTTGCCGAGCGCGATCCGCAGCGTGTCGTGCCCTGCGTGCCCGCGCTGATCGAGGCGCTCGACCGCCCCGAGGCTCAGACCCGCTGGGAGGCTCTCGATGCCCTGGCGGCGCTCGCCACCACCTGCCCCGAGCAGCTGGGCGATGCCTTTGAGGGCGCCGAGACCGCGCTGTTCGATGAGATTTCGTCCACGCTGCGCTATGCCGCCTTCCGCCTGCTGTGCGTGTGGGGCGCCACGAGCGTCGAGCGTTCGCGCGAGGCTTGGCCCATCCTGGACGAGGCCATCCAGTGCTACCACGGCGACCTTGAGTATCGCGACATGCTCGGTTGCCTGTACGAGTTTGGCCGGGGCGAGATTGACGCCGAGGTCGCCGAGAAGCTCGCGCTGCGCCTTAAGTTCGACGCCGAGAACGGCAAAGGCAGCTATCTCAAGGCCCGTTCGAGCGAGATTTGCGAAATGCTTGTTAAACGTTTTGGCCTGGATCTCTCCAAAAAGAAGAAGCGTGCTAGCGTTAAAAAATCTGACGACGCCGAAGACGAGGAGTAACAGATTATGGCGCACGATGTAGTCCTGATTCCCGGTGACGGTATCGGTCCCGAGATTACGCAGGCCATGCGCCGCGTGGTCGAGGCCGCCGGTGTCCAGATCAATTGGAACGTCCAGGAGGCCGGTGCCGGTGTCATGGACGAGTTTGGCACGCCGCTGCCCCAGCACGTGCTCGATGCGGTCGCCGAGACCAAGGTTGCCATCAAGGGTCCCATTACTACGCCGGTTGGCACGGGTTTCCGCAGCGTTAACGTCGCCCTGCGCAAGCACTTTGACCTGTACGCCTGTGTGCGCCCTTGCCTGTCGCAGCCGGGCGACGGCTCGCGCTTCCGCGACGTCGACCTGGTCATCGTGCGCGAGAACACCGAGGACCTCTATGCCGGCATCGAGTTCGATGAGGGGGCTGCCGAGGTCGAGGAGCTCTCGCAGCTTGTCGAGCGCTCGGGTCAGAAGGCCTTCGCCGCCGATTCCGCTATCTCGATCAAGCCCATCTCCATCGCCAAGAGCCGCCGCATTGTGGAGTACGCCTTTGAGTACGCCCGCCGCTGCGGCCGCAAAAAGGTGACGGCCGTGCATAAGGCCAACATCATGAAGGCGACCGATGGCCTGTTCCTGCGCGTTGCGCGCGAGGTGGCCGCCAACTATCCCGATATCGAGTTCAACGACAAGATCGTCGACGCCACCTGCATGGGCCTGGTCCAGAACCCCAACGACTTCGATGTCCTGGTGCTGCCCAACCTGTACGGTGACATTGTGAGCGACCTGTGCGCCGGTCTGGTAGGTGGACTGGGTATGGCTCCGGGTTCCAACATCGGTGCCGACTGCGCCATCTTCGAGGCTACGCACGGCTCCGCGCCCGATATCGCTGGCCAGGATATCGCTAACCCCACAGCCGAGATTCTGTCCGCGGCTATGATGCTCGATCACCTGGGCGAGAACGGCGCGGCCAATCGCATTCGCGCCGCCGTTTCTGCCACGCTCGACGAGGGTGAGCAGGTTACCGGCGACGTTCGTCGTGCCCAGACCGGCTCCGTTGAGGGCGCTGTGGGCACGCAGGCCTTTGCCGATGCCGTTATCGCGCACCTGGCCTAAGGCATGCAGACTGCAAACGCCTAAATAGTACTTAAGTGTTTGCGTATAACCTGAGAATCAATACGCCCGGCGCTTTGTCGGGCGTATTCTATTGCGGACTATGTTTCCTAACAAGGAGTAACTGATATGGGTCTGATTCAAAAGAAGGACGAGAAGGACGAGATCGACGGCATCCAGATCATCGAGCGCGGCGAAGGCCCCGATGGTGATGAGGAGGAGAAGATCGATCTGGTCGCCGGTACGTCTGCCGAACATATTGCCGCCGGTACGACGGCCGAGGAGGAGGACGCTCGCCTGGAGGCAAAGATCGCCGCGGACGCCGCCGACGAGAACCTCATGCCCGAGGAGCAGGACGAGGACGACGATATCCTGGGTTCCGACGAAGACGACCGCGCATCCAAGCACAAGAAGACGATGATTGCCGCCTTTGTGGTTGCAGTCGTGATTGCTGCCGTGATTGGCTTCTTTATTGGCAATGGTGGTTTTGGCGGCAAGGGTGTCGGCTCGGCGACCCTCACCGAGGACCAGCTCGATTCGACCGTGGCAAGCTACAGCTACAACGGCAAGAAGAGCGACATCACCGCGCGCGAGGCCATTGAGAGCCAGTACAGCCTCGACACCGTCAAGGATGGCGATGGCAACTACACCGCTCCCTCTGCCGACGTCATCCTGTCCTACGTGCGCAACAAGATCCTGCTCGACGCTGCCGAGGACGAGGGCATCACCGTCTCTTCTAAGGAGATGAAGAAGTACGCCGAGGATTCCATCGGCACTTCGGACTACAAGACCATGGCCACGCAGTATGGCGTGTCCAAGGACCAGGCCAAGCAGATCGTCCGTCAGTCCGCGACGCTGCAGAAGCTCTACAAGAAGAAGGTGGGCGATAGCTCCGCAAGCATGCCGACCGCCCCGACCGAGCCTGCTGACGGCAACGAGGAGACCGCGAGCAAGGACTACGCCGATTACATCATCAAACTTGCCGGCGACGAGTGGGATAGCGAAAAGGGCACCTGGAAGGATGCCGACAGCACCTATGCCAAGGCCTTTGCCGACGATGCCTTTACGGCCGATAGCGCCACCTACAAGCAGGCCATGACCGCCTACTACACTGCTTATCAGCAGTATTCCTCGCAGGCTTCGAGCGCCAGCTCCAAGTGGACCGAGTATGCTAACGGCCTCTACGCCAAGGCCAACATCAGCATCTACGGCCTGTTTGCGTAAGGTTTGCCTGCACTACTGCGCGCTAACCGATCTACCTGATTGAGCCCGCTAGAACGGACAACGTTCTAGCGGGTTTTTTGTTACCGAAACCACTAGGGTAGGCCTCGCGCCCGCGCAAGCGCTCCATCGCGTATCCCCGATTCATATGGGAAAATAACTGTAAACGATTGCAAGTAACCGGTGAACGGTCGAAAACTACCGTTCACCGATAATCTCAAAACTGGTTCTAACTGGTATTAAGTCAAAAAGACCAATTCACATATCTTCACAATGACCTGCAATTTTTCTACACGCTATTTTTAGCCGCCCTGCGTTGTTTAGACACAGGAAAAGATCCGATCTTTTGCCAAAACATTTCGAAACGGTTTCAAAACCGCAGGTAGAAGTGTTAACGACCGGTAAACGGTCGATTTATCACCGTGAGCGGTGCAAAAACGTTTTACCGTATGAATCAACGAAAGCGACCTCTTTTGGGGTGATATAGTGACAACAACACGTCACGTGGTTACTACCAGTTTAGAAACCACTGGTCTTCAAAGAAGGCTTTCTAAGAAGCTTTAAGGGCGAGCGCCCGCTGGCTTCCGAAAATCATCGGACTCAGATTGTACACACCTTCGGAAGGGAAATTTGAATGGTTGGCTTTATTCTTACCGGTCATGGACAGTTCGCACCCGGCCTAGCTAGCGCTATCGCTATGGTTGCCGGCGACCAGCCCGCTTTTACCGTCGTTCCTTTTGAGGGCGACCAGGCTGCTTCCTACGGTGAGGATCTCCGCGCCGCTATTACCGCCATGCGCGAGGAGTGCGATGGCGTGCTCGTCTTTACCGACCTGCTTGGCGGCACCCCGTTCAACCAGTCGATGATGATTGCCCAGGATGTCGACAACGTCGAGGTTCTGACTGGCACCAACCTTCCCATGGTTATTGAGCTTCTGTTCCTCCGCGGCAATGCCACGCTCGCCGAGCTTGGCGAGCAGGCCGTGACCGTTGGCCAGACGGGCGTCACCGCCCAGACGGTCGCATCCGTTGCCGGCTCCGAGGAAGAGGATATCTTCGGCGACGAGGACGGCATCTAATGGCCGATTTCGGAGCCAACGTCCTGAGCTCCTCGGTCGCCCTTTTAGGCCTGCTTGTCATCATGGGCTTGATTTACACCGTCTGGTCGCAAATCAACATGAAGAAGAAGCAGAAGTACTTCAAGGAGCTGCACACCGAGCTCAAGCCGGGTCAAGAGGTTCTTTTCGCCGGCGGTATCTACGGAACCGTCAAAGGCATCGAAGGCGAGAAGGTCCAGATCAAAGTCCGATCCGGAGCCGTCGTAGATGTTTCGCGTTACGCGATTCAGGAGATCAAGTAACTGTCGTCAGCAAATAACGAAAGGAAGCTGATCAACATGGCAGAACCCAACATTCTTCTTACCCGCATCGATAACCGACTGGTTCATGGTCAGGTTGCCACCCAGTGGAACTCCACCCTGGGCTCCAACCTCATCCTCGTCGCCAACGACGACGTGGCGTCCAACACCATGCGCCAGAACCTCATGAAGATGGCCGCTCCCACCGGCGTCGCTACGCGTTTCTTCTCTCTGCAGAAGACCATCGACGTCATTGGCAAGGCGAGCCCGCGCCAGAAGATCTTCATCGTGGCCGAAACACCGGAAGACGTGCTTACGCTCGTCAAGGGCGGTGTGCCTATAAAGAAGGTAAACATCGGCAACATGCACATGTCGGAAGGAAAGCGCCAAGTCGCCACCTCCGTCGCAGTTAACGACGAGGATGTCGCTGCGTTTAAAGAGCTGCAGGAATTGGGGGTGGAGTTGGAGATCAGGCGCGTTCCGAGCACGCCTGTTGAGGACACGAGCAAGCTCTTCTCGTAATCCTCGTGATCCACGTTGTCAGGATTGAAACCCTGACGTTCTGTACGTGATATCCAAAGTGCGTACATACATTTTGAAAGGAGGAGCAAGATGGAATACACGATCTTCCAGGTCGCTCTGGTCTTCATCGTCACGTTCGTCGCGGCAATCGACCAGTTTAACTTCCTCGAGTCTCTCTATCAGCCCATCGTCACCGGCGCCGTCATTGGTCTTATCCTTGGCGACCTCAACACCGGTCTTCTCGTGGGTGGTACTTATCAGCTCATGACGATCGGCAACATGCCGATCGGAGGTGCTCAGCCGCCTAACGCCGTCATCGGCGGCATCATGGCAGCCATTCTCGCTATCGCTACGGGCCTCGAGCCCAACGCGGCAGTCGGCCTTGCCATTCCGTTCGCTCTGCTTGGTCAGCTCGGCGTTACCCTGGTCTTCACGCTTATGTCGCCGCTCATGTCCTCCGCGGACAACATGGCTCACAACGCTGACACCAAGGGTATCGAGCGTCTGAACTACTTCGCCATGGCTCTGCTCGGCCTGATCTTCGCTGTCGTCGTCACCCTGTTCTTCATCGCTGGCGCTACCATCGGTCAGACCATCGCTTCCGCCATCCCGACTTGGCTGCAGACCGGTCTCTCCGCTGCAGGCGGCATGATGCGCTTCGTCGGCTTCGCCGTCCTGCTCAAGGTTATGATGAACCGCGATATGTGGGGCTTCTTCCTCATGGGCTTTGGCCTCGCGCTCATCACCGTTGCCAACGATTCTCTGGCAACCCCTGCCCTGCTCATCCTCGCTCTCATCGGCTTCGGCATCGCTTTCTGGGACTTCCAGCAGCAGACCGAGCTGAAGGGTGCAGCTGTTTCTGACGGAGGTGACTTCGAAGATGGCATCTAATGAGTATGTGATCCCGGAGCACTACGAGGATCTCACTCCTGCTCCGCAGCTCGACCAGAAGACCCTCAACAAGATGGCTTGGCGCTCCTGCTTCCTGCAGGCCTCGTTCAACTACGAGCGTATGCAGGCCGCTGGCTGGCTCTACTCCATCATCCCCGGTCTGGAGAAGATCCACACCAACAAGAACGACCTCGCGGCTTCTATGAGCCACAACCTGGAGTTCTTCAATACCCACCCGTTCCTCGTCACCTTTGTTATGGGTATCGTGCTTTCGCTCGAGCAGAACAAGGTTGACATCCCCACGATCCGCGCCGTCCGCGTCGCCGCAATGGGCCCGCTCGGTGGTATCGGTGACGCTCTGTTCTGGCTGACGCTCGTGCCTATCACGGCCGGCATCACCTCCAACATGGCCATCAACGGCAACGCCGCTGCGCCGATTATCTTCCTGGTGATCTTCAACGTTGTCCAGTTCGCTCTGCGCTTCTGGCTCATGAACTGGTCCTACAAGCTTGGCACCAGCGCTATTGACGCTCTGACCGCCAACATGCAGGCCTTCACGCGTGCCGCTTCCATCATGGGCGTCTTCGTCGTCGGTTGCCTGGTCGTCACCATGGGTGGCACCCAGATCAACCTCCAGATCCCCAACGGCACCACCCGTGGCCTCTCCGCCACTACCGTGATCGTCTCCGAGAAGGAGGCCGAGAACTTCACCGGTATGGAGGGCATCGATACCGAGACCGCTGAGGCCGGTACCATCGCCATGACTAATGAGGACGGCGACGCCCTCACCGCCACCGATGCCGACGGCAACCCTGTCGAGTGCGGCGTCACCGATCTGGGCAACGGCATGGAGTCCGTTACCTACGGCACCGTTACCGAGGATCCGGTCAACTTCTCTGTTGCCGACACCCTCAACACCATCGTCCCGAAGCTTGTCCCGCTTATGCTTACGCTGCTGCTTTACTACATGTTCGCTAAGCACAGCTGGACCCCGACCAAGGGCATTCTCCTGCTCTTCGTCCTTGGCATCCTGGGCGCTGGCCCGCTTGGTCTCTGGCCGAGCATCTGGTAAGGCTCTAGCTTGAGGGGTGTGTCCCTACGCGGCTCACACCCCGACCCCTTAAGCCATGTGTATGTTAAAAGCCGCGTGCTCGAAAGAGCGCGCGGCTTTTGTTTTCTTGATGATTCGGGTGTGGCAGACTGATAATGCTAAACACCCTAGGTAGCTAGCCGAATTCGAGCAAAAGGGAGGATAGGATGGCGATCGGAGCGCGTAAGCAACCGCTGTACGATCAGCTGGTCGATATTCTGACCGAAAAGATTGACCATGAATATCGCGCCGGTGACATGATTCCTTCCGAGCGCGAACTTTCGGAGCGCTATGGTCTCTCGCGCACTACGGTACGCCTGGCTCTGCAGGAACTGGAGCGTTTAGGACTGGTGGTTCGGCAGCACGGTCGCGGTACCTTTGTGACCGACCGTTCGGCAAAAGCAACCAATCTTATGCAGTCCTACAGCTTTACCGAGCAGATGCGCGCGATGGGTCGAGAACCCGAGACCACGATTCTCGAGTTTTGCGAGATGGAGGCCGATAAGAATCTGGCCGAGCATATGGGATTGCGCATCGGTGATCGCATTTTTAAGCTCAAGCGCCTTCGTTCTGCCGACAACATGCCCATGATGGTCGAACGCAGCTATCTACCGGTTCGTCAATTTCTGTCCCTAAAGCGACCGCTGCTGGAGCGTAAGCCGCTTTACGATGTGATTGAGCAGGACTTTCAGCAAAAGATTCGCGTGGCCGAAGAGGAGTTCTATGCGAGCATAGCCCGTCCCACCGATGCCCACCTTTTGGGAATTGTCGAGGGCTCGCCTGTGCTCGATTTGGTCAGGACTACGTATAACGAGTCAAACGAGGTAGTGGAGTACACACTCTCGGTTGCTCGTGCCGATCAGTTTAAATACAAGGTTTACCACCAGCGCAGTAACTAGTGCTCGCATCGTTTCCATATGGTGATTCTTTGCATTTAACTGGTTACTACCAGATAACCAACCGAAGTGTATAATTGCACGTCAGAGGATTACTTCTAGAGAGAGGTATTAGAAATGTTCGAGAAGAGTGTCGAGGAGCTCACCGAGCTCGGCGCCCAGATCACCACGGCCGAGATTGCTCAGCAGCCCGAGCTTTGGCGTGATACGCTCAACATCTATCGCGAGAACAAGGAGGCCATCGAGGCCTTCCTGGCCGAGGCTCGCGCTATGGGCGAGGGTCGTCTGTCCGTTGTCTTCACCGGTGCCGGTACGTCCGACTATGTTGGCGATACCTGCGCCCCGTACCTGCGTCACGCTGGCAACACTGATCTCTACGACTTTAAGCCCATCGCCACGACCGACATCGTGAGCGCCCCGCGCGACTTCCTGCGTGCCGAGGATCCCACGCTCGTGGTTTCCTTTGCTCGCTCTGGCAACAGCCCCGAGAGCCTTGCCGCCGTTGCCGTTGCCAAGGAGCTCGTCCACAACGTCAAGTTCCTCAACATCACCTGCGCTCCCGAGGGCAAGCTTGCCGTCGAGTCTGCCGATGATCCCAACGCGCTGACGTTGCTCATTCCGCGCGCCAACGACAAGGGCTTCGCCATGACCGGTTCTTATTCCTGCATGACCCTGCTCTCCACCCTTATTTTCGACACTGCCTCTGACGAGCAGAAGGCCGAGTGGGTCGAGACGATTGCCAAGATGGGCGAGGAGGTCATCTCCCGTGAGCCCGAGATCGCCGATTACTTGGCTGGCGACTTCAACCGCGTGACCTACTTGGGTTCTGGCTCCTTCGGTGGCCTTGCCCAGGAGAGCCAGCTCAAGATCCTTGAGCTCGCTCACGGTCTGGTCGCTACTTCCTACGACACCTCCATGGGCTATCGTCACGGACCTAAGTCCTTCGTCGACGATAAGACGCTCGTCTTCGTGTTCGTCAATAACGACGCCTACACCCGTCAGTACGACATCGACATCCTCAACGAGATCGGTGGCGACGAGATCGCTCAGCACACCATCGCCGTTCAGCAGGAAGGTGCCACCGTCTATGAGGGTGAGTCCTTCACCTTTAAGGGCTACGAGGCACTTCCCGAGGGCTACCTTGCTCTGCCGTTCGTGATGTTTGCCCAGGCTATCAGCCTGCTCAACTCCGTGCGCGTGGGCAACACGCCCGATACGCCGAGCCCCACCGGCACGGTCAACCGCGTGGTTAAGGGCGTGACGATTCACCCCTTCACCGCTTAATCGCGTCCCCCTGTAAGGGCGCCCGTCCGCTCATAACGGCGGGCGGGCGCTTTTTGTTTTACGTGAGCTGGGTACAAGCATCACTACAGTCAACTGCTTTAGAAGCAAGGAGTGCATATGAGCACGTACGCAATTAAGGCTGACAAGTTCTTCTTGCCGGCAGGCCCGCAACTGGGCGGCTATCTTATGGTCGAGGATGGCGTCTTTGGCGCCTGGCAGGCCGACGAGCCCTCTTGCGAGATTAAGGACTACACGGGATCGTGGATCGCACCGGGTATGGTCGATACTCACATCCATGGCTTCTATAACCACTCAACTACCGATAACGATCCCGAGGGCATCGATATCAGCTCGACCGAGCTCGCCCGTCGCGGCACCACCAGCTGGCTGCCCACGACGTTCACCGATGGCGTCGAGCAGATCAAGGACGCCTGCGCCGCCATCGCTCAGGCGGACGAGGGTCGCGGCCCCGACTTCTGCGGTGCTCGCATTCAGGGCATCTACCTGGAGGGCCCCTTCTTTACCATGAAGCACGTGGGCGCACAGAACCCCGCTTACCTGATCGACCCCTCCGAGGAGGTCTTCGACCAGTGGCAGGAGGCTGCCGGCGGACGTATCGTCAAGAGTGCCATGGCCGCTGAGCGTGATGGCGCTGCCGCCTATGCTGCCGCCCTCAACGCGAAGGGCGTCGTGACCAGCATCGGTCACTCCGACGCTACCTACGATGAGTGCATTGCCGCCATCAATGCCGGCGCCAGCTGCTTTACGCACACCTATAACGGCCAGCGCGGTCTGCATCACCGCGAGCCCGGTGTCGTGGGTGCTGCCATGTCCACGCCCGAGACCTACGCCGAGATCATCTGTGACGGCAAGCACGTAAACCCTGCCGCCATCAAGGCGCTGCTGCAGGCAAAGGGCTGGCAGCACACGGTGCTCATCACCGACTGCCTGGGTTGCGGCGGCATGCCTGAGGGCAGCTACACCAGTGGTGGCATGGACGTCATCATGAAGGACAACCTGTGCTGGCTCGCCGACGGCAAGAGCATTGCCGGCTCGGTGCTCACGCTTGCCCAGGGCGTCAAGAACATCGTCGACTGGGGCATCGCCAGCGCCGATATCGCCATTCGCATGGCAACCGAGGTGCCGGCACGCTCCGCGCACATCGAGGGTAAGTGCGGCAGCATCATGCCGGGTCGCGACGCCGACTTTGTCGTGTTCGACCATGATCTCACCCTCGTCGAGACGTATGTTGGCGGCCAGAGCGTCGGCAACGCCTTTACCGAGTAACGATAGAAAAAGACGGCGGGCCCGAATCTGCTCGGACCCGCCGTATGGGTTAAACGCTCAAAAGCACCTTCACAGTTACAGTTTGTTGGCGATCTTCTTTGCCGTGCGCTTAACGCCGGCCACCAGACCTCCTGCAGGATGCTCCTTCTCGTATGCTAGGCGCTTCTCACGCTTGGCGTACTCTTCGACGATGATGTCGCCATACTCGTCTTCGATCTTGTCGAAGAAGTCGACGGCGCCCTTAATTTCCTCAGCGGTTGGGTGTCCCTTTTGGACACCGCCGGTGAGTTTGAACGGCCCCCACGTATCAAAGCCGGGGCAGCCGTAGACACCCATAAAGATGGCCTGCCTCATGCGGCAGATGCCATCGATATCCTTGCCGTACCACTTGTTTTTGCCGCCATAGGTCATAAGACCAAACACCTTGTCCTGCGGTTGCAGCACGTTAGTGAGCACGCGTGCCATATCTTTGTCGATCTCGGAGTAATAGATGCCCGTGGCGACACCGATCAGATGATATTCGTGCAGGTTGGGATACTCGTTTTTGCCGAGCGCCTTGACGTCGAGGGTATCGATCTCGGGGTGTGCCTCAACGATGGCGTCCACGAGCTTTTTCGTATTGCCGTGATGGCGCGAGGCGTAGAGGATGATGGTTCGCATAAGAAGGCCTTTCAGCTGTAATTGCATCAATGTCTGTATGGTACCCCGTTACATGGCTGGGATACCGGACGCATCGATGAACGTGCGGGTTTGTCCTTTGGTTAGGGCCGAGACGGGTACTTGCGAGCAAAAAGCAGTTGTTCGAAAGGATGGGCAATGGAATACGCTCTCTCCAACGATTCGATTTCTATTAAGGTGTCCACGGCCGGTGGTTCGTTTACCTCGATCGAGGCCGGAGGTCGCGAGTATCTGTGGCAGGGCGATCCCGCCGTGTGGTCCGGCCAGGCACCGATTTGCTTCCCGATTTGCGGAGGCTTGCGCGATAACAACGCCATGACGTTTGCCGGGCATCATGTAAAGCTCGCCCGCCATGGGTTTGCGCGCAAACAGGAGTGGAAGCTGCTGAGCCAGAGCGAGAACGAGCTGGCGATGTGCCTGGCTTCGGAGGATAACGCCGCGCTGCTGAGCGATTATCCGTACCCGTTTAAGCTTGTCGCTCGTTATACGCTCGAGGACGCTGCCGTGCGCGTTTCCTACGAGGTCACCAACGAGGGCACCGAGGACATGCCGTTCTTTATTGGCGGTCATCCCGGCTTTAGGTGTCCGCTCGATGAGGGCGAGGCCTATACGGACTACGAGTTGCGCTTTGAGAAGGACGAGGCTGCGGAGCTCTGCACCGCTGTCCCTTCGACTGGCTTGATTGACGTTACCAACCGCTCCAAGAACCCCATGGTGGGAAAGACGCTGCCTCTGTCGCATGAGCTCTTCGATTTTGCGGAGACCATCTTTGATGTGCTCGAGAGCCGTCAGGTCACGCTTTCCAAGAAGGGCGAGGACAAGGGCGTCCGCCTGAGCTTTGAGGGCTTCCCATATCTCATTGTGTGGAGCAAGCCCGAGGGCGATTTTGTGGCAGTTGAACCCTGGGGCGGCCTTTCGACCTGCTCCGATGAGGACGACGTGCTTGAGCACAAGCGCGGCTGCCTTATCGCCAAGCCCAAGGAGACCGTCGTTCGCTCGTTCACGATTGAGATTCTGTAATTCCGTTTTGTCGACTCGTATCGCGAGGCACAAGGAGCCTGCGAGATAAGGAGCTAAAAATGATCCTCACCGTTACGATGAACCCGTCTGTCGATACGCGCTATCAGCTCGATGAGCTCGTCATCGACGACGTCAACCGTGTGACGCCCGAAAAGACCGCCGGCGGCAAGGGCCTTAACGTAGCCCGCGTCCTTGGTCAGTTGGGCGACGATGTTGTGGCAACCGGCCTGCTTGGTGGCCATATGGGCGCCTATATGGCCGAGCTCATGGACGCTAACGGCATTAAGAATGATTTTGTGCCCATCAAGGGCGAGACTCGCATTTGCCTCAACATCCTCCACGCCGGCAACCAGACCGAGCTGCTCGAGAGTGGCCCGACAATTGCCCCCGAGGAACTCGATGCCTTTACTGCCAAGTTTACTGAGCTTGCGGGCAAGGCCGACGTCGTCACCATTTCGGGTTCTCTGCCCCGCGGTGTCGAGGCGGACTACTATGCCAAGATCACGGGCATTGCCGAGAACGCCGGAGCCAAGGTGCTGCTCGATACCTCGGGTGCTTCGCTCGAGGCCGCCCTTAAGTCCGAAATTAAGCCCGAGCTGGTCAAGCCTAACCTGACCGAGATCAACGGCCTTCTGGGTACGAGCTTTACCACCGACGATGTGGACGAGCTCCGCGCCGCGCTCGCTTCTGACGCCCGCTTCTCCGATATCCCCTGGGTCGTCGTGTCCATGGGCGCTGCCGGCTCTGTTGGCTTCCACAATGGCCGTGCGTTCCGCGCAAAGACGCCCGATATCCCTGCCGTTAACGCCACGGGCTCTGGTGACTCCACTATCGCGGGCTTCGCGCATGCCATCGCTGCTGGCGCAGACGACGAGACGGTGCTGCGTACCGCCAACACTTGCGGCAAGCTCAACGCCATGGATCCCATGACTGGCCACTTGGTTATGGATCGTTGGGACGAGGTCTACAACGGCGTTGTCGTGACCGAGCTGTAAGAGCTTGGGCATCGGCCTCGGCATCGCTTGCTAGCTCATGTTGACGACAAGTGCGGTAGCATTATGCCGGGGCGCGACGCCGACTTTGTCGTGTTCAATCCCGACCTTACCCTGGTCGAGACGTATGTGGGTGGCAACAGCGTCGGTAATGCGTTTACCGAGTAGCCGCCAAAGGAACGATCCGAGAGGGGATTTAGATGATTTACGGTGCATTGGGCGATATCGAGGAGTACCGCGGAATGCTCAAGGGCCTCGACGTGCTGATTGACTGGCTCGAGGAGAACGACCCGGCGGAGCTCGAGGTCGGCAGCCATCCGATTCTGGGCGACAAGGTCTATGCGAACGTCATGGCTCCCACGACGCGTTCGGAGGCCGAGGCCCACTACGAGACGCATCAGCGCTATCACGACCTGCAGATCGACGTCGAGGGTCGCGAGGCCTTTAAGGTCGCCACGGGCAGCCTGACTCCGGTCCAGGAGTTTGACGAGAAGGACGACTACGATCTGGTCGATTCAGACGCCTCGATCGCCGGCGATCTTGCCGACGACAAGTTCGCGCTGTTCGTTGCCGGCGAGCCTCACATGCCCACGCTCGAGTTCTCGGGCGATGGTGCGCAGCCGGTCAAGAAGATCTGCTTTAAGCTGCTTGCAGATGCTTACTGGGAGGAGTAACGCGCTGCTCGGCTGAGCTGTTCGTGTTGTGAGCGTTTTCCTTTGGGGGAGCGCGCTTAGGCCCCGCTGATCGCGGTTCCTTTGGGGATTGCGGCTGGCGGGGCTTTTTGTTGAGTAGGGGAGTTGCCGGCGGCGTTGTGCTTGGATTGGCGGATGCGCGCCCGAAATCGGCAACAAAAAAGCCGCCCGAAGGCGGCTATCTTGTGCAATGGAGCCAGCGACCGGGCTCGAACCGGTGACCCCCGCTTTACGAGAGCGGTGCTCTACCAACTGAGCTACGCTGGCGGCCATGTGATGGCGCAACTGAGGCGTCAACGGCTGTCTATGATACGGGACATCGCACATCCGCGCAAGGGTTCTGACGGCTTTTCTCACGTTAAATGCACTAATATTAGAGGCGTGATGTCTGCGGCGTCCATCTGGCGCTTGACCAGCTGTTGAGTTGGTGGTCGACGTCCCGCTCGTATGGGTCTCAAACAGAATGGGGCAGCCATGGCTCAACCCAAGATCCTTCTCACACGTATCGACGACCGTTTCATTTACGGACAAGACGTTGAGCTGTGGAACGAAGCCGTGGGTTCCAACCTTGTCCTAATCGTCAACGATGAGATCGCGGCAGATTCGCGCCAATGGGCACCCATGAGGGTGGCGGCGCCAGAAGGCGTTTGGACGCGGTTTTTCTCGGTACAAAAGGCCATCGACATCATTCATACCGCAACGCCTCGCCAATTGATTCTGATCATGGTGGCCTCACCCTCCGATGCGCTCGCGCTGGTTAAGGGCGGTGTGCCAATAGCCAAGATCAGCATCGGCCATATGCAGGCAGGGGAGGGCAAGCGCTCTGCAACGCCTGCTGTTGCCGTAGACGATACGGACATCGCCGCCTTCAAAGAGTTGCAAAAGCTCGGCATAGAGCTAGAAATTCGCTATCTTCCCAGTTTCGCCCCCGACTCCATCGGCAATCTGTTCAACTGATCCCTTGGGGACGGAGGAAAACGGATCATTTTGCCCTTGCGAGGGACGCGCGCGATGCCGCCTGTCAAAAACTATGCCCATTTACTACGTTTGATCGGTTATCGCCGAGCATGTCGAATTTGAGAAAAACAAAACCGCAGGTAGACGGCTCACGCATTTAACAAAAACCGGTGCATGGTCGAGCATCCCGGGCTAAACGTAGTAAATGGGCATAGTTTTGATATGTCACTCATACAGTCACAGCGAAAAAGAGCCCAAAAGATGAAAAACGCCCGTCGGCGGTGTGCCGGCGGGCGTTGCTGTGCGATATGTCGCGTTGTGGGCCTAGTGCCTCATAAAGTGGTATTCGATCACATTGCTGTAGGGATGACCGGGGCCCACGATGCCCTGGGGGAACAGCGCATGGTGCGGCGTGTCAGGATACATTTCGGCCTCGAGGGCAAAGCCGGCGCCCCAACCATAGTTGGCATCGTCTTTGGCGTGTTCGTCGCCCAGCCAGTTGCCGGTGTAGAGCTGCACGCCCGGGGCAGTGGTGTAATAGTCCAGCTCACGGCCGGTCCACATCTCCTCGACGTGCATCGCGCGGCGCAGATTACGGCCGTACTGATAGCCATCGATGCACAGGCAGTGGTCGTAGCCACGGGCCTGCTTAATCTGCGGGTCGTCGGCTTCCATGCCGGGCGCGACGGGGCGCAGCTCACGGAAGTCAAACGGCGTGCCCTCGACCGGAGCGATCTCTCCGGTGGGGATATTCTGCTCGTTGATGGGCAGGTAGTGGGCAGCGTTAGCAACAAAGAAGTGCTCACAGTCCATGCCGGCGTTGTGACCGGCAAGGTTAAAGTACGTGTGGTTGGTCATGGACACGTACGTGGCGCGGTCGCTCTCGCAGCCATACTCGACACGAAAGACGCCGGTGCGCGTCACGGTAAACACGGCCGTAAAGGTGCGGTTGCCGGGGAGGCCCAGTTCACCGTCCTCAAGCGAGGTGGTCATGCGCACGGCATTGTGAACCTCGTCGAGCTCAACGTCCCATACGCGCTTGTGCAGACCATGCTCAAGATCGCTGTGCAGGTTGTTGGTGCCCTCGTTGGCGGGCATATGCCAGTCCGTGCCGGCGATGGTGATCGTGGCACCTGCAGTGCGGTTGGCCACAGGTCCGATGGTCGCGCCAAAGCAGGCGGGGTTGTCAAAGTAATCCTCGAGCTTATCGAAGCCCAGCACCACATCGCGCGCGTTGCCGGGGATGTCGGGCACGTCGATGCCCAGCACGGTGGCGCCAAAGTCCATAATGCGAACGCAGATCTCGGGCCCGTTGAGGGTGTAACGATGAACGGGGGTACCGCACGGCGCGGTGCCGAAAAGCTCGGAAGTGATCATTTGGTTCCTAACATCGAGGTATTTCCGACAAACTGTAGCGCGAACAGGCGAGATTATCACTACACCCCACTAAAGCAGGGGGTATTTTTCTCAAAAAAGTGATGATTGAGCTGTACGGGCGTTCATTTTTGACACGCACGGGTCTGATACAATTTGTTCGTTACTGTTTGAATTGACGTGAGCGTGGAACAGCGAGGACTCATCGTGATTAAAGCGGAGCGACAGGATAAGGTTCGGCAGCTGCTCGAAGAGCAGGGCACGGTCTCGGTCAAGGAGATTTCGGATGCGTTAGGTGTCTCGGATATGACGATCCGCCGTGACCTTGAGGAGCTTGCGAGCCTGGGCGAGATCGAGCGCGTGCACGGCGGAGCCCGCAGTGCGCAGGGCCGTCCACACGCTATGCTGCGCCATGAGTATTCGCACAGCGAAAAGCGCACCAAGCATGCCGAGGAAAAGCTGCAGATTGCGCGCCGTGCTGTGGAGCTTATCGAGGAAGGCTCGACCATCTTTTTGGGCACGGGCACTACGGTGGAGCAGATGGCCTCGATGCTGCCGGCGTTTCGCCTGCGCATCGTGACTAATTCGCTTTCGGTGTTTAACCTGCTCGAGGCACGCGAAGACTGCGACCTGTGTCTCGTGGGCGGTATGTACCGTCGCCGCACCGCCGCTTTTGTGGGGCCAACGGCCGAGGATACTCTGCGTGCGTTGGGTATCGATGCGGCGTTTATCGGCGCCAACGGCATTCTGGATGGCGACGTGTCTACGTCTAATATGGATGAGGGTCGTATCCAGCAGCTCGCCTTTAGCAAGGCCGACTCGCGCTACCTCATCGCCGACTCCAGCAAGATCGGCAAGCGCGACTTCTACACCTTCTGTCGACTGGACAATTTGGACGCCGTGGTGTGCGAACCGGGCATCGCCGCCGAGGATCGTGTCGCCATCGAGGAACATACGCGGGTCATCTGCTAGCTAATGCTACAGACGATACTTCTGCCCCCTGCCGGCGCGGGGGTACCGCTTTACAATGACGCGTAAAAATTTGCGCGCCATTTTACGTGTCAACGTGACGCGATTTGACGCGCAAATAGGAATTCATGGGCGCTCGGAAGATCGACGGAGTTCGTGAACCTGCAACTTGGTTGGGTAGCGTACGAAGTCCTCCAGCGGGACCGAATATGTTTTCGGTATCATATCGGTATCAAATGATACCGAAAGTATGTTCGTGATACCGAAAACTAGAAACCATGCTTTATAACTGCTTGGAAAGTTCGGATTTGACTATCTTATTGTCTCGATCTGTAACAGTTAGACGGTTAAAAGTGGGCTACGTGTTACAGATTGAGATATTTCTGCTCGGGCGTTCTGTTTGTCTTGATCTGTAACAGCTAGGGCCGAAATACTCGACTAGATGTTACAGATCGAGACAAACGTGCGGCGCGGCTCGGTTAAAAACAAAAAGGCCGCATACGAACCCGTGGAGGGATTCGCATGCGGCCGACAGGGGGTATGCGGCGGAAACTAGGCCATGAGCAGGCCGGTCTCCGCGACGTTCTTGTACCAGTACGCGCTCGCCTTGGGATAGCGCTTCTGGGTCTCAAAGTCGATGTAGAACAGGCCGTAGCGCTTGTTGTAGCCGTTGGTCCAGGAGAACTGGTCCTGTAGCGACCACACAAAGTAGCCGTCGACGTTCACGCCGCCGTCGATCGCCTTGAGGATCCACGCGAGATGCTGGCGCATGTAGTCGATACGAGGGGCGTCGTCGATAAAGCCATCCTCGAAGTCGTCCTTATAGCCCATGCCGTTCTCGGTGATGTAGATCTTCTTGTAGTTGGGGTAATCGTTCTTAATGCGAAGCAGCAGGTCGTAGAGGCCCTCGGGATAGATGATCCAGTCCCAATCGGTGGTGGGAACGCCTTCGCGCACGCATGACTCGCCCACGCCCTTGAGGAACCAGCGCGAAGAGCCCTTGTCGCCGGTGCCATTGTGGTTGATGTCGTTTTCGCCCTCGGCGGCACGCAGGAACTGGCACTTGTAGGTGTTGACGCCCAGGCAATCGTTGTAGGGGAGCGCGGCGGTCAGCGCGGCGATGTCCTCGTCACGGACGTCGAGCTCGCCGCCGGCGATATGGGCCAGCTTGGTCGCGGCTTCCATGGTGTCGGCTGCATAGTGGCCGCGGAAGGTGGCGTCGAGTACCCAGCGGTTGTTGATGACGTCGGCCATGCGAGCTGCCTCGCAGTCGGCAGCGCTGCTGGGATCGAGGGGATACTTGGGCTCCAGGTTCTGGACAATGCCGATCTCGCCCTCAAAGCCGCCCTCGTGGAAGGCGACGACGGCCTTGGCATGGGCCACCATCATGTTGTGCATGAGCTGGAAGGCCTTGTCCAGGCGATACTTCTCGCCGTGCGGCCAGTTGCCGACGATAAAGCTGCCCTCGGCGGTTGCGGGAATCTCGTTAAAGGTAAACCAGTGCTTGACCTCGGTGAACTCGGCAAAGCAGAACTTGGCGTACTCGACAAAGGCGTCGATCGTCGTGCGCGTCAGGAAGCCCTCGCCGCCGTTCTGGTAAAAGGCCTCGGGCGTATCAAAGTGATCGAGCGTGACATAGGGGATAACGCCGGCTTTGTTGCAGGTGGCGAAAAGCTCGTGATAGAAGGCGACGCCCTCGGGGTTAATCTCGCCAGTGCCGTTGGGGAAGATACGGCTCCAAGCGATGGAGACGCGAATACCGTTGATGCCGAAGCGCTGGCACAGGTCAATATCGACCGGGTACTTGTTGTAGAAATCGCTTGCAGGATCGGGGGAGAAGCGACCCTGGGCTGCCAGGAAATCGTCCCAGGGCACTTTGCCCTTGCCGTGCGTACGGGTCTCGCCCTCAACCTGGTAAGCAGCGGTGGCGCCGCCAAACACAAAGCCGTCGGGGAACTGCATGGGGTTGGTCATGAGTCATCCTTTCTGTGGGATACGAATAGGGAGAGGTGCCCGAACCGGGAATCCGGGCACCAACAGAGGGAGGAACTAGTCGAGGTTCTCGCGGAGCCACTTGATGGCGCCAGCGGGGTCGCGGGTAAGGTCGATATATTCCTTACCGCGGGGAGCGAGCAGCTTAATGCCCAGACGATCGGTGTCGGCCTTCATGTCGTTGTAGTAGCTACGAACCTGCGGGGCGAGCACGATGACGTCGTACTGATCCATGATGGCGGTGTGCTGGCCATAGGCGCCTGCGGAGGAAGCGATGTTCTCTCCGGTCTGCGCGGCACCTTCCTTGATGGCGTTGGCAAGCATGGCAGAGGTGCCGGCGCCGGCGCACAGGACGAGGACTTTCAGGCCGTCGACATCCTTCTTAGCGGATGCATCGGCAGCGGGCTCGGGCTGATCGGCGACAGGCTCGCTGTCGGCGGCGGCAGCGGTCGTCTCGACGGAAGCGGTCGTCTGCTCGACAGCGGGCGCAGAGGTGCTGGCGGCGATGGTGGCAGCACCATCGGACTCAAGACCCAGCTCGGCGGCGCGCTCGGCCTCCTGGTCGCAGAGCAGCTTATCGTATGCCTTCAAGAACGGCAGGTAGATGATGGCGTCCAGCAAGATGATGATCGCGACAAACACCAAGGCGATAAGCTGGAAGTTCGTGGTGATGAAGATGCCGATGGGGGCAGGGGTGGCCCAAGGCACCACGAAGGAGAAGCCGTTCATGCCCACGTTATCGATAAAGAACTTGGCAACACTCACGTTGACGCAGCCGGCGGCAACAAAGGGGATGAGCATGTAGGGGTTAAGGATCATCGGCGCGCCAAAGAGCAGCGGTTCGTTGACGGCGAAGGCAACAGGAACAATCGAGGCCTTACCGACGGCTTTGAGCTGCTTGGACTTCATAAAGAGAATCAGCAGAAGCGGCACGATGAAGGTGGCGCCGGTGCCGCCGAACTCACCCACGAGCGACATGTTAAAGGTGAGGGAGTGGGCGGGGTGGCCACCGGCCAGCAGAACCTGCAGGTTCTCGGCCTGGTTGGCAAGACGGATGGGGTCGATGCCCGGCTGGACGATCGAGGGGCCGTGGACGCCGATGAACCAGAAGAACGCGGTGGCTGCCTGGATAAGGATAAGTCCGGGATAGGTCTCTGCCGCAGTGAAGAGCGGGGAGAGCAGTTTGATAAGCAGCTCGGAGAACGGAACGCCCATGAGGTTGCGCACGACGACATCGATGATGCCGCAGATGATGACGGCGCCGCCGAAGGGGATGATGTCGCGGAAGTTCTGAGCGATGGCGCCCGGGACCTCCTTGGGCAGCTTAATGGTCAGATCGCGCGAGACACAGAACTTATAAACCCACACGGTAATGAATGCGGCGATATAGGCCGAGAACAGACCGCGCGTACCCATGCTGGTGCAATCGAAGACCGAAAGCTCGGAGCCGTCGAACTTGGTGGTGAACTGCGTAACAGCGAGAAGCAGCATGCTGCACTGGGCGGCCACCATGGTGGAGCCGTCGTTGAGCACCTTGCCGGCGGGCATGCGACGGTTCATGGAAGCCGTGAAGTTCTTGGCGGTGGTGCCGGCAACCATGATGCCCATGACGCCCATGGTGAAGTTGTACAGCTTGTTGCACCAGTCGATGAGCGGCTGGGGCAGCGTGATGCCAACGACGCCGGGAAGGGTGGCGATCAACAGGAAGATCGAAGAGGTGAGGACGATGGGCATGCACCCAAGGAATCCGTCCTTGATGGCCTGGAGGTAGATGTTCCTCGAGATCTTCTCAAAGAACGGTTGATGCTTTTCGAGCATCTTTACGATGGCGTCCATAGAGCTCCTTTGCTACTTGATGCGCGATGCATGTGGATGGAACTGGTCGTCGATGGATGGTCAGGACTGCCCGGAAACCTTCCAGGTAAGGAAGGCATTGTGAAATGACAACGTTGTCATTTCGTTAATGACAACGTAAGACATTTCTAGAAAGGCAACAAGGATTTGCGGGTGAACGGTCGGGATTGTCCGGTAAACGGTAAATTTGAAAGTTGAGCAGGTAGTGTATGCTAGGACGCAAAGAACAATCAACAGGGAACTGACTGGAGAAGCATTGGCAACGATGGACAAGAAAAGCGTCTCAATGAACGATGTGGCACTTGCCGCGGGCGTTTCCCTCAAGACGGTGTCTCGTGTGATCAATGAGCCTGATAGCGTACGCGAGTCGACACGCGATAAGGTCCATGCTGCCATGGAGGCGCTTGGGTTCCGGACCAACTTTGCCGCGCGTTCACTCAAGTTGGGTCGTTACGGGTGCATCGGTGTAGTGATGTTCCATTTGTCGGGCGGCGCCGTAGACATGATTGACGGTATTGCCGACGCTGCCGAGGAGCGCGGGTTTGCGATCACGATGATCAAGAAGCGTGCGGGGGATAAGATGACCCTTGCAGATGCAGCGCGCAGAATGTCACAGCTTCCCGTCGACGGCATGATCTTCAACCTGCGTCAGATGGTCGACGACTTTGATACCTTCGAGGCGCCGAAAGACCTCAAGACGGTGATTATCACGCCGATGGAGCATCCTACCTGCTCTACCGTCAGTGACGATCAAGAGGGCGGCGCGCGCATGGCGTGCGAGTACTTCTTGGATCACGGTCACAAGAACGTGTATTTCATTTCGGGTAAGCAAGAGTCGCTGTCGAGTCAATGTCGTATGAAGGGTTGGCGTGCGGCGCTCAAGGCGCGCGGCCTTGAGCCGCCCGAGCCGCTGCAGGGCGATTGGGGTGCGGATAGCGGGTATGCTGCAGGTCTCGTGCTTGCCGATAAGCCCGACTGTACGGCGGTCCTAGCCGCCAACGATTGCATGGCCAACGGCGTTATGACGGCTCTGCGCGATAAGGGGCTGAGCGTACCCGACGATGTGTCCGTGATCGGCTTCGACGATGAGCTCTACAAGACGATTCCCAACTCGATTTTGACATCGGTGAAGTTTCGTCATCGCGAACTTGGTGTCCGCGCGCTCAACGAGGTGGTCGCGGGTCTGGAAGCCCCGAGCTCCAGAAGCCGTACGCTTGTCTCGGGCGTGCTGGTCGAGCGTTTCAGCGTGAAGGACTTGCGGGCGTAGACGTGCTCGGCCTATTCCGTTTGTCTCAATCTGTAACAGCTAGGACCCAAAAACTCGGCTAGATGTTACGGATCGAGATTTTTGGCCCGGCTTATTCCGTTTGTCTCGATCTGTAACAACTAGACGGTCAAAAGTGGTCTACATGTTACAGATTGAGATTTTCGGCTTGGCCTGTGCGTTCATCTCGATCTGTAACAGCTAGGACCGAAAAACTCGGCTAGATGTTACAGATTGAGATGAACAGGAGGACGGGTGCGGTCTAAACAAAATGGCCCGCGCATCACACATCGATGCACGGGCCATTTATTGTCTGCAAGCGGCAGGTGGTGTCAGCGTCTTATGCCTCGAGGTTTTCCTCGATCCAGGCGACGGCACCCTTGGGATCCTTAGTGAGGTCGATGTACTGTTTGCCCTTGGGCGACAGCAGCGTGATGCCCAGGCGGTCGGTGTCGGCCTTCATCTCGTTGTAATAGGTGCGAACCTGCGGAGCCAGGACGATGACGTTGTACTGGTCCATGATGGCGTAGTGGCTGCCGTAGGCACCGGCGTTGGCGGTAATGTCGATGCCCAGCTCGTCGGCGCCTTCCTTAAGCGCGTTGGCGAGCAGTGCAGAGGTGCCGGCGCCAGCGCACAGAACCAGAACCCTCAGATCCTTGCCCTTAAGGGCGGACGGAGCTGCGGAGGCCTCAGTGGCAGAAGCGGTCTCGACAACAGGAGCCTCAACGGCGGGGGCGGCAGCGGTCTTGACGGCCTTGGTCTCCTCGGCCTCTTCTTCGGCCAGGGTCTCGGCCTCCTGCTTGCACAGGACGTTGTCGTAGGCCTTGCAGAACGGGTAGTAGATCAAGAAGTCAACGACCAGCAGGACGACAACCAGGACCAGAGAGATCGGCTGGAAGTTGGTGTCGATGAAGGTGCCGATCGGTCCGGGGAGTGCCCACGGCATGGCATAGATAAAGCCGTTCATGCCCAAAAAGTCGATGAAGAACTTACCAATGAGGACGTTGGCCACGGGGGCAAACAGGAACGGGATCAGGAAGTACGGGTTGAGGATGATGGGCGCGGCGAACAGCAGCGGCTCGTTGACGGCGAACATCACGGGTACGACAGAGGCTTTGCCGACGGCCTTGAGCTGCTTGGAGCGCATAAAGAGCAGGAAGATGATCGGGACAATGAACGTGGCGCCGGTGCCGCCGAGTTCGCCGATGTAGTTACCGAAGTTCTCGGTCAGGGCGAGGGCGGGGTGACCGCCGGCCTGCAGCGTGGCGAGGTTGGTGGTGATGTTGCCAAACAGCGCGGCGTTGAGGGCAGGCTTAACGACCGAGGGGCCGTGGATGCCCATGAACCAGAACAGCGGGATCATGAACCAGATGAGGGCGAGGCCGGCGTAGGAATCGGCAGCGGCGAACAGCGGGCTCACCAGCGTGGAGATGACGTTGGCAAACGGGACGGCCAAGCAGGTGCGGCAGATAACGTCGATGACGGCGACAAACAGGATGGAGAAGCTGAAGGCGAAGATGTCGCGGAAGTTCTGGGCGATGGCGCCGGGGACTTCTTTGGGCAGCTTGATGGTGATGTCTCGCTTAATGCAGAAGGCATAGATGTTGACCGTGGCAAATGCGGCGACAAAGGAGCTCAGCAGGCCCTTGGTGCCCATGTTGTCGGTAAAGAACACCGAGACATCGGCGCCGTCGATCTTGGCACTCGTCTGGGTAACGGCCAAGATGAGCATAGCGCACATGGCGGCGACCATGGTGCTCGTGGCGTTGATGGCCTTGCCGGCAGGCATGCGGCGGTTCTTGGAGCCGGTCAGCGCGCTTGCGGTGGTGCCGGCGACCATGATGCCCACGACGCCCATCGTGAAGTTGTAAACCTTGTTGCAGAAGTTCACGACGTCGACGTTCCACCAGTCGGGCAGCGTAAAGCCGCCGACCGTGGCGACAACGCCCGGCAGGGTCGAAATAAGCAGGAAGACAGAAGAAGACAGGATGATGGGCATTGCTGCCAAAAAGCCGTCTTTAATGGCCTGAAGGTAGATGTTCTTAGAGACCTTGTCGAAGTACGGCTGACCTTTCTCCAAGAACTTAACGATCGATTCCATAGTTCACGCTCCTCTTTGCATGAAATCTTAATGGCATGGACGTTGAAAACCTATATGGTCTCCCGCTTGCTAAAAGCCCGGGTGCAGGCGGGGTCGGTCCCAGGGGGAGAGAGGGGAGCGGCTGGGTTTGTATCGCATAGGGCCGCTCCCTTCTCGGGGGAAAGCGAGGCGATGCGCTACTGCGCGTCCGCCATAGTGTCGGCGAGCTCCTTGTACCAGAGTGCCGACTGCTTGATGTAGCGTTTTTGCGTGTCGAAGTCGATGTAGAACAGGCCGTAGCGCTTGTTATAGCCGTTGGCCCACGAGAACTGGTCCTGCAGGCTCCAGATAAAGTAGCCCTGGACGTCGACGCCCTCGGCGCGCGCCTGGAGCACCTTCTCCATGTGCTGGTCGACAAAGTCGATGCGCTCGGGATCGGCGACGATGCCGTTTGCGTCGGGCTCGGGGTCCTTGTGGCCCAGGCCGTTTTCGGTGATATAGATGACGGGGAGGTTGGGATAGGTGGCGCTGATGTGCTTGAGCGTGTCGTAGAGGCCTTGCGGGTAGATGAGCCAATCCCAGTCGGTGGTGGGGATACCCGGCATATCGACCTGCTGCCCGACGCCCTTAAACTTAAAGCACGAGGTGCCCTTGTCTCCGGTGCCGTTAAAGCTGTTGGTGGACTCGCCATCGTAGGCGGCGATAAACGCCGACTGATAGTAGTTGAGGCCGAACATATCGTTGCGGGGCGCCGCCTTGGCGAGCTCCTCCATGTCGCTGTCCTCAACCGTAAGCGTGGCGTTGTTGGCACGCAGAATCTCGTTGATGAGTGAGAGGGTGCGCGCGGAGTAGTGGCCCAGGAAGGCGCCGTCCATGATGAAGTCGGTGTAGAAGGCGTTGTACAGGTCGGCGGCGTGCTGGTCGGCGGGCGAGTCGGTGGCAGGATATGCCGGCGTCAGGACGTTGACCATGCCAATGCGGCCGCCCAGGTGCTCGGTCTCGTCAAGATCCTTATACAGGTTGACGGCGCGGGCGTGGGCAACGAGCTCGTTGTGCTGGCTCTGGATGCCGCTCGTCACATCAAAGTGATGGTTGGGCGGGAAGTTGCCTTGGATGTATTGGGAGTGCGAGAGGCTGATGAGCTCGTTGATGGTGAACCAATTCTTGACCTCGCGGAACTCGCGGAAGCAGAACTCGGCATAGCGCACATAGGCGTCGACGGTCTTGCGGTTGAGCCAGTCGCCCTGGTTGAACAGGGCGGCGGGGGAGTCAAAGTGATGCAGGGACACATAGGGCTCGACGCCATACTTTTTGCAGCAGGCGAACAGCTCGTGGTAGTGCTTAACGCCCTCGGCGAGGGGCTCGGCATCGTCGCCGTTGGGGAAGATGCGGGTCCAGGCGATGGACACACGGATGGCGTTGAGCCCATGCTCGGCAGAAAGGCGGATATCCTCCTCGTAGCGGTTGTAGAAATCACTGGCCGGGTCGGGCAAAAAGCGACCCTGGGCGACAAGGTAATCGTCCCACATGGTCTTACCCTTGCCTGCCACCTTCGTGGAACCTTCCGTTTGGTACGCGGCGGTTGCGGCGCCCCAAACAAAGCCCTTCGGCAGCTGCTGTACGCGGTTTAGCAAAGACATATGCATACACCCTCTCGTCTCGCTGTTCGATATTGTGCGTTTGTGCTCAGGAGGCTCCCTGGTTAGCGTTCAGCGGTGAAAAAGCCCGATAAACACTATCTTAAAATGATTAGAACCAAAATAAGCACGTGAACATTTGACAATGAGCACGTTAACATCCGGCTGGGATGTATAGAAACAAAACAACTTCAAACAGCCGCGAACGGTTGTATTTGTTCGGTAAGCGGTTTTGATTGACAGAAGTTTTCATGTTGTGGTATATGGCTCGGGTATCATGAGCACGTTATCAATGTATGTACGATGCGCCATGGGCGCGGGGAATAGTTGGGAAGCAGGTTAGCGTGGAAGGCATGGCTCAGCGGACAAGGAATGGTCGTTCGGCGAGCGCGGCAGAGGTTGCGGCGCTCGCTGGCGTGAGCCGCCAGACTGTGTCTCGCGTGGTCAACGGTATGCCCAACGTGACGGAAAAGACGCGCAAGCGTGTGCTGGCCGCCATGGAAGAGCTGGGCTTTCGTCCCAATTTTGCTGGAACGGCGTTGCGCGGCGGGTCGTATCGTTCTATTGGCCTGTGCATGTACAACATCACACGTGTCGGTAACCTGGCGACGCTCGAGGGTATCATGCAAGCGGCGCGCGAGCATGATTTTGCCGTCACTATGATCGAGATGGGCGGCGACAAGCCCTATACACTTGCCGATGCCTCGCGCCGCATGGTCGAGCGACCCGTCGACGGCATGATTCTCAACATGAACCGCATGGCTCCCGATTTTGAGGAGTTTGTTCCCCAGCCGGGAGTGCGAACGGTCATCCTGTCCATGTATGCGCATCCGCGCTGCACGACGATCGACTCCGACCAGTATGGTTCGTGCGAGCTGTTGACCAATTATCTGCTGGAACATGGTCACTCGAATATGCGGTTTGTGGCGGGTCCGGAAAACTCGATTTCCTCGCGTTTTCGTGAGGCCGGTTGGCGCGATACGCTGGGTCGTGCTCATGTCGATGCCGCTCCGATGCTGCGTGGCGATTGGAGTGCGGACAGTGGGTACGCCATGGGCGAGCGGATTGCGGCCGAGGTGCTTGCCGGCGGGTCGCAGGCGCCGACTGCCGTGCTTGCGGCAAATGACCAGATGGCGCTGGGCGTTATCGCCGCGCTCGAGAACGCGGGCCTGTCCGTGCCCGACGACGTGAGCGTGGTTGGTATCGACGACGCACTCGAGGGACTTGTTCCTCACAATCGGCTGACGACGTTGCGATTTGATTTGCGCGGTGTCGGTAAGCTTGCGTTTGAGGCGGCGATTGGAGAGAGCTCGTCTATCGAGGCGATTCATGTGCCGAGTACGTTGGTCGAACGCTCGACTGTCAAAGATATACGGGCGTAGGTTCAGCTCGTTCTGCCTATTTGTCTCAATCTGTAACAGCTAGGACCCAAAAAACTCGGCTAGATGTTACAGATTGAGACAAACGGCTTCCGACCTGAACAAAAAGGTCGGGGGCGGCGCGCCGTGTGACGTGCCGCCCCCGGCTGAGAAATGGGGACAGGTTGTGTGAGCGGGCAACCCCGCCAGTCGCTAGTCCAGACGACGGGTCTGCGCCACGTGCTTATACCAGTATGCGCTTGCCTTGGGCGTGCGCTTCTGGGTTTCAAAGTCAACGTAGAAGAAGCCGTAACGCTTGTTGTAGCCATTGGTCCAGGAGAACTGATCCTGCAGGCTCCACAGGAAGTAGCCGCCCACGTTGACGCCCACCTCCATGGCCTTGAGCAACCAGCGCAGGTGCTGCTCGATATAGTCGATGCGCGGCTGGTCGTCCACAAAACCGTCCTTGTAGGGGTCCTTGTAGCCCATGCCGTTCTCGGTGATGAAGATCTGCTTGTAGTTGGGGTAGCGTTGCTTAATGTAGACGAGCAGATCGAACAGGCCCTCGGGATAGATGATCCAGTCCCAGTCGGTGGTGGGGATGCCAGGCTTGTTCACATGCTCGCCAATACCCTTAACGCGCCAGCGGCCAGTGCCCTTCTCGCCCGTACCGTTGTGGTGCAGGTCGTTCTCGCCATCGTAAGCCTTCAAGAAGCGGCACTGGTAGTTGTTAACGCCCAGGTAGTCGTTGTAGAGCGCGGCCTCGCGCATAATCTCGAGGTCCTCGTCCAGGATCTCGATGGTGCCGCCCGAGACGGCAGCCAGGCGGTTGGCGCACTCGAGGGTGTCGGGGGCATAGTCGCCGCGGAAGGTGGCGTCGAGCAGAAACTGGTTCTGCAGCACGTGCTCGTTGTTGGCGGCTTTGATGTCGGCGGGGTCGTTCTCGTTGAGCGGATACTTAAACTCCAGCGACTGAATGACGCCGATCTTGCCCTTAAAGCCGCCGTTGTGGAAGGCCAGCACGGCCTTGGCGTGGGCGAGCATCATGTTGTGCTCGCACTGGAAGGCCTCGGCCAGATGCGCCTTGACGCCACCGGGGAAGGTGCCCTCGATGTAGGTGTTGGAGGCGTCGGCCCAGATCTCGTTAAAGGTGAACCAGTAGGTCACCTGGTCGGCGTACTCCTTAAAGCAGAAGGTGGCAAAGTCCACAAAGGCGTCGATGGTCTCGCGGTTGAGGAAATCGCCCTTCTCAAAGAGGGGCAGCGGCGTGTCAAAGTGATGCAGCGTGACGAACGGCTCAACGTGGTGCTTATGGCACTCGGCGAAGAGATCGTGATAGAACTGGACACCCTCGGGGTTGATTTCGCCGGTACCGTTGGGAAAGATGCGGCTCCAGGCGATGGAGAGGCGAATGCCGTTGATGCCGAACTCCTCGCACAGCTCCAAATCGACGGGGTACTGGTTGTAGAAGTCCGAAGCGGGATCGGGGGAGAAGCGCCCCTGGGCCTCCAGGAAGTCGTCCCAGGCAACCTTGCCCTTACCGTGGGTGCGGGTCTCGCCCTCTACCTGGTAGGCAGCGGTGGCGCCGCCAAAGACAAAGTCCTCGGGAAACTGCGCAGGCGGGTTGGTGACGCTAGCGGGGTTAACGGACATGATGATCCAATCGTCTAAATCGAAGGGCCAGCCGGTCTTGGATGGTCGGCTGGCCCTGAGCGTTACTTACTTCGAGAGTTGCTCGCTTACGAAGGCGAGAGACTTGTCGCCGTTCTGGGAGAGCTCGATGTACTGCTTACCGCGGCAGGCGACGCATTTGTTGCCCACGCGCTCGCAGTCCTTCTGCAGGTCGGCCAGGTAGCTGGCGGCCTGCGGGGCCAGGACGACCAGGTCAAAGTCGGGGAGCATGTCAACGTGGTTGCCATAGGCCTCGGCAGCGGTCTCAAGATTGATGCCGCGCTCTTTGGCGGCCTTGGCCAGTGCGTTGGCGAGCAGGCCCGAGGTTCCGCCGCCCTGACAGAGTACGAGCACGCGCTTGCCGTTGAGGTCGCTGGCGGCTGTAGCTTCTGTGGTGGCAGCGGCGGGGGCGTCGGACTTCACGGCCTCGGCAGCAGCGCCGGCGGCAACGCTCTTGGCGTCAGCCTTGCCCTGGAAGGCATCGTTGAGCTTGGCAGCCTTCTCGGCGTTCTTGGCGGCGAGCTCCTCCTCGGAAATCTCGGCCTCCTCGGCGCACTTCTGGGCGTCATAGGCACGGAAGAACGGATAGTACAGAACGAAGTCGACGACCAGGATAAGGGCGAGCATCACAAAGGCGAGCGGCTGGAAGCCCAGGCCCATGATGGTGCCGATGGGGCCGGGGACGGTCCAGGGCAGGGTGTACATAAAGCCGTTCATGCCCAAGAAGTCGATAAAGATCTTGAGGATCCAGATATTGGCGATCGGGGCAAAGACAAACGGGACAAAGAAGACGGGGTTGAGCACGATGGGTGCGGCGAACAGCAGCGGTTCGTTGACAGCGAAGCAGACCGGGACGATGGCGGCCTTACCGACAGCGCGCATCTCCTGAGACTTGGCCAGGAAGCAGAACATAAAGACCAGGACGAGCGTGGCGCCGGTGCCGCCCATGCAGACGACGAAGTACTGGGCACCCTGGGTCAGAACAGCGGAAGCGTGCTGACCGGCCTGGAACGCAGCCAGGTTGTCGGTCATGTTGGCAACGAGGGCGGCGGCGATGGCAGGCTCGACGATCGAGGGGCCGTGGACGCCGACGAACCAGAACAGGCTCATGGCGCCGTAGATCACAGCGAGGCCGATGTAGCCGTCGGCAGCGGTGAACAGGGGCTGGAACACCTGGATTACGCCCTGGGCAAAGCAGAAGCCAAAGGCAGCGCGGAAGGCGATGTCAAAGACCCAAAAGACGGTGATGCAGACGGAGAAGGGGATGATGTCCTTAAAGGTCTGTGAGATGTTGGGCGGAACCTGCTCGGGCATCTTGACGGTGATGTTGCGCTTAATGAAGAACTTGTAGATGATGCCGGTCACAAACGCAGCGATGAAGGCGGTCAGCAGGCCTTTGGAACCAAGGTAGGTGGTGTTGAAGCCGCTGGCGGCGTCCGTGGCGATTGTGTCGCTCGAAAGGAGCAAGAAGCCGATGATGGCCGCGCACATGCACGAGATGAAGTTGATCTGGTTGTTCTTGGGCAGGTCGCGGTTCTGCGCGTCGGCGAAGTGCTTGGCCGTGGTGGCGGCGCAGGCGATGGCCAGGATGCCCATGGAGTAGTTGTAGCACTTCCACAGGGCGTTGTTGATGTCATCGGGCCAGTAGAAACCCCAGATGTTGGGGACCGAGGCTACCAGGCAGAAGATGGACGAGAAGATGATGATGGGGATGACGGAGATAAAGCCGTCGCGGATCGCCTTGAGGTACTTGTTGCGGGCGATCGCGTTGAAAAAGGGCTGGCCTTTTTCGATGGTGGCGATAAGTTGCTCCATGCAATGCTCCTAAGAGTCGGTGGGTTAACAACGATGGTAGCTTTTGGCGTTCGGTTGCCAAAATGTTGACGTTGCCATTTTGCGACACAAAAAAAGACGCGAACCGGTGGTTCCTGTGCCTGCGAACCGTCGATTCCTTATACGTAAACGTTTGAGCCGCCCGGTGGCTCTGTGTTTGCGCAATGGCAACGTTAACATTTGGTCGACAAAAGCCGTTCGGGGAAGCAAAAATGTCGGTGAACGGTAGGTTTTGGGTGGTGAGCGTATGGTGGGGGAGGCGTTAGATATACTTGAAGACGTTTCATTTGACTGCGCAGGGTGCCACCAATGGCATCGTTGACATAGAAAGATCGACCTATGGCCGCTGTTAAAAAATCGGTATCCGTCAAAGACGTAGCGCGCCTCGCGGGCGTCTCGGAGCAGACGGTCTCGCGCACCGTGCACGATTCGCCCAGCGTGCGCCCCGAGACCAAGGAACGCGTGCGTGCCGCCATGCGCGAGCTGGGGTATCGCCCCAATTTTGCCGGTCGATCGCTGCGCCGTGGCAGGTTTAAGACCGTCGGCGTCGCCATGTTCAACATTACCGGTACCGGCAACCTCGACCGTATGGAGGGCTTTGCCGCCGCGGCCGACAAACATGGCTATGCCATCACCCTCACTAAAGTAGATGGACACCCCTATACCCTCGAGAGCGCATCGTCACGCATGAGCGCGCTGCCGGTAGACGGTATGGTCGTGATCATGAATCGCATGCCGGCGGACTTTGGCACCTTCGAGCCGCTGCCCGGCATGCAGACGGTGCTCGTTACGATGCTGGAGCACCCGCTCTGTTCAACGGTCGATAACGACCAGTTCGATTGCTCGCGCCAGGTGGTCGAGTACTTGCTGGGGCGGGGGCACAAAACCGTGCACTTTATTTCGTGTCCCGAGCGCTCGCTTTCGGGCATGCGGCGCGAGGAAGGCTGGCGCGAGACATTGCGCGCGCATGGTATTGAACCGCCGCGACTCGTCCGTGGGGATTGGACGGCACAGAGCGGATATGCTGCTGGTCAGGCTCTGGCGGAAGATCCGACCTGTACGGCCATTTATGCTTCCAACGATGCCATGGCCTACGGCTGCATTCGCGGGCTCGAGTCGTGCGGAAGGCGTGTGCCCGAGGACGTGAGCGTGGTGGGTGTTGATGACAGCCTGGGCGATATCGTGCCCGACCGTCGCCTGACCACGGTGCGCTTTGACAACAAGCGCGTCGGCATGTGGGCGGTCGACAAGATTGCCGGCGCCGATGGGGGTGCGTCTGGCGTGGAGCGCATGCTGATCCCCGGTGTGCTCGTAGAGGGCGATACGGTGCGCGATTTGCGTTAGGGTGCGGCTCTGTTTGGGTTGCCGATAATTGTGTTCGATATTGTTCAGATTGGTTTAAAAACCGTTCACGGGCGAAAAGTGACCGTTCATAGTTCGAAATTACGTTTTGAGCTGTTCTTTTTTGTTTGAATGTTATTGTTTCTGTCATACACAACGCAGCGCGTATGCCCGGACGCGATGCTCTCCATTGGTTCATATGTGAAAGGAACGCAATATGGCAACCAAAGAAGAAATCTCGATGGTTGGATTCGAGATCGTCGCATACGCAGGTGACGCCCAGACCGATCTGCTTGCAGCGCTCGATGCTGCTCGCGAGGGTGACTTTGAGAAGGCCGAACAGCTGCACAAGGATGCCAGCGATGCGCTCATCGGTGCCCACGACACGCAGACCAAACTGCTTTCGCAGGAGGCCGGCGGTGGCGAGATGGAGATGACCTTCATCATGGCTCACGCTCAGGACACCCTCATGACCACTATGATCCTGGAGAAGCAGACCCGCTTTACCATCGATGCCTACAAGCGCATCGCCGAGCTCGAGGCCAAGCTCGCCTAACGAGCCCTCACAACCAAGCCCCCTTCCAAAAGCTCTGCCGCTACCCGCGGCAGGGCTTTTTCTGTCCTCCTCCAAGTTGCGGTGAAATGGGGACTGAATAGGGGCCGGCGGGCGCAAAACAACCCCTATTCCACCGCAACTCATCCCGAGACAGTCATTGGGGACAGTCTTGGAGCACCGTTGTCCTCCCGTTCGATTTTTGCTCGGTGGGTATACTTCCATCCGCAATACAGGCCGGAATGAGGAGGTATCCAAATGCCGGACAACGGATTGATGCAAAAGAAAGATGCGCACGAGATGGCTCATGGGCGTCCTGTCCAGATAACCGAGCACACGGCGGTAACCGAGCTGCAGCCCAGTCTGTCCGATGTCGTGTGCGCAAACAAAAAGCTGCAGATTGGCTTTATCGTTGCGCTCGTGGTACTGGCGCTGCTGTCGGGCTTTGTAGCTCGTCCGCATTTCGCCGATACCAAAACTTGGGACTCCACCATCGAGGTTATCGACCAAAAGAAAGGCAACGTTTTGGCGCTCACGACCTCGTGCGTGGCGCTGTCTGCGGGTATTACGGCGCTGCCGGGTGATACGGGAACGCCGGTTGCCGAGCAGCTCGCGCAGCTTTCAGGCAACCTTGGTATCGTGCTTGCCGTGCTCTACCTCGAGAAATACCTGCTAACCATTTTGTGGTCGGTTGGCTTGGGCATCTTAATCCCGTTTGCGTTGGTGCTCTTTGCGGTGTCGCTCGGCATTCACGGGCGCTGGAGCACGAGCACTGTCCTGCGCCGTGTGGCGACGCGCGTACTGGTGGTTGCCGTGATCGGCATGGCGCTCGTGCCCGCGAGCGTATGGGTGTCGCAAAAGGTCGATGAAACGTATCGCGTAAGTATTGAGCAAGCTGAGCAAAAGGCTGCGGACGCTGCGGACGCGGCCGACACCACGGACAAGTCAGCCGAGACCAGCTCAAAATCGAACAAGAAAAAATCCGAGACCACGGAGTCCAAAAACGTGCTCGAGCAGTTGACTGATGGGGCATCGAGCCTAGTTACGTCGGTGACCAGCGGCGCCAAACAGATGACCGACGAGATCGTGCAGCAGGTGACCGATCTGATCGAAGGTGTCATCGTGATGATCGTGACCTCGTGCGTGATTCCACTGCTGGTGCTCGCGGCGTTTTTGTGGCTGGGGCACGTGCTGCTGGGGATCGATATCTCCGGTCCCGCGAACTATCTGACGGGCCGTTTCTTGAGCGCTCCGTCTAAACATGCCAAGAAGAGCGGGCAGTCTGAGTAGCTAAAACAGCTGTATATACCGGGGAATACCGCCGAAGGGCGGCCGAGACACGTTCTCGGCCGCCTTTTTGTTTGTTGAACACGTGGTCACTACGTCCGCGCCGGGCCCAAACGGCCAGCAATCATCCGTAAACGGTATTTGTTCAAAAAAGAACAAAGATAAACAAATAATTCTTGCAGTTACTGTTCGAATGTGTTCAAATAAACATGAACAGTGAAGAACCGCACATTCAGATGCCCGGACCTGAACGCGATTCAACACTTCCAAACAGAAACTACGCACCTGCGTATCTCTCAAGGAGGATGTCATGAGGGTTGTAATCGCTTCCGATGCCGACGGTATGTCGATGAAGGAGTCCATCAAGGAGATGCTCATCGCCGACGGTCACGAGGTCGTCGACTATTCCGAGACCCCTGCCGCGGACTTTGTCGATTCCGCGACCGCCGTTGCCAAGGACCTGCTGGAGCACAAGGATTCCCAGGGCTTCGCATTCGATAAGTACGGCGTCGGCTCCTATATGGCCGCCGTCAAGATCAAGGGCATGGTCGTCGCTAACATTTCCGACGAGCGTTCCGCCTACATGACCCGCGAGCACAACGGCTCGCGCATGGTCACCATGGGCCCGGGCGTTGTGGGCACCGAGGTCGCCAAGAAGATCGCCCGCGAGTTCCTGCGCGCCCAGTACGCCGGCGGCCGTCACCAGATCCGTGTCGACATGCTCAACAAGATGGCCTAACGAGAGCCACCGAGAACTCGAACTTCTACCTCAACTTGTGAATTCAGACGAAAGGACGTTCTGATGAAGAAGACCATCGCAATCGGTTGCGACCATATCGTTACGGACGAGAAGATCTATCTGGCCGACCGCCTGGAGCAGGCTGGCTACAAGGTGCTCGACTGCGGCACCTACAGCCACACCCGTACGCACTATCCCATCTACGGTAAGGCCGTGGGCGAGGCTGTTGCCAGCGGCAAGGCCGACTTTGGCGTGGCCCTGTGCGGCACCGGCATCGGCATCACCAACGCCGTCAACAAGGTTCCCGGCGCTCGCTGCGCTCTGGTCCGCGACATGACCTCTGCCCTGTATGCCCGTCGCGAGCTCAACGCCAACATCGTGGGCTTTGGCGGCAAGATCACCGGCGAGTTCCTGATGGCCGACATCATGCTTGCTTTCCTGGAGGAGCCCTACGAGAAGACTCCCGAGCACGATGCCCTGATTGCCAAGATCGATGCCTGCAACAAGGCTGACGCCGAGGCTCAGGCTGACCCGCACTTCTTTGACGAGTTCCTCGAGAAGTGGGACCGCGGCGAATACCACGATTAGCGGGTATCCGGCGTAATTAACTAGTCCGTTGACGGCTCGCGTTTCTGTGATGGGGCGCGGGCCGGTTTTCTATCAGCCCAATTGGCCCAGCGGGCTGTCGTAAGAAAGGGAAGGCTCCTATGGAGTTTGTTCTTGATAACGGTTTGATTCGCGTGGCACTGAGCACGGCTGGCGGATCGTTCACTTCGATTAAAGCCAACGGTCGCGAGTACCTGTGGCAGGGCGATCCCTCGGTCTGGTCGGGCCAGGCACCTATTTGCTTTCCGATTTGCGGCGGCCTTCGCGACGGTCACGCAATGACCATGGGCGGCCGCGAGGTCAAGCTCGCCCGCCACGGCTTTGCGCGCAAACAGGAGTGGAAGCTCGAGGAGCAGAGCGACAACATGGTTGCGCTGAGCCTAAGCTCTGCCGACCATGCCGAGTTGCTCGAGCAGTACCCGTATCCGTTTAAGATTGTTGCTCGTTACACGATCGATTCGGAAAAGGTGGCCGTGTCGTACGAGGTGACCAATGAGGGCACCGAGGACATGCCGTTCTTTGTGGGCGGTCACCCCGGCTTTAAGTGCCCGCTTGACGAGGGCGAGTCCTATGACGACTACGAGCTCCGTTTTGAGCAGCGTGAGGCCGCCGAGCTCTGTACTGCCGTTCCCTCGACGGGCCTGATTGATGTTGAGCATCGCAGCAAGAACCCCATGATCGGCCAGAACCTGCCGCTGACCCACGAACTCTTCGACTTCGCGGAGACCATCTTCGACGTGCTCGAGAGCCGCGTGGTTACGCTGACCAAGAAAACCGAGGACAAGGGCGTGCGCCTGACGTTCCCCGATATGCCATACCTGATTGTGTGGAGCAAGCCCGAGGGCGACTTTGTGGCCGTGGAACCGTGGGGTGGTCTGTCCACCTGCTCCGACGAGGACGATATTCTGGAGCACAAGCGTGGCTGCCTGGTTGCCAAGCCGGGGGAGACCGTCACCCGCGGCTTTGAGATCGAGACCCTTTAACGAGCTATCGTATGTTTGGGGTGGGCCATGCCGCCCCGGAACAGGAGTTCAACATGATTCTGACCGTTACCATGAACCCGTCGATCGATACGCGCTATCAGCTCGACAAGCTGATCATCGACGATGTTAACCGTGTGACGCCCGAAAAGACCGCTGGCGGCAAGGGCCTCAACGTGAGCCGCGTGCTGCTGCAGCTGGGCGACGACGTGCTCGCGACTGGCCTGCTCGGCGGCCACATGGGTGCCTATATGGCTGAGCTTATGGATGCCGACGGCGTTAAGAACGACTTTGTGCCCATCGCCGGTGAGACGCGCATTTGCCTGAATATCCTGCACGAGGGCAATCAGACCGAGCTTTTGGAGAGCGGCCCGCAGATCGCCCCGGCCGAGCTCGAGGCCTTTACGGTCAAGTTCGCCGAGCTTGCAGCGAAGGCGGACGTTGTGACGCTTTCGGGCTCGCTGCCGCGCGGCGTCGATGCCGGCTACTATGCCGAGCTCGTCAAGATCGCCGAGGAGGCGGGCGCCAAGGTGCTGCTCGACACCTCGGGTGCATCGCTGGAGGCCGCGCTGGAGTCCGACGCTAAGCCTGAGCTCGTAAAGCCCAACCTGACCGAGATTAACGGCCTGCTGGGTACGTCCTTTACGACTGATGATGTCGATGCCCTGCGCGAGGCGCTCGCCGCCGATGGCCGCTTTGCCGGTATTCCCTGGGTTGTCGTTTCGATGGGCGCTGCCGGTTCGGTGGGCTTCCATGAGGGTCGCGCGTTCCGCGCCAAGACGCCCGCGATTGCGGCTGTGAACGCGACGGGTTCCGGTGACTCGACCATCGCCGGCTTTGCGCATGCCATTGCTGCCGGCGCCGACGACGTCACGGTGCTCAAGACCGCCAATACCTGCGGCAAGCTCAACGCCATGGATCCCAAGACCGGCCACCTGGTCATGGACCGCTGGGACGAGGTCTACAACAGTGTTGTCGTGACTGAACTGTAGGGTTACGCGGTTTTATCAAACCGCGTAACGGCGCGACGCTGCAAACGTCCCTAAGCGGCAATCTGACGTTCAATCGTCGGGCATGACCAAAAGGTCAATGCCCTCCTCTTTCACGTCACCTTGCTCGCTTAGGGGCGTTTTCGCTGTCGTTGCCAAGACACCGGCGTTGCCTTGGTCGCAAGTAGTCATTGGGGACGCTCTTTAATGACTAGTCGTTTAAGAACGCCCCTTAAGAATGATCCCAATGACTACACTCAAAAACGGCGCCCGTCGGCGATGTTGCCGGCGGGCGCCGTTGTCGTGTAGGTGGCTATGTCGTGCGGGCTGCTGTTGAACGTTCGGGCCCGTGCTCTATAGCGAGTCGATAAAGCGCTGCTGGGCGGCGCGGCCGGCTTCGTCCCACTTAAAGACGCCGGCGTTGTCGAGCACGTGGCCAAACACCACGCCGACCTCTTCGTGCAGGATGTCGATGGCGTTGTCGGCCGTAAGCTCGTCGGCGCGGCGGGCAAAGACGTCCTTGGCCCATGCGGCGTGGCTGCGGCAAAGGTCGTCGCCCTCGAGCGCGCCAGCAAGGTCGTAGCTGGCATCGGCCTTGGCCGCCAGCAAGTGCTCGCGGACAGCGCCGAGCTCGGGAACCAAGCGCGGCGGCAAAATGGCCAGGCCCATGACCTCGATCAGGCCGATGTTCTCCTTCTTAATATGGTGGTACTCAGCATGCGGGTGGAATACGCCCAGCGGATGCTCGTCGGTCGTGATGTTGCAGCGAAGCGCCAGGTAGGCCTCGTAGATTTCGCCGCCGGCATTGCCGCGGGAGTCGACGCGGCGGATGACGGGCGTCACGGTGTTGTGCGCCACGCCGTCGGCTGTGTGCGCGATGACGCCCACCGACTCATCGGTCCACTCGCGCCAGGCGAGGATAATCTTCTCGGCGGCGTCGAGCAGCTGGGCGCGGTCGTGCGAGCGCAGCCGCAGCACCGAAAGCGGCCACTGCAACACGGTACCGCTGACCTGGTCAAAGCCGGGCACGTTAAACTGCGAGACTTCGGTGGCATGCATCATGGGGAACTCGTGTGCGCCACCCTGGAAGTGGTCGTGTGACAGAATCGAGCCGCCCACGATGGGCAGGTCGGCGTTGGAGCCAATAAAGTAGTGCGGGAACAGGTCCACAAAATCGAGCAGGCAGGTCAGCCCCTTGCGGTCGACGTGCATCGGACGATGTTCGGAGCTCATGGCAATGCAGTGCTCGTTAAAGTACGCGTACGGGCTGTACTGGAAGCCCCAGCGCTCGCCGTCGAGCTTAATGGGGATAACGCGCAGATTCTGGCGGGCGGGATGGGCGCCGCCGTCGGCTGCAGCGGAGCGTCCGGGATAGCCCTCGTTTTCGATGCACAGCTGACAGGCGGGATACTTCTCGCCCGTGTTCTTGGCTGCACCTGCCGCGGCGATATCGCGCGGGTCCTTCTCGGGCTTGGACAGGTTGATGGTGATCTCAAGATCGCCCCAGTTGGTGGGGGTGCTCCATTTGATGTTGCGCGCGATGGCGGCGCGGCGCACGTAACCGGCATCGCAGCACAGGCCGTAGAACCAGTCGGTCGCGGCGCGGGGCTCGTTGACGCCCATGCGGCCGTTGAACTCTTCGTTTACAACCGAAGGCCTTGGCATGAGCGCGCCCATGATGCGCATTGCGATGCGGTCGCGGCCCGACACCGTGTCCTCGGCAGCACCGTTGGCAACGGCGGCCTCGGCAAGCGCGGCAAGCGTGCCCTCCAGGTCAAAGTCGGGGAGTGTATCGGGGTGCACGAGCGAAATCTTCTCGGTCTTGAGCGCCCAGGTCATGTCGAGTGCGGGGCCCGTGGAGCCGATGCACTCCAGAATGGTGTTGTATGCCCAGATGCGATCGTCCTGTCCGATCATCGATCGGTGGATGGCATATTCGATGAGGCCCTGCGCGGCCTCGCGCACATCAGTCATTACAGCCATGCCGCGTAAGCCCCCTTGTCAGAGATGGCGTAGTGACGGGCAGAGCCCTCGCCCAGCCAGCCGTTCATCTTGGCAATGAAGGTGTCGACCAGATCGAGCGGCACGAAGGCCTGGATGGTACCGCCAAAGCCGCCGCCGTGAATACGAACGGCGCCACGGCCGTCGAGCACATGCTCGGCAAGAGCAAGTGCGTACATGGAAGGCTGCTCGGCACCCAGTTTGGCAACAACATTCTGCAGGTACATGGCGGAGCTGGCGCCGGACTCGCGCGTCAGAACCAGGAACTGGTCAATGTCGCCGGCGTTTAGGGCCGCCCAGCGCTTATCGACCAGGCCGTTCTCGTACCAGTAGTGAACGGCGCGCAGGCAGGCACGGTCGCCCAGCTTGGCGCGCAGCTCGGGGAGCTTGGCGTCAAAGTCCGCCACGTTTACCTCGCACAGGCGTGCCTTGCCAAACTCGGCAGCGACGTCCTGCATCTCGCGCGGAACGGCGGCGTAGTCGTCGGTGGCGGCCACGTGGTCGGCACCGACCTTAACGAGCACGAGCGCATAACCGTGATCCTCAAAGTTGAGCTCGAGCTTCTGGGTTTTAGGCTGAGCCTGATCCTCAAAGTCCATGTAGGCGAGGCCGCCCAAGCAAACGGCGGCCTGGTCCATCAGACCGCAGGGCTTGCCGTAATAGTTGTTCTCGGTGCGCTGGCTCATCTGGGCGAGCGCGACGGGCTCGATGGCGGGTGCGTCCCAGAGCGTCTCCATGGCGCGACCGTATGCCGCCTCGACAGCAGCGGAGCTCGAAAGACCGCCGCCCGAGGGGACGGAGCAGGTGAAGGCAAAGTCGAAGCCCTGGGGCTCAACGCCCAGAGCAGCGATTTCGTGGGCCATGCCGCGGACGAGGCTCGCGGACGTGCCCTTCTCGGACTCCTGAACGTCTAGCGTGTCGAGCGCGATTTCAAACGTGGGATAGCCCTCGTCGGCTACGCGAACCTTGTTGGAATCGGTTGCCACGGCGATGCCGTCGACGGCGACATCGAGCGAGCCGGCGATAACGTGGCCGCCCTCGTGGTCGGTGTGGTTGCCACTGATCTCGGAACGGCCGGGCGCGTGCACATAGAGCACCTGGCGGTCGCCGATGGGGCCAAACTCCTCCTCAAACAGTTTGGTGAGCGTGGCGAATGTCTTTTCGTCGGGGGTGGTCATGGGAGTCCTTTCCTTGGCGCGCACGGGTGGGTTTTGCGTCGTTATGAGTACGTTAACAACTTGAAGCGGCATGAACCAAGTGTTCACAATACCGCACGTTACGGGCTATGTTAACGTACTCATAACACATCGCTTGTCACTTTTTGAGAATCTGGTAATCGGTAGAAATTCAGCCGTGAACGGTACTGCCGTATGGACTTATAAAGCAGAAGAGATGCAGATAGAAAAAGTAGAGTACGTTAACATGCGTCCGACGATAGCGGGCCTCGGCGCGGGATGTATTTCTGCCCGGGCCGGCATTCACGCTATTCAGATCTCGCAAGGGTGAAGGTGATCCTGTGGCAAGGCGCCCGTCCAACGATACCAGTTCGCGTCCGGTCTCCATGGCCGACGTCGCCCGCGCTGCCGGCGTTTCGCAGCAGACGGTTTCGCGCGTCGCCAACGGCTTGCCTAACGTTAACGAGCAGACGCGCCAGCGCGTACAGGCCGCTATGCAAAAGCTCGGCTTTCGTCCGAGTTATGCCGGTCGCTCGCTGCGCGACGGCCGTTATCATTCGGTCGGCCTGTGCGTCAACGATGTCACCAAGTTCGGCAACCTCTCAATGATCGACGGCATCGCCAGCGCTGCTCGCGAGCATAATTGCGCCATCACGCTGGTCGAGATGTCCAAGACCGAGGAGTTTTCGCTTGCCGAGGCCACGCGTCGTATGGCCGCATTGCCGGTGGACGGCATCATTATCGGCATGAGTCGCATGGCGCCCGATTTTGAGACGTTTGATCCACTGCCGGGCATTGGCACGGTCATCGTTACCATGTACGCGCACCCGCGGGTGACCACGGTCGATTCCGACCATTACGGCTGCTCGCTATTGCTTATGGATCACCTGTTTGAGCTAGGGCACGAGCAGATTCGCTATATTGGCGGCCCGTCATTCTCGGTCGACGAGCAATTTCGTCGCGCCGGTTGGCAGGATGCACTCGAGCGTAAACACATCGAGCCGGCAGAGCCGCTCGAGGGCGACTGGTCTGCCAACAGCGGCTACGAGGCCGGCAGGTACCTGGCCGAGCACGATCGCACCATGACGGCGATTTACGCGGCAAACGACCAGATGGCAAATGGCGCGATTGCAGCGCTGCGCGATAGCGGTCTGCGCGTGCCCGAGGACGTGAGCGTGGTGGGCGTCGACGATTCGCTCGATGATTTTGTGGCACACAACGAGCTCACGACCGTTCGATTCGATTTGCATCAGCGTGGACGCGAGGTGTTCGAGCACGCGGTTCCCAAGGCGGGGGCAACGGACAAAACCGTTGCCATTCGTATTCCCGGCCAGCTTATCGTTCGACATACCACGGCAGCTCCGCGCACATAGTTTTTGCAGGTCAATGGCGATATATTCCGCCTCAATAACAATCGATAAGGATGCTGGCAGATAGCCGTGGCTCTAAAGGCGAGTGCTATGATAGACGGGCTCTTTTGTCTATCTAGGAGGCTTGCCTGATGGAGATCACCAAGGATATCCGCTACATTGGCGTTAACGATCACGACATTGACCTGTTCGAGGGCCAGTACGATGTGTCCGAGAACGGCATGGCATACAACAGCTACGTTATCTTGGGCGACAAGATCGCCGTCGCCGATTCGGTTGACGCTGACTTTGTCGACGAGTGGCTCGGCAACCTCGAGGCCGTGCTCGATGGTCGTACGCCCGACTACCTGGTCGTTCATCACATGGAGCCCGATCACTCCGCCGGCATCGCTGCCTTTATGGAGCGCTATCCCCAGGCGCAGATCGTGGCCAGCATGGGTGCCTTCCGCATGATGGTCAACTACTTTGGCACCGACTTCCCCGAGCGCAAGATGGTCGTCAAAGAGGGCGATGTGCTCGACCTGGGCGGCCACAGCCTAACCTTTGTCGGCGCCCCCAACGTTCACTGGCCTGAGGTGATCTTCTCCTACGAGTCCACCGACAAGGTGCTCTTTAGTGCCGACGGCTTTGGCAAGTTTGGCGCCAACGACATCGAGGATCCCGAGGGCTGGGCTTGCGAGGCTCGCCGCTACTACTTTGGCATCGTCGGTAAGTTCGGCAAGTTCGTGCAGACCGTGCTCAAGAAGGCCGCCGACCTGGACATTCAGATCATCTGTCCGCTCCACGGCCCCGTACTGACCGAGAACCTGGGCTATTACCTCGACACCTATAACACCTGGTCGAGCTATCAGCCCGAGGACGAGGGCATCACGATCGCCTATGCGAGTGTGTATGGCCATCTGAAGGCTGCCGTCGAGGAGCTCGCCGCAGCGCTTGAGGCTCGCGGCCAGAAGGTCTCCGTCTTTGACCTGGCTCGCGACGACATGGCCGAGGCCGTTGAGGATGCGTTCCGCTACGACCGTCTGGTGCTCGCTTCCATCACCTATCAGGGTGAGATCTTCCCGTTCATGAGCACCTTTATCCATACGCTTGCCGAGCACGCCTATCAGAACCGTACGGTGGCACTCGTCGAGGCCGGCTCCTGGGCGCCCACCGCTGCCAAGGTTATGGCCAAGGAGCTCGAGGGCATGAAGGACATCACCTTGGCGCAGAACAAGGTGACCGTGCTGGGCTCGCTCAACGACGCCTCGCGCGCTCAGATCGAGGTCCTCGCCGACGAGCTTTCCAAGTAGCGATATTTCGCTTTTAACGAGCAAAACCACCACAAAGGGGACAGTGAACTGCCTCCCATTTCTTGGACATCGGGAAATGGGAGGTTTTCCATGAGTATAGACCTCAGGGTGAAGCACGACCTGGAGTCCAGGAGGCGGGCCGTCGAGCTCTTCGACGCCGGCGTCGGCTGCAAGCCGGCGGCCGAGGCCCTGTCCGTCCCCCGCGAGACCGTGAGAGAATGGCAGTGGGTATACCGGGCGTTCGGAAGCGAGGCGCTGCTGTCCATGGGCGGGAAACAATCCAGGTACACATTCGAGCAGAGGGTCGCCGCGGCGTCGGCCGTGGTCGACGGCGGGATGGCGAAGGCCGACGCTATGGCCGAGTTCGGGATCAGGTCGAAGTCCCCGCTGGAGCGCTGGTGCAGGCTCTACCGCGAGGGCGGCGCCGAGGCG
>NZ_KN214135.1:465330-491948 GCF_000763055.1 Collinsella sp. 4_8_47FAA | reverse complement strand
CGTGGCGAGCGACATATCGACCTCGCCGGACCTCGCCCAGCAGCACAGGATGCTCGACCGGCTCCTCGAGGCCCTGCCCGACGGGGCGGCGCCGACCATGCACTCGGACATGGGCTGGCAGTACCAGCACGAGTCCTACGCCTCCAGGCTGGAGGGGGCGGGCATCACCCAGAGCATGTCGCGCAAGGGGAACTGCATCGACAACGCCGCCACCGAGCAGCTCTTCGGCCACGTGAAGGACGAGTTCTACCGCGGCAGGGAGTGGGGCAGCTTCGGGGACTTCAAGCGCGACCTGGAGGAGTACATAGACCATTGGAACACGCGGCGCAGGCAGGTAAGATTGAAGGGCCTGACGCCGGAGGAGTTCCGGAACCGGGCCCTTGCGGCGTAGTCGCTATTTGTTCAGTCCAAGTTTCGGGGCGCAGTTCACAGGCACCTTTGTGGTGGTTTTTGTTTAAGCGCCGGCGATGACGAGATTTGGGCGGGCGTCGTCGACGGTCTCGGCGATTGAGGTGGCGACGGCGCCATCGGGATCACGGTCCATCACGATGGTGTCGACATCGGTCAGCTCGGCAAAGCGGTACATGCCGCGTCCGTTAACCTTGCTGGCGTCCATAAGGGCGACGCTTTGACGGGCGGCACCGACCATAGCCGCTTTGGTCTCGGCCATCTGCGGAAAGTCGGTCGTAAAGCCGCAGCCGGGAACAAAAGCTCCAGGGCACATGACGGCAAGATCGGCGTGGACCATTTGGAGCGCTTGCATAGTGAGCGGGCCGTACAGATAGCGATGACCTTTGCGCAGCGCCCCGCCCAGCATGACGACATCGACCGAGGGCATGCTTTCGTCGATGTAATCGGCGATGGTAATGTCGGCCGTGATAACGGTGATGCCGTCGCGCTGATCGAGGAGCCGGACGAACTCGAGCGCCGTGGTGCCCGAGTCAACGAGCAGCGTGTCGCCGTCATTGACGAGCTCGATGGCGCTTTGCGCGATGGCCTGCTTGGCGGCGACGTTGACATTGATGCGGCGATCCTGCGTGGAAACAGTCAGACGCTTGTGGAGCGATACGGCGCCACCATGCGTGCGGCGCAGCTTGCCTGCTTCGGCGAGCGCGTCCAGGTCGGCGCGGGCGGTAACGGAGGACACGCCAAAGGTCTGGGCGATTTCTGCTACCTGCACCGAGGCATTATGCTCAAGCATTTCCATGATGGCGGCACGACGCTCATCGGCGAAGGCTCGGGTTGTTGCGTGGGCCATAGCTGCTCCATTCTCGGCCAAATTTGCAGGAATTGTGTTGACTCTATTTTCGTTCATTTTCTTTTTGAGTAAGAAAACACCTTTCGATTACTTATCTTTTCTATAAAAGAAAGACGCTCAACGCCCAAAATTCAATATCGAACACGCCCACTCGGCTCCAATTCCTTCCGTTTACTTTTCAAAAACGACGGTATTGACCTGCATGGGCTCAATATCTCGCACGTGCAAAGCCGCTGAATTTCATACAATGAGCGCAGTAAAACGCAAGGTAAAACGCCTTGTGAACAACTACGCCCGATGTCCAGATGCGGGCGAGGGAGAGGAGCAAACGCTCATGGCACTTGTTACCACCGAAAAGATGCTCAAGGACGCTCAGGCCGGTCATTACGCCGTTGGCGCGTTCAACGTCGAGAACCTCGAGTTTGTTATGGCCGTTCTGGCCGCTGCCGAGGAGACCAAGTCCCCCGTCATCATGCAGACCACCCCGGGCACCATCAAGACCGCTGGTCTGGACTACTTCTACGGCATGGTCAAGGCTGCCGCCGAGCGCGCTTCCGTGCCCGTCGCTCTGCACCTCGATCACGGCGATGGCTATGACCGCTGCATGCAGGCTTTCCGCACTGGCTACACCTCTGTCATGATCGACGGCTCGCACGAGTCCTTCGAGGACAACATCGCTCTGACCAAGTCCGTCGCCGACGCTGGCCGCGCCATGGGCGTGCCCGTCGAGGCTGAGCTCGGCAAGGTTGGCGGCAAGGAGGACGACGGTCCCGCGGTTGAGGGCGAGAGCCCCTACACCGATCCGGCCGAGGCCAAGGAGTTCGTCGAGCGCACCGGCTGCACCTCCCTCGCAATTGGCGTTGGCACCAGCCACGGTGTGTACACGAGCGATCCGCACATCGAGCAGTCCGTGGTCAAGGCCATCCGCGACGCCGTCGACGTGCCGCTGGTCCTGCACGGCACCTCCGGTGTGCCCGATGAGCAGGTTGCCGAGGCTGTGAAGAACGGCATCTGCAAGGTTAACTACGCCACCGAGCTGCGTCAGGCCTACACCAAGGGCTTCATGGCCTACATGGCCGAGAACCCCGCCTGCTTCGACCCCAAGAAGCCGGCCAAGGAGGGCATGCGTGAGATCACCGAGCTGGTTAAGATCCGCATGACCAACCTCAACTCTGTGGGCAAAGCAGAGTAACAGCAAGGGTACTCCGACTCGCTACATATCCCGGGGAGGGACGAGGGCTTAGTTCCCCAATCGTCCTCGGGCATGCAAAAAGCCTCGCTGCGCACTTCGTGCGGCGAGGCTTTTTGCCCCCTGCGGAAAGATTGGGGAACTAAGCCCTCGTCCCTCCCAGGTTGATCTACTCGAGGTCGTCGCCCTTGTGGCGTTAGGGCGGAAATGGGTGGGGCGTCAGGGCTTCTTTGCTGATGAGGGGTTAGTATGCCCGGGCTTGGTTGGGGAATGACTTGTTTAGGGATGCTTGGAGCTTTTCGAACGATGCTCGTAAGTTGTGGCTCTGGTCGGTTGAGCGTTTGGCTTTTGTGGTGGGGGAGTCGAGGAGGCCGTCTCTCTGTGTCGGGGGGAAGGAGAAAAGGTCTGCATGTTTTAGGGATGGCTGCTGTGCTGCGTCATTGGAAGAATGCATGCTTATGCGGCCTCCTCGATGTCCACCAAAAGGTTGCGCACGGGGTGTGCTGCTAGGTCCCGTGCGTTGGCAGTATTATGCCGCGGCTGCTGCAAAGAAGTGCTAAAGAAAGGCTTAATGAGGTTTGACGTTGCGATGAAACCGCAGGTAAAAGCTATCGAGTAACACTCTTGAAAGGTTTTGGGCTTAAGGGCTTTCTAAGGTTTGTGGCACGGATGTGGCTTGCCTGTGTGGGGCGTGTGGACGGCTCGTTCCTAGCGCTGCGGTGCGGCGGCGCGTACTTGTTCGATGACCTTTTCCATCGTGGCGTCGATGTGGTCTTTTTTGAGCTCGCATTCCCAGATGGTTATGGGCGTCCAGCCCATTTGAGTGAGTGCTGCCACGGCAGCGTGGTCGCGCTCGACGTTGCGGCGAAACTTTGCCTCCCAAAACTCAACGTTGCGCTTGGGCTGGCTTGGATTGCACTTAGGGCAGCGATGCCAAAAGCAGCCGTTGACGAAGATGGCGATCTTGCGCCCGGGGAAGGCGATGTCGGGTTTTCCGGGCACCTTCCATTCCAGACGGTATCCCGTAAGGCCTGCGGCGCGCAGGCGCTGGCGAACGAGCAGCTCGGGCTTGGTGTTCGCACGCTTGTTGCCCTTCATGGACTTTTTGATGGCGGCGCGACGGCGCACGAGCTCACGCTCGTCAGCGGAAAGGTCCGAGGTGTCGATGCCGTCCAGCAGGCCGGGCTTGGGGCGCTTTTTGCTGCGGCGCTTGGCTTTGCGCTTGGGCTTGGTAACGGGCTCGTCGGCTGTGGTGGACTCGGTGTCGTTGGCGCCGTTAGCCTCAAGCCGATCTTCCTTCAACTCAATCAGGGCATCAATGAGCCCTTTGTCGGCGGGCATCCACTCAACGGTGGCAAGCGAGGTGCGCGGAATCCAGCGGATATCGAGCTGGCGGTCATGCTTCTGGGGTTCATCGGATTCATCGGCGAGCGAGCAGTAGTAGCACTCCATGGAGAGATGGAAATCGGGGTAGTCGTACTCAACGGTATAGAAATCGCGCAGGTTGGTGACTTTTACCTGCAGCTCTTCCATGAGCTCGCGGCGTACGGCGTCCTCGGGCGTCTCGCCGCGCATGAGCTTGCCACCGGGGAACTCCCAAAGTCCCTGCATGTCGCCGTAGCCGCGCTGCACGGCAAGCAGCTCATCGGATCCTTCCTTGCGAATGATCCCAGCGGCAACATGAACAGTCTTCAACAGGAGTCCTCTCTCAACATCAACACGTGGCAGGGTAGCTACGCGTACCTTACACAACGGTAAGGCAAGCGTAAGCCATATCGATGGTAGCCGACTCGTCTTCTTGCGACTATAGATGCCGTAGACTAATCGCAAGAAAGGACTCGGTATGCAAACCACGCACATGGCGACCCCGGTACTGGAGGTCGCGCATCTCGAAAAGGTATACGGCGCGTTGGGCAACGTGACCCGCGCGCTCAACGACGTCAGCTTTACCGTCAACCGCGGCGAGTTCGTTGGCATCATGGGCGCTTCGGGCTCGGGCAAGTCGACGTTGCTCAACTGCGTGTCGACCATCGATAGCGCCACAAGTGGCACGATCCGCATCAACGGTCAGGACGTGACGCGCATGAAGCAGGCCAAGCTCTCGCAGTTCCGCCGCGAGGAGCTCGGCTTTATCTTCCAGGACTCCAACCTGCTCGATACGCTCACGGCACGCGAGAACATCGCCCTGCCGCTCACCATCGCCCGCATAAACTCGGCAGAGATCTCGACCCGCGTGCAGGATGTGGCAGCGCGCCTCTCCATCAGTCAGGTGCTCGACAAGTATCCCTACCAGATGTCCGGCGGTCAGCAGCAGCGCGTTGCCGCGGCTCGCGCGCTCGTCACCGACCCCACCATGATCATGGCCGACGAGCCCACCGGCGCCCTCGATTCCAAGAGCGCCCGCCTGCTGCTCGAGAGCCTGGAGTCCCTCAATCGCCGCCTGCGCGCCACCGTGCTCATGGTCACGCACGACAGCTTTGCCGCCAGCTACACGAGCCGCGTGCTGTTTATTCGCGACGGCAAGATCTTCACCGAGCTGCGCCGCGGCGACATCGACCGCCGAGAGTTCTTCGACCGCATTATGGAGGTCGTTGCCATGATGGGCGGTGAGGGCTCCGATGCTCTGTAAACTCGCTTGGGGCAACGTCCGCCGCGCCGGCCGCGATTACCTCGTCTACCTTTTGACGCTCACCCTGGGCGTCACGGTCTTCTATGCCTTTAACACCATCTCGATGCAGGTTGATATCGCCGGAATCGATGAAGAGGGCTTGGCGCAGGTTATGGGCAGCATGCTCGGCGACCTGACGTACTTTTTGGCCGGTGTCATGGCCTTTTTGATGGTGTACGCCAATAACTTCATCATGAAACGCCGCAAGAAGGAGTTTGGCCTGTACCAGGTGCTCGGCATGGGGCGCGGGCGCGTCGCCACGATCATGGCGCTCGAGACCGTGATAGTATCGGTCGTGGCCTTTGTCGCCGGCATTGTGCTGGGTGTGGGACTCTCCCAACTCATGACGTTCTTTACGGCCTCGCTCTTTAAGACACAGATCGCCAATTTCCACTTCTTATTCTCGATGCATGCGTTCAATCTGACCCTTGCCTGCATGCTCGTAATGTTTGTGCTCACGCTATTGCTGAACCTCCGCGCCGTGCGTCGTACCAAACTCATCGAGCTTATGGGTGCCGAGCGTCGCAACGAGAGCATCAAGACACGCAACCCCTGGATCGCGATTGCCATCTTTGCCGTGGGCGCGGTGCTGGTGGGCGTGGCCTATTACCGTCTGCTACGTGATGGGTTCCCGCTAACCGCGACGGACAGCAAGCTGCAAGAGGCCATGAACCAGTTTGGTATTACGACCGCTATGGTTACCGTGGGCACCTTTGCCCTGTTCTGGGGACTCTCGGGCATGCTCATCAAGCTGCTGCAGAGCCTGCGCGGCGTGTATTGGCGCGGCCTCAACATGTTTACCGTGCGCCAGCTTGCGGCCAAGGTCAACACGGTGTGCTTTTCGATGGGCGTCATCGCGATGCTCCTGTTTTTGGCCATCACCTCGGTGACGTGCGGTATGTCAATTGCCAACGTGATGAATGAAAACCTGGAGCGCTATAACCCTGTTGACGTGTCTCAGACGTATGTCTATTACACGCCCGATACGCTCGACTACTACAAAGGGTATGCCAATCCGTCTGAGGTCGATCGCATGGTGTTGGCCGATACAACGGTCGATTTGTACCCTGCATGGCACGGCAAGGGCAAGTCGGCGGACAACAACGACGAGACCGGCAAGAAGGTCGATATCGCCGATGTTGCCGGTGAGCATGTGCAGATCGATTCGTATCTGAGTTACCCATTTGGCGGCTCGAATCCTTCGGTGACCCCAGGTGAGATGTGCAAGATCATGGGCGAAAAGCTTCCCAAGGCGTTCGGGGGTAGCAATGCCGATACGATGGGTCTGTTTGTGACGCCGGCGAGCCAGTACAACAAACTGCGTCAGATGATGGGCGAGGAGCCGGTGCACATCGGTCACAACCAGTATCTGCTCACATGTGATATGGGCGGCGAGCTGGTCGACCTGTACACCAAGTATATGGCTGGCGGCCATGCCCTTACCTTGGGCGGGCATACGCTCAAGCCCGCAACCGATAAGTCGGACGAAGATACGGCGGCCATCGCCAACTCGGAGATGGGCAGTAATCCGGGTACCGTCGTCGTTGCCGACGAGCTGTTGTCCCAGCTTAATCTGCAGCCGTATTCCAGTAGCCTGCTCGTTAACTACAAACAGGGGATGGATACGACCGAGGCAGACGAGAGCATTAAATACACTCTGCTCGACAATCTGCTCGTTGACGGCAAGGAGCCGGGGTCGTGGGGAATCTTTATCACACGCTCCGAGATGTACACGCAAGCAGCGCAAATGAACGGTCTTATTAGCTACCTAGCCATCTACATCGGCTTTGTATTGGTCGTTGCATGTGCGGCGATTCTGTCGATCCAGCAACTCTCCAACGTGGCCGACGGCAGCCGCAGCTATCGTGTGCTGGCACAGATCGGCTGTGAGGACCGCCAGATTCGCCATTCGGTGATGGCGCAACAAGCGGTATTCTTCCTGTTCCCGCTGGCAGTGGGCCTGGCGCACTCCTTTGTGGCACTTAAGGTGATCATCGAGATGGTGAGCATTTTCGGAGCTATGAGCATCGGCGGCACCGTGGGCCTCACCTGTGCAATCTTCCTAGTGGCATACGGTGGCTACTTCTTGGTGACCTACCTCATGAGCGCCGGCATGGTACAAGCCGCCATCGCTACCCGCTACAGCGAATAGGCGACCTAAAGCAAAGCAATCGCAGGTTGAGCATAAGTCAGCGAAAGCGCCCCTAAGCGAGCAAGGTGACGTGAAAGAGGAGGGAAGCGTACTTCGGTACGCGACCGACGATTGAACGTCAGATTGCCGCCTAGGGGCGCTTGCAGCGTCGAGCCGTTACGCGGTTTGGTATAACAGCGTAACTTCATCGTAGAAGCGCGTTTGCGGGCGGCGGATGCTCGTCTCCTGTCGCTCGCTCACCGAGGCTTGGCAATTGTCTTAATATCTTAAGGGTCTCGATTTGTCCAAGACTGAGCGAAGGAGCTCATCATGAGCGACGGAAAGAAGAAGCTTTCCTTCTTGACGGTCATTTCGACCATCATCTGCGTCGTCTTCGTTTGCGAGGCCGCCGCTCCCGCTGCTGCCATTGGCAACCAGCAGTTCTTCTGGTGGATCTTCCTGATCCTGACCTTCCTGCTCCCTTATGGCATGGTCGTTGCCGAGCTCGGCACCACCTATGACGGCGAGGGCGGCATTTACGACTGGGTACGTGATGGCCTGGGCGACAAGTGGGGCGCCCGTATCTCGTACTACTACTGGGTTAACTACCCGCTGTGGATCGCCTCGCTGGCTACCATGTTCCCCGACATTCTGGGCATGGTCTTTGGCGTCGAGTTCAATCTGATTGCCAAGATTGGTATCGACCTTGCCTTTGTGTGGATCGTCTATCTTATGGGTCGCTCCAAGGCTGCCGACTCCGAGTGGGTCCTGAACGGCGGCGCCATCATCAAGGTTGCCGTTGCCGTTATCGTCGGCGCTTTGGGTATTTGGTATGCCATGGAGAACGGTTTTGCGAACGACATATCCGCTACCACCTTCCTGCCCGAGCTCACCAACACCAACGCGCTCGGCTACCTGTCGATCATCATCTTTAACTTCATGGGCTTCGAGGTCATCTGCACCATGACCGACGATATGGCCGATCCCGCTCGCGATATCCCCAAGGCTATCATCGTTGGCGGCCTGTCTATCGCCGTGATCTACCTGTTCGCTGGTTTTGGCATCGGCGCTGCTGTGCCGGCCGATTCCATCGATCCCGACTACGGCATGATTTACGCTGTCCAGACCATGGTGGGCGACTCCATGATCTTCAAGGTCATCTGCATTGCCTTCCTGATCACCCTGTTCGCCAACATGGCTGCCTGGTCCTTCGGCGTCAACTCCGTTGCTCGTTATGCTGCCGAGCATGGCAACATGCCCAAGGTCTTCGCCTCGATGATCTCGGATGACGACATGCCCAACGGCGCCAACCTGGTCAACGCCATCGTCGCCTCCCTGGTGCTGTGCCTTCAGCTCGTTCCTATCGACGCCATCTCCAACGGTGTCTTCTGGATGCTCTTCGGCACCTCCGTCGTCTTTCTGCTGCTCACTTATATCCCGATGTTCCCGGCGTTCCTCAACCTTCGCAAGAACGACCCGAACCGCGAGCGCATCTTCACGTTCCCGTTTAAGGGTGCCATGATGAAGGTCATGCTGGCTATTCCCTGCATCGAGCTGATTCTGGCTATCGTTGCAACGCTGATTCCGTTCTCTGTCGATGAGATTGGCGATAAGGTCCCGATGATCGTTATCTTCATCGTGCTTTTGCTTATTGGCGAGGTTGTTCGCGTCGTCAGTGCTAAGGGTCGCGAGACCGAGTACAAGGGTCTCACCCCTGAACTAGCTGCTCAGCGTCTCGTTGAGGAGACCGCCGAGGCCGAGGAGAACTAGAGCATCCGGATTCGGGGCTCCAACCCTCCTCGCCACTTGACCATTCCCCGGGGTGGGTGTGAGCGATAGCTCTGGTAACCACCGCCCGCCCCAATCTCTCTTCCGTATCCTTCGTGCGTTTTGTCTCCGCGCGCCAGGTTACGTCGTCGCTTGCCGGTGCGACTCCGTGAAAACCGGCGCCGGGCGCCCCGACCTTTGCCGGGGAACGGGTGTCCGCCACCTCTTGGTTTTAGGCTGCGGGTAACCCGCCTGCAGCAAGCGATCGTTCGATTTGGAGGAAATCTTATGCGTACGATCACCGAGTCCGAGTCCACCCCTAAGGCCGACGGCTACTTTATGCCTGCTGAGTTCGCTCCGCAGGATCGCGTGTGGATGGGCTGGCCCCATCGCACCGATACCTGGGCCCATGGCGCCAAGTCGGCTCAGAAGCAGTATGCCGCCATCGCCCGCGCCATTGCCGAGTTCACCCCGGTTACCATATGCGCCAACCAGGCCGACTACGCTAACTGCAAGGCCGTCTTTGAGGAAGACGAGAACGTTACCGTTATCGAGATGACCACCGACGACGCTTGGTTCCGCGACACCGCTGCCACGTTTGTTATCAATGGCAAGGGCGATAAGCGCGCCAACCACTGGCACTTCAACGCCTACGGCGGCCTCGTCGACGGCCTCTATTTCCCGTGGGACAAGGACGAGCAGATCGCCCTTAAGATGGCTGAGCTTTCCGGCTGCCGTCGCTATCGTCCCGATGACATGATCCTCGAGGGCGGTTCCATCACCGTCGACGGCGAAGGCACCGTGGTCGTGACCGACCAGTGCCTGCTTTCCCCGGGCCGCACCTGCTCTGCGGTTCTGGAGGAGGAAGAGGATCCCGAGTCCATCTGGCCCAAGTTCCACAAGAAGTTTGAGCCCTGGAGCGAGGAACTTCGCGCCTATATGGACGAGCACCTCAAGGATTACCTGGGTGTCGAGAAGGTCATCTGGGTCAAGGAGGGCATCGATCCCGAGGAGACCAATGGCCACATCGATGATGTCGCTACGTTCATCGCTCCGGGCGTCATGGCCTGCATCTGGACCGACGATCCCGAGTATCCGTTCTACGAGCAATGCCACGCTGTCTACGAGACCCTCTCCAACGCCGTTGACGCCAAGGGCCGCAAGATGAAGGTCTACAAGCTCTGCATGCCCGTGAACCCGCTGTTCATGGACCAGGCTTCCTGCGATACCATCGACGCCGACGAGAACGCCGAGCCGCGCGTCGCCGACGAGCCGCTGATCGCCTCCTACATGAACTACCTGGTCACCAACTACGGCGTTATCGTCCCGCAGTACGGCGACGAGAACGACCAGCTTGCCATTGACACGCTCCAGAAGATCTACGACGAGGTCTGGGGCGAGGGCGTCTACAAATGCGTCGGCGTTCAGTCCGAGCAGGTCGTCTTCGGTGGCGGAAACATCCACTGCATTACTCAGCAGGAACCCTCGGCGTAACTGTCTGTCTTCCCGAGGCACGGCGCCTTCCCGTTCATTTTTCGCTTGCGTACCAAAGTACGCGGCGCTCCTCTTTCACGGGAATCTGCCGCACCTCAGAAACTCAGCCGGTCAAACGGACTGACGTAGCTAGTTACCGCATCAGTCATTGGTGCCAACCCTGGCAACGATGCAGGTCAAAAAACGTCAGCGAAAACCCGCCAGAGCGAGCAAGGTGCCTTGAAGCGAGGCGGCATTGACCTTCTGGTCATGCCGCCGAAGCTGAAAGGCAGATTGCTCGCTCTGGCGGGCTTGCAGCGTCGAGCCGTTACGGCGTTTGGTAAAACGCCGTAACTCTAAATCCGCTCCGCGATCTCGTGGATGAGGTAGTCGGTCTTTTCCCAGCCCAGGCACGGGTCGGTGATCGATTTACCAAAGACGCCGCCGTCGACCGGCTGGTTGCCGTCCTCCAGGTAAGACTCGATCATAAAGCCCTTGACCAGCTTGGAGATGGACTCGTTGCGGCGGCAGCTGTCGAGCACTTCCTTGCAAATGCGATACTGCTCCAGCGGACGCTTGCCCGAGTTGTCGTGGTTGCAGTCGATGACCGCCGCCGGGTTGGCGTAGCCGGCGTGCTCGGTATAGCGCTCGGCCAGGCGCTCGAGGTGCTCGTAGTGATAGTTGGGGTAGGTGCGACCGTCGAGACCGATGTAGCCACGCATGACGGCGTGCGCGAGCGGGTTGCCGTCACACTCGACCTCCCAGTTGCGGAAGATGAAGCTCTGGTGCGCCTGCGCGGCGTAAATGGAGTTGAGCATAACGGTGGTAGAGCCGGCAGTGGGATTCTTCATGCCGACGGGTACCGAAATGCCGCTCGACACCAGGCGATGCTCCTGGTTCTCGACCGAGCGCGCACCCACGGCAACATAGCTCAGCAGATCAACGAGGTACTGGTAGTTGGACGGATAGAGCATCTCGTCGGCGGTGAAGAAGCCCGTTTCCTCAATAACGCGCAAGTGCATATGGCGGATGGCCTTGACGCCCTCGAGCAGGTCGTCGGGAGCCTCGGGGTTGGGGTTGTGCAGCAGGCCCTTGTAGCCGGTGCCCTTGGTGCGCGGCTTGTTGGTGTAGACGCGCGGAATGATGATGAGCTTGTCCTTGACCTCCTCGGCGGTCTTGGCCAGTCGGTTCATGTACTCAAGCACCGAATCCTCGCGGTCGGCAGAGCACGGGCCGATGATGAGCACCTTGCGTGCGTCCTCGCCGGTAAAGACTTTGGCGACCTCGGCGTCAAATGCCTGCTTTTTGGCGGTAAGCTCGGCAGAAAGCGGCATTTCCTCGCGGATCTCCATGGGGATCGGCAGCCTGCGTTTGAATTCCATGGCCATAGGGGCCTCCTCAATCTACAGAAAGAGCAATAAGCGTATTGTCGAGTGCTCGGCATTATCCGCTGTCGCACGCTAAAGTGCAACCCCTCGCCGCCCCGAAACCTGCCAAAAGGGACAGGTTTATTTTGGCAGGTTTTATATGGGGGAACGTCGGCGGATACCGGGAGGGAGTGGCGTCGCGCGGGACCCTAAGGCTATTGTCGGTTCCCCAGGAAACACCCCGTGGGCAAAAAATGCCAAATATGAGTACGGTTGCTATCTTAGTATCATATTGCCTTCGCAAAATAATAGACATAACAGTAAAATATGTTCATTAACACAAACACATATAAGTCCGCTATAGGACTGTTTGATCAATTTAGGGACGCGTGTAAGCCGTGAGAGCCGCATTTGAGGCTGTTTTGGCTGATACTAAAAAAGTAACAGTACTCATATTTGCCATTTTTTGCCCACAGGGCCTCGAAGGGGCTGTCAATCAGGTCCCAGGGGGAGGCGGTTTGAGGGCCGCAGAGCAAAAACGGGGGCGCAGGTTGTCCTGCGCCCCCGTTTTCTTGGCATTGCGGTTGTTTGCCGCCGGTTTTTACGCCGCTTCGTCGAACTGCGAATTGTACAGGTCGGCGTAGAAGCCGCCCTGGGCGAGCAGCTCGTCGTGCGTGCCCTTCTCGACGATGTCGCCGTCGCGAATCACCAGGATCACGTCGGCGTTGCGGATCGTGGACAGGCGGTGCGCGATGACAAAGCTGGTACGGCCCTGCATCAGCGCATCCATGGCGCGCTGAATAAGCTCCTCGGTGCGGGTGTCGACGTTGGAAGTCGCCTCGTCCAGAATCAGCGCCGGGCGGTCGGCCAAAATGGCACGGGCGATGGTCACGAGCTGGCGCTGACCCTGCGACAGGTTAGTGCCCTCCTCGTTAATCATAAAGTCATAACCGCCGGCAAGCGTATGGATAAAGTGGTCGCAACGTGCGGCGCGCGCGGCGGCTTCGACCTCGGCATCGCTCGCATCGGGGCGTCCGTAGCGGATGTTCTCGCGGATGGTGCCGTTAAACAGCCAGGTATCCTGCAGCACCATGGCAAACTCGCCGCGCAGCGCCGCGCGGTCCCAGTCGCGCACGTCGACGCCCTCGACACGCAGCGAACCGCCGTCCACATCGTAGAAGCGCTGCAGCAGCTTGATGAGCGTGGTCTTGCCGGCGCCGGTGGGGCCGACGATGGCGATGGTCTGGCCGGGTTGCGCCTCGCAGCTAAAGTCGTGGATGATGGTCTTGTCGGGCGTATAGCCAAACTTGACGTGATCAAACTCCACATGGCCGGGGCGCTTTTCGGGAATCTGCGCGTCGGCATTCTGCTCCTCCTCGGGCGCGGCCAGGAACTCAAAGACGCGCTCGGTGGCGGCGGCCATCGACTGCATCGTGTTGCTCACGTTGCCCAGCTGCTGCACGGGTTGCGTAAAGTTGCGAACGTACTGGATAAAGCTCTGGATGTCGCCGGGCGTGGCATTACCGGTCAGCGCAAGTTGCGCGCCCACCACGACGACGCCCACGTAGCCCATGTTGCCCACCAGGCTCATAAGCGGCATCATCAGGCCCGACAGGAACTGCGAACGCCAGCCACTAATAAAGAGGCGGTCGTTTTGACGGTCGAACTCCTCGATCGAGGCCTCGGCGCGGTCGAACACCTGAATGACGTTCTGGCCGGCAAAATCCTCCTCGATAATGCCGTTGACGGCGCCCAGAACCTGCTGCTGCTCGCGGAAGTACGGCTGCGAGAAGTGAATCATCACCATCAAGATAATCGCGGCGGCCGGCAGCGTGAGCACGGTGACGCCGGTGAGCGGCAGGCTGATCGAGAGCATCATGATGAGCACGCCGATAATCTGCGTGACCGACGTGATAAGCTGCGTCACGCTCTGGTTGAGCGACTGACCCAGCGTATCGACGTCGTTGGTGATGCGGCTGAGCACATCGCCCTTGCTGTGACCGTTGAAGTAGCTCATCGGCACGACAGCGATCTTGGCGGCGATCTCCTTGCGCATGCGGTAGCAGATCTTTTGCGTGACGCCGGTCATAAGCCAGCCTTGGATCAGGCTGCAGACAGAACTCGCCAGATACAGACAGAGCAAAAAGCCGAGCGTCTTGGCGATCCAGGCAAAGTCGACATCGCCGGTGCCGTTGACCTTGGCAACCAAGCCCTCGAACAGTTTGGTGGTAACCTGGCCGAGCACCTTGGGCCCCACAATGTTAAAGATGACCGAGCACACGGCAAAGGCGACGGCGGCAAACACGGCAATCTTGTGCTGGCCGATATAGCCGAGCAGCTGCCTCATGGTGCCCTTAAAGTCCTTGGCCTTTTCGCCGCGACGCATGCCGCCCGTGCGGCCCATGGGACCACGCTGGCGGGTGGGCTTGGGAATCTGAGTCTTGGTCTCGTCTGCCATTAGCGCTCGCCTCCTTCCATGACGGCTGCAATTTCTTCTTGGGTAAGCCCCAGCTCCTCGGCGGAAAGCTGCGACTGTGCGATCTCCAGATACGCCGGGCAGCTGCGCAGCAGCTCCTCGTGCGTGCCGGTGCCCACTACGTGGCCGTCGTCGAGCACGATGATCTGGTCGGCGTGCATGATGGTCGCGATGCGCTGGGCTACGACCACGAGCGCGGCGTCGGTAACGTTTTTGGCCAGCTCCTCGCGTAGGCGCGCGTCGGTCTTGTAGTCGAGGGCGCTAAACGAATCATCGAAAACCACGACCTCGGGCTTTTTGGCCAGGGCGCGGGCGATGGCCAGGCGCTGGCGCTGACCACCCGAAACATTGGAGCCGCCCTGGCTGATGGGGGAGTCGTAGCCGCCCTCGCGCTCGGCGATAAAGTCCTCGGCCTGTGAGATGCGCGCGGCTTGGCGCATGTCATCATCGCTTACCATGTCGCCCGCAAACTTGAGGTTGCTCTCAACGGTGCCCGAGAACAGACGACCCTGCTGCGGAATATAACCGATGCGGCGGCGCAGCTCGGAAAGGGTCATGTCGCGCACGTCGATGCCGTCGAGCGAAATGCTGCCGCCCGTGACGTCGTACAAGCGTGGAATCAGCTGCACGAGCGTGGACTTGCCCGAGCCCGTGGAGCCAATGATGCCGAGCATCTGACCGGCATGCGTGGTGAAGTTCACGCCGCTGATGACGTCGGCGCGGGCATCGGGATACTGGAAACTCACGTCACGGAAGGTGAGCTCGCCGCGCGGCGCGCTGGCAGCGGGCAGTTTGGGCGAGGTGGGGTCGTTGATGCTCGTGGGGCAGGTGATGACCTCTTCCACGCGCTCGGCTGCGACCTCGGCGCGGGGCAGGATGACCGAAACCATGGTGAGGATCATAAACGCCATGACGATCTGCATAGTGTAGGAGATGAACGCCATCATGTTGCCGACCTGCATCACGCCGTCGGACACGCCCTGCGCGCCAAACCAGACGATAAGCACGGTGATGCAGTTCATGACGAGCATCATGAGCGGCATCATGAAGCTCATGGCGCGGTTGGTGTAGAGCTGCGTGGTCATCAGGTCGAGCGAAGCCTTGTCAAAACGCTCGAGCTCATGCTCCTCACGGTTGAACGAGCGGATGGGCATAAGGCCGTCGAGCAGCTCGCGGGCGGTAAGGTTCACGCGGTCCACAAAGCTCTGCATCTTTTTGAACTTGGGCATGGTGAGGCCCATGAGCACGCCGACAACGGCCGAAACCGCGATGATGGCCACGGCGATGGTCCACTCCAGGCCGGTATGGTTGGCCAGGACGCGCATGACGGCGACGATGCCCATGACGGGGGCCATCAGACACATGCGGATAAACAGGGTTGCGGCCATCTGGATCTGCTGAATGTCGTTGGTGCAGCGGGTGATGAGCGAGGCCTGGCTAAACTTGCCCACCTCGGCCGGCGAGAAGTGCATAACCTTGTTGAAGGTCTCGCGGCGCAGGTCGCGGGCGATGGAGCAGGCGGTGCGCGAAGCCACGGCACCGGTCAGGATGGTGGCGACGAGCGACACCAGGCACAGACCAAACATCGTGGTCGCCATGCGGCTCAGGTAGGCGTTCTGTACGTCGGCGGGGTCGATGCCTTGCGCCTTGTACTCGTCCTGTACATAGCTCACGGCGCGTTGGGTCACGATGGAGCCCGACATGGAGCCCATTTTGTCCGCCATTTGGTTGGCGCCCTCGACGAGCTTGATTTGGTCTACCAGACCGCCCTCGACACCCAAGCGCAGGCTCTTCATGGTGATCTTACCGCCGTCGGCATCAATCTGTTTTTGCATGCTCTGCGCGGCTGCGGCCTTCTGCTGCATCTCGGCGAGTTGCTCGGGCGTCATCGCCGCCATCTGCTCGGGCGTGGGTATGGCCTGGGCGCCGCTGTTGTCTTTCTCACCGGACGTGCCCATCATGTCACCCATGGAGTTGGCGTCAATACCCTGGTTGAGCGAAAGGACGACGGTCTCGGGCAGACTCATGATATCGGCGAGCTTGCTGCCGTCGGCGCGCTCATCCTCGGTTCCCTTGTACGTGCGAATCCCGTTTTTGTCTGCCTTGCCAAACGCAGCTTCTACCGTCTTGGCGTCCTTGGCGCTCATAAAGAGTTCGAGGTCGTCGAGCGATTCGGCGCGGATGGTGTCGGGTACGGGCGACGCGATGCCGCCTTGCTGCACACCCACGTCGACGATGTCGCTCATATAGGTAGGCAGTGCCAGATCGGCGTTGCAGCTGATTACGATAAGTACGATAGCTGTGAACAGTGCCAGGACGTGCTTTTTAAAGAGCTTGAGAATCCTCACTCGGCATCTCTCCTTTCTTGATTGCGGTCGATAATTTCGTTGGCACGTCTTAGAAGGCGCACCATCTCTTGGGTATCTGTTTCGCCGAGCTGCTCGAGGAAGGCCGCGGTGCGCTCCTCGAATTCCCGTCGTTTGATTTCGAGATCCTGGAATCCCTTGTCGGTCACCGTGACGTGTACGCGACGACGGTCGGTCTTTGAGTGCTCGCGCTCGACCCAGCCCTTGGCTTCGAGAGCGCGTAGGATATTGGCGATGCGGGCGCTCGAGACCCAGGCGCGATCGGCGAGTTCGCTCGGCGTGAGCGAACCGCCAGCGAGCATAAGGGCGCGCATGACGGCCATCTCGCCGCCGAGGGCTTTGTCCGCAAAGCGCGAAATGCGCTGATGCATGCTGCCGAACTCGGTAAGGAGCTGACGCCCAAGTTCACGGAAATCGGTATCTTCCACCGAAAACCCCTAACACTAGAAACTATTTTCGGTGAAAGATGATACCCCCGCACGCGCACCCTATACGGTAGATTTTGGGAAATGCCTAGAAAACAACCTTTAGGCGACCTCCGTACACCGTCGGTATCAGCAAAGTTAGGGGTAGATCTCTGAGCACGTCCTAAAGCCCACTCAGAGGCACTTTACCCTGCTAAAGCTGGCATAACAGCTAGAGTGAACGTCGTACAAAGGCAAGGAAAAAACTAAACAAATCGGTGAACGGTAGTTGTTCACGCTCGCATTTCCTGCGGGTTTGTAAAAAACGCCCTTATGATATAAAAAAAGAAACATATAACAGCCCAGATGGAGAGGGTCGCTATGTTATCCTTCTCAAACGGGTGAAATCTTGGGTTTTGGGTTGCAGTTCCAAGGTGGACAAACGTTTTTCCCTGCACCAACGTGTGGTGAAGAACGGAAGAAGCCGGTAGTGCAAGCCGAAAATTCAAGAATTCAATAAGCAGCGGTGTGAGAGAGCGCCGCATTACACGTAACTAGGAGCGTGGTTACACAATGCAGGAGGCATGGGAAGGCTTCAAGGAAGGCATTTGGACGGGAGAGGTTGACGTCCGAGACTTCATCCAGAAGAACTACACCCCTTACGAGGGCGACGAGTCGTTCCTCGTAGGTCCGACCGAGCGTACCAAGGAGCTGTGGGGCGAGGTTCTCGACCTGCTGCTTAAGGAGCGCGAGCAGGGTGGTGTCCTCGATATGGACACCAAGACCGTCACGGGTATCGTGAGCCACCCCGCTGGCTACATCGATAACGCCCACCGCGAGAAGGAGACCATCGTCGGCCTCCAGACCGACAAGCCGCTCAAGCGCGCTCTGCACGTCAACGGCGGTATCCGCATCGCTTGCCAGGCCGCCAGCCAGCACGGCTACAAGGTCGACGAGAACGTTGTCGAGCGCTACACCTTCGAGCGCAAGACCCACAACGCCGGCGTCTTCGATGTTTACACCCCCGAGATGCGTGCTTGCCGCTCGGCTCACATCATCACCGGTCTGCCCGATGGCTATGGCCGCGGCCGCATCATCGGTGACTACCGTCGTGTCGCCCTGTACGGTGTCGACTACCTGATTAAGGACAAGGAGGCCCAGAAGGCTTCCACCCCGACGGTCATGACCGCCGACAACATCCGCGATCGTGAGGAGCTGCAGGAGCAGATCCGCGCCCTCGGCGAGCTCAAGATGATGGCCGAGACCTATGGTTTCGACATTTCCAACCCTGCTACCAACACGCAGGAGGCCATCCAGTGGATGTACTTCGCCTACCTTGCTGCCGTCAAGGAGCAGAACGGCGCCGCTATGTCCATCGGCCGTACCTCTACGTTCATCGACATCTATGCTGAGCGCGACCTTGCCAACGGTACCTTCACCGAGGAGCAGATCCAGGAGTTCGTGGATCACTTCATCATGAAGCTCCGCATGGTCAAGTTCGCCCGTACTCCCGAGTACCAGGCCCTGTTCACCGGCGACCCGCAGTGGGTCACCGAGTCCATCGGCGGCATGGGTGTTGACGGCCGTACGCTCGTTACCAAGATGAGCTACCGCTACCTGCACACGCTCGAGAACATGGGTACCAGCCCCGAGCCCAACATGACCGTTCTGTGGTCGACCCGTCTGCCCGAGAACTTCAAGAAGTTCTGCGCCAAGACTTCCGTCGCCAGCTCCTCGATCCAGTACGAGAACGACGACCTCATGCGCGTCTATCACGGCGACGACTACGGCATTGCCTGCTGCGTGTCCTCCATGCGCATTGGCAAGGAGATGCAGTTCTTCGGCGCTCGCGCCAACCTGGCCAAGTGCCTGCTGTATGCACTCAACGGCGGTGTTGACGAGGTCTCCAAGAAGCAGGTCGGCCCCAAGTATCGCGCCGTCGAGGGCGATACGCTCGATTACGACGACGTTGTGGCCAAGTACAACGACATGATGAAGTGGCTCGCTGGCGTGTACGTCAACTCGCTGAACATCATTCACTACATGCACGACAAGTATTGCTACGAGCGCATCCAGATGGCTCTGCACGACAAGCACGTGCACCGCTGGTTCGCTACGGGCATCGCTGGCCTTTCCGTCGTGGCTGACTCCCTGTCCGCCATCAAGTACGCCAAGGTCCACCCCGTCCGTGATGAGAACGGCATCATCGTCGACTTCGAGACCGAGGGCGAGTTCCCCAAGTACGGTAACGACGACGACCGCGTCGACCAGATTGCTCACGACGTTGTGCACCAGTTCATGGAGTACATCCGCATGAACGACACCTACCGCAACTCCGTGCCCACGACCTCGGTTCTGACCATTACCTCCAACGTCGTGTACGGTAAGAAGACCGGCTCCACGCCCGACGGCCGCAAGGCTGGCCAGCCGTTCGCCCCGGGTGCTAACCCCATGCACAAGCGCGATAGCCACGGCGCCATCGCTTCGCTGTCTTCGGTTTCCAAGCTCCCGTTCCGCGATGCTCAGGACGGCATCTCCAACACCTTCTCCATCATCCCGAGTGCGCTCGGCAAGGAGGACCAGGTGTTCTTTGGCGATATCGACCTTGATCAGCTGGGCGAGTAACTATTGTTAGTGCTATACTAACAATAACGATTACTGATTAGTGCGCCGGTTTCGGCCGGCGCCTATTAATCGAAGGAGACACATTATGAAGGTTTCTGAAGTTTCCGAGACTCAGGCCGATAACCTGGTCCACATGCTCGACGCTTACGCCGAGAAGGGTGGCCACCACCTGAACATCAACGTCTTCAACCGTGAGACGCTGCTCGACGCTCAGGCTCACCCCGAGAAGTACCCGCAGCTGACCATCCGCGTTTCCGGCTATGCCGTGAACTTCCACACGCTCACCAAGGAGCAGCAGGACGAGGTCATTGCGCGTACCTTCCACGACAAGTTCTAAAGGGACTCAACTCCCACCGGAGACCCGGTAAGGCCTACGCACTTTGCCTCTCAAACGTCCTCGCCGCTTCGCGGCTGCGGAATGTTTGCGAGACAAAGTGCTCCCGGCCTTGCCGGGTCTCCTGCGTTGTCGCCCTTTAGGGAACCACGCTAAATTAAATTGGTGTCCTCGGACATGCAAAGGGCTCCGCTGCGCGCTTCGCGCGGCGGAGCCCTTTGCGTCCTGCGGGACGTTTTGGAAAATAACCCAAAACCGGCCATGTGGGGTCCTTTGGAGTCACCCTTTAGGCGGAACTCTCCTAATTATTTGGATGAGTCGTTTACTTACTTGTGCTGTTACCGTCTTCCCGCTGTTGTTGGGGTATGCTTTGTTCGTATGTAAACGTATGACATGTTGATGGGGGAGGGTGCTATGGCTCACGAGAGTGCCCGTTCTAAGGATACGGCTAAGCCTGGCATCAAGGAAGTTGCAGCGGTGGCGGGGGTTTCGCCTACTACGGTATCTCGCGTGCTTAATAATCGCGGCTACATTAGCCAGGAAACCCGCGATAAAGTCCATGCGGCGATGGAGCGCATCAACTATACGCCCAACGATATCGCCCGTGCCATGCTCAACGGTCGCCTGAATCTTATCGGTATGATCGTTCCCTTTGTGAGCAGCCCGTTCCATGCTCAGGTTGTGCAGGCGGTCGAGCGCACGTTAGCGGAAAACGGCTTTAAGATGTTGCTGTGCAACAGCGCCAATCGACCCGATCTTGAGCGTTCCTATATTGACATGCTCCGCCGCAATATGGTCGACGGCGTCATCGTCAACTCCCTCAATATCGGTGCCGAGGCATATGCCGAGATGGGCTTGAGCCTGGTTGGCATCGACTGCGATCTTGGCGAGGGCTCTGTCCAGATTGCAAGTGACAGCTATGGCATTGGCGAGCTCGCCACGCGCCGTCTGATTGATGACGGCTGCAGGCGTATCCTGTGCCTGCGCAGCAATAGCCGCATGCGCATGCCTGCCAATAAGCGTACTGATGCCTACCTCGATGTTGTTGAGCAGGCCGGTTTGTCCGCGCTTGTCCGTGAGGTTGAGTTCGTTAAGCCCGACGACGAAAAGGGCGCGGTCGTTGCGAAGATCCTCGATGAGAACCCCGATATTGACGGCATCTTTGCGGGAGACGATACGATGGCGGCCATCTGTCTCAACGTGATGAAGCAGCGCGGCTTGAGCGCTCCAGACGATATTAAGGTCGTGGGCGCGGATGGTGCCCGCCGAACTATGACGTTTATGCCTGACTTAACAACCGTACGTCAAGATATCGATCGCATCGGAGAGCTCGCGGCGCAATCCATCATCGCTCTTATTAACGGCGATAATCCCGAATCGAATATCAAGCTCCCCGTTGAACTCATTGAGGGCAAAACCGCGTAGTTCATCCCGTGCCAAAAGAATTCCTCAAACGCCTCTGATGACCGTTCACCGGCATATGTCAACCGTTTGCCGACGACTGGAACTGCGAAAAGACGTATTGGTGTGAAAACGTTTGACATATGAAAACGATTGACATATCTTGCCATTGTACCGAGTTAGTATGTCGTGGAAAGGAAGTCTCGGATGCACAAGGTGTATTACCAGCCTGAGGGAATTTGGGTAGGCGACATCATGCCGTACGGCGAGGACGGCACGTTCTATCTCTATCATCAGCGTGACACGCGTAACCCCGAACCTTTCGGAGAGCCGTTTGGCTGGGCACTCGCTACGACCAAGGATTTCGTCAACTACAAGGACTTTGGCGAGAGCCTTGAGCGCGGCGGCGACGAGGAAGTCGACCAGTACATTTATGCCGGCACGGTGTTTAAGGTGGGCGACAAGTACCATGCGCTCTACACTGGTTGCAATCGCGATAAGGTCCGCGCACGTTTGATGAAGCAGGTTCTTCTTCACGCAACGAGCGACGACGCCGTCAAGTGGGAGAAGAACATCGCCGAGACGCTGCTTCCGCCCCAGGAGGGTTACGATGACCGCAACTGGCGCGATCCCTTTGTGCTTTGGGATGAGGAGAACGAAGAGTACATGCTCATCCTCGGCACGCGTGTGGGCGAGGACAAGCGTCTGATGACCGGCCGCCTGGTCAAGTTCACCTCCAAGGATCTGACCAACTGGGAGTTCCAGGGCGACTGGTGGAACCCGGGCCTGTACACCATGTTTGAGATGCCTGATCTCTTTAAGATGGGCGACTGGTGGTACCTCGTCTTTTCCGAGTACAGCGACGGCAACAAGACCCGTTACCGCATGTCCAAGTCCATCAACGGTCCTTGGATTACCCCCGCTGACGACTCCTTCGACGGCCGCGCGTACTACGCCGCTCGCACCGCATTCGATGGCGAGCGTCGCGTTCTCTTTGGTTGGGTTCCTACGCGTGACGAGGGCGGCGACCCCAGCTCTTACCTATGGGGTGGCACCTTTATGCCCCTCGAGATCGTTCAGCGTGCCGACGGAACGCTCGGCACCAAGCTCCCCGACAGCATGCTTGGCGCCTTTGGCGAGGCTAAGGCAGTCGAGACCTTTGAGCTTTCCTGCGAGTCGGGCAAGGTCGAGCAGGTGCTCGCCGCGGATGCCGGCTCCACCTACTTGCTCGATGCCGACATTGAGCTCGGCGGTAACGCTGCCGGCTTCTCGGTCAAGTTCGCCGAGGACGCCGAGACCGGTCTTGCCTATGAGTTCCGCGCCAACCTGCGCGAGGGCAAGCTCGAGTTCACGCCGGCTCCCCAGTACCCGTGGTTCCAGGTCAACAACATGGGCCTCGAGCGTCCGTTGTTCTTTAAGGGCGAGGGCACTCACCATGTGCGTCTGGTCGTCGACGACGACATCGCGACCATCTTTGTCGATGATGTTGCGCTCAACGCTCGCTTCTGCAACAAGCAGGGCCAGGGTGTGGCGCTTACCGTCACCGACGGTGCGCTCAAGTGCGCAAACGCAACGATCGCGTCTCTGTAGCGGCAACGAACCGTTTTATGATTTAGAAAAGGAATGGAGAGGAACATGGACTACAAGGCAGTGTCCCAGCAAGTCGTCGACAACGTCGGCGGACTGGAGAACATCGAGGGCGCCACGCATTGCGTGACCCGTCTGCGTCTGGTGCTCAAGGATACGAGCAAATACAACAAGGCCGAGCTCGAGAACATCGATGGCGTCAAGGGCGTGCTGTACAACAGCGGCCAGCTCATGATCATCTTCGGTACCGGTACCGTCAACAAGGTTTACGATGAGTTTATGGCTCTGACGGGCGTTAAGGAGATCAGTGCTTCCGAGGTCAAGGGCGCTGAGGCGGACAAGAAGGGCAAGTTCTTCTCGGTCCTCAAGGTATTCTCGGACATCTTTATCCCCATCATTCCCGCCTTCGTCGGCGCTGCAATCATCATCGGCCTTAAGTCGCTGATCGTTGCCAACGGCCTCTTTGGCATGGAAGGCAGCCTCGCCGATCACAGCGAGTTCCTCAAGAACCTCGCAAGCTTCTTTGCCATTATCGCCACCACGTTCGACTACCTGCCTGTCCTGGTTATGTACAGCGCGGTCAAGCGTTTTGGCGGTAACCCGATCCTGGGCATCCTCGTCGGTATCGTCATGGTTCACCCGAGCCTTATGAACCGCAACACGTTCGTTATGGACCCGACGGGTGCTGAGTATTGGAACTTTGGTCCGCTATCCATTCCCATGGTTGCTTTCCAGGGCGGAGTATTCCCTGCAATCCTGACTGCCTGGTTTATGGCCAAGGTCGAAAAGATTGCCCAGAAGTACATCCCCGAGGTCGTTTCGTTCGTCTTTGTCCCGACCGTTACCCTGATTCTTGCTAACGTCGCCCTGTTCACCGTGTTCGGCCCGCTCGGCAACCTGATCGGTGACGTCCTCGCCGGCGTAATCGATATCCTGTACAACAGGATGGGCGTCTTTGGTGCCTTTGTCTTCGCCGCGTTCCTGCAGCCGCTCGTCGTTACCGGTACGCATCAGTTCATCCAGGGTATCGAGGCAAACCTTGTTGCCACGACTGGCTTCAACTACATCCAGGCCATCTGGTCGGTTTCCATCATCGCCCAGGGCGGCGGCGCCATCGGTATGTACCTCATTCACAAGAAGCACTCCAAAGAGCGCAACATCTGCATGTCGTCCTTTATCCCGACGCTGGTCGGAATCTCCGAGCCCGCTATCTTTGCTGCAAACATGCGCTATTCGATCATTCCGTTCATCTGCGCATGCATCGGTGCAGGCTGCGGCGGTGCCTTCGTCAAGCTCTTTGAGGTGCGCGCTATCGGTCAGGGTCTGACCGGCGTGCTTGGCCTGCTCATCGTCACGCCCGAGACCCTCGTGTGGTATGTGGCTGGCAATCTCATCGCCTTTATCGTGCCGATCGTCTTGATCTTTGCCTACAACAAGGCAAAGGGCGTGCCGACCACCGATGAAGAGGGCGCTGGCGCTGGCTTCGACGTTAGCTTCTAGTTGAGCCGTTCAGTGTAATCTGAGGATAAGTCCATTTGAGGAAGGGCGTTCGACTCGTGTGAGTCGAGCGTCCTTCCCCATAGACGAGAAAGTCAACGGCGATGTTAAATCAAAAAAACAAGGTGACACGCGCGGACTATGAGCAGTGGCGTGTCGGACAGGATGAGACGGCGGCTCGCATCGCGTCCGACCCCGATAGGCTTCTGTTCCATGTGGAGCCTGAGCTTGGCTGGCTCAACGACCCCAACGGTTTGGTTCAGATTGGTGATACGTATCACATCTATCATCAATACGATCCGTTCGATGCTGCGCATGGCGGTCCAGTGCTTTGGAACCATCTGACGACAAAGGATTTTGTGACGTACGAGAATCACGGCCCCGTGCTGTTCCCCGATTCCGATTTGGATTCGAGCGGAGCGTATTCTGGTTCTGCCTTTGTACGTGATGGCAAGATTCACTACTTCTATACCGGCAACGTCAAGCATTTTGACCGCGATGATTACGACTACGTGTTGACGGGCCGTGAGCAAAATCAGATTCATATGGTTGCCGAGAATCCCGACGAATTGGGCGAGAAGCGCATGGCTGTTGGACCAGTCGATTACCCCGACGATATCGGTACACACGTGCGCGACCCCAAGATCCTTGAGCACGATGGTATCTACTACATGGTTCTGGGCGCTCGTACGAAAGACGACCGTGGCTGCGTGCTTGTCTATACTTCGCGTGATTTAGGGGTCTGGAGCTATGCGACGCGCATTGAGCTGGGCGAGAAGTTTGGCTTTATGTGGGAGTGCCCTGATCTGTTTGAGCTTGATGGCGAGCTTATTCTCGTTTGCTGCCCGCAGGGTGTGCCTGCCGATGGTTGGCGTTACCGCAATCCGCATCAGTGCGTGTGGTTCCCCATCGAGGCCGATTGGGAGGCGCCGAGCTTTAAAATCGTCGGGCAGGGCATGCCCCCGATGGTCGATGCCGGTTTTGATTTCTATGCTCCGCAGTCCTTTGAGGATGCTGCAGGCCGGCGTTTGATGATCGGATGGTCGGGTTGCCCCGATGCGACGGCAGAAAACCCGACGGTGGCGCGCGGGTGGCAGTGCGCGTTGACGGTGCCGCGAGAGCTGAGCATGCGCGATGGTAAGCTCTGCCAGCAGCCGGCGCACGAGATTGAGAGGATGCGCGGCGACTGCGTTCGCGCGACAGGCGGTGAAACCGTTGAGGAGCCGGGCCGCCTGTTTGATCTTGTGGTTTCCTGTGAGGGCGCCCAGGTGATCGAGCTCGAAATCCGCAAGGGTGTCTTTGTGCGTTATACGGACGGGATGCTTACCCTCGATATGGGTGACGAAGGCTATGGGCGCGACCAGAGGTCGATTGAGCTCGGCGAGCTTCGCGACCTACGCGCGCTTTCGGACACTACGATGGTCGAGATTTTTGCAAATGGCGGCGAGGCGGCACTTACGAGCCGTACCTATTCGCCGGCGGTTCCGGCGATGGAGCTGCACGCCGAGGGTGCGGCATCGATGAATTTCTACCGCCTCGTGCATTAACCGTGCGTGGAGCACGATTGGATTTGCTGGACGGAATGTGTCGCAGTTGTCGCGGCCAACTACCGCTTACCGCAGGTTGATTTCCGATCTCAGCCGAACACATTGAGCAAATAGGCCATTCCCGCAGTTAGCTGAACGCCCCCGCGGCCCCTCCTGGGGTCCGGGGGCGCCGTTTTCCCAGTTGATGGAACGGTGGAGATGTGTTTCGATAGGTCCGGTGGCCATGCTCCGCCCGCCGCCCGGCACCTCTTCCCAGACTCAGCCGGACGGTCGGTCCGTCTATTCCGTTTTTCCTTCTAGGCTAGGCCAGCGGGGCATCGCCCCTCTCGGCGCGCGCCCTCTCGATGAGCCCCGGCGTCAGGTCGAGGTCGCCGAGCGGCACGTCCCACACACCGTAGGCGTCCAGCAGCGCCGCCGCGTCCTCCCCGAGCATCGCCCTGAAGGCGCGCGCGGGCGTCGCGAAGCCGAGCGCGCCGCGGGGCTCGGAGTTCACGTGCGACATGGCCAGCGCCAGGTCGGCCGGGGCGA
>NZ_KN214135.1:417945-465136 GCF_000763055.1 Collinsella sp. 4_8_47FAA | reverse complement strand
GTCGGCGCACAGCTGCGCGGCCCGGGCCTCGTAGAAGACGTGGGGGCGGCGCTTGCAGCCGATCGCGCGGTACCGGCCGCAGCCGTTGCAGCATCGCGGCCACGCGGCCAGGCGCGGGCAGGCCGCCGACAGGTCGGCGGAGGCGTCCACGCGCTCGCCGCGCCTGGGCTTCGGCGCCGTCACGAACCTGTGCGACGCCACCTCGGCGCTCACCGTCGAGGGCGACCTGCCCAGCTCCCTCGCGATCTCCCTGCACGAGGCCCCGCGCTCCAGCATCCTCTGGACCGTGTCCCGCTCGTGCCTCGTGAGCCTTCCGTAGGCCCTCGGGACCGCCCTCGCGGAGCCCCTATTCTTCTTTCCGGACATGCCGTCCTCCGATCTCCCGGGGCCGGCCGGTCCGGCCCTCAGGGTATCGGGTTCCCACATTCATCCGCACATGTGCGGATGAATGTGGGAAGTGTTCGGATGAAGTTGATAATCAAGGACCGCTTACCGCATATAGTGACCGTTTGCGGAATAAGTAACACTCCTTAATAAACCGTGTAGAATCTCAGATAAGCACGGAGTTTTCCAGGGAGACGCTGTCCTTTGTTATGTGCAAAGGGCGGCGTCTCTTTGGCGCTTGGGGGTCGTTCTGTAGCAGGACGGCGGGCGTGTGTCACATATTAAAAAGCCAACGTCGAGATGGGTCGTGATAATAATGGGCAAGTACATAATCGTGGTTGAATCTGGTTCGGATGTGACGCCAGAGCTCTGCGAGCGCTACGGCATCGTGCGCGTGCCTATGCATGTCACGATTGGTGACGAGACCGTCGAGGACGGCTCGATCGATCCGCTCGAGATTTATTCGCGCTGCAACGAGTTTGGCGTGATGCCCAAGACCAGCGGCTGTGCGCCGGCAGATTTTGCGCATGTGTACGACCGCATCCATGCCGAGCAACCCGACGCGACCATTCTGCATCTTGCATATTCCGAGGCCACGACCTGCTCGCATCAATCATCGAAGATCGCCGCCAAGGGTCGCGACTACGTCTACTCCATGGACACGCGTTTTGTCTCGGTGGGCCAGTCGCTTGTTGTCGTCGAGACCGCCAAATACATCGAGGCTCACCCCGATGCCACCGTCGACGAGATCTTCGCCTTCGCGAACTCCGTCATGGACCGCGTGCTGCTGGGCTTTGTTCCTACGGACCTTGCCTTCCTTAAGGCGGGCGGTCGCTTGTCCAACGTCGCGTTCCTGGGCGCCCATCTGCTCAAGATTAAGCCCTGCATTGAGGTGACGGGCGGTAAGTTCGTGGCGACCAAGAAGTTCCGCGGTTCTATGCTCAAGTGCGCCCGCGCCTTCATTGACCACATGGTTGCGAAGGGCGAGATTGACTACTCGCACATTGGCCTGGCGTATTCGGTGGGCCTTTCCCAGGAGCTGCGCGATGACATGGAAGTCTATGCGCATGACCTGGGCTTTAAGGACGTTACCTGGACTCAAGTCGGCGGCGTCATCTCGAGCCATTGCGGCCCGACCGCCTTCGGTGCGGTGCTCACGCTTAAGGCGTAAAGGCCTCAGGCGAGCGTTCTTCAGCCTGACATCTCGACGTAGACCCCAACCATGGTGATGGGGAATAGATTAAAACGTGCCATTCTAGCCCGAGACGTTTAAACGCAAACGCATGGGCTAGAATGGCTCTGGCATTTTAATTGGTTACATCCAAGGAGAGGCAAGGTAGCGCGAATGGCAGAAATGACGCTTGAGGGTGTGGACGCTCGTCCCGAGGACTCTGCGTTTGCCCTTGGCCGCGTGCATTCGATCGAGACGATGGGAACGGTCGACGGACCCGGCATCCGCTTTGTGGTGTTTGTTCAGGGCTGTCCCATGCGCTGCGCGTATTGCCACAATCCCGATACCTGGTCGGTCAACGGCGGCACCATGGTGACCGTCGAACACCTGATGGATGAGTTCCAGAGTAACCATGAGTTTTACCGCAGCGGCGGCATTACCGTTTCGGGCGGCGAGCCGCTCCTGCAGCCCGAGTTTTTGGCCGACCTGTTCCGTGCAATGCACAACAACCCCGATGGCCGTGTACATACCTGCCTAGATAGCTGTGGCTATGTATTTGACCCCAACCACCCCGAGAAGTTCGATGCCGTGCTCAACGAGACCGACATGGTACTGCTCGATATTAAGCATGCCGACCCAGTCGAGCATAAAAAGCTGACCGGTTGCGATCCCGCACGCATTCTGGCGTTTGGTGATGAGCTCGCGCGTCGCAAGATTAAGGTCGTTATCCGCCACGTGGTGGTGCCGGGCATTACCGACACGGTGGAGGAGTGCGAGAAGCTCGGTCGCCTCATCGCTCCATGGCACAACGTGGTGGGCCTGGAAATGCTGCCGTATCACACGATGGGTGTCGTCAAGTACGAGCAACTGGGCATTCCCTATAAGCTCGAGGGCGTGCCCCAGATGGATACCGCGCGCATGCCCGAGTTGCGTAATGCCGTTATGACCGGCATGAAAAAGCGCCGCGCGGAGCTAAAAAACGCCATCGGCTAGCAAGTCTTTTGCTCCTCTACGATACCCGCGCTGCGGTGGTCTAGCGACTTCGTATTGCGCGGTTGAGTCAAAATGCTGGTACCATACCGTGGATAGCAGTTTTCACGGGTTTGGGGGATGGTATGCCTACCATCGCAATCATCGGTGCACTCGAAAAAGAGGTTGCGCAGATTAAAGAAGAACTGAACGGCGCTCGTGTGGCACAAGAGGCGGGCTTGACCGTTGTCAACGGCGAGCTCGACGGTTTGTCCGTTGTTGCTACGACCGCTGGCATGGGAACCGTAAACGCCGCGGCGGCAACGCAGCATCTCATCAGCAAATATGCCCCGCAGGCCGTTGTGTTTTCGGGCATTGCGGGTGGCCTAAACCCTAAGCTCCATATTAACGACGTGGTTATAGGCAAGTGCCTGCGCTATCTCGATACTGACACGGCGCTCATCGCCGAGTCGGCGCCGGGACTCGAGGAGTTTGTCTCGACGCCGGCGTTGGCTGATGTTGCCGCCGCCGTGCTTGCCGAGCATGGATTTGTGGATGCCTCGGCGGATGAGAATTCTGCGGAGAAGGACCCCAAGCAGTTCCTGTGTGGCACTATCGCCACGGGTGACCGCTTTGTTACGGGTGACGCCATGCGTAACGCTGCGATTGAGGCCACGCATGCCGATTGCGTCGAGATGGAGGGCGCGGCAATTGCGCACATCGCGGCCAAGAATGGTGTCGATTGCCTGGTGCTGCGCGCTATCAGCGATAATTGTGACGAGGCATATGACGCGTTTTGCGAGCGCGAGTTCGATCTGGATGAGTACGCTCGCACCGCGAGCGGCATCACGCTTGACATCGTTCGTCGTATCGCCGCCGCGCAATAGCACACCCGTTTTGTAAAAATCTACGACCAAGGAGTATCCATGGCCGATTCCATTAACTATCAGCTTGCCAAGTTTGTTGCCAGCTACGGCAAGGTTTCGCAGATCCCCGAGTCCACCTGTCCCGAGGTGAGCTTTGTGGGCCGCTCCAATGTGGGCAAGTCGTCTATCATGAACAAACTCTTCGGCCGCAAGAACCTGGTCAAGGTTTCGAGCACGCCGGGCAAGACGAGCAACATCAATTTCTTCGAGGCCGACGACGTGCACTTTGTGGACCTGCCGGGCTACGGTTTCGCCCGTCGTTCCAAGGCCGAGCGCGACCGCTGGGCCGAGCTTATCGGCGACTTCTTCGACTCAGAGCGCAGCTTTAACCTGGTTGTGCCGCTGGTGGACATTCGCCACGACCCCAGTAAACTCGACCATGACATGATCGACTACCTGCAGGGCAACGAGTTCAACTTTATCGTCTGCCTCACCAAAGCCGACAAGCTCAGCCGCACCCAGCAGGCCCGCCAGGCAGCAGCCATCAAAAAGCAGCTCAACGTCCCGGCCGAGAACGTAATCATTACGAGCTCCCAGACCGGCACTGGCATCGACGAACTCAAAAAGCGCATCGCCGAGGCTTGCCTCTAGTAAGGGCCCCTATCAATAAAATGCAGAACATCAGCCCGGCGACTTTCCAGAGTGTAGGTCCCTGTAGCCGCCGCCGGCGAAGTTAACATAGGGGAGGCCAGGGGCTTTGCCCCCAAATCTTTCCGCAGGACGGCAGGACCCCCGCCGCACGAAGTGCACAGCGGGGGTCCTGCCATGTCCGAGGACGATTTGGGGGCAAAGCCCCTGGCCTCCCCGGCGAGTATACGGGACGGCGACTACAGGTATTCGATCTGGGCGCCCTCGGTGTCGCACGTCAGAATGTGCGTGTCACACTTGGGGAACTGCTCGCGCAGCTTGACCTGCAGGAACTTCGCCACGATGGTGTCGTCAGTCACGGCCATGAGGGTCGAGCCGGAGCCACTGATCCAGATGGTCTTGGCGCCTCCGTTAAGGCAGGTGTCGCGCACGGCGTTGTAGTCGGGGATGAGGCGGCGGCGATAGGGCTCCTGGATGCGGTCGTCGTTGGCGGCGGCAATCAGGTCAAGGCCGCCGGTCTCCAGGCCGCGCGTCATGCCGGCGATGCGGCCCATTTGCCATACGGCGGTGGAGAGTGGAATCTCCTGCGGCACGACCTTGCGCGCCTCGCTCGTATGTACCTCGTAGGGCGGAATCACGGTAATAAAACGCAAGCGATCGCTCACCTCGTAGCGCAGACATTGGGGGAGCGAATTGGTCGGCGTAAAGGAGCAGACGGCGCCGCCAAGGATGGCGGGAGCGACGTTATCAGGATGCCCCTCGACTTCGGTGGCAATGCGAACAAGCTCGGCACGGTCGACGGTGTGGCCCGTCAGTGCGGCGGCTGCCATGATGCCGGCGACGACGCAGGTGGAGCTGGAGCCCAGGCCGCGGGCGACGGGCACGTCGGTTTGAATGTCGATGGCAACGGGGAAAGCTGTCTCGCCCCACGCGGCCAGAGCATCGACAAAGCTCACATAGACCAGGTTATTCTCGTTTTGGAACTCCTCGGGGCAGCCCGTGATGGTGAGCTTGTCGGCGCGCTCGAAGGTGAAGTGCGAGTAGAGGCTGACGGCCATGCCGAGGGTGTCGTAGCCGATGCCTAGGTTGGCGCTGGTTGCTGGGACGGTGATTTTGATCATGTGGGTCCTCCTGGGCGGGTCTGGCCGTTTAGTTCGCTGCTCGGGCAGTCCTGGCTCGCTCGGAAAGCACATTAAGTGCTTTCCGGCTCGTGCGGAACTCGCGACGAACTAAACGGCCAGACCCGCTCGCATGCTCGTCATTATCCCGAAAGCTAAATAAAAAGAAGGTGCGCCGGCTTTCGCCGGCGCCTTATAAGGGGTTTTAGTTGGTAGTCATCTTTTTTGCTGCAGACTCGACGTAGTTGGCCATGTCGGCTACGTCGCAGACGTCTTCGAAGCGGACGGGTTTGGATTCGAGTTCGGCGAGCTGGGCCGGTGCAACCGTGTTGGTCGCCTGCTCGAGCACGCGCATGGCCTCAAAGTCGTCCTCGGGAACGTCGAGCCCCAGGGCGTCGCAGCAAGCGCGCGGGAACTTGTAGGGGCTAGCGGTCGAAAGCAGCACGCGGGCCTTGGCGCCCTCGGCGGGGGCGACCTGCTCAAAGACGTGATAACCGCAAGCGGTGTGCGGGTCGATCACGTAGCCGTTCGCATCCCAGCAACTCTTGATGGCAGCGCGGACCTCGTCCTCGCTGGCCCAGCCGCAACCAAAGACGCTCTGGATCTTGGCCAGCAGCTCGGCGGGTACCTCGTAGCGACCGGTCTGTGCCAACTGCTCCATAAGGCCGGCAACGAGTTTGCAGTCGCCATCGGACAGGAAGTACAGCATGCGCTCCAGGTTAGAGCTGATGAGGATGTCCATCGACGGCGAGATGGTCGTGAAGAACGGGCGGTTACGGTCGTAAACGCCGGTGGTCAGGAAGTCAGCGAGCACGTTGTTCTTGTCGCTCGCGACGATGAGCTTGGCGACGGGCAGGCCCATGCGCTTGGCATAGTAGCCGGCCAGGATATCGCCAAAGTTGCCGGTCGGTACGCAGAACTCCACGGCGTCGCCGGCCTCGATGGCGCCGGCGCGCAGCAACTGCGCATAGGCGGCAAAGTAGTAGACGACCTGCGGTACCAGACGGCCGACATTGATGGAGTTGGCGCTCGAAAGCACCGTGCCGGCGGCCTCAAGACGCTCAGCTAGCTCCTTATCGGCAAAGATACGCTTGACGGCACTCTGGGCGTCGTCAAAGTTGCCGCGGATGCCGCAGACGGCGACGTTGCTGCCCTCCTGCGTGGACATCTGCAGGTTCTGGACGCGGCTGACCTTGCCCTCGGGATAAAAGACGGTGATGCCCGTGCCCGGAGCGTCGGCAAAACCGGCGAGCGCGGCCTTGCCGGTGTCGCCTGACGTGGCGGTGACGATCATGATGCGCTCGGCGCCGCCGTCCTTGGCGGAAGTGCGGGCCATCAGGCGGGGGAGCATCTGCAGGGCGACGTCCTTGAAGGCGCTTGTGGGGCCGCCAAAGAGCTCCATCACATAGGTCTGAGGGGCGTCAGCGCCCGGCGCTGCGTCGAGTTTGACGAGCGGCGTAACCTCTTCACTCGCGAACGTGCCGCGGTATGCCTCGTCGACACACGCCGAAATTTCTTCGGCCGTGTAATCATTCAGTAACATTCCCAACACATCTTGAGCGATTTCAAAGTACGATTTATCTGCAAGCGAGCTGATATCGACCTGCTGGGTGCCAAGCTCGTCCGAGACAAACAGACCCCCGTCGGGAGCGATGCCGGTACGGATTGCCACCTTACTTGAGCACGATAAAGTGCGTCCTCGTGTACTATGATAAGTTCCCATATAACACTGCTCCTCGGATGCCTTGGTCCCAATCGGTGAAACCATGGTATCAGAGCGCGCAAAACAGGTTCGCAGAGGCTTTTTAGAAAGGTAACCTCCAGCCCATGATTAAGATTGCCAAGTTTGGCGGCTCGTCGGTCGCCGACGCCGAACACTTCAAGAAGATCAAGGCCATCGTCGATGCCGACCCTGCCCGCCGTTTTGTGGTGGTTTCCGCCTGCGGTCGCCGCTTTAAAGGCGACACCAAGGTGACCGACCTGCTCTACCTGGTTAACGCGCACGTTAAGTATCACGTGTCGTGTGAGGAGCTGCTCGAGGACATTGGCCAGCGCTACTTTGATATTGCTGACGAGCTAGGACTTACCTATCCCATCCGCGAGGAGTTTGCGGCCTTTGCCGAGCGTGCCCGCTCGGGCGGCTACTCTACCGAGGAGCTCGTGAGCCGCGGCGAGTACTTCACCGCTCGCCTGATGGCCGAGTACCTGGACCTGCCGTTCCTGGACGCCGCGACGGTTGTGGCGTTCCATCACGACGGTACGCTCAGCATGAATCGCACCTCCGAGCTGGTGCAGGAGTACGGTCAGCAGGGCGGCTTTGTTATGCCCGGTTTCTACGGCGCGACGCGTGAGGGCCAGATTAAGCTGCTCGACCGTGGCGGCGGCGATATTTCCGGCTCGATTCTGGCCAAGTGCCTGGGTGCCGATCTGTACGAGAACTGGACCGACGTCTCGGGCTTCTATTCTGCTGATCCGCGTATTGTTCCCGAGGCTCAGCCCATTGCGCGCGTTACCTACGAGGAGCTGCGCGAGCTTTCGTACATGGGTGCGAGCGTCCTGCACGAGGAGGCCGTGTTCCCCGTGCGCGAGGCCGGCATTCCGCTGGTCATCAAGAACACCAATGCGCCGCAGGACCCCGGCACCATCATTAGCGAGACGGCTGATGAGGGCGAGGCGGAGCCCATCATTACCGGTGTGACCGGCAAGCGCGGTTTTGTCGCCATCAACGTTGCCCGCGACCGCACCAAACCCCGTGTCGGTTTTATGCGCCGCGCGCTTTCGGTCTTCGAGCGCTATGACGTTTCCGTCGAGCACATGCCCACCGGTGTCGACCGCTTTGGCGCCGTGGTGCAGGAGCAGGATGTGCACGACTCGCTGTACTCGCTCGTGGGCGACATTCAACAGGAGGTCGAGCCGCTCGAGATCGAGGTTGTCGAGGGCCTGGCACTTATCGCGACCGTCGGCCGTAACCTGCGCGGGCGCGCAGGTATCTCGGGTCACCTGTTTGGCATGCTTGGCCAGGCCGGCGTGAGCGTGCGTATGATTTCGCAGAGCTGTGACGAGATCAACATCATTATCGGTGTCGAGGAGAAGGACTTCGACCTAGCGATTCAGACCATCTACCGTGCCTTCTCCGACGAGAACGGCATTGTGAAGGTCTCCGATCTGGAGGCTCCCGCGCCGGTCGATCCCGCCCTGGCCACGCTCCACAAGTAGCTGCCATCCCGGTGAATTTTTGGGACAAGTGCCAGAAATCTACGGCGGGGCGTTTCGTTTCGGTTTCGTTTCGACGGGGCGGGTTTCGTGCCCGCCCCGTTCTTGTATACACTGGCAACAATAATCGGCCTGCTCGGCGTGCGGGCAAAAGCCACAACCTTTAAAGGGGGAAGCATGAAACAGTACACGGTTGCTATTTTGGGCGCGACGGGAGCCGTGGGCACCCAGATGCTCGAGTGCCTCAACGAGCAGGAGTTTCCGGTCGGTAAGCTCAAGCTGCTGGCGAGCGCGCGCTCTGCGGGCAAGACCGTTGAGTTCCGCGGCGAGCAGGTTGTGATTGAAGAGGCTTGCCCCGAGGCCTTTGAGGGCTGCGACATCGTGCTCGGCGCTGCCGGCGACGATATCGCCAAGGAGCTGCTGCCCGAGGCCGTCAAGCGCGGCGCCGTCGTGGTCGACAACAGCCACGCCTTCCGCATGGATCCCGAGGTGCCGCTGGTCGTGCCCGAGATCAATGCCGACGATATCAAATGGCATCACGGCCTTATCGCCAATCCCAACTGCGCGACCATCATCGGCCTGGTTCCCACGTGGCCGCTGCATCAGCTTGCCGGCGTGAAGCGCATGATCGTCTCGACGTATCAGGCGGCTTCTGGTGCCGGTGCTCCCGGTATGGCCGAGCTCGAAGCGCAGCTTGCCGCCCTGGGCCGTGGCGAGGAGATTCCCGAGCCGCGTGCTTTTGCCGCCCAGCTGGCGAGCAACCTGATTCCGCAGATTGGCGGCGTCAAGGAGGAGGGCTTTACCTCCGAGGAGATGAAGCTGCAAAACGAGGGCCGCAAGATTATGCACCTGCCCGAGCTGCGCGTGAACTGCACCTGCGTGCGCGTGCCCGTGCTGCGTTCGCACTCCGAGAGCATTACGCTCGAGTTTGAGCGCGATATTACGGTCGAGGAGGCCCGTGCTGCGCTGGCTGCCGCTCCCGGCGTCAAGCTGGTTGACGATATGGCTGCCGAGGATGCGCACGATCGCTTCCCCATGCCGATGGACACCTCCGACCAGGACCTGATTTGGGTCGGCCGCGTGCGTCGCGACATCTCGAACCCCGAGGCCGCGCGCGGTATCACCTTCTGGTGCTGCGGCGACCAAATCCGTAAGGGCGCGGCAACCAACGCCGTCCAGATCGCTAAGCTGCTCTGCGAGTAGTGTGGCCTGTCCGGCGGGGGCCGGGCTTAGTTTTCAGAACGTCCTCGACCATGTGTGGCGCCTTGTCCTGCTCCTTCGGAGCCGCGGACAAGGCGCCACACTGGTCTGCGGAGTGTTCTGAAAGCTAAGCCCGGCCCCCGCCTGCGGTGACGCTGCTGCGAGCGGCCTGCGATGGGGCCGTTGTTGGTTGAGGCCGCTGGGCTGATGTGGGGGCACGTGGCCGTTGCGGGCCCTGGTCCCGGCGGCGCCCTCGGCGCTTTGCGCCTGCCGCCTTTGGGGACTTTGGGGTCGTGCGGCAGCTGCGGCGCTGCACGCCTGCTGCTTTGGGTGACTTTGGGGTCGATTGGGGTTGTCTGCACAGTTCGCGGTATTATGTTTGCGGAGTTTTGAAAGGAGCCGCTGGTGGTCACGACGACGTTTGCTTCGCCTTTGGGCGAGATCCTGCTTGCCGCTGATGGCCGCGGTTTGACGGGGCTTTGGTTTGAGGGGCAGGAGCACTTTGGCTCCACGCTTCTCAAAGAAGATCCCGAACATGTTGAAGGCGCCGATGCGGTTTCTGGTGCTGGCGGCATGTCTTCGGTGAATCCGACAAACGGTGCTGCCTCGTCGGTACTTGAGCGTTCTTGGGCTTGGCTGAATGCTTATTTTGCGGGGCAGGAGCCTCAGTTTACGCCGCCGTTGCATATGATTGGTACGGCGTTTCAGCGCGAGGTTTGGTTTGAGCTGCTTTCTATCCCGCGTGGCGAGGTCGCTACGTATGGTGAGATCGCCCAGCGTGTTGCGGCTCGACATCGTGTACCGGGAAACGAAGCACCCGTTGCGTCTCCCCGTGCCGTGGGGGCCGCGGTCGCGCGTAATCCCATTTCGATTATTGTGCCGTGCCATCGCGTGGTTGCCGCCGATGGTTCGCTTAACGGGTATGCCGGCGGGCTTGACCGCAAGGAGTGGCTGCTGCGGCTTGAGGGCGCGTACGAGGAGTAACGCTCGAGCACTTTGCATAACTAGGACGCCGTGAAAGGACGAGTCACTGTCCCTTCGCGCTCGGCATGCGTCAAAGCGCTCGACACGTGCGCCTTAAGTTTGGCTAAGCCATATCCTGCGTATTTAAAAACGCGCAGGTTGAGCAGCTAAGGCTGCGCTAAGGCGGTTGACGGTACGCTATTATCGGCAGTATCAAAACCTGTATAGCCATGCGCCAAAGGAGCAACTATGAAGTTGATGCTTGCCGAGGACGAACCCGGCCTCTCCCGCGCTCTTACCGCGATTCTTCAACATAGCGACTACGAGGTCGACACCGCCCTCGACGGTCTGACGGCGCTCGAATATCTGCTCGCCAACGACTATGACGCCGCAATCCTGGACATCATGATGCCCGGCATGGATGGCATCGAGGTGCTCAAGCGCACACGCGCCGCCGGTAAGCGATTGCCCATCATTATGCTCACGGCAAAAAGCGAGGTGTCCGATAAGGTCGAGGGCCTGGATGCCGGCGCCAACGATTACCTGACCAAGCCGTTTGCCGCCAAGGAGCTGCTTGCGCGTATTCGTGCCATGACGCGTGCCGCGACGGCAATTGACGCCACGACGCTCAGTGTGGGCAACGTACGTCTCGACACGGCATCGTGCACGCTCGTTGGCCCTTTGGGCGAGGAACACCTGGCCAATCGTGAGTTTCAGCTTATGGAGCTCTTTATGCGCAACGCCGGCACGCGCATGCCCACCGAGCGTCTGATGCTCGGGGTTTGGGGTGAGGACGCGCCCGAAGGCGCCAACGTGGTGTGGGTCTACATCTCGTACCTGCGCAAAAAGCTGACGGCGCTTGGTGCCAATGTGGCCATCCGCGCGTCGCGCAATCAGGGATATTCGCTTGAGGTTGTCGAGGAGGGCGAATAAGCGTGAGCGCGAGCGCGTGGTGGGAGCGCATGACGGAGCGGTTTCACGCTGCCTCGAGTGGTACAGGGCGGACAAATTCTGCTGACGCATTGGGCCGCCGTCTGCGTCGCAAATTCATCCTGGTTGCCATGGGTGCTGTGACCGTGGTGCTCACGCTCATCATCGCCGCCATCAACATCGTCAATTATTCGCATGTCTGCAAGATGGCCGATGCGCGTCTGGGCTATATCCTGGCGGACAAGGGCAGCATCGATTGGGGGGATGAGTCTAAAGACGATCCCGCTAATGGCAAGGATACCGGCGATAGCCAAGCGGGCGTTCGCATCAGGCATTTCGAAGGTATGACGGCGGAGTCTCCCTTCGACACGCGTTACTTTACGGTGTCGATTGCCGGTGGACAGGTGACCGATGTCAATACGGCCCGCATTGCCGCGGTGGGCGCCAAGCGTGCTGCCAGTATTGCCGCAAAGCTGCATTCCAAGGGGTGGGTCTCGGGTTTTTCTGGCAATTATCGCTATACGACTGACGTTCAAGACGATGAGACCACCTATGTGTTCGTGGACTGTTCACGCGAGCTCACAAGCTTCCATTCGTTTTTAAGCGCGAGCGTGGCCATCAGCTGCATTGGCTGGCTGGCGGTATTGGCGATTGTGACGGTGGCCTCGGGCGCGGTGATTCGACCGATGGTCGAGAGCTACAGCAAGCAAAAGCGCTTTATTACCGATGCGAGCCACGAGATCAAGACGCCGCTGGCCGTGATCGACGCCGCTAACGAGGTACAGGAGATTGAGGGCGGCGAAAGCGAGTGGACGCAGAGCATTCACGAGCAGGTCGCGCGGCTGACGGCACTTACGGAGCGTCTGGTATTTTTGGCTCGCATGGACGAGGGCTCGGCGGGCTTTGCCATGACATCGTTTGATCTTTCGGAGGCGGTGGACAAGGCGGCGGCGCCGTTTGAATCGGTGGCGGTTTCGCGCGGCAAGCGGCTGTCGACGTCGATCGCGAGCGGTGTGCGGGCCCATGCCGATGCCGCGGCAGTGGCGCAGGTTGTTGAACTACTGCTGGACAACGCCACACGCTACGCAAGCGAAGACAGCGTTATCGAGCTGAGCCTGCGTGCTGTTTCGCGCGGTGCGGGCAAAGGCTCGGCCGAGCTTGTCGTTTCGAACGCCGTGGACGAGCTGCCCGAAGGCGATCTAGATCGATTGTTCGACCGCTTCTATCGTGCGGACGTGTCGCGCAGCTCCAAGACGGGCGGCTCGGGCGTGGGCCTATCCGTGGTGCGTGCCATCGCCGAAGCCCATGGTGGGAGCGCTTCTGTCTGCGGCCACGGCAACCAGATCACCTTCACCGTCCGCCTCTAAAACCTGCCAAAATGAACCTGTCCCTTTTTGGTCGGTGTGAAATGGGTAATACTAAGGAGTTATCCGACCAGATGGGAATTAATCGATGGCTTATATCGAATTCAAAGACGTCATCAAGGCGTACGGCGAGGGCGATGCCCGCATTCACGCGCTCGACGGCGCGAGCTTTACCGTTGAGCGCGGCGAGCTCGCCATTATCCTGGGCGCCTCGGGTGCCGGCAAGACTACGGCGCTCAACATCCTGGGTGGCATGGATACGGTAACCTCCGGCACTGTGACGGTGGACGGGCGCGACGTGAGCTCCGCCAACGAGGCGCAGCTCGTGGAATACCGCCGTGCCGACGTCGGCTTTGTCTTCCAGTTCTACAATCTGGTCCCCAACCTGACGGCGCTCGAAAATGTCGAGCTTGCGGCGCAGATTTGCCCCGATTCGCTCGATGCCGAGCAAACGCTTCGTCAGGTTGGCCTGGGCGACCGTCTTGCTAACTTTCCGGCGCAGCTTTCGGGCGGCGAGCAGCAGCGTGTGTCCATCGCCCGCGCGCTGGCCAAGAACCCCAAGCTGCTCCTGTGCGACGAGCCCACGGGCGCACTCGACTACAAAACCGGCAAGCAGATCTTGCAGCTGCTACAGGACACCTGTCGCAAGCAGGGCATCACGGTCATCATCATCACCCATAACTCCGCGCTGGCGCCCATGGCCGATCGCCTGATCCGCTTTAAGAGCGGCCGCGTGGAGAGCGAGACGGTCCAGCAAAATCCCGTGCCTATCGAGACGATCGAGTGGTAGCGCCCATGGACCAAGATCGCCAAAACAGCCAAAACCACGATACGGAGCACGCAGACCGCGACTGGGAGTTCGCGACCTACCGCACTGCTCAAAGCTCAAACGATATGGTCCCGACGATTTTTCGCCGTGGCATTTACCGCACAATCCGAGGCAGTCTTAAGCGCTTCTTGTCAATCGTGGTCATCACCGCGCTTGGCGTGAGCGTGATGTGCGGCCTTAAGGCGGGTTGCGAGGACCTGTGCGATTCGGTTGACGCCTACTTCGACCAGCAAAATGTCTATGACATTAACGTGCAGTCGACCTATGGCCTGACTGACGATGATCTCGACGCCATCCAAGAGGTCGATGGCGTCGAAACGGCCGAGGGCATCTACACCGAGACCGCCTACACCGCCGTGGGCACAACGCGCGAGCGCGTGGTCGTGCAAAGTCTCTCCAAGGAGAATATCGATCAGCCAGTGCTCGTGAACGGCGATTTGCCCGAGAGCGCCGATGAGGTCGCGGTGACTTCGAAGTTCCTGAAGGCTTCGGGCAAAAAGCTCGGCGATACGGTGAGCTTTGCTGCCAACGATGCGAGCTCGTCGAACCAAAGCGCCAAGGATCAGTTTGCCGATGGCGATTACACCATCACGGCCGAGGTTCTCGATCCCACTGATGTGAGCTCCGACTCGACGGTCAACGCCTTCCGTGCCGCCTCGGCGGCGGACTATAAGTTCTATGTGAGCGAGGACGCCGCGACATCTTCTTCCTACTCCGCGGTCCACGTGGTCGTCGAGGGAGCCAAGGATCTCAACTCATATTCGGATGCCTACGCGGCAAAGATCAATGAGGTCAAGGGCAATATAGAGAAGATCCGCGAGGAGCGTGAGAAGGCGCGCGCTCAGGAGCTGACGGTCGACACGCCGACAAGCTTGGATGCGGCCGAGCGTCAGGCCGCCATGCTCTTTGGGATCGAGCAGGACAACATCAATCGCATGGCCGAGGGCAGCGACGAGCGTGCGCAGGCGCAAGCCGACCTGGACCAGCGCCGTGCCGCCGCCGACCAACAGTTTGCCGACGCCCGCGCCGAGCTTTCCGATCTGGGAGAATGCACCTGGTACATCCAGGACCGCGGCAATATCGCAAGCTACTCGAGCGTGGAGAGCGATAGCTCGTCAATTGAAGCCATCGCCACGGTGTTCCCGTTCATCTTCTTTATCGTCGCCGTGCTCATCAGCCTTACCACCGCCACGCGTATGGTCGAGGAGGAGCGCACGCTCATCGGCCTGTATAAGGCGCTCGGCTATTCGCGCGGACGCATCCTGTCCAAATACGTGGACTATGCGCTGTGGGCTTGTCTGATCGGCGGCGTGCTCGGCAACATCATCGGATTTGTGGGCCTGCCGCTGTTCTTGTTTACGGTGTTCGACGACATGTACTCGCTGCCCCAGATGTTGCTTTCGTACGACATCGTGTCCTCGATCGTCTCGGTGGCGCTGTTTGCCGTGGGCGTGGTGGGCGCCACGATTATCGCCTGCCGCCACGAGATGGCCGAGACTCCGGCCTCGCTCATGCGCCCCAAGGCCCCGCGCGCCGGCTCGCGTATCTTGCTCGAGCGCATCGGCTTTATCTGGCGCCGCATGGGCTTTTTGAACAAGGTGGCAGCACGTAACCTGTTTCGCTACAAAAAGCGCGCCTTTATGACCATCTTCGGTATCGCGGGTTGCACCGCGCTTGTGATCTGCGGTATGGGTATTCGCGACACGTCGGTCGCGCTTTCGCCCAAGCAGTATGGGCATATCACGCGCTATGACTTGCTGGCGGTTGCCAATCCCGACGATTTTTCGCAGACGTGCGCGGCATTGGATGAGCGCAGCGCGGCTAAGGATTCTAACGTGACGGTGTCTTCGACGCTGCCGATTATGACCGACAACGTCACCTTTACATTTGGCGGCAAGAGCGAGACCGTGCAGCTGATCGTGGTGCCCGATGACCGCACGAACGACCTGGACGACTACGCGCGTCTCGAGGATGAGTCCAAAGAGCCACTGTCTTTGCGTGACGGAGACGTGTATCTGAGCAAGAGTTCACAGCTGGTTCTTGGGATTCAGCCGGGCGACACGGCGCAGGTCCAGGATTCGTCGCTCAACGTCGCCAAGGTCAAAGTCAGCGACATCTCGCTCAACTATTTGGGCAACACGCTCTATATGACGCAGGGCACCTATGAGCGCGCGTTCGGCCGAAGCGCGCGTCTTAACGGCATCTTTGTGCTGCTTAAGGGCTCGTCGGCCGACCAGATTGCGTTTAGCAAGAATCTTAAGAGTGACGGTTGGCTCACCATCTCGAGCACGGCCGAACATTGGCAGAACTACGAGGCGAACTTCACTATCATCAATTCCGTCGTGGTGCTCGTGACCTTTATGGCGGCGTGCCTGTCGTTTGTGGTGGTGTTTACGTTGTCCAACACGAATATCTCCGAGCGCGAGCGCGAGCTGGCGACCATCAAGGTGCTGGGCTTCCGCCGTGGCGAGGTACACCATTACGTCAACAAGGAGACGTTGATCCTCACGGCGATTGGCACCGCACTGGGCGTGCCGCTGGGTGGCCTGCTTGCCGAGAGCTTTACGTACATCCTGCAGATGCCGTCGCTGTACTTTGACGTCGAAGTCGAGCCGCTGAGCTACGTGCTTGCCGTGGTGCTTTCCTTCGGCTTTACGATCATCGTCAACCTCGCCACCAACCGAACTCTCAATAAGATCGACATGGTCGGCGCCCTCAAGAGCGCCGAGTAACCTGTCCTGGGATTCAAGTTCTAGCGAGCTGCCGACGCGCCCGCAGCAGTATTTTTGCATAAACCGCTCCGCCAAATGCATACTTTGACGGGGCGGTTGCTTTTTGCCCACAGGTACCCCAGGGGGCGCCGTGCAAATTCCGGAGTATTCAGCATCCCGGGGTCCGCGGGCGCGGGGGCGGGTGCACAAAACCGCGCTGAAAGCCCCGATTCTGAGTCCCAACGCCTCTAGAGCCGCTCGTTTTTTTACAGGATGCGGCCCATGGTGCCTGCCTTTCGCCCAAAATCCAGTATGCAGGCACCCTCGGCTGCTGAATACTCCCAAAAATGCACGCCGCATCCTACCCCAGGCACCCGCAGCAAGAAGACGAATAGCCACGGCCTCCCTAGTTACCGCAGGAGGCCCCAGGGCTTACCTCCCAAATCTTTCCGCAGGACGGAAGGATCCCGCCGCGCGAAGCACACGGCGGGATCCTGACATGTCCGAGGACGATTTGGGAGGTAAGCCCTGGGGCCTCCGATGAGAGCAGTTTCGGCCGAGGCTATTCGTCGCCGAAGCTGATGCCCAACGCCTTGGCCTCGCGCACCAGATCGCTCTGGGGATCGACATACTTGAGCTTGCCGGCGACATCCTCGAGCGGCATGTGGCACATCTTGCCGTCGCGCAGGGCAATCATGTAGCCAAACTCGCCGCGTAGGCAGCCGAGAGCCGCCTCGACGCCGCACTGGGTCGCAAAGATGCGGTCCTGGGCGTCGGGCTGACCGCCGCGCTGCGTGTGACCGGGGATGGCGACGCGGGTCTCGCGACCGGTCTTGGCTTCGATCTCCTTGGCGATGTCGTAGACAATCGACGGGCTCGTGCGCTCGGCGAGCTTCTTCTTGTACTCTTTCTTGGACAGAGCCGCGTCCTCCTTGGAGATAGCGCCCTCGGCGACGGCCACGATGGTAAAGCGGCTGCCGGTCTCCATGCGATGTTCGATGGTCTTGATGACGTTTTCCATGTCGTAAGGGATCTCTGGAATCAGGATGACGTCCGCGCCGCCCGCGACGCCGGCGTACAGTGGAATCCAGCCAACCTTGTGGCCCATGATCTCGATAACGAACACGCGGCCGTGGCTCGAAGCGGTGGTGTGAATGTCGTCGATGCACTTGGTGGCGACGTCGATGGCGCTCGTAAAGCCAAACGTCAGCTCGGTGCCCCAGGTGTCGTTATCGATGGTCTTGGGCAGCGCGATAACGTTGAGGCCCTCTTCGCGCAGGCGGTTGGCGGTCTTGGTGGAGCCGTTACCGCCCAGCATAAACAGGCAGTCGAGCTGCAGCTTATGATAGGTGTGGACCATCGCCGGCACCTTCTCGACACCATCGGCCTCGGGGGTATCCAGACGCTTGAACGGTGTGCGGCTCGTGCCCAGGATGGTGCCGCCGCGGGTGAGGATGCCGCTAAAATCGGCGGGCGTCATGACGCGGAACCTGCTGTAGATAAGGCCCTGATAGCCGTCCTCAAAGCCATAAATCTCGATAGGTTCTTCGCTATTGGTCATAAGCGTTTTGACAATGCCGCGCATGGTGGCGTTGAGCGCCTGGCAGTCGCCGCCACTAGTAAGAAGACCGATCCTAAGCATGGTGAATCCTTCCGGGCAAGTTATAACATGCGCATAAGTTTACCCCCGCACACTGTTGATGCGGGGGTAAAACGTGTTGGCTCAAGCGTATAGAAATGTAAACAACGTCAGGCGGGCGTAAGGACGACGGTGCCAGCTCCTTACAGTGCGAAGGCGTCGACGTCGCTCCAGTGACGGCGCAGCGTGATGGCGGCAGCGGGCTCGGTATTGTCAAAGATGACCGACCATTGCGTATTGCTGGTGATGTCTTTCGGATTGGGTTCTTGCGCTGCAGCGCGTAGGGCCTTCCAAGCGACTGCCTCGTCTTGGGCACCGACATGGGCGTCAAGGACATCGGCGATTGCGATGGCGCGCTCTTTACCATGGCCCAGCTCGCCATTCTTTTGGTTGGGCAGCACTTCGTCACCATAGCAGGCGTAGAAGTTCGTGACCTGGCGCACGGGCGTCGCCTTGCATGCGCGGTCCGGATCGTGTGGATCCCACTCTACTACGCGCGCGTCACCGGCGGCGTCGTTGATAAAGAAGTGGTAATCGCGTCCGGCCATGGCGTGCATGTCGTGGGCGGAAAGTAGGTCGACGGCCTCTTGCGTGGTAGCCGCGCGGTCGAGCACCAGACGGATGGCGAGCGAAGTGTTGATGACGGGGCGCTGCGTGTCCTGGTCACAGGGCTTGGAGTCCAGGGTGAGTACGGCAATGGACACGCCGCATTCGTTAACACCGTCGAGCTGGGCAAATGGGCCCATGAGTGCGGCGGCGCGTCCGGCGAAGGAGTCAAGTGGAGTGTTAACGCCCAGGTTGTTAAGGGCGGCAAAGCCGATGGAGGCATAGCCGCCGCGTGGGTGATTGCGTACCAGCAGCGCCGAAGTGTCGTCTTTAAAGTCGTAATTGCGACCGGTGCGCACGCGGCCTTCGGCATCTACGGCGACAAAAGCGCTGCAGGCAAACTGGGGCGCCTGGACATGTACCGGCACACCGGGCAGCACCTGCGCCACCACGGCATCGATGTAGGCCTGGTCGTCGCGCACGCCAGCGGCGATGATGCGATCAAGATCGTAGTCGTAGGCGATGTCGATTGCGTACAGGTCATAGCCATCCGCGTAGCCGGTCAAGCGTTTGAGCGACGCGGCGGACTTGATTTGCTTGTGATAAACGATACCGGTGGCAGCGGCAAGGCCGACGGCGACTCCCGCGACGCCGCAGGCGATGGCAATGTTACGTGGCTTCATGGCGGCTCCTCTCGTCCTGTTAGCGTAATTGTCGCAAAAGGTGCACGGGCATGATGGCTCAACTTGGTGAGCGGTGCGGGATTAAACACGGAATGAAGAGTGCAGCGCTGGCGCGGCGGGGTATGCTGGAAGGGACCATCAACCCAGCGAAAGGGGAGAGCATGACGGATCAGGAAACGCCCGAGCGCGCGCATGTGACGGCCGATGATATCGAGGCCGCCAACGACCTTATCGACTTTATCGAGGCATGCCCCAGCATGTTCCATACGGCGGCGACCATTATGGCCGAGCTCGACGAGGCGGGCTTTACCTACCTGTCCGAGAACGCGGCGTGGGACATCGAGCCGGGCGGGCGTTATTACACGCAGCGCAACACCTCGAGCGTTATCGCCTTTAAGGTGGGCGAGGACCTGGCTGCTACGTGGGGCGAGGACGGCGTTGCCGGCGACTACCATTTTCAGCTGACGGCGTCGCACAGCGACTCGCCGACGTTTAAGGTTAAGGCCGTGCCCGAGCTTGACGGCGCGGGCGAGACGCTGCGCCTGAACACCGAGGCCTACGGCGGCATGATCGACTACACCTGGTTCGATCGCCCGTTGGCGCTGGCTGGACGCGTGCTGGTGCGCGAGGGCGACCGTATTGAGAGCCGCCTGCTTGCCACCGAGCGCGAGGTCGCTATCATTCCGAGCCTTGCTATCCATATGAACCGTGGCGTCAATGAGGGCTTTGCACCCAACCGCGCTGTCGACCTGTGCCCGCTCATCAGCGCCGGCGAGCTTAAGCAGGGCGACTTTGATGCTCTGATCGCCGACGAACTGGACGTCGAGCCCGAGCAGATTTTGGGCCGCGATCTGTTTCTGGTCAATCGTCAGGACGCGCGCATTTGGGGCTGGGCCGACGAGTTTATCTCGACGCCCAAGCTCGACGACCTAGCCTGCGCCTACACCTCGCTGCAGGCATTTTTGGGCGCCGAGAATGCGCACGACATCTCGGTCTTTTGCTGTTTCGACAACGAGGAGGTTGGCTCCGAGACCAAGCAGGGCGCCATGTCGACGTTCTTGGCCGATGCGTTGCGTCGCATTAACGGGTCGCTGGGCTTTGATGACGAGTCGTACCACCGTGCGCTTGCCGCCTCGATGCTCGTGAGCTGCGACAACGCGCACGCCGTGCATCCCAACCACGCCGAGAAGTGCGATGCCCACAACCAGGTCGTGCTCAACGGCGGTATCGTCATCAAGGAAGCCGCCAACCAGCACTACTGCACCGATGCCTTTAGCCGCGCAGTGTTCCAGGCCATCTGCGATGACGCAGACGTGCCCACGCAAGCCTTTGCCAACAAGAGCGATATGGCGGGTGGCTCCACGCTCGGCAATCTGTCCAATATGCAGGCGAGTATGCACGCCGTGGACGTGGGCCTGCCGCAGCTGGCCATGCACTCGAGCTACGAGACCGGTGGCGTGCGCGACGTGATGTACGCGATCCGTGCCCTCACGGCTTTCTACGAGCGCGACCTAAACATCAACGGTGCCGAAAGCGTGGAGCTCTAAAATCTGCCAAAAAGGGACAGGTTTACTTTGGCAGGTTTTATTTGGGCAAATGCTTCAACGCCAACGACAAGACGGAACTGCTAGGGCCTGCAAATAAAGCCGGCGCCAGCGGAACGCCGCAGGTAGAGCAAAAGTCAGCGAGAGCCCGCCAGAGCGAGCAAGGTGACGTGAAAGAGGAGGGCATAGGCCTTTTGGCCATGCCCGACGATTGAACGTCAGATTGCCGCTCTGGCGGGCTCGCAGCGTCGAGGGGTTCCGGCGTTTGGCAAAACGCCGGAACAATTAGTGTTCAATCCAGCAGCGCAGGGTTTCGCCGGCTTGCAGATGGCGAAGATTTTCCGCGGCGATGTCGACCACGTTGTTGAGCGTGGCTGCCAGATGGAACCAGCCCGAGACGTGCGGTGTGATGAGCATGTTGGGCGCATCCCACAGCGGGCTTGCGGCAGGCAGCGGCTCGGGGTCGGTGACGTCGACCGCGGCACCGGCGAGATGCCCCGACTCCAGAGCGACAACCAAGTCGTCGGCGACCACAAGATCGCCGCGGCCGCCGTTGGCAAAGAAGGCGCCCGGCTTCATCGCGGCGAAGAACTTGGCATTCGCCAGACCGCGGGTCTCGGGCGTGCTCGGCATAAAGGATGCGACGACATCGGCCTCGGCCAGGCGCTCAGACAGGGCATCCATGCCGTCCATGTCCTCAAATACAATGGGGTAGACGAGCGGATGGCGCTTGATGCCGCGGACGTGCGCGCCCATGCTGCGGCAGAGCGTGGCGAAGTGGCCGCCGATATCGCCCGCGCCCAGCACCAGCACGTTGGCGTTTTTGAGCGAGGTAACCGGGCCCAAATCCTCCCAGCGATGCTCGCGCTGCAAGTCGTGATAGCCGGGCAGGCGCTTCATCATAGACAGCACCATGGCAAACATGTGCTCGCTCACGGCCTGACCGTAGGCGCCGATCGAGCAAGATAGCTTGGCTTCAGCCGGCACGGTGCCGGCGGCCAAGTAATCGTCATAGCCGGCGGTCTGCAATTGCAACAGCTGGAGGTGCTTGCACGCGGTAAGCAGGGCAGGGTCAATGTTGCCCAAGATCACGTCGGCATCGGCGACCTGCTCGCGCGTGGCGGCGTCGGCGCTCGTGTAGATAAAGTCCTCGCCCGGAGCGCTCGACTCGAGGATCGCGCGATGACGGTCGTTGACAGGCAACAAAACCAGGATGTTCACAAGCAGTCCTCTCCGCTCGACCTGCCAAAAAGGGACAGGTTAATTTTGGCAGGTTTTATCAGGCAAAACGCTCAAATAAAACGCCGGATGCAAGACGGGCGTGCCCGTCGGCATCCGGCGCATCCACAGCTACCAGCTGAGCAGCTCGTAACCGTCCTCGGTCACCACGAGCTGTACCTCGCACTGGGCCGAATCGCTGCCGTCCTTGGTGCGCACACACCAGCCGTCACCCTTGCTAATCTTGATGTCGGGCGCTCCGGCATTGACCATGGGCTCGATGGTAAAGACCATGCCCGGAGCCATGATGGTGTCCACATCGGGCGCCTCGGTGGTAAAGCCCACAAACGGGTCCTCGTGGAACTCCTTACCGATGCCGTGTCCGCCGTACTCGCGCACCACACTAAAACCGGCGTCCTCGACCGTCTTTTGCACGGCCTCGGCCATTACGGACAGCGGCAGCCATGGCTTGACGGCCGCCAGACCCGCCTCCACGCTGGCGCGGGTGACGTCGACCAGGCGCTGGCGCTCGGCAGATACCTCGCCGATGCAGAACATACGGCTCGAATCACTAAAGTAACCGTCCAGGATCGTGGAGCAGTCCACGTTGATGATATCGCCCTCGTGCAGCACATCCGCATCGCAGGGGATACCGTGGCAGACGACGTCGTTGATCGAGGTGCACACGCTCTTGGGGTAACCCTCGTAGTTGAGGTCTGCCGGCGTGCCGCCGTGCTCGACGGTGTAGTCGTAGATCATCTGGTCGATCTGGTTGGTGGTCATGCCTGCGGCGATATGCTCGCCCACATAATCGAGCACGCCCACGTTGATGGCGGCCGAGCGCTTGATGCCCTCGATATCGGCGGGAGTCTTGTAGAGCGTGCGAGGCAGAACCTCCCAGCCCTCTTCCCACAAGCGCTCGAGGCGCTCATCAAAGGCGCTATGGCATTTCTTGTATTTCTTGCCGCTGCCGCACCAGCAAGCGTCGTTGCGGCCAGGCACGGGTCCTTTGTCATACATGGCTAACTTCCTTTCATCCGCAGCTAGTATAGCCCACCCACGCGTCCATAAAAGTTGCGGTGATATAGTTCCGATTTAAGCGGTTTAACAGCATAAATAGGAACTATATCACCGCAACTGATGGAGCGGGATGGCGGACACTGGCTGCTGCGTGGTTTTGCTAGTAGCTCACCTGGCAGGGAATGCCGAGGGCTTGGACGCGCGCGGCAATGGCGTCGAGCACCTCGGGCGCCGCTTTGGCAAGGCCGGCGATCGGTGTCTCGCGCGCCACCGTGTAGATGGTCGCTTCTTGTGGGCGAATGCGCTCAAGCGCCGCGAGCCAGGGGCCGACGTACTCCTCGCCGGTGTTATCGATAGACTTGCCCCGGTACTCGCCGGTCAAAAAGATCGTCTGGATAATAACGTGACCGTCAAAGCTTGCGAACGTCTCGATCTGGTGCTCGACGTCGTAGGGGCCAACGGGCTGGTCGAGCAGCTGGATAAACGCCGGGTCGACGGTATCGAGCTTGAGGATGTTGTCGTCGACCATCATGAGCGCGTCGTGCACCTGGGGACGGTCGGCGCGCGTGCCGTTGGAGAGCACGGCGATCTTGGAGTTTGGGGCAAGCTCGTCGTGCAGCGCGATGGCGCCGGCGATGGCCTGCGGAAACTCCGGTGCGGCGGTGGGTTCGCCGTTGCCTGCGAAGGTGATCACATCGGGGAGCTCGCCCTCGGCTGCCATCTCGCGCAGCTTTGCCTCGAGCGCGTCGAGTACCACGGCGGCCGTGTTGTACGGTTCATGGCAGGGGCGCTCGGCGTTGAGGCCGTTTTCGCAGTAAATGCAGTCGAACGTGCAGATTTTGCCGCTGGCCGGCATCATGTTGACGCCGAGCGAGAGACCAAGGCGACGGCTGCGAACGGGCCCAAAGATGGGGCTGGCATTCAAAAACGTAGACATAGGCATATGCTCCTCAAGACAATTGTGCCTAAGCATAGCATCGGCTCCAAAGCAAGGTGCGGGCTCTTGCTTTACAAGTTTCGTTTTTTCACGTCGCTCATGATGCCGTGCCATGAAAAGCCTCGGGTCGGGTACAGTTAATCTGTTAACAAGGCGTAAGGCAATGCGGGTCCATCCAACCGTACTGACGTGCAATTGGATGGGCATTGATGATGGGGGCACAACATGGATTTTACGGTCGAGAATGCGGGCACCACGATCGCCTGCCGCGAATATGCCGGCCCGGATGTGTTGCCTGATACTCCTGCCTTGGTGTGCGTGCACGGCGCCTGTGTCGACGGCACATTTTTCGACGGCATCGCTTGTGAGCTCAGCCGCAACTACCGCGTAATTGCCTACGACCGCCGTGGCTGTGGTGGCAGCAGCAAAGCGGCAGACGGCAGCTATGATCTTGCCGCTCAGGCCGCCGACCTGCAGGCCGTGATCGAACACGTTGGCGCTCCGACAAATGTGCTTGCGCACAGCGCCGGTACGTTGGTGGCGCTGGAGCTTCTTCGCACCGAACCCCATCTCGTCGCCCGTGCGATTCTGCACGAGCCAGCTGTGTCGGCCGAAGGCGTCGGCATGGGCGCAGCTCCGGTTTTGCTCGATATGATTGCGGCTGGAAAGGTTTCAAGGGCGCTCCGGCTTTTCTTGGGAGCCCTCGGCGACTTGGACCCCGAGGCTCCTGGGACGACCGAAGCGGAAGCCAAACATGCCCTGCGCAATGGTCGTTGCTTCATGGCCAATGAATACGGAACAAATATGACTTACGTTCCCATTTGGGATAGTGTCCGCGCATCGAAGTCCGTTGCTGCTGTGCTTCTCGGCGAGCTTTCGGTCGGTACGCCCCGCGAGGCTGGTACGCGAGCGGCTGCCGAATATCTCGATTGCCCCCTCGTGACGATCCCGGGCGCGCATAACGGTCTGCGCGATCGTCCCGTTACAGCGGCAAACGCCGTTCGCGATGTCTTGGAGCGTTAGCGCGCTCGATGACCTGCGGGGAGGGGGACTGTTGGCGTTTCGTCATTGTTAACGAATGCGCCCATAACCGCGCGCCCGCGGCTCCATTACCACTGTTTGCCAGGTCATAAAAATGCAACGATAATCGCGCGTTTGCCTGCAGCTGTTAGATGTTACCCTTGTATCATTTGATATGTGCCGTTGCCGTGCGTGACGATAGAAAGGCCCCCATATGCTCAATAATCACGAGGCAAATCTAACCGACGAGGAGGCTGCCGCTGAGGTCGCCCGCGTCGCGAAGACCTACCCCGTGGTGCGTTTGCTGTCGGCCGATCAGATTAAGAGCGAGCCTAACTGCCTACTCGCCGGCAATCGCTGCCCTTGTCTGCGTCAGTCGAGTCTTGAGGCCTTGGAAGGTTCCGATGATGTATCGGAGCAACTACTCAACGATGGTGTTGAGTACCGCGCCCGTCTGCGCCCTCTAAAGGTCGAGGGCGAGCCTCACGTCTTGCTGATGGTGCGTCCGATTGATGAGCAAGAGGCCACAGAAGAGGACCTTGTCTACACCGACGTGCTGACGGGCGTGCGCAATCGCCGATATTACGAGGAAAAGCTCCGTAGCGCCCGCATGAATGCCGGCATTGCGATGATCGACCTTGATGATTTTAGGGTCTTCAACGATACGTGTGGCCGTCATGCCGGCGACCTTGCGCTCGGTGCTGTGGCGACAGCCATGCGCAGCGGAATCCGTTCGACTGACGAGCTTGTGCGCTATGGCTGCGACAAGTTTGTGGTTGTCATGCCCAATATTCCCTCCGATGACTTCACCCGTCGCCTGCATCAGGTATCCGATGCCGTTCGTTCCACGATTATTCCGGGCCATGAGTACGTGAGCTTGACGGCATGTGTTGGTGGCGTTCTCATTCATGGCGAGACGGTCGATGAGGGCGTTGGCCGCGCTGTCCAGTTATTGAGCCGCGCTAAGGCAAAAGCCGGTACGGTCGTGACCGATGCCGATTCCATCGAGGTCTTCCAAAGCGAAAAGCCTTTGGTGCTTATTGTCGATGACTCCGAGATGAACCGAGCCATTCTCAGCGAGATGCTCAAGGACGAGTATTGCATCCTCGAGGCCGACCACGGTCGTGCGGCGCTCGACATGGTCGACCGCTATGGCGATGAGTTGTCGCTCGTGCTGCTGGATATTGTCATGCCGGGCGTAAGCGGCTTTGAGGTGCTGGCCGATCTGTCGCGCCGATCGGTTAGTGACAATCTGCCTGTCATCATGATTTCGAGCGAAGATTCCGATGATATGGTTCTGCGCGCGTACGAGCTGGGCGCCTCGGACTATATCAACCGCCCGTTTGACTCCCGTGTCGTGCGCCGCCGTGTAAGCAACACCATCCGCCTATACGCCAAACAGCGCCGCCTGACGAACCTGCTGTCCCAGCAGTACAATGAGCGCGTCAAGAACAGTCGCATGCTCATCGACATCATGGCCGGCGTCATGGAGCTTCGCAACGGCGAGAGCGGCAGGCACGTTACGAACATCGAGAAGCTGACCGAGCTGCTGCTTGGCTGTCTGGTCCGGCGTAGCGGCGCGATCTCCCTCGACAATGAGGAACGCTCCACGATCGCCCTGGCTTCGGCGCTACACGATATCGGCAAGATGTCGATAGACGATGCGATTCTCAACAAGCCCGGACGCCTTACGCCCGAGGAGTTCGAGATTATGAAGACGCATACCACGATTGGCGCCGACATGCTGCGTGAGCTGGGTAGCCATCACGCCGGCAATGCGCTTATGGAATATGCGTACCAGATCGTGCGTTGGCACCACGAGCGCTGGGACGGCAAGGGTTATCCCGATGGCCTTAAGGGCGACGAAATTCCCATTGCCGCACAGGTGGTTTCGGTGGCCGACGTGTACGATGCGCTGACGAGCGTGCGCGTGTACAAGGACGCTATCCCGCACAAGGAGGCGATCCAGATGATCTTGGACGGTAAGTGCGGCACCTTTAACCCGCTGTTGCTCGACTGCCTGCTCGAGGTGCAAGACCGTATTGCCGAGACGTTGGCACGCCCCGCCGACGTTGTCGCGTTTCCCACGATTTAGTTTGACCAAAGGAGTTTTAATCCATGATTTCCATGCGTGAGGCGTATGAGAAGATTGGCGCCAATTATGATGACGCGTGCGCTCGGCTGATGGGCGAGGAAATGCTTAGCCGCTTTGCCCTCAAGTTTTTGGATGACGAGAGCATGGACAAGCTGGAGGCCGCCATGGCGGCAGGAGACGCCGAAGGTGCGTTTATGGCAGCGCACACGCTCAAAGGCGTGAGCCAGAACCTGGGATTCGATAATCTGTACGAGCCGGCGGTCGTGGTGACCGAGGCGCTGCGCGGTGCCGATACCGTTGACGGCGCTCGCGAGGGAATGCATGCGCTGCAGCAGCAATATGCGGCGACGATGTCGGCCCTGCGCGAGGCGGCTGAATAAGGGCTTGCGAGCCTTGGGCTGTGTGCCGGCTACATATAGGTAAAAGGGCTCCCCGTCGGACCATGTGGCCGGCGGGGAGCCCTTGTCTGTTGTGCGGTCCGCGAACTAACGGGCCTGCTTAACCTTTGCCGCTGCCTCGACAAACGACTTCCACAGGTTAAAGTCGGTCTCGAGCGTCTGCCAGGTGTACTCGGGATGCCATTGCACACCCAAGCAGAACGGCTGGCCTTCGACCTCGATGCACTCAGGAACGCCGTCGGTTGCCTTGGCGACCAAGCGCGTGCTTTTACCCAGACGATCGACGCAGCAGTGGTGTGCGGAGTTGGTCTGGATCAGCCTGTGCCCGCCAACCGCGCGTTCAAGCAGCGAGCCCGGCACGACTTCGACGGGATGTACGGGGTCGTTGAGCACGTGGGTATGGCGCCACTGCGTGCGGCCCTCGCGAGCGCCCAGACTTGGCACGTCCATGCACAGGGTGCCGCCGGTGGCGACATTGAGCAACTGCGTGCCGCGGCAGGTGGTAAAGAGCGGCTTTTTGGCACGGAGCACCTCGCCGACCAGCTTAAACTCAAAGCTATCGCGGATCTCGCAGCAGAGGGTGGGATCGTAGGGTCGATCATCGCCCCAACGTTTGGGATTGACGTCGGGGCCGCCGGGGATGGCGATGCCGTCGGCGATATCAACGTAATGACGGATGACCTCAATGTCCTCGGTGATGGACATCTGCAGCGGCAGGCCGCCAGCGGCAAGGATGGCATCGACAAAGACACTTGCGATTTCCTCGTTGGGGGAGAGCATCTCGGTTAAAAACGGCTCTGCCTCTTCCCAGCGCGGCGCGACGAGGATGAGCGGACGGTCGGCGGGGGCAACGTCGACATGCGGGGTGTAGGACGATGAAGTGCGAGTTCCGATCATAGGTGTAGCTTTCGAGTTTGGATGGGCATGGCTGGCGGGCGGGCGGTCTGGTTAGTGGCCCTTGATGGAGTTGAGGAAGTCCTGGGCGCGCTTGGTCTGGGGGTGGTCGAAGAACTCGTCGGGCGTGCCGGTTTCTACGATCTGGCCGTCGGCCATAAACACGACGCGGTCGGCCACGCGACGGGCAAAGTTCATCTCGTGCGTGATGACGATCATCGTCATGCCCTGCTGGGCCAGACGGACCATGACCTCGAGCACCTCGTTGATCATCTCGGGATCGAGGGCGCTTGTGGGCTCGTCAAAGAGCATGGCCTTGGGCTGCATGGCGAGTGAACGGGCGATGGCTACGCGCTGTTGCTGGCCGCCCGAGAGCTGTGCGGGCACCTTATCGGCCTGCTCGGCCACGCCCACGCGGCTCAGCAGGTCCATGGCGCGCTCACGAGCCTCGTCCTTGGAGACGCCCAGCACGTCGACCGGTCCCAGCATGACGTTCTGCAGCACCGTCATATGTGCAAACAGGTTGAACTGCTGAAACACCATGCCCAGTTCGGCACGCATGCGGGCAAGATCCTTGCCTTCTTGCGGCAGGGGCTCGCCCTCGATGAGGATCTCGCCCGAGTCGATGGTTTCCAGGCGGTTGATGGTGCGGCACATGGTCGACTTGCCCGAGCCCGAGGGGCCAATTACAACGACGACCTCGCCGCGGTCGACCGACAGATTGATGTCGTTGAGGACGTGCAGGTCGCCATAGTGCTTATCGACGTGCTTGAGCTCGATCAGCGGCTGATTGCCGGTGGAAGAGGTGCTCTGTGCCATGGTGCTCGGCTCCTTATGACTCGAAATGGTAAAGCGTTAGCGGATGATGGTCGCGCCGGTCTTGTGCGAAACATAGACAGCGGCCTTGTTGATCGCGACGTTGATGAGGATGTAGATGACCGCGATTACCAGGTAGACCGACACGAGGGCGTCGTAGTTGGTAATGAGCACGCGGGCATTTTGCATCAGGTCGGGGTAGCTCACCACGTAGGCGACGGTGGTGTCTTTGACAACGACCACAAGCTGTGAAATCAACGACGGAATGATAAACCGAATAGCCTGCGGCAACACGATTTTAAAGGTGATTTTAGCCTTGGAGAGACCGAGTGCCTGGGCCGCCTCGACCTGGCCGCGCGGCACGGCGTTGACGCCGGCACGGAAGATCTCGGCGAGTACGCCGGCGGCAGCGAGCGCGACGGGAAGCGTGAGCATCCAAAACGACGGCAGCGCAATTTTGTACTGGGGCAGCACCAAAAAGAAGAAGTAGATGAACAGCAGGCTCGGCACGCCGCGGAAGAAATCGGTGAGCACGCGGCAGGCCAGCTGCAGCGGCTTAATGTCGCTGGTGCGGCCGAGCATAAGGGCTAAGCCCAGCACCAGCGCGATGGCGCCAGCGGTGAGTGCGACTTTAACGGTGCCCTCAAAGCCGGCAAGCAAGAACTTCCAGGTGGTGAGGTGCGTAAAGAAATACCAATAGTGGACCGAAAGCTGGCCGGTCACATAAAAGCGCTGCAGTACCAGGACGACGAGCGCGGCGACGGCAACAAGCGAGATGGCGGTGCCGATGCGAATCTTGGTGCGCATCTTGGGGCCGGGAGCCTCGTAGAGCGCATCGCGCATGGTAAGCGCAGGGGAGGAGTGCTTGCTCATCGGAGGATCCTCACCTTCTTATCGATGTAGTTGCCAATGTGGCTCACCACAAAGGCCGTGCCCAGGTAGCCGAGCGCCGAGATAAAGAACGCGGCGACGCCGCCGAGCGAGCGCGTGTTGATGTAGCTCACCACGCCGGTGAGCTCCTGCGGTTGCAACGGCACCTGACTGCCGAGCGCGGTGGTGAGCATGACGGCGATAAAGAGGTTGGTCATGGGCAGCACGCTCGAGCGCAGTGCCTGCGGAATCACGATCTTGGCGAGGATACGGCTGAAGCTCATGCCCAGCGAGCGGGCGGCTTCCACCTGGCCGACGCCGACGGTGTTGATGCCGCTCATAAAGTTCTCGGAGCCAAAGGCCGAGCCCAAAAGGACCGTGGCGACGATAACGCAGGTGCGGTAGGGCAGGACGACCTTGAGCGGTGGCAGCGCGTAGACGACGATGATGAGCAGCGCGATGCCGGGGATGTTACGGAAGACCTGGACATACAGGTCGCCAAAGACGCGCAGCGGCTTGAGCGGCGACACGCGCATCACGGTGACGGCGACGGCCAGCACCATGGCGATGGCAAACGACTCAAGCGTCATGCCCCAGGTTGCTAGCAGCGCGTCGATATAGTTCTGGCCATAGAGCGACCAGAGCTCGGAAAGACTCATGCGGACCTCCCGCCGATAAGGAAAGGGGCTCCCGTGTATACGGAAGCCCCGACAACTCAGTGAGGAAACAGTTTACCGCAATAAAGCGCATCATGCGTTTCCATATGGTTTCGTTGCGGCCGTTACCAGGCTCGCTGCCTAGGCGCCGATCTCGGGCAGCTCGGGAACATTGGTGTCGCCCGTACGGTCGCCGATGCAGATCTGCCACAGCTCGGTCCAGGTGCCGTCGTCCTCGATCTTCTTAAGGAAGTCATTGACAAAGGCGACGCCGTCGGAATCGAGCGGCAGACCGATGCCGTAGGGCTCCTTGCTGCCGAAGGGCTTGCCGGCGATCTTGTACTTGCCGGGCTCGCGGACCAGGGCGCTCTGCTGCATGTTGTTATCGATGACGTAGGCGTCAACACGACCCTGCTGGAGTGCCTGGCGGGCCTCCTCGTCGGTCTTGAACTCCTGCTGGCTGGCCTTGGGAGCGAGCTCCTCCAGGATGGCGGGGCCGTTGGAGCCGGACTGGACGGCGACGTTCTTGTCGGCCAGGTCGTCGACGCTCTTGATGTCGTCGTTATCGGCGAGCACCAGGATAGCCTGCTGCGTGTAGTAATAGGGACCGGCAAAGGAGACGAGCTTCTTGCGCTCGTCAGTGATGGTGTAGGTGGCAAAGACAGCGTCGACCTGGCCGTTCTGCAGGACGGACTCGCGCGTGTCCGAGGTCACCTGGGTGATCTCGACCTTGTTCTCGCCCAGAATGTAGTTGGACAGGAGCTGTGCGATACCGGCATCGAAGCCGCGGGTCTGACCGTCTTTCTCGTTGAGGAGGGAGAAGAGCGTGGAGGTCTGAACGCCACCGATCTTAAAGACGCCGGCGTCCTTGACGGCCGTGGCCCAGGTGCTGGCGGTGATGGCGTCGTCATCGGCCTTGGGGCCGTCGTTGACGAGCTTGTCGAATGCCTTGGCATCGAGCGTGGCGGAAACCTCGGTATCCTCGGAGCTCTTGGAGGAACCGGCGGCGGAACCCTTGTCGGCCTCGGCGCTGGTGTCGGAGCAGCCGGCAAGACCAAGGCCGGCGACGGTTGCGAAGGTGGCGGCAACGAAGCCGCGACGGTCGAGAACGACCTGCTGGGAGAGGTTCTTGCTCATGGTAGAACACCTTTCTCAATAAAATCCCTAGCGGTTGAGTAGAGTTATACCCTATCGCGCTCAAATGGGTCAACACGAAATAACTCAGAAACATACTGACCTTATGGGTTATTCTACCTACCAAAAAGGGACAGGCACCTTTGTGGTGGTTCTTGCAGATGTGACGGCCTGCCTCGCTGCTTTGTCTCAATCTGTAACAGGTAGACGAGGAAATGGGTTCTAACTGTTACAGATCGAGATTTTCTCTTCAGGGGAATTCGAATGTCTCAATCTGTAACATCTGGACGGCCAAAAGGTCTCTATCTGTTACAGATTGAGACAAAGGTCTGGGACTAAGACGTCTTATCTAGATCTGTAACAGTTGGACGGGAATTCGGGCTCTAGATGTTACAGATTGAGATAATCGCGTCGCGAAAATTAAAACCTCCGCAGGGATGCTTCCCTTGCGGAGGTTTTCTTACTCGTTGAGTAGCCTTACGGCTTCGGCAGCCATGTTCTCGACCGTCATGCCGTTCTGAGCGAGCAGCTCGTTGGGGTCATAGCGGTCGGGGAAGCCCTTGGCGATGCCGAAGGTGCGCGTGCGCACGGGCGTGCAGGCCAGGTAGCACGCCACGCGCTCGCCCCAGCCGCCGTCCAAGATGCCGTCCTCGAGGGTGACGACGACGCGATGCTCGGCGGCAAGGCTGTCGAGGAACTCGCGGTCGAGCTCGGTTGCGAAGCGCGGGTTGACGAGCGTGGCTTCGATACCGTACTCGGCGGCCAAGCGGTTTGCCACACGCTCGCCTAGCTCAAAGAAATCGCCGAGCGCGAGCACGGCAACGTCGCGGCCCTGGCGCACCACGTTGTAGCGAACGGCGCTGTAGTCGGTGTCCTCGGCGGGCGCCAAATCGGGGCGGCTAACCAGGCCAATGCCCGGTACGCGGATCGCCACGGGATGCTCGCGGTGGTCGAGCGACCAGCTCAGCATGGACAGGTATTCCTCCATGCAGGCCGGCGCCAAGTAGCGCATGTTGGGAAGAGCGCCCAGCATGGAAATATCAAAGAACGAGAGGTGCGTCTCGGATGTGGTGCCAAAGATCGACGCGCCAAACACCAAGATGGTTGCGGGGGCATCGTTGAGGCACAGGTCGTGCCACAGCTCGTCGTAGGCGCGCTGCAAAAACGTGCCGTACACACCAAAGACTGGCTTGGCGCCCGAGCGCGCAAGCGCGGTGGCAAAGGTCACAGCGTGCTCCTCGGCAATGCCCACGTCGACAAACTGCTTGCCGGCCGCAGCGCGAAGCTCGGGTGTAAAGCCCATGATGTAGGGCGTGGCGGCCGTGATGCCCACGACCTGCGAATCGCGCTCGATGGCGGTGCTGAGCGCCTCGCCCGTAATATCGGCATAGGTGCGCGGTGCGGGCTCGCTCGGATGGCCCGGGCAGAGCTTGCGCCCAGTCGCCATGTCAAACGGACCCACGTGGTGCCAGCGTTCGGGGTCGCTCTGGGCCGGCTCAAAGCCCTTGCCCTTGGCGGTGGAGACGTGCAGCACGATGGGATGATCGATATTGCGCAGTTCCTGCAGCGCGTCGACCAGGGCCAAAACGTCGTTGCCGGCGTCCAAATAACGGTAGTCGAGTCCCATCGCGCGGAAAACGTTGCGCTCACAGGTGCCGTTGCTGGTGCGCAGCTCGGCCAGATTGCGATAGAGGCCACCGTGGTTCTCGGCGATGGACTGGTCGTTATCGTTGACGATGATGATCAGGTTGCTGTCGAGTTCGGCGGCATTGTTGAAGCCCTCAAACGCCAAGCCGCCCGAAAGCGAGCCGTCGCCAATGATGGTGATGACGTTATACGTGTCGCCCGCCAGGTCGCGAGCGTGCGCCAGGCCACAGCCCAGGCTCACCGACGTGGAGGTGTGGCCCATGGCGAACAGGTCGTGCTCGGACTCGTTGGGATTGGCAAAGCCAGAAGCCTCACCATAACGTTCCGGATTGATATAGGTGTACGCGCGCCCGGTTAGCGCCTTGTGGGCGTAGGTCTGGTGCGACACGTCAAAGACAATTTTGTCGGTGGGGGAGTTAAACACGCGATGGAGCGCGACCGTGAGCTCAACGACGCCCAAGTTGGGGGCAACGTGCCCGCCGACGGCGGCGGAGCTTTCGAGGATGGCGTGGCGAATCTCGCCGCAGAGCAGCGGAAGCTCGGCGCGGTCGAGAGCCTTGACGTCCTCGGGCGTTGTCGTTTGCGTAAGCAGCATCGTTGTGGGTTACTCCATGCGAATCGTGCGCCGGCACTCCCTCGGCCGGCACAATTGCACAAAACAGTCTCGCACATTTTGGCGTTTGATATGTGACGGCGGCGCGGTAATTCGCCAACTGGCGGGGCAAAACGTTTTGTCCGATGCCATACTGATAGATTCGATGATGATTTTATTTCATGCGTGTAAGCCGTGGCTTGCCGCCGTGAGCCGCTGGAAGGAGGCAGCATGTCCGATGCCGTCCGTGCCGAGAAAATCGCGCACGAGGTCGACGATGCCGCCCGCCAGCTGGCCCAGGCGGGTCGCTTGGACCTGACGCGCGAGTTTATCCAGCATGGTGACGTGACGGTCTATGCACATGTGACTTCGGTAGCGCGGACGAGCCTGTCCTTTGCCGAGCGCCTGGGCCGCGTCGGTGTTTCGATCGACCGTGCCTCGCTGCTGCGCGGAGCCTTGTTACACGATTACTTTCTCTACGATTGGCACGATCCCGACCCAAGCCATCGGCTGCATGGCTTTCGCCACCCGTTTTTTGCCCTAGCGCGCGCGGAGGAAGATTTTGAGCTGACGTCGCGCGAACGGAATATTATCGTGCGGCATATGTTTCCGCTGGTGCCGGTGCCGCCGACGTGTCGTGAGGCTTGGATTGTGTGCCTGGCGGATAAATGGTGTGCTCTGCGCGAGACGGTCGCCGGCCGCCTGCCGCGCAAGGACGGGGCGGACGATAGCGTGAGTAAAGCATCGAGTGAAAAGAGGAGAGGGCAGACGGTGGAAACCGCGATTGATATGGCGCTTGGCGGCGCGACGCTTGCCGCCTGCCCGCTCTCGGCACTGGTGCTCTCATTTGCCTTTTACGGGTTTTGCGGCTGGGCATGGGAGTCGACGGTCTGCGCCATGCTCAATCACGGACGATTTGCCAACAGTGGATTTTTGCTGGGGCCGTGTTGTCCTATCTATGGTGTGGGCGGCATAGCCTGCTGGCTTTTGCTGCGTGGGATTCCGGATGCCTCGAGCCAGTTTGTCGCCGCGGCGCTCGTATGCAGCGTGATCGAGTACAGCGTAGGCGCGCTGCTGGAAAAAACAACAGGCGCGCGCTTTTGGGACTACTCGCACCTGCCGTTTAACTTGCACGGACGCATCTGTCTGTACTGGGCCTGCGCGTTTGGCTTGGGTGCGCTGTGCATTTGCCGTTTAGTAGAGCCGGCATTGCTGGGGCTGCTTGGCCATCTGCCGGTGCTGATTGTGCGGCTGTCCGCCTTTATCGCCGCGGTTGCGATGATGGTCGACGCGGCGTGCTCGTTGGCCAGCTGGCGTCGCCTGTCCGATCAGCTGGAGCGTGTGCGTGCTGACCTTGCCGACCGCATCAATGAGTCGCTTGCCGATGCGTCCGACTCCATGCTCGAACGTATTCCCGATTCGGCGATCGACTCGGTGGCACAGACGCATGTCCGCAGCCGTGCGGTTAACGCGTGGCTGGCCGAGCTAGGCGACGCGGCGCTCGATGCTCTTCGTGAGAAGGCTTCGATGCCGACGTTTATCGCGGATGGTGCTCGCGGCCTGGCACTCGCTGCCCGCCGCGTGGCCGATGCCGCGCCGAGCATGCCGCGTCCGTCGCTCAGTCGTCGCCTTGCCGGCAAGCGCATGAGCCGTCCGGTGCCGAGCGTGTCACTCAGCCGCCGCGACCTACGCTTCTTTAACGCCTTCCCGCGTCTGCGCATCAATCGCTACGAAGGTGTCATTCGAGCAACCAATCTCCGCGACCGCGCTCACGAGCTGTTTCGGCGCTAGCCGGGACGGGCGCGCCCACGGCTCCCTTGCCCGCGTATTTCCCGTTCGTTTCGCGCCCGTTGCTGCGCCGTTTCCAAGATTGCGGCACCGTTTCCATTCGACAACGCAGCGTTTAACAACGCCGTATCTGGTCTACACCAGTTGCCCCTCGGCCCCATTATGGGCGCCGACAACGTTCATGCGACCAAGGGGGAGCGAATGTACGATACGGGATCGACAACGTTTATGCTCATCTGCACCATGCTCGTGTTTTTAATGACACCGGGTCTGGCGTTTTTCTATGGCGGCCTGTCCAGGCGCAAAAATGTCATCAACACTATGCTCATGTGCTTTGGCGCCATTGGTCTGGTTGGTGTGCTGTGGATTGTTGCCGGCTGGTCGCTGGCCTACGGCGGCGACGGCTCGAGCCCGTTTATTGGAGGCCTTGACCAGCTGCTGTGCCTGCCGGTGCTCGGCCAGGTGCTGCAGGCGGCCGAGGGCAATGCTGCGGATGGTGCCGTCTACCCTCAGATCATCAACATCGCCTTCCAGATGGCGTTTGCCATGATCACTGCCGCCATCGTCACGGGCAGCCTGGCCGGCCGCGTTAAGTTTGGTGCCATGACGGCCTTCCTGGGCATTTGGCTGCTCGTGGTCTATGCGCCGCTCGCCCACATGGTCTGGGGCGGCGATGGCTCCTTTATCGGCGACATCATCGGCGCACTCGACTTTGCCGGCGGCGACGTGGTACACATTTCGTCCGGTCTGACGGGCCTGATTCTCTGCTTAATGCTCGGCCGTCGTCGTGGTTTTGGCATGGTGAGCTACCGTCCGCATAACGTGCCGTTTGTGGCGCTGGGCGCCGGCCTGCTTTGGTTTGGCTGGTTTGGCTTTAACGGCGGCAGCGAGTTTAATGCCGACGCCGTTGCGGCACTCGCCATCCTCAATACCGTGACGGCCAGCGCGGCGGGCATGGTCTCGTGGCTCGCCGTTGAGCGCGTGCACACCGGTCGTCCCACGCTGGTGGGCGCCAGCACCGGTTTGGTTGCGGGCCTTGTGGTGGTCACGCCGGGCGCGGGCTTTGTCGAACCGTGGGCAGCGCTGGTCATGGGCCTGATTGTATCGCCCGTCTGCTACCTGGCCATCAGCCATCTTAAGACCAAGTTTGGCTACGACGATGCGCTCGACGCGTTCGGTTGCCACGGTATCGGCGGCATCTTGGGCGGCGTGCTCACGGGCCTGTTCTGTGTGCCGGAGCTCTCGTGGACCGGTAAGGGTGGCCTGTTCTACACGGGTGACGTGTCGCTGCTCGTCTCGCAGGTCCTGGGCATTGTGGTGACGGTCGTTATTGTGCTGGTGCTCGACTTGGTGATCGCCGCGGTGGTCAAGGCGCTGTTCCATGGCAGCCTGCGTGTGGACGAGGCCGACGAGGCGCTGGGCCTGGATGCGAGTCAGCACGGCGAGAGCGCGTATCCTTCGTTCTCCGGGCTCGATTAGCGGCTTCCCCAGGCACCGCACCTTGGGTTTCAAACCGTCGCTTGCGTACAAAAGTACGCGGCGCTCCTCTTTCAACCCAATCTGCGGCACCTGGGAAACCCGCGTCATTGAATGGCAATTCATTTCTTTTATTGAAGAGAGGAATTCACTATGAAGAAGATTACGGCGATCGTTCGTGCTGAGAAACTTGAGGTTCTTAAAGACGCGCTGTTTGCTGCCGATGTTCGCGGCATGACTATCAACCAGGTGCAGGGCTGCGGCGCACAGCATGGCTGGAAGGAATACGTGCGCGGCAACGAGTTGCTTGTCAACACGATTCCCAAGGTACAGTTCACCCTTATCTGTGCCGATGAACATGTTGATGGCATTGTCGAGATTATCTGCAACGCCGCTCGCACCGGTGCCGTTGGAGACGGTAAGATTTGGGTCGAGCCGGTCGAGGAAGTCATCCGCATCCGTACCGGCGAACGCGGCCCCGCCGCGGTGTAGAATCGACCGCCTGCCATCCGCAACGTTAAAATGCTGCAATGAGGCACAAGACTTGCGTTGTGGATGGACGGATTATGGGTCGTAATAAATATCCCGAGGAGACTGTCGCGAAGATTCTCGACGCGGCGTTGGAGCTATTCTGCGTACAGGGTTATGAGGGGACGAGCATTCAAGACATCGTCGACCGCCTCGATGGCATGACCAAGGGTGCTGTCTATCATCACTTTAAGAGCAAAGAGGAGATTTTCAACGCCGCATTTGATCGGGCAACGGCTCCGATTGCTGAGCACCGTCGCGCGACACTCGGTGCTGGCAATATGACGGGAGCTCAAAAGCTCAAACGACTTTATGCGCCCGAGTCCGTCGTTCCGCAAATCGAGCTATGGGCTCGCATGCATCCTGCGGCAGATCCGGTAAAAAGCTCGCGGCTGCTGGCGATGCAGTACCAAGGTTCGTTTGACGAGTCGGCCGATGGCAATCTCTTGCCAGTAATCGAGGAGGGCATCGCCGACGGCTCCATTGCGTGCGAATGCCCGCGCGAAGCAGCGGAGGCCGTATCGTTGTTAGCGAATCTTTGGCTGCTGCCATTGTTCCGTCCGCTCGAGCCCAAGGAGCGAATGCTTGCTCGCGCACAATGTTTGGCGCAGATGGCGGCCGCGGTGGGGCTTGATTTGGGTAATGAAGTGCTCCAGACAACGGCCCAGATTTGGGACGTATGGAACCGTGCCGGGTGGTAATATAGATACTGACGGTATGTAATTGATTTGTAAGGGTAGCCACGGCTGCCCTTTTCAAGTCATTAAATACATACTAATGGTATGTATAGGGGGCAGGCTTATGGCTGGAATGCGGAGGAGCAATGTCTCGTTGGCGCAAAAAACAGTGCGATCTATCAGGCTTTTCGGTCTTCTTGTTGCACAGCTGTGCGCGTATTCGATGTTGTCGGCACTGTGCTTTGTGTGCCCGCTTTACTTGTTCGATTGCAGCGGCTCGTCAACGTTATATGGCGCCGTCGCGGCGATAGCGTTCATACCGGGCGTGCTCGCGACTCCGGTTGGCGGGATTTTGGCGGATCGGGGAAGACATCGCGGGGTTCTTGTGGTGCTCGGCATTGTTCTGATGACTGCATCACTGCTGTTTATCCCCATGAAGCGTTCGCTGCCTCTTGCCGTTGTCGTGGTAGCAATACTTTGCGTCCAATATGGCATCCAATCGCTGCTGAAACCGATGCTTCAAATTGAGACGGTGCACATGATGGGCCAAGAAAAGGTTGAGCGTGCCACAGCGTTGGTCTCGCAGGTAACCATGGCGAGCAATATCTTGGGGCCTGTAGTCGGGACGGCAGTCTATGGGTGCTTTGGTATCGATGCTCTATGCGAAACCGCGGCGTTGACGTTTGCGATGTCAGCCCTACTGTTCGGGGGCACACTCAAGCGATATGCCTCATTTGGAATGACAGGGGACATTACGACTTGCTCGACATGCCGAAGCGATTTCCGGGAGTCGATTCGGTACCTGGTTCAAAACACATCATTGCTCGTTGTGTTTTTGCTTGCGGCTATTTTGAACCTTGCGTTAGTTGGGTTAACGATTGGTGCTCCCATTGTTGTTTCAAAGCATTTCGGAATACAGTCATCCTTTGTTGGGATTATTGAGGTGGCTATGGGCTTGGGTGGTCTTGTCGGCAGTGGTTTGGTCGGTATTTGGCCGCATCGTTTTTCCTTCAAGGGCATATGTCGATATGTTGCGATGGTCTGTTTTGGAGTCGTACCGATTATTGTCACGCTACTGAGCGGTCCTGATGAATTTGCGTTTGCCGCGCTTGCGGCCGGCTCGGCATGGGTCATGGCGTGGGCAAGCATTACATCGGTTGAAATCGTTTCATTCGTTCAGCGGTCAGCGCCAAAGGAACTCTGCGGAAAAGTGCTGGCACTCGTTTATATGATGCTTTCCTGTGCAACGCCTATTGGCCAATTGGTTTATGGGCTCGCATATGATCGATGGACACCGGCGATTGTATTCGCAGGCATGTTGGCGGTGCTGACGTTGACGACGGCGCTGTTTTATCGGCTGAAAAGTCGCTTGTGGCGATTGTCTTAGCGCTGAGGCACCGTGAATTTGTGGAGGCAGTGGCGCACCGCGCCGGGACGCCGTTGTCTGGGCATGCCTCTCCTTCGTCTACAATATCGTGCAGACGAAGGAAAGGCACGCCCATGATCAAGATGTTTGCGAGTGACTTAGACGGAACACTGCTGAACGCCCTGCATGAGGCGGATGGGACCATCCGCCGCGCCATTCGCGAGCTGACCGAGGCTGGCCTGCATGTGGTTCCCGCGACCGGACGCTCGACGCTGCCGATCGGCGAGCATGGCTTTACGGGCCTGGCGCTTGACGCCTGCTGCTCCAATGGGTCCATCGTGCGCGACAGCCATGGCGAGGTGCTCAGGACCTGGACCATCGACCCGCAGATTACCGAGGAGCTGCTCAAGGAGTTTCCGGATATCTGTTTTGACTGCTCCACGCCCGATGGCATGTTCTCGAGTGGATCGTTCGAGATGCACCAGGCAGGCTTTAAAAAGGACAGTCCTATCAAGCGCATCGTGATGCGCGGCATGCGCGCGCGTGGCGGCTATCACGAGGAACAGTATTTCGATCAGTCGATCGGCGACATCCTGCGCCACGATGTGTGCAAGATCAACTGCCGCGTGACCTCGCCCGAGCTGGAGCGTGACCTTAAGGCGTATCTGGCCGAGCGATCGGACCGCGTGGTCAACGCGCCGTTCGATCCGGTGATGTTCGAGATCACGGACGTGGCGTGCAACAAGGGTGAGAGCGTGGCCTGGCTGGCGGGCTACTACGGTATTGCCGAGGACGAGGTCGCGGTTTACGGCGACGGCGGCAATGACATTGCAATGCTCAAACGCTTCCGTCACAGCTACGCGACCAAAAACGCTAGCGATGCAGCCAAGGCCGCTGCGAGCGCGACCATCGGCAGCTGCATGGTCCACGCCGTCCCCAAACACATGCTTGCCACCATGCATAAGCAAAACTCCCGCACCGTCATCGAATAATGCGACAAAAGGACTGCCCCTTCGTCACATCCCAAATATTGCCTTTACGTGTTGATGCACACGGTGTGCAATAATACTCGCACTGTGCAATAGCGCACAGGCAGAGTAACAAGGAGGACGCTTGTCCCAGCTCGAGAAATGCGATCGCCGGTCCCTTCGCTCGCAGCGTGCCCTTCGCCAGGCACTTGCCAGCGAACTTGCCGAAAGCGGCGACCTTTCGCGCATTAGCGTCGCGTCGCTCACCGAGCGTGCCGGTCTTACACGCCGCACGTTCTATTCGCACTACCGTGATATCCCCGACTTTATCAATCAAATCGAGGACGGCTTGCTGGCCGAGATCCGTGAGCGCATTGAGCTCATCACCGCAGCTCAGCTACCCGATCTCTATCACAACATCGATGAGCTCGAGCCGGCACCCGGTTCGGTTGAGTTGCTGCGCTACCTTGCGGCCAACCGCGATTTAATCGGATCGCTGCTGGGCCCGGGCGGCGACCAGGCTTTCATTAAAAAGATTATCGACACCGCGCGTGAGGCCGTGGTGCCTCGTGCGCAGACGGGCATTTTGGGCCTGGCGCTGGGCACGTTCTTTGACTACTACGTCACCTACGTCGTGAGTGCCGAGGTCGGTCTGATTCAGCGCTGGTTTGAGCGTGGGCTCACCGAATCGCCCGAAGCCATGGCGCGCATTATGACGGTTATCGCCTTTGTGCGCCCCGGCGACCTGTATGGCCAACCCATCGATATCAACGTGCCGGAATACGGCATGAAGCTATTGAACTTGCAGCTCGAGGACGCGGTCGACACCGCCGCAACCGTCGAGTCCAACAACTAAGAGGAGAGACAGATGAGCAAACTCGTCGAGGGCATTAAGGACCGTATGGTCGCTGCCGCGCGTGAGGCTGCACCCGCCGTGGTGGATGCCGCGCAGAAGGCCGCGACCGCAGCTGCCGAGAAAGTTGCCGAGGCAGTTGCCGATGCCAAGAACGCGGCAGGGGAGACGTCCGTCGCTAGCGAGCTCGCCACCGCCGCTGAGCCCGTAGCCGCCGCCCAGGCCCCCGAAGGCGCGATCTTCAACCCCGAGGCCGCCCGCGGCAACCTGCACCTGGGCATTGACGTGGGCTCCACCACCGTTAAGCTCGCCGTGCTCAACGACGATAACCAGATTGTCTACGCCAAGTACCAGCGCCACCACACCGACGTCCGCGCTTGCGCCCGCGACCTGTTCGAGGGTGCTGCGACCGTGCTGCCGACGGCCCAGATGACCTGTGCCATTACCGGTTCGGGCGGTCTGCTGCTGTCCCAGTGGCTCGACCTGGAGTTTGTTCAGGAGGTCATCGCCAGCAAGCGTGCCGTCGAGACCCTCATCCCGGCCACCGATGTTGCCATCGAGCTGGGCGGCGAGGACGCCAAAATCATCTACTTCGACAACGGCATCGAGCAGCGCATGAACGGCACCTGCGCCGGCGGCACGGGCGCGTTCATCGATCAGATGGCAACCCTGCTGCACACCGACGCGAGCGGCCTCAACGAGCTCGCTGCCAACGCCACCACCATCTATCCCATCGCCAGCCGCTGCGGCGTTTTTGCCAAGACCGACGTCCAGCCGCTGCTCAACGAGGGCGCCCGCCCCGAGGACGTGGCTGCCTCCATCTTCCAGGCCGTCGTGACCCAGACCATCTCGGGCCTGGCGTGCGGCCGTCCCATCCGCGGCAACGTTGCCTTCCTGGGCGGCCCGCTGCAGTATCTCTCCGAGCTGCGCCACCGCTTCTACCTCACGCTCAACCTGGACGAGGAGCACCGTATCGTGCCCCAAAACGCTCACCTGTTTGTGGCGAGCGGTGCCGCCATGGCGCATGAGTCCAACAAGCTCAGCACGTTCCCGCAGCTCATCGAGGCCATCGATGCCCTGGGCGACACACAGGGTGCCGAGGTCGAGCGTCTGGATCCGCTCTTTGCCACCGACGATGATTTTGCCGAGTTCAAGGGTCGCCACGACACCGAGGTCGTCCCCAAGGGCAAACTCGACGGCTACACCGGCCGCGTGTTCATCGGCATCGACGCCGGCTCCACCACCATGAAGGCCGCACTCGTGGGCGAGGACGGCCAGCTGCTGCACACCTGGTACGGCAACAACAACGGCGACATCCTGGGCACGGCCAAGGTCATCATGGCCGATTTCTACAACCACATTCCCGCCGGCTGCACCATTGGCCACGTGACCACCACGGGCTACGGCGAGGCATTGCTCATCGAGGCCCTCAAGGCCGACTCCGGCGAGATCGAGACCGTCGCGCACCTGCGCGGCGCCAAGGCGTTCCTGCCCGGCGTCGAGTTCATTCTGGACATCGGCGGCCAGGACATGAAGTGCCTGCGCGTCAAGGACGGCGTCATCGAGCACATCATGCTCAACGAGGCCTGCTCGTCGGGTTGCGGTAGCTTTATCGAGAGCTTCGCCGTCTCTATGAACATGGACGTGCGCGCGTTCGCCAACGCCGCCATCCATGCCAAAGCCCCGGTCGACCTGGGAAGTCGCTGCACGGTCTTTATGAACTCGCGCGTCAAGCAGGCGCAAAAGGAAGGCGCCACGGTGGGCGACATCGCCGCCGGCCTGTCCTATTCCGTCATCAAGAATGCCCTGTTCAAGGTCATTAAGCTGCGCGATCCCAAGGAGATCGGCAGCCAGGTAATCGTCCAGGGCGGCACCTTTATGTCCGATGCCACGCTGCGCGCGTTTGAGCAGCTCACCGGCGTTCATGCCGTGCGTCCCGACATCGCCGGCTGCATGGGCGCCTACGGTGCGGCCCTGCTCGCCCGCGATCGCGCCGGCGCCGACGGCACCTCGACCATTCTTTCGGCTGAGGACATCGCGCACCTCACCGTGACGCAAAAGCATGTCCGCTGCGGCCGTTGCTCCAACAACTGCCAGCTTACCGTCAACGACTTTGGCGGTGGCAGGCGCTTCATTACCGGCAACCGCTGCGAGAAGGGCGCCGGCCACAAAAAGCAGAAGACCGAGGCCCCCAACCTCTTCAAAAAGAAAAACGAGCTGCTCTTTAACCGCGAGGTCCTGAGCCCCGACGAGGCCCCGCGCGGCACCGTCGGCATCCCGCGCGCGCTCAACATGTACGAGAACTACCCCTTCTGGCACGCGTTCTTTACGCGCCTGGGCTTTAGCGTGCAGCTGTCCGACCAGTCGAGCAAGAAGACCTACCAGGCGGGCATCGAGTCCATGCCGTCCGAGAGCGTGTGCTACCCGGCAAAAATGAGCCACGGCCATGTGATGAACCTCATCGACCGCGATGTCGACTTCATCTGGATGCCGTGCGTGCGTTGGGAGCGCAAGGAGGATCCGACGGCTGGCAACTGCTATAACTGCCCCATCGTCATGAGCTACCCCACGGCGCTGGCGCTCAATATTGACGAGATCCGCGAGCAGAACATCGAGTTCCTGTATCCGTTTGTGCCGTATCACGACAAGACCGAGCTCAAGCGCCGCCTGTACCAGGTGCTCGCCGTCGACCGTGTGGCCGATGCTGAGGCCGGTCGCGGTCGCGTGCGCGGTCCTAAAATCACGCGCTCCGAGGTTGATGCCGCCGTCAACGCTGCTTTTGAGGCCGACGCGCGCTTCCACGAGGATATCCAGACCATGGGCGAGGAGGCTCTCAAGTGGGTCGAGGACCACGGCGGTCACGGCATCGTGCTCGCCGGTCGTCCCTACCATAACGACCCCGAGATCAACCATGCCCTGCCCGAGCTTATCTCGAGCTTTGGCTTTGCGGTCTTTACCGAGGATTCGCTCGCGCATCTGGTGAAGCCCGAGCGTCCGATTCGCGTCGTCGATCAGTGGATGTATCACAGCCGCCTGTACGCCGTCGCCCGTTTTGTGACGATGCGCAACGACCTGGACCTGATCCAGCTCAATTCCTTCGGCTGCGGCCTGGACGCTCTGACCACTGATCAGGTGCAGGAGATCCTGGAGGCCAGCGGCAAGATTTACACCGTGCTCAAGATTGACGAGGTGTCCAACTTGGGCGCCGCGCGTATCCGTATTCGCTCGCTCATGGCGGCGCTCAAGGACCAGGAGGCCGAGCGCCTGGCCGAGGCTACGGCCGCGGGCGAGACTTACGAGCAGGGCGATGCCGCGCCGGTGGCGCCCTCCACGGATGCCCCCGCGTTCGCGAGCCGTAAGTACACGTTCGAGGCGCAGCGCGAGAGTGCTTCGACCGCGTGGCCCAAGGTGCCCTTTACCGAGCAGATGCGCGAGGAGGGCTACACCATCCTGTGCCCGCAGATGGCGCCGATCCACTTTGACCTGGTCAAAGAGGTGTTCCGCGGTGCCGGCTACAACTTGGAGCTGCTGCCCTCGACCGATCACGATGCCGTCGAGGCCGGCCTGCGCTACGTGAACAACGACATCTGCTATCCGTCGATCCTGGTGACGGGCCAGATTATGGAGGCCATCGAGAGCGGTCGATACGACCTGTCCAAGACAGCCGTGGTTATCAGCCAGACCGGCGGCGGCTGCCGTGCCACCAACTACATCGCACTCATCCGCAAGGCCCTGCGCGAGAGCGGCCACCCCGAGATCCCGGTGATCTCGCTTTCGGCCGTGGCGCTGGGCGAGGACAACCCCGGCTTTAAGATTACGCCGGCGCTGCTTAAGCAGGCAGTCTACGCGGTGCTCTTTGGCGACGTGATGATGCAGATGCTCTATCGCTGCCGCCCGTACGAGGCTACGCCCGGTGCCGCCAACGCGCTCTACGAGGAGTACATGGCGCGCGCTCGCAAGCTGGCGCCCAAGTTTAACCGCCACAACTACACCAAGCTGTGCCGCGAGGCCATCCGCGCGTTCGACACCATGCCGCTCGTGGGCGAGGGTACCAAGCCGCGCGTGGGCGTGGTCGGCGAGATCCTGGTCAAGTTCCATCCCACAGCCAACAACCACGTGGTCGATGTCATCGAGCGCGAGGGCTGCGAGGCCGTGGTGCCGGGTCTGCTCGACTTTTTCCTGTACTCCATGAGCAACGCCGAGCTGCAGAAGGACGAGTTGGGAAGCTCCGCTACCACGCGCGCTGGTATGCAGGCGCTCATCAAGCTCGTGGACTGGATGCGCACGCCGGTGGAGGAGATGCTCGAGAAGTCCCGCCGCTTCGAGGCGCCCGAGCGCATCGGCACCATGGCCGACAAGGCCCGCACGGTGCTTTCGGTGTGCAACAACATGGGCGAGGGCTGGCTGCTCACGGCCGAGATGCTCGACCTGATCGATCATGGCGCACCCAATATCATCTGCACGCAGCCCTTCGCGTGCCTGCCCAATCACGTGGTGGGCAAGGCCGTGATTAAGGAGCTGCGCCGCCAGCATCCCGAGAGCAACATCGTTGCGGTGGACTATGATCCTGGTGCGTCCGAGGTCAACCAGCTCAACCGCATTAAGCTCATGATCAGCGTGGCCAAGGAAAACATGCGCGCCGGCAAGGGCTTTAAGCTCGAGAAGGTGGCGCCGCTCGCGATGGACGAGGTCACCGGCCAGATGCGTGCCCACGACGGCTGCGTGAGCTGCGGTTCGGTCGATGAGAGCGCCGTGGCGTCGGTCGCTGAGCGCCTGGGACGCGGCATTAAGAAGTAGCTGGCCTGCTATGGGCTGGATATGAGACAAACGGGTGGTGGCCGTACCGGCTACCACCCGTTTTTGCTTGGACATATGTTGCGTAAATCGTTTTGTTGCAGCCTTCTGTGCACTCGAATTTCGGAAGTGCGGGGAAAAACGCGAACCTCCTGAGCACACCGCCTTTTTAGACTCTCGCGACCTGCACTGATAATTGTCCTTGGGGGAAGCGGGCACTGCGGGGGCGCGTCAACAGCGCGCGATTTCCGCGTCGCAGCGCTACCCTGATGCTGAACGCCGGGACGATGACCCACTGACCTGCTGACGCCTCTTCGGCCGTCCTCAAATCCGACCTGTCTCGCCCCGGCTTCCGCGACCCGGAGTCCTGCCATGACCTAATAGGAGCATGAGCGCGGACAATCGGATAAGGCAACTTGATTGTAGCGCTCCCGTCAGTGCAATGTCTGGGAGGCTCGGGCGCGGAGCAGGCGGCAGACCGAGGGGAGCGAAAATGGAAGGCGAAACGGTCATCGCGGGCGTCGACACGCACAAGGACGTGCATGTCCTGTGCCTGCTCGACGGCCTCGGGAGGAAGATCTGGAGCGGGAGCTTCAGGGCCGACCCCGAGGGCTACGACAGGCTGGCGGAGGCGATAGGCGACCCGGGGAGCTGTGCGGTCGTCGG